>NZ_BARG01000001.1 GCF_000376565.1 Streptomyces hokutonensis | reverse complement strand
GACCTCGGCCCCCACCCCGCCCGGCTGCCCGGCCCCGCGCAGCCGTTCACCACCCGCTCCCGCCCCCACCGCCGTACCGGACTGATCGCCGCCGCGGCCGTAGCCGTAGCGGGCGCGGTGGTCGCGGCGATCCTCGTGCACGGGAACGGCTCGTCCGACGACACGGCAACGGGCCCGGCGCCGAAGGCATCGACGGGGTCGACGGGGTCGGCCGGCGCCTCGTCGACTCCGACCGACCCGTCAGCTTCCGCCACCCCGTCCCCGTCCCCCTCTCCCACGGTCGAGGGCACCTCCCGCCCCCCGAGCCTGCCCCCGGGAACGCACCAGGAGGCGGGCGGGTTCGCGTGGGCGACGCCCGCCGGGTGGCGGCGGGATCTGAAGACGGGGGCCGAGGTCCACTACACGTCCCCGGACGGCAGCCAGGAACTCGTGGGCAAGTCCTCCCTCGCCCGCGGCGATCTGATGCGGACGTGGGAGGCCTCGGAACGGAACGCCCACCAGGGGCAGGACTACCGGAAGATCCGGCTCGTCAGCACGACGTTCCGCGGCTACCCAGCCGTGGTCTGGGAGTACACGTTCACTCTCAAGGGCACCCCCTGGCACGCCCGGCTGCTCGGCTTCGACGCGGACGGGAAGTCGTACCAGATCAACACTTGGTACCGGCCGGACGTGGAGACCCGGGCCCAGAAGACCTACGACAGGGTCAAGAACAGCTTCGTCGTGCTGTGAACTCCCTCATCCCACAGACACCTTGTCCGTGTCGGCGACCGCGACGGCCTGCCCGCCCCGCACCCGCTCCTTGATCACCGAGACCGCCACCACGGCCAGCGCGACCAGCAGCGACAGCAGGACGGTCGTACGGCCGCTGCTCTCGCCCTTGGTGTCGGTGAGCATGTAGCCGAGGACGAACACGATCAGGGCGATCGTTGCCCAGGTCAGATACGGGTACAGCCACATCCGTACGACGAGCTTCTCCGGCGACTCGCGCTCGATGATCCGGCGCATGCGGAGCTGGGACGCGCAGATCACCAGCCAGACGAACAGCGCAACCGCGCCGGAGGAGTTGACCAGGAAGAGGAACACGGTGTCCGGGAAGGCGTAGTTGAAGAACACCGCCACGAAGCCGAAGACGACCGACGCGACGATCGCCGCCATCGGTACGCCGCGGGAGGTCGTCCGGGCGAACGCGGCCGGGGCGTCGCCGCGGCCGCCGAGCGAGAAGGCCATGCGGGAGGCCGTGTAGAGGCCGGAGTTGAGGCAGGACAGCACCGAGGTCAGCACGATGAAGTTCATGATCTGGCCGGCGTGCGCGATACCGAGGGAGTCGAGGGCGGCGACGTACGAGCCCTGCTCCTTGATCGACGGGTCGTTCCAGGGGAGCAGACAGACGACGACGAGGATCGAGCCGAGGTAGAAGACGCCGATGCGCCAGATGATGCTGTTGGTCGACTTGGTGACCGCGCGCTGCGGGTCCTCGGACTCGCCGGCGGCCAGGGTGGCGATCTCGCTGCCCATGAAGGAGAAGACGACCAGCAGGACGCCGGTCAGGATCGCGCCGGGGCCGTTCGGCAGGAAGCCGCCGTGGTCGGTGAGGTTGCCGAGGCCGGCCTTGTCGGTGTGGGCGCCGGGCAGCACGCCGAAGACCGCCAGCGCGCCGACGACGATGAACGCGCCGATCGCCACGACCTTGATCCCGGCGAACCAGAACTCGAACTCGCCGTAGGAGCCGACCGATACGAGGTTCGTGGCGGTCAGCACCACCATCACGATCAGGGCCCAGCCCCACTGCGGTACGGCGGGGATCCACCCTTCGAGGATCTTGGCGCCGGCGGTCGCCTCGACGGCGAGCACGACGACCCAGAAGAACCAGTACAGCCAGCCGATCGAGAAGCCGGCCCAGCGGCCGAGCGCCCGGTCGGCGTGCGCGGAGAACGAGCCGGACGTGGGGTTCGCGGCCGACATTTCACCGAGCATGCGCATCACCAGCACCACGAGCGTGCCGACGAGCGCGTAGGAGAGCAGGATGCCGGGGCCCGCGGTCGCGATGCCGGAGCTGGACCCGACGAACAGACCGGCGCCGATGACGCCACCGATCGCGATCATCGACAGATGCCGGTTCTTGAGACCTGCCTGGAGGCCGGAACCATCAGTCTTGGGGGCAGTCATGGGGGGAAAATTCCTTTGCGCCGTTGAACAAGACGGTCCAGTGAATCGGAGGCAAAGAGATTAGTGAACCTTTGATTCCTGATCGTTACTTGAGGTTTTCTTGAGGTTCCTTCGGGTGGCTGTATTGTTGCTGCCCGCTTTCTGGACCAGCCCCCCGCGCTGCTGCCCCGAAACAGGCATGTCACACTCGACCCATGCGCGTGTATCTCGGCTCCGACCATGCGGGCTTCGAACTCAAGAACCACCTCGTCGAGTGGCTGAAGAAGGCGGGTCATGAGCCCGTCGACTGCGGGCCGCACATCTTCGACGCACAGGACGACTACCCGCCCTTCTGCCTCCGCGCCGCCGAGCGCACGGCCGCCGACCCCGAGGCCCTCGGCATCGTGATCGGCGGCTCCGGCAACGGCGAGCAGATCGCGGCGAACAAGGTCAAGGGCGTCCGTGCGGCCCTCGCCTGGAGCGAGGAGACCGCGTCGCTCGGCCGGCAGCACAACAACGCGAACGTCGTCGCGGTCGGCGCGCGGATGCACTCGCGGGACGAGGCGACGAAGTTCGTCGAGACGTTCGTGTCCACGCCGTTCTCCGAGGACCCGCGGCACCAGCGCCGCATCGACATGCTGACGGCGTACGAGGCGACGGGGGAGCTGCCGGAGATCCCGGCGCACCACCCGCAGCAGTAGAAGGCTTTTCGAGGCCCACCCGTCAAGTGACCGAGACGGGTGGGCGGGTGGGAAAGGAATCGCGGTAGTGCCAGAGGGGCACACTATTCATCGGCTTGCGCTGGACTACGGCGGTCGTTTCGGCGGCGGCCCCGTGCAAGTCACCAGTCCCCAGGGCAAGTTCAGTGACGCCGCCGCGCTGCTGAACGGCTCGGAACTCACCCGCACCGAAGCCCACGGCAAGCATCTCTTCCTGGGTTTCCGGGACGACGACTGGATCCACATCCACCTGGGCCTCTTCGGCAAGGTCAACTTCGGCGACGCCCCCGCGCCCCCGCCCACGGACACCGTCCGCCTGCGCCTCGCGAACGACTCGTCGTACGTCGATCTCCGCGGCCCGACCACCTGCGCCCTGATCACGGACACCGAGAAGCGGGCGATACACGACCGCCTCGGCCCCGACCCCCTGCGCCCGCCGGCCGACACCGACCCGAGCACGGCGTACCGACGTGTCGCCCGCAGCCGTACGACCGTCGCGGCCCTGCTCATGGACCAGAAGGTCATCGCCGGGGTCGGCAACGTCTACCGCGCCGAGGTCCTCTTCCGGCACGGCATCGACCCGTACCGCGCGGGCCGGGACATCACCCCCGCCGAGTGGGACGCGATCTGGGCCGACCTGGTCGACCTGATGCGCGAGGGCGTCCGCAACAACCGCATCGACACCGTCCGCCCCGAACACACCCCCGAGGCGATGGGCCGCCCGCCGCGCGTGGACGACCACGGCGGCGAGGTCTACGTCTACCGCCGCGCCAACCAGCCCTGCCACATCTGCGGCAGCGAGATCCGCACCGCCGACCTCGCCGCCCGCAACCTCTTCTGGTGCCCCAACTGCCAGCGGGCGTAAGCCGGTTCTAGAACCCGTGCGGCAGCCACGGCGCGACCGCCGACCCGAAGGCCAGTGACGCCTCCGCCAGCGCGCCCGCCCGCAGCTCCCGCACCCGCCCCGCGCCCGCGAGCGACGCGAGGGAGAACCCGCCGAGATACGCGGACCCCAACTCCCGCACGGACAGGGCGAGATCGGCCGGCTCCTCGGTCCGCTTGCAGGACGCGCCCTTCGCGTCGCCGGTGAGCCGCCAACGCCCCTCGTTCCAGGGGCAGAAGACGTCCTCGACCTCGAACACGACGTCCACCGGCGTCTGATACGTGCGCGCCTCCAGCGCGGCCCCCAGGTCCACCAGCCGTACATGCAGCGAGTCCTGCTGCCGCAGCCCGCAACGTCGGAGGTCGGAGACGAGATGCTGCCAGGAGTCGTCGACGGGACGGCTGCGCAGCGACAGCTTCGACGTCAGGTCGATGCCGAAGAGGAACCGCCACAGCGCCGCGTACGACGCAGGGTCCAGCGCCTCCAGATCACGCAGCCGCACCTCGCCCTTCGGCCCGGCGCCGTCCCACTCGGGTTTGACGAAGTACCGCGCGTAGCCGACGACTTCACCCTCGCGCTCGGCGACCACGCACTGCAGCGGTGACGCGCCCGCCCGCTCGCTCTCCGGGTCCAGCAGCGGCAGGTTCTCCCACCCGGGCCGCCGCGCCAGCATCCCCGGCCGCCCGGCCACCTGCCGCGCGTACACCGCCTCGCACTCCTCGCGCACGGCGCCGGGTGAGGCGTAGCGCAGCCGTACGTCGTCCGTGCCCGGCGGTACCGTCAGCCGCACCCGGGCGGTGTCGATCTCGGCGCTCCCGCGCAGCGTGGCGATGCCGTACCCGAACCGGCCGTAGATCGCGGGCTCGGAGGCCGTCAGTACGGCGAGCGGCTCGCCCCAGGACCGTACGTCGTCCAACTGCCGCCGCATCATGGACGTCAGGAGGCCGCGGCGCCGGTGGGTGGCGGCCACGCTGACCATCGTGATGCCCGCGGCCGGCACGGAGGCGCCGCCGGGCACGGTGACCCGGAAGCTGAACGCGCCCGCCGTTCCCACGCACGCGTCGCCGTCCCAGATGCCGAGGGAGCGGTCGACCTCGGTGAGCCCGTCCCACAGCTCACGCTCCTCGGGCGACTCCGGAGTCCCGCCGAACGCGGTGATCAGGGTGTCGTACCAGGTGTTCCACTCGTCCCGCCGCAGCACCCGCAGCTCGGTCCGGTCGGCGGGCGTGTTTCTCGCGTCAGTCCCCATGGACCATGCCTATCAGCGCATTGCGGGACGAGCCAGGGAATTTCCGCCGGGCGGCCGCACAGGGGCCTTTGGTGAAGTTCACTGTGAAGTTGAACCTCGCAGGGGGGACAAGTGGGACCTCCCGTGCCAAGCGGCTGGTCGGATGGATAGGGTCCCGAACTAATGGCAGCAGGACGAGAGCGGCGCGCGGAGGCCGACACGTTCATGGCCCGGTTGAGGAAGCTGGTTCACCGGGTCCGCACCGGCCTGCGCAGAAGTGCCGTCGACTACTTCCGCGGGGACGGCTCGGACTGGGTCGCGCTGGCCGGACTGCTGATCACGATCCCGGTGATCGCGGCCATGACCCTCGCCAACGCGGTGTGGTTCTCACCGGCCGCGCTGGTCCTGCCGATCGTCGCGGGCGGCCTGCTGCTGCGCCCCGCGAGCCTGCTCGGCCTGTACGCGGCGGCGGCCACCGGTCTGATCGTCGAGTCGGTGAAGCTCGGCCCGTACACCGAGGGCCCGGCACGCGTGACCCCGGGCGTGGTGCTCGTGGTGGCCGCGTGCGGCTTCTTCGGGCTGCTGATCGCCCAGTTCCGCAGCCGCGTCGGCGTGCCCTGGCGGCGCGGCGGCACCATGCTCTTCGACCTGCGCGAACGCATCCGGGTGCAGAGCAAGCTCCCGCAACTGCCGCAGGGCTGGCACCGGGAGATGGCACTGCGCCCGGCGGGCGGCCAGTCCTTCTCGGGGGACTTCGTCGTCGCGGCCCGTACGAACGGTGGTCGGACCATGGAGGTCGTCCTCACCGACGTCTCCGGCAAGGGCATGGACGCGGGTTCGCGCGCCCTGCTCCTGTCCGGCGCCTTCGGCGGCCTGCTCGGCTCCCTGCCCCCGCACGCCTTCCTGCCCGCCGCCAACGGCTACCTCCTCCGCCAGGACTGGGACGAGGGCTTCGCCACCTCGATCCACCTCGTCCTGGACCTCGACTCCGGCGACTACGAACTCTTCTCCGCGGGACACCCGCCGGGCCTCCAGCTCAGCGCGGGCAGCGGCCGCTGGGAGGAGAAGGCGGCGGAAGGGCCCCTGCTGGGGGTCTACGACGGCGCTCAGTTCGACCCCGTGAAGGGCTCGCTACGCCCCGGAGACGTGCTGATGCTCTTCACGGACGGCCTGGTCGAGACCTCCGACCGGGACATCGTCGAGGGCATCGACCGCCTCACCGGCGAGGCCGACCGCTATGTCGCCGGCGGCTTCCACGGCGCCGCCTGGCACCTCATCGAGGCGGTCGCCAAGGACGTCAACGACGACCGCGCCCTGCTCCTGGTCTGCCGCGAGGGCCCTACGGCGTCGGCCTCCGCGTCGGCACAGGGGCCGGCCCGGTGACCTCGCTCCTGACGGTGGCCGAGGTCGAGGCCCTCGCCCGCGCCGCGCACGAGGGCCAGACCGACAAGGCGGGCCGGCCCTACGCCGAGCACCTGAGGGCCGTGGCGGAGGGTGTGCGGGTGCGGGGCGGGGACGCCGAACAGATCGCGGCGGCCTGGCTGCACGACTCCGTGGAGGACGACGCGCTCACCGAGCGATGGCTGGACGAGGCCGCGCTGACCCGTCGTACGAAGGACATCGTGCTGGCGCTCACCAAGCGGGCGGGGGAGACCCCGCAGGCGTACGCCGGGCGCGTGCTCGCGACCCCCGGCGCGCTGCTCGTCAAGGAAGCGGACCTGGCGCACAACGCGGACCCGGCCCGCCTCGCCGTCCTCGACGAGGCGACCCGCGCACGACTGACCGAGAAGTACGCACGGATGCGCGCACTTCTCGGACTCGCCGTCTCCGACTAGGCGTTGACCTTCTCGCGTACGACAGGCTGCGCCAACTGCGTGCGATCGCGGGCCAGTTCGGCCGCGTCGCGCCGGAACGCCCACTCCATGCGCGGCTCGACCGCGAAGCGGAACACCCGTCGTACGGGCGGGGTGCACAGCAGGGTGACGGCGGTGACCGCGAGGGCGCTCACGAGGAGCACGCCGTAGGGCCGGTGCAGCCAGGTGTGGTGGAACAGGCCCGCGTAACCGGCGCCCTTGATCAGGAAGCCGTGCAGCAGATAGCCGTAGAGCGTGCCCGCGCCGAGCGCCGTGAACCACGTCCTGCGGCCCGGCACCCAGGAGTAGAAGCCGGCCGTCAGCAGCAGCGAGCAGGCGAACATCAGGAGCATCATCACCGGCCCCGCCCACCAGGGCGCGCCGAACTCCTGCGCGGAGTCGTGGTGGTAGAACCAGCCGGCGTTCATCCGCGGCACCGCCCAGTAGCCGACGGCCAGCGCGCTGACGAACACCGGCACGGACAGGAGCCGCACCGCGCGCCGGCGCACCCACTGGAAGTGCTCGGGCCTCAGGACCAGACCGAGCACGAAGTACGGCAGGAACTGCGCCAGCCGCTGCAGGTCGAAGTCGTCGGTCATGTCCGGGGTGCAGGAGGCGAGCATGGCGATGCCGAGCGCGAACGGCAGCGGGTGGCGGACCAGTTTCCAGATCGGGGTGGTCAGCCGCCAGATGAACAACGCGCAGAGGAACCAGGTGAGATACAGCGGGTCGAGGAGGGTGATCCTCTGGTGCGGGTCGTCGTTGGCGTACCGGCTGAAGAGCGAGTAGGCGATCTCGAAGACGACGTACGGCACGGCGACACCGGTGATGAGCCGCTTCAGGCGGTCGGGGCGGAGGTCGAAACTCCGGGAGAAGTAGCCGGAGATGATGATGAAGGCCGGCATGTGGAAGCTGTACACGACCATGTACAGGCCCTGGAGCACTCTGTCGCCGCCCTTGAGGGGTTCCCAGGAGTGTCCGACGGCGACCAGCAGGATCGCCAGGTACTTCGCGTTGTCGAAGAACGCGTCGCGCGGTTTGGTCAGTTCGTTCTGTTCGTTCTTTTTGCTCTGTTCGTTCTGGCCGGAGGGCGTGGGAGCGTGGAACATCTGAGGCACCCTAGCGTTGCCTGTGGGAATCGGTGAAACCATCGGACGCGCGTCCGAAAAGTTTCTGAGATGTCATGATTCATCCCGAACAAAAGGCGCAAACAGCCATGCCGGGAACGCCTGTTCGTGTGCTGCTGCCAATAAATCGAACGGGCTGCGAACGTTTCTCTTCCGAACCTTTGCGACCAACGATGCGTCACCCGCCGCATAGGTGGGCCGGGTTGGTGGCACGATGGTTCTGGCGGGGGTGCGCGCGGTGGCGTCCCCGGGCCGGGAGAGCGGACCGACCGAGGGTGTGATCAGTTGTGGCCATTTCACTGTCTGTGGTGCTGCTGTTGGCGATCATCCTGGTGGTGTTGATCCGAGGGGGATCGATCAAGGCCGGCCCAGCCATAGTCGCCATCCTCTTCGGCTTCTTCCTCGCCTCGACCGGCATGGCACCGTCCATCAACCGGTTCCTGAACTCGATAGCGGAGACGATCAACTCCATCAGCTTCTGACGGCGGGACGATTCACCAAGGAGTCGGCATCCTCCGACCGGGCATCGTGAAGTTGCCGGAGAACGGCAGAGTTCACCGAGCCGTTGCTGCCGGGGAGCACCCGAGCCGCCGCGACGGCTGAGTGAGTACGGTCGCCTGGACGGTCTTCGGCGGTCGGCGCCGGGACGCGGACCGTGACGAGCGGTCCGAGGTGATCACGGGGTGACGATGGTCTACCTGGCCATGACTGCGTTGGCGCTCGTATCCGTTGTGGCGACCGCTCTGGTCGTACTGGTGCGCCGGGATCGGCGTCGGCAGGCCACCGGTCCGGACGCGGGGCGCATCGAGGCGGCGGCCACGAGGGAATTCCGTGACGCGCGCCGACAGGCTCACGGGTACCAGCACTTCAGCGACGCCGGCGGCAGCATCAGCGCCCTGCGGGACCGTGACTCCCGTACGTGAGGCGTCTTCCCGCCCCCCCCGGAAACGAGTCGGGGCCAGGCGGAGGAACGACCCTCCGACCTGGCCCTGAGCTGCCTGGAGCGGGCGACGGGAATCGAACCCGCGTAGCTAGTTTGGAAGACTAGTGCTCTACCATTGAGCTACGCCCGCACATGACGCGCCGCAGGTCAGACGACCGCGGCACAGAGAGCATCGTAGCGGGTCGGGCACCTTCGGCGCACACCCCATTCCCCGCACCCCCGGCGCTCGTGAAATGCGGCGGCTCCACTGCCTGCGGCCATGTACCCTACGTGTCGCACCAGACGGGGTGTGGCGCAGCTTGGTAGCGCGTCCGCTTTGGGAGCGGAAGGCCGTGGGTTCAAATCCCGCCACCCCGACCACCTGCCGGACCTCCGGGACCGGTACCACACCAGTACCTCGCGCGATCGCCTTTTGGGGCGTCCAGCCGCTGCGGCTACTATGCAAGCTGCGCGCCCGTGTGTCTCTCACACTCTGAAGTCCTCCGGGCGACCAGAAACCGCCGGACCTGTCTGGGTCCGCAACCCAAGAAGTCAGCCCCCAAGGAGACCGAACCGTGAAGAGCGCCGTGGAGACCCTGAACCCGACCCGGGTTCGGCTCAGCATCGAGGTGCCCTTCGAGGAGCTCAAGGACAGCCTCGACGCGGCGTACAAGAAGATCAACCAGCAGGTCACGGTGAAGGGCTTCCGGAAGGGCAAGATCCCGGCGCGCGTCATCGACCAGCGGTTCGGCCGCGGTGCGGTGCTGGAGGAGGCGGTCAACGACGCGCTCCCGAAGTTCTACACCGAGGCGGTCAACGAGGCGGAGCTCAACCCGCTCGGCCAGCCCGAGGTCGACATCACGGAGCTGAAGGACGGCGAGACGCTGAACTTCACCGCCGAGGTCGACATCCGCCCGGCCATCGAGATCCCGGACTACTCGGGCATCGAGGTCGAGGTCGACGCCGTAGAGGTCAGCGAAGAGGACATCGACAAGTCCGTCGAGCAGCTCCGCGAGCGCTTCGCCTCGACCTCCCCGGTCGAGCGCGCCGCCGCCGACGGTGACGTCGTCACCCTCGACCTGGAGGCCAAGGTCGACGGCGAGGTCCTCGAGGACGGCGTCGCCGAGGGCGTCTCGTACACCATCGGTTCCGGCGAGCTCCTCGACGGCATCGACGAGGCCGTCACGGGCCTGGAGGCCGGTGGCGAGGCCACCTTCGCCTCCGAGCTCAAGGGCGGCTCCGCGGCCGGCCAGGAGGCCCAGGTCACCGTCAGGGTGAGCCAGGTCGCCGCGCGCGAACTCCCCGCGCTGGACGACGAGTTCGCCCAGCTCGCCTCCGAGTTCGACACCCTGGAGGAGCTGCGCGCCGACAGCCGCAAGCGCCTCGAGAACATGAAGCAGTACGACCAGGCCACGCAGGCCCAGGAGCGCGTCCTGGACAAGCTCCTCGAGCTCGTCGAGGTGCCCGTCCCCGAGAAGCTGCTCGAGGACGAGATCAACACCCGCAAGCACAACCTGGAGCACCACCAGCTCGGCCAGATGGGCCTCGACCTCGAGAAGTACCTCGAGATCCAGGGCAAGACGGCCGAGGAGTTCGACGCCGAGACCAAGGAAGCCGCGGTCAAGGGCATCAAGACGCAGTTCGTCCTCGACGAGCTCGTCAACAAGGAGAAGCTGAACGTCAACCAGGAGGAGCTCACCGAGCACCTCATGCGTCGCGCCGCCTCCTCCGGCATGTCCCCCGACCAGTTCGCCCAGGCCGTCGTCGAGGGCGGCCAGGTCCCGCTCCTCGTCGGCGAGGTCGCCCGCGGCAAGGCCCTGGCCGTCGTGGTCGAGGCCGCCACCGTGAAGGACACCAACGGCGAGATCGTCGACCTCGACGACGAGGACGAGACGGAGGCAGCCATCGAGACGGTCGAGACCGTCGAGGCCGCCGCCGAGGAGCCCGCCGAGGCGTAAGCACGGCACGCAGAGGCACACAGGGGCCCCGGGGACTTCGCGCCCCGGGGCCCCTGCTCTTACCCGGGGTCTCACCAGCGCGGTACATGCGCTGACAGCGAACAGTTCCCTTTGCGGGATTCTCCGGAGGAGCCCGCGCGTTAGGGTCCATGAATACGAGGGCAGGGGAGTCCCCGTTGCCCCCGGCAGTACACGTGAGACGGCCCGGCGCCGTCGTAAAGACGAGCAGGTGGATACGTGACGAATCTGATGCCTACAGCCGCCGGCGAGCCCTCTTTCGGTGGCCTCGGCGACCAGGTCTACAACCGACTGCTCGGTGAGCGGATCATCTTCCTCGGCCAGGCGGTCGACGACGACATCGCGAACAAGATCACCGCACAGCTCCTCCTCCTTGCCTCCGATCCGGACAAGGACATCTTTCTCTACATCAACAGCCCCGGCGGCTCGATCACAGCCGGCATGGCGATCTACGACACCATGCAGTACATCAAGAACGACGTGGTGACCATCGCCATGGGCATGGCGGCCTCGATGGGCCAGTTCCTGCTGAGCGCGGGCACCCCCGGCAAGCGCTTCGCGCTGCCGAACGCCGAGATCCTGATCCACCAGCCCTCGGCCGGCCTCGCCGGTTCCGCCTCGGACATCAAGATCCACGCCGAGCGGCTGCTGCACACCAAGAAGCGGATGGCGGAGCTGACCGCCTTCCACACCGGTCAGTCGGTGGAGCAGATCACGCGCGACTCGGACCGCGACCGCTGGTTCGACCCGATCGAGGCCAAGGAGTACGGCCTCATCGACGACATCATGCCTACGGCCGCCGGTATGCCGGGCGGCGGCGGCACCGGGGCCTGAGGCCCCAGGACAGCCATCAGCCGACCGCCACAGCCCCCAGGAGAGAGACAGTGAACAACTTCCCCGGCAACGGCCTGAACGACCACGCACGCGCCGAATACACGGCTCCCGCCGCCGAGTCCCGTTATGTGATCCCGCGCTTCGTGGAGCGCACCTCGCAGGGCGTCCGCGAGTACGACCCGTACGCGAAGCTCTTCGAGGAGCGCGTGATCTTCCTCGGCGTCCAGATCGACGACGCGTCGGCCAACGACGTCATGGCGCAGCTGCTGTGCCTGGAGTCGATGGACCCCGACCGCGACATCTCGATCTACATCAACAGCCCCGGCGGCTCCTTCACGGCTCTCACTGCGATCTACGACACGATGCAGTTCGTGAAGCCCGACGTCCAGACGGTCTGCATGGGCCAGGCGGCGTCCGCCGCCGCCGTCCTGCTGGCCGCCGGTACGCCGGGCAAGCGCATGGCGCTGCCGAACGCGCGCGTGCTGATCCACCAGCCCTACAGCGAGACGGGCCGGGGCCAGGTCTCCGACCTGGAGATCGCGGCCAACGAGATCCTCCGCATGCGTGCCCAGCTGGAGGACATGCTGGCCAAGCACTCGACGACCCCGCTGGAGAAGATCCGCGAGGACATCGAGCGCGACAAGATCCTCACGGCCGAGGACGCCCTGTCGTACGGCCTGATCGACCAGATCATCTCCACCCGGAAGATGAACAACGCCGACGTCCGCTGACCCGGACCCTGTATCGTCCACCACCCCTCGGCACGGTCCACGTGGAAGTGAACCGTGCCAAGGGGGGCCCGAACGGGGGGCCCGGCAAGGTACCGTCGGACATAAGGCAGCACCAGGAGCCGCTGTACCCAGGCGGCTCCCAGGCGAAGGGGAAGCACACCGTGGCACGCATCGGTGACGGCGGCGATCTGCTCAAGTGCTCGTTCTGCGGCAAGAGCCAGAAGCAGGTCAAGAAGCTCATCGCAGGGCCCGGTGTGTACATCTGCGACGAGTGCATCGACCTCTGCAACGAGATCATCGAGGAAGAACTCGCGGAGACGAGCGAGGTGCGCTGGGAGGAACTCCCCAAGCCCCGCGAGATCTACGAGTTCCTCGAGGGTTACGTCGTCGGCCAGGAGTCGGCGAAGAAGGCACTCTCGGTCGCGGTGTACAACCACTACAAGCGCGTCCAGGCCGGCGAGAACGGCGGCGGCCAGAGCCGCGAGGACGCCATCGAGTTGGCGAAGTCCAACATCCTCCTGCTCGGCCCCACGGGCTCGGG
Source organism: Streptomyces hokutonensis (assembly GCF_000376565.1). Taxonomy (GTDB): domain Bacteria; phylum Actinomycetota; class Actinomycetes; order Streptomycetales; family Streptomycetaceae; genus Streptomyces; species Streptomyces hokutonensis. Next base: position 71,994 of record NZ_BARG01000001.1, on the reverse strand, counting down.
CAAGACCCTCCTCGCACAGACCCTGGCCCGCATGCTGAACGTCCCGTTCGCGATCGCCGACGCGACCGCGCTCACGGAGGCGGGCTACGTCGGCGAGGACGTCGAGAACATCCTGCTCAAGCTGATCCAGGCCGCTGACTACGACGTCAAGAAGGCCGAGACGGGCATCATCTACATCGATGAGATCGACAAGGTGGCTCGCAAGAGCGAGAACCCCTCGATCACCCGTGACGTCTCCGGCGAGGGCGTCCAGCAGGCCCTGCTGAAGATCCTGGAGGGCACCACGGCCTCGGTCCCGCCGCAGGGCGGCCGTAAACACCCCCACCAGGAGTTCATCCAGATCGACACGACGAACGTCCTGTTCATCGTGGGCGGCGCCTTCGCGGGCCTGGAGAAGCTCATCGAGTCCAGGGCCGGCGCCAAGGGCATCGGCTTCGGGGCGACGATCCGCTCCAAGCGGGAGCTGCAGTCCAAGGACCAGTTCGAGGACGTCATGCCCGAGGACCTGGTCAAGTTCGGCATGATCCCCGAGTTCATCGGGCGTCTGCCCGTCATCACCTCGGTCCACAACCTGGACCGCGAGGCCCTGCTCCAGATCCTCATCGAGCCGCGCAACGCACTGGTGAAGCAGTACCAGCGCCTCTTCGAACTCGACGGTGTGGAGCTGGACTTCGAGCGCGAGGCCCTCGAAGCCATCGCCGACCAGGCCATCCTCCGCCAAACCGGCGCGCGCGGCCTGCGCGCCATCATGGAGGAAGTCCTCCAGGGCGTCATGTACGAGGTCCCGTCCCGCAAGGACGTGGCCCGCGTGGTCATCACGGCGGACGTCGTCCTCTCGAACGTCAACCCGACCCTCATCCCGCGCGACGCACGCGGCCGGGGCCCGGGCGAGCAGAAGACGGCGTAGCGACAGGTCTTTCATTGCCGAGGGGCCCCGGTCAGTCCAACTGACCGGGGCCCCTTCGTGGTTGGGCCGTGTGTCAGACCTTGACGCGGACGTCGTTGCGGAGCTTCGCGGCCAAGGCCGCCGTGCTCTCGACGGTTCCGCCGTTCCCCGCGGCGAGTTCGGCGATCCCGAACGCGCTGACGACGGCCACGGTGCTGTGGTCGCCCCAGATGCACATCGGCAGCTTGATGGTCTTCGCGGCACCGGCCGCGGTGCTCGACGTGTCGTTGTTGGCGATCTCGGCGACCTGGCACTTCATGACGCCGTTGGAGAAGCCCGCCGGAGTGACCTTCTCCGGGCTGCCGATCAGCTTGCCGCTGCTGCTCTCGCTGCTCTGGTCCTTCTCCGACTCCGTCTTGACCTTGGCGAACATGGCGTCCACGACGGCCTCGGGGTCGTCGATCGTGCCGTACACACCGTCGAAGGACAGCGTCTTCTGCGCCAGTCCGCTGCCGTTCTCGTAACCGGCGCTGACCTCCACGGGGTTCTTCACGCCCCACTTCTCGAAGTCGGCCTTGTCGTCCTTGGTCATCGTGTCCGCGGAGTCGGCGTTGTCCGACTTCTTGTACGTCCCGTTGATGACCGTCGCCGGCGCGGTCAGCTTGTGCGCGCCGTCGTCGGCCACACCACCGCTGCCGCTCCCGCCGCCGATCACGAACCACACACCCACCGCGACGGCGGCGACGACCGCCACCGAGCCGATGATCAGCCCCGTCCGCTTCTTCCCGCCACCGGGCGCCGGGGGCTCCGGAACGCCGTACGGCGGCTGCCCGTAAGGCGGTTGCTGCCCGTACGGCGGCTGCGGCTGGCCGTAGGGGGCCTGCGGGGACTGCTGCGGATAGCCGTAACCGGGCTGGGCGGGCGGCTGCTGGGGGTAGCCGTAGCCGGGCTGAGGGGCGCCCTGCGGCGCCTGCTGCGGAGGCGGGCCGTAGGGACCCGGCTGCCCGTACGGCCCGGGCTGCTGAGGCTGCCCGCCGTACGGGCCCGGCTGGTTGTAGCTCATTCTGGGTTCCCCTCCAGATGCTTATGTGTTCCCGACATCCTGGCTCAGTCACAGGAACCGCACGGCATCAGGGGTCGCACCGTTACAGAACAAACGCGTTTCGGGACACCCCCGCGACACCCCTAAACTGGCCCCGTGACCGAGAACGCTCAGCAGCAGCCATCAGCGCCCGACTCCGAACTGCCGACCCAGTACGCGCCGGCCGACGTAGAGGGGCCGCTGTACGAGCGCTGGGTGGAGCGGGGTTACTTCGAGGCGGACGCGAAGAGTGAGAAGCCGCCGTACACGATCGTCATTCCGCCGCCGAACGTCACCGGCTCGCTGCACCTCGGGCACGCCTTCCAGCACACGCTGATGGACGCGCTGACCCGTCGTAAGCGCATGCAGGGTTTCGAGTCGCTGTGGCTGCCGGGGATGGACCACGCGGGGATCGCCACCCAGAACGTCGTCGAGCGCGAGCTCGGCAAGGAGGGCAAGTCCCGGCACGACCTGGGGCGCGAGGCGTTCGTCGAGCGTGTCTGGCAGTGGAAGGACGAGTACGGCGGCAAGATCCTCGGCCAGATGCGCCGGCTCGGCGACGGCGTCGACTGGACCCGTGAGCGGTTCACCATGGACGAGGGCCTGTCCCAGGCCGTCCAGACCATCTTCAAGCGGCTCTACGACGACGAGTTGATCTACCGCGCCGAGCGCATCATCAACTGGTGCCCGCGCTGTCTCACCGCGATCTCGGACATCGAGGTCGAGTACCAGGACGACGACGGCGAGCTCGTCTCCATGAAGTACGGGGAAGGGGACGACACCATCGTCGTCGCCACGACCCGTGCCGAGACGATGCTCGGTGACACCGCCGTCGCCGTCCACCCCGACGACGAGCGCTACAAGCACCTCGTCGGCCGGCACATCAAGCTGCCGCTCACCGACCGCACCATCCCGGTCGTCGCCGACACCCACGTCGACCCGGAGTTCGGCACCGGCGCCGTCAAGGTGACCCCGGCCCACGACCCGAACGACTTCGCCATCGGCCAGCGGCACGACCTGGAGTCGCTGACCGTCATGGACGAGCGCGGTGTCATCACCGTGCACGGCCCGTTCGAGGGCCTGGACCGTTTCGAGGCCCGTTCCGCGATCGTCGCCGCGCTCCGCGCCGACGGCCGGATCGTCGCCGAGAAGCGGCCCTACGTCCACTCCGTCGGCCACTGCTCCCGCTGCAAGACGACCATCGAGCCGCGCCTGTCCATGCAGTGGTGGGTCAAGGTCGCCCCGCTCGCCAAGGCGGCCGGCGACGCGGTCCGTGACGGCCGCGTCAAGATCCACCCCCAGGAGATGGAGAAGCGGTACTTCGACTGGGTCGACAACCTCCACGACTGGTGCATCTCACGGCAGTTGTGGTGGGGCCACCGCATCCCGGTCTGGTACGGCCCGGAGGGCGAGGTCGTCTGCGTCGGCCCCGACGAGGAGCCGCCCACCGGCGAGGGCTGGACCCAGGACTCCGACGTCCTGGACACCTGGTTCTCCTCCGGCCTGTGGCCCTTCTCGACCCTCGGCTGGCCCGAACAGACCCCGGATCTCAAGAAGTTCTATCCGACCGACGTCCTGCTCACCGGCCACGACATCATCTTCTTCTGGGTCGCCCGGATGATGATGTTCGGCCTGTACGCGATGGACGGTGAAGTCCCCTTCAAGACCATCGCGTTGACGGGTCTGGTCCGCGACCAGTTCGGCAAGAAGATGTCCAAGTCCTCGGGTACCGCGGTCGATCCACTGGACTGGATGAACGCGTACGGCTCCGACGCCGTCCGCTTCACCCTGGCCCGCGGCGCCAACCCCGGTACGGACGTGCCGATCGGCGAGGACTGGGTCCAGGCGTCCCGGAACTTCGCCAACAAGATCTGGAACGCCACGCGCTTCGCGCTGATGAACGGCGCGACGATCGAGGGCGAACTCCCGCCCGCCGAGCGGCTGTCGGCCACGGACCGCTGGATCCTGTCCCGGCTCAACAAGACGATCTCCCAAGTCGACGCGCTCTACGACGACTTCCAGTTCGCCAAGCTCTCCGACGCGCTCTACCACTTCGCGTGGGACGAAGTCTTCGACTGGTACGTCGAGTTGTCGAAGACCACGTTCATGGCGGGCGGAGAGCCCGCGAAGGTCTCCGGCCGTGTTCTCGGTGAAGTCCTCGACGTCACCCTGAAGTTGCTGCACCCGATCGTCCCGTTCGTCACGGAGACCCTCTGGACGACCCTCACGGGCGGCGAGTCGATCGTCGTCGCGGACTGGCCCAAGGACTCGGGTTTCCGCGACGAGGCCGCCGAGCGCGAGATCGAGACCCTCCAGCAGGTCATCACCGAGGTCCGCCGCTTCCGCGCCGACCAGGGCCTCCAGCCCGGCCAGCGCGTCCCGGCCCGCCTCACCCTGACCGGCACGGCCCTCGCCCCCCACGAGGCCGCCATCCGCCAGCTCCTCCGCCTCCAGCCCGAGGGCGACACCTTCGCGGCGACGGCCACCCTCCCGGTCGCCGGCGCCACGGTCGCCCTCGACCTCTCCGGCACGATCGACGTCGCGGCGGAGCGCAAGCGCCTCGCGAAGGATCTGGCGGCGGCCGAGAAGGAGAAGGCCCAGGCAACGGCCAAGCTCGGCAACGAGGCGTTCCTGGCCAAGGCCCCGGACAACGTGGTCGACAAGATCCGCGGCCGCCTGTCCAAGGCCGACGAGGACATCGAGCGCATCAAGGCCCAGCTGGAGAGCCTGCCTCAGGCTTGAGCGCCCTGAAGGGGCGCGGGGAACTGCGCGACCAGCCACAATGTTCCCCGCGCCCGCCAACCAGGACCAGCCACCCCCATCCTTGGGCACACCCCTAAACTGGCCCTGTGACTGACAGCGACCCGTTCGACGAGATCATCGAGGCCGAGACAGACCGCGACCCCGACCTCGCGGTCATCGAGGCCGGCAGCCGAACCCTCCGCACCCAGGGCACCGGCGCCCCTCAGGCCGACGTACCCGGTCGCCCCGAAGACCCCCAGCTGGACGCCGCCCTCCGCGAGGTGGAGGCAGAGCTGGCCACCCGCTGGGGCGAGACGAAGCTCGAGCCGTCGGTCAGCCGTATCGCCGCGCTGATGGACGTCCTGGGCGACCCCCAGCGCTCGTACCCCTCGATCCACATCACAGGGACCAACGGCAAGACCTCCACGGCCCGCATGATCGAGGCCCTCCTCGGTGCCTTCGAACTCCGCACCGGCCGCTACACCTCGCCCCACGTCCAGTCGATCACCGAGCGCATCAGCCTGGACGGCGCCCCGATCTCCGCCGAGCGGTTCATCGAGACGTACCACGACATCAAGCCGTACATCGAGATGGTCGACGCGCAGCAGGAGTTCCGGCTGTCGTTCTTCGAGGTGCTGACGGGCATGGCGTACGCCGCCTTCGCGGACGCCCCCGTCGACGTGGCCGTCGTGGAGGTCGGCATGGGCGGCACCTGGGACGCCACCAACGTCATCGACGCGGACGTCGCCGTGGTCACCCCGATCGATCTGGACCACACCGACCGCCTCGGCGGGACGACCGGTGAGATCGCGACGGAGAAGGCCGGCATCGTCAAGCAGGACGCGACCGTGATCCTGGCGCAGCAGCCGGTGGACGCGGCGCAGGTGCTGCTGAAGAAGGCCGTCGAAGTGGACGCGACCGTGGCCCGGGAAGGGCTCGAATTCGGGGTCGTGTCCCGGAACGTCGCCGTCGGCGGACAGCTCATCAACCTGCGCGGGCTCGGCGGCGAGTACGAGGAGATCTACCTCCCCCTCCACGGCCCGTACCAGGCGCACAACGCGGCTGTCGCCCTGGCCGCCGTGGAAGCGTTCTTCGGGGTGGGGGCCCAGCGGCCCGATCCGCTCGCGATCGACACGGTGCGGAAGGCCTTCGCGTCCGTGACCTCGCCGGGGCGGCTGGAGGTGGTGCGGCGGTCGCCGACCGTTGTGCTCGACGCGGCGCACAACCCCGCGGGCGCCCGTGCGACCGCCGAGGCCGTCGCCGAGGCGTTCGACTTCAGCAGGCTGATCGGAGTGGTCGGCGCCAGCGGCGACAAGAACGTGCGCGGGCTGCTCGAAGCCTTCGAGCCGATGTTCGCCGAGGTCGTCGTCACGCAGAACTCCAGTCATCGCGCGATGGACGCGGACGAGCTGGCCGCGATCGCCGTCGAGGTGTTCGGCGACGAGCGGGTGCAGGTCGAGCCGCGGTTGCCGGACGCGCTGGAGGCGGCGATCACGCTGGCCGAGGAGGACGGCGAGTTCGCGGGCGGCGGTGTGCTCGTCACCGGTTCCGTCATCACCGTAGGTGAGGCCCGACTGCTCCTCGGGAGGGGCTGACTCTCGTGCGTACGCTCTGTTCCTCGACGTTGCTCGGCGAGTTCTTCGTGATCGGTTTCGCCGGTCTGGTCGCCATGAAGGACCCGGATCTGACCACGTCCACGGTGTGGACGGTGTGCGGGATCGCGATGTTCCTGTCGGTCGCGCTGTGCGGCGCGGTGACCCGGCCGGCCGGCATCGCGCTCGGCTGGGCGCTGCAGATCGCGCTGATCGCGGCGGGCTTCGTGGTGCCGTCGATGTTCTTCCTCGGGGTGATTTTCGCGGCCCTGTGGTGGGCGTCGGTGCACTACGGCCGCAAGATCGACGAGGCGAAGGCGCGGTTCGCGGCGCAGGCCGCGCAGGCGGACCCCATTACACCTGACGTTGCGTAATGGGTGCATGGACACGCCCTGTAACCTCGGGCTTGTCGTGAGCCGCCCCGCACCATCATGATCAGAAGGAGTCCCGTCGTGACCCAGCGCACCCTCGTCCTGCTCAAGCCCGACGCCGTACGTCGTGGCCTGACCGGCGAGATCATCAGCCGGATCGAGCGCAAGGCCGACTGGCGGATCACCGCGCTGGAGCTGCGCACCCTGGACCAGGACACCCTGGAGCAGCACTACGGCGAGCACAAGGGCAAGCCCTTCTACGAGCCGCTGGTGGAGTTCATGGCCTCCGGCCCGGTCGTCGCGCTGATCGTCGAGGGCGAGCGGGTCATCGAGGGGGTGCGCGCGCTGGCCGGTCCGACCGACCCGATCGCCGCCGCGCCGGGCTCGATCCGCGGGGACTTCGGTGTGATCGTGCGGGAGAACCTGATCCACGCCTCGGACTCGGAGGAGTCCGCCGAACGCGAGGTGAAGATCTTCTTCCCGGGGCGTTCCTGAATCTCCATCAGTAACCCACATGCCTGACCAGGGACGGCCGCGATTTTCCGGCCGTCTCTTGGCATATGCGTGCCGATCGGGGGAACGAGTGCCCCCGTTGGGCCGTCTCCACAAGCGAGGCGCCGCCTCACATGCTGACAATGGCGAAGACCCTCGCGCAGTGTTCGTGATGGCGCGTCTACGATGGAAGCCTTCACGTCACTGCACCCACTTCGCCGACCTGAAAAGCCCTCAAAAGCTCCCGGGAAGGCCAGACGAATCCTGATGGGGAACTCAATGTCGTTCATCGGCCGTGACATGGCTGTCGACCTCGGGACCGCCAACACGCTGGTGTACGTCAGGGGTCGCGGGATCGTACTCAACGAGCCGTCCGTCGTCGCGATCAACACCAACACCGGTGGCATTCTCGCGGTCGGCTCCGAAGCCAAGAAGATGATCGGGCGGACACCGGGCAACATCGTTGCCGTGCGTCCGCTGAAGGACGGTGTCATCGCCGACTTCGAGATCACCGAGCGCATGCTCCGCTACTTCATCCTGAAGATCCACAAGCGGCGCTATCTGGCCCGCCCCCGTGTCGTCGTCTGTGTGCCCTCGGGCATCACGGGCGTCGAGCGCCGTGCCGTCATCGAGGCGTCGTCCCAGGCCGGCGCCCGCCAGGTGCACATCATCGAGGAGCCCATGGCCGCGGCCATCGGTTCCGGCCTGCCGGTCCACGAGGCCACGGGCAACATGGTGGTGGACATCGGCGGCGGCACCACGGAGGTCGCGGTCATCTCGCTCGGTGGCATCGTCACCGCCCAGTCCATCCGCGTCGCGGGCGACGAGTTGGACAACGCGATCATCCAGCACATCAAGAAGGAGTACTCGCTCCTTCTGGGTGAGCGGACGGCTGAGCAGATCAAGATCACGATCGGTTCCGCGTACGACCTCGACGACGACCAGCACACCGAAATCCGCGGCCGGGACCTGGTCTCCGGTCTGCCCAAGACCGTCGTCATCTCCGCCGGCGAAGTCCGCAAGGCGATCGAAGAGCCCGTCAACGCGATCGTCGACGCGGTGAAGACGACCCTCGACAAGTGCCCGCCGGAGCTGTCCGGGGACATCATGGACCGCGGAATCGTTCTGACCGGCGGTGGAGCCCTGCTGAAGGGTCTCGACGAGCGGCTGCGCCGGGAGACCGGTATGCCGATCCACATCGCGGAGGACCCGCTGGACAGCGTGGCGCTCGGCTCCGGCAAGTGCGTCGAGGAGTTCGAGGCGCTCCAGCAGGTTCTGGACGCCCAGCCGCGCAGATGACGTAACACTTCGATTCCGCCGTACGGGATGATCTCTTCTCGTGCGGCGGATCGTTGATACGGAGGCATAGGCTCCGTCATAGGCCTTCGTTCACATCTGACGGGCCCTCCTACACACCTGCATACCCGAACCTCTGCACATTTCTATGAGGAAGGCACGGCCGCCGCACGTGAGGGACACACGAGAGAGCCGGCTGCTCCTGGTGCTGCTGATCGCCGTCGCGTTCGCGTTGATCACGGTGGACATCCGGGGAGGGCAGGACTCGCCGGTCGAGGGTGCCCGCCGGGCCGCGGCCACCGTGTTCGGCCCGATCGAGAACGGCGTGTCGTCCGCCGTGAACCCGGTCGGCGACGCGATCTCCGCGGTCCGCGACTCCGGTGAGCGGCACGACCGGCTCGCGCTCCTGGAGAAGGAGAACGCGGCCCTCAAGGCGAAGCTCGGCAGCGACGACCGCAACCGCAGCCGCCTGGGCCAGCTGGACAAGATGCTGAAGGTGGCCGGCGAGGGCCAGTACGGCATCAAGGGCGCCCAGGTCATCGCGATAGGAGCCGCGCAGAGCTTCTCGTGGACGATCACCATCGACGTCGGCGCCAACGACGGCATCAAGCGCGACATGACCGTCCTCAACGGCGACGGACTGGTCGGCCGTGTCACGACCGTAGGCCCGGACGCCTCCACCGTCCTGCTCGCCAACGACCCCGACTTCACCGTCGGCACCCGCATGGAGGGCAACGACGAACTCGGCTTCGCCTCCGGCGAGGGCGACGGTCCGCTGCGCGTCGAACTCCTCAACGGCAAGGCGGAGGTGCAGAAGGGCGACCGGCTGGTCACCTTCGGCTCGCAGGCCGACAAGCCGTTCGTGCCCGGTGTCCCGGTCGGTGTCGTCTCCCGCGTCGACCCCTCCGGCGGCGGCCTGACCCGCACGCTCTACGTCACGCCGTACGTCAACTTCACCAAGCTCGACATCGTCGGCGTGGTCGTGGAGGCCCCGAAGAAGGACCCGCGCGACACGGTCCTGCCGGCGAAGCCCAAGCCGACCCCGATCCCGACGGTGACCGTCACGGTCACCCCGTCCGCGAACGCGCCGGTCGACGGCCAGCAACAGCAGTAGGAGCCCTTCCTCATGCGTGTCAACCGGATCCTGCTCTCCGTGCCGCTGGTCGTCGTCGCCATGGTGATCCAGGTGAGCGTCCTCGCCCGCCTCCACCTCCCGGGCGCCGTCCCCGACCTGCTCCTCCTCACGGTCCTGGGCCTCGCCATGGTCTACGGCCATGTCACCGGCGCCCTCATCGGCTTCGGCGCCGGCCTCCTCGCCGACCTCGCCCCGCCCGCCGACCACGCGGCCGGCCGCTACGCCCTCGTGCTCTGCGTCATCGGCTACCTCGCGGGCCTGGCGAAGCCGGAGAACGGCCGCCTGAAGTCGGCGACCGGCCCGATGGCCGTCGTGGTCGCCGCCGCGATCGGCTCCACCCTCCTCTACGCCGGTGTCGGCGCCCTCGTCGGTGACACCGCGGCCCGCCATGTCGGCCTGCCCAGCCTGCTGTTCACGGCCGCCCTGTACGACCTGCTGCTCGCCCCGTTCATCGTGCCCGGCGTCATGGCGCTGGCCCGCCGCGCCGACAACGACCCCCTCGCCGAGACGAACGCCGCCAAGTCGGCCGACATCTCCTCGGGTTGGCTCGCCTCCGGCACCGGCCTGAAGATCGGCGGTCAGCGCGGCGGCCTGAAGCTGAAGACGGCTCGCGCGCGGGTGGCCCGGGCCGGGCGCATCAAGGGGGTCAAGCGGCTTTGAGGGCGCGGGAGTTGGCGTACGGCCACACAGGTAGGTCGTATATGACTCATACACACACCGAGAGGGGGAGGCAGCACCAATGACCAACATCCCGGAGACCGGACGGACTCCACGGGTCCAGATCAGGCTCGTCGTCATCCAGATCCTCGTCCTCTCCCTCCTCGGCACCCTCGGCGGGCGCCTCTGGTACCTGCAGATCCGGGAGGGATCCGCGTACCAGAAGGAAGCGTCCGGCAACCATGTCCAGCAGGTCGTCGAGCCCGCGGTGCGCGGTTCGATACTGGACGCGCGCGGTGTGCCCCTCGCGGACAACGAGACCCGGCTCGTGGTCTCCGCCTCCCGCACCGACCTGCTGAAGCAGGCCGACGACGGCAAGGCCGTCCTCACCAAGCTGGCCGGCGTGCTGGGTCTGAAGCCCGAGGACGTCATCCAGAAGGTCCGGCTGTGCGACGCGAAGACCCCGCAGCCCTGCTGGAACGGCTCGCCGTACCAGCCGATCCCGATCACCGACGAGGCCACCGCCAAGCAGGCCCTGCAGATCCGCGAGCGCGCCGAGGACTTCCCCGGCATCACCGCCGAGCCCGAGGCCGTCCGCCGTTACGCGGCCCCCGGCGACGCCAACGCGGCGCAGGTCCTCGGCTATCTCTCGCCGGTCACCGACGACGAGATCACCCAGGCCAAGGACTCCGACTCGCCGTATCTGCGCTCCGACCAGGTCGGCCGCTCGGGCCTTGAGCGCGAGTACGACAAGGAGCTGCGCGGCAAGGCGGGCGTCACCCGCTACGAGGTCGACAACCTCGGCCGGGTGATCGGCAAGGCCAAGTCCGATGCCCCGGAGCCCGGTTCGAACCTCGTCACCAGCATCGACGCCCGTGTGCAGCGGGTCGCCGAGTACCAGCTCGACAAGGCGATGAAGACGGCCCGCCAGCAGTTCGACAAGATCACCGGCGAGAACTACAAGGCCGACTCCGGTGCCGTGGTCGTGATGGAGGCCAAGACCGGCCGGATCGTCGCCATGGCGTCCGCGCCGACGTACGACCCGAACGTCTGGGTCGGCGGCATCTCCGCCAAGGACTACAAGCAGCTCACCGGCAAGAACTCCGACTACCCGCTGCTGAATCGGGCCATACAGGGTCAGTCGGCGCCCGGTTCGACGTTCAAGGTGGTCTCCACGGCCGCCGCGGTCGAGGCCGGCTACGCGTGGGACGGCGGCTACCCCTGCACGAGTTCGTACTCGGTGGGCGGCCAGGTCTTCAAGAACTTCGAGGGCGAGAACTTCGGCCCCATCTCGCTGGGCCGCGCGCTGGAGGTCTCCTGCGACACCGTCTTCTACGGTCTCGCCGACGCCCAGTGGAAGAAGGACGGCGGCATCAACCCGAAGAAGGGCGAGCCCAAGGACTACTTCTACAAGGCGGCCCACCAGTTCGGCCTCGGCAAGACCACCGGCGTCGACCTCCCGAACGAGGTCACCGGCCGCATCCCGGACCGCAAGTGGAAGCAGGAGACCTGGGAGGCCAACAAGGCCTACTGGTGCAAGACCGGCAAGAAGGGCGGCACGTACGTCCAGCAGATCGCGTACGAGAACTGCCTCGAAGGCAACAAGATGCGTGAGGGCGACTCGATCAACTACTCCATCGGCCAGGGCGACACCCTCGTCACGCCGATCCAGGAGGCCATGATCTACGGCGCCCTCGCCAACGGCGGCACCGAGTACGTCCCGACCATCGGCAAGGCGATCGTCAGCGCCGACGGCAAGACCGTCACGGAGATCAAGCCGAAGGTGAAGGCGAAGCTGCCGATCAGCGCGGCCACGCACAAGGGCATCGACAAGGCCCTCGCGGGCGTGGTCACCAGCGGTACCGCCGCCTGGAAGTTCCAGGGCTGGCCGCAGGACAAGATCACGCTGCACGCCAAGACGGGTACGGCGGAGGTCTACGGCAAGCAGACCACCTCGTGGTTCGCGACGTACACGAAGGACTACACGGTCGTCATGACGATCGCCCAGGCCGGTACGGGTTCGGGCGCCTCCGGTGAGGCCGTGCGCAACATCTACAACGCGATGTACGGCGTCCAGGCCGACGGCTCCATCGACAAGAAGAAGGCGCTGCTGCCCACCCCGCAGACCAGCCTCCCCAAGGTCCGCGCCGACGGCACGATCGCCTCCCCGAAGATCACCGCCGACCCGGCCAAGGAGCTGGAGAAGCAGCAGGAGAAGGCGACCGAGGGAGGGGTCACGGCCGCGGACGACACCCAGCCGCCCGCCACCTCGCCCTCGCCGACCACCACCAACAGCAACACCCGCAGGCGCCCGCGCAGAAGGGGAAGCCGGAGGATGCTCACATGACCGGCAACAGCTTCTCCGTTTCCGGATACGGCCCCGAGCGGGCCGGCTGGACGCGGGTCTTCGCCCGTGACTCGCTGGCCCGCCGCCTGGACTGGCCGATACTGCTCTCCGCGATCGGCCTGTCCCTGATCGGCTCGGTGCTGGTCTTCTCGGCGACCCGCAACCGCACCGAGATCAACCAGGGCGACGAGTACTACTTCCTGATCCGGCACCTGATGAACACCGGCATCGGCATCGCCCTGATGATCGGCGTGATCTGGGTCGGCCACCGCACCCTGCGCGTGGTCGTCCCGTTCCTCTACGGCGCCTCGGTGTTCGGCATCCTGCTGGTGCTCACCCCGCTCGGCTCCACGGTCAACGGCGCGCACTCCTGGATCGTGCTCGGCGGCGGCTTCTCGCTCCAGCCCTCGGAGTTCGTGAAGATCACGATCATCCTCGGCATGGCGATGGTGCTGGCCGCCCGGGTCGACGCGGGCGACAAGCCCTACCCCGACCACCGCACGGTCCTCCAGGCCCTGGGCCTGGCCTCCGTCCCGATGATGATCGTCATGCTGATGCCCGACCTCGGGTCGGTCATGGTCATGGTCATCATCGTGCTCGGTGTGCTGCTGGCCTCCGGCGCCTCCAACCGCTGGATCTTCGGCCTGCTCGGCGCGGGCGCGATCGGCGCGGTCGCCGTCTGGCAGCTGCACATCCTGGACGAGTACCAGATCGCCCGCTTCGCCGCCTTCGCCAACCCGAGCCTCGACCCGGCCGGTGTCGGCTACAACACCAACCAGGCCCGCATCGCGATCGGCTCCGGCGGCCTCACCGGCGCGGGCCTCTTCCACGGCTCCCAGACGACCGGCCAGTTCGTCCCCGAACAGCAGACGGACTTCGTCTTCACGGTCGCGGGCGAGGAACTGGGCTTCGTCGGCGCCGGCCTGATCCTCGTCCTCCTGGGCGTGGTCCTGTGGCGCGCCTGCCGCATCGCCCGCGACTCGACCGAGCTCTACGGCACGATCGTCGCCGCCGGAATCGTCGCCTGGTTCGCCTTCCAGTCCTTCGAGAACGTCGGCATGACCCTCGGCATCATGCCCGTCACCGGCCTCCCACTGCCCTTCGTGTCCTACGGCGGAACGTCGATGTTCGCGGTGTGGATCGCGGTGGGTCTGCTCCAGTCGATCCGGGTCCAGCGCCCCATGTCCGCATAGCCGCTACCTGCGGGTTCGCTCGGGTTTTCCCGGGGTTCATTTGGGACGCCCTCTGCCATCCCGGCTCGTCAGCAACTAGATTCGGTTCATGGCGGACACAAAGCGCGAGATCGAGCGTAAGTACGAGTCCGACGAGAGCGGTCTGCCCGACCTGACCGGCGTCGCCGGCGTCCGGGCCGTCATCGACAAGGGCGTCGCGAACCTGGACGCCGTCTACTACGACACGCCCGACGAGCGCCTGGCCAAGGCCTCGATCACCCTGCGCCGCCGCACCGGCGGTTCGGACGCGGGCTGGCACCTGAAGGTGCCGGTCGCGCCCGGGGTCCGCGACGAGATCCACGAGCCGCTCTCCGACACCGTGCCGCGCACCCTCGCCGGCCTGGTCCGCTCCCGGGTCCGCGAGGCCGAACTGCTGCCCGTGGTCCGGCTCCGCTCCGACCGGGACCTGCGCCACCTCGTGGACGCGGACGGCGCGCTGCTCGCCGAGGTCAGCGTGGACGCCGTACACGCCGAACGCCTCGCCGACGGCGGCGGCACCGCCCAGTGGACCGAGATCGAGGTCGAACTCGCCGACGACGGCGACCCGGCCTTCCTCGACAAGGTGGAGAAACGGTTGCGCAAGGCGGGCGTACGACCGTCGTCGTCCGCGTCGAAGCTGGCCAGAGCGCTTGCGGAGACCGCTCCGAAGAAGTCCAAGAAGCGCAAGGCGCCCCCGGCCCCCGAGGAACCCCGGACCGCGGGCGACCACGTCCTCGCCTACGTCCGCGCCCAGCGCGACGCGATCCTCGAACTCGACCCCGCCGTACGCCAGGACGCCTACGACTCCGTGCACCGCATGCGGGTCGCCACCCGCCGGCTGCGCAGCACCTTCCGCTCCTACGGCAAGGTGCTCGACCGCACGGTCACCGACCCGGTCGGCGAGGAACTGAAGTGGCTGGCAAGCGAGTTGGGCGTGGACCGGGATCGGGAAGTGATGACCGAGCGCCTGACGACGGTCCTCGCCGAGCTGCCCCGCACGCTCGTCTCCGGCCCGATCCGCACGCGGATGCGCACCTGGGCCAACGCCCGGCGCGGCGGCTCGCGCCGGCGGCTGATCGGCGTCCTGGACTCCAAGCGGTATCTCGCGCTGCTCGACACCCTGGACGCGCTGGTGGCCGAGCCGCCGCTGCTGCCCGACGCGGCCGGCAAGCCGGAGAAGGTGATCGGAAAGGCCGTACGCAAGGACTTCGGGAAGGTCTCGGCGCTCGTCGAGGAGGCGATCGGGGCCCCGCCCGGCGCGGACCGCGACCTCGCGCTGCACGAGGCCCGCAAGAAGGCCAAGCGCACCCGGTACGCGGCCGAGGCGGCGAGCCCCGCGCTCGGCGCTCCGGCCCGTGGGCTGGCCAAGTCCATGAAGTCGCTGACCAGCCTGCTCGGCGAGCACCAGGACAGCGTCATGGTCCGCGAGACCCTGCGGGAGCTGTCCGCGGTGGCGCACGCGGCCGGGGAGAGCTCGTTCACGTACGGCGTGCTGTACGGGCGGGAGGAGCAGCGGGCGGCGGCCGTGGAGGCCGCGCTGCCTGCGATGTGGGAGGAGATCGGGTCCGGGGTGTCCGGCTGAGCCGTACGGGGGACCTCCGGGATCGCGTTAGTCTGGATGGTCACCCGTCCGTTCAGTACCGCTCACGAAGGTTCGCGAGATGCCTGCCGAAGTCGCTGCGGCCGCAGAGTCCGTGTTTCCGCAGCTCGAAGCCCTGCTCCCGCATGTGCAGAAGCCGATCCAGTACGTCGGAGGCGAGCTCAACTCCACGGTCAAGCCGTGGGAGTCGTGCGACGTCCGCTGGGCGCTGATGTACCCGGACGCGTACGAGGTCGGCCTGCCCAACCAGGGCGTCATGATCCTCTACGAGGTCCTGAACGAGCAGGAGGGCGTCCTCGCCGAGCGCACGTACAGCGTGTGGCCCGACCTGGAGGCGCTGATGCGGGAGCACCGCGTCCCGCAGTTCACGGTCGACAGCCACCGCCCGGTGGGCGCCTTCGACGTGTTCGGGCTCTCCTTCTCCACCGAACTCGGCTACACGAACATGCTGACGGCCCTGGACCTGGCGGGCATCCCGCTGGAGTCGAAGGACCGCACGCTGGACGACCCGATCGTGCTGGCGGGCGGCCACGCGGCCTTCAACCCCGAGCCGATCGCGGACTTCATCGACGCGGTGATCATCGGCGACGGCGAACAGGCCGTCCTCGACATGACGAAGATCATCCGCAACTGGAAGGCGGAGGGCCGCCCCGGCGGTCGCGAGGAGGTCCTCTTCCGCCTCGCGAAGACGGGTTCGGTCTACATCCCGGCGTTCTACGACGTCGAGTACCTGCCGGACGCCCGTATCGCGCGCGTGGTCCCCAACAAGTCGGGCGTCCCGTGGCGGGTGTCGAAGCACACCGTCATGGACCTCGACGAATGGCCGTACCCGAAGCAGCCGCTGGTCCCGCTCGCCGAGACGGTCCATGAGCGCATGTCGGTCGAGATCTTCCGCGGCTGTACCCGCGGCTGCCGCTTCTGCCAGGCGGGCATGATCACCCGCCCGGTGCGGGAGCGGTCGATCACGGGCATCGGCGAGATGGTCGAGAAGGGCCTGAAGGCGACGGGCTTCGAGGAGGTGGGCCTGCTGTCGTTGTCGTCGGCCGACCACTCGGAGATCGGCGACATCGCGAAGGGCCTGGCGGACCGTTACACCGAGGACAAGATCGGCCTGTCCCTCCCGTCGACCCGCGTGGACGCCTTCAACGTCGACCTGGCGAACGAGCTGACCCGCAACGGCCGCCGCTCCGGCCTCACCTTCGCCCCCGAGGGCGGCTCGGAGCGCCTGCGCAAGGTCATCAACAAGATGGTGTCGGAGGACGACCTCATCCGGACCGTCTCGACGGCGTACGGCAACGGCTGGCGCCAGGTGAAGCTGTACTTCATGTGCGGCCTCCCGACGGAGACAGACGAGGACGTCCTCCAGATCGCGGACATGGCGATGAACGTGATCGCCGAGGGCCGCAAGGTCTCCGGCCAGAACGACATCCGCTGCACGGTCTCGATCGGCGGCTTCGTCCCCAAGCCCCACACCCCCTTCCAGTGGGCCCCGCAGCTCTCGGCGGAGGAGACGGACGCCCGCCTCGCGAAGCTCCGGGACAAGATCCGCGGCGACAAGAAGTACGGCCGCTCGATCGGCTTCCGCTACCACGACGGCAAGCCGGGCATCGTCGAGGGCCTCCTCTCCCGCGGCGACCGCCGGATCGGCGCGGTCATCCGCGCGGTCTACGAGGACGGCGGCCGCTTCGACGGCTGGCGCGAGCACTTCTCCTACGAGCGCTGGATGCGCTGCGCCGAGAAGACGCTGCCCGCGTTCGGTGTCGACGTCGACTGGTACACCACCCGCGAGAAGACCTACGAGGAGGTCCTCCCCTGGGACCACCTCGACTCCGGCCTCGACAAGGACTGGCTCTGGGAGGACTGGCAGGACGCCCTCGACGAGACAGAGGTCGAGGACTGCCGGTGGACGCCGTGCTTCGACTGCGGGGTGTGCCCGCAGATGGACACGTCCATCCAGATCGGTCCCACGGGGAAGAAGCTGCTGCCGTTGACGGTGAAGCAGCCCGCGGGGTCGGGTGGCGGGCACTCGCACTGAGGTTCGCGCTGTGCCCGTGAGCGAAGGGGTCGTGCGGGGCGGGGTCGGGCGACCCGTCCGCCGGCTCCGGGGCGTCCGGTACATCGGGGCGCTGGTAGGCGGCCTCACGCAGGCTGAGGGTGATGTTCGGGGCGGCCTGGTCGGTCGGAGTCGACCGCGTCCGTGAGCCCCGGATCAACCCCTCCTCGGCCTGTCCGCCGAGTACGGCCTCGCTGATGTGCGCGGTGAAGTGGGGGAGAGGGGCTGCAGGCGCAGTCGTTGGCTCCCCGCCATCTCTCCCTGCTGTCCTGCCTCTTGTTCGACGGGCCCATGACCGTCGACGAACTGGCCGCTTTTCTTGGACACCTTGCGGGGGGCCCGGGGCCTGGTCGCGGGGGTGCCCGGAGGTCTGTCGGCTGACCTCCGGGCACCCCTGTTTTCGCGTGGTGTTCTCGTGTGGTGCGGAGGCTGTCACACCCCGCCGTTGGTGACCCCGGGCGACGGCTGCAGTGTCGGCTTGGTCCAGGGGTTGGGGTTGCCCGCGCTGTTGTTGCAGTTCAGCGTGGCGGGGTTGGTGCTGTTGACCTCGACACAGGTGGTCTCCCAGACCTGGCCCGTGGTCGTCATGACGTCGATCTTGATGGGCGCCCCCGCGTTGGCGCTGTGCCCGTTGATGGCGACTCCGCAGGGGAGGCCGGCCGCGTCGCCCGCCGGGTAGTTGGGGTGCGTGCTGAGGTCGGTCCAGAGGAAGTTGCGGGGGGTGGTGCCCCGGAGGTCGTGGATACCCACGTAGGTCTTGCCGCCGGTCAGCGCGGCTCTCAGCTCGAAGTTGTTCGAGTCCTGCTGGGCGTCGATGTCGGAGCAGGGGGCGGCGGCGCCTGTTGCCCCGGTCGCGCCCGTGGCTCCTGTGGCGCCCGTGGGTCCGGTCGGACCCGTGGGGCCGGTGGGGCCCTGCGCGCCGGTTGCGCCGGTGGCTCCGGTCGCACCGGGGGTGCCCCCGGAGGGGCCTGTGGGGCCGGTGGGGCCGGTGACACCCGGTGTGCCGGGCGTGCCTGCTCCGGTCGCTCCGGTCGCACCCGTCGGTCCCGTGGGTCCGGTCGGGCCGGTGGCTCCCGTGGTGCCCTTCGGGCCGGTGGGTCCGGTCGGTCCCTTGCAGTGGCCGTTGCCGCCGGCCTCGGTCACGCGGGACTTGTGGTGGTGGTTCGGCTTGCAGTGATCGCCGCCGTTGCCCGCGGCCGCTCTCGTCTGGTCGGTCATGCCGCGAGCGGCCGCGGCGGCCGGATCGACGACGCCGGCTGCCAGAACCAGCGACAGCGAGGCGACCATGCCCGCCTTCTTGAACCGGTCCCGGGCCAGCGGTCCCAGTGGCGCTGTGCGGAACTCAGGACTCATCCTCATCTTTGTGCTCCCTTTTCGACTGGTTCGGGTGATGTCCCGAATCCGAGTGCGAGTGCGAGCTTGACCTGAGCGGACCGGGGCGACCCGCGTAGTGGTCGGGAACGCGCCCGTTTGTCGTCGTATCGGACTAATCGGTGCGTTCTGATGGGGCATTTTTTACCTGTGATCACCTGTCCGGGCTAAGCCGCCGCTGTTCGGGGGCTCTCGGGAGTGGTCCTCCGCGTGGATGGACGGGCGGGGAGCCGGCGCGTGCCACTGTGGCGCGCGAGTTTCCGACGGGACGCCTGCGTCCGGGACGGGTGAGGCCGTGAAGCAGCAACAGACTCTCTGCCTGTGCATGATCGTCAAGAACGAGTCGCTCGTGATCGAGCGCTGTCTGGAGGTCGTCCGCCCGCTCATCGACTACTGGGTGATCTCCGACACCGGCTCCACCGACGGCACGCAGGACCTGATCCGCAAGGTGCTGGACGGTGTCCCGGGCGAACTCCACGAGGAACCCTGGGTCGACTTCGGCCACAACCGCACCCGGAACATCCAGCTCGCCCGCGGCAGAGCCGACTACCTGCTCACGCTCGACGCCGACCACGTCCTGCGGCAGGACGCCCCGCTGCCGCGCCTGACGGCGGGTTCGTACATGCTGCGCTACGACGGCCCCGGCACCCAGCACCGGTTCAAGCACCTGATGCGCGGCGACTGGCTGTGGCGCTACGAGGGCGTCACGCACGAGTACCCGTGCACCGACGAGCCCGACACCCAGGAGAACCTGGGCGCCCTCGTCATCGAGGACCAGGCCGACGGCGGTTGCCGCAGTGACAAGTTCGAGCGGGACGCGCGCCTGCTCCGGCGCGAACTGGACCGCGACCCCGACAACCCGCGCACCGTCTTCTACCTGGCCAACACCGAACGCGACCTCGGGCACGCGGAGGAGGCGATCGCCCTCTACGAGCGTCGCGCTCGGATGGGCGGCTGGGGCGAGGAGGTCTACTGCTCGCTCCTGGAGGCGGGCGTCCTGCGGGCGGAGCGGACCGACGACTGGCCGGGCGCGATGGACGCGTTCTCCCGGGCGTGGGACGGACGCCCTCAACGGCTGGAAGCCTGCTACGAGTTGGCGTCCCGCCTACGCCTCGCCGGCCGCTACCGCACCGCGTACGCCCTGCTCGGTGACGCGGTCGGCAGACCGGAACCCGACGACCTCCTCTTCACCAAGCCCTGGGTGTACCGATGGGGACTCCTCTTCGAGTTCTCGATCACCGCCTACTGGGTGGGCGAGTACGCGGCCTCCGTCGAGGCGTGCGACCGACTCCTGTCCCTGCCGGACCTGCCCACCACCGTCCGCCAACAGACCCTGGCCAACCGGGAGTTCTCCGCCCCGCACCTCACCACGATCCCCGCACGCAGACCGAAGGTCTCCCGGGCGGGCAAGGCGGCCAGGGGGAGGAAGAAGTAGGCGGCCGCTGCTTCTACTTGTCCGCCCGGTAGAGCTTGATGTCCCTGTTCACGAAGAGGTGCACATACCCGCACCGCCAGCAGATCAGCCCGGTGGCGTTCTCGTCGGCCCAGCCCAGCTTCATGAACTCCATACCGGTGCTGTTGAGCAGGACGCCCCGCTCGCGGAACAGATCCCCTTGGCAGACCTGGCAGTTGAGCCAGACACCGTCACCCAGTGCGGCGCGTACCGGTTTCGCCATCGCGTGAACTCCCCCGTTCTTGGCGTGTGTTGACCAAGACTACGAGGTGGCCGTGTGCAGGGCCCCGAGCCGGGCCAGGGACGTGGCGTCCTCCGTGTCCGGTTCGGCCGTGCCGACCAGCAGGCACTGGCCGGGGGCGCTCTGGACGTCGAAGGTCTGGTACGTGAGCGTGATGCGGCCCACGGCCGGGTGGTCGAAGGTCTTGGACTGCCGGCCCGGGCGGCTGACGCTGTGGTCGCCCCACAGGGCCGCGAACTCCTCGCTGTCGCTGAGGAGTTCGGTGATGAGCGCGGTGAGTTCGGGGTCGTCCGGGTCGTGTCCCGTGGCCAGACGCAGCGCCTCGGCCGAGCAGCGGGCCACGTGCCGCCAGTCGGCGAAGAGCTCGCGGGCGGCGGGGTCCAGGAAGAGCGTGCGGACCATGCTGCGGGGGTCCCCGAGGGGTGCCAGGAGCGCGTCGGCCAGCGCGTTCGAGGCGAGGACCTCCAGGCGCCGGTTGATGACGTACGCCGCCGCCGTCGGGAACGCGTGCATCAGCCGGAGCAGCGCCGGGTCCACATGGTCGGCCGCCGGCGCGGGGACGGGTCTCGGGACCAGGCCGGCCAGCCGGTACGCGTGCCAGCGGGCGTCCATGTCCAGGCACAGCGCCCGCGAGAGGGCGTCGACCACCTGGCCGGAGGGGCTGCGTTCCCGGCCCTGCTCCAGCCGGGCGTAGTAGTCGGCGCTCACCCCGGCCAGGACGGCGACCTCCTCACGGCGCAGCCCGGCGACCCGGCGCACCCCGGAACCCGGGAACCCCACCTCCGCGGGCGTCAGCCGGGAGCGCCGCGCCCGCAGGAACTCACCGAGCGCGTATCCGTCCCTACCGTCCATTCCAGAAGCGTACGGCGACCTCGCTCCCTGGGTGTGGCGCACCCAGGAAGGCCCGTCCTGCCGCTTCGGCGCGATCCCGCCGATGCTCGGAGGGCGCGGTGGAGCACCGCCGCGCGGATCGGTTTCCGCTGCCGCGAAGGGCTCCTCATGACCACCACCGTCCCGTCCACCTCCCGCACCGGCAAGGTCGTCCTCGTCACCGGCGCGAGCAGCGGTATCGGCGAAGCCACGGCCCGGCTGCTGGCCGCGGCCGGCCACCGGGTGGTGCTCGGCGCCCGCCGCGCCGACCGCGTCGCCGCCGTCGCCGAGGAGATCCGGGCGGACGGCGGCACGGCCGACCACCGCGAGCTGGACGTGACCGACCTGGCTGGCGTGCGGGCCTTCGTCGGGGCCGCGCGCGAGTCCTACGGCCGGGTCGACGTCCTGGTGAACAACGCGGGGGTGATGCCGCTGGCACTGCTGGAGGAGCTGAAGGTCGACGAGTGGAACCGCATGATCGACGTCAACATCCGCGGAGTGCTGCACGGCATCGCCGCGGTGCTGCCCGTGATGCGCGAGCAGGGCGCGGGGCACATCGTGAACGTGGCCTCCGTCGCCGGTCACCGCGTCGACCCCACCGCGGCCGTCTACTGCGCCACCAAGTCCGCCGTCCGCGCCCTCTCCGAAGGGCTCCGGCAGGAGAGTCGCGACCTGCGCGTCACCGTGGTCAGCCCCGGCCTCACCCGCAGCGAACTGACCGACGGCATCAGCGACTTGGGCATGCGCGCGGTCGCCGAGGACATGATGGGCATCGCGATCCCCGCCGCCGCGATCGGCGAGGCGATCGTCTACGCCGTCAACCAGCCCGCCGAGGTCGACGTCAACGAGATCGTCGTACGGCCCACGGCCCAGAGCTGAAGTCCCGGACGGGTCAGGAGAGTTGGCTCGCGGTCGCCGACGGAGGCGGGTAGCTCGGGTGCAGGGAGGTGGAGAGCGGGGCCAGGGTCGCGCACAGTGCCGTCGGGAACTTGGGCTCCGCGCGTTGTACCGCTGTGCAGCCTCCGGTCGAGCTCGCCGTGATCGTCTTCCAGCCGGCGGGTTCGGCGCGGAAGAACACGCGGTCGCCCAGGCGGGACGTGCAGCCGGACGGGGTCGCGGTCGTGTCGCCGCAGACCGGGCCCGTGCGCCAGGAGAAGTCGATGACCAGCCACTTGCCGTCGCAGTGTTCCGCGTCGCGGTAGCTGTGCTCGGGGGCGTCGGCCGCGATCATCGCCTGCTCGTACGAGGCGGTGGTGCAGCCGGTGGCCGGCGGGTTGCAGCCGAGTTCACCGCACAGACGCAGTGCGGGCAACTTGGCGCCGTCGGCGGTGAATTGGGTGTCCTGGTCCACGACCAGTTTCTGGTTGCCCAGGGGCTTGGGCAGCATGAGCCGCGTCGAGGCCGTACGTTCCCCGGTGCAGCCGGAGCTCCTGTCCCCCGACGGGGAGGAGTAGGTGATCTGGACCCACACGATGTTCCGCTCGGAGGCGGTGAGCGCGGCCTTGAGCGCCCGTACGCACGGATGCTTGCCGTCGGGCACCCGTGCGGTCAGGGTCAACGTGCGCTGATCCGCGGCGAGTTGGGCCGCGGTGACTGCGGAGGGCTGCATCGTGGTCCAGGAGATCGACGCGGCCGGTGTCGCTCCGCTCGCGTCACCGGCCACCTGCGTCCCGCAGCCGCCGAGAAGCAGTACGGCTACGGCGCAGAGGGCGGCGGCCACGGCCGCCCCGAGTGTTCTGTCTGGTCGCACGAGCGCTCAATCCCCCCGGATCGCACCGACGTCGACTCCGGGGCATCGAGCACCGGCATCAAGTACGGGGATCAATATAGGGAGTTCAGTGCGCGGCGACCCACTCGGCCACCGTCGTGACGTCCGCCTGCGTCGGGAACACCTTCTCCGTGAGGACCCGGTGCACCTCGGGGTCGTTGTCGAGACAGCCGTCGGACAGGACGGTGAGGGTGAAGTCCAGGTCGGAGGCCTGGCGGAGCGTCGACAGGACGACGCCGCTGGTGGCGATGCCCGTCAGGACCAGGTGGTCGATGCCGTTGGCCCGCAGCACCATGTCGAGGTCGCTGCCGGCGAACGCGCTGACGCGGCGCTTGGTGACGAGGATGTCGCCGGGTTCGGGGGCCACGTCCGGGTGGATCTCGTTGGCCTGGGCGGCGGCGGCCGGCAGCCGGACGCCCGCGAGCCTGCCGAACATCTTGTTGCGCGCGCTGACCTCCGGGGCACCGGGGCGGAAGCCGACGGTCACGTGGATCACGGGGACGCCGTCCGCGCGGGCCGCGTCGATCGCCTTGCGCAGGCGCGGCAGATAGGCCGGGTCGGGGTAGCGGTCGACGATGACGCGCTGAACGTCCATGACGAGGAGGGCTTGCTTGGACACCGTTGTCCTTTCGGACGGGAGGGGCGGACGGCGGGAGGGCAGGGCGTGAGAGGGCACACGTGAGTGGGGCACGCCTGAGCGCGGCGGGCTAAGTCATCACATGATTACTTGCTTAACGTAACCATGCCCTGTAGTCATGTCAACGAGTGATTACTTGACCTGCCCGAGGAGGCTGCCGGTGGAGACGAGCGAGGCCGACGGGCCCAGGCGGCGGGACGCGGCGGCGACCCGGCAGGCGCTCCTGGAGGCCGCGAGCAGCCGGTTCACCCGGCTCGGGTACGACCGCACGACACTGCGGGACGTGGCCGCCGACGTCGGGGTCAACCTGGCGCTCATCAAGCGGTACTTCGACTCGAAGGAAGGGCTCTTCAAGGCGGCGCTGGCGTCAACTCCCCGATTTCTGGGCCGGGACGAGAAGTTCCCGCAGGACCGGGAAGGCCTCGCCGAGGCACTGAGCCACCAGCTCTCCGCCGGTGCCTGGCCGGAGTTCGGCGAGCACCCCGTGCTGATGCTGCTGCGCGGCTCCGGCGACGAGCGCGTGGACGCGCTGCGCCACAAGGCCCTCGACGAGTTCGGCCGGCAGATCCTCGAGGCGTCCGGCGGGGGACCGGCGGGGGAGGACGACGACGAACGGCTGCTGCGGGCGCAGCTCCTGGTCGCGCTGGGCGTCGGCGTCGCCGTCGTACGGTCCGCCGTAGGGCTGCGGCCCCTGCGTGATGCGACCGCCGGTCAACTGGCCGCGCCCCTGCGGGAGATCGTCGACGCGCTGCTGGCGCCCCCTGCCGACGAGCGCTGAACTCCCGCACAATGCACGGGTGGACGACTTCGTGATCCGCCCCGCCGAACCCGCCCAGCTGGACGCCGTCGCAGAGCTGCGGTGGCAGTGGATTCTGGAGGGCGGCGGCCAACCGGTCACCGCCCGCGAGGAGTTCGTACGGCACTTCGTCGACTGGGCGGCGGAGCACGCCGGTTCGCACCGCTGCATGGTCGTCCTACGGGACGGCGCGGTCATCGGAATGGCCTGGCTGGCCGTGGTCCAGCGGGTACCGACGCCGCACGCCCTGCACCGGGCCTCCGGTGATCTGCAGTGCGTGTACGTGATCCCCGGCGAACGGGACAGCGGGGTCGGCGGACGGCTCGTGGACGCGGTGCTGGACCGCGCCCGGGAACTCGGCCTCGAACGCGTCACCGTCCACTCCTCGCCCCGGGCGATCCCCGCGTACGCCCGACGAGGCTTCGCCACCTCGCCCCGGCTGCTGCACACGCACGTCTCCCGCGCGGACTCCTGTCCGTGACCCATGAGGAGGGTGTCGTACCGCATCCGTACGGGGTGTTGAGGCGTCCTGACTGATATGGACGCCCCTGTGAAGTTCGAGAAACCTTCCGCGCAGCCCGCGCCGCAGTCGCCCGAGGGGTGTCTCGTCGTCGCGATCCGTGTTCCCGTGCGGATCGTCGTGCTCGTACTGGTCGTGCCGGTGCGGGTGGTGTGGGACGCGCTGGTGGTCGGCGGGCGGTTCCTGTGGCGGACCGTGCTGCGACCGGTGGGGCGGGCGCTGTTCGTGTGGCCGTCGGTCGCGCTGTGGCGGTACGTCGTCGTGCCCGCCGCCAAGGCGGTCGGCTGGCTCGTGAACGTGCTCGTCCTCGTGCCCCTGGTCTGGCTGTACCGGCATGTGCTGACCCCGCTCGGACATGCCCTCGCCTGGACGGCGCGCGCGATCGGGAACGGGCTGGCGTGGGTGTACGCGCGCGTGCTCACTCCCGTGGGGCACGCGTGCGTGTGGGTCGTCGACGGACTGGCAGCCGGCTTGGCCTGGCTCGGGCGGTATCTGCTCGTCGTACCCGCCGGGTGGCTGTACGCCTGGGTGCTCGCCCCGGTCGGGCGCGCGATCGCCTGGTGCGGGCGGGGGCTGCTGTGGCTGGCGAAGGCCGTCGGTACCGGTGTCGGTGTCGTCCTGTACTGGACGGCCCGGATCCTGCTCGTACTGCCCGCGATCGCCCTCTGGCGCTGGGTCCTGGCACCGGTCGGGCGGGTCCTCGCCGTCGTGGGACGGGAAGTGTGGGACGCCCTCGGGCACGCCTGGCGGATCGCCGGGCACATCTCGCTCGCCGTGGGACGGGCGCTCGCGACCCTCTTCCGGTGGATCTTCGTGGCGCCGGTGAGCTGGGTGTACCGGACCGTCCTCACCCCGGTCGGACACGTCGTACGGGACCTGGTGCTGCGGCCCGCCGCCGAGGCCGCGCGCGCCGTGGGCCGGGTCACCCGGCAGGCGCTGACCGCCGCGCGCGAGTCCGCCCGGCAGGCGCGCGCCGACTTCCGGCGGATGGTCTTCGGCGAGCCCCGGCAGCCGCAGCCGGTGGAGCGACGGGAACCGATGGGCGACGAGACACGTACTCTTGGTAGAGGTACGACCGTTCTCACGAAGGACTAGGACACTGGGCAAGCGACAGCCCGAAGGCCCGCCGCCCGCACCCGCGGTGCAGCGCATCCGACTGCGCTACACCAAGCGCGGCCGCCTCCGGTTCACCAGCCACCGTGACTTCCAGCGCGCCTTCGAGCGTGCGCTGCGCCGCGCCGAGGTGCCGATGGCGTACTCGGCCGGGTTCACACCGCACCCGAAGGTGTCGTACGCCAATGCCGCACCCACCGGCACGGGCAGTGAGGCGGAATACCTGGAGATCGCGCTCACCGCCGAGCGCGACCCCGACAAGCTGCGCGAGCTGCTCGACGAGTCGATGCCCGTCGGCCTCGACATCGTCGACGCGGTCGAGGCCCGGACCTCCGGGCTCGCCGACCGGCTCACGGCTTCCGTGTGGGAGCTGCGGCTCGACGGGGTGGCTCCCGAGGACGCCGAGCGCGCGGTGGCGGCGTTCAACGCGGCCGAGAGCGTCGAGGTCCAGCGCATGGCCAAGAACGGCCTGCGCACCTTCGACGCCCGTTCTGCCGTAGCGAGCCTTGAAGCCTCTTCTGAGACGATCGGTCCACAGGCTGATAGGCCTACCGACCAGGCCTGTGCGATACTGCGGCTGGTTGTTCGGCACGTGACGCCTGCCGTTCGACCCGACGACGTCCTGTCCGGTCTTCGCGCCGTGGCCGACCTGGCGCCGCCGGTCGCCGTAGCGGTGACCAGGCTGGCGCAGGGGCTGTTCGATGAAGAGACCGGCACGGTGACCGACCCGCTCGCGCCCGACCGCGAGGCAGCAGTGACCGGGAATCCCACGGTCGCCGAAGCTGCCGCCGCGAAGGCGCCGGCGTAGGGAAGGTTCCGCGTAGGGACGGACGTCGTAGCGCCGCCCTCGGACTCGGGAGCCACCTGGGTCGGGCAGCGCACCGACCACAAGACTTTCGCCAGGCCGTCCGCAACTGGGCGTACGGAACCGGCGAGACAGGACACAGAGAGCTCCCGTGCGGCGCCCGCGCCCCGGACGGCGGCACCGCGCAACGCGCGAGCCGCGGACGTCACCGGCATCCGAGCCGGACCAGGCGCGGCGCCCGGGAGCCTGACGGGAGAAACGCCCGCATGCTCGAACCGACCGAACCCATCGAGGGTTCCGAACCGAACACCCCCAGCGACACGCTGCCGCCGCGCCGCAGGCGCCGCGCCGCGTCTCGCCCGGCGGGACCGCCGACCGCCCCCGAGGGCGCGGTCGAAAGCGGCACTCCGGCCATACCGGCCGAGGTGAGCGACGAGAAGAACGAAAGCGACGAGAGCGTCGTCGAGGTCACCGCGGTGACCCCAGAGGCGCCCGTCGTCGCAGAAGCCGTGGAAGAGGCCGCGCCCGCCGGGCGTACGCGCCGTCGTGCGACCCGGAGGGTGTCCGCGCCCGCCGGTGCGCCCGAGGCGAGTGCGGTGCCCGAGGCGGCGGAGATCGTGGTGCCGGCTGTTGCCGCTGTCGCGCCCGAAGAGACCACCGTGGCGGAAGAGGCCGCGCCCGTCGTGTCCGAGGAGGACGCGGCCCCGCGCCGTACCCGCCGTCGGGCCACGCGCAAGGTGACCGCGCCCGAGGCCGTCGTCCCCGAGACCGTGGTGGAGCAGGCGGAGGAGCCTGCCGCGCCCGCCGTCGTCGAGGAAGCCGCAGCTGCCGAAGCTCCGGTGGAAGAGGCGGCGCCCGCCGGGCGTACGCGCCGTCGTGCGACCCGGCGCGCCTCCGCGCCCGCCGGTGCGCCGCAGGCGGCCGGGGCCGTCGAGAACACCGAAGTGGCCGAAGCCGCCGAAGAGACTGAAGCGAGCGCAGCGCCTGCTGCCGCCGCCGCAACCGAAGTGACCGAAGGTGCCGCGCCGGCCGCGTCCGAAGAGGATGCCGCGCCGCGCAGGAGCCGTCGTCGCGCCACGCGCCGTGTGTCCGCGCCTGCCGGGACGCCCGTGGGCGAGGAGGCCCCTGTGAACGACGAGACCGCCGCGGACGCCGCGGAGCAGAACACCACCGCCGACGCTCCCGCCGAGGACTCCGGGCCGCGTCGCCGGCGCCGGGTCGTGCGGACCGCGGCCGGCGGGTTCTCCGCGCCCGCGCCCAAGAACGGCAACGCCGCCGAGGAGGACGAGGGGCCGCGCCGGCCCGCGCGCCCCGCCGTGGCCGTGTTCCGCGCGCCCGTCTTCACCGAGCCGATGTTCCAGACGCCGGAGCGCGCCGCAGCCGCTGCCGCCGAGGCCGTGGAGGACGACGAGGAAGAGGTCGTCGTCGCCGAGCCCGTGGCCGTGGAAGTCGTCGAGGAAGAGACCGGCGGGCGTCGTCGGCGCCGTCGCCGGGGTGCCGCCTTCGAGGCCGAGCCCGTCGCCGCGGCCGTCGTCGAGACCGCCGTGGTCGAGGAGGAGCCGGAGGAGGCCGACGAGGCCGCCGAGGACTCCGCCGACGGTGACGAGACCGAGGAGACCGGTTCGCGCCGCCGTCGTCGGCGCGGTGGCCGTCGCCGTCGCCGCGGCGAGTCCGCCACCGGTGAGGACGAGTCCGAGGACGGCGAGGAGTACGCCGCCGAGCAGGCCGCCGAAGACGCCGAGGACACCGCCGAGCAGGTCGAGGAGGACGCCGAGGAGGCGGACGAGGACCAGGGCGGCTCCGGATCGAGCAGCAGCCGTCGCCGGCGCCGCCGTCGTCGTCGCGCCGGTGACTCGGGCGGCGAGAGCGAGTCGGCCTCGTCGTCGGACGACCCCGAGCGCACCGTCGTCAAGGTCCGCGAGCCGCGCGCCAAGAAGGACGACCACCCCAGCGACGAGGTGCAGTCCATCAAGGGCTCCACGCGTCTCGAGGCCAAGAAGCAGCGCCGCCGCGAAGGCCGCGAGCAGGGCCGCCGCCGCGTCCCGATCATCACCGAGGCGGAGTTCCTGGCCCGCCGCGAGGCCGTCGAGCGCGTGATGGTCGTCCGGCAGACCGGTGAGCGCACGCAGATCGGCGTCCTGGAGGACGGCGTGCTCGTCGAGCACTACGTCAACAAGGAGCAGTCGACCTCGTACGTCGGCAACGTCTACCTGGGCAAGGTCCAGAACGTGCTGCCCTCCATGGAGGCCGCGTTCATCGACATCGGCAAGGGGCGCAACGCCGTCCTGTACGCCGGTGAGGTCAACTTCGAGGCGCTCGGCATGGCCAACGGGCCGCGCCGCATCGAGTCCGCCCTGAAGTCGGGCCAGTCGGTCCTCGTGCAGGTCACCAAGGACCCGATCGGGCACAAGGGTGCGCGTCTGACCAGCCAGGTCTCCCTCCCGGGCCGCTACCTCGTGTACGTCCCCGAGGGCTCGATGACCGGCATCAGCCGCAAGCTGCCCGACACCGAGCGGGCCCGGCTGAAGACCATCCTCAAGAAGATCGTCCCCGAGGACGCGGGCGTCATCGTGCGCACCGCCGCCGAGGGCGCGAGCGAGGACGAGCTGAGCCGTGACGTCGAGCGGCTGCAGGCGCAGTGGGAGGACATCCAGAAGAAGGCGAAGGGCGGCGGCGGTTCGAACGCCCCGTCGCTGCTGTACGGCGAGCCGGACATGACCGTCCGCGTCGTGCGCGACATCTTCAACGAGGACTTCACCAAGGTCATCGTCAGCGGTGACGAGGCGTGGGACACCATCCACGGCTATGTCTCGCACGTCGCCCCCGACCTCGCCGACCGGCTGTCCAAGTGGACCTCCGAGGTCGACGTCTTCGCGACGTACCGCATCGACGAGCAGCTGATGAAGGCGCTGGACCGCAAGGTCTGGCTGCCGAGCGGCGGTTCGCTGGTCATCGACAAGACCGAAGCGATGATCGTGATCGACGTCAACACCGGCAAGTTCACCGGTCAGGGCGGCAACCTCGAAGAGACCGTGACCAGGAACAACCTGGAGGCGGCCGAGGAGATCGTGCGCCAGCTGCGGCTGCGCGACCTGGGCGGCATCGTCGTCATCGACTTCATCGACATGGTGCTGGAGTCCAACCGGGACCTGGTGCTGCGGCGCCTGCTGGAGTGCCTGGGCCGCGACCGTACGAAGCACCAGGTGGCCGAGGTCACCTCGCTCGGTCTCGTGCAGATGACCCGCAAGCGCGTCGGACAGGGCCTGTTGGAGTCCTTCTCCGAGACCTGCGTCCACTGCAACGGCCGCGGTGTCATCGTGCACATGGAGCAGCCGACCTCGGTCGGTGGCGGCGGCAAGCGCAAGCGGCGCGGACGTGGCGGCGACGGGCAGGACGCCCACGACACGCACGACGGCCACGAGACGCACGAGCACGATCACGACGCTGACGAGGTCGAGACCGAGGCGGAGGTGGCGGCCGAGGTCGCCATGCCGGTGCCGTTCGCCGAGACCGAGTTCAGGCCCGACGAGGACCTGTACAGCAGCGCGGCCGAGGCGGAGGCCGCGGCCACCCGTGGGCGTTCGCGGCGCCGGACGAGCCGGCGGGCGTCGGCTCCGGCCGGTGCGCCGAGGGCGGAGTCCCGCGAGTCGCGGCAGCCGCGTGAGGTCCACGAGACGCGTGAGGTGCGCGAGGAGGCCGAGCCGGTCGCCGTCGCGCAGGCCGAGCCCGTCGCCGTGGAGGACCCGGTCGTCGAGGCGCCCGCGGTCGAGGCTCCGGCGGCTGTCGACGACGCCGCGCCCAAGGGGCGTACGCGCCGTCGTGCGACCCGTAAGGCCACCGCGCCCGCCGGGTCTCCGGCGGGGTCCGAGGAGGCCGCCGTGGTGACGGTCACCGAGGCCGCCGCGCCGGTCGTCGTCGAGACGCCCGCGCCGGCCGTCCGGGCCGAGCAGCCGGAGGCGCCCGCCGAGAGCGCGGCTCCGGCCCGCCCGAGGCGTCGTGCCGTGCGCAAGGCGACCGCGCCCACCGCGTCGGAGGAGGCGGCCGTCGTGGTCGTGCCGTCGACCGTGGTGGAGGCAGCCGCGACCGAGGCCGAGGCCGGCGTCGAGGCTCCGGCCAAGAAGACGGCCGCGCGCAAGGCCGCCAAGAAGGCCCCGGCGAAGAAGGCGGTCGCCAAGAAGGCGGCGGCCACCAAGACCGCGGCCAAGAAGACGGCCGCGAAGAAGACGACGGCCAAGAAGGCCGCCAAGACCACGTCGAAGAAGACCGCGGCGGCGGAGCAGACGAGCCCGTCCTCCGTCACCGCCTCCACCGACGAGGGCTGAACCCAGGGCGGGTGCGGCCGGTCCGTGTGACCGGTCGCACTCCCCACGGGCCCGGTTTGACCCGTTCGGCCGCGGCCCCGTAACCTTGACTGTCGGCGTGTCCACTGGTGACACGCCACATCCCCGTAAACCTCTTCCTCCCGGGTGTGTTCCACCGGGAGAGGCCGTCTGCTCTGCAGGGCGGCTGGACTGCGGGGGTGCCGTTCCCGAGCGAGAGAGTGAGATCCGCGTGTACGCCATCGTGCGCAGCGGTGGTCGCCAGCACAAGGTTGCTGTCGGCGACATCGTTGAGGTTGACAAGATTTCCACTGCCAAGGTTGGCGACACGGTCGAGCTCTCGACCCTGCTCGTTGTCGACGGCGACGCTGTGACCAGCGACCCGTGGGTCCTGGCCGGCATCAAGGTCCAGGCCGAGGTCGTGGACCACCACAAGGGCGTCAAGATCGACATCCTTCGCTACAAGAACAAGACCGGTTACCGCCGTCGTCAGGGCCACCGCCAGCAGTACACGGCGATCAAGGTCACTGAGATCCCCGCGGCTGCGAAGTAAGGGACTGAGGAGAGATGGCACACAAGAAGGGCGCATCGTCCACCCGGAACGGTCGCGACTCCAATGCCCAGCGGCTCGGCGTGAAGCGCTTCGGCGGTCAGGTCGTCAACGCGGGTGAGATCCTGGTCCGCCAGCGCGGCACCCACTTCCACCCCGGTTCGGGCGTCGGCCGTGGCGGCGACGACACGCTGTTCGCGCTGAACGCCGGTGCGGTGGAGTTCGGTACCCACCGTGGCCGCAAGGTCGTGAACATCGTTCCGGTCGCCTGATCGGAAGCTTTCGCGAGGCGGACCTCACTTCCCCTGGTGGGAAGCGGGTCCGCCTTTCGCGTGTTAGTACAAAGACACCCCGTAAGTAACTGGAGGCACATCCCATGACCACCTTCGTGGACCGCGTCGAGCTGCATGTCGCCGCGGGTAACGGAGGCCACGGCTGTGCCTCCGTCCACCGTGAGAAGTTCAAGCCGCTCGGCGGCCCGGACGGCGGCAACGGCGGGAGGGGCGGTGACGTCATCCTCATCGTCGACCAGTCCGTGACCACGCTGCTGGACTACCACCACTCCCCGCACCGCAAGGCCACCAACGGCAAGCCCGGCGAGGGCGGCAACCGCTCCGGCAAGGACGGCCAGGACCTGGTCCTGCCGGTGCCGGACGGCACGGTCGTGCTCGACGGCGCGGGCAACGTGCTCGCCGACCTGGTCGGCCACGGCACCTCGTACATCGCCGCGCAGGGCGGCCGCGGCGGTCTCGGCAACGCGGCTCTCGCGAGCGCCCGCCGCAAGGCCCCCGGCTTCGCGCTGCTCGGCGTGCCCGGTGACCTCCAGGACATCGTCCTGGAGCTGAAGACGGTCGCCGACGTCGCTCTCGTGGGCTACCCGAGCGCCGGCAAGTCCTCGCTGATCTCCGTGCTGAGCGCGGCCAAGCCGAAGATCGCCGACTACCCCTTCACGACCCTGGTCCCGAACCTGGGCGTCGTCACGGCCGGCGAGACGGTCTACACGATCGCCGACGTCCCCGGCCTCATCCCCGGCGCCAGCCAGGGCAAGGGCCTGGGCCTCGAGTTCCTGCGCCATGTCGAGCGGTGCAGTGTCCTCGTGCACGTCCTGGACACCGCGACGCTGGAGTCCGAGCGCGACCCGATCTCCGATCTCGACATGATCGAGGAGGAGCTGAAGCAGTACGGCGGCCTCGGCAACCGGCCGCGCATGGTCGTCCTGAACAAGATCGACGTACCGGACGGCAAGGACCTCGCCGAGATGGTGCGCCCCGACCTGGAGGCACGCGGCTACCGCGTCTTCGAGGTGTCCGCGGTCGCGCACACGGGTCTGCGTGAACTGTCCTTCGCCATCGCGGAGTTCGTCGCCGCGTCGCGGGCCGCGAAGCCGAAGGAGGAGGCGACCCGGATCGTCATCCGCCCGAAGGCGGTCGACGACAGCGGTTTCACCGTCGTACTGGAGGAGGACGGTCTCTTCCGTGTGCGTGGCGAGAAGCCCGAACGCTGGGTGCGCCAGACCGACTTCAACAACGACGAGGCCGTCGGCTATCTCGCCGACCGGCTCAACCGCCTCGGTGTGGAGGCGGAGTTGATGAAGGCGGGCGCCCGCTCCGGTGACGGCGTCGCGATCGGTCCCGAGGACAACGCGGTCGTCTTCGACTGGGAGCCGACCGTCATGGCCGGTGCCGAGATGCTGGGCCGGCGTGGTGAGGACCACCGGCTCGACGAGCCGCGGCCCGCGACGCAGCGGCGCCGGGACAAGCAGGCCGAGCGGGACGAGGCGGCGCAGGAGTTCGAGGAGTTCAAGCCCTTCTGAGGTGGACGGGCGCGCTGATCGCCCGTCAAGGGTGAAGATCGTTTGTCCGGCGTAACCCGAACTGGCTGAGACCCGTTGCTCTTCGAGCAACGGGTCTCTTGCTGTGTGCTCATTTGTCATGGACGCGATACGTACTGTTCAACAGGCGGGACTCCGCGCACTGTGAGGCTTCCAAGTGACCCAAGAGGCCAACGTCGCAAGGGAGTTCACGATGACCGGAGCCGTATCACCCGATCGACGACGTTTTCTCGCGGCCGGCGCGGCGGTGCTCGGGGCCGCCGCCTCCGCCCAGTTGTGGCTGCCGACCTCCGCGCGGGCAGCCGAAACCCCGCTGCCCGACGGTGTGTTCAGCCTCGGCATCTCCTCCGGCGACCCGCTGCCCGACGGCATCGTGCTGTGGACGCGGCTCGCCCCGGACCCGCTGAACGGCGGCGGTATGCCGGACCAAGTGGTCCCCGTGGAGTGGGAGATCGCGGAGGACGACCGCTTCAGAAAGCACGTGCGCCGCGGAGTCGCGCCCGCGCGGCCCGAGTACGGGCACAGCGTTCACGTGGATGTACGGGGGCTGCGCCCGGGCCGTGACTACTGGTACCGCTTCCGCGCCAGCGGTCAGCTCTCCGCCACCGGCCGCACCCGCACCGCGCCGCACCCGGACAGCTCCCGCGGCCGGCTGCGCGTCGCGCTCGCCTCCTGCCAGAACTGGCAGAACGGCTACTTCACGCCGTACGCCGACATGCTGGCCCAGGACCCCGACTTCGTGCTCTTCGTCGGCGACTACATCTACGAGTCGGCGCCGTCGAGCGCGGGGCCGCGCCGGCACGAGGGGACGGGGGAGCCGTACAGCCTGGTGCAGTACCGCAACCGGTACGCGCAGTACCGCAGCGACCCCGACCTGCTGGCGATGCACGCCAACACCCCCTGGGTGGTGACCTTCGACGACCACGAGGTGGACAACGACTGGGCGGGGGAGGTTCCGCAGGACCCCGACAAGCAGTCGCACGACGCGTTCGTGGCGCGGCTGACGGCGGCCTTCCAGGCGTACTACGAGCACATGCCGGTGCGCGCGGGCGCCGTGCCGAACGGGCCGCACATCCAGATGTACCGGCGCCTCGAATTCGGCCGCCTGATGCGGCTCAACGTGCTGGACACCCGGCAGTTCCGCAGCGACCAGGCCACCACGCAGGCCGGTGCCGAGGACCCGTCGATGACGATGATGGGCGCCGAGCAGAAGGCGTGGCTGCTGAAGGGGCTGCGCCACTCGCCCGCCCGCTGGAACGTCGTCGCCTCGCAGATCATGATGGCCGAGACGGACATCCTGCTCGGCGCGGGCAAGCAGTGGTTCTACGACGCCTGGGACGGCTACCAGGTCGAACGCAACGCCCTGCTGGAGGACTTCAAGAGCGTCCGCAACCCCGTGGTGCTCAGCGGCGACCGGCACCTGACGATGATCAGCGACCTGAAGGAGGACTTCGCCGACCCGGACTCCGACGTCGTCGGCGCCGAGTTCGTGGGGACGTCCATCTCCAGCAACGGCGACCAGGACCAGGCCGCCTTCCACGCCCAGTGGGACCCGCTGATGGCCGACAACCCGCACTGGAAGGTGATCGACGCCCACCGCGGCTACCACCTGTTCGACATCCGGCGGGACGGCATCGACGCGCAGGTGCGGGTCGTGGACACCGTGCTGAAGCCGACGGCCACGCCGAGCACGTACGCCGCACTCCGGGTGGAGTCGGGCGATCCCGGCGTCCGGGTGGTCTGAGTTCTGTGAAGCCTGTGTAACCGGAGCCTGGGACTCATCTGTGTCCCAGGCTCCTCTCAGGTCAAACTCAGGAACAACTCTTACCTTCCATTAACCATGGAGACGGACTGTATTAAGGAAGCGCTGCCCTCCGGGACCCGGCTGCTGCACATCGGCCCGCACAAGACCGGGACCACCGCCATCCAGGGCGCGCTGTTCGCCGCGAAGGACACGATGCCCGCGCACGGCGTCGACTTCCCCGCGCACAGCAGACACCCGATGGAAGCGGCCCTCGCCGCCTGCGCCCGGCCCGCGATGATGGGCGACACCGTGCCCACCGACAAGCACTGGACGCGTCTCCTCGACGCCGTGCGCGCGACCGGCGACCGCACCTCGGTGATCAGCAGCGAGTTCTTCGCCGACGCCGAGGACGACGAGACGATCGCCCGGATCGTGGAGCAGCTCGGCGGCGAGCGCGTGCACATCCTGGTCACCCTGCGCCCGCTGGCGAAGATCATGCCCTCGCAGTGGCAGCAGTACGTGCAGAACGGCCTGCGCATGGGCTACGACAACTGGCTGGAGCACATGCTCCGCAAGGCGCCCTACGAGCAGCCCAACCCCAGCTTCTGGCGCCGGCACCGCCACGACCGGCTGGTGGAGCGCTGGACCCGGGCCGTGGGCCCCGAGCGGGTCACGGTCGTCGTGGTCGACGACGGCGACCGGGACGGGCTGCTGCGCACCTTCGAGGCACTGCTCGGACTGCCCGCGAATCTGCTGCGGCCGGTCCCGGACGCGGCGAACCGCTCTCTTACCCTCGCCGAGACCGAAATGCTGCGGAAACTCAATGTGGAATTCCGCGGCAATGGCCTCCCCGACGAGCTGTATTCCAAGCTCGTGCGCAACGGCGCCGTCATGCATATGAAGAATTCGTGCAGCCCGACCCCGCAGGACGTGAAGATCACCACGCCCCGGTGGGCCGTCGAGGCGGCGGGCACGATCGGCGCCGAGATGGCCGGCACCATCGCCGCCACGGGCGTACGGATCGTCGGCGACACCGCGCTCCTGTCGGCCGTACCGACGGCTTCGGAGCAGGTGCCCGCGGCGCCGCGGATCGCGCCCGAGGTGGCCGCGCAGGCGCTGTACGGGGCGCTCGCGGCGGTGGCCGCCGCACCGGTGCGGCACACCGCTCCGGCGAAGGCGCGGACGGTCCACCAGACGTCGTCGAAGGAACTCGTACGCGTTCTCGGTCACCGCTGTCTGAAGAAGCTGCGGCGCCGCTGAGGGGTGTCGTCGCGCGGTCACCAGCAGTGCAAGATGAATGACAGGTGTCGCTCACATATGCGGCGGAGGTCACTCGCCTTGCACTGCGGTTACCGTGAGTGGGACCATTTGCCAGTTCCCCCGTTGTCCCGAGGTAGGTCAAGGTCGCCTGTGTCGCACATAGCCAAGCCCCGCACCACCGCAGTGATCCTGGCCGGCGGTACCGGCCAGCGCGTGGGTCTCTCGATCCCCAAGCAGCTGCTGAAGATCGCCGGCAAGGCAGTCATCGAGCACACCCTGACCACTTTCGAGAACGCCGAGTCGATCGACGACATCATCGTTCTGATGGCGCCGGGCTATGTCCCCGACGTCGAGAAGATCGTCGCCAAGGCCGGTTTCAAGAAGGTCACCCGGATCATCGAGGGCGGCTCCACGCGCAACGAGACCACCGAGCGCGCGATCGAGGCGCTCAGTGAGGGCCTGGCCGAGGGCGAGGACGCCAACGTCCTCTTCCACGACGCCGTGCGCCCCCTGCTCTCGCAGCGCGTGATCGACGACTGCGTGATCGCCCTGGAGCGCTTCCAGGCCGTCGACGTGGCCATCCCCTCCGCGGACACCATCATCGTGACCCGCACGCACGGCGACGACGGCGAGTTCATCACCGAGATCCCCGACCGCTCCCGGCTGCGCCGCGGCCAGACGCCCCAGGCGTTCAAGCTGTCCACGATCCGCCGCGCCTACGAGGTCGCCGCCGGGGACCCGAACTTCCAGGCCACCGACGACTGTTCCGTCGTACTCAAGTACCTGCCGGACGTGCCGATCCACGTCGTCGCGGGCGACGAGTACAACATGAAGGTCACCCAGCCCGTCGACGTCTTCATCGCCGACAAGCTCTTCCAGCTCGCCTCCACGGCCGCCCCCGAGCAGGTCGACGAGGCCGCCTACCGCGAGCTGCTCACCGGCAAGACGCTGGTCGTCTTCGGCGGCTCCTACGGCATCGGCAAGGACATCGCCGAGCTCGCCGAGGGCTACGGCGCCACGGTGTACGCGCTGGGCCGCTCCACCACCGGCACGCACGTCGAGAACCCGGAGGAGGTCGACGACGCGCTGTCCAAGGCCTACGCCGAGACCGGGCGCATCGACCACGTCATCAACACCGCGGGCGTGCTGCGCATCGGCAAGCTGGCCGAGACGGACAACGCGACCATCGAGGAAGCGCTGAAGGTCAACTACCTGGCGCCCGTGCAGATCGCCCGTTCCGCGTACAAGTACCTCGCCGAGACCAAGGGCCAGCTGCTGCTGTACACCTCCAGCAGCTACACCCGGGGCCGCGCCGAGTACAGCCTGTACTCCTCGACCAAGGCCGCGATGGTCAACCTCACGCAGGCCCTGTCCGACGAGTGGGCCGGCGACGGCATCCGCGTGAACTGCATCAACCCGGAGCGCACCGCCACCCCGATGCGCACCAAGGCCTTCGGCCAGGAGCCCTCGGGCACGCTGCTCTCCTCCGAGGCCGTGGCCCGCACCTCCCTCGACGTGCTGCTGTCCGAGCTGACCGGCCACGTCATCGACGTCCGCCAGCAGGACCCGACGGCCGGCGCGGCCAAGGCCTCCGGCTTCGAGGCCGCCCTCGCCTCGGTGCTGGACGTCCAGGACGGCGTTTAATAAAGCCTGACTCTGAGATCCCGGTAAATTACTCAAAACCCCTAAGAGCAGGTTTATCAGTGATTTCCACCGCCATCCGCGTCGCCCGGGTGGGCAGCGCGGCCGAGCTCGCCGCGGCCGTCCTCATGATGCTGGGCTTCCCCGCGCTCATGCTGGCCGCGCTCATCCCGAGTGTCCCGGCCTTCGCGGCCGCGGCCGTCGTGACCTACGTCGCCGACCACTATCTGCACCGCCAGGCCAGCTACCTGGTCAACCGCCTCAGCAAGGTCCGAGCGGGCATCTCGATCCGCTTCCTGATCCGCCAGCTCCTGCTGATCCTGCTGCTGGCCCGCATGGACCTCTCGGACCACCTGATCTTCTACGGCGCGATCGCCTGCTTCATCGCGTTCTACGGCCTTCAGGCCCCGCACGGCGCGGTCGTCACGCTGATCCGCAACCGCCGCCGGATGCCGGTCGCCACCCGCAACGTCGACCTCGGCTCGCGCATCAACATCCCGGACGCCCCGCCGTTCGGCCTGCTGGAGCGCTCCGCCGAGAAGATGCTCCACCTCGACCTGTTCGCCGTCGTGGGCCTGCTGATCTCGGCCCAGCTGAACTCGGCCGTCGCCGCCTTCATCGGCATCGGCGTCACCCTGTTCCTCGGCACCCTCTACGTCCTCGCGCTCGTCCCGTACATACGGGGTACGAAGATCCCGCCGACCGCCGAGGTCATCCTCGAGGCCGTCGACGACTGGCTGCACGAGTACCAGCCGCAGACCGTGCTCTGCTTCTCCGGCTCCAAGGACTCGGCGTACCAGGTCAACATGTGGCTGGAGACCATGGAGCAGCTGGAGTCGCGGCCCCTGGTCCTGCTCCGCGAGCGCGTCATACTGCAGAACCTCGCCCCCACCAAGGTCCCCGTCATCTGCGTCCCCGGCGGCGTGCACCTGATGAACATGGACCTCTCCAGCGTGCGCGTCGCGCTCTACGCGGCCAACGTCGGCAAGAACATCCACCTGCTGCGCGTCCCCACCATGAAGCACGTCTTCATCGGCCACGGCGACAGCGACAAGCTGGCCAGCGTCAACCCGTTCAGCAAGGTCTACGACGAGGTGTGGACCGCCGGCCGCGCGGGCCGCGACCGCTACGCCATCGCCGACGTCGGTGTCCGCGACGACGACATCGTCGAGGTCGGCCGCCCGCAGCTCGCCCCCATCCGGACCTGGCAGGGCGTGCCCGAGGGCCGTATCCCGACCGTCCTGTACGCGCCGACCTGGGAGGGCTGGGACAACGACCCCGGCAACACGTCCCTGCTGCTGGCCGGCGAGAACATCGTGAAGAAGCTGCTCAAGGCCGACCCGCCGGTCCGGGTCCTGTACAAGCCGCACCCCTTCACCGGCACCGTCAGCTCCGCGGCCGGCTCCGCGCACCGCAAGGTCACCGCCCTGGTGGAGAAGGCCGCCGCCCAGCGCGCGACCGACCCGCGCTTCCAGGCCGACGCCGCCGCGCAGAGCAAGGCCAAGGCCGACATGGCGCGCATCGAGGCCCGGATCACCGAGCTGACCGGCGGCGCCGCCGACAAGGGCGACGAGGCCGAGCTCACCCGCGACGGCGTGGTCGACCTGGCCAAGTACGAGGAGATCGCCCGGCTGCGCGCCGAGTGGAACGACGCGTACTGGCAGTCCTTCGGCACCTTCGAGCACCGGGTCATCTCCGGCGCCGAACCGCGCCTGTACGACTGCTTCAACGTGTCCGACGCGATGGTCTCCGACATCTCCAGCGTGGTCTCCGACTTCATCGCGAGCGGCAAGCCGTACGCGGTCACGGACTCCGCGCAGCTGGGCGTCGAGGAGTTCAAGCGGCAGAACACCGCGGTGCGCGCGGCCGTGATCCTCTCCAACAAGGCCGCCGAACTGGGCGAGCTGCTGGCGGCGGTCCGCGCCCCGGACGCCGACCCGCTGGCCGAGGACCGCAAGGAACTCAAGGAGTACCTGCTCGGCCCGGACGAGCCCACGTCCATCGAGCAGTTCAACACCGCGGTACGGGACCTGGCGCTCAAGTCGGAGGCCCGCAACGTGGGTCAGGAGCGGTCGGCGGCGACGGGTGACGCGGCGAGCCCGACGGAGGCCCAGCTGTCGGCCGATCCCACGGCCGGCTGACCCGACCGAGTCAGAATTTGGTCAAGAAGAGCCCGGTTCTTGAGGAGTGATCCTCGAAAACCGGGCTCTTTTGCGTATCCCCTGCTGACGGAGGACAACCGTTCCACACGGTCGGCCGTCTTCCAGATGGCGATTCAATGGACAAAGGGGAGCGCGTGACCATGACGCAGCCTGATGTGACCGTGGTCATCGGGGCGTACGAGGCGATGCCGTACCTCGTCGAGTGCCTGCGCTCGGTCGAGGCGCAGACCCTGGACCCGGCCCGGATCGAGGTCGTCGCCGTCGACGACGGCTCGACGGACGGCACGGGGGAGTACCTGGAGCAGTTCGCCGCCCGCGCCGCGACCCACGTCACGGTGATCCGCCAGGAGAACTCCGGCGGCCCCAGCTCCCCGCGCAACGTCGGCCTCGGCAAGGCGACCGGGCGCTACGTCTTCTTCCTCGACGCCGACGACCGGCTCGCCCCCGAGGCCCTGGAGCGCATGGTCGCGATGGCCGACCGCAACGGCACCGACGTGGTGCTCGGCAAGGTCGAGGGCATCAACCGCGTCCCGCCCAAGGCCGCCTGGGTCGAGACGCTGGAGCGCACCGACGTCTTCCACTCCAACATCAAGTTCACGCTGAGCGCCCAGAAGCTGTTCCGGCGGGCGCTGCTGGATCGGCACAGCATGCGGTTCGACGAGTCGCTGTTCACCGGCGAGGACGCGCTGTTCACGATGGAGGCCTATCTGCGGGCCGACGGCGTCTCCGTGATCGCCGACCACGTCTGCTACTACCTGGTGGGCCGCGACGACGGCAAACACGTGACGAAGAGCGGGAGTTACACTCTGCGCTTCGACTCCGCGCGCGCGTTGATGAACCTCATCGCGGAGATGGTCCCGCCGGGCGTGGAGCGCGACAAGTTGATGCTCCGCCCGTTCCTGGTGACCCTGCTCCCGCAGTTCGGGCCGAAGTACCTGGCGGACAGCGAGCAGGTACGGCGCCACAAGTTCGAGCTGGCCAAGCCGCTGATGGCCGCCCACTGGACGGACGAGGTCGCCGTCCGCCTCAAGGTCGACGAGCGGCTGCGGCTGCATTTGGTGGCGCAGGAACGCCCCGAACTCCTGCTGGACGTGGTCGAGTTCGTCAAGTCGAAGAAACGCCCGGAGGCGGTTCTGGAGAAGGGGGGTCGCCGGGTGTACCTGGCGTATCCGCACTTCCGCTCCGCCGAGGTGGGCCTGCCCGACTCCCTCTATCTCGCCGAGCCGCGGGAGGCCCGCAAGGTCGAGGGGTACCGGGAGGGGGCGGCGGGTGCGTTCCTGCGGCGGGTGGCGCGGAAGGCGCGCCGGGTGCTGCTGTCCCGCGCGGTCACCTCACGGCGTCGGGCAGCGGTGTGACGGATCCTTGCGGACGGTGCGCCCGGTCGCTCAGGACCTCCTGATGGGTATCGCGCAGGATGCTTCCCGGCTCGACGCCCAGTTCCTGCACCAGGTGACGCCGGGTGTCGCGGAACACGGTCAACGCGTCACCGCGTCTGCCCGATCTGTGCAGTGCCGTCATGAGCAGGCTCGCCGCGCGCTCACGAAGGGGATGCTCGACGACAAGTGACGTCAGTTCTCTGATCGTGTCGCGCGCCCGGCCGGCTTCGAGGACGGCCGCGGCGTGCTCCTCGAGGGCGGAGAGCCGCTCCTCCTCCAGATAGGCGCCGGCCGTGGACGGCAGCCACTGGCCCGCCACGCCCGAGAGCGGCGGTCCGTGCCACAACTCGAGTGCCTCGCCCAGGAGTTCGCTCGCCCGCACCGCGTCGGCGTTCCTGGCCAGGTCGACCAGGCGCCGGAAACGGTGGAGGTCGATCCGCTCCTTGTCCGTTCTCAGCACATATCCCTGCGGGCTCGTGGCTATCTCGGAGTCGGGAAAAGGAGCCAGGATGCGTCTGAGCTTCGACACATATCCCTGAACGGCATTACGGGCGGAATCGGTCGGATTCTCCCCCCATAACGCACGCACCATGTTCTCCATGGGGACGACCTGGTTGGCATTGAGGAGCAGTGCCGACAGAACGCTGCACTGTTGTGGGGTCGTATGTCCCAACGGCCGGTTCTCGCACCAAATCCCCACAGGTCCAAGAAGTCGGAATTCGACCCGATTCACTCGTTCCCCCCTGCTGCCCGGCGCGCCCACCCCGACGACGCCGTAACTTTACTTCGACTATACCGTCCGTCCGATCTCTGTTCTATTGATATCCATCTGTGGGGCAGGCTGCCGGGACCGCGGCGGCCGGGCCCCGTTTCAGCGCGCGTTCAACCGGTTTTCAGCGGCCGAGCCGAGCATGTGCACGCATTCAGGCGCTGCGGGATCCGGCCGGCGGGACCTCCGGAACGGCCGCGGCCCGGTGGCCCGACCGGACGAACGGAACGCAACCGCTATGAGAATCCGCCTCGTTGTGACGGCCGTGGCCGCGTCCCTCGCACTCGCTGCCCCAACAGCCGCCGCATCACCGGCTGTTGCCGCCGTCGAGGCGGGCGACGCGGAAGTCCTCGCCCTTCCTCAGACCCCTGCGGACGGTGGCACCGAGTCGCCCGCCGTCGTCAACGGCGAGGCCGCCACGTCGGCCGACGGCATGGGCGCGCTGCTCCTCGACGGTGCATTCCGCTGCTCCGCCTCGCTCGTCGCCGCCGAGTGGGTGCTGACCGCGAAGCACTGCGTCGTCGACATCGAGGGCGACGGAGCGAAGCTGGCGGCGGACCGGCTGTCGGTCCGGGTCAAGAGCCTCAACCGCACGAGTGGCGGCGGTGTGGTGAACGTCGAATACACCAAGGTGCGCACCAGCCACGACATCGCGCTCCTGCATCTGACCCGCTCGGCCAACGCCGAGTACGTGCGTCTGCCGACTCTGAACCCGGCCGAGGGCACCACCAACTACATCTTCGGCTGGGGCTCGACCAACGGCTACAGCGGCGCGTCCACCTACCTCAAGCGCGCGACCGTCGAGGTCACCGACGCCAACTCCGTCGACTACTACGGCGGTCGGGCCATCCGCAGCTCAAAGATCAACGGCTACGCCTGCTACGGCGACTCGGGCGGCCCGCAGTTCAAGCTCGTCGACGGCCTGCGCTACCAGGTCGGCGTGCTGTCCACGGTCACCAGCAGCGGCGGCGTCTGCCAGGGCTATCAGACCTACGCGAGCGTGCCCGCCAGTCTCGACTGGATCAACGAGGTGGCCGGCCTCTGAGGCCTGCTCACCGCCGCGCGTCGCCTTCCCTTTCCCCGTCAACCGAAGGATGAGCTTTGAGAATTCGCACTTTCGTGACCGCCGCCGCGATCGTCGGGGCGAGCCTCTTCGGAGCGGGTGCGCCCGCCGCGACGGCGGACGACACCGACCTCGTCAAGTCCCTGCCGATCGGCGCGAGCGGCGACGGGGTGACCGAGGACCCGGCGATCGTGAACGGCGAGGCGGCGGCCTCGGCCGACGGCATCGCCGCGATCCTGTACGACAACTCCGACGCGGGCTCGGGGCGGGGCAATCTGCTCTGCAGCGGCTCCATCATCGCCGAGCGGTGGATCCTCACCGCGAAGCACTGCTTCTCGGAGACCGGGATCGGGCAGGACGCCTCCAAGATCCAAGTGCGGGTCAAGAGCACGAAGTTCAACGAGGGCGGGGGTGTGATCGAGGTGGACGACATCAAGCTGCGCGCCAACCACGACATCGCCCTGCTCCATCTCACCCGTGACGCGAACTCCGAGCACGTCCGGCTGGCGAGCGCCAGCCCCGTGGTCGGCACCACGAACTACCTCTTCGGCTGGGGTTCGCAGAGCAAGATCGGTGGTGCCGCGTCCGTGCACCTCAAGCGGGCGACGATCAAGGTCACCGACATCGACGAAACGGACTGGATCGGCGGCCGGGGCATCAAGAGCTCGAAGGGCAACGGCATGGCCTGTTCCGGAGATTCGGGCGGCCCGCAGTTCAAGCTCGTCGACGGCCTGCGCTACCAGGTCGGAGTGACCTCCTGGGTCTACTACAACAGCTCGAGCGGAGTCTGCAACGGCCCCATGGTGGCCGCCACCGTCCCCACCAGCCTCGACTGGATCAACGGCGTCGCGGGTCTCTAGCGTCCTGTCCTGAATCGGTGGAGAAAGGGAAAGTCGAGCATTTGAGGCGTTCATTCAGAATCGTTCTGCTGCTCATCCTGTCGATGATGGCGGCGGTGATCTCGGCACCTCCCGCCTCGGCCCTGGACGGGACCTGCTCGGAATCCGGCAACTACGAGGTCTGCTTCACCTATGGCGCCG
Organism: Streptomyces hokutonensis; assembly: GCF_000376565.1. Classification (GTDB taxonomy): domain Bacteria; phylum Actinomycetota; class Actinomycetes; order Streptomycetales; family Streptomycetaceae; genus Streptomyces; species Streptomyces hokutonensis. The sequence goes on along the minus strand of NZ_BARG01000001.1, from coordinate 27,202 downwards.
GGATCGAGGACCGCCTCATAGCGGCCAAGATCAAGGCCAAGATCGACGCGACCACCGCCGCGGCGAAGGCGGGCGAGACCGGCGACTACATTCGCGTAGCGCTCTACAACTGGGAGGACGACGGCGGCGGCACCGCGCTCGCGAATTCACTGGCGGCGGCCGCCGAGGCCGGTGTGAGCGTGCGTATCGTGCTCGGCCCGTCGAGTCAGAACATCGCGAACATCTTCACCGCCGCGGGAATCGACTGGACGGCCTGTGGAAACTCCTGCATGGACACCGCCCACGGCGCCATGCACAACAAGTTCTTCGTGATCAAAAAGGGCGACACGAAGCTGGTGCTGCAGAGCTCCAGCAACCTGGGCGCGTGGCAGGCCCAGCACGCGCAGAACCTGCTGATCAGCCGCGACGACGCCCTGCTGTTCTCCGCCTACGTGAACTACTGGCGCCGCCTGTACGCGGGCAGTTGGACCTACGGCGGCGTCACCTGGAGCACCGACGCCGACCGGACCGTCGACGGCAGCAACGACCTGTCGAAGGCCTACTTCTTCCCGCAGCCCGACAGCAACCGGGTGGCCGACGTTCTGGGCAATGTCAGCGCGTGCGAGGACGGCAACGACCGGATCTGGATGGAGTCCAGCCTGGTCGAGGACGAGACCTACGCGCGGGAGATCATCACCCAGCTGAACCGGCTCCAGAACCTCGGCTGCGATGTCAAGATCATCGTCCAGGAGCAGTCCGGCAAGGACATCATCCAGAAGTACGGGGTCGACGACATTCAGATCGGCTGCGACGGCTGGAGCCACAACAAGCTGCTCCTGATCGACGCGAAATACGCAAGCGAGTGGCGCAAGGCCGTGTTCGTCGGCTCCTACAACCTCACCGACAATTCGGCGCACCGGGCCAACGACGTGATGCTGCGGGTCATCGACGGATGGGTCACCAACCGCTATATCGACCAGTTCCAGACCCTGTGGACGAACCCGCACGCCTGCGACCAGGGCACCTGAGACACCCTGAACGTGGCGGACTCCCACGGCCGTCCGTGACCACCGAAGGTCCCTCGCCGGACCGACGGGACGGTCACGGACGGCTGTCCGATGACTGGACCGATCCACGGCCCCCGCCCTGTTCGCGTAGATTGCCGCGCGGGCAGCCGTACCTACGCGAGGGGAAGTCAGCACGTGGCAGGGGCAAGGCAGGCCGTGACCGAGGCCCGCAGGATTGTCGTCAAGGTGGGTTCCTCCTCACTGACCACCGCGGCCGGCGGCCTGGACGCCGACCGTGTCGACGCACTCGTCGACGTCCTCGCCAAGAGCCGCAGCGGAGGCGAGAGAGAGGTCGTCCTCGTCTCCTCCGGCGCCATCGCCGCGGGCCTCGCCCCGCTGGGCCTGCGCCGCCGCCCCAAGGACCTGGCCCGCCAGCAGGCCGCCGCCAGCGTCGGCCAGGGACTGCTCGTGGCCCGCTACACCGCGAGCTTCGCCCGCTACGGCATCCGAGTCGGCCAGGTCCTGCTGACCTCCGACGACATGAGCCGCCGCTCCCACCACCGCAACGCCTCCCGCACCCTCGACAAACTCCTCGCCATGGGCGCCCTGCCGATCGTCAACGAGAACGACACCGTCGCCACCGACGAGATCCGCTTCGGCGACAACGACCGGCTCGCCGCCCTCGTCGCCCACCTCGTCCACGCCGACCTGCTGGTCCTCCTCTCCGACATCGACGGCGTCTACGACGGCGACCCCAGCAAGCCGGGCACCTCGCGGATAGCGGAAGTGCGCGGCCCGCAGGACCTCGCGCACGTCGAGATCGGCAGCGCGGGCAAGGCCGGCGTCGGCACCGGCGGCATGGTCACCAAGGTCGAGGCGGCCCGTATCGCCGCGGCCGCCGGCATCCCCGTCGTGCTCACCAGCGCCGTCCACGCGACCGACGCGCTGAGCGGGGGCGACACAGGGACGTACTTCCACGCCACCGGCAAGCGCTCCGCGGACCGGCTGCTCTGGCTGCAGCACGCGTCCACACCCCAGGGCTCGCTGACGCTCGACGACGGTGCCGTGCGCGCGGTCGTACAGCGCCGGATGTCACTGCTGCCGGCCGGAATCGCCGCCGTCGAGGGCGAGTTCAGCGCGGGCGACCCCGTCGAACTCCGGGACGGCGCCGGACACGCGGTCGCGCGGGGGCTCGTCAACTTCGACGCCAAGGAGATCCCCCAGCTGATCGGCCGCTCCACCAGGGAACTGGCGCGGGAGCTGGGGCCGTCGTACGAGAGGGAAGTCGTACACAGGGACGACCTGGTGATCCTCCACCCGTAAAACAACCGAAACGTCCGCCTCCCTCGGTGGACGTTCCGCAAAAGTGCCACACGGACGCCCCGCGCCTGCTCAACTTTGCTCAGGGACTCATCCGCGCGAGCACAGCAGCTCGACCATTGCGTAAGGAGGCCGTCGTGAGACGAGTGCGCCCTGGGGCGGCGGCGTCCCGCGGTGTCGCCACCTCCCGCGCGCCCGGCGAGGAGCGCACGCTGACGAGCGTCGCGGCCGGCGCCCGGTACGAGGGCGAGGAACCCAAGGACCTCCCCCGGCTCTGGCATGTCACCCTCAGCGTCTCCGGCGACGAGGCCCCGCTGAAGGAGGTGCGGCGCGGCCTGGAACAGCTCGCCCACGACCACCCCTTTCTGCTGACCAGCCGCTACGCCAACGACCACGCGGAGATCCGCTACTGGGAAGAGGCCCGCGACCTGCACGACGCCGCCGCCGTCGCGCTGCGCCTGTGGGGCGAGCACCGCCAGACCGCCAAGCTGCCGCCGTGGGAGATCGTCGGCCTCGAGGTCATCGACCGAGAGACCTATCACCAGCGCATTTCCGAGGGTTACGGCCCGCTGCCCGCGACCCCCGTCGGCGTCCATCCGTTCTGAGACCCACAGGCCTCGGACCCCCGGCCTCCGGGATCCGTTTTGAGCCGTCTTCGGGCCCTTCCGCGCCTGTCTCGCGGTTTGGGATAGCCGGTGGACGCCTCCGCCCGGCGCACTACCCTTCCCTCATGACCACGCTCTCGCCGTACGACTCCATGTCCCCGGTCACCCGGGCCGCCTACCGCGCCAAGTCCGCCGCCGCCGACCTCGCGCCGCTGCCCCGGGCCGAGAAGGACGACGCGCTGCTCGCCATCGCGGACGCGCTGGAAGTCCGTACGAGCGAAATCGTCGAAGCCAACGCCAAGGACATCGCCAAGGCCCGCGCGGCCGGCACCAGCGAGACGGTCATCGACCGGCTGACCCTCACCCCCGAGCGCGTCCGGGCCATCGCCTCCGACGTACGGGACGTCGTCGCGCTGCCCGACCCGGTCGGCGAGGTCGTCCGCGGCTCGACCCTCCCCAACGGCATCGACCTGCGCCAGGTCCGCGTCCCCCTCGGCGTCGTCGGCATCATCTACGAGGCCCGCCCGAACGTGACGGTCGACGCCGCCGCCCTCTGCCTCAAGTCCGGCAACGCGGTCCTGCTGCGCGGCTCCGCCTCCGCCTACGAGTCCAACACCGCCCTCGTACGCGTCATCCGCGACGCCGTCGGCGGCGCCGGACTGCCCGCCGACGCAGTGCAACTGGTGCCCGGCGAGAGCCGCGAGAGCGTCCGCGAGCTGATGCGCGCCCGAGGCCTGGTCGACGTCCTCATCCCGCGCGGCGGCGCCTCCCTGATCCAGACCGTCGTCAGCGAGTCGACCGTCCCCGTGATCGAGACCGGCGTCGGCAACTGCCACGTCTACGTCGACGCCCACGCCGACCTCGACATGGCCATCGACATCCTGATCAACTCCAAGGCCCAGCGCCCCAGCGTCTGCAACGCCGCCGAGACCCTCCTCGTCCACCAGGACATCGCCCCCGAGTTCCTGCCCCGCGCCCTCGACGCCCTCGCCGAGGCCGGCGTCACCGTGCACGCCGACGAACGCGTCCTGGCCTACGCCAAGGAGTCCGCGGCCACCGTCGTCGAGGCCACCCCCGAGGACTGGGACACCGAGTACCTCTCCTACGACATCGCCGCCGCCGTCGTCGACTCGCTCGACAAGGCCGTCCAGCACATCCGGCTGTGGAGCTCCGGCCACACCGAGGCGATCGTCACCTCCTCCCAGCAGGCCGCCCGCCGCTTCACCCAGCTGGTCGACTCCACCACGGTCGCCGTGAACGCCTCCACGCGCTTCACCGACGGCGGCCAGTTCGGCTTCGGCGCGGAGATCGGCATCTCCACCCAGAAGCTGCACGCACGGGGCCCGATGGGCCTGCCGGAACTGACGAGCACCAAGTACATCGTCACCGGCGACGGGCACATCCGCCGCTGAACCGGAGGCTGTTGGCATATGCGCCGGGCATAGGGCCTCGTGGGTGGAGAGACATCTCACCCTGCGGATGAATTTCCCTACCGCCTGCCCAAATTGACCCCCCAGGTCTACTCTGGAGAGGTGCCGGAGGACGTGGGGGGCACGCCGTTCCCTGACGGCTGGGAGCCCGACGACGACCACGACCGCGGAATGTCGGACGAAGAATTCGACTCCGTGGTCTTCGACGAGGCCTTCGTACGGGCGGCCGTAGTACACGAGCCGACCGCAGTCGAGCGTCTCCTTGCCGCCGCGCAGGCGAGAGCAGAGGCCTCCGAGGCCGAGGCGCGCCGCGCCCAGCGCGGCAGAGGCCCCCGAGGCGACGACGACCTCTTCGAGGACACCTACGGACGCGATTTCGGCCATGATCCGGAGCTCGACGACCTGGACGACGCCGACCTCGTCGAGGGCCGCTACGGCGCCCCGGGCACATACGGCAAACAGGTCCGCTGGCACCGCCCCGTCGCCTGGCTGCTCGCCCTGGTGATGGGCATCGGCATGGTCGCCCTGGCCTTCTCGGCGGTCTACCGCGGCGCGTCCTCGGGCAGCAGGGACCGCGTCCCGCCCCCGGCCTCCACCGGCGTGGAACAGGGCACGGCGGCGGCACCCTCCGTTTCCGCGGACAACTCCCAGCCACCGCTGTCGGCCGTACCGCGCACGCCCTGACCGGGTTGTGACGGGCTCGGTGAGAACCTGTCAGAACTTGTCGTGTACCAGGGCGTTTACCTGAGGCTCCGGAGACCTACTCTGAAAGTATGGGCGGTCCAGGAGACCCACCCGAGGGGACGCCCGAGGGCGCTCCCGGGGGTGGTGAGGACGAGTACCGATCCGTCGTGTTCGACGAGTCGTTCGTCCGTGCTGCCCGCCTCCAGGAGTTCTCCGCGCGGGAGCGCATGGCCGACCACGCCCCCGCCGTCCGCCGCCGCCCGGCCCTGCGCCGCGGTCTCTCCCGCCAGGCACTGATCCTGGTCATGCTGATCGCCATCGCCTTCGGCACCGCGATCTACATGGGCGTACGGCACCCCTACACGACCCCCACGGCCCAGCAGCCCGCCGAGCCGCTGCGGATGACCGTCATCCCGCTGTCCCCCCAGGGCAGGGTGCCGGGGGCGGCCGACGCCGAGTACCTCTTCGCGCACAGCCCCGCGGCGCAGTTCGACGTGGGCGGCGACGGCATACCGCTGCCGGCCGCGCGGCGCACCGCGCACTTCTCGGACAGCCAGGTCGTGGCCGCCCTGAGCACCGCCAAGGACTTCATCGTGGAGTCCTCGCTCTACCCGGCCGTGCTCACCGGCGGACAGATCCGCCCCGCGCGCGTCCTCGTCGACCCCGACCAGCTCGACCAGTTCGACCAGAGCTTCGAGCACCCGGCCGCCGACGGCCGGCACGAGCCCACCGGATGGCTGGTTCGCTTCGATCCGGCACGCGCCGAACTGGCCGACCGCAAGATCCGCGTCCAGGGCACCCTGCAGGCCACCGAGGTCGACTCGTCCACCCTCGAGGTCACCGCCGACGGAACCTTCGTCTACGCGCTCCGGCCGACCGGCTCCGGCGACAAGGCCCAGGCCTCCCTGTTCACCGTCCGCCGCGAGCTCCAGTTCCGCTTCGACCGCGACGACCTGCGCATGGACCAGGCCCAGATCGTCACTTCCTACGTCCAGGCCGGCCCACTGTCCTGCGCCGAGGACTCCGTCACCTATCTGCGCCCCCTGCTCGCCGGCCAGACCGCCAAGGCGGGCGGCCCGGCCGGCACCGACCCGTTCGCCACGGGCAGCGCCACGGCCCTGTGCGGATCACTGGCGACGGGCGCACAGCCGAAGGTGTGAGAATCCTTCAGCCACGGCTGTGCGCGGCCGTCGTAGGTGTGAGGTCGGTGTGTATCCCCGCCCGGCCGGTCAGTCCTCGTCGCGCGGCGGGGTGTCCGTCGGCGGCTGCTCGGTGCCGTTGGCCGATTCGGTGGGCGGTCCGTCCTGCGGGGTCGAGCCCGCGAAGCCGCCGAAGCCGCGCCGCACCCGGCCGCCCAGGTCGCCCGCGCCGCCGGCGATGTCGCTGACCAGCTTCATCAGCGGGTCCTTGGAGCTCTTGACGTTGCTGGCGTAGCTCGCCGCCGACTCGCGGAACGAGTCCGTGACCGAGGTGTCCTTGTCCTCGCTGCGCCTCGGGTAGTGCCCGTCCATGATCCGCTGGTAGTCGCGGGACTCGGCCCACTTCTTCAGCTCGGCCGCCCGCACCGTGGTGAACGGGTGGGAGCGGGGCAGCACGTTCAGGATCTTCAGGACCGAGTCGCGCAGGTCGCCGCCCGACTCGAACTCCTCGGCCTGCTTGAGGAACGCGTCCACGTTCATCTCGTGCAGGTGGTTGCCGCCCGCGATCTTCATCAGGCCGCGCATCGAGGCCCGCAGGTCCTGGCCGACCAGCAGACCCGCGCGGTCGGCGGACAGCTCCGACTTGCGGAACCACTCGCGCAGCGCCGTCACGATCGCCAGGATCGCGAGGTTGCCCAGCGGGATCCAGGCGACCTTCAGCGCCAGGCTGGTCAGGAACAGCAGGATCGTGCGGTACACGGAGTGGCCGGACAGCGCGTGGCCCACCTCGTGGCCGACGACCGCCCGCATCTCCTCCTCGTCGAGCAGCTCGACCAGGCCGGTGGTGACGACGATGATCGGCTCGTCCAGGCCGATGCACATCGCGTTGGGCTGCGGGTCCTGGGTGACGTACATCGGCGGGACCTTCTCCAGGTCCAGGATGTAACAGGCGTCCCGCAGCATGTCGTTGAGGTGCGCGAACTGCTGGTCCGACACCCGCACCGAGTCGGACAGGAACAGCAGGCGCAGACTGCGCTCGGGCAGCAGCCCGCTGAGCGCCTTGAACACCGTGTCGAACCCGGTCAGCTTGCGCAGCGCCACCAGGGCGGAGCGGTCCGCCGGGTGCTCGTACGCGCGCGAGGAGATCCCCGGGAAGCGCCTGCGCTGCCTGCTCGGCACGTTCTCGTGCGCGTTCTGCTCGTGGCCGTCTTCGGACATGTGGTCCCCCATGTGCGTCTGTGTGCGCTGAGTGCCCCCGAAGCAGAGCCCAGCCTAGGCGGAGATACCGTGGACGGGCAGTACAGCGAAGGAGTCAACGCATGGAGCCCCATTCCGCAGCCGCCTGGCTCGCAGAGGCCGCGAACGCCGCCCCCCAGCACGGATCGGGGGATCTGCTCAGGGTCGTACTGGTCGTGATGTTCCTCGGCTGCATCCTGACCGCGTGGTTCCTGCTGCGCGGATACAAACAGAAGGACGACTGAGACGCCCGTCGAGTTCCCTGCCGACGCCCACCCGGGATCCGAGTCCCGTTCCCAATGGCGGAGTCGGCGTGATCGCCGCCGGGGCGCCCGCTTACCATGGGCCGACATCTTTATCCCGCCCACACCGGATAGGTTCTGCTGAAGATGAGCTTCCACGGCACTGCTGCCCAGTTGGTCACTCTTGCCGCCGAGGGTGAGGGCGGGGGCAACCACGAGAGCCTCCAGCCGATCGTCACCGGTGGCAGCGCTTTCATCATCCTGCTGCTCCTGCTGTGGATCACCACCCGCTTCAACCGCGACCGCTAGGGTCTGTCCCTTCTGTCCACCGGACGGGTCCCGGGGCCTTCACACCGGGCCGGTAGGGTCTGCACGCATGGGAGAGCAGGACATGCCTACCGGTCCGGCGAACGACACGACGCGCGGCACCTCACGCGGCACGGAGAACCGAATGGTCAACGGACCGCGCAACAACGGCCCGTCGAGCCCCGGCAAGCGCCGTCTCGGCGTCATGGGCGGAACGTTCGACCCGATCCACCACGGACACCTCGTGGCGGCCAGTGAGGTCGCCGCGCAGTTCCACCTGGACGAGGTGGTGTTCGTCCCGACCGGCCAGCCCTGGCAGAAGACCGACCGCAAGGTCGCGCTCGCCGAGGACCGCTACCTGATGACGGTCATCGCGACCGCCGAGAACCCCCAGTTCTCGGTGAGCCGTATCGACATCGACCGCGGCGGCCCCACCTACACCACGGACACCCTCCGCGACCTGCGCGCGCTCAACCCCGACGCGGACCTCTTCTTCATCACCGGCGCCGACGCACTCGGCGCGATCCTCACCTGGCGGGACGCGGAGGAGCTGTTCTCCCTCGCGCACTTCATCGGGGTCACCCGCCCCGGCCACACACTGACCGACCCGGGCCTCCCCGAGGGCGGTGTCTCGCTGGTCGAGGTTCCCGCGCTGGCCATCTCCTCCACAGACTGCCGTGCGAGAGTCGCCAAGGGTGATCCGGTCTGGTACCTGGTGCCCGACGGAGTCGTGCGCTATATCGACAAGCGCGAGCTGTACCGCGGCGAGTGAGCCGAGAGGGGCACCGGTGAACGACCGATACGACGCCGGGTACGGCGGCGACCAGTACGAGCTCGTCGGCTACGACGAGTACAACCAGCCTGTCTACCGCCAGATCCAGGCCCAGCAGGCCCAACAGCCCCCGCAGCAACAGCCGTACGACCCGTACGGGCAGCAGCAACAGCAGGGCTACGCCTACGACCCGTACGCGACCGGCACCCAGCAGCAGACGCCCGACTACGACACGGGCGCCCAGCAGGCCTACGACAGCCGGCAGGCGCCCCAGTCCGGCTACGACCCGTACGCCACCGGGACGACGACGGCCTACGACCCCTACGGGCAGACCGCGACCAGTGGACAGCAGCCCCGGGTCGCCGAGCAGACCGCCTACATCCCGCAGCAGGGCGGCCCAGCCGAGGAGACGGAAGCCCCGAAGACCCCTCAGGCGGCTGAACGGGACTACCGCACCGAGCAGTTCGCCTTCGTGGAGGAGCCGACCGACGACTCCGAGGACGTCATCGACTGGCTGAACTTCACCGAGAACCGCACCGAGCGCCGCGAGGAGGCCAAGCGCCGCGCCCGCGGCCGCATGGTCGCCCTCGTCGTGGCCCTGGCCCTGGTCGTGTCCGGCGGGGTCGGCTACCTCTGGTACGCCGGGAAGCTCCCCGGAGTCTCCTCGCCCGCCTCGAAGTCCGGCACCACGACGGCCGCGGGCGCCCAGAACCGCGACGTGATCGTCGTCCACCTGCACAACACCGCGAAGGGCGGCACCTCCTCGGTGCTGCTCGTCGACAACACCACCCTCAAGCAGGGCACCACCGTGCTGCTGCCGAACTCGCTCGCCCTCACGGACGACGACGGCAACACGACGACGCTGGCCAAGTCGGTCGACGACGACGGCACCTCCGGGACCGTCGACCAGCTCAACACGGTCCTCGGCACCGACATCGAGGGCACCTGGCGCCTCGACACCCCCTACCTGCAGAACCTGGTCGACCTCGTCGGCAACATCGACATCGACACCAACGCCGACGTGCCCGACCCGGCCGCCACGAAGAAGGGTGCCGCACCCCTCGTCCACAAGGGCAAGGACCAGACCCTCAGCGGCAAGATGGCCGTCGCCTACGCCACCTACCGTGCCTCCGGCGAGTCCCAGAACACCCAGCTGGAGCGGTTCGGGCAGGTCATGCAGGGTGTGCTGCGCCAGCTGACCTCGGACCCGACGGCGGCGACCACCACCGTGCAGACCCTGGCCCAGATCCTCGACCCGCCCCTCACCGACAAGGACCTCGGCACCTTCCTCGCCAAGCTCGCCGACCTCGCCAAGGGCGGCGCCTACAAGACGGCCCTGCTGCCCGTCCAGAACGACGGCACCCTGACCGCGCAGGCCTCCGCCAGTGTCGTCAAGGACATCCTGGGCGGCACCGCGAAGAGCCCCGACGAGGGTTCGGCGGTCCGGGTCGCGGTCCAGAACGCCACCGGCGTCAAGGACGACACCGAGAAGGCCCGCGTCGTCCTCCTCAACGGCGGCTTCACCTTCCTGGAGGCGGGCACGGCGTCCTCGGCCTCGGCCAAGTCCAAGATCACGTACTCCGACGCGGCCGACAAGGAGAACGCCACCGAGGTCGCCAAGACCCTGGGCCTGCCCACCAGCACCGTGACCAAGGGCACGGTCGCCGCGAACGCGGACGTCTCGGTCGTCCTCGGAGAGGACTACAAGCCGTCGTCGTCCTCATGACGAGGGCGCGGTGGCGAAAAGGCGCAGTGGCTGTGACGGAGAGCATGCCCCGGAGGCCGGAGCCGGTGTCCGGGCCGACGTCCGGGGCGTGATCCGTTATTCACGTGGGGTGCCGTCCGCGGTCCGTGAGACCCTTGAGGTCTGTTGACCGCCGACCGAAAGCCGCGTAGTGACCGCCACTGACCGCTCCATCGAGCTCATCTCCGCCGCCGCCCAGGCGGCCGCCGACAAGCTCGCGCACGACATCATCGCCTACGACGTCAGCGACGTGCTGTCGATCACGGACGCCTTCCTGCTGGCCTCCGCTCCCAACGACCGTCAGGTCAAGTCGATCGTCGACGAGATCGAGGAGCGGCTCAGCAAGGAGCTCGGCGCCAAGCCGGTGCGCCGCGAGGGCGACCGTGACGCCCGCTGGATCCTGCTCGACTACGTCGACATCGTCGTCCACGTCCAGCACAGCGAGGAGCGCGTCTTCTACGCCCTGGAGCGGCTGTGGAAGGACTGCCCCGAGCTGGACCTCCCCGCCGACGCGCAGCAGACCCGCGGCAAGGCCGCCGAGCACGCCAAGCTGCAGGCCGAGGAGGACGCCTCCGAGTTCGGGGAGGTGCGGTGAGCGCCGGCGCGGACGGCCGCAAGGCGGGCCGGGGCCGCCGCGTCATCCTGTGGCGGCACGGCCAGACCGCCTGGAACGTGGAGCGCCGCTTCCAGGGCACCACGGACGTCGAGCTCACCGAGACCGGTGTCGGCCAGGCCCGCAGGGCCGCCCGGCTGCTGGCCTCCCTCAAGCCCGACGCGATCGTCGCCTCCGACCTGAAGCGGGCGGCGAACACGGCCGCCGAGCTGGCCGCCCTCACCGAGCTCGACGTCACCCACGACGAGGGCCTGCGGGAGACCTACGCGGGCGTCTGGCAGGGGCTGACGCACGAGGAGATCATCGCCCGCCACGGCGAGGAGTACGCCGCGTGGAAGCGCGGGGAACCGGTGCGCCGCGGCGGCGGCGAACTGGAGACCGAGGTCGCCGACCGGGCCGCCCCCGTCGTGCTGCGGCACGCCGAGAAGCTGCCCGAGGACGGCACCCTCGTGGTGGTCAGCCACGGCGGCACGATCCGCACCACCATCGGACGGCTCCTCGGTCTGGAGTCCCCGCACTGGGAGAGTCTCGGCGGCCTCTCCAACTGCTGCTGGTCCGTGCTCGGCGAGGGCGCCCGCGGCTGGCGCCTGCTGGAACACAACGCCGGCACGCTCCCGGAACCGGTGCTCGGCGACGACGACTGAGCGGCCCTCCAGGGCCCCGACCCCGGATTTCACTTTCCGGCAGGTCGCAGGCTAAAGTTCTTCTTGTTCGCCCGCCGAGCGGGAAGAACACAAGGGGCTATAGCTCAGTTGGTAGAGCGCCTGCATGGCATGCAGGAGGTCAGGAGTTCAATTCTCCTTAGCTCCACAGTTCGACACTCTTGAGTTGTCAAGGATCGAGAGTCGTCCATGATCGAGTCGATGAGATCCCATCCCTTTCAGGGGTGGGATTTTTTCGTCGCTGTCAGCGTCTCCGTGCGCCGCCGGGTCTCCTCGTCGGCCGGGGTGTAGACGACGATCCGGCATTCCGGCATGCCGTTGACCGACAACGACACCGAGGTCATCCGGATCTCGCCCACCTCCTCGTGCCGGAACGTCTTCACCCGCCGCCCCGGCTCCGCTACGTCCCCGCTTCTCCACAACCGCATGAAGAGCGGGCTCGCCGCCGACAGCCGGCGTATGAACTCCTCCCAGGCGGGCTCCCCGGTATGCAGTCCGTAGGCCGAGCGCAGCATCGCCACCATCACCGGCAGTTCGGTCTCCCGGAACATCAGCGGCGACTCCGCCTCCGGCACCGCGAACAGCCTCCACAGCGCGTTGGGCACCGAGCCGTCCGACGGCGGTTCGATCCCGACCAGGGTCCGGTAGACGGAGTTGGCGGCCAGGATGTCGAACCGTGAGTTGTAGACCACCGCCGGGCGTGGCTCGAGGGCGTCGAGGATGCCCTGGATCTCCGGCCCCACCGCCTGCGCGAGCACTTCAGGAGGATGCGCGTACGGCACCTCGGCCAGGTGGTACAGATGCTCCCGCTCCGGCGCGTCGAGCCGGAGCGTGCGCGCCACGGCGTCCAGGACCTGCGCCGACGCGTTGATCGGACGCCCCTGTTCGAGCCACGTGTACCAGGTGACGCCCACTCCGGAGAGCTGGGCGACCTCCTCGCGGCGCAGCCCCGGCGTACGCCGGCGGAAGCCCGGCGGCATGCCGACGTCGTGCGGTGTCACCCTGGCGCGCCTGCTGCGCAGAAACGCGGCCAGCTCAGGCCGGCGGCGCTGTGTCGTCCCCATCGTCACATCCCCCATACGTCACATCCCCCATGTTCGACGCCCGACCCGGCCCCTGCCAGGTGCTGCCAGTACCAGCATCAGCGGGCTCTCGGCACCCGTACCGGAGCGCCCCCACGCTCGACGGCATGACGACAACACCCTTGACGGGACCGGATTCCGCACCCGTTCCAAGTCCTGCCACCAGTAAAGACCCCGGCACTGACAATCGCCGTGGGCCGATGCTCGCGGTCCTGCTCGCGGCCATGTTCATGGCGCTGCTGGACGTGTTCATCGTGAACGTCGCCGCCCCCACCATCGGCACCGAACTCAACGCGTCCGGCGCCGACTTGCAGCTGGTGATCGCCGGCTACACCATCACGTACTCGGTGCTGCTGATCACCGGCGCCCGGCTCGGCGACCGGCTCGGCCACGCCCGGGTCCACCTCGCCGGGCTCGCGCTCTTCACCGCCGCCTCGCTCGCCTGCGGCCTGGCGCAAGGCTCCACCGAGCTGATCGTGTTCCGGCTGGTCCAGGGCTCCGGCTCGGCGCTGATGATCCCTCAGGTGCTCAGCCTGATCCAGCGCACCTTCACCGGCGAGGCCCGGGTGCGGGCGCTGAGCATGTACTCGGCGGTCGTCGCGGTCGGCGCCGCGGCCGGGCAGATCGTCGGCGGCCTCCTCGTCAGCGCCGACCTCTTCGGCACCGGCTGGCGGCCGGTGTTCCTCGTCAACGTGCCGGTGGGCGTCGTACTTCTGCTCGTCGGCAGGCGCGTGCTGCCGAAGGGCGGGCCGTCGGAGCCCGAGCGGACGCGGGCCCTCGATCTGCCGGGGCTGGTGCTGCTCGCCCTGTCCGTCGCGCTGCTCACGGTGCCGCTGGTGCTCGGGCAGCAGGAGGACTGGCCGCTGTGGTCCTGGCTGTCGCTGGCCGCGGCGGCGGCGCTCTTCGCGTCGTTCTGCGGCTACGAGTCCCGGCTCGCGCGGCGCGGTGGCGCCCCGCTGATCGCACCGCGTGTGCTTCGTCACCCCGGCATGGGGCTGGCCGTCTTCCGGATCCTGGCGGTCATGGCCGTCAACGGCGGTTTCCTGTTCGCGCTCACCCTGCACGTCCAAGGAGGCCTCGGTTTCAGCGCGTTGCGCGCCGGCCTCACCTTCGCGCCGACGGCGGTCGTCTTCGGAGTGGTCGGTCTCACCTGGCGCAGGTGGCCGGCGGCCTGGCAGCGGGCGCTGACCCCGCTCGGGTTCGTGATCACGATCCCGTCCGTCCTGGGAGTCGGCCTGGCGTTCGAAGGCGGCGATCGCGGCGGGGCCGTACTGTACGTGGCGTACGTCGGCGTGGGGGCCGGGCTCGCGCTCGCCTTCGGTCCGACGCTGACCCGGGCCCTGGCCACCGTGCGGCCCGAGGACGCGGCGGACGCCAGCGGTCTGCTCTCCTCGGTCGCGCAGCTGGGTCAGCTGCTCGGGGTCGCGGTTTTCGGCACACTGTTCTTGAACCGGCTTGAGTCACTTGGGGCCCCGGGGGCGTATACCTCTGCGAAGGCGCTTTTGGCGTGCATGTTCGCGCTGGCGGGGACGGCCGCGGTGGGTGCCGTGTCCGGACTGGTACTGAGGCGTCGCTGACCGTATTGGTCCGGCCGTGGCAGAATCAAACGGCCGGAAGGGGGCGCGGCCCGACGGGAGGGAGTAGCGATGCCTGCGAGCATCATCGAGGAGGTCGACCACCTCTTCGATGCGGCGTTGATACGAGATACGATCACCCGCCTGAGCTGCCCTTCCTGCGGTTCCGCCCACGTGGCCCAAGTCCTCGGTGACAACGGCGGAGTTTCCTACGTGTGCACGGCCTGCGGCCACAGCTGGAGCTGATCGATGGGTGCACACAGGCGAAAGTGCGACTGGTGCGGCAGTGGGACGCCGATCGTCCGTGACATGGAACCGGTGAATCCCGACTACCAGTACTGGTGCGAGGAGTGCGCGCGGGCGCTGATCATAAAAGGCGATCCGATCGAGACGTACCGCGAACTCGAGGGCGAGCCGATCTACGGCCGACTCCTCGAAGAGCACTGCACTTTGAAACGGTTCTATTCGTTCGTCACCGCTTGACTCGGGCCGGGACCCCGCGAGGAGGTCCCGGCGATCACGGTCACGGACGGGGCGACGGAAACGATTTGGTGGTGCACCGGGTCGACCGGTAATGTTGGCGTCGCCGCCGGGGAGACCCGGTAGCACACCGCAAGGGGCTATAGCTCAGTTGGTAGAGCGCCTGCATGGCATGCAGGAGGTCAGGAGTTCAATTCTCCTTAGCTCCACAGAAGTCGAAGGCGGGTCATCCCACAGGATGACCCGCCTTCGGTGTGTCCAGGGGGAGTTGACGCAGCTCATGGAGCGGCGGGCCGCCCCTTCTTGAGAAGAGGGCGGCCCGCCGTCCGTGTGCTCAGCGGCCCAGTGCCCGCCGGCCGCGGCCCTGAGAGAGGACCGGCAGGTTGCGCGCGGGCCCCTTGTCCCGTGCCGTCTCCTCCTCCAGGCGCAGGGCCAGCGCCGGGCAGCGGCGCACCGCGCGGAGCGCCTTCGCCTCCGCGTAACGCGGCACCTGGGCCTGCGCGACGGTGGGGAAGCCGTCGGCGCCGAGTTCGAAGACCTCCGGGAGGATGTCCGCGCACAGACCGTGGCCCCGGCACAGCGTCCAGTCGACGTAGATCTTCTGACGGCTGGGGCCGTTGTCCTCGGCCTCCGCACCGCTCGTGATGCCCGCGGGGAGCTGGCCGCCCTCGAAGAGCGGCAGAACGCCCTCCACGGGCCTTCCGCAGCCGTTTCCGAGGACATGGGCGGCGAGGTCGTCCGTGAACGCCTTGATGGTCGATTCCAGGAACATCGCGGAGCCGTCCGGGTGCGAGCACGCGCCGCGCCGCTTCACGGCCTTGGCGACCTGCTTCAGCGCCTCCAGGGCGGCCGGGCCGCCGCCGTTGAGGATGTCCTCCATGCCGCGCGCGGCGGCGGGCAGACCGAGGTAGCAGGGACCGCACTGTCCCGCGCTCTCGTCGGCCAGCCACTGGGCCACCCGAAGCGATTCACCCAGGGGGCAGGTCTCCTGGGTGATCGGCATGATGGCGCCCGCGCCGAGCGCACCGCCCACCGCGTCCAGGGAGTTGCGGGAGACGATCGCCTCGTTGACCGTCGCCGCGTCGATCCACTTGCCGTGGTAACCGCCCGTCAGCACACCCTGGGGGACCGGCGGGGCACCGGCCAGCTGCAGGACGTAGCGCAGCGGCACACCCGTGGGGACCTCGAGCACCATGGGGCGCGCGACCGCCCCGGAGACCGTGAGCATGACGGTGCCGGGCTCGTCGTAGAGGCCGGTGTTGCCGTAGCGCTCGGGGCCGATGCGGGCGGCGATGGCGAGTTGGGCGAAGGTCTCGGCGTTGGAGAGCAGGGTCGGGGCGCCGCCGACGCCGTTCTGGGAGGCGCTGACCTTGCGGCCGGGCGGGATCGCCGGGCCGCCGTCGATCGAGCGGATCAGCGACGCGGCGGCGCCGGTGACCATGCGGACCGGGTTGCGCTGGACGAACGCCTTCAGCGCCGAACGGCGGGTGTTGCTCAGGCCGCGCTCCGAGAGCGCGGCCTCCATGGAGCGCTGCGTCGACTCACGGGTGACCCCCACCACGAGCGTGCGGGCACCCAGGGCCTCGGCGACCAGGAGGGCGCCGTCCAGGATGAGATGCGGGGCACGGTTGATGAGCACCGTGTCCTTGCGGCAGGCGGGTTCGTCCTCACTGCCGTTGACGACGACGACCGGCCGTACACCGCGCTTGATCGCCGCTTCGGCGACCGACCGCAGCTTTTTGTGGAAGGGGAAGCCCGCGCCGCCGCGCCCCTTCAGGTTGATCGCCTCGGAGAGCTTCGCGAGCTGCTCCCCGCCCATGGGTTCGAGCGGCCCGTGCACCTTGAGGTGCATGGGCAGGTCGAGTCTCTCGACAAGGTCGAAGCCCGACGTGAGCTGTGGAAGCCCGACGACGCGGACTTCTGGGACGTCGGGCAGGGCCTCGTTCACCTATAGCCTCCGGAAGGCGTGTTCCAAGGTTCGCCCGAGCCGCCCTGCGCGTCGAAGTCGTACGACGCGTTGGGCGTTTGATCAGTGGCGGGACCGCTGTTGTACGTGTCACCAGAGTTGTACGTACCGGAAGCCCCATTCGACTCACCGGTGGGGTACACGTATCCGTCGCCGTACCCGCCCGCGCCCGAATTGTTGTTGTACGTCGGGATGTTGTACCCGGTGTCCTGGAGCGGGTCGTAGGCCGACGGGGGCGCCTCGCCGACCGGCGGCGGTGACGGGACCGGCCAGCTGCCCGAGGTGCTGCCGCCGTTGTCCGCGCGGGGGACCGCCTGCGTGTTCTGCATGTCCATCGGCACGTTCGTGCGGGAGGTCTGGTCGGTGATGTACGGCATCTGGCCGGTGGACTCCGGTGTGGCGGTGCGGTAGGCGGCCGCGAAGCCGTTCGTGTCGGCGACCGGGGTCATGGACCTCGTCTCGTACTGAGCGGCGGCCGGGTCCACACGCGGCATCGAGCCGGTCTCGGTGAACGAGGGCTGCTGCGCGGCGCGTCGGCCCTCGGCCGGACGGCGGCTCTCGTAGCCCGGCAGCGCGGACTCGGCCACGCGGCCCCGGCTCGCGTCGAGTTCGTCGAGACCCGGCCGCTCCTCGTTGCCCAGGAGCATGGCGATCTTGTCGGCGAACTTCCGCTTGAACGGGCGGGGCGCCGAGCGCAGGGCGAGGGCCGCGGCGACCCCGACCAGGCACAGCTCGTACGAGATCATGAAGAACGGCTTCGCCGCGCGGCCCGCGAACAGGCCGTGGACCAGCGCCGCGCACCAGGCCGGGTAGGCCAGCATGTGCATCGCGCGCCAGCGGGCGGCCACCGGCGCCGGGGACGCGAACTGGTTGCGCAGGGCTCCGGTGATGCCCACGAAGATCATCAGCAGGCCGGCCAGGGAGCCGAGGCCGATGAGCCCGGCGCTGCCCCTCACGCCGAGGCTGAACGGGATCAGCGCGGCGATCAGGACGGTGTGGTCGAGCGCCAGCTTGACCGTGATGTGAATCACGAGGAACGCGATCGAACCGACGGCGGTCACCCGGTGGATGCCCTGGGCCACGATCCGCTGGCGGATGTTGAGGACGACCCGGTCCTGGGCGACGAGGCCCCAGATGACCGAGCAGGTGAGCGACACGAGCGAGAGAACGCCCGCGCCGAAGTTGAGGAAGTCCTGTACCTGGCTGCCTCCGAGCAGCACGAACACGGGTATGAAGAGCAGGACGACGAGGCTCACCACGCCATAGGCCGAACGGCCCGGCTTGGGGAGCGAACTGGTACTACGACGAGTGTTCATGGGGGCAACTCCGAGCAGTATCGGGAAAGCGGTCCCGCTGCCGAACTCTAAGTGGCTCCATACCGGTGGGTACGAGGTTTGAGTTATTGCGTTGTTATCAAACGACAATGCGCTTGCTGTGATGTCCCGTAGTGGGTGGTACGCGAAGGTAGTCCTTGAACTTGGTTCAGTGCATGCCGGTGCGGTCAGGGTGCCAAGGGTGATACGGAAGCGCGTCGCGTTGTGCTCAAGCGCTGCGGTACCCTCATGCCATGCGTGCCGTACGCCTTCTGCTTAGCGAGCCGCGCTGATCAGTCCCGACCACCGGTGAACGGTGAGGTCGGAATCGGCGCGGCGTCCCCTCCTGTGCGAGGGGATTTTTCGTTTCTTGAATGTCGCAGCCGCTGGCAGAGACGATCGATGGAGCTTTGAGGATCATGAGCGAGACGAACCCCGCTGCCGCCGCCGAGGTGGTCGCGCCGCACCGCTACACGGCCGCCATGGCCGCGGACATCGAGGCACGCTGGCAGGACTTCTGGGACGCCGAGGGCACCTACGAGGCCCCGAACCCGAGCGGTGACCTGGCCGGCGACCCCGAACTGGCCGCGCGCCCCAAGAAGTTCATCATGGACATGTTCCCGTACCCCTCCGGTGCGGGCCTGCACGTCGGCCACCCCCTGGGCTACATCGCCACCGATGTCTTCGCCCGGTTCCAGCGGATGACCGGGCACAACGTGCTGCACACCCTGGGCTTCGACGCCTTCGGCCTGCCCGCCGAGCAGTACGCCGTGCAGACCGGCACGCACCCGCGCGTGTCCACCGAGGCCAACATCGAGAACATGAAGGTCCAGCTGCGCGCCCTGGGCCTGGGCCACGACAAGCGCCGGTCGTTCGCCACGATCGACCCGGAGTACTACAAGTGGACCCAGTGGATCTTCCTGCAGATCTTCAACTCCTGGTACGACGACGAGGCCGACAAGGCCCGCCCGATCGCCGAGCTGATCGCCCAGTTCGAGACCGGTGAGCGTGCCGTACCGGGCCACACGCGCGCGTGGCCGGAGCTGACCGCCACCGAACGCGCCGACGTCCTGAGCGAGTTCCGCCTGGCCTACGCCTCCGACGCGCCCGTCAACTGGTGCCCCGGCCTGGGCACGGTCCTGGCCAACGAGGAGGTCACCGCCGACGGCCGCTCCGAGCGCGGCAACTTCCCCGTCTTCAAGGCCAAGCTGCGCCAGTGGAACATGCGCATCACCGCCTACGCCGACCGGCTGCTGTCCGACCTGGAGGAGCTGGACTGGCCCGAGGCCATCAAGCTGCAGCAGCGCAACTGGATCGGCCGCTCCGAGGGCGCCCGCGTCGACTTCCCCGTCGACGGCGAGAACATCACCGTCTTCACCACCCGCCCCGACACCCTGTTCGGCGCGACCTACATGGTGCTGGCGCCCGAACACCCGCTGGTCGACAAGTTCACCCCCGCCACCTGGCCCGAGGGCACCCACGACGTGTGGACCGGCTCGCACGCCACCCCGGGGGAGGCCGTCGCCGCCTACCGCGCGCAGGCCGGCACCAAGTCCGACGTGGAGCGGCAGGCCGAGGCCAAGGACAAGACCGGTGTCTTCACCGGCGCGTTCGCCACCAACCCGGTCAACGGCGACCGCATCCCCGTCTTCATCGCCGACTACGTACTGATGGGCTACGGCACCGGCGCGATCATGGCCGTCCCCGCGGGCGACCAGCGCGACTTCGACTTCGCGCGCGCCTTCGAGCTGCCGATCACCTGCATCGTCGAGCCCACCGACGGCCGCGGCACCGACACGTCCACCTGGGAGAACGCCTTCGGGTCCTACGACGCGAAGATCATCAACTCCTCGAACGAGGACATCTCCCTGGACGGCCTGCCCGTCGCCGAGGCCAAGGCCCGCATCACCGAGTGGCTGGCCCGCAAGGGCATCGGCGAAGGCACCGTCAACTTCCGCCTGCGCGACTGGCTGTTCAGCCGCCAGCGCTACTGGGGCGAGCCCTTCCCGATCGTCTACGACGAGGACGGCGTCGCGCACTCGCTGCCCGAGTCGATGCTGCCCCTGGAGCTGCCGGAGGTCGAGGACTACTCGCCGCGCACCTTCGACCCGGACGACGCCAACACGTCCCCGGAGACGCCCCTGTCCCGCAACGAGGACTGGGTGAACGTCACCCTGGACCTGGGCGACGGACGCGGCCCCCGGAAGTACCGCCGCGAGACCAACACCATGCCCAACTGGGCCGGTTCCTGCTGGTACGAACTGCGCTACCTGGACCCGCACAACGACCAGAAGCTGGTCGACCCGGCCATCGAGCAGTACTGGATGGGCCCCCGCGCGGGCATGCCGCACGGCGGCGTCGACCTGTACGTCGGCGGCGCCGAACACGCCGTACTGCACCTGCTGTACGCGCGGTTCTGGTCCAAGGTGCTGTTCGACCTGGGGCACATCTCGTCCCCGGAGCCGTTCCACAAACTGTTCAACCAGGGCATGATCCAGGCCTACGTCTACCGGGACAGCCGAGGCTTCCCCGTGCCGGCCGCCGAGGTCGAGGAACTGGGCGGCGAGTACTACTACCAGGGCGAGAAGGTCTCCCGGCTGCTGGGCAAGATGGGCAAGTCCCTGAAGAACGCGGTCACTCCGGACGAGATCTGCGAGGAGTACGGCGCCGACACCCTGCGCCTGTACGAGATGGCCATGGGCCCCTTGGACGTGTCCCGGCCGTGGGACACGCGCGCGGTGGTGGGCCAGTACCGGCTGCTGCAGCGGCTGTGGCGCAACGTCGTCGACGAGACGACCGGCGAGGTCACGGTCGTCGACACCGAGCCCGACGAGGAGACGCTGCGTGCCCTGCACAAGGCGATCGACGGGGTGCGCCAGGACCTGGAGGGTCTGCGGTTCAACACGGCGATCGCCAAGGTCACCGAGCTGAACAACTTCCTGACCAAGGCGGGCGGCGCGGTGCCGCGTTCCGTCGCCGAGTCCCTGGTCCTGCTGATCGCGCCGCTGGCCCCGCACGTCGCCGAGGAACTGTGGCGCAAGCTGGGCCGCACCGACACGGTGGTCCACCAGGACTTCCCCGTGGCCGACCCGGCGTACGTCGTCGACGAGAGCGTGACCTGCGTCGTGCAGATCAAGGGCAAGGTCAAGGCACGCCTGGAGGTCCCGCCGACGATCTCCGACGCCGAGCTGGAGAAGGTCGCGCTGGCCGACGAGAAGGTCGTCGCCGCGCTGGACGGCGCGGGCATCCGCAAGGTCATCGTGCGGGCGCCGAAGCTGGTCAACATCGTTCCGGCGTAGTTCTGCACAGCGCTGGGGCCGTCCGGGGGCGGCGCCTCGGGGTAGTCCCCTACGGGCAGGTTCGGGGTTCTTCTGGAACTCCGGACCTGCCCGTTGCGTTTACCGTTGAAGAGCGGCGCGGCGTGTGCCGCCCGGAGCCGGTGGAGGAGCGTTGGAAGCCGTGATCGCAGTCTTCGCCCTTCTCTTCCTGCTGTTCGTCGTCGCGGGCGGCTATGCGGCGGTCAAGGCGGTGGGCGCGGCCAAGCGAGGCGTCGACCGTACGGTCGCGCAGGCCCGGCGCTCGGTCGAGGACCACACCCTGCGCGCCAAGTCCCTTGCCCAGCCCGGCCCCCAGGGACAGGTGGCCCAACTGCGGCTCGCGCTGCGCACATCGATGCGCGCGACCCAGGACGCGCTGCACGCGGGCGTGACCGAGGACGAGTCCCTGAAGGAATCCCTCGGCCTCTTCCAACGGCTCAGCGCACACGGCCGCGAACTCGACGGCGAACTCAAACGCCTGGAGTCCGAGCCGGACCGCAGAACGCTCGCCGAGCGGCTGCCCGCCCTGCGCGAGCGCACCGAGCGCATCACGAAATCGGCCGACTCCCTGCGCTGGGCCGCCCGCGACCGCGCCGGCCGCTTCGCGGAGGACGACCTCGACGCACTGAGCGCCCAGATAGACGTGGAGGCAGGAGCCCTGCGGCACTGGACGAAGTCGGAGCACGCGCCACCCCCGTGGCCCGACGCCCCGGCCGCCGACGCCACCACGGCCCACCAGACCTGGCCCGAGACCCCGCGCTCCCGCCCCGCCGCCGACGAGCCCACCCCCTCCGCCATCACCCCGCCGACACGGCGTACCGGCTACCCCTGGCAGAAGAAACCCCGCCCCGAGAGCACGACTTGACCGGGCGGTACCGTCCGAGCGTGCGGCACGGTGTGATCCGGCCGGTTCCGGCCCAGGTGAAAGGGGTCGGGCTGCCGCCCGGCCGCTACGGCAGGTAACCTCCAGCTCATGTCCCGCCATGTCGCGATCGTCACCGATTCAACGGCCTACCTGCCGCCGCTGACGATGGAGCGCCACGGCATCACAGCGGTGCCGCTGACCGTGGTCCTCGGCGACCGGGCATTCGAAGAGGGCACCGAGATCTCCACCCGCTCCCTGGCCCTGGCCCTCCAGAAGCGACGCCCGGTCACCACCTCGCGGCCCAGCCCCCAGCTCTTCGCCGAGACCTACCGCAGGGTCGCCGAGTCCGGCGCCACCGGCATCGTCTCCCTCCACCTCTCCGCCGAACTCTCGGGCACCTACGACGCGGCGGTCCTCGCCGCCCGCGAGGCACCGGTACCCGTGCGGGTCGTGGACACCGGCATGATCGCGATGGCACTCGGCTTCTGCGCACTCGCCGCGGCCGAGACCGCGGAGGCGGGCGGCACGATCGACGAGGCGGTCACGGCCGCCGAGAAACGGGCCGCGGGCACCTCCGCCTACTTCTACGTCGACACCCTCGACTATCTGCGCCGGGGCGGCCGCATCGGCGCGGCCCAGGCCCTGCTGGGCTCCGCGCTCGCCGTGAAACCGCTGCTCCAGCTGGAGGGCGGGCGCATCGAACCCCTGGAGAAGGTCCGGACGGCATCGAAGGCGATCGCCCGCCTCGAGGAGATCGTGGCCGAGCGGGCGGGCAGCGCGCAGGTCGACATCGCCGTCCACCATCTCTCCGCACCCGAGCGCGCGGAGGCCCTCGCGGAGCGGCTCCGGGTACGGGTGCCGGGGCTGGCCGATCTGCATGTGAGCGAGGTCGGGGCGGTGATCGGGGCGCATACCGGGCCCGGGTTGTTGGGGGCTGTGGTTTCGCCGCGGTGACGGTTGCCGTCCGTGGCGTGCGGGATGTTCGTCGGGGCCGGTGATCGGCGGGGCTGGTAACTCGTGCGGGTGACGGAGTTATCCACAACTGGGCTGCCGTCCCCGGGAATTGACCAAGATCATCGCGAAGTGGCGAGATGCCCGATCCTCGGCGCATGGCACTTCGATCACGCTCACACACAGCCACCGCGACCAGCGGCCCGGGCCGCGCCCCGTCCTCGGACGGTCGCACCCGCCATCGCCGCGCGCCGACCCGAGGCCGGGCACACCGCCAGGCCTCGGCGGACGAACTCCGGCGACGCGCGGAACTCCTCTTCGCCGAACGAGTAGGGGAACGGCGGGAGTTGGGGAACGGGCCGCCGGGGGAGGAGCGGGGGGATCCGGCGCCGGGGGAGTGGGTGGCGGCCCGGGCGCCGGTTCGGATGGGTGTGCCGGTGGGTGTTGGGCCGGGAGCTGACGTCCTGTACGGCGGAGGGGGCGAGGAGCCCTCTGCGGGGCCCGCAAGGGGCGGAGACGTCGGAGACTTCGACGGTGTTGGGGAGGCCGGTGTCGCGGAGGCCTATGTCGGGGACGACCGCGCGGTAGGGGCCTGGCGCGAGCGGGCCGGGGCGGCTCTGCGGGAGCGGATGCCGGTGTGGGTGCAGACGCGGTGCGGGCTGGAGCGGCGGAGCGTGGTGGCGCTCGGTGTGCTGTTCGTGGTGGCCGCGGTCTTCGCCGTACAGCACTTCTGGGTGGGCCGGACCCAGCCCGTACGGGCCCCGGAGGTGGTACGGGCAGTGGCTCCTTACGGGACAGGGGGCGATGAAGGGAGCAGCACGACGGGCAAAGGGGCCGAGTCGTCGCCAGCCTCGGCCGGAGCGCGGGGCGTATCGAGTGCGGCGGGCGCCACCGGCGCCGAGATCGTCGTGGACGTCAGCGGCAAGGTCCGTAAACCCGGAGTTCATCGGCTCCCGGCCGGTTCGCGGGTGACGGATGCGCTGCGGGAAGCGGGTGGGGTGCGTTCGGGCACGAACACCGAGGGGCTCAACCTCGCTCGGTTCCTTGTGGACGGGGAGCAGATCGTCGTCGGGGGGCCGGCGCCCGCCGCCGTGTCTGGTGCGGGCGGTGCGGCGGGTTCGACAGGCACCGGTGTGGGGGCCGGTCCAGGTGCTCCGGTCTCCCTCAACACGGGCACTGCCGAACAGCTCAACACCCTGCCGGGGGTGGGCCCCGTGCTGGCCCAGCACATCATCGACTACCGCACCCAGCACGGCGGTTTCCGCTCGGTGGACGAACTGCGCCAGGTCAACGGCATCGGAGACCGCCGCTTCGCCGATCTGCGAGACCTGGTGCGGCCATGACCCACCTCCACGACGACTCGTCCCGCCGCGCCGTGCACGCCTCCTCCGGGAACCGGCGGGGCGCCGCGCACCCCCACCAGGAAGGCCCGACAGACCTACGGCTCGTACCGCCCGTGCTCGCCGCCTGGGCGACAGCCGCGCTGGCGCTGGACGCGTCACCGGCCTGGGTCACCGGTGTCGCGGTCACCGCACTGGTGGCTGGGCTCGCGCTTCTGCTGGCGCGACGGCGGGGCGGGGCGGTCGGCAGCCGCGCCTTCTCCTCCTGGCCCCGTGCCTCGATCGCCGCCCTGCTCCTCTCCATCGCGGCAGCCGCCGCCTCCGCCGGATTGCACGGGGCGGATCTGCGCCGCGGGCCGGTGCCCGAGCTGGCGGGGCAGTACGCGTCCGTGACCGCGGAGGTGGAGGTCGGTTCCGATCCACGGTTGACCCGGCCCCGGATCAGCGGGGATCACGCGGCTCCGGTCTCCGTGCTGATCGAGGCCGAGGTGCGGAGGGTGGAGCAGACGGACGGGACGGTCGTGGAGACACGGGCGCCGGTGCTGTTGATCGTCGATCCGGGCTCATCCGCTGGGGGCGCCAAGAGTGTTGAGGGCGCCGTCGGCCCGGAGCATTCGCCCTGGCTGGGGCTGCTGCCGTCCACGCGGCTACGGGTGACCGCGCGGCTGGCGCCCCCTCTGACCAGCGGGGACCGGGTCGCGGCCGTGCTGCGGGTGCGGAACCAACCGGTCCCGGAGGTGGTGGGGAAGCCGTCCGGAGCTCAGCGTTTCGCCGGGCGGTTGCGGGCCGGGCTGCGTGAGGCCACCGACGGGTTGCCGGCGGACGCGCGGGCGCTGCTGCCGGGGCTGGTCGTCGGTGACACCGCGCGCATCACACCGGAGTTGGACGAGGCCTTCAAGGAGACGGACCTCGCGCACACCCTCGCCGTCTCCGGAAGCAACCTGACCATCCTGCTCGCCCTCCTCATCGGACCGCCCGGCCTCGCCCAGCGCGTGGAACGCCGAGGTCTCGCACCGCGCCTGGGGATCTCACTCCGGGCGACCGCGTTGCTCGGCGGAGTACTCACCCTCGGGTTCGTCGTCGTGTGCCGGCCCGACCCGAGCGTGCTGCGGGCCGCGGCCTGCGGTGCCGTCGCACTGCTCGCCCTGGCGACCGGACGCCGTAGATCACTGATCCCGGCACTGGCGACGGCCGTACTGCTCCTGGTGCTGTACGACCCGTGGCTGGCCCGCAGTTACGGCTTCCTGCTCTCCGTGCTGGCCACCGGAGCCCTGCTCACGCTCGCGCCACGCTGGTGCGAGACGCTGCGGCGGCACCGGGTTCCGCCGCGGCTGGCCGAGGCGGTGGCCGCCGCTGCCGCAGCGCAGGCGCTGTGCGCGCCGGTCGTGGCCGTGCTGTCGGCGCGGGTCAGTCTGGTCGCGGTGCCGTGCAACCTGCTCGCGGAGCTCGCCGTCGCACCGGCCACGGTGCTGGGCTTCGCGGCACTGGCGACGGCACCGGTGCTCATGCCGGTGGCCAAGGTCCTTGCGTGGGGCGCGAGTTGGCCCGCCGGGTGGATCGCGGACGTGGCCAGGACCGGCGCTGCGCTGCCCGGAGGGGGAGTGGACTGGCCGGGCAGTTGGACGGGGGCGCTGCTGCTCGCCGTGGCCGTCGCGGTCCTCGTGCTGGTCGGCCGACGGCTGCTGAGACATCCGTGGCTGTGCGGTCTCTGCGGGTTGCTGCTCCTGCTGGTCGTCGTCGAGCCGGCGCCGCTCACCCGGGTGATCACGGGATGGCCGCCGCCGGACTGGAGGTTCGCGATGTGCGACGTCGGACAGGGCGACGCGACGGTGCTCGCGGCGGGCAAGGGCACCGGCGTGGTCGTGGACGCCGGACCCGATCCGAAGCTGGTCGACCAGTGTCTGCGTACGCTCGGCATCACCAGGATTCCGCTGGTCGTCCTGACCCACTTCCACGCCGACCACGTCGCCGGACTGCCCGGGGTGCTGCGGGGCCGCTCGGTGGGCGCGATCGAGACGACGTCCTTCGAAGAGCCCGCGGACCAGGCCGAGTTCGTACGGAGAGCGGCAGCGGAACGGCATATCCCGATCACCCGGGCCGCCGCCGGGGAACAGCGACGCGCCGGTCCGCTCTCCTGGCAGGTGCTGTGGCCGCCACCGGAACCGGCACCTGACCAGGACGGCCCGAACGACGCGAGTGTCACGCTGCTCGTCCGGACGGCCGGGCTGCGGCTACTGCTGCTCGGGGACCTCGAACCCCCGGCCCAGCAGGAGCTGTTGAGATCACCGGCGGCGGCACTGCTGGGAGGCGTGGACGTCCTCAAGGTCGCCCACCACGGTTCGGCCTACCAGGACCCGGACCTGATGCGCAGGGTTGCCCCACGGCTCGCGCTGATCTCCTGCGGTGCGGACAACCCCTACGGACACCCGGCCCCCAGTACGGTCGCGGCGCTCCGAGCGATGGGCGCGGTGGTACTGCGGACGGACCTGGACGGAGCGCTGGCGGTGGGAGGCGAGGGAGCCGGGCTCCGGGTGACACGGGACTGAGGGAGGCGGGGTGGAGGGGGTGGGGCGGG
>NZ_BARG01000002.1 GCF_000376565.1 Streptomyces hokutonensis | reverse complement strand
TGAGGTGGGCTGCTGCCGGCCTGTGTCGGAGGCGTCACCGTCATTGGGCCATGGCCCCTTCGGCGGTTGCTCGCACCGGAGTTGCCGCCGTAGGTCGCTCCTCCGCGTTCGCCCCCACCAGCGACCACCACGCCGCCACCCCGAACACCACCGCCGTCAGGACCGTCGACGGGCCGCCGATGTCCGCGTACATGAAGTCGATCAGCTGCCAGATCAGGAGGCCGGAGGAGACCAGCGCGCAGTCCAGGCCCGGGAGCCCGGTGCGGTGGGTGCGGTAGAGGCCGCGGAGGGCGCAGACCAGGAGGGCGAGCCAGCTGCCGGCCAGGGTGAGGAGGCCGATCAGGCCCTGTTCGCTGAGGACCAGGAGGTACATGTTGTGGGGGGAGAGGAGGGGCTGCTTGAGGTACCCGGCGCCCGCGCCGTCCGTGTCGCTGCCCGAGGACAGGGCCAACGAGGCGTTGCCGTCGCGGTGTTCGGGGAAGCCCTTCAACCCGACGCCGGTCAGCGGGTGTTCGCGCCACATCGCGGTCGCCGCCGCCCACATGGTGTAGCGGTCGGTCACCGACTGGTCGGGGGCGTCGGTGACTTGGGTGATGCTGCTGATCCGCTCCTGGAGCATCGCCGAACCGACCCCGAAGCCGCCGACCAGCACCACGCCCGCCGCCGTCACGGCAGCCGCCACCTTCAGTGCGCGCCGCAGTCCGGCCAGCGCCAGTTGCAGCGCGCAGGTCGCGGCGGTCGCGATCCACGCGCCGCGGCTGAAGGACAGGGCCAGCGGCAGCAACAGGGCGAACGCGCAACCCGCGGCAACTGCCCTCTGTCGTAGGTCCTTTCGGCCCGAGCCCGAGCCCGAGCCCAGGCCCAGTGCCAGGGCCAGCGCGCAGATCAGCCCGAAGGACACCACCGTCGCCATGCCCATCACGTCGGTCGGTCCGAAGGTGCCCACCGCGCGGATGTCCTCGCCCTGGTAGGACGCGCCGGTCGCGGTGACGTACTGCTTGACGCCGATCGCCCCCTGCCACAGGGCGAGCGAGACGAACGACCAGGCCAGCACGCGGAAGTCGCGTCGGTCGCGGACCAGCAGCACGACCGCCGCCGGGACGAGGACGAAGATCTGGAGGTAGCGGCCCAGGCCACTCAGACCCGCCCCCGGTGAGGACGCGCCCATCGCCGCGATGGACAGGCCCAGGACCGGAAGTCCCATGACCGCCACGGCAGTCGGGGTCAGAGGGCGCCTGCGCTCCCGGAGCAGCCGGATCCCGCAGTACAGCACCACCAGCCCGGAGACCGCGTCGGCGGGACCCGCGCCGCCCGCGCCCGGGGCGAGCGGCAGGCCGAGCAGGGCGATCACGGCGACGACCGGCAGGACCGGGGCGAACGTGCGCAGGCGGTGGTTCACGGCTCAGCTCCCCGTCGGACGTACGAGCGCGGTCGCGGTGCGGGCGAGGATGCAGATGTCCTGCCACAGCGACCAGTTGTCGATGTACGCGTTGTCGAACCGGCAACGGTCCTCGATCGAGGTGTCGCCGCGCAGCCCGTGGATCTGGGCGAGGCCGGTGATGCCGGTCTGCATCCGGTGGCGGGCCGCGTAGCCGGGGTAGGTCTGGCTGAACTGCGCTACGAAGTACGGGCGTTCGGGGCGCGGGCCGACCAGGCTCATGTCGCCCCGGAAGACGTTCCAGAGCTGGAGCAGCTCGTCCAGCGAGGTCTGGCGCAGGAAGCGGCAGAAGCGGCTCATCTCGTGTTCGCCCGCGACACTCCAGCGGGTCGCCGCCTCGTGCTCGTCGACCGGGCGGTGGGTGCGGAACTTCAGCAGGACGAAGGGGCGCCCGTCCTTGCCGATGCGTTCCTGGCGGAAGACGACGCCGGGTCCGTCGGTGAGGCGGAGGACCGTCGCGCACACCAGCAGGAGGGGGCTGACCAGGAGGAGCAGGATCCCCGACACCAGGACGTCCAGTGCCCGCTTGCCGAGGCTGCCGCGCCTGCGGGAGCCCAACTCCAGCCGCCGGCAGGCGAATCCGGCGAGCTGGTCGCGCATCTCGTACGAGGGCGAGTCGGCGTCGACCTCCCAGACCGTGCAGCCCGATTCCGCCAACGCCCGCAGCAGCGGCCCGCGTTCGGACCGTACGGAGGGGTGCACGGTGAGGACGGCGCGGACGCCGTTCTGGATGAGGGCGCGTTCGACCTCCTCGCCGGTGGTCAGCACGGGCAGGCCGTCGGTGCCGTCCGGGTGGTCGGCGACGATGCCGATCGGCTCGATCCCGCACCCCGGGTGCCGCAGCACCGCCGCCGCGACGCGCTGCGCGGTCGTCGCCGGGCCGATGACCAGGGCCGTGCGGGGGTGGTTCAGGAGGGCCTTGCGGCGGCGGTGGTGGACCGCGCCGCGGGCCACGCAGGCCGTCGCCGTCTGGAGGGCGAGGCCCAGCAGCAGGGTGCGTGCGGACAGGGCGCGGTCGGGGTCGTAGGCCGCGGTGAGGGTGCCGAGCGCGAGCCAGGCGACGGCGATCCGGCCGCAGACGGCGGGCAGTTCGTCCAGGACGCGCGGTACGGCCCGGGGGAGGTGCGGGCGCAGCAGTATCGAACCGGCGATCAGCAGCGCCACCAGCAGCGGCCGGCGCCGGCCGCCGGTCAGCGCGAGGGCGCCCAGCAGGGCGGCGGCGAGGTCCGCGCCGAGCAGCGGCAGCGGTGAGGCCGGGCGCGCGGGCGGGCGGCGGACCGGGAACCGGAAACCGCCGTCGGTGCGCCGGGGGATGACCGAGACGTTCGAGGATCCGTGGTCCCGTGGCTGTCCGCCGGGGGAGGGGACGGTGCTTTCCGCAGTCACGAGTGGATGGACTCCCTGCACTCGGTGGGCACGACGGGTTTGCCGCCGAGCAGGTCGCGATAGACCCCCGCGACCGCTTCGGCGGTGTGCCGCACGTCGTGCGTGGACTGGACGTACCGGAGTCCCTGGTGGCCGAGGGACTCGCGCAGCAGCGGGTCGAGCAGCAGCTCGGCGACGGCCCCGGACAGCACCGCCGGGTTGTCGGCCGGGACGAGGCAGCGGGGCGCGAGGCCGGGGGGCAGGCTCTCGCGGGCGCCCGCCACATCCGTGAGGACGACGGGCCGCCCGCAGGCCATCGCCTCCAGCGGGGCCAGCGCCATGCCCTCCCAGCGCGAGGGCAGCACCACCAGGTCGGCCGCCTGGTACCAGGGCACCGCGTCGGCGACGGCACCCGCGAACAGCACGGAATCCGGGGCCAGTTGACGCAGCGCGTCCCGGTCGGGCCCGTCGCCGACGAGCACCAGCCGCGCCTTCGGCACCCGCCGCAGCACCGCGTCCCACGCCCTCAGCAGGACGTCCTGGCCCTTCTGCCGGCACAGCCGCCCCACGCACACCACCAGAGGCGCCGACGGATCGATCCCGGCGAGCTGCTCGATCCCGGCCCGTACGGTGTCCACGGCGGCCGGGTGGAAACGCTCGGCGTCGATGCCGTTGGGGATCACGCTCCAGCGGCTCCGGACCCCGGCCCGCAGCCCGGTCGTGCGCTCCGCCTCGCTCACGCACACCGTCCGGGTGGCCCACCTTGCGCCCCACCGCTCCCAGCCGACGGCGAGCGCGGCGGTGACCCCGCCGACCGCCTCGAACGACCAGGCGTGCGGCTGGAACACGGTCGGGATCCGCCCCCGCACGGCAAGGCGTCCGGCAAGACCGGCCTTGGCGCTGTGCGCGTGCACCAGATCGGGCCGCACGTCCTCGACCACCCGGGTGAGCCGCCGTACCTCGGAGACGAGCGCCGGACCCGGCGAGCGGGTGGCCTCCCACTGCCGTACGTCGGCGCCGAGCGTCCGCAGGCCGTCCGCGAGGACGCTCTCGGGGCAGGCGACCGTGACGTGCAGGCCGGCCGCGAGCTGAGCCCGCGTCAGATCCGTGACGACACGGGCGACCCCGCCGTCCACGGGCTGGGCGAGGTGCAGGACCCGTGGCCGAGGGTCGGTTGCTGGCTGGTGCATTGCGCGGTTTCCTCGCTCACGGGTGGCGCTCGGGACTGCGGGCGGGAACGCGCCTCACTGCTGGGCGTCGACGGCGACGAAGAGCGCCCCGAACCACGCCGCGTCCCGCTGGGAAACGAGCCGGAAGGCAAGCTGGTCACCGCCCGGGCGCAACGCCTTCCCGAGATCGAACACATCGGAGTCGTAGCCGAGCGTGTTCGCATACGCGGGCGCACGCTCCGAAGGCGCCGCCCCCGGGTCGCTGATCGTGGAATTCAGCACGTCGTCACGGGGATTGGCGCCGTCACCGAGCGCGGTGGCGTTCGTACGACCGGTCGAGAGCGTGAGCGAATCCCCGGTCCGGCCGCGATCCCCGTTGTACGCCACCACGCCCGCGCGTCCCCCGGCGTGCGCGGGCGTGCGCAGGCCGCGCAACCGGATCTCCGCGCCGGTCCGGGAGTTCAGCGCGTCGAAGCCGTCCCACAGCTCCAGCCGGCGCAGCGGCTCCTGCGGCTTCTCGTACGCCACGACGAGCGTCCAGCCGCCCCAGGCGCCGGCCGCCGACCGCCCCATCGCCGTGTTGACCTGGGCCACCGTGTAGAGGCCCGAACCACTCTCCCGGACCAGTTCGGTGACGTCCGCCGAGGCCTGGAACGCGTCGGCGCCGTCCGCCACACGGTGTCCGACGAGGGTGTCCGCGAGCACTTCCTTGTAGTCGCCGCCGGGCTCCGCGATCAGCACCCGCCCGTTGTCCCTGGGCGGCTTCTGCTCGCCCACGCGGAGGTTGCCGCCCCAGTACAGGCGTGCGTACGTGGCCTTGGCGCCCTCGGGCAGCCGGACCTCTGCGCGGGAGGAGTTGTAGGTGTTGGGATCGCGGTCGACGTCGACGTAGAACATGTCGAAGTCGCCGTTGACCGCGGCCTCCCCCTCGCGCACGGCCGCGCAGGCGGCGGAGGCGGTGCGGCAGCTGATGGAGGTGTTGGCCGCGCGGACGAAGCCGCCGTGCTGGAGTGCCTGGTAGCGCTGGGCCGGGGGGATGCGTTCCGTCTCGGCGGGCGGGGCGGAGGCACCGGAGGCGGCCGGGGCCCAGATCGTGGCGAGGGCGAGGGCGACCGTCGACGCCCGGCGCAGCAGCGGACCCTGGGAATTGCGCATGACCGGCGGTGCCCTTTCGGGAAGTACGGCCCCTATATGCGATTTGCTGGCTATAGGGGTACTTCGGGAGGTGCGCAACTCTAGTAGCTATGCGGATTAATCCGGCGAAACGTGACAAGTGTGTCGGAATGGTGAAGTTCGGCTCTGTGGGACATCACCCCATTGGCGGCACAACCCCCGTGAGCGCCGCGCGTTGACACAGCGCCGGGCATCCCCGCCCGGGTGTTTGTTTCAACCCCAAGGAGCACCTCTCCATGTCGCGTATCGCGAAGGGCCTGGTCCTGACCTCCGTTGCCGCCGCCGCCATGGCGGGCACCGCCGGCATCGCCGCCGCCGACAGCGACGCGCACGGCGCCGCCGCCCACTCCCCGGGCGTGCTGTCGGGCAACGTCGTCCAGGTTCCGGTTCACATCCCGGTCAACGTCTGCGGCAACACCGTCAACGTCATCGGTCTGCTGAACCCCGCGTTCGGCAACACCTGCGTCAACGACTGACGTCCGCGCGCATCCCTTCGGCCGGCCGTCTCCCCGTGGTCCTTCCACGGGGAGACGGCCGGTTGGCGTTGGGGCGGCCGTGCGGGCCGTTGCCCCGAATGGGCGGTAGCGGCGCCGGTCCGGCGGTCCGCTCTTGACATGGCCCTCACCAGGCACGACGTCGTCCGTACGGCTGACGGGCGGTCACCCGGCGCGATCGACCGGTTGCAGATGGTGGTGAGCGCTTTCACGGTGGGTTCAAGATCCGAAGCACCACCGAAAGGAACACCCCATGCGTGGTCTGCCCGCACGGCGCATCGCGTCCTCCGTACTCTGTGCCACCGTCCTGATCGGGATCGCCGGCCCCGCCGCCGTCGCCGCCGACAACGACTCGGCGCGGAAGCACGTCCACGCCGCGTCGAGCGTGCCGGTCCCTGGAGCCGACGGGCTGCTCGCCCAGGTCAAGGGCCTCGGCGATGTCGGCAGCGTGCTCACCCCGGTCACCGACCTGCTCAACCAGGTGCTCAAGGCCGACAACGGCCAACTCTCCGCCGACCAGGCGCAGAAGCTGGTCGACACGGTCAACGAGGCCGTCGCCAAGATCACCGCGGCGGCCCCGGCCGCTCCGGCGGTTCCCGCGGCCCCGGCCGTACCGGCGGCTCCGGCTGTCCCTGCCGTCCCGGCCGTTCCGGCGACGCCCGCGCTGCCCGCCACCCCTGCCCTGCCCGCGACTCCCGCCCTGCCCGCGCTGCCGAAGAGCGGTGACGACTCCAAGGGCAGGAAGGCGCCCGCCGACCTCGCCGGGGACGCGCTCGCCTCCCTGCAGAAAGCGGTCGCCAGCCTGCTCACCGCCGTCACCTCCGGCGATGTCGGCGCGGTCGTCCCCGCGGTCACCGGTGTGGTGACGGGCCTGGTCAACGTGGTCGCGGCCACGCTGCTGGGCGGCGGACTGCCCGCGCCGAGCCTGGCCGGTCTCCCGGCGCTGCCCGCGCTGCCGTCCACGTCCTCGCTCCCCGCGGTGCCCGCGGCACCGGCCCTGCCGGCGGTTCCCGCCGTTCCGGGAGTGTGAGACGAGCAGTCGTAGAAAAGCCGTTGGGCCGTTCCTTTCCGGGACCGGCCCAACGGCCTTTTCATATGAGGATGAGAAACGCCGATGAGACACACACCGCATTCGGGTGGGTGCGCAGAAAGTTTCTGCGCACGGGTTTCCGGCCCGGCCGGAAGTCGTTACACACGGCGACAGAATTCCCTCTGGTGACATGAGTTGCCGAAGAAAGGAACACGATGAAGTCCCTGAAGGCTGCCGCTGTCGTTGCCGGGTCCGTCGCCCTCGCCGGTGCCGCCGCGCCCGCGTTCGCCTACAGCCCCGCCGACGTGACGCCCACCAGCCTCACCGGCGCCGTCAACACCCTCACCAGTGGCCGGATCCAGCCCGTCGACGTGATGCCGCTGCAGCACCAGTCGGACGCGCTCGACACCGAGAACAAGCAGTCCCCGCTCAGCACCGTCAAGGGCGCGGCCGGCGCGCTGAACCAGCACAACCCGCTGCTCGGCGGTCTGCCGCTGCAGGGCTGAGCCCGCCGGTGGTGTTCGAGGGGCGTCGCGAGGCGTCCCTCGTTCGTGTGGCGGGTCGACCGTGCCATCGGCCGGACGGGTGAGAACGCGTCCGGTGGCCTTCCGGCCCGTCGATAAGGTCGCGCGGTGACCTCAACCTCAAGCGAAACGCGCCCCTTCCGCGTCGCCGACCTCGGCACCCTCGTCGTCCTGGCGTGGAGCGGCGAGGCCCCCGACGGGGACATGCCCTACCTCCTCGCCTACACCCTGGGCGACGCCGCGGACGGCCCCGAGGCCGCGAGCGCCGCGGTGGAACGACTGCTGACCGACAACGGCCTCCCGGTCGGCGGCGACGTCGTCGACGGAGCCACCCGGCCCAGCCTGCCGATCACCATGCTCGTCGAGTCCGGGCAGGCCGTCCTCAACATGCCGCAGCTCAACGCCCAGTGCGTGCCGCCGCCCGAGTGGCTCGCGGCGGTAGGCGAACGCGGCTTCGCCTACCTGGTGTTCACCACCCGCCCCTGGCCCGAGGCCGAGCCGGGCAAGCCCGTCACCCCCGAGGCGCTGGCCGAGTTCGCGGGCGCCGAGGAGACCCTGACCGCCGCCGCGCACGTCGTCCTGCCCGCCCGCAGCCTGCGCGGCTGACGACCGGACAGCGGGCGGGAACACCGGTTCCGGCCCGCTGACGGGAAGCCGGTTCCGGCCCGCCGATGGGAATTCGGGAAAAGCTGACTACTGCGGCACTCGGGGGAATCTTGAACTGGTCTCCTGCCCGGGATCGTTACCCGGTCAGCAGACAGTGCCTCCGAATTCCGAAAGGGACCGTACTCGAGATGAAGTCGACCACCCGAGGAACCATCGCCGCCGTCATCACGGCCGTGGCGGCCGCGACCGGCGCCGCCGCCGCGACCCCCGCCGCCGCGCTCGGCACGGTCCCGGTGCCCGTGCCCCTGGAGGGCGCGGAGAGCGCCCTCGGCATGGAACTCCCCAAGCTGGGCGGCGAGATCCCGGTGCCCATGCCGGGCACCCCCGATGGCCCGCGCTATGTCGAGGGCCGGCTCATCCCGGAGCACGCGCTGCCCCAGCTCCCGGTCCACGGCGGCCTGCCCGGCATCGGCCTGCGCGCCCCGCTGCCGCACGTCCTCGGCGACGGCTTCGACCACGTCGCCGTCAGCACCCCCGCCTCCGACCTGCGCACGCTGGCCCCGGGCCTCGCCCTGGACGCCCCGCTGACCCCGCCCAACCCCGACAACTTCGGCCTCCCGGACCTGAAGGCACCCCAGGCGGGCATCCTGGCCCCGGTCCTGCAGACCGTGCCGGGCGCTGACCTGGTCACGGGGGCGGGCCTCTAGCGCCGTAGCGCGGACGGTCGTAGAGCCGGTGCGAACGCGGCCGTACGGCTGGAGCGGACAGGGGCCCGGGTGGTGCGACCCGGGCCCTTCCGCATGTCATGGGTGCATTCGGACGGTGACCGTGCGGGGGTTCGGACGGTTAGCCCCTCGAACGGTCGGAACGGACGAGGGAGTTGGGCCATGAGCGTGAGCGTCGGTGGAGTGTCGGTGGGGCGGGAACCGGTCAGACCGGGAGCGGTGCGCAGGACGCGGCGGGAGGCGCTGCGCGGGGCGTTCGGCGCCGTGCTCGCGGTGGCGCTGGTGCCGGTCGTCGCCGCCTCCCGGCCCACCCGCTCCGGTGAGGATCCCGGGGACACCGCCTTCGACGAGACGTACCGGGGACGTCGTATCCACGGTGTGCTGAAGGGCAGTTGGCAGGTGACGGTCGACGGCCGGCCGCTGCATCTCATGCGGCGGGCCGACGGCACCTGGCTGAGCATGGTCGACCACTACCGCTCGTATCCCACCGCGCTGGAGGCGACCCGCGCGGCCGTCGACGAACTCAGCCCCGGCCGTGAACTGCGGGAGGCGGACGGGCAGATGGGGCAGATGCACATGGGGGGAGACCATGGCGTACACGCGTAAGGACGTCAGCACGCTCACCGCCGCCGAGAAGCGGCGGTTCGTGGCGGCGATGCTGGAGATCAAACGGCGGGGCGAGTACGACGAATTCGTGCGCACGCACATCGAGTTCTTCGTGCCCGACGGGGAGTACGGGCTGCGCTCCGCGCACATGGCGCCCTCCTTCCTGCCCTGGCACCGGCAGTTCCTGCTGGACCTCGAGCGGGCGCTGCGCCGGGTCGACTCCTCGGTGACGGTGCCGTACTGGGACTGGACGCGGGACCGCAGCGCGAGCGCCCTGCCCTGGACGAAGGACCTGCTCGGCGGCACCGGGCGGCGCTCCGACCACCAGGTGACGACCGGTCCGTTCGCCTACGCGGCGGGCAAGTGGAAGATCACGGAGAACATCACCGACGAGCCGTACCTCACCCGCGACCTGGGCCGGGCCGGTGCCCCGATCGCGCTGCCGACCAGGAGCGACCTGGACGGGGCGCTCGCCGACCCGGTCTACGACGTCTCGCCCTGGGACTCGACCTGCCGCACCGGGTTCCGCAACCGGCTCGAAGGGTGGGGCACCGGGTCCGGCAGCGCGTCCTGGCGCAATCACAACCGGGTCCACAAGTGGGTCGGGGGCGTGATGCTCGGCGGCGCCTCCGTCAACGACCCGGTCTTCTGGCTCCACCACGCCTTCATCGACCTCCAGTGGTCCCGCTGGCAGAACCGGCACCGCGGCGCCCGCTACCTCCCGGCGAAACCGCCGGGGCCGGGCGACGACCAGGAGGGGCGGGTCGTGGCACGGCAGCAGCGGATGCCGCCGTGGGACGTGACACCGGAGCAGTTGGAGGACGTCAGCCGTATCTATCGCTACGCCTGACCGGTCGCGGACACGGGGAGAGCCCCGGCGCCTGAGGGTGCCGGGGCTCTTCGCGTACGTCCGTCCGCGCGTGCGGTCGAATCAGTGGCCGTAGCCGTTGTCGCCGTAGCCGCCCGGGCCGGGGTGGCCGCCCTTGCCGTGGTCGCTCACGTTGGCGCAGGTGTTGCCGAAGGCCGGGTTCAGCAGGCCGATCACGCTGATGGTGTTGCCGCAGACGTTGACCGGGATGTGCACCGGCACCTGCACGACGTTGCCCGACAGGACGCCGGGCGAACCGACGGCCGCACCCTGCGCACCCGCGTCCGCCATGGCCAGACCGGCGCCGCCGAGCGCCACGGCGCCCGTGCCGAGAGCGACCACGGCCGCCTTCGCGATGCGAGACATCACGTTCTCCTTTGGTTTCGAGGAGTGCGGCGGCAGGACTCGCCGTCGCACTTCGGGTTCAACGCGGCGGCCCAGGCCTGGTAACGGCGCCGACCGGGAGATCACCCGTTTTGAACAGGACTTCGAGCGCCGGGAGTGGATGTTCGACGGCAGGAAATTCGGTGTTCCCGGCGGGCGCGGGTCGATTAGCCTCCCGCCATGGCAACCGACCAACTGTTCCGTCTGTTCGCCGAGCAGAACCGCGTACGTGCCTTCGCGGCGGTGGCCCTGGGCGCGGAGACCACCGAGCAGGTCGCCGAGGTGGCCGGCCTGACCCCGAAGGGGACGGCCCTCGCCCTGCTCAAGCTGCGCGAACAGGGCGTGCTGAAGACCATGGACGACGGCGAACTCCGCGTGGACTACGACCTGTTCAGGAACCTCGCGCGCGAGGCCGAGGAGCCCGCCGAGGAGGGTCCGGTCACCGGCGACGAGCACACCGACATGATCCTGCGGACCTTCGTCCGGGGCGGCCGGCTGATCCGCCTCCCCGCCCAGTGGACCCGCAAGCAGGTCGTGCTCCAGCACATCGCCGAGCAGACCTTCGCCCCCGGCGTCGAATACCCCGAGCGGACCGTCAACGAGAAGCTGCGCGCCTGGTGCGACGAGGGCGAGGTCGACCATGTGACGCTCCGCCGCTACCTGGTGGACCTCCACCACCTGCGGCGGGGCGACGGCATCTACCAGCGCGTCGGGGCGTGATCTACGGCAACTGCCGTCCGGGTGACCGGCTTTACAGCGACGTCCGCGCGGGCGACCGGCTCTACGGCAGCTGTCGTACGGGCGCACCCGCCAGGTAGGCCCGGATGTTCTCGACGGCCTGGCCGTAGTACGTCGTGTAGTTGGCGTGCGACACATAGCCGAGGTGGGGTGTCGCGAGCAGCCGGGGTGCCGTGCGCATCGGGTGGTCGGCGGGGAGGGGCTCGATGTCGAAGACGTCGATTCCGGCGCCCGCGATACGGCCCTCGTGCAGCGCGGCGAGCAGGGCGTCCTGGTCGACGATCGCCGCGCGGGACGTGTTGATGAGATACACGGTCGGCTTGAGGAGGGCGAGTTCGGCGGGGCCGAGGAGTCCGCGGGTGCGGTCGCCGAGGGCCAGGTGGACCGAGACGAAGTCGCTGTCCGCGAGCAACTCCTCCTTGGACGCGGCGAGTTGTACGCCCACCTCGTCCGCGCGCTCCTTGGTGAGGTGCTCGCTCCACGCGGTGACGCGCATGCCGAAGGCGAGCCCGATCGTGGCCACCCGGCTGCCGATCTTCCCGAGTCCGAGCAGTCCGAGGGTACGGCCGTGCAGGTCGGCGCCGACCGTCCGCTGCCAAGGGCCGCCCGTGCGAAGGGAGTTGCTCTCCTCGACGATGCCCCGGGCGAGGCCCAGCAGCAGCGCCCAGGTCAGTTCGACGGGCGGGGCCGAGGAGCTGGCCGTACCGCACACGGTGACGCCGTGCGCCTCGGCGGCCGCGTAGTCGATGACCGTGTTGCGCATCCCGGAGGCGATCAGCAGCTTCAGCCGGGGGAGCCGGGCCAGCAGCGAGGCGGGGAAGGGGACGCGTTCGCGCAGGGTGACCACGATGTCGGCGGTGGCGAGGGCGGCGGCCAACTCGCCCTCGCCGTCGAGGTGTTCACGCAGGCTGACGACCTCCACCGCGTCCTGGACCGGCGACCAGTCGGCGAGTTCGGTCGCCACGTTCTGAAAGTCGTCGAGGACAACACAGCGCAAGGTCACGGAGGAACGCTACTCCTTGGCCAGCGCGTTCGCCGTGCGGGTCGGCTTGCCCAGGGCCCAGAACAGGACGCCGAGGAGGACGAACACGGCGAGCGGCACGGCCTCCGTGAGGAGGTACTTCCAGCGCTCGGCGTGGGTCCAGCCGTCCGGGAGGTAGTCGGCGCCGAACCAGTGGTCACCGGCTCCCGGGGCGATCAGCTGCACGCTGGCGAACAGGATGAGCACGGTGAGGAGCACGCTGATCGTGCGGGGGAAGGGCGCCTTGTAGGGGCGGGGGACGTCCGGGGCCTTGCGGCGCAGTACCGCGAGGGCCGGGAAGATGCCCAGGTAGCTGATGAGCGTGGTGGAGATGGCGAGGCCGAGGACGGCGCCGAAGAGCTTCGCCGCGCTGCCGTTGGTGAGCTGATGGGCCAGTACCAGGACGAGCGTGGAGACCAGCCCGCTGAGGATGTTGACCCGGACCGGTGTGCCGAACCGGCTGGAGATCACGCCGAGGAAGCGGGGCGCGGCGCCGTCGTAGCCGGAGACGGCGAGGGCGCGGTCGGAGCCCATGACCCAGGTGACGCCGGAGGACAGCACGGTGAGGATGAAGAGGACCGCGGCGATGTCCCCGAGCACCGTGCCCGCGCCGCTGCTGGTGACCGTGCCGTCCGCGGCCACGTTGCCGCCGTAGACGGTGAAGACCTGGCGCATCGCGTCGAGGAAGCCGCCGAGGCCGGTGATGGCCTTGACCGGGAGGACGAGCAGGATGCCGAGGATGGGCAGCGCGTAGAGGAGCACGGACAGGGCGGCGCTGCGGAAGATCGCGTACGGAACGTCCTTCTGGGCGTCGGTCATCTCGTCGCCCGCGGTGTTGGGCAGCTCGAAGCCGACGTAGTTGAACATCAGGACGGGCACGAGGAGTACGAACCCGGTGTACGTCGGGGAGAAGTCGCCGGCGCCGAAACCGTGGAGGCCGTGCTTGATGCCGTAGACGACGACCGTGATCGTGAAGACGCCGAGGAGGACGAAGCGGCTCCAGGCGCCGATGGTGGGGATCCACTTGCCGACGTCGAAGGAGAGGATCGCGGCGAGGACGCCCACCCAGATGAAGACGAGGGCGAAGGCGTAGAAGGCGGGGGTGCTGAGGTCCTTGCCGTCGTTGAAGAAGGTCGTGAACGCGGTGACGGCGGCGACGGCGAGGGTGCCGCCGAGCCACACCGGGTTGGTGATCCAGTACAGGAAGTTGTTGACGGCACCCGCGAGACGGCCGAAGGCGCGGCTCGTCCAGATGTAGGGGCCGCCCTCCTCCGGGAATGCGGCGCCGAGCTCGGCGGTCAGCAGCGCGGAGGGGATGAAGAACACCACGGCCAGCACGATGAGCCAGGTGAACGCCTCGGCGCCGTTCCGGGCGATCGTGCCGATCGTGTCCACGCCGACAATGGTGCAGAGAAGGAAGAAGAGGATGTCGAAACGGCCGAAGTGCTTGCGCAGCTTCTGCCGCTCCGTCTGTGCTGCGGCCGGCATGTCGGCCGGCTCAAAAGCTGTCTGACCAGCGGCCACCGGGGGGCTCCTGCGGGGACGAGGGGCGGGATTCGGCCAATGATCGGCGCCGATGGGAAACCCCACAAGCGTTCGGGGGCAAGTCTTGACCATTACGTGTCCATTGGGGCGTAACGGAAATCGGGGGGAAACGTGGGGGTGATCGGGGTAGGGACCCTCGGGGCCGCACCGGCGGACCATGGAGGGAAGGGGGCCTCGTGACGGACCCGGCGGACCTGGAACTGGCGCACCGCCTCGCCGACCGGGCGGACGCCATCGCCCGGCGCCACTTCTCGGCCGCGGTCGTCGCATCCCGGACCAAGAGCGACGGGAGCCCGGTCACCGACGCCGACCGGGAGATCGAACTCGTCCTGCGCTCCTTGATCCGCAAGGAGCATCCCGACGACGCGTTCATCGGTGAGGAGTTCGGCGCCCACGGGCACGGCAGACGGCGCTGGATCATCGACGCCATCGACGGCACCGCGAGCTTCCTCGCCGGTGAACCGGAGTGGAGCACGCTGATCGCCGTCGAGGAGGACGGCCGCGTCACCCTGGGCATGGTCTCCGCCCCTGTCCTGGGCCGTCGCTGGTGGGCCGGGCCGGACTCGGGGTCCTGGACGGGGCCGTGTCCC
The DNA here is from genome assembly GCF_000376565.1 of Streptomyces hokutonensis. Taxonomy (GTDB): domain Bacteria; phylum Actinomycetota; class Actinomycetes; order Streptomycetales; family Streptomycetaceae; genus Streptomyces; species Streptomyces hokutonensis. The sequence goes on along the minus strand of NZ_BARG01000002.1, from coordinate 93,630 downwards.
CGCGACCCGGCCGTACCGGCTCAGCGGTTGGCCCTCGCCGCAGGCGGAAGTGCCCAGGACGCGGCCATCGGCATCTGGCCGCCCCCGTCCAGGCTGAACCAGCGGGAACGCCGCGTGGCCGCGAGACTGGCCCGGGGCGTCTCGCAGGTCCTACCGCCGCTCGACTGGACCGCGGCGGATCCCACCGCGCCGGCGCCGCGCAAACCGTCCACCGGGTCCGGCACCTGCCACGGCGCCCTCCTGGTCGCGACCGGTCAACTGGATGCCTTCCTCCTCCTGGGAGCCGGCCCCTGGGACATCGCCCCACTGATCCCCATCGTCCAAGAAGCCGGCGGCACGTTCAGCGACCTCACCGGCGAGTACCGCACCGACACCGGAGCCGCGCTGTTCGCCCGTCCCGGACTCCACCGGCAACTTCTGGACATTGCTGCGACCGCTGACTGAACTGTCCCTCGGGCACGTTGCGTCGCCCGGCAGGCGCGGGCCAGTGCCTCAGAAACCCCGGAACACGCCGTCGTCGTCGACGGCGTCGGCGAACTCGTCGAAGTCCATGTTCGCGCCCGAGAGGTTGTTCTCGATGCTCCACAACTCGGCTGCCGCGACCAGGACCACGAGTGGAGGCTGATACTCGACCGATACACGCAGGTCAGCGACTCGATGGCGCCTCCGACGGGGCACCGACACCATCTGTACGGTCGCGTGGTCGCCGTGAGCTGGTGCTTTCCGGGACTGTGGCCGTCCCGCCGCCAGCACAACCAGCAGTAGTGGGTGATGCCTTTGCGGTGTTTGCCGAACATGTGCCGGTTGCAGGCATGCAGCACCATCCCGCGCAGGACGTAGGTGCGGTTCGTCTGCGGATGGATGTTGATGGTGTTCCCCGGTCCGGGAGCCTTGGTTGGCCGGCGGTTTCTGGGTGGGGCGTTGTAGGCGCCGCTTCGGGAGCGGCTGGCGTGCCGTGCGCGACGAACATCTCCGCACGGGCTCGATGCCGACGCCGTTCTCCATCCAGTGCACCGCATCCGGCGCGATGACGACCAAGTCTCCCGGAGCGCAGCGAGCGGGCGCGAGGATCGGATGGCCGCGAGGAGCATCAGGACGAGGGTGGTGGCTCCGAATGCAGCGTGGGCGGTGACCACGGGCACGGACAGGTGGCACATCAAGGCCCCCTGACTTCCCGGCACGGGAGAACGAGCCAGATGCGGCAACCACACATCGTCCGTACCCGGCCGGAGCCGAGGCCCGCCCCTGCATCGCATCAGGGATGAACAGCTGCCTGCCGGCCACCATCGTTTCGCAGGCCTGTCGGAAGGTCCATTTTGGGGCCCTGACAGTTGTCAGCGCGTGCCGTAAGGTCCTGACTACTGTGTGCCACAGTAGGGGGACATTGGGGGCTTTCGTGCTCGATGCGAAGCAGCATCAGGGCAAGTTCGGCGAAGACTACGTCCGTGTGCTGGCCTCTGCGGCAGGGCTGATCGTCCTGCAAGGCGATCTCGACGCGGACGGGGTCGATCTCGGGTTCCGCGCCACCGGTCGCTACGGACGGACGCTGTCACCCACGGTCGAGGCTCAGATCAAGACATGGTCGACGCCGTCCGTGTCGTCCGGCCACCTGAACTACCGCGGGCTCAATGAGTGGCAGTTCAACAGGCTCGCCGGTCCCGACTTCACCGTGCCCCGCTTTCTGTTCGTCATCTGCGTCCCCGCTGACAACCAGGCGTACGCGGCCATGAGCACCGACGGTGTGATGCTCCGTCACCTCGGCTACTTCGTCTCGCTTCGCGGCGAGGAGCCGATCAAGGACCCCGACCGTCACCGAAAGCGTCCGGTCAGGGTTCCGACAGCGAACGTGCTCACCGCCGCCTCACTGCGCCGGCTCGCCGAGACGCAGTCCGACTGGTAGGGGAACCGATGACGATTCCGCTGAAGGTCGACGACATCGCCAGCTATCTGGCGGAAACGGGCTGGGAGCGGGATCCACAAGGCTGGCGCGGAGCGAGTGTGTGGCAACACCCGGGCGACTACGAGGTGTTGGTACCCGCTCGCGACGGCATGGGCGACAGCGACCGCCGATTACGGGAGATCCTGCGCTGTCTGTGCGCGCTGGAAGACCGGCCGGCGAGCGACATCGCCCTGGAGATCGCCAGACCGCAGCTGGACAAGCAGTCCTTCCGCACGTTTCCCGTCGGCCACGACCCCGGCTACACCTCGCTGCTGCTGGGTACGCAGACGGTGCTGGGTGTCCGCAACCTCCTGACAGCGGCGGCGCGCACCGTCGTGCAGGGTCCGCACTTCACGTTCGCCGGCCGGCAACCGGGCGTGGTGGGCGACCTCTTGCGCGCAGCCGAACTCGGCCCCTCCCGTGCCGGGAGCTACGTCGTCGAGATCCGGGTGGCGGCGGACGCGACGGTCCGGACCCCGAGCGGGGAGCAGGTCACCGGTCGGGCCGTGCTGGTCCAGATGCTGGAGGCGGTGAGCGCGGCCCAGGCAGCCGTGGCGGCGGACACGCCCGCCGCCTTCGACGAGACCGTCACGGCCGGCGTCTCCGCGGATCTGTGCAAGGCGCTCAGTGAGCTCTCAGGCCACGACCGGAGCGAGCCCTTCGAGATCGGCTTCCGGTGGGCGCGCTCGCAGCCACTCGATGTGCCGTCACACGTCGTCGCGTTCCCGGAGACCTCGGGATCGCTTCTGCGCGCCGCGTCCCTGCGGCTTCGCGGCCTCAACGCCACCGGTGCCGCCACGGTCTCCGGTGTGGTCGAGGGGCTGCACGACGACTCCTCCGGCAACGACCGGTGGCGGATCAAGGTCCGCGGTGAGTTGCGCACCGAGCACGCCGAACTGGTCCGGCGGGCCGTCTGGGTGCGGCTCCCGGACCAGGCCTCGTACGACCGTGCGATCACCGCGCATCGGGAACGGCAGGTGATCACCGTCATGGGCGAGTTGTCCAGTATGACCGGCCGGGTGGAACTGGTGCCCAGGCGGGAGTTCGACATCTGACCGGATTTCGGCTCATTGAGGAGGGGTACTGTGCCGACGGAGTTGACTGTACGGGATCATGCATCGCTGTTCGCCCTGATGGTGGTCGCACGGCCGGTGACCAACCGTGAACTGCGCGAACTCGCCGGCCTGGAGATCACCGCTGCGGTGCGACGGCGAGTGAACCAGGATGCCGAGCGGATCGTGACCAGGAAGCACGGTGCGGTCAACACGCACCAGCTCACGTCCGCGGGCCGGACCTGGTGCGAGGCCGCTCTGGTGGCCGGACGCCCGGACGGAGCGAAGTTTCCGGCCGGGGTGCTCTACGCGGTGCTGGAGAACGTCGGACAGTACCTGGCCCGCTCCGGCACCAAGTTCGGCGAGTTCTTCCAGCCCGACGTCGAGGACTGGATCCGCGCGGTCTACACGGAACTCACCGTCCGCCGGAAACCCGGCAGCTGGGTCAGACTGTCGGCGCTGCGCCCATGGCTCGAGAACCTGCCGCGAGGGGCCGTCGACGCCGAACTCGACCGGATGATCGAGCAGAACGACGTACAGCTGATGGGCGAGCTCAACCAGCGCACGCTCAGCGACGAGGACCGCACAGCCGCCGTCGACATCGGCGGCGAACCCCGCCACCTGCTGCGGATCGGACCGGCGTGAACGGGGAACTCGCCGCCCTGGAGACGCTGTACATCAACACCGCGCTGACCCAGGAAGAGATCTGGACACCGGTGACCTCCTACCACGTCGACGGCCTTCATCCCGAGGTGTTCCGGCGGCTGGGGAGGGCGATGAACGCCGTCGAGCGTGCCCACTCGCCGGTTGCGGCCGTGGTGCGTGGCGAGAGCGGTTCGGGCAAGACGCATCTGCTCGGCTGGACCCGCCACGAGATCCAGCAGCGCGGCGGCTCCTTCTTCTACGTCAAGCTCGTCACCGGCCGGAACTTCTGGGAGAGCGCCGCCGACAGTCTCGTCGACAGTCTCTACCGGGAGGACGAGGGCGGCCAGGAGCAACTGATTCGCCTGCTCGACAAGCTTTCGCGCCAGGCTCGCCTCGACCCGGACACCCATACCGCCGTCACTGGCCGGCGCGAGTTGACGCGCGCCCATGTCGATGCGTTCGTTCGGGGAATCCGGACCATCGACCGGCAGGTGGGCAACGAGGCCGCGGACACGGCCCGCGCACTGGCGCTCATAGCCTCCACCGGCGATCCCGTGGAGATCGGCAGGGCCTACTTCGCGCTCAACGACGACGACGGGGACAAGCGCGCCGCCTGGGGGATGTCGCCGGGCGGGCGACCGGCCCAACTCGTCCTCCGCGATCTGACGCGCCTGTTCGCCCTGGTCGGACCGCTGGTGTTCGCCTTCGACCAGCTCGACACCCTGGTGTCCGCCGCGGAGACGTCGTCGCTGACGTCGGCCCCTTCCGGCGAGGGCCGGGCCGCCAAGCGGCTGAGCAGTGAGATCGCCACCGGCCTGATGGAACTGCGGGAGGAAGCCCGCCGGACCCTGATGGTCGTGGCGTGTCACGAGGACACCTGGGAGCAGATTTCCCGCGCGGCAGTCCGGTCCGCCCTGGACCGGTTCGAGGTTCTGCCGACGCTCGGCGCGATTCCCGACGAGGTCACCGCCGCCGCCATCGTCAGCAGCCGCTTTCGGACCTCCTACGAGTCGGTGGGGTTCACTCCGCGGTATCCCACCTGGCCGGTCACCTCGGCGGCACTGGCCGAAGCCCCACACCGTTACACCGCACGGCGGCTGCTCATCCGGGTCCAGAAGCACATCGAGGCGTGTCTGCAGACCGGCACAGTGGCCGAACTGACCTCCCTGGCAGGCGCGGAGCCCACGGCAGCCGCACCGCCCGCACCGGCGAGGGCCGTCAACCTGAGCACCCTGACGGAGTCCTTCGACAAGCTCCGTGCCGATGCGGACGACCTCGGGCCGCTCGACCCCACGACCGAGGACGGGTTCATGCCCGCTCTGCTGGGCGCGGGGCTGCGGAGTCTGGTCAGGGAAGTGGGTGCCGACGAGACGCGGTTCTCCATCGAGACCGACTTCGGCCGCAAGGCGGCATTGCACGCCCGGTTGCGCTATGTCGTGGACGAGGCCAGCGAGAACGAATTCCACTGGTCCTTCCGGGCGATCGCCGCGAACAACGCCATCGCCGCCCAGAACCGGATCCGTAACGCGGCCGTGGAGGCCGGCCTGACGGCCGGCCTGGCGAGCCGCCGGCTGATCCTGCTGCGGAACATGCCGTACCCGAGCGGCCCCAAGACCAAGGGCATCAAGGACGACTTCGAGGCGCGGGGCGGTGTGTCGTTACCGATCGGCGCCGCCGACCTGCGGACCCTGGCCGCCCTCCGGGCCATGCTCGACGACCGTACGTCGGGCCTGGACGAATGGCTGCGACAGGAGCGCCCCGCTTCCCGCATCGAGGTCTTCGCGCCGGTGTTGGCAGACCTACGGCAGCAGCTCGGCATCGCGACCACGGAAGTCGGCTCCAGGGTGGCGGCGGACGCGGCGGGCACACCGGAGGACGCCGAGCCCCCTCGTACCGAAATCGTCGTCGGAACCACGGTCCGGGGCGGCCGTTCGTTCGCGGTACCCATGGAACGACTCCGGATGCACACCGCGGTGGTGGGCGCGGCGGGATCGGGCAAGACGGTCCTGATCAAGCGACTTGTGGAGCAGTGCGCTCTGCGCGGCGTCTCGGCGATCGTGTTGGATCCGAACGAAGACCTCGCACGGCTCGGCGACCCCTGGGCGCGCCCGCCGAAGGGTTGGACGGACGACCATGAGCGCGAGGCCCGACGCTATTTCGCGGATGTCGAAGTGGTGGTGTGGACACCGGGTCTGAACCGGGGACGTCCGATCTCCTTCTACCCGCTTCCCGATTTCGGTCCCGTCCTTGACGACGAGGACGACTTCCCCCGTCTGGTCAGGTCGACCGTGACCTCACTCGCGCCACATGCCGGTGTACGCGGCAACAGTGCTCGCGCGACCCAGCAGCTGGGGGTCCTCAAACGCGCCCTCGAACGGTACGCGCGCGACGGGGGCAAGACCCTGGCCGGCTTCGTCGAGCTGCTCGCCGAGCCCCCGAGCGACATCGTGAACAGCAGGACCAGCCGCTTCGCGGTGCAGATGGCGGACACGCTGGAAGCCGCGATGGAGACCGATCCGCTGTTCGGAGAGTCCGGCGCACCCGCCGATCCCGGCATGCTCCTGATCCCGTCGCCGGGGAAGGCCGCCCGTATCTCGGTGATCAGCTTCATCGGCCTGTCCGGCGACGGACCGGCCCAATTCGTCAGCCGCCTCCAGGCGACCCTGTTCTCTTGGTTCAGGGCGCACCCGGTCGGCGACCGTGCCCTGGGCGGGCTGCTGGTGATGGACGAGGCGCAGAACTTCGTGCCCTCCGGCGCATCGAATCCGAGTACGGAGAGCACGGTCGAACTCATCCGCCAGATACGCAAGTACGGACTCGGGATAGTCCTCGCCTCACAGCTCCCCAGGGGGATCCACAACCAGGCGCTGGGCAACACCGTGAACCAGTTCATCGGCCGACTCACCCAACCCGCACACATCGAGGCCGTCAACACCATGGCCCGGGCGCGGAACGCGGTCCTCGACAACCTCGCCGGTCTCAAGGCCGGTATGTTCAACGCCGCGAGCGAGGGGACCGGATTCAGCAAGATCGAGGTGCCGATCTGCCTCAGTCACCACGATGTGCCGCTCACGGAGGACGAGATCGTCGAGCGAGCCCGCCGGGGTACCTGAGCGGTCGTGAGGCGGTGAGCGCGTCCTGGCCCGTGCCGAGATCCTGGCCTGTCGCCAGGGCGCTTGAGCCGTCCTATCCCGGCGGTCACCTCTGCGCCGACCCGCAAGAGGGCAGACGGACCTGCGCGAGCGAACCGCGCTCTTCCACACTGTCACCGCCGGAGGTGACACCCTCGTCGTCGACAACGCCCGTCAGGCTGCCGAAGTCTGCCCCGGCCACAGGTCTGCTCGTGGTCACCAACCGCAACGGCCTGCTGGAGCCGGCCGCGGACGGCGTGGTGGCCATCCCCCTCGAACCGCTCGACGAACGAGCGGGGGTCGAACTCGCGTCCAGTTGGCCCGTCACGGACGCGGACGGCACGGCCCGGCGCTGGTCCGGATCTGCAGTGGCCTGCTGCTGGCGCTGCGCGCGGCGAATGGCTGGTGAAGAAGCGCCCTCTGTTGAGCCTCAACGACGCGGCACTGGCATTCGGCACCGGTTGGCCGTACGACCCACTTGACCTGCGGAAACGTGGGGTGTAGCGGTGCGCCCCCGGCAGGACTCGAACCTGCGGCCAAGCGCTTAGAAGGCGCCTGCTCTATCCACTGAGCTACGGGGGCCGGGTGTGGTGGCCTCGGTCGTGGTGTGCCCGGGTGTGGGCCGGTCCGTGACGTTGCCGGGGACAAGGATAGGGCTCCCGGGTCCTTGTCCCTGTTGCTTCCCCTCCGTGGCTCGATGTGGAGGTTCGGTGAAGCGGTCCTGATAATCGCAGGCAGGTACGAATCGTGCATCGCTTTTGGTGCCCCGCGCCACGGGTGTTGTGCACTCGTTATGCCTGGACTGTGCCCATGCCCCAGTCATCCCTTCCGTCCGTTGTGTTCTGTCGGCGCGCAGACATGCTCATATGCTTCAGAATTCCCCCAAAATTGGGCATTCTTCACATGTGGTGACCTTGGACGTACGGCCTCAGCTGCTCGACGCACTCTCCGCCCTGCGCGACCGTGTCGCCGCCGCACGCTTCCCGCTGCCCCTTGCGGGGGCTCCACGCGCGCGTGCCAACCGCGACGAACTGCTCGCCCAGCTCGACGACTATCTGGTGCCCCGCCTGAAAGAGCCCGAAGCGCCCCTGCTGGCCGTGGTGGGCGGTTCCACCGGCGCGGGCAAGTCGACGCTCGTCAACTCCCTTGTGGGGCGCCGGGTCAGCGAGGCCGGCGTGCTGCGCCCGACGACCCGTACACCGGTGCTGGTGTGCCATCCGGAGGACCATCACTGGTTCAGCGGGATGCGCGTGCTGCCCGACCTCACGCGCGTGTGGGTGCCCCATCAGGACCCGGGGGACGAGTTGCTCCTCCCTGGTGAGGACGGTATGCGCGTGCTGCGGGTCGAGACCGCCGACTCCCTCCCGCGCGGAATCGCCCTCCTGGACGCGCCCGACATCGACTCCCTGGTCGCCGACAACAGGGTGCTGGCCGCCGAACTGATCTGCGCGGCCGACATCTGGGTGATGGTCACCACGGCCGCCCGCTACGCCGACGCTGTGCCCTGGCATCTGCTGCGCAGCGCCAAGGAGCACGACGCGACCCTGGTGACCGTCCTCGACCGGGTGCCCCACCAGGTGGTGTCCGAGGTGTCCCGGCAGTACGGCGCCCTGCTCGCCAAGGCCGGACTCGGCGACGTACCGCGCTTCACGGTGCCCGAACTCCCCGAGTCCGCCTGGGGCGGCGGCCTGCTCCCGGCCAGCGCCGTGGCGACACTGCGGAGTTGGCTCGTGCAGCAGGCCCAGGATCCCGTGGCACGGCGCCAGTCCATGGCGCGCACGGCCTACGGCGTCCTCGACTCGCTGAAGTCGCGGATGCCCGAGCTGGCCGGTGCCGCCGCCGCCCAGTACGCCGCCGCGCTGCGGCTCACGGCCGCCGTCGACGGGGCGTACGACAGCGAGCACGCGCGCGTGCGGGGGCGGTTGCAGGGCGGGGCCGTGCTCGCCGGGGACGCGCTGAAGCGCTGGCGCGCCTTCCCGCTCGACTGCTCCGCCGGCGAACTCCTCGACGCCCTCGCCGAAAGCCTCGCCGCCCTGCTGCTGTGCGCCGTCACCGCCGCCGACGAACGCGTCGACGACGCCTGGCGCCGCGAACCGGCCGCGGACGCCCCCGAACTCACCGGCCACGACCCCTCGCTGGAGAGCGCCGAGCACCGCATCGGGATGGCCGTACGGCGGTGGCGGCGCGAGCTGGAGGAGTACGCCGAGGAGGAGGTCGCCGACCTCGACCGGAGCATCGCGCCCGACCCCGAGGTGGTCGCCGCCCTCGTCGCCACCGCGCTGCTGGGCGGCCGCAGGGCGCGGTCCGCGGGGGAGGGGCTCGCCGAGCGGATCGGCGCCCACGGGGCGCTGCGCCTGCGCGACCGGGCCGGACGGCTCCTCAACGACCACCTGGACCGGGTCGTGCACACCGAGCGCGAACGCCGGCTCGCCCCGCTCGACGCCCTCGAAGTACACCCCGAACCCCAGGCCGAACTCATCGCCGCGCTGTCCGTACTGCAGAAGGAGAGGTGACCGGTGACTGCCGTCACTGACCAGGACCACACGGACGAGATGGACCACGCCGATCGTGCCGACAACGGCCGCGACGCGGACGCCAAGGACGAGCGCCCTGAAAATCGCCCTCCCGTAGAGGCCGCACAGGAAATCGGCGACCAGGAGGGCACCGGCGACCACGCGCGCGGGAGGGCCGGCGCTCCCAGTCGTACGGAGACCAAGGCGTCCGCGGATTCGACGGACCCCGAGGAATCGACCGGCTCCTGGGACGACGGGCTCATCGCGCGGCGGGTCAACGAGGCCACCGCCGCGCAGCAGGCCGCCGCCGTGGAGATCAGGGCCTCCCGGGCGCAGGCGGCCCACACCACCCAGGTCCCGGCCCCACTGGCCTACGACGGGCCGCTGCGGTCCCGTCTCGACGCGTTGCGCGAACTGGTGGGGCTCTCCAGGACGCGGCTCGACAGCGGGACCCTGGCGGAGGCGGGGCGGGTGCTCGACGAGGCCGCCGCGCGGCGCAGGCTCTCCGGGCAGCACACCGTGGTCGCCATCGCGGGCGCCACCGGCAGCGGCAAGTCGCAGCTCTTCAACGCGCTGGCCGGAGTGGCCATTTCGGAGACCGGCGTACGACGGCCCACCACAGCCGCGCCCATCGCGTGCAGCTGGAGCGACGGCGCGGCCACCCTCATCGACCGGCTCGGCATCCCGGGACGGCTGCGCAGGCGCCCGTTGCAGAGCGCCGAGATGGAGGCCCAGTTGCGCGGGCTCGTCCTGGTGGACCTGCCCGACCACGACTCGGCGGCCGTCGCCCACCGCGAGCAGGTCGACCGGGTGCTCGCCCTCGTGGACGCGGTCATCTGGGTCGTCGACCCGGAGAAGTACGCCGACGCGATCCTCCATGAGCGCTACTTGCGGCCGATGGCGGGCCACGCGGAGGTCATGTTCGTCGTCCTCAACCAGATCGACCGGCTCCCCGGGGAGGCGGCCGACCAGGTCCTCGACGATCTGCGGCGGCTGCTCGACGAGGACGGGATCGCCCTGGGCGAGTACGGCGAACCCGGCGCGACCGTGCTCTCCCTGTCCGCGCTCACCGGCGACGGCATCCCCGAACTGCGTGAGGTTCTGGGCCAGTTCGTGGCGGATCGTGGAGCCGCGGCACGGCGAATTTCAGCCGATGTCGACGCCGCCGCGTGGCGGCTGCGGCCCGTGTACGCGACGGGGCGGCGCACGGGGCTCAGCGAGGAGGCGCGGGACGAGTTCGCCGCGCGGCTCGCGGACTCGGTGGGCGCCACCGCGGCGGGCGAGGCGGCGGAACGCGCCTGGCTGCGCAACGCCAACCGGGCCTGCGGCACGCCCTGGCTGCGGCTGTGGCGCTGGTACAACGACCGGCGCGAACCGACCACAGGACGGCTGCCCGTCCGCGCCCAGGCGGACGAGGAGGCCACGGCACGCCAGCGCGTCGAACAGGCGGTCCGTACGGTCGCCGACCGGGCCTCCGGCGGGCTGCCCGCGCCCTGGGCGCAGGCGGTGCGGGAGGCGGCCGTACGCGGGGCGCAGGGGCTGCCCGAGGCGCTGGACGAACTGGCGGAGCGGGCCGGGCTGCCGGTGGGGCGCCCGCCGCGGCCGGGGTGGTGGCCGGCGGCCGTACTGGCCCAGGCGTCCATGACGATCCTCCAAGTCGTCGGCGGGCTCTGGCTGTTGGGCCAGATCATCGGGTTCATGGCGCCGAACCTGGGGGTGCCGGTGCTGCTGATGGTGGCCGGCATCATCGGCGGCCCGCTCGTCGAGTGGAGCTGCCGGATGGCGGCCCGCGGCCCCGCCCGGCGCTACGGCCACGACGCCGAGCGGCGATTGCGGGAGGCCGCGGCGGGCTGCGGTCGGGCGCGGGTGCTCGATCCGCTGGCCGCCGAGCTGCTGCGGTACCGGGAGGTGCGGGAGCAGTACGCGCGGGTCACGGGGGCGGGCGTCGGGGCCGGGTGAACCTCGGTCCGAACGTCGTTCCCTCGTCCGGGTGATGAGGTTTTCCACAGGTCGGCGGCGGTGCACAGCGCTCAGCGGGCCCGGCTCGGCGGAGGCAGTCTGACTGCAGCCGTACGGGACGGGCCCGTACGCGTTTCCGCCCGGCCTGCGCGGCCGGGTGAGGGAGGGATGCGCGATGAACGAGACCATGATCTGCGCGGTGGGCAACGTGGCGACACCGCCGGTGTACCGGGAGTTGGCGGCGGGACCGTCGGCGCGGTTCCGGCTGGCGGTGACCTCGCGGTACTGGGACCGCGAGAAGAGCGTGTGGACGGACGGCCACACCAACTTCTTCACGGTGTGGGCCAATCGGCAGCTGGCCACGAACGTGGCGGCGTCGCTGACGGTCGGTGACCCGGTCGTCGTCCAGGGCCGGTTGAAGGTGCGCGAGGAGGCTCGTGAGGGGCAGCCGAACCGGTCCTGGACGGACCTCGACGCCGTGGCGATCGGCCACGACCTGGCGCGCGGCACCTCGGCCTTCCGGCGGGCCAGCAGGCCGGACACGGCGGCCTCTCCGCCCCGGCCCGAGCCCGACTGGGAGACCCCGGCCGGGGATTCCGCCGACGCCACCGGGCAACAGGAGCGGCAGCGACAGGCCGAGCCCGTCGCGGTGACGTGATGTCAGTGAATGCCCCGAGCTGATCGAACTACGGCTTTTCCACGGCTTATCGATGAATGCGTTCCGAATGGCTCGGTGGATTTGTCGATAAGCCATGCTCGCAGGTGATCTTGGCGATAACGATTCCGATTCGGAACGGTTATGCGATCACCCGACTGGAGAACGTGGTGCGCCCGCGTCCTTAGGATGCCGGACATAGCTCGGGCACAGCTCTCGGCGCTACAGATTCTGCTGGTGGGACCACGCCACGCCCCCCACGCCCATGGGTCCTGCTCGAAGGGGAATTCCGTGTCTTCTGCGTTGTCTGTCTTCTCCGCGCTGTCACTACGTGGCCGGGGCACCGTGCGCTTCGTCGCCGCGAGCTGGGCGTGCGGACTCGTCGCCGCCGGTGTGCTGGCCGGCGCGGGCCCGGCCGTCGCCGACGAGACACCGCAGACCCAGGGCGGGGCGACGGCCACGATAGGCGGGCTCAAGACGTACGGCGACGCCGTGATCCACGACGCAGGCGGCAGCGAAGTGCAGGTCTCCGCGGGCCTGTTCGAGATGTCCGTGGACGGCGGCGGCACCCTGCAGACGTACTGCGTCGATCTCCGGAACCCCACCCAGCGCGACGCCAAGTACCACGAGACCGCGTGGAGCGGTACGTCGCTGGGCACCAACAAGAGCGCGGGCAGGATCCGTTGGATCCTTCAGCACTCCTACCCGCAGGTGAACGACCTCGCGGCGCTCTCCGCGAAGGCCGGCACCAAGGGCCTGACCGAGAGCGACGCGGCGGCCGGCACCCAGGTGGCCATCTGGCGCTACTCGGACGGCGCCGACGTCGACGCGGTCGACCCGCAGGCCGAGAAGCTCGCGGACTATCTGCAGAAGAGCGCGCGTGACGTCGCGGAGCCGCAGGCCTCGCTGACCCTCGACCCGCCCGCGGTCTCCGGCCACCCCCGCGAGCGGCTCGGCCCGGTCACCGTGCACACCAACGCGAACGGGGTGACGCTGACACCGCCCGCGGACGCCGCCACGACCGGGGTGCGGATCGTCGACAAGGACGGCAAGGCCGTCACGTCCGCGGCGGACGGGAGCCAGGTCTTCTTCGACGTCCCCGAGGACGCGGCGGACGGCTCGGCCGAGCTGACCGTGCAGGCCTCCACCACCGTGCCCGTCGGCCGGGCCTTCACCTCCGAGAGCAGGAGCCAGACACAGATCCTCGCCGGGTCCAGCGAGTCGACGGTCTCCGCCGCCGCCGACGCGGACTGGGCGAAGACGGGCGCCATACCGGCACTGTCGGCGCGGAAGAACTGCGTCGCGGGCGGCGTGGACATCACGGCCGCCAACGAGGGCGACGAGACGTTCACCTTCGCGCTCATGGGCGTCGAGCACGGCATCGACGCCGGGGACTCCCAGACGGTGACGATCCCGCTCCAGGAGGACCAGGCGTACGACTTCACGATCACGGCGCCGCACGGCTACGAGAAGCGGTTCGCCGGAGTCCTCGACTGCCGGACACAGAGCGACGCGGGCGGCGTCGTGACCCAGACGCTCAGCGAGCCCAGCCCCGCCACGGTGGGCGGCACCGCCGCCGACACCAACCTCGCCGAGACGGGTGGCTCCGCCATCACCCCGATGATCACGGTCGTCGCCCTCGGCCTGGTCGGCATCGGAGCCACGGCCCTGATCCTGCTGCGGGACCGCAAGCCCGGACAACAGGGCTGAGCGGCACGGCACACGGCCGAGCCCCAGCTCACAGCCCCTGTGTCCATACGCGTTTCCCCGGAGGGGCAGGGGTCAGGCAAGATGGACTACATCTGCCCACTCCAGATTTCAAGCTGCCGGACGGTTTCTCTTGGCTGAGTACATCTACACCATGCGCAAGACGCGCAAGGCGCACGGCGACAAGGTCATCCTTGACGATGTGACGCTGAGCTTCCTGCCCGGCGCGAAGATCGGTGTGGTCGGACCTAACGGTGCCGGTAAGTCCACCGTTCTCAAGATCATGGCGGGCCTCGAGCAGCCCTCCAACGGCGACGCCTTCCTGTCGCCGGGCTACAGCGTCGGCATGCTGCTCCAGGAGCCCCCGCTCGACGAGTCGAAGACGGTCCTGGAGAACGTGCAGGACGGCGCCGCCGAGATCATGGGCAAGCTCAAGCGCTTCAACGAGGTCGCCGAGCTGATGGCGACCGACTACTCCGACGCCCTGCTCGACGAGATGGGCAAGCTCCAGGAGGACCTGGACCACGCCAACGCGTGGGACCTGGACACCCAGCTGGAGCAGGCCATGGACGCCCTGGGCTGCCCGCCCGGCGACTGGCCCGTCACCAACCTCTCCGGTGGTGAGCGCCGCCGCGTCGCGCTCTGCAAGCTGCTCCTCGAGGCGCCCGACCTGCTGCTCCTCGACGAGCCCACCAACCACCTGGACGCCGAGTCCGTCCAGTGGCTGGAGCAGCACCTCGCGAAGTACCCCGGCACCGTCGTAGCCGTCACCCACGACCGGTACTTCCTGGACAACGTCGCCGAGTGGATCCTCGAGCTCGACCGCGGCCGCGCCCACCCCTACGAGGGCAACTACTCCACCTACCTCGACAAGAAGGCCTCCCGCCTCAAGGTCGAGGGCCAGAAGGACGCCAAGCGCGCCAAGCGGCTGAAGGAAGAGCTGGACTGGGTGCGGTCGAACGCCAAGGGGCGGCAGGCCAAGTCCAAGGCGCGACTGTCGCGCTACGAGGAGATGGCCGCCGAGGCGGACAAGATGCGGAAGCTGGACTTCGAGGAGATCCAGATCCCGCCGGGCCCGCGTCTGGGCTCGATCGTCGTCGAGGTCAGCAACCTCTCCAAGGCCTTCGGCGACAAGGTCCTCATCGACGACCTCTCCTTCACGCTGCCGCGCAACGGCATCGTGGGCGTCATCGGCCCGAACGGCGCCGGCAAGACGACCCTCTTCAAGATGATCCAGGGCCTGGAGACCCCGGACTCCGGTTCGATCAAGGTCGGCGAGACCGTCAAGATCTCCTACGTCGACCAGAGCCGCGAGAACATCGACCCCAAGAAGTCGCTGTGGGCCGTCGTCTCGGACGAGCTGGACTACATCAACGTCGGCCAGGTCGAGATGCCCTCCCGCGCCTATGTCTCCGCGTTCGGCTTCAAGGGCCCCGACCAGCAGAAGCCGGCCGGCGTCCTGTCCGGCGGTGAGCGCAACCGCCTCAACCTCGCGCTCACCCTCAAGCAGGGCGGCAACCTGCTGCTCCTCGACGAGCCCACCAACGACCTCGACGTCGAGACCCTGGGATCGCTGGAGAACGCGCTGCTGGAGTTCCCGGGTGCGGCCGTGGTCGTCTCCCACGACCGGTGGTTCCTGGACCGGGTCGCCACGCACATCCTCGCCTACGAGGGTGAGTCCAAGTGGTTCTGGTTCGAGGGCAACTTCGAGTCGTACGAGAAGAACAAGGTCGAGCGGCTCGGCCCGGACGCCGCGCGTCCGCACCGCGCCACCTACAAGAAGCTGACCCGGGGCTGATCTTCTTGCGCCACATCTACCGCTGCCCGCTGCGCTGGGCGGACATGGACGCATACGGCCACGTCAACAACGTGGTCTTCCTCCGCTACCTGGAGGAAGCCCGTATCGACTTCCTGTTCCGCCCGGACAAGGACTTCAAGCAGGGCTCGGTCGTGGCGCGCCACGAGATCGACTACAAACGCCAGCTCGTCCACCGGCACGCGCCCGTGGACATCGAGCTGTGGGTCACCGAGATCCGGGCGGCGTCCTTCACCATCACGTACGAGGTGAAGGACGGCGACCAGGTCTACGTCCGTGCCTCCACGGTCATAGTGCCGTTCGACTTCGAGGCACAACGACCGCGCCGGATCACCGCCGAGGAACGCGAGTTCCTGGAGGAATACCGGGACGACGACGAGGAGGAGGCCGTCGCGGCATGACGGTTCTCCACCTCGCCGACGAAGGGGAGGCGGCGGATCTCGCGGCCTTCCTCTCCCGGCTGCTCCACTACGACCGCGGCGCCGCCGTCCGCCTCCAGGCGGCCGGCACGGCCCTCGCCGTCTTCGGGCGTCCGCCGTCCTTCGAGGTGCTCGCCATCCGCGCGGTGCGCCTCGCCAAGCCGTACGAGAACGGCCTCGACGCCACGCTCGACGTGACCGTCTCCGCCGGTGAACTCCTGGAATCCCTCGACGAGTCGGCGGCCACGGCCCGGGTGCCGGCCGCGGTGACCGGCCCGCCGTGGGCCGGAGTGCTGCCACCGCGCGGCGGCTGGGCCCCCGAGTCCGGGCTGCCGGAACCGCAGGCGCTGCGCGGGATGATCGCCGCCGGGGTCGCCGAATTCCGGTCCCGTACGCAGGAGTTGGCGCCGGAGGGCCGTACGCGCAGCGAACTCGACCGCATAGGGCGGGAGATCTGGTCCCGGACGGTGGGGGACACCTCGCTGCCGGTGCGCGCCGTGCACGCCGCCCAGTCGCTCGGATTCCTGCGCCCCGGCGGGGAGCCGGGCCTCTTCTCGTCCGGCGCGTGGCTGCGGCTGCGCACGCCGTACGGCTCGATCGCCGTACGCAGGGCGGGAGTCGGCGCACTCGGCGTCAGCGTGCGCTGAGCGCGCCGTTCAACTCCCTGAGAGCCAAAGGGCCTTCAGCCCTCCGTGTTCACCATCGAAGCGGCCGCGTACGTCAGGTAGTTCCACAGCGTGTGCTCGTGTTCCTCGGACAGGCCGAGTTCGTCGACGGCGACCCGCATGTGCTGCAGCCAGGCGTCGTGCGCGGCCCGGTCGACCTGGAACGGGGCGTGGCGCATGCGCAGGCGCGGGTGGCCGCGGTTGTCGCTGTACGTCGTGGGGCCGCCCCAGTACTGGATCAGGAAGAGAGTCAGGCGCTCCTCGGCCGGGCCCAGGTCCTCCTCCGGATACATGGGCTTCAGCAGCGGGTCGCCGGCGACACCCTCGTAGAAACGGTGAACGAGCCGACGGAAGGTCTCCTCCCCGCCGACCTGCTCGTAGAAGGTCTGCTCCTGAAGCGTGCCGCGCCGAATCTCTTTCACGCTCCCATGGTCTCAGACGCCGTGGCGGAGGACTTCGGACTTAGGACCTTGACCGAGGGGACCGCTCGGTCCGGGGGACCGCTCGCCTCCCCGGCCGTACCGCAGGACAGTGGACGTATGGGCACGCACGCTCTCGGCAGGGAACTGGACGCCGTGGCCGGCCCCGCGCGGGCGGAGCTGGTGCGGCGGATCGGGCTGAGCGGGGCGTGGGACGCGGACCCGGGGTGGCGGGCGGTGTTCGAGGCGGTGCCGCGGCATCTCTTCGTGCCGTACTACTACGTCGGCGCCGCCGGCGGCTACGAGCGGCTGTGGGGCGGCAGCCCCGACCCGCGCGTCCGGGAGCGCTGGCTGCGCGGGGTGTACGCCGACGCCCCGCTGGCCACCCGGCTGCGCGACGGGGAACTGGTGTCGTCCAGCAGCCAGCCCTCGCTGATGGCCAGGATGCTCGTCGAGCTGGGGGTGACGGACGGCAGCCGGGTGCTGGAGATCGGCGCGGGCACCGGCTACAACGCGGCGCTGCTCGCCCACCGGCTCGGCGACGGCCTGGTGACCACCGTCGACCTGGAACCGGAGATCACCGAGTCGGCGCGCGCCCATCTCGCCGCCGCCGGGTACCGCCCGACCGTCGTCACCGGCGATGGCGCCCGGGGAGTCCCGGAACACGCTCCCTACGACCGGATCATCGCGACCTGCGCCCTGCCGTCGGTGCCGCCCGCCTGGCTCGCCCAGTGCGGTCCCGGCGCCCGGATCCTGGCCCCGCTCGCCACCGGGCTGATCGCGCTCACCGTGCGGGACGCCGAGCACGCCGAAGGCACCTTCCTCGACACGGCCGCGTACTTCGTGCCCCTGCGCGGCACCGGTCCCGACCCGGCGGACGAGATCCCGCACCGGTCCGGCGACCACGAGCTCTTCCGCTTCCTGCTCACCCTCACCCACGGCACCCTCGACCCGCAGGAGGCCCGCGAGTTGTGGGAGCGCGAAGGGAGACCGGGGCGCGAGCGCTACGGCGTCACGGTCGAGGGCGGCCGGGTGCGGGCGTGGCTGGACGATCCGGAGGGGCCGTACAGCTGGCCCCTCCGCTGACCGGTCTCAGCCCCTGCGGACCGTGATCGTCGTCCACGCGCCGACGTGCACCCGGTCCCCGTCCTGCAACGGCACCGGGACGAAGGGCTGGATGGGCTCCTCGCCGCCGTTGACCGTCGTACCGTTCGTCGAGTTCTGGTCGACGACCGCCCAGCTGCCGTCGGGCTGCTGGACCAGTACCGCGTGCTGGTGCGAGACGCCCGGGTCCTCCGGCGGCACCGACAGGTCGATGTCGGGGGACTCGCCGGTGGAGTGCCGGCGGCGGCCGATGGTGATCTGGTTGCCGGTGAGCTGGCGCTGCTGCTCGGGGGAGTACGCGGGCAGGTTGAGACCCGCGGCCTCCGGGCCCGAGCGCTGCATCATCGCCATGAAGTACTCGCGGTCCGGGCCGATCGTCGCCAGCCACGTCGTCGGCTGCTGCTGGTACGCCGGCCGGGGCGGGGGCGGGGCCTGGGTGGAACCGGGCTGCGGGTAGCCGTAGCCGCCACCGCCCTGTCCGGGACCGCCGGGACCGCCCGGGGAGCCGGGGGTCGGCGGGGAGATCACCCAGTCGTCGTCACCGCCGCCGAAGGACGGGCCGCCCTGCGGCGGACGGCTCGTCTCCTGCGGGAACCCGGGCGGGGCCGGCGGGGCGGACTGCTGGAACGCCTGCGGGGCGCCGCTCGTCTGACCCGGGCCCGCGGGGGGCGTGGGTCCGGGCGGCGGCGGGACCGGCCGCGAGGGGTCGGGGCCGAAGTTGGGGGGACCCTGCGGGTTCGAGGGCTCGTTGCCGAACGGCCGCGGGGGACCGGACGGGTCGCCGCCGAAGCCCTGCGCGCCGCCGGGGCCGCCGGGACCACCGCCCTGCCGCTCGCCGCCGAAGGCGCCGGGACGGCCACCGCCGAAGTCGCCCTGGCCGGGGCGCTCGTTGCCGAACTGGCCGCCGGGGCCCGGGGGTTGCTCATTGCCGAACGGCCGCCGACCGGACGCCTCGTTGCCGAAGGGCGGCGGCGGAGGCGGGCCGGAGGGCTCGTTGCCGAACGGCCGGGGCGGACCGGACGGGTCGTTGCCACCGAAGGGCGCGGGACCGCCGCCCTGGCGCTCACCGCCGAAGCCGGAGGAGCCGCCGGGGCCACCGCCCTGACGTTCCCCGCCGAAACCTGAAGAGCCGCCCGGGCCGCCTTGGCGTTCCCCGCCGAAGCCCGACGGACCGCCGGGGCCACCCTGCCGCTCGCCACCGAAACCTTGGGAGCCGCCGGGGCCGCCGGGCCCACCCTGCCGCTCATTGCCGAAGCCCTGCGAACCCTGGCCGCCGGGACCACCAGGCGCACCGGGCCCACCGGGACCGCCCTGCCGCTCGCCGCCGAAGCCCTGCGAGCCGCCGGGCCCACCCTGCTGCTGCTCCCCACCGAAGCCACCGGGACCGTTCGGTCCCCCAGGTCCTCCAGGGCCGCCGGGTCCACCAGCGCCGCCGGGCCCACCCGCACCCCCCGGCCTCGCCGACCGGTTGGTCGGCTCGCTGCCGAACGGGGGTATCGGCTCCGCCGGGCGGTTCATCTGCGAGGGGCGCGAGCCCTGGTAGTCGAAGGAGTCACCGCCGTACGTCGGACCGGGCGGCGGCTGCTGGAAGCGGGCCGCCGGGCTCGGGCCGGGGTTCGACGGGCGCGGGGCCGCCGGGGTGTAGGAGGTCGCCGTGTTGGTGAGGAAGTTCCACCGGCACTCCTCGCAGAAGGGCGCGCCGCCCTCACGGGGCGTGCGGCACTGCGGGCAGAGTTCCGCCTCCGCGCTCGGGCGTGCGGGCGGCGGGAAGCCGTAGCCGCCGCCGGGGGGCGGTGGAGGGGGCGGGGGTACGGCACCGGCCATGCGGTGACCGCAGACCTCGCACCAGTCGTCGGAACCCGACTGGTGTCCGTTCGGGCAGGTCGGCATGTCGGCGCGTCCCCCTTTCTCACAGGGTCAGGCTTGGTCGAACCAGGTCGTACGGGCTAGGTCACTTCTTTACACGAACAGTCTTTGTGGACCGGGTCTCGAGAGTCATCTCGTCGGCCTCCGCGACCTTCGCCTTCAGTCGCACAGTACCCGCCGCGGCATCGACCACGTCCACCACCTTCGCAAGCAGTTTCGCAGTATCCGCGTTTCCGGAGACGCTGGCGAGCTGAACGGCCCGTCCCAGTTTGGCCGTTGCTCCATCGACATCACCCGATTTGCGGAGATCGAGACCTTGTTGGATGACTTCTGCCAGTTCGGCCTGGCCGGTGTAGTGCGCGACCTGGGGGTTGATGGAGGTGGAGGCCACCATGTCGTCGGTCCATACGGCCTTCACCAGTCCCTGGGCGCCCAGGTTTTGGGTGCTGCCGTCGGGCTGCGGAACGACCAGCGAGACCCGGGCGGCGAGCATCTCCTGGCCGACGTTGGCGGTCGGGACCTCGACGCAGACGTGGTAGTCACGGGACTCGTCTCCCCAGGACCCGGTGGGGTAGTCCCCGGCGCGCGGGCCCGCCTCGGTGCGGCGGTCGGTCAACTCCTCGACCCGGGGCGCGACCTGCTTGACGAACTTGATGGCCGTGCCCACCGGCGTCCACAGCCGCAGCGCGACGTCCGCGACCTCCTTGCCCATCGCCGTCTCCATCATCTTCGTGAAGTCGGCGGCGAGGTTCGCCGGGTCGGCGACGATGTCGGCCGTGCCGAGCAGCGCGGAGGCGATCCCTGTGACTTCTTTCACTTCCCAGTCGGTGCCGACACCGCGGGCGTCACAGGTGAAGCGTCCGGCGCAGGAGTCGAGGGCGGCCTTCAGATCCTCCGGCGCCTCGTGCTCGTTGCGGCCGTCGGTGAGCACGATGCCGTGGCGTATGGAGACGTCCGCCGAGGACAGCAGCCGGTCGGCGAGGCGCAGCCAGGTGCCGATCGCGGTGCCGCCGCCCGCGCTCAGCTTGCGCAGCGCCTGCTTGGCCTGGTCGCGGGTCCGGGAGTCGGCGACCGCGAGCGCGCCGCCGCCCGGATACACCTCCTTGGCGATGTGCGTGCCGCCGATCACCGCGAAGTGCACCCCGTCGCGCAGGGTGTCGATGGCGGCGGCGGTGGCGTCCCGGGCGTTGCGCATCTTGGTCGGCGGGTAGTCCATCGACCCCGAACAGTCGACCATGATCGCCACGGCCGCGTCCGGGCCCTGCCCCGGCGAGTACAGATGGGGTGCCGCGACCGCGCTCCCCACGGTGCCGCCGCCGGTCGAGGTCACGGTGACGATCGCGTTGACCTCCCGGCCGCCCTCGGGCAGGTACTCGTTCTGGTACACGTCCACCGAGAACTGCGGCACGTTCGACTTCGAGAAATTGGCCATACCTACTCTGATCCCCCTCAACTACCCCACCTGAATGGGGCGATGACTATGAGCGGACCGGTCCCCTCCGGTCCGAGACCGCATCCTTCTTGCGGTTCCGCGGCCTCAGCCGATTACTGCCCCTTGCGGCGGGGCCGGGAACGGCACGACGGCCACTGTTACGTTGTCGTGGCCCCCGCCGTCCAGCGCGTGACCGACCAGGACCTGGGCGCTGTGCAGCGGGCGGACCATGGCATCGGGGGGCACGACCTCGGCCATCTCCTCGGCCGACTCCGCGTAGTTCCACAGGCCGTCCGTGCACACCACCACTACACCCGGCCGGTCCGGTTTGAAGGAAGCCGTGTGCGGCTCCAGTTCGTACGCGTCCGCGCCGAGCCAGCCCGTGATCGCGTGGGCGCGCTCGTCGGCGTAGGCCTCCGCCTCGCTCATCAGACCCGCGGCGACCATCTGCGCCGCCCACGAGTCGTCCTCGGTGAGCCGGGCCGGCGGTGAACTGCGGTCCACCGGGATCCAGTAGGCGCGGCTGTCGCCGACCCAGCCGACCACGAGCAGCGCCGGGGTGACGACGGAGGCGACCAGGGTGCAGGCAGGCGCGTTCTGGTGCGGGGCGTGCTCGCGGGCCGTCGCGGGCTCCTCCGCGAGGGAGTTGACCGCGTGCGAGGCCGCGATGATCGCCTCGTGCATCGCCTGCTGCGGATGCGTGCCCTGCGGCAGCGCGGCCAGCAGCGACTCGCCGGCCTTCCGCGAAGCGGCCAGCGAGGCCGCGTCGGGCCGCGTCGCCGAGGACACCCCGTCGCACACGACGGCCACGAGCGCGGGCGCCCCGTCGGGCAGCGCGCACTGTCCTACGGCGAAGGCGTCCTCGTTGCGGTGGTGGCGCAGCCCGCGGTCGCTGACCGCCGCGAGCGGGCCCGACTCCTGTTCCATGTGGTCGCGTTCGCGGGGCTGGGCGTGCCCGCAGTTCTCGCAGTAGCCGTCGGGATCGACCCGTCCGGACCGGCAGG
Source organism: Streptomyces hokutonensis (assembly GCF_000376565.1). GTDB lineage: Bacteria > Actinomycetota > Actinomycetes > Streptomycetales > Streptomycetaceae > Streptomyces > Streptomyces hokutonensis. Next base: position 71,304 of record NZ_BARG01000002.1, on the reverse strand, counting down.
CCACGCACACCTTGGTGCCCTCGGCCGGGGTCGGCAGCTCGGCGGCGACCCGCGGGTCCGGCGCCTGGAGCGGGTACTCGTCGGGCTCCGGCGGCCGGTCGAACCGTACGCCGGTGGCCGGGGAGACCGGTGAACCGGTGGGCGGCAGCGGGGAGTTGGAGGGCAGCGGAGTGCCGCCCGAGTCGGTGCCGGGCAGGTCGGTGGGCAGATGGACCGTCGGCGCGGTCTCGGCGCCCTCCGGCTGGGGGACCACGGGCCAGTTCACGTCCGTGGCCTCCTCGGGCGGGAGCGAACCCGCGCCGTTCATGGTCAGCGTCGGGTGGTCGTCCGGCGGCGCGGGCACGGCCGAGAGGTCGTACCCGCACGCACCGCAGAAGCGGTCACCCGATTCGAGCGGCTCCTCGCAGCTCGGGCAGGCGGACAGCTGGGGCATCTGGGACATCAACTACACCCACGTCCGGGGGCGGTAACGGTTGGCACGTTCCACCAGGTCGATCCTCTCCTCGCCGCCCCGCGCCAGCCGGGCCAGCGTGCGGTACGAACGCTCCAGGCCGAAGCGGAGTCCCCGCTCGTCCAGCTCGTTGCCGAGCAGTTCCGGCCGCGTCGGCGGGACGGAACCCTGGCCTCCGGAGAGTATCCAGTCGAGGGCGCAGCCGAGGACCTCGGCCGACAACTGCTCGCGCCGCACCGCGTCCAGACCGTATCCCTCCAGCGCCTCCACCTGTCCGGCGGACGCGGTCAGATCGTCCAGGAACGGCGTGTCGCCCGCCGTCGCGGTCCGCCGCCGAAGCCGCGCCCGTACGGCGGCCACGCGCGCGGCCGTGTAGTGGATCGAGGCCTCCGACACCGACTCCAGCGTCCGTACGGAACCGGCGCGGTCGCCGGTCGCGAGCTGGACGCGGGCCAGGCCGAAGGCCGCGCTCACATAGCTCGGGTCGGTCGACCACACCAGGTGGTAGTACTCGGCCGCGTTGTCCAGCTGGCCCAGCACCTCGGCGCAGAGGCCGAGCGCGAGCTTCGGCGCGGGCTCGCCCGGGAAGGCGTCGTAGATCGCGTCGAAGGAGAGCGCGGCGGCCTCGAAGTCGCGGGTCGCCAGCGCGGCCACGCCCCGGTACCAGACCACCCGCCAGTCGTCGGGCCGCTCGTCCTCCAGCTTGGCCAGGGCCTCCAGCGCGGTGTACGAGTCGCCGTTCTCCAGCCAGGCCCGGATCTGCCGCAGCCGGGTCTCCACGGACGGCGAGGGCGCGGACGCGAGGGCGCCGAGCAGTTCGGTCGCCGCGGTCGTCATCAGCCCGGCCAGGAAGCCCGCGTTGGGGTCGGTCGGGTCGACGTGCGGCACGGGCAGGGCGAGCGCCACGGCGGGGGAGTCGACCTGCTTGACGAGGTCCGGGGTGGCACCCGCCGAGCCGTTGGCCGACCCATTGGCCGCCCCGTTGGCCGCGGCGGTGACGGCGGGATGCGGTGCGGCGGCGGGCAGCGCGGCGTCGACGCGGGTGCCCGCCTTCTTCCGGGGCCGCACCACCCGCGCCCCCAGCAGCGACACGTCCCCGTCCAGCTTCGGGAACAACTCCGTGTCCGTGACCTTCAGTTCGGGACCGAACAGGGTGGACAGGGACGGACGGGCGCGGCCGGTCTGCAGCGAGACGACCTCCCGCAGCACCCCCGTCAGCTGCTCGGCCATCTCCTGCGCGGAGGCGAACCGGCGGGCCGGGTCCGGGTCGGTGGCGCGCACCAGGAGCCGGTAGAACGACTCGTAGCGGCGGAACACCTCGATGTTGTCCGGGTCGGGCAGCGAGTCCACGAAGACGTTCGTGTAGCCCTGGAAGTCGAAGGTCAGGACGGCGAGGGTGCGGCCGACGGTGTAGATGTCGGACGCCACCGAAGGGCCGACCTCCGCGACCTCCGGCGCCTGGTAGCCGACCGTGCCGTAGATGGCCGACTCCTCGTCGTCCATTCTGCGCACCGCGCCCATGTCGATCAGCTTGAGCTGGTCCTCGGTCTGGATCGCGTTGTCGACCTTGAAGTCGCAGTACAGCAGATTGCGGCTGTGCAGATGGCCGAGCGCCTCGAGGGCCTCGATGCCGTACGCGCAGGCCTGCTCCACCGGCAGCGGATCGCGCTTCCCGGTCTCCGTACGGCGGTCGTTGGCGATCTCCTTCAGGGACTTGCCGCCGACGTACTCCATGACGATGTACCCGTCCAGCGAACCCGTCCGCTGGTCCAGGTGCTCCACGAAGTTGTAGATCCGCACGATGTTCGAGTGCTCGATCTCGGCGAGGAAGCGCCGCTCGGAGATCGCGGCGGCCATCGCGTCCTCGTCGCCGGTGTCGAGGAGACCCTTGAGCACCACCCAGCGGTCGGAGACCGCGCGGTCCACCGCGAGATAGACCCAGCCCAGGCCGCCGTGCGCCAGACAGCCCACGACCTCGTACTGGCCGTGCACGACGTCCCCGCCGGTCAGCTTGGGCGTGAACGAGTACGGGTTGCCGCACTTGGTGCAGAACCCCTCCGTGCGCCCCGGGCTGTCGCCGCGCGCCCGCCCCACCGGCGCACCGCAGTCGGAGCGCGAGCAGAACCGCTTGCGCTCGGGCACCTCCGGGTTCTCCAGCACCATCGCGCGCGGGTCGGGCCGCGGCACGTCCGGCACCTGCACCAGGCCGACCCCGAGCCGGCCGCGGGACGAGGACGCCGACGACGAACCGGAGCTGCGCACCGACACCGAACGGCCCGACGACTGCCCCGACACCGAGCGCGAGAGCCGGCCCGACACCGAGCGCCGCGACTTCGACGACTGCGACGACGTACGCGAACTGCGGCTGCTGGAACGGGAACTGCTGCCCGAACCCCGCGAGCCCTTGCCGCCGCCGGTCATCCCGGTGGGCGGTGAACCGAGCGCCCCGTCGGCCGACACCACCGGCGCCAGACCGCAGGTGTCGCAGTACAGCTCGCCGCCGCCCACGTCCTCGTACGACCCCTCGCAGCCGGGCCGCTGACACTTCCGCTGTGCCTCACTCATGACCGACCCCGCTTCTCCCTCGTCACTCACGCGCCCGGCCCCCTCGAGTCCTCGGGACCGCCCTGCGGCCGGGTCCGGGAAGCGCTCAACTGCTCGGCGGCGGCGTGCTGGTAGCGCAGCACCGCCTGTTCCGCGACGCGCAGGTCGCAGGGCGCGCTCCACAGCATGCGGCGCGCCGCGTCGTACCGCTCGATGAGGAACGGGTCCTCCGCGAGGCCGTGCCGGGCGACCTTCGCCTTGTACGCGTCGAGGCGGCCGCGCAGCTCCGCGCGGACCGCCAGCGGCTGGGTGACCGCCGTCAACGACTCGCGGGCGCGCAGCAGTTCGTCCTCCGCCTTCTGCTCCAGGGACTCCAGGAGCGGCGAAAGGCGGTGCCACTGGGCGTGTCTGCGGTACTCCGCGGCCGTCGACAGCTGCTCCTGGAGCACGGTCGGCGGTCCGCTGACGACCGGCACCTCCGTCGCGGCGATCTTCGCGAGGACCTCACCGCGCGCGGTCCGCGCCTCGGCGAGCGTGCGGTCCGCGCGCGAGAGCACGTCCCGCAGCTTCACCAGGCGGGCCTCCGCGTCCTGCCGGACGGTCAGCACCGCGTCGATCTCCCGGCGCACCTCCTCCAGCGCGCGCGCCTCCCGGTCGTAGACCGTGGTGTCGGGCCGGCCGCCGCCGGGGGCCGAACTGCCCTGCGCGCGCACCCAGAAGGCCAGCGGGTCGGAGATGACCCGCTCGCGCAGCTCGGTCAGGGTGGTGGTGATGCGCTCCAGGTCGTCGCCCGCCGGGTGCTCTCCCGGGCGGACGCCGACCGAGTGGGCCAGCTGCCGGGTGCGCTGCAGCTCCGCGGCCAGTAAATCGATCCGGGCGGGCAGCGCGGACCACACCGCGTCGGACGTGACAACCATGTCGAGAGAGGTCGCGTACAGCTCGTTCATCTCGTCCACCAGCGCGCTCAGCGAGAACTGGTGGCTCAGCTTGCTCGAACCGCCCGTCAGCGTCGGGGCGTTGGCCGTCGCCGTGGTGGATCCGGCGACCGTGACGGACTCGCCGCGCAGCAGCTCGGTCAGCTCGACCAGGTCCTCACGGCTGGACCAGCGGCGCCGGGAACGGATGCTCTGGGCGGCGTGGAACGCGTCCGTGTACGCGTCGAAGTACGCCCACAGCAGCGTGATCGACGACTCGGTGGTCGCCCAGCGCTCCTTGGTGGTGCCGGTGAGCTCGGCGCCTTCGAGGAGTCTGCGGCCCGCGTGGTCCTGCAGGGCGAGGAGCGAGGTCTCGATGGCCTCGTGCTCCGCGCCGAGCCGCGCCAGCGCACGGTCCACCTCGTCCCGGTCCATTACCGGCCCGGGGGGTCCCGTGACGCCCATCGATCACCTCTCGCTGCGTTGTGTTCTGCCGGTGGTCCGTGTCTGTGCCGTTCGGTGGTCGACGGTCCGTCACTTGTACTGCGGTACGGGCGGGTTGGCCGACTTCGAGTCCGCGCGCAGGGTGGGCAGCAGCCATTTCGTGTACGACGCCCGCCAGCCGTCGGGGCTGGTGCGGTAGGTCTCCAGTATTCGGTTGACCCGGCGTACCAGATCGGTGGCCTTCAGGTTCATCGCCACGCCGTAGTACTCGGTGGTGAAGGGGCTGCCCTTCAGCTCCACCGTCGGGTCCTGCGCGGCCTGGCTGGCGGCGAGCGCGCCGTCGGTCACCACCGCGTCGGCCTCGCCGAGTTGGAGCTTCACCAGACAGTCCAGCTGGTTGGGCACGGGGTCCATGATCGTGACGCTGGCGGGGATCTTTTTGCCCTTGTCCGCGTTCAGACTGTCGTTCGCCGTGGAGGTCTTCGCCGAGCAGACCCGCTTGTTCGCGAGGGTGTCGTTGTAGCCCGTGATCGACGACACCTTCGGGGCGAGGACCTGCTGGCCGGTGACGAAGTACGGGGCGGAGAAGGCGACTTGCCCGGCGCGCTTGCAGGTGATCGTCATGGTGCGGACGACCATGTCGACGCGGTTCTTCTGGATCGCCGGGATGCGCTCGTTGGTCGGGATGGCCAGGAACTGGATGCTCTTGTCGGTGTACGCGCTGCCGAAGATGTTCTTGGCGATGGCCGTGACGAGGTCGATGTCGAAGCCCGCCAGGTCGCCCTTGGCGCTGTTCGGGTCGCGGTAGCCCCAGCGGTAGCTGTTCTGGTCGACGCCCACCTTCAGGACGCCGCGGGCCTTGATGGCGTCGATCGTGGTGCCCCCGGCGTCCGACGGGGCCGGGCTCTGGTTCTGGACGGTGCTCTCGTCGCACTTGGGGGCCCTGGCCTGGACGCCCTGGGTGGTGCGCTGCCCGCCGAGGTCCGCGCCGGCCTCGCCGCGCGACTGGGTGAGCGGCAGCAGCAGGACGAAGGCGACCGCGAGGACGCAGACGGCCGCCATCGCACCCACCCCGCCCCAGCCCTTCAGGCTGATCCGCAGGCGTCGTACAGCCCTCAGGCGGCGAAGAAAGTCATCGCGTGCTCGCATGGTCACGCCCCCTTTCACCGGTACTCCGACAGCCTGCGCCCGATGCCCAGCACGGCGCCGGCCGCACCGAGCACGGCGAGCACCGCGGCGCCGACGGTGAGACCGGTCATGGCGTCCAGACCGTCACCCGCGGACCGCTGGAACTCCTTGGTCTCGTGCTTCAGCGCCGTGTCCAGCGAGGCGTCCACGGCCTGGAAGCACTCGGCCGTCGCACCGTCCTTGCCGATGACACCGTCGCGGGCCGCCTGGTAGTCGCCCGCGTTGTTGTGCTCGCTGACCTGCTTGTGGCGGGAGATCCACACCGTCATGGAGCTGTTGGCGACCGCGACGGGCTTGCGGCCCGCGGAGTCGTCGGCGAGCGAGTCGGCCAGTTTCAGGCCCTTGCCCAGCGCGGCGATCTGCTGGTCGTAGCCCCAGTCGTAGGCGTCCATGACCGTGCCGTCCGCGAGTTCGTGGGTCTCCGCGCCACGGCTGACCAGTGTCAGGTTCTCGTCGCTGCGGGCCTTCAGGGAGGCGATGCGGGCGTCGTGCAGCACGTTGAGCGACTTGACCCCGTGGTCGTAGGAGTCGTCGAGGCCCGCGCGGGCGACGGTGTGGCCGACGACCACCCACAGCAGGACGACCGCGGTGGTGGCCGAGGCGGCGACCAGGCCGTGGTTCAGCACCCGGTTGGTGCGCTGGTAGTTGCGCCGCTGGGCCCAGGCGAGACCGCCGAGCGCGACGAGCCCGAGGGCGATCGCGAACCACGGGTACGGCTTCGCGTTCCCGTAGTCGGTGCTCAGCCGCGCGTTCTCGTTCTTGTAGAGGTCCTGGGCCTTCGGGAGCATCTGGTTCTGCATGGTGTCGTTCGCGGCGCGCAGATAGGCGCCGCCCACCGGGAAACCCTGCCGGTTGTTGGCGCGGGCCGACTCGACCAAACCCTTGTACTGCGGCAGGAGTTCGTTGAGATCCGTGATGATGGCCGCGGACGACGTGCCCGGGTCGGTGTTGGCGGCGGCCGTGACGAGCTTCGCGGCGGCCGTCTTGATGTCGTCCTCGTACTGCTTGCGGGTGTCCTGCGTCTCCTGCAGACCCGCCAGATAACCGGTGGCCGCCATCGTGTTGGCGTCCGCGAGCGAGCGGTAGATGTCCGCCGCGTCCGAACTGAGCGGCTGGCTGTGGTGCAGCACGTCGTCGGCCGCCGAGGCCCGGCTGTCGGTCTGCCAGGCGGTGACCGCACCGAACGCGACCACCAGCAGGGCCAGCAGCGCGCCGATGGCCCGCAGCCGCCCCGGCTCGGTGGTGGCGGCCGCGCGCAACTGGTCGACGCCCTCGGCGAGGGCCGTACGGCGCGCGGGTGCCGTGTCCGGCGCACGCCGGGGCGCGGGCGCCCCCGACCGGCCCGACTGCGGCGGCAGCGCGGGCATCGTGGGCACACCGGAGCCCGGTGGCGCCGTACTGCTCTTCGGCGGTTGTGTCACCGCTGACCTCCCCCAGGGTCATCCCGTCGCCGCAAGTATCGCCGCCAGGACTGACATTCCGCACGGGCCTTCACTGGATCTTGATCGGATCGCAGCGTGATGACCGGATTTCCGGCACCACACAACGCCCCCCACCGCCCCCTTGTCCATGAATACGCCGTGGGAATCTGTTCGGTTCCCGGGTGTCAGTGCTCGTAGAACCCCCGCGCCCGCACATGCGCCTCGGCCGGAACACCCACGTGGTCCAGCCCCAGCAGCACCGACCCGAGGACCGGCCGCGCGGTGACCACCGTCGCCACCGCCTTGGGTGCCCGAACCGCAAGCAACTCCCTTATACGGTCGTCCAGTTGGGGATGCCGGGCGGCGAGGACGCTCCCGCCGAGCAGCACCGGCGCCTCCTCGTCGAGCAGATCCAGGCGGGTCAGCGCGACCGTCGCCATCGCCACCACCTCCTCCGCCATCCGGTCCACGATCGAACGGGCCACCGGGTCGCCGTCCGCCGCCGTCGCGAACAGCACCGGTGTCAACTCGTGCCGCCGCTCGTGCGTGACCTGTTCGAGATGCAGCGCCTGGATCAGGCCGTACATGGAGTCCAGGCCGAAGTACGCCGGGAGGGTGCGCGCCAGGGCCGTAGGACCGCCGCGGCCGTCCTCGGCGCGGGCCGCGTGCCACAGGGCCTCCTCCGCCAGGCCCCAACCGCCGCCCCAGTCACCGGAGATACGGCCGATCGCCGGGAAGCGGGCGGTACGGCCGTCGGGCCGCATGCCGACGCAGTTGATGCCCGCCCCGCACACGACGGCGACCCCGCGCGGCTCGGGGATGCCCGCCCGCAGCACCGCGAACGTGTCGTTGCGCACCTCCACGCTCGCGCCCCACCCGCGCGCGTGCAGCGCGGCGGCCAACTGCTCCTCCTCCACGGGGAAGTCGGCGTTGGCGAGACAGGCCGACACGTGCTGGACCGCGCTCACCCCCGCGTCCGCGAAGGCGCGGGTGACGGCCTCGGCGACGTTGTCCACGGCCGTCCCGATGCCCACGACCGGAGGCCGGAACCCGCCGCCGCGGGCCGTGGCGAGGATCTCTCCGTCGGCCGCCACGACCGCGACGTCGGTCTTGCTGTTGCCCGCGTCGACGGCGAGGACACTTGCGGTCAGGCCCACGCGAGGTGCTCCCGGTTGTGCGCGATCAGCTGGTCGGTCAGGGCTTCGGCGTACTCGTACTGGCCGATCAGGGGATGCGAGAGCAGCGCCCGGAACACCCGGTCCCGGCCACCGCGCAGCGCGGCCTCCAGGGCGAGGTCCTCGTACGCGGTCACGTTCGCCGTCAACCCCGCGTACAGCGGGTCGACCTCGGCCACCTCGAGCGGCGTCGGGCCCTTCGCGCCGACGGCCGCCTGCACCTCGATGACGGCGTCGTCCGGCAGGAACGGCAGCGTGCCCTTGTTGTACGTGTTCACCACCTGGTAGGGACTCCCGCCCCCGCCGAGCAGCGCGGCGGCCAGATCCACGGCGGCCTCCGAGTAGTAGGCCCCGCCGCGCTTGGCGAGCAGCGCGGGCTTCTCGTCGAGCGCGGGATCGGCGTACATCTTCAGCAACTCACGTTCCATCTCGGCCACTTGGGAGGCCCGCGACGGCTTCGTACGGAGTTCCCGCACGACCTCGTCGTGCGCGTAGAAGTACCGCAGGTAGTACGACGGGACGACGCCGAGCCGGTCGAGCAGCACCCGGGGCAGGCTCAGGTCGGCGGCGATGTCGTCGCCGAACTCGCCGAGCAGCTTGGGCAGGACGTTCTCGCCCTCGGGACCGCCGAGCCGCACACCGGTCTCCCAGGTGAGGTGGTTGAGGCCCACATGGTCGAGGTGCACATCACTGGGGGAGACGCCGAGGAGTCCGGCGAACTTCCGCTGGAAGCCGATCGCCACGTTGCACAGCCCGACCGCCTTGTGGCCGGCCTGGAGCAGGGCGCGGGTCACGATCCCCACCGGGTTGGTGAAGTCGATGATCCAGGCGTCCGGGTTCGTACGGCGGACCCGTTCCGCGATGTCGAGCACCACCGGTACGGTCCGCAGCGCCTTGGCGAGGCCGCCCGCGCCGGTCGTCTCCTGGCCGACGCAGCCGCACTCCAGCGGCCAGGTCTCGTCCTGCTCGCGGGCCGCCTGGCCGCCGACGCGGAGCTGGAGCAGCACCGCGTCGGCGCCCTCGACACCGGCGTCCAGGTCGGACGTCGTCACGATCTTCCCCGGATGCCCCTGCTTGGCGAAGATCCGGCGGGCCAACCCGCCCACCAGCTCCAGGCGTTCGGGCGCCGGGTCGACGAGGACCAGTTCCTCGACGGGCAGGGTGTCCCTCAACCGGGCGAAACCGTCGATGAGTTCGGGTGTGTAGGTCGAGCCTCCGCCGACCACGGTGAGTTTCATACGTGGTTAACCCTTCACTCCGGTGAGCGTGACACCCTCGACGAACGCCTTCTGCGCGAAGAAGAACACGAGGATCACGGGGGCCATGACCAGCACGGTCGCGGCCATGGTGAGATTCCAGTCGGTGTGGTGCGCGCCCTTGAACGACTCCAGGCCGTAACTCAGCGTCCAGGCACCGGGGTTCTCGGACGCGTAGATCTGCGGTCCGAAGTAGTCGTTCCAGGCGTAGAAGAACTGGAAGAGCGCGACGGCCGCGATACCCGGCTTGGCCATCGGCAGCACGACCCGCACGAGCGTCTTGAACTCACCGCAGCCGTCGACCTTCGCCGCGTCCAGGTACTCGTTCGGGATGGTCATCAGGAACTGGCGGAGAAGGAAGATCGAGAACGCGTCCCCGAACGCCATCGGGATGATCAGCGGCCACAGCGTGCCCGACAGGTCCAACTGCTTGGCCCAGAACAGGTACATCGGGATGATCACGACCTGCGGCGGCAGCATCATCATCGAGATGACCAGCATCAGCGACAGATTCCGGCCCCGGAAGCGGAACTTGGCGAGCGCGTACGCCACCGGGATCGACGACACGACGGTCAGGACGGTGCCGAGACCGGCGTAGATCAGCGTGTTCTTCCACCAGGTGAGGAAGCCCGGGGTGTCGAAGACCTTGCGGTAGTTGCCCCACTCCCAGGTGTGCGGGATCAGATCCCGGCTCAGGGCCTGGCTGTCGCTCATCAGCGAGGTCAGGAACACGAACACGAACGGGAGCGTGAAGAAGAGCGCGGCGGCGACACCGAGCGAGTGGACCGCGATCCACTCCATGAGCGCCTTGCGGCGGGCGGTGCGCTCGGCGGGGGTCACCGGCGCCCGCAACTCCACCGGTTTGTCCAGTACTTGGGCCATGGTCAGTCACCTGCCAGGTTGAGGCCGCCCCGGCGCCGCATCAGGAACGCGGTGAACACCATCGACAGGGCGAACAGGACGAGTGCCACCACGCAGGCAGAGCCGTAGTCGAAGCGCTGGAAGCCGAGGTTGTAGACGAGCTGGGGAAGGGTGAGCGTGGACTTCTCCGGGTAGCCGGGCTCGAACTGCGTGCCGGCGCCCTGGATGACGCCGGACGCGACCTTCCCGGCGATGAGTGGCTGTGTGTAGTACTGCATGGTCTGGATCACGCCGGTGACGACGGCGAACATGACGATGGGCGAGATGTTCGGGAGGGTCACGTAGCGGAACCGCTGCCAGGCCGACGCGCCGTCCAGCTCGGCCGCCTCGTACTGCTCTTGAGGCACGTCGAGCAGCGCGGCCATGAAGATGACCATGAGGTCGCCGATGCCCCAGAGGGCGAGCAGAGTGAGCGCCGGCTTGGACCAGGTGGGGTCGTTGAACCAGCCCGGGGCCGGGATGCCGACCTTCTCCAGGATCGAATTCACCGGCCCGGTACCGGGGTTGAGGAGGAACGCGAACGCCATCGTGGCCGCGACCGGCGGGGCGAGGTACGGCAGGTAGAAGAGCGTCCGGAAGACGCCCGTCGCCGTCTTGATCTTGGTGATCAACAGGCCGACGCCCAGGCCGAACACGACCCGGAGACTCACCATCACCACGACGAGCCACAGGGTGTTGCGCATCGCGGGCCAGAAGTACGGATAGTTCTTGAAGACGTACGTCCAGTTCTTCGTCCCCACCCACGTCGGCGGCTTGAAGCCGTCGTAGTGCATGAACGAGAAATAGACCGTCGAGATCAGCGGATACGCGAAGAAGACCGCGAAGCCGATCAGCCAGGGCGACATGAAGGCGAGTGTGCGAAGCGCCGACCTGCGGCGCTTCGACGCCAGGGTGATTGTGCTCATCGCGCCGCTACTTCGCCTGCGCGATGTCCGTGTCGATCTGCTTGGCCGTGCTCTTCAGGGCCGAGTCGAGATCCTTCACCTTGCCGCTCTCGTAGTCGTAGCCGAGGTTCTGGATCGTCGTCAGGTACACACCGCCGTTGATCGAGGCGGGACTTGTCGTCGAGTACTGGTTCGACGCGATGTCCAGGAACGTCTTGAAGCGCGGGTCGTACTTCAGCTTCGGGGACTTGAGGGCGGCGAGGGTGGAGGGCACGTTGTGGATGGCGTTGGAGAAGCCGACCACCGCGTCCGTGTCCGTGGTGATGTACTTGACGAACTCCCAAGCCGCGTTCTGCTTCTTGCTGTTGGCGGCGATGCCGGCGATCGTGCCGGTGATGTAGCCCTTGCCGTACTGGGCGACCTGGTCGTCCGGGACGGGCAGCGGGGCAACTCCTATGTCCAGCTTGGGATTCGCCGCCGTGGCCATCCCCAGCCGCCACTCGCCGTCCAGCTGCATCGCGACCTGGCCGGTGTGGAAGGGGTGCTTGTCGCCCCACTCGTCGCCGAGCGTGGAGCGGTAGCTCTCCAGCTTCTTGAAGCCGCCGAGTTCGTCGACGAGCTTCTTCTGGAGGGTGAATCCGGCCTTGAACGCGGGGTCCGTGGCGAGCGCCGACTTGCCGCTCTTGTCGAAGTACGTCGGCGAGAACTGCGCGAAGATGTGCTCGGTCGTGGTCTCCCAGCCGTGGTAGTCCGGCATGAACCCGAGCTGCGAGTACGTGTCGCCCTTGGTGATCGTCAACTTCTTGGCGTCCGCCTCGAATTCGGACCACGTCTTGGGCGGGCTGGTGATGCCGGCCTTCTTGAACTCCGTCTTGTTGTAGTACAGCCCGTACGCGTCGCCCAGCAGCGGTGCGGTGCAGCGGTTTCCGTCGAACTGGGTGTACTCGTTCATCGCCTTCGGGAACGTCGTCTCCGGGTCGATGCCGTCCTTCTTGAAGAAGGGGTTGAGATCGACGAGGGCGCCCGAGGAACAGAACTTGCCCACGTTGTTGGTGGTGAACGACGAGATCACGTCCGGGGACTTGTCGCCGCCGGTGCGCAGCGCCTGGTTGATCTTGTCGTCCGTCATGTTGCCGACGACGTTCACATGGATGTTGGGGTGCGCCTTCTCGAACCCGGCGACCAGCGACTTCACGGCGCTCAGCTCGGAGGCGGCGCTCCAGGCGTGCCAGAAGTTGATCGTGACGTCCTTCGACGCGTCGTCGGAGGCACCGGACGAGGACTGGCCGGTACAGGCGGTGGCGAGCAGGGCGATGGAGGCGGAGGCGGCGACTGCGACAGCCGCTTTCCGGGATGTTACGGACATCTTCCGGGGTGTTCCGGGCATGGCGAGGTCTCCCAAGGGCGGGGCGGGGCGAGGTGGTTGGGGAAGCCGAGGGGGGTGGGTAGAGGTGGGCCGACGGGGGTCTGGGGGAACCGGAGCCGGCCGGTGGGGTCAGCGCGAGGTGTCGAAGACCTCGTCGCGGGTCGTTGCCAGCGCGCTTTCCAACGCGCCGCGCAGCACGGGCTGTTCATGGACGTCGCCGACGACGAGCCGGGGCCGGGACGCCGCCAGCTCCTCCAACTCGGCCTGGACGAGGGCGCGTAGGGGCTCGCCGCCGGCGGTGAGCGACGCACCGCTGAGGACGACGAGTTCGGGGTCGAGCACGGAGACGAGCGAGGCGAGACCGGTCGCGAGGTGGGTCGCGTAGATCTCCAGGAGCCGCCGCCGGGGGCCGGTGGTGTGGTCGGCGGCGGTGGCGACGAGGGCGGCGGCGACCTCGGCGTAGGGACCCGTCGGAATCTCGGTGATGCCGAGTTCGCGGGCGAGTTGGGGCAGGGCCTGGGAGCCCGCCAGTGCCTGGTAACCACCGCTGTTGGCCTTGGTCACCTGGCGGACCAGGGGCGCGCCGGGCACCGGCAGGAAGCCGACCTCGCCCGCGCCGCCGGTCCAGCCGCGGTGCAGCCGGCCGCCGAGGACCAGGGCGGCGCCGAGGCCGCCCTCGTTCCACAGCAGCACGAAGTCGCCGTGCCCGCGGGCCGCGCCGAGCCGCTGCTCGGCTATGGCGACGAGGTTGACGTCGTTCTCGTACTCCACCGGCATCGGCAGCGCGGCGGCGAGTTCGTCGAGCAGGGCCGGGGAGTGCCAGCCCGGCAGGTGCGAGGCGTAACGCAGCCTGCCGGTGTTCGGGTCGAAGGCGCCGGGGGTGCCGATGACCAGGCGGTGCACGTCACCGCGGGCCAGCCCGGCCGCCTTGACTGCCCCGTCGAGGGCGTCGGTGACCTGCCGTACGACGGGCTGGGCGGGCCGCCGGCCGGGGGTGGCGAGCTCGAACTCGCCCACCGTGCGGCCGGTGACATCGGCGACGGCGGCGCGGATGCGCTCCGGCGTGACGTCGAGCCCGGCGGCGTACGCGGCGCCCGGATTGACCACGTACAGCTGGGCGTTGGGGCCCGGGCGCCCCTCGCTGGTGCCCGTGGCGAGCACGAGTCCCGCCGCTTCGAGCCGGGCGAGCAGCTGGGAGGCGGTCGGCTTGGAGAGTCCGGTGAGCTTGCCGATCCGGGTGCGGGAGAGCGGGCCGTGCTCCAGGAGGAGGTCCAGGGCGGCGCGGTCGTTCATGGCGCGCAGGACGCGGGGGGTGCCCGGGGTACCTGTGCCGGGGGTACCGGAGGTTCCTGCCATGTCGACGCCACCTGCCTCTCGAACTCTCGAACCACCCAGCGTGTCATGTGGTCACTGTTAGGAAAGTTTCCTATTGGGTGGGAGGAACGTAAGCCCGGGACGAAGGGGGCGTCAATAGACACCGCCCCCGAGGCAACAGACTCGTTACCTGCGGGGGCGGTGGGAGAGGAGCTGGTGTTACTTCTTGTCCTACTGAACGTCGATGTAGTCACCGGCGGCGGTGGCCGCGCCGGTGGTGGAGGTGCCGGCGAAGACGTAGCGGAAGTAACCGTCCTTGGTCGCCTTCACGGTCGTCTTCAGCGCGCCACCGGTGGTGGAGGTGACGGTCTTCACGGTGGTGTAGGTGCTCGAACCCTTCGCCCGGAACTGCAACTTGGCGGGCTGGGACACGTAACCGGTGTAGACCTCGTTCTCCCAGTCGGCGCGGGTCAGCTTGCCGGTGACGGTGATGGTCCTGCCCTTCTTCACCGGCTCGGGGGCGGCGTTGGCGGTGAGCTTCGCCGCCCGCTGCACCTTGACCTTGCCCTTGCCGCCCCAGGCCGCGAAGTCGGTCGACGTGCTGATCTTGTCGTCGGAGTCGTCCGCGTCGACGTCGATGTGGCCGTAGAAACCGCCGACGTTCCAGGTGGTCGCGTCGGCCGCCTCGTACAGGCTCTCCTCCGGGTCGATCGTGATCGTGTCGGAGCAGGACTCGGTGACGGTGGTGTCCGTTGTCGCCGTCGTCGTGCAGGTCGGCGCGAGGGTGCTCTCGATGTCGTTGTCCATGTCGGCGAGCCGGCCGCGGTAGAGCATGATCCCCGCGAACGTCGTCTTGCTGTCGATGACCACGTCCGACGGCCGCGTCAGCGTGTACGTCACGGGCACCTTCACCGCGGCGGTGGTGCCGACGACGATCGCCTTCCCCTTGTTGACCGTCACACCCGAGAAGACCAGATCCGGCGTCGCGGCCTGCGCGAGCGGCGCGGCCAGACCGGTCAGGGCCAGGGCACCGCTCAGGGCGACACCTATGGCGAGCTTTCTCATTTCTGTCCCCACATTCGAAACGGACCCCTGGGCGTTGCGCTCCAGAACAAGGGCCCGTCGTGGGGCGACCTTAGGCATGAGGGGCCTGCGAGGGAAATGAGATCAACCTGTGAAGGTGATCGCATCACGGCTTCGTCACGATGGCCAAAGCACCAGGTGGGAGCGGGTGACGGAGTTTTGGCTGATCTGCCGCAATTGCGAGGCCTGTTGGACGCTTTTCGGCCGCTGCGACTCCGCTGCCGAGGCCGATTCGTGATGGAACCGATCCGCCCTGCCAGCCACCTCACAGAATCCTGACTTTTGATCAACCGCGTTCGCGGGACATGGGGAACGGCGAGAGGGGTGCGGGCATGAGCGTGTTGGCCGAGTACCGGCAGGAGGCGGGGAGCACGCCCGCCGTCAACGTCGTATGGGCTGTACGGGCCGCAGCGGTACGCCCGTCACTGCGGCGACGAGCCCGCACCGCCGGCATCCCCCTCACCCCCGACGCCCTCGCCCGCCGCCAGATCCGCCAACTCCGCGTGCTATGGCCCTCCGTGGGCTGGCCCGACCGGATGCGCACCGAACTGAAGGCGTCCGACCGCGCCTCCGTCACCGCGGAGAAGGGCCGCGAGGAGGTCTGGTTCCAGTGGCGCCCGGGCCGCCGCAGGCACACGGTCTGGGGCTCGGTCACGTTCGACGAGGCGGCGGGGACGGTGCTGCTGGACCTTCGTGAGGGTGCGGCCTATACGGGGGTCTCGGGTGTGCGGCGGGGGGCGTCTTTCGTGGCGTTGTGTCAGGTGGCCGGGAGGCTGGGGCTGGTGGAGGGCGGGAGCCGATCCGCCCGGGAAATGAGCGGCAGGGTCTCCGGGTACGCGGTACGGTGCGCCGATGTCTGCGATCAAGAAGTTCCAAGTCACCTTTGACTGTGCGGAACCGGAGCGCGTCGCTCGCTTCTGGTGCGAAGTGCTGGGGTACGTCATGCCGGCGCCACCGGAGGGGTTCACCACCTGGGACGATTTCAACCGCACCCTGCCTCCTGAGGAGCGGGGGGCTTGGTCCGCCTGCAGTGATCCCTCGGGCGTCGGCCCGCGCCTGTTCTTCCAGCGCGTCCCCGAAGGCAAGACCGTCAAGAACCGGGTGCACCTCGACGTCCGGGTCGGCACCGGGCTCGTCGGCGCCGAACGCCTCGCGGCGCTCGAGGCCGAGTGCGCACGACTGGTCGCGCTCGGCGCGACCCACGTGCGGACGCTGTACGCCGACGAGGAGAACGAGTCGTGCATCCCGATGCTGGACATCGAGGGCAACGAGTTCTGCGTCGACTGAGCATCGGCAGGTCGTCAACCGGTCCCACGCGAAGGTGCGGGCACCGCACGCTTCGATGGTGTTCGAAAGGATGGCTGGTATCCAGGAGCGGTGCCTACGGTGTGGCGCAAAGAGGTCGACCACAGTGAATTGCACCGGTCGACCGAAAGGCAGGTCCTCACGGGCAGGGAGACTTCTGGATGCAGTTGCTCAAAAAGCACGTGACCCGTACGGCTGTGGCTCTCACTCTTGGGATCGGCGCGCTCGTCGGCGGCTCCAGCACCGCTTCGGCCGCCGACGTCCATCCCCAGTACGTGACCTACAAGTGCGATCCCGGGCGGGCCTGCGTTTACGACACCTCCGGGGGCGTCTGGAACATGGACGGCTGTGGAGACAACTGGATCTACGGCCACTTCAACTACGCCCGGGCCCACGGCAACAGCTTCACGGTGTATTACGTGAACGGCACGTGGGATTACGTCTGGGCAGGGGGTCAGCGGACCCTGGACGGCAGCAATTACGTCGAGCGAGTCCACGTGAACTGCTGAGCGCTGACGACACGAGCAGCCCCCGTCCAGGGAGCGGCTTCGTATCGTCAAATTCGAACACCTCGGCTCCACCCCGGAACTGGGGGAGGGCACAGGAGGCCAAAGCCTCTCCCGCAGCCGGCCGGTTGGCGGCGCTGTGGCCCCCTAACCGCCCGCCGGCTGCACGCCACCGAACTGGCGATCAACAGCACGGACCCCGCCGTACGCGACCGTGCCGTCCGGGAGGCCGGGGAGATCGTCCGTGCCGCGCACCGCGAGGTTGCGGGTGGCTGACTGGCACTGGGAGCTGTTCCAGGACGACATGCTGGACGGACTCCCGGATGCGGCCCGTACCGAGACGGAGCGGCTTGCCAGTGCTTTGCCGACCACGCTGCGGTGATGAGTGCGGGAGCAAGCGAGAGAGTAGTCCTGGTGCGGCGTCCGGTGTGTATTCCTGCGTTGCGAACTCGGGGTCTACGAAGAGCAGTTGACCCTGTGGCGGCCCGGTCGCTCGCCGAGGCGATGGGGTGCGGGGGGCCCTGGGCCTGCTGCAGGCCGCCTGGCTCGGACAATCTCCGTGCGCCCCGGCCACCCCGCGTGATACTCCTCGCTGCCATGAGTGATCTTGTGACGGCGCGGCTCGTGCTGCACCCGATGACCGTCGGTGAAGCCGAGCGAGTGGTTGCGGGTGAGCCGGGTGGCGGTGATCGGTGGGGGCCTGAATACCCCACCGGCGGGGACGTGTTCGCCGCCAGGCGCTTCCTGGGTATCTGTGCGGACACCGGTGATCCCCAGCCGTTCGGCAACTACGAGATCCGTCGGCGGGAGGACGGCCGGGCGATCGGCGGTCTCGGATTTCATGGACCCGTGGACGAGGACGGCAGCGTCACGATCGGCTACGGCCTCGTCCCGTCGGCCCAGGGGCAGGGATACGCCGCCGAGGCCCTCCGGGCGCTGCTGCGGTTCGCGCGGGCGCAAGGAGTCACCTGCGTGAAGGGCGACGCCGACCACGACAACACCGCCTCCCACCGCGTCATGACGGCGGCGGGCATGCGGCCGGCCGGACAGGACGAACGCGTCAGGTACTTCGAGATCACCTGGGCCGGCGCGACGCCGATGAGTGAACTGTCCTGGTACGGCGTCCGATGCGTGTTCCGGCATCGCGAACTCGGCGTCTACGAGGAGCGGTTGACCCTCTGGCGGGCCCGTTCGCTCGACGAGGCCATCGGGCGGGGGGAGTTGGAGGCGCACGAGTACTGCGCGGACCTCGACGGCGTCGAGTACGTCGACTTCGCCGAGGCCTACCGGATGGGCGGCGAGCCCGGGGAGGGCGCCGAGGTGTTCTCCCTCATGCGGGAGAGCGCGTTGCCGGCGGATGAGTACGTGGGGCGGTTCTTCGACACGGGGGCGGAGCGGACGGGGAGTTGAGGCCCGCCCGTGGTCTCCCGCCCCCCGCCCGCTAGCGCGTAGAAGGCCGCTGCGAAGAAATGGGCGAAGTCGCCGCCACCTGAGGCGAGTCCGAGTTGGAGTAGACCGAAGGGGCCGCGACCGACTCCGTCGGGTCCGCCACATCGTCCGCCGGGTCCGCCGTCGCCCCGCCCACGATGCGGATGTTCGCCTCGTCGAAGGCGCGCTTGATGCGCCAGCGGAGTTCGCGTTCCACGCCCACCGACTTGCCCGGCATCGTCTTGGCCGAGACGCGGACGACCATCGAGTCGATGAGGACGCTGTCGAGGCCGAGGACCTCGATGGGGCCCCAGAGGAGCTCGTTCCAGGGCTCCTCCTTGCTCATGCGCTCCGAGACCGCGTCCAGCGTCGCCTTCACCCGGTCCAGGTTCTCGGAGGCCTTGACGGTGACGTCCACGCCCGCCGTGGCCCAGCCCTGGGAGAGGTTGCCGATGCGCTTGACCTCGCCGTTGCGGACGTACCAGATCTCGCCGTTGGCGCCGCGCAGCTTGGTCACGCGGAGGCCGACCTCGATGACCTCGCCGGAGGCCACCCCCGCGTCGATCTGGTCGCCGACGCCGTACTGGTCCTCCAGGATCATGAAGACGCCGGAGAGGAAGTCCGTGACCAGGTTGCGGGCGCCGAAACCGATCGCCACGCCCGCTACACCGGCGGACGCCAGCAAAGGCGCCAGGTTGATCTCGAACGTGCCGAGGATCATCAGCGCGGCCGTGCCCAGGATCACGAAGGACGCCACCGAGCGGAGGACCGAGCCGATCGCCTGGGAGCGCTGGCGGCGGCGCTCCGCGTTCACCAGGAGACCGCCGAGCGCCGTGCCGTCCACCGATTCGACCGTGCGGTTCATCCGGTCTATCAGCTTGGTGATCGCCCGCCGCACCGTCATTCTCAGCACCGCCGCGATCACCAGGATCAGCAGCACCCGCAGCCCGATCGCCAGCCAGGTGGACCAGTTCTGCTCGACCCAACTCGCTGCGTTGGTCGCGCTCTCCTGGGCGTCCTGGAGCGAGGGCACGGTCACCGTGGTCTCCGAGGGGCTCGGGGACGGCGACGGCGAGGCGGCGGCCAGTAGGACGGCGGACAAGGACACGGCAGGTACCTCCAGGTGCTGCGGTCCGCCCCCGGCGCTGCGGTCAGGTCTTACACGTCGTACACGTCTTCGTACACGCGGTCTAGGTCACGAATAGGTCACCGTAGGGGCGGATCCACCACACTATCGGGGCAACGCGTGAGGATCGTTGCCGCATTCGGGGGAGAGGCTGTGTTCAACCGGGAAAGAACAGGTGGGACGAACCCACGGCCGTCCCGGGGACGGATCACATGTGGTCGAAAACACTCCCAGCCCGTTACCGGGACATGGTGGCGCTTCCACCAGGCATGAGGGGAGACTGACTACAGATCGTCCCGGCGCGAGCCACGCGCCGCCGACGCACAAGGAGGCATCCGTGCCGCATGTCCTGGTCCTCAACGCGTCGTACGAGCCACTCGGCGTCGTACCGCTCCGCCGCGCGCTCGTCCTCGTCCTGGAGAACAAGGCTGTCTCCCTGGAGGAATCCGGCGCCTATATGCACAGCGCAACCGTCACAGTCCCCGCACCCAGCGTGGTCCGGCTCAAGCGATTCGTGCGGGTTCCCTATCGGGGGCCCGTTCCTCTTACCCGGCGGGCGCTCTTCGCGCGCGACGGGGGCCGGTGCATGTACTGCGGTGGCGTCGCAACCAGCGTCGACCATGTCATTCCGCGCAGCCGCGGGGGCAAGCACGCCTGGGACAACGTGGTGGCGTCCTGCCGCCGCTGCAACCACACGAAGGCCGACCGACATCTCTTCGAGATCGGCTGGCGGCTGCGCCACAAACCCGCCCCACCCACCGGCCTGGCCTGGCGCATCATCGGGACCGGGCACAGGGACCCGCGCTGGCTGCCGTACCTGCAGCCATACGGCGCGGAGGACGCGATGGCCCGGATCGACGGCATCTCCGCCTGACGATCCGGGCTTTTGTGTACCCCGCTGTACCCCGCAACACCCGGTTCCGTACGACGGTACGGAGCGGTCCGCCCCGGGAGTCCCCTGTGCTCCCGGGGCGGACCGTCATGCGTAGCGCAGCTCGCCGGGACGCACCGAGCGGCGCAGCAGCGGCAGTGACGTGGCCGCCGCCAGCAGACAGGCCGCGTACACCGCGACCGGGACCAGCAGCGCGTCGTACGGCACCGGGATCGCCGTGTGCTCCGAGGCGGCGGCGCCGTACCAGACGCCGATCGTCGTGCCGCCGAGGCCCGCCAGCGTGAGCGCGGGTGCCAGCGGTACGGCGGTCTCCAGCAGGGTCGCCCGCGCGAGCACCGGATACGGCACCCCGGCCGCCACCTGGGCGGCCAGGCCGCGGCGCCGGGTGGCGACGGACTCGGCGGTGCCGACGGCGAGCGCGGCCAGGACCAGGGCGAGCGCGAAGAGGAGCGCGAGGCCGACGAGGTTGAGGCCGTTCTCGTAGAAGCCGATGCCCTCCGCGTACTGGTCCGCCTCGTCGCGCAGGACCGAGAGCAGCACCTGCCGTATCCCCATGAAGCCGGAGCCGACGACCGTCACCAGCAGGACCGCGGCATGCGTACGGGCCGCCGCCCACGGGTCGTCGCGCAGTCGCTCCGCCGCGATCAGTACCGCCGGGCGCTGCGCGCGGGCGGCCACGCCCTCGCCGAGCTGCCGGGCCGATGCGCCGGTCAGCCACACCGCCACGGCACCGATCAGCAGACACACGCCGACGACCGTGAGCGGGGTGAGGGCGAACTCGAAGGGCACGTCGTGGAAGGGGGTGGTCACGATGTACACCACGGACAGTGCCAGCACCGCCGTCGCCACTCGGAACAGCCGCCCCGGACCCTCGGCCGGCCGCAGCCGCCGGATCCGCCCCAGGGGAGAGGCCACCACTCCGCGCAGCACCAGCGCGCTCACTGCCGCGCCCAGCACCGGCACTCCTACGGCCACCGCGGCGATGCCCGCCCAGGCCAGGGGGACGGGGCTGTGCCACAGCCGCAGCAGGGCCGGTACGGCGAAGGCCGTGGCCACCGCCGAGCCCGCCAGACAGGCCAGTCCCGACTCCAGGGCCGCGATCCGCCGGGTCTGGCCGGGAGTGGCCCCGGCGAGCCGCAGCGCCGCGAGCCGGCGGTCGCGGTGCACCGCGCCGACCCGGGCGCACTGGCCCAGGAAGCCGAGCACCGGGACGAACAGCAGCAGGAGTGCGGCGACCACACCGATCCGGGTATCGGCCCGGTCGAGCAGCCCGCCGCCCACGGACACGGTGTGGTGCCCCTTCAGGGGCAGCAGCGCGGCGACGACCAGCCCGAGGCCGGTCGCCAGGGCCGCCCCGACGGCGGTGAGCAGGACGCGCCACCACTCCCGGCGGTCGGACCCCCGGGTGAGCAGCCAGGCCAGCCGCAGATCGGCGAGCAACGACTTCACGCCGTCACCCCCGCCCGCGCCACGGTCCCGTCCGTCAGCCGGATCTCGCGGTCCGCGTAGGCCGCGACCTGCGCGTCATGGGTGATCAGCACGACCGCCGCACCCGACTCGCGGGCCGTTCCCACCAGTGCCGTCATCACCTGCTCGCTCGCCAGGGAGTCCAGCGCGCCGGTCGGTTCGTCCGCGAAGACGATCCTCGGGCCGGTCACCAGGGCCCGGGCGAGCGCGACCCGCTGGGCCTGGCCGCCGCTCAGCGCGCCCGGCCGCAGCTCGGCCTGCCCGCGCACCCCGAACCGCTCCAGCCACTCACCGGCCCGCTGCCGCGCCTCGGCGCGGCCGGCCCCGGCCAGCAGCAGGGGCAGGCCCACGTTGTCGACGGCCGTCAGCTCGGGTATCAGCTGCCCGAACTGGAAGACCACCCCGAACTCGGTCCGCCGCAGCTCGCTGAGCCGCTTCTCCGGCAGCTCGTCCAGCCGTTCTCCTGCGTACGTCACCGTCCCCTCGTCCGGGCGGACGATCCCGGCCAGGCAGTGCAGCAGGGTGCTCTTGCCGCTGCCGCTGGTCCCCGTGACGGCGAGGATCTCGCCGGCCGCCAGGTCGGCCGAGGCGCCGTCCAGCGCCCGGGTCCTGCCGTGCGCCTTGGCAAGGTCCCGGGCCGCGAGCAGCGGCGCCGCCGTACCCCCGATGTCGCTCATGCTGTGTCGACCTCCGCGGTCAGAGTGGTCAGCCGGGCCGCCGTCGTCGCCATCCAACGGAGGTCCGCGTCAAGGTGGTTGAGGGCGTAGTCCGCCGAGAGGACGGTCGCCAGGTCGGCGCCCTTGGCGGTCTTGAGCGCCGTGAGTTCGCGCATCCGCTCCATGTGGGCGGCGCGCTGGGCCCGCAGATACGCCTCCGGGTCGCCGCCGGACAGGATCGAGACGACGACCTTGGCGAAGATCTCGTTCGTCACGAAGGGCGCGGGCGGCGCGATCTCCCCCGCCCAGTGCGCGAGTTCACGCGCACCCTCGGCCGTCGAGCGGTACGCCGTCCGCTCCGGGCCGCCGTCCGAGCCGGTGCCGTCGACCTCCGCGAGACCGTCCCGGACCAGGCGTTGCAGGGTCGTGTAGACCTGCCCGTAGGCCAGCGGGCGGGCCTGCGGGAAGCGTTCGTCGTGGCGTCGCTTCAGGTCGTAGCCGTGGCTCGGTCCTTGGGCGAGCAGGCCCAGCAGGATGTGGCGGGTGCTCATGGACATCAGTATGCACTGGATACATGTACTGAGTGAATAGTGATCAGCGGGAAACGTACGGGTGTCCGGTACGGGAGTGGCCACGGTGCCGCCCGTACCCCAACCTGGAGGTCTGCCGTCGCGCCCACTGGGTAGGGCTGCGGTAACCGGACCGTCGCCCGACCCGACCATCCCGACAAGGAGGCCACCGTGGCCGCATCGGCATCACTTCCGCTCCCGGCCCGTTCCAAACGCGTCGCGGAGCCGTCCGCCGACCTCGAACCCGAGCTCTTCCACGTCGACTCCGAGGGCGCCTGGGCCGAGACCCCGCTCACCAGCGAACCCCCGCTGACCGACGCCGAACCCCTCACCAGCGAGCCGCCACTCGCCGACACGGCCCCGCTCACCAGCGAGTCCGCCGTGTTCGCCGACCCGGACTCGACGAGGCCCTAGATGACAGCACCCCGGCCGGCCGAAGCCCTCGGCGAGGAGTTGTCCCGGCTCGCCGAACTGCACGGCGTCGCCACCGCCTACAGCCCCTCCCCGGACCGCGCGGTCCCGGCCTCGTCCGGCGCCGTCGTCGCCGTACTGGCCGCCCTCGGCGTCGACGCGAGCACCCCGCGGGCGGTACGCGCCGCGCTCGCCGCCCGCCAACAGGAGCTGGCCGGACGGCTGTTGCCGCCCACCGTCGTGGGCCGGCACGGCGGCACCCCCGCCGCGCTCGACGCGCTGCCCGAGGGCACCCGGCTGCACATCGAGACCGAACAGGGCGAGACCCGGACAGGCGTTGACCGACTCACGCCCGGCGTCCACCACTTGACCGCCACCGCCCCGGACGGCCGCAGCGCCGAGGCCCATCTCGTCATCGCCCCGGACCGGTTGCCGACGCCCGCCGGACGGTCGTACGGACTGATGGTGCAGGTCTACTCGCTGCTCTCCCGGCGCTCCTGGGGCATGGGCGACCTCGGTGACCTGGGCGAGCTGACCGCCTGGGCCGGGCGGGCGCTCGGCGCCGGATTCGTGCAGGTCAACCCGTTGCACGCGGCCGTGCCCGGCGCCCCCACCGACCCCTCGCCCTACCGCCCGTCCTCGCGCCGCTTCCCCGACCCGGTGTATCTGCGGGTCGAGGACGTCCCCGAGTTCGCCTACGTCGAGGAGCGCGAGCAGGTGCGCGGACTCCTCGAACGAGCCGCGCGGCTGCGCGAATCCGTCCTGGAGAAGGGCGCGTTGATCGACCGCGACGCCGTGTGGGAGCTCAAGCGGGAGGCGCTGGAACTCGTACGCCAGGTCCCCCTCGGGCCCGGACGGCGGGCCGCCTACGCCGACTTCCTCGCCCGCGAGGGCGAGGCGCTGGAGGACCACGCCACCTGGTCCGCCCTCGCCGAGGTGCACGGCTCGGACTGGCGCAGGTGGCCCGTCGGTCTGCGCGACCCGCGCTCGCCCGAAACCGCCCGCGCCCGCGCCGAGTTGATGGACCGCGTCGACTTCCACTCCCGCCTCGCCTGGCTCACCGACACCCAACTCACCGCCGCCCAGCGGGCCGCACGCGAAGCGGGCATGCCGCTCGGAGTCGTGCACGACCTCGCCGTGGGGGTGCATCCCGACGGCGCCGACGCCTGGGCGCAGCAGGACCACTTCGCGTCCGGCATGTCGGTCGGCGCGCCCCCCGACGCCTTCAACTCCCTCGGCCAGGACTGGGGTTTGCCCCCCTGGCGCCCGGACCGCCTCGCCGAGTCGGGCTACGCCCCCTACCGCCGCCTGCTCCGCGCGCTCTTCCGTTACGCCGGCGCCCTGCGCATCGACCACGTCATGGGCCTGTTCCGCCTGTGGTGGGTCCCCCAGGGCGGACCGCCCACCGAGGGCACCTACGTCCGCTACGACGCCGAGGCCATGCTCGCGATCCTCGCCCTGGAGGCCTCGCGCGCCGGGTCCGTGGTGATCGGCGAGGACCTGGGGACCGTGGAGCCGGGTGTGCGCGAGGAGTTGCAGGAGCGCGGGGTGCTCGGCACGTCGGTGCTGTGGTTCGAACGGGACTGGGACGGCGACGGCCGCCCCCTCGCGCCCGAGAGGTGGCGCGCCGACTGCCTCGCCACCGCCACCACCCACGACCTGCCGCCCACCGCGGCCCGCCTCACCGGCGAACACGTCGAACTCCGGTACCGGCTGGGCCTGTTGACCCGCCCGGTGGAGGAGGAGCGCGTCGAGGCCGCCACCGACGTGGGGGAGTGGCTGGCCCTGCTGGCCCGGCTCGGTCTCTACGAACCGGCGACGGGCGGCGGGCGGCCCGCGTCCGAGGAGGAGGCGGAGATCCACGCCGTCCACCGCTTCCTGCTCCGCACACCGGCCCGCATGATCGGCGTCTGGCTCCCCGACACGATCGGCGACCGCCGCCCGCAGAACCTGCCCGGCACCTGGGACCAGTACCCGAACTGGCGCCTCCCGATCGCCGACGCGGAGGGCCGTCCCGTGACGCTGGAGGAACTCGCCGCGTCGCCGAGGCTGCACGCGCTGGTGGATGTGCTGCGGGCGGGGTTGGAGGCGGGTGCGGAAACGGGCTCGGGCGGGGGTGCGGAAGGGGGCCCGTGACGCCCGTACGCCCCATACGGCACCCCCGGGCGCGCGGCTCGTTCGGGCGTTCGCTACTTTTGCGGTGTGGACAAGAAGAACGCCCTGCGCGCCGGTGCCCTGGTTGCCGGTACGACGCTGATGATGCTGCTCATGACGTCCCCCGCGCTCGCGCTCACCCGCGACGACGGCGACGACCCGGGCAACGGCCTGAGCGTCGCCGAGACGCTGGGGCTCTATGTCCTGATCCCGCTGGCCCTGTTCGCGATCATCGCGGGCCTGGTCCTGGCGCTGGACAAGTCCAAGGACCGTGCGCCGAAGGCCAAGTCCGCCACCGGCACGAAGGCCTGACCTCACCTTTTCCGAAGGGCGCCCGCATCACCCACAGCGGTGAGGCGGGCGCCTTCGGCATGTTCTCCCGGCGGTCAGATGATGAACGTGGGCTGTTCGGCGATGCCGAGCAGACTGCGGCCGTAGATCTCCCGGCCGAGATCGGGGTTGACGACGCCATGGCGTGAGGCGGTGCCCAGGTCGCGCCAGATCCGCTGGAGCGGGTTGGCCAGGGCGAAGGTGCTCGCGCCGGACACGGAGACCAGGCGGTCCACCGCCTCGCGGCTGCGGATCGCGGCGACCGCGGTGTCCATGCGGATCCGGGCGCGCTCCGCGACCGTGAGCTGCCGGGCCTCGGCGGCGGCGCGGTCGAGGTCGTCGGCGGCCCGCAACGCGTGCAACTGGGCGGTGTCGACGAGGGAGGCGGCGTCGGCGACGGCGAGCTGGACGCTCGGTGAGTCGGCGAGGCGCTCGTAGACCGTCAGGGACATGGGCTTGCGGGCGGCCGTCGCGAGGGTCAGGTCCAGGGCGGCCCGGGCCATGCCGAGCATGGGCGCGACGACGGTCAGGGCGAGCATGGAGGCGACCGCCACGGCGTTGCGGGGCTCGCCCTCGTGGCGGCCGGCGTACGCGCCGGCCAGGACGGCGCCCATGTTCAGCGTCCGGTGGGCCGGCACGGTCACCTGGTCGGCGACGACGGTGTTGCTGCCGGTGCCGGCCATGCCCGCCACGTGCCAGGTGTCCTCGACCGTGAGGTCCTCGACCCGCACCAGGGCGATCGACGGCGGCTGGTCGGCGGCGCCCGGCGCGATCGCCAGGGCCACCCAGCTCGCGTGCTGGATGCCCGAGGCCCAGCCCCACCGGCCCGACACGACGAGATCGCCGCCCTCGGTGGTGACTGCGGAGCCCGCGGGGGTGAGCGACGCGGCGACGGCGGCGTCGGGGTCCTGGCCCCAGACCTCGGCACGGGCCCGGTCGTCCATCAGCGAGGCGACCAGACCGCCCCCGGTGTAGATGTTCGCGATCCAGCCGGCGGAGGCGTCGCCACGGGCCAGTTCGGCCGTCACCTCCATGGTGGTCCGCACCCCGGCTCCGAAGCCGCCGAGGGCGCGCGGGGTGGCGAGGCGGAGCATCCCCGCCTCGCGCAGGGCACGGGCCGCGTCGTCCGACACGCGGCGCAACCGCTCGCCCTCCTCGGCCTGCCCGGCGAGGATGGGTACGAGTTTCGCGGCGGCCTCCGTCAACTCGGCGCGGACACCGGCCTCATCGGCCGGCGAGGGGGCGGACGGGGACAGGTTCACGGCGGGGCTCCACTCTGGTGCGGGAATCGACGGCGGCCACGATGCCGTGGGTGGCCGCGGCGGCCGGAAGCAGGTCATCGTGTCCGCAGCAGACTAGAAAGCGGTAGCGAGGCGCCGGAAGGAACATCGGTGCCACGACGGGGGGACACACGTGACAGGGACGCAGGTGGTCGGGGCGGCGGAGTGGCGGCAGCGGGCGTCCATCGACGTGCCGCTGCGCCATCCCCACCGCCAGGACCTGCTGCACGACCAGTGGCAGCGCGGACTCGGTCACCTCGCCCACATACGGCAGCTGCGGCTGCCCGCGGACCGCACCCGCGGTGTCCACCGCACCCGGGTGGAACGCCGGCTGGTCGGCGAGGTCGCCGTCAGCAGGCAGTTCAGCGACCCCATCGAGGGGATCTCGGGCAGCGGGAGCACCGACGGCCGGGCCGACCTCGTCGCCGTCCACGTCATCAGGAGCGGAAGCCTGCGCATCGAGGACACCGGCCGGCGGGCCGACCTGGGCCCCGGCACCCTCTGCATCCGTGACCTGCACACCTACTGGCAGTTCGCCTACACGGCACCGACCGACTGCAGGGTGCTCGTCCTGCCCAGGTCCGGTCTGCTCGACCATCTGTACGGGACCCGGCTGCCGGCCCTGACCGTCGCTCCCGCCACGGCCCCGGAGTCCCGGCTGTTCCTCGCCCATCTCGACGCCGCCTGGTCCCTCGCGGGCCGGCTCGGCCCGGAGGCCACGCACGCGGCCGGCGAGGCGATGGCCGTGCTGCTGACCGGACTCATCCGGACCCGCGCACCCGTCGCGGTCCCGCCCCCGTCACTGCGGACCGCGGCCGTCGCCTACGCCGACAGCCGGCTGAGGGACCCGGACCTGACCCCGGCCGCCATCGCCCGGGCGCTGAACGTCTCCGTCCGCACCCTCCACCGGGCCTTCGCGGACGGCGAGTCCGTCATGGCCCATGTGCGCCGCCGCCGTCTCGAAGGCGCCCGCCGCGAACTCGGCCTTCCGGGCGGCCCGTTCACCGTCGCCGACATCGCGGCACGCTGGCAGTTCGCCGACCCCAGCCATTTCCGCCGCGCCTACCGCGGCGCGTACGGGCAGTCGCCCCGGCGGCCGGGCGAGCGAAGCACCTGACGCGGCGGGCTCCTCGAAGCGGTGTCACTCCCGCGCGGCGGCCGCCGTCCCGTTCAGCAACTCCCGCAGTAGATCGGCCAGTTGTCCGACCTGTTCCCCGTCGAGGGCGGCGGACAGGGCCTTCTGCTGGGCCGCCAGCCCCGCCCCCACCGCCTCGTCGATGAGCGCCAACCCCTTCTCCGTCAGGGTCACTTGGAGCCCCCGCCGGTCGTGCGGGTCGGGGGAGCGGCGGAGCAGGCCGGCCCGTTCCAGTTTGTCGAGGCGGCCGGTCATGCCGCCCGTGGTGAGCATCAGCGTCGCCGAGAGCTCGCGCGGCGAGAGGGTGTACGGCTCACCGGCCCGGCGCAGGGTCGCGAGGACGTCGAACTCGCCGCGCGAGATGCCGTGCGGCGCGTACGCCTTCTCCATGCTGTCGCCCATGGCCCGGGAGAGCCGGAAGATCCGCCCGAAGACCTCCATCGCGGCGGTGTCCAGGTCGGGCCGCACCACCGCCCACTGCTCGACGATCGCGTCGACGGGGTCCTTGCGCTGCTCGGGGCGTGCACTCATGCGTCGAGTATCGGCCGGTGGACGGGTCGCCCGCAAGAAAGTAACTTGACGGAAAGTTGCTTGCAGCTAAGCTAATTAGCGGCAAGTTACTTATGAAGGAGATGGCATGAACCGCTCCGCCACCATCGTCCTCACCGCCCTCGCCCCCGTCTCCTGGGGCACGACCTACGCCGTCACCACCCAGTTCCTCCCGCCCGACCGCCCCCTCTTCACCGGCCTGATGCGCGCGCTCCCCGCCGGTCTCGTGCTCCTCGCGCTGGCCCGGGTGCTGCCGCGCGGTGCCTGGTGGTGGAAGGCGACCGTGCTCGGCGCGCTGAACATCGGCGCCTTCTTCCCGCTGCTGTTCCTGTCCGCGTACCGGCTCCCCGGTGGCATGGCCTCGGTCGTCGGCTCCATCGGGCCGCTGATCGTCGTGGGCCTCTCGGCGGTCCTGCTGGGGCAGCGGCCCACGGCCCGGAGCGTGCTCACCGGTGCCCTCGCGGCCTTCGGCGTGAGCCTCGTCGTACTGAAGGCGGCCGGTGCGCTCGACCCGGTCGGTGTGCTCGCGGCCCTCGCGTCCACGGCCTCGATGTCCACCGGCACCGTGCTCACCAAGCGGTGGGGCCGCCCGGACGGCGTCGGCCCGCTCGCCCTCACCGGCTGGCAGCTCACGGCCGGGGGCCTGCTCATAGCCCCCGTCGCCTTCCTGGCCGAGGGGGCGCCGCCCGCGCTCGACGGGCGGGCGGTCGGCGGCTATCTGTATCTCGCGCTGGCGAACACGGCGGTCGCGTACTGGCTCTGGTTCCGCGGCATCGGCCGGCTCTCCGCCACCCAGGTCACCCTCCTCGGCCCGCTCTCCCCGCTGACCGCGGCCGTCGTCGGCTGGGCGGCGCTCGGACAGGCGCTCACGCCGTTGCAGATGGCCGGGATGGCGCTGGCGTTCGGGGCGACGATCGCCGGGCAGATCGGGGCGCGTACCCCTGCCGTTTCCGTCCGGGAGGTAGCGTCACGCGGGAACGCCGTGACGCAACGCCGGAGGCGCCCGTGGCCGATGCATCCTGCCCCAGCTGTGGCAAGCCGCTCACCGCGCAGACGGGCCGTACCGGTCGGCGCTCCGTCTACTGCTCCGCCGCCTGCCGGCAGAAGGCCTACCGGGAGCGGCAGGGGAGCGGCGGAGTAAGTGTGCACGGCCTGATCAAGGAGATCGGCCGGCAGGTGGAGGAGCTGGTGCCTCAGCCGCCCTCCGTCTTCTACTCCGGGGTGACGGAACTGTCGTCGTCCGTCGCGCGGTTGCGGCGGGTGGCGCGGACGGCGCGCGACACCGCTCAGGAATCCGTCACTCGTCCGGCCGTTACGGAAGTCCCGCTCGACGAAGGCGACTTCGCCGCGCTCGTCGAGTCCCACCGCCGTGAGATCCAGGTCCACTGCTACCGCATGACCGGGTCGTACGACGATGCCGAGGACCTGGTGCAGGAGACGTTCCTGCGGGCCTGGCGGGCCCGGGACACCTTCCAGGGGCGGGCCGGTGCCCGTACGTGGCTGTATCGCATCGCGACCAACGCCTGCCTGGACTTCCAGCGCCGTACGGCCCGCCGCCCCAAGCGGTACGAGCCCTTGCCCGGCATGAACCACGGCGGCGGGGAGCCGCCCGCCCGTATCACCTGGCTACAGCCCTATCCCGACGACGAGTTGCCGTCCGCCGAGGAGCAGCCGGAGGCCGCCGCCGTCTCCCGCGAGACCCTCGAACTGGTCTTCCTGGCCGCCGTCCAGCACCTCCCGCCGCGTCAGCGCGCGGTGCTGGTGCTGCGGGACGTGCTCGGGCTGACCGCCGTGGAGACCGGCGAGGCCCTCGACATGACCGTGGCCTCGGTCAACAGCGCGCTGCAACGCGCCCGCCCCACCCTGCGCGACCACCTCCCCGGCCGGCGCGCGGACTGGACGGCCGACGGACCCACCGAGCACCAACGCACCCTGGTCAAGCGGTACATGGCCGCCGCCGAACGCCTCGACCTGTCCGAGGTCGCCGCGCTGCTCAGCGAGGACGTCACCCTCACCATGCCGCCGAACCCGTTCTGGTTCACCGGCCGTGACGCGCTCGTGGAGTTCCTGAGCGTCAGCCTCGACGCCAACTCGCCCATGTTCCTGGGCCACTGGCGCCACCTCCCCGCACGCGCCAACGGGCAGCTCGCGGCCGGGGGTTACGTCCGACGGCCCGGAACGACCGTCTACCGGGCTCAAGTTCTCGACGTGCTCCGCTTCGGCGCGGACGACCGGATCGTGGAGATCACCTCCTTCGAACCGCACCTCTTCCCGGCCTTCGGACTGCCCCTGCGGCTGTGACCGATGAGTGGTGGACCCCGCGTGCGTCTGTACAGCCGACTCGAACGACACCTGACCCACAAGGAGTTCACCATGCTGCTCACCGACAGGACCGCGGTCGTCTACGGCGCCGGAGGCTCGATCGGCGGCGCGGTCGCCCGTGCCTTCGCCGCCGAGGGCGCCCGCGTCCACCTCGTGGGACGCACCCGGGAGACGCTGGAGGCCGTGGCCGCCGACATCGGGAAAACGGGCCTCAAGGACGCCGAGGTGGCCGTCGTCGACGCGCTCGACGAGACGGCCGTGGAGGAACACCTCGCCCGGGTCGGGGACGTGGACGTGTCCTTCAACCTCGTCTCGCGCGGTGATGTGCAGGGCCTGCCGATCACCGACATGCCCGTCGACGACTTCCTGGCGCCGGTCGTCAACGGCACCCGCGCCAACTTCATCACCGCCCGCGCCGCCGCCCGCCGCATGGCCGAGCGGGGCAGCGGTGTCGTCCTCACCCTCAACAGCGGTTCCGCGCACGGCAGTCCGATGATGGGCGGCACCGGTCCCGCCGACGCGGCGACCGACAGCCTGGTGCGCAACCTGGCGATGGAGCTGGGCCCGCGCGGGGTGCGCGCGGTCGGGATCTGGGCCGCCGGCATCCCCGAGACGCTCACCATCGAGAAGCTCGGCAAGGTCAACCCCGACCTCAACGAGGCGGCGATCCAGGGGATCCTGGGTCACCTGTCGAGCCTGCGCATGACCCGCCGCAACCCCACCCTCGCCGAGATCACCGCGACCGCCGTGTTCCTCGCCTCGGACCACGCGGCGAGCATCACCGGCACGTTCGTCAACGTCACCGGCGGGATGTTCCCGGGGTGACGGCGAAGGGCGCCCGGCTTCACGCCGGGCGCCCTCATGGCCGTAGCGGAAGTGACTACGAAGCAGCCGCGTCCGCGGCCTGGGCCTTCAGGGCGCGCTCAACGCCCGAGCGGGACTCCGAGACCAGGCGGCGCAGGGCCGCGTTGGGCTCGGCCGCCGTCAGCCAGGCGTCCGTGCGGTCCAGGGTGTCCTGGGAGACCTGGATCGACGGGTAGAGGCCGACCGCGATCTGCTGGGCGATCTCGTGCGAACGGGCGTCCCAGATCTCCTTGACCGCCGCGAAGTACTTCTCCGTGTACGGCGCCAGCAGTTCGCGCTGGCCGGTCTGGACGAAGCCCGAGATCACCGCTTCCTGAAGGGCGTTGGGGAGCTTGTCGGACTCGACGACCTGCGCCCAGGCCTCCGCCTTCGCCTCCTCGGTCGGGCGGGCGGCACGGGCGGTCGCCGCGTGGCGCTCACCGGCGGCCGTCCTGTCCCGCTCGTACTCGCCGGCGATCTCCGTCTCGTCGAACTGGCCCACGGCCGCGAGGCGTTCGACGAACGCCCAGCGCAGCTCGGTGTCGACGGCCAGGCCCTCGATGGTCTGGGTGCCCTCCAACAGGGCGTCCAGCAGGTCGAGTTGCTCCGGCGTACGGGCCGTGGACGCGAACGCGCGGGCCCACGCCAGCTGGTGGTCGCTGCCCGCCTCGGCGGAGCGCAGGTGCGCCAGCGTGGCGTCCGTCCAGCGGGTGAGCAGCGCCTCGCGGGCGGCCGGGTCGGCGTACAGCTCGATCGCCAGCTTCACCTGCCGCTGGAGCGACTGCACGACACCGATGTCGGACTCCTTGCCGATGCCCGAGAGGACGAGGGAGAGGTAGTCGCGGGTGGCGAGTTCGGCGTCGCGGGTCATGTCCCAGGCCGAGGCCCAGCACAGGGCGCGGGGAAGGGAGGACTCGAAGTCGCCGAGGTGCTCGGTGACGAACGCGAGGGACTGCTCGTCGAGGCGGACCTTCGCGTACGACAGGTCGTCGTCGTTGAGCAGCACCACGTCCGGACGGCGCTTGCCGACCAGCTGCGGTACGGCGGTCAACTCGCCGTCCACGTCCAGCTCGACGCGCTCGTCGCGCACCAACTTGCCGGTCTCTTCGTCGAGTTCGTACAGGCCGACCGCAATCCGGTGCGGGCGCAGCGTCGGCTCGCCCTTGGCTCCGGCGGGCAGGGCCGGGGCCTCCTGGCGGATCGCGAAGGCGGTGATGACACCGTCCGCGTCCGTCTCGATCTCCGGGCGCAGGATGTTGATGCCGGCCGTCTGGAGCCACGCCTTCGACCAGGCGCTCAGGTCACGCCCGGAGGTCTCCTCCAGCGCGCCGAGCAGGTCGGAGAGGCGGGTGTTGCCGTACGCGTGCCGCTTGAAGTACGCCTGTACGCCCGCGAAGAACTCGTCCATGCCGACGTAGGCGACGAGCTGCTTCAGCACGCTCGCGCCCTTGGCGTAGGTGATGCCGTCGAAGTTGACGAGGACGTCGTCCAGGTCGCGGATCTCGGCCATGATCGGGTGCGTGGACGGCAGTTGGTCCTGCCGGTAGGCCCAGGTCTTCATCGAGTTGGCGAACGTCGTCCACGAGTGCGGCCAGCGCGAGTCCGGCGCGTACGCCTGGCAGGCGATGGAGGTGTACGTGGCGAACGACTCGTTCAGCCACAGGTCGTTCCACCACTCCATCGTCACGAGGTCGCCGAACCACATGTGGGCCAGCTCGTGCAGGATCGTCTCCGCGCGCACCTCGTAGGCGGCGTCGGTCACCTTGGAGCGGAAGACGTACTGGTCCCGGATGGTGACGGCACCGGCGTTCTCCATCGCGCCCGCGTTGAACTCCGGGACGAACAGCTGGTCGTACTTCTTGAAGGGGTACGCGTAGGCGAACTTCTCCTGGAACCAGTCGAAGCCCTGCCGCGTCACCTCGAAGATCGCGTCCGAGTCGAGGTACTCGGCGAGCGAGGGCCGGCAGTAGATGCCGAGCGGGACGGACTGCCCGTCCTTCTCGTACACGCTGTGCACGGAGTGGTACGGCCCGACGATGAGCGCCGTGATGTACGTCGAGATGCGGGGCGTCGGCTCGAACACCCAGGTGTCGTCCCGGGGTTCGGGCGTCGGGGAGTTGGAGATGACGGTCCAGCCGGTCGGCGCCTTCACGGTGAACTGGAAGGTGGCCTTGAGGTCGGGCTGCTCGAAGCTGGCGAAGACGCGGCGCGCGTCCGGGACCTCGAACTGGGTGTAGAGGTACGCCTGTTGGTCGACGGGGTCGACGAACCGGTGCAGTCCCTCACCGGTGTTGGTGTACGCGCAGTCCGCGACCACGCGCAGGATGTTCGGCCCTTCCAACAGCCCGGCCAGGGCGATCCGCGAGTCCTTGAAGACCTCGTCGGGGTCGAGCGGGTCGCCGTTCAGCGTCACCTCGTGGACGGCCGGGGCGACCAGGTCGATGAAGGACTCGGTGCCGCCCTCCGTCACATCGAAGCGCACCGTCGTCGCGGACCTGTAGGTCCCGCCCTCCTGCGCGCCGGAGAGGTCGAGATCGATCTCGTACGAGTCAACGGTGAGCAGCGTCGCCCGCTGCTGCGCCTCTTCGCGAGTCAGGTTTGTGCCAGGCACGCGGTCATCTCCTCGTTATGTGTGGGTTGCGCCATCCTTCCACGGGACCTGACCGGAACGCGATGTCCGTATCCCGCCGGTCAGTGGGGCGGACGGGCGCGAGCCTGGAGTCATGACGACGTACACGGCACGACCCATCGACCCCACGGTCCTGAAGGAGCTGCGCTCTGCTGACGATGCGGGCCGCGGAATGGTTCCCGTACTCGATGAGGAGGGCGGCGCTCCGCTCCGCTGCTGCCTGCGCCGCAGCGAGCCGGGCGAGCGGATCGCCCTCGTCTCGTACGCCCCAGTGCGCCGCTGGGCGGCGGATGCGGGGGCGTACGACGAGGTGGGGCCGGTGTTCGTCCACGCGGAGGAGTGCGGGGGGCCTGCGGCCGGCTCGGGGTACCCCTTCGCGGACGCCCACCGGGTGCTGCGCCGCTACTCGGCCGAGGGCCACATCCTCGGCGGCGAGCTGGTGGACACCCTCGACGACGAGGCCTTCCGCAGGGCCTTCGACGACCCGTCCGTGGTTGTTGTCCACGTCCGGGCCGTCGAGTACGGGTGTTTCTTCTTCGAGGTGCGCAGGGCGTAGCGCCCTGCGCACCTCGAACGCCGGACGGGCTGAAGGTTCAGCCCCTCCGGCGTCTGAGGAGCGGGGTCTGGGGCGGAGCCCCAGGAGGATGGGACGGGTAGGGGCGGCGGGGGCGAGGAAGACCGGGTCAGCCCTGGAGTTCCGCCGCCACCAGCTCCGCGATCTGTACCGCGTTGAGCGCGGCGCCCTTGCGGAGGTTGTCGTTGGAGACGAAGAGGGCGAGGCCGTGGTCGACCGTCTCGTCGGCACGGATGCGGCCGACGTAGGACGGGTCCTGGCCGGCGGCCTGGAGGGGGGTCGGGATGTCGGAGAGGGCCACGCCCGGGGCGCCGCCGAGGATCTCCGTCGCGCGCTCGACGGAGAGGGGGCGCGCGAAACGGGCGTTGACCTGGAGCGAGTGGCCCGAGAAGACCGGGACCCGGACACATGTGCCGGAGACCTTCAGCTCGGGGATCTCCAGGATCTTGCGGGACTCGTTGCGGAGCTTCTGCTCCTCGTCGGTCTCGTTCAGGCCGTCGTCGACGATCGAGCCCGCGAGCGGCAGCACGTTGAAGGCGATGGGCCGCTTGTAGACCTGCGGCTCGGGGAAGTCGACCGCGCTGCCGTCGTGGGTGAGCTTGTCCGCGTCGCCGACGACCTTCAGCGCCTGCCCGTGCAGCTCGGCCACCCCGGCCACACCGGAACCGGACACGGCCTGGTACGTGGCGACGACCAGCGCCTCCAGCCCCGCCTCCGCGTGCAGCGGCTTCAGGACCGGCATCGCGGCCATCGTCGTGCAGTTCGGGTTGGCGATGATGCCCTTGGGGCGGTCCACGATCGCGTGCGGGTTGACCTCCGAGACGACCAGCGGGACCTGCGGGTCCTTGCGCCAGGCGGAGGAGTTGTCGATGACGACCGCGCCCTGCGAGGCGACCTTCTCGGCCAGCGCCTTCGAGGTCGCGCCGCCCGCCGAGAACAGCACGATGTCGAGGCCGGAGTAGTCGGCGGTGGCCGCGTCCTCCACCGTCACACCGTCGAGGACCGTCCCCGCCGAACGGGCCGAGGCGAACAGACGCAACTCCGTCGTCGGGAAGTTCCGCTCGACGAGGATCCTGCGCATGACCGTGCCGACCTGACCGGTGGCTCCGACGATTCCGACCCTCACAGCGACTCCTTCACCTGTTCCTGTACATCTGCGGCGTTTCCATCATGCGGCCGCCCCGGGTCCACCTGTCCAATTCTTTGCCCCGCATGCCCGAGGAATGGGACACGGCCCTTGCCAGTGTGACCTACGTCTCCGAACGTTTCCGTGCGCTGCGGCGTCGTAGAGGAAACGCGGGAAGGGGGTGGCTTGTGCTGCGCAGAAAGGCCCGTCGGGTCCGGGAGGGCGATGATCCGCTGGACGCGGCCCAGGAACGGCGGGTGCGGGCGGTGCTCGCGCTCGGCGGGGTGCCGCAGGCGGATCTGCCGGACGGGGTCCAGCAGGTACGGCTGCGGTTGCTGGAGCGCGCGGCGAAGGGCGACGAGGCACCGCGCGACGTCTCGGCGTGGGCGGCGGTCGTCGCCTCGAACTTCGCCATGGACTGGCACCGGGCCAGGCGCCGCCAGGAGCGGGTGGGGGAGCGGCTGGCCTCCCTCCGCCAACTCGCGCACCCCTCCGGGGAGGACACGAGTGTCCTGTCCCTCGCGGTGGCCCAGGGCCTGGACGAACTGCCCGACCAGCAGCGCCAGGTCCTCGTCCTCCGCTTCTTCGCCGATCTGCCGGTGCGTTCCATAGCGCACGAGCTGGGCATCCCGGAGGGCACGGTCAAGAGCAGGCTGCACACGGCGGTCCGCGCGCTGCGCGACCGCCTGCACGAGGACGAGGTGGTGTGACGTGGCCACGCAGAACGAGGAGTACGACGGCGTGGACGCGCTGATGGCCGCGATCACGGGTGAGCCGGTGCCTCAGGCGGCCCGCGCGGACGCCGCCTACCTGGCGGAGCACCGGGCCGCGACGGCCGATGTGGCGCTGCTGCGCGAGCAGTTGGGGATCATCGGGGAGGCCCTGGCCGCGGAAAGGCCCGCGCCCAAGGTGCGCAGCACGCTCGAGGTGCGACCGCGGCGCCATCCGGGCCTGCGCGCCCTCGCCTACGGCACGCTCGCGATGGCGGTGGTGGTCGGGATGATCACCGGGCTCGCCTGGCTGGTCGCGCACAACGGGGGCGCCGACTCCTTGGGGAGCAGCAGCGCGGACTCCGGGTCCAAGGCGGCGGGCGGCTCCGGCGGGGGCTCCAGTGCCCCGGGCGCGCTGTCCGACCCGGAGCTGTACGTGGCCTGCTCCAGCCTCCTCGTCGAGGGGACCGTGACGGGCGTACAGCCGGGTTCGGACCCGCGGAAACGGATCACGGTCGCCGTCACCCGCTCCTACCGGCCCGCGAGCGGCCCGGCCGACGTCAGCGTCGTCCTGTCCGCCGGGGCGAGCCCGGCGCCGCGCAAGGGGCAGCATGTGCTGGTCGGAGTCCCGAAGGGCGCGCACACGGCGACCCTCTGGGTGGTCGGCGAGGACGCCGTCGCCGCGGACCGTGCCGCGATCGTCGGGGCACTCACCGGCGCCGGTACGGGCGCGGGCGCCTGCCCGACCGGCTGACAGCGAGAAGGGCGGGCGCCCGCACGGACGCCCGCCCCGTCTGTTGTCGTACGTGGTGCTACGACGTGACCTTCTCGATCTTCACGCTGCCCAGGCCCGCGACCGTGCCGTGGGCGTTGACCAGCTGGACCCGGCCGAAGAACTCACGGCCCGCCGGAGCCGCCGCGAGGGCGGTGACGCTGCCGGAGACGGTCGCCGAGGCGCCCGTCGCGAGCTTGACCGGCGTCGAGTCGTCGACGGTGACCGTGCCGAGCGCGGCCGAGTAGAACACGTCCAGGTAGTCGTACGCGGTCGACCCGGACGGCACCGAGTAGCCCGCGACCTCGACGGTGTAGGTCCCGGCGGCCGGGTTGGCGACCGAGACCGCCTCCTCCGAGTCGCCGTCGGCGGACTGGCCGACGACCGTACCGGCGGCGTTCTTCACCGTCAGGTCCAGGTCCGCCGCCGTGTCCGAGACGTTGCCGATGGACACGTCCAGCGAGGTGGCGCCGGCGGGCACGTCGACCGTGGTGGTCTGGGTGACGCCCTCGGTGATGGTGGGCCGCGCGGTCAGCGAGGAACCGAGCGGGCCGCCCTTCAGCGTGCCGTCCAGCGCCGCGAACTTGTTGGTCACCTTCCACGAGGCGGTGGCCGGGACGCCGACCTTGGCCTCGGGCACGGTCACGGTCTCCGGGTCGAAGGCCGCGCCGAGCACGGTGGCGTCCAGCTTGTACGGGTTGTCGAGCAGCGGCGAGGTGCGGCGCGACTCGACCTCGATCTCCCAGACACCGGCCTGCGGGTCGGCGTACGAGC
This sequence comes from Streptomyces hokutonensis, assembly GCF_000376565.1. Taxonomy (GTDB): domain Bacteria; phylum Actinomycetota; class Actinomycetes; order Streptomycetales; family Streptomycetaceae; genus Streptomyces; species Streptomyces hokutonensis. Next base: position 32,785 of record NZ_BARG01000002.1, on the reverse strand, counting down.
GCACGTCGGGCTTGCAGCCGTTGCCGTCGAGGTAGTTGTTGTAGCAGTACGGGGTGCCGGTGTCCTCGACCGGAACGCCGTACGGGTGGATCGAGATGAACCGCGTCTGGCTCTTGTCCTTCAGCCCGCTGATCGCGACCTCGAAGGCCTTGGCGCCCTCGGGGACGGTCACGAAGTACGACTGCGTGCTGTTGCGCTGCACCGAACTCGACTTGGAGAAGGTGTAGTTGACGGGAGTGGAGACCACGACCGTGGCGAGGATCTGCTTGTCGAGGCCCTCGGTCTTCGGGTCGTCGACCTCGAGGATCGCGCTCTTGATGCCCGAACTCTTCGGCGCCGCCTGCACCTTGACGGTCACCGGCTGGTTCAGCGGGAGCTTGACCTCGTCGGAGCCGACGATCCGGAAGGTGCCGCCGGCGTTGTTCGCGATGCTCAGCTCGTGCCGAACGGCCTTGTCCGCACCGGTGGTTCGCGTGATGACGACGTCGTACGTCTTCTTCGCGCCGGCCTTGAGGCCGCCCTCGCGGTCGTAGAGTCCCGTACCGAAGCCCGGGGTCTTCAGCGCGTAGTCGATCGCGGTGTCGACGGGAGCCTTGACCGCGTACTCGTGGGCGGTGGCGCCGTCCCTGATGGACTCCCACGCGTCCACGATGTCGATGAGGCCCGCGCCCTCCTCGTAGGCCTGAACACCCTTGATGTGATGGGCCGTTGAGGTCAGCGCCGTGCGCAGCGTCGCCGGGGTGAGGGCGATGTGCTTCTGCTTGGCGGCGCTCAGCAGCAGCGCCGAGGCGCCCGCGGCCTGCGGGGAGGCCATCGAGGTGCCCTGGAGCATCGAGTAGCCGGCCGGCAGGGTGTAGCCCGCCTCGGCGACCGGGGAGCCCGGCAGCCAGGTCTGGGTGGAGTTGATCGAGGCGCCGGGCGCGACGAGCGTCGGCGTGAAGCCGCCGTCCTCACGCGGGCCGCGCGAGGAGAACGGCAGCAGCTGGTACTTCCGCTCCACCTGCGAGCCGTAGTTGGAGGCCCAGGTCTCCTTGGAGATGGCCGCGCCGACCGAGATCACCTTGTCGGCCAGGCCGGGGTCGCCGATCGTGTTGGCGCCCGGACCGGAGTTGCCGGCCGAGATCACGAGCTGCACGCCGTAGGTGTCGATGAGCCGCGTGTACAGCTCGGCGCGCGCGTTGTTGCCGTCGTTCAGCGCGGGCAGACCGCCGATCGACATGTTGACGATGTCGACACCGCGGTTGGCGACGAGGTCGATCATGCCCTCGGTGAGCGCCACGTTGGTGCAGCCGCCGGTCCAGGTGCAGGCGCGCGAGGAGACGATCTTCGCGCCCGGGGCCGCGCCGTTCATCTTGCCGCCGAACAGGCCGTTCGCCGCGGTGATACCGGCGACGTGGGTGCCGTGCTCGGACTCGATGACGCCGATGTTGACGAAGTCGGCGGTCTTGCCGACCCACGACCCGCCGTATGGGTCCATGGGTACGTCCTTGCGGATCTGCACCACGAACGGCTGCCGCTCGACGACGTCCGTCGCCGGGTTGTCGGTACCGAAGTAGCCGATCTGGTACCCGTCCTTGTACGGCTTCATCGGCGTGTCGTCGCCGAAGTCGTGGTTGTTGTTCAGGTCGACCGTCACCGTGCCGGCCGCCGGGTCGTAGAGCACGCCCCACGAGTCGGTGGTGTCACCGTCCCGGTTCGCGTCGCCCTTCGCGTCACCGCCGGTGGTGTACGACTCCCTGAACGTGCTGATCTCGTACGACCCCGTCGGCGCCGTCCAGGTCGAGCCGCCGTAGGTGAAGGTCGGGCCGGCCACGGGCGTGATCATCGGGCGCCAGGTCTGGTCGCCGTCGTTGATCGGGTCGGTCGAGGTGACCCAGTCCACGATCTTGCGCTCGCCGGTGGTGGTCTTCTGCAGGGCCGGGTGGCCGAGGTCGACGCCGGAGTCGAGGATGCCGATGGTGATGCCGCGGCCGTCCGCCTTCGGGTTCTTCTTCACGAAGTCGACGGCGCCCGTCTCGAAGGACGGGTTGTACGGGTTCTCGGCGGGGGTGGTCTTGCTGGGCCCCGAGTAGGTGACGGTCTTCGTCGCTGTGGCGGCGCCCTTCGCGGTGTCCGCGCTCGGGGTCGGGTCGTCGAGCGCGATCTCCTGGCGCAGGTCGATCGCGTGGACGGAGGACAGCTTCGCGGCGGCGGCGATCGCCGAATCGGCCTTGCCCGTCGGGACGGTGGCGCGGACGTAGCCGAGCTTGTCGTAAGTACGGCCCACCGAGCCGCCCTTGACCGCGTCCAGCTGGTCGGCGACCTGCTCGGTCTGGCCCGGAGCGGTCGCGATCATCATCGTGACGTTCTTGTCGCCGTCGGCCTTGGCCGTGGCGAGCAGATCGGCGTCGTCCGAACCGAGCTTCGCGGCGGCGGACTTGACGGTCCCGTCCGTGGGCGCGGTGGTGGACGGGGCGTCGGCGGAGAAGGCCATGGGTATCGGCCCGGCCGCGGAGAGCGCGGCGACGAGACCGGCGGCCGCGGTTATTCGGGCCACGCGTCTCTTGGGGGTGAGGGTCATCGGCATCCCTTGTAGGTGAAGAATCCAGTGCCGGACGAGCGCACAGCTTTACCCAAGGGACAGTTGTTTGGGAAGTGTTGACCGAATCGATATGGATGTATGGGGAAAACCCCATATCCGGGTGGGGGTTCAGGACTCCTTGACGCGCGTGTAGTGGCGGGACGCCTTCGCGCGGTTGCCGCAGGCCGCCATCGAGCACCAGCGGCGGGTGCCGTTCCTCGACGTGTCGTAGAAGTGCAGGATGCACGCCTCGTGGGCGCAGCGGCGGATGCGGTCGGGGGCGGCGGCGAGCAACTCCAGGTAGTTGCGCGCGGCGAGCCAGCCCGGTCCCCAGCGGGGGTCGTCGAACTCGGGGATCTCGCCGGGGCCGTCGGCGGTGAGCGTGGCCCGGATCCGTCCCTGGTCGAGGACGAGGTCGAGGTTCTCCGCGCCTTGTGCGAGCGAACCGTCCACCACCGCGCGGAGCGCGTCGCGCGCGATCTTGGTGTGCGCCAGGGTGATCGGGTTCGCCTCGAACCGCTCGCCGAGCCCGGCCGAGCCGAGCCATACCGCGAGCCCGCGGGAGCCGGAGAGCAGATCCTGCACGACCCCGTCCTTCATCCACCGCGTGTTGAGCAGATCGAGCGCGAGCGGTTCGCCGAGGAGCGGGCGGGGGTCGGGGGTGGTGGTCACGGAGGTGTCCCTTCTGATCTAACCGGTCAAGAGTACGTGACCGGTTGACCCTCTCGATTCTAACCATTAACGTCATCGACAACGGTTAGATCAGAGGAGGGCTTTTTCATGACCCTGCACGCCGGCCACATCGGCCTGAACGTCACTGACCTCGACCGCTCGCTCGCCTTCTACCGGGACGTCCTCGGCTTCACGCTGCTCGCCGAGGGCAAGGAGGACGACGACCGCCGGTACGCGTACCTCGGCGACGGCGGCGACCACCCCGTCCTCACCCTCTGGCAGCAGGCGCAGGGCCCGTACGGCGCCGGCCACGCAGGCCTCCACCACCTCGCCTTCGCGGCCGACTCGGTCGAGCAGGTCGAGCGCTACGAGGCGGCACTCAAGGCCTACGGCGCCGACTTCGCGTACGAGGGCGTGGTCGCCCATCGCGAGGGCGCGGCCTCCGGCGGCATCTTCTTCCACGACCCCGACGGCACCCGCCTGGAGATCTCCGTGCCGAGCGGCGCCGAACACGCCCCGGCCCCACACGCCGAAGCCCCGACCTGCGGCTTCTTCTAGCCATGGCCGCCATGCAGACGTACCACGCGGGATCCCGTGCCGTGCAGGACCGGGCAGGGGTACGCGACATCGCCGACCACGTCGGCCAGATCATCGGCCAGGGCATCAAGCCGGTGGCCGCCGCCTTCCTCGAACTCCAGCCCCTCCTGATCCTGGGCGCCGCCGACCCGGCGACGGACCGGGTCTGGGCCTCCCCGCTCACCGGCCCACCCGGTTTCGTACGGGCGACAGGCCCCCACCAGATCTCGGTCACCGGCGGCACACGCCCGCCCGACCCCCTCACCCCGGCCCTCACCGACGCACGGGACCTGACGGTCGGCACGATCGCCCTCGACCCCCGCACCCGCCGCCGTATGCGAGTCGACGGCCGACTCCGGTCCACCGCACGGGGGTTCGCGATCGAGGCGGAGCGGGTGTTCTCCAACTGCCCCAAATACATCCAGCGGAGAGAGTCGTACGAGACGCTCGCGGACCGAGTGCCGGCCGCCGCCCGCCACGGCCGTGAACTGACCTCGACCCAGGCCGAGTTCATCGCGGCGGCCGACACCTTCTTCCTCGCCACCGTCCACGAACAGGGCGCCGACGCCAGCCACCGGGGCGGCAACCCCGGCTTCGTACAAGCCGTTTCACCCAGAGAGCTGATCTGGCCGGACTACCCGGGCAACGCGATGTTCCTGAGCCTCGGCAACATCCTCGCCGACCCGCGCGCGGGCCTCCTCTTCCTCGACTGGACGACGGGCACGACCCTCCAACTAACCGGCGAGGCAAGGACGGAGTTCGCGGAGAACGGCGAACGCAGAGTCCGCTTCACCCTCACCGAGGCCATAGAGACCCCCGCCGCACTCCCCCTGCGCTGGTCGCCCCCCGAATACTCCCCGGCCAACCCAACCCCGCCGCGCGGGCGCGACCGGCCCCAACGGCGCGGCACCCGAAAGAATTCACATTGCGGCCCTTCCCACAGACCACCTAACGTCTCCAGATGCGCAAAAAGCTGAGGGTCGCCGCCTACGCCGTCTGCGTCCGGGACGGACAACTCCTGCTGGCCCGCTCGCCCGCCGACGGCGGGGGATACGAGTGGGTCCTACCCGGCGGCGGCATGGACCACGGCGAGCACCCCAACGACACGGTCGTACGCGAGCTGGAGGAGGAGACCGGCTACCACATCGAGGTCACCGGCCTCCTCGGCATGGACTCCAACCACCACGTCCTTCCCTGGAGCTACGGACGCAAGGTCGACCACCAGGGCCTCCGACTCGTGTACGAGGCCCGGATCGTCGGCGGCGAGCTCCGCAACGAGATCGGCGGCTCCACCGACATGGCCGCCTGGCACCCGCTGGACGACGTGTCGGCCCTGCGCCGGGTCCCGCTGATCGACATCGCGCTGCGGCTGTGGCGCGAGCGGCCGGCCGTAGGACGGGTCGAACGCGTCCCGGAATAGCTTCAGTACCCCGGCAGATGAACGCTGAGTAGCCGCCTCCCGGCGGCTCGACGAGCGTTCACGAACGCACAGGGGGCGCCAAGATCCACGTACGGTGATCGGCGCTACACGTTGCCGCCTCGTTTACGCGCAGGTCATCCCCGATGCCAAGCATCCAGTACGAGCGGGCAGTTCGCGACCGCGATCGAAAACCGGTCGACGCGAACACCCGCGACCACTGCCGACGCAGTTCGTACTCGGGGAGATCGCGCCATGTCGCGCACACGCTCTGTCGCCAGCTCCGCGCTGGGGGTCAACCGCCGTACCGTCCTCGCCGCCACCGCGGCCGTGTCCGTCTCCGCGGGCGTGGGTTACGCCCTACGGCCCACCGACAGCCAGGCCGCCACGACCGACGCCACCAACGCCTCCAATGCCGCCGCCGAGGCGCCCGTGGCGCACTCCCGCGTGGCACCGGCCGCACCCCTGGCTCCGTACACCAAGGGCACCACCCTCGCCACGGTCGCCGCCCCGCGCACCCACTCCGGCTACCGCCGCCTCGGCGACGGCGCCGGCTGGAAGCGCGTCGTGCGCGCCGACCTCGCCGCCGCCAAGTCCGGGCGCGCGGGCCGCCGTACGGCACTCGCGTCGTTCGTGCAGTTCACCGACCTGCACCTGATGGACAGCCAGCACCCGCTGCGCCTGGAGTACCTGCGCTCGACCGACAAGCACGCCTGGCGCCCGCACGAGGCGCTCACCGTGCAGGGCGGGATCTCGCTGGTCGAGCGGGTCAACGCGCTGCGCGGCGCTCCGGTGACCGGCTCCCCGCTGCACTTCGTGATGACCACCGGCGACAACACGGACAACAACGCCAAGTCCGAGCTGGAATGGTTCATGAAGATCATGAGCGGTGGCCGGTTCACCCCCAACACCGGTGACCCGCGCCACTACGAGGGCGTCCAGAACAGCGGTCTCAAGCTGTACTGGCAGCCCGACTCGACGCTCCGCGACGGCGACAAGCTGGTCGGCTTCCCGCATCTCAAGGGCTTCCTGGCCGCCGCGATCCGCGAGGTCCGCAGCCCGGGCCTCAACCTGCCCTGGTACTCGACGGTCGGCAACCACGACGCGCTCCCGCTCGGCTGCTTCGGCTCGCACGCGGACCCGTACCTCACCGAACTCGCCATCGGCGGCAAGAAGTTGATGACCGCGACGGCGGCCGAGGCGAAGAAGCTGCAGAACTCGATCCGGGACGCCAAGGACCCCAAGGGCTCCGGCTACCGCGACTTCCTCAAGGCCCACGCGCGCTCCATGCGCTCGATCACGCCGGACGAGAAGCGCGCCCCCTACACCTCCGCCGAGTACCTCAAGGCCCACCTCGACCCGGCCTACCAGGGCCTCGGCCCGGTCGGGCACGGCTACTCCTCCGCGAACGTCGACGCGGGCACGCAGTACTACGCGTTCCGTATCGCCGACGACGTGATCGGCATCAGCCTCGACACCACGGACGCGGGCGGCCACTACGAAGGGTCCATCGGGGCGACGCAGTTGAGGTGGCTGGACAAGACACTGCGCGACAACAAGGACTCGTACGCGGTGATCTTCAGCCACCACACCAGCAAGACGATGGACAACACCCGCCCCGACCCGGCGCACCCCACCGAGCGCCGCTACGAGGGCAACGCGGTCGTCTCCCTCCTCGGCAGCCACCCGAACGTGCTGGCCTGGGTCAACGGCCACATCCACCGCAACGTCATCACCCCGCACTCGGCGCCCGACGGCCGCAGCTTCTGGGAGATCTCCACCGCCTCGCACGTCGACTATCCCCAACTCGCCCGGGTCATCGAGCTGGTGGACAACAAGGACGGCACGCTCTCCCTCTTCACCACGCTCATCGAGTCCGCGGCCCCGCACCGCACCGACTTCTCCGACCTCACCCAGACCGGCCTCGCGGCCCTCTACCGCGAACTCTCCTACAACGCGCCGGGCTCCAGCACGGTCCTGGGCGGCGACGCGAAGGACCGCAACACCGAGCTGATCCTCAAGAAGGGCTGAAACTCACTCAACTGGCGTACGGCGGAGCAACCTTCGTATCGCGCGGCTGTGTCCCTCCCCCCGACCGAGCCTTGGACAGGGCTCAACGAAGGGGGAAGACATGGCAGTTCGTGCGGTAGTGATGGGTGCGACGGCGGTGGCGCTGTCGGTGGCAGTGGCCGGTCCCGCGATGGCGGCACCCGCCGGAGGGGACCACGCGGCGACCCGGCAGGCGATCCAGGCAGCCGTGCAGGACGGCGTACCCGGCGTCACGGCCACCGTGCGGGACGGCGGCACCACCTGGTCGGCGACCGCCGGTGTGGGCAACCTCCGCACCGGCAAGCCGCGTTCGGCCGACGACCGCTACCGGGTCGGCAGCATCACCAAGGCCTTCGTGTCGACGGTGCTGCTCCAACTGGAGGCGGAGGGCCGCCTGTCGCTCGACGACACGGTGGAGAAGTGGCTGCCTGGCGTGGTCCAGGGCAACGGCAACGACGGCGCGCACATCACCGTCCGCCAGCTCCTGAACCACACCAGCGGCATCTACAACTACACGCAGGACGACGACTTCGGCCGCGCGTACTTCACCAAGGACGGCTTCTTCCAGCACCGTTACGACACGAAGACCCCGGCCGACCTGGTGGCGATCGCCATGTCCCACAAGCCGGACTTCGCGCCGGGCACCTCGTGGCACTACTCCAACACGAACTACGTGCTCGCCGGCATGGTCGTCCAGAAGGTCACCGGCCGCTCGTACGCGACGGAGATCCGCGACCGCATCATCAACCCCCTTCACCTGAGGGCGACTTCACTCCCCGGCACGAAGGTGACGATGCCGAGCCCGAGCAGCCACGCCTACAGCAAGCTGGCGGAGGAGACGACGGGCCCGACGTACGACGTCACGAAGCTGAACCCGTCCATCGCGTCGTCGGCGGGCGAGATGATCTCCAGCTCCGCCGACCTGGACCGCTTCTACGGCGCGCTGCTGGGCGGAAAGCTCCTCCCGGCCAGGCAGCTGAAGGAGATGCAGACGACGGTCCCGGCGGGCGACAGCCCGACCACGCGCTACGGCCTCGGCATCTCCGACATCAAGCTGCCCTGCGGTGTCCATCTCTGGGGCCACGACGGCGGTATCCACGGCTCGTCCTCGGTGGTGGTGGCGACGCCGGACGGCCGCCATTCGCTGGCGTTCAACTTCAACGGGGACTGGTCGGGGGACGCGGGGGCGGTGGTGGTGGGGGAGTTCTGCGGTAAGTAGGGCTGAGCTGTAGGGCTTGGCTTGCGTAAGCGGAACGGCGTTCCGTATGGTGTTCCGGAACGCTGTTCCGCTTACCTGTCCTCCCGAGGAGAGCCATGCACTACCGCACACTGGGCCGCACCGGTATCAAGGTCAGCCCCTACTGCCTGGGCGCGATGATGTTCGGCGCCGACGGCAATCCCGACCACGACGACTCCGTCCGGATCATCCACAGGGCGCTGGACGCGGGCATCAACTTCGTGGACACCGCCGACTTCTACGGGCGGGGCGAGTCCGAGGAGATCGTCGGCAGGGCCCTGAAGGGCCGCCGCGACGACGTCGTACTGGCCACGAAGGCGCACCTCCCGATGGGCGACGACCCCAACGAGCGCGGAAATTCGAGGCGTTGGCTGGTGCGAGCGCTGGAGAACTCCCTGCGCCGCCTGGGCACCGACCACGTCGACCTGTTCCAGATCCACCGCCCCGACCCGGACACGGACGTCGAGGAAACCCTCTCCGCCCTCACCGACCTGGTGCGCGCGGGCAAGGTGCGGGCGGTCGGCACGTCCTCCTTCCCCGCGTCGGACATCGTCGAGGCGCAGTGGGTGGCGGAGCGACGCGGCCTGACCCGCTTCCGCACGGAACAGCCGACGTACTCGATCCTGAACCGGGGCATCGAACGCGAGGTCCTCCCGGTCTGCGAGCGCTACGGCATGGGCACGCTGGTCTACAGCCCCCTGGCGGGCGGCCAGCTCACGGGCCGTTACCGCAAGGGCCGGACCGTCGACACCCGCCGGGCCGCGTACGGCTTCAAGTACCTCGGCGACGAGCGCCGGCTCGACGTCGTGGAGCGGCTGATCACCCTCGCCGAGAAGGCGGACCTGTCGCCGACCCACCTGGCCATGGCCTTCGCGATCGCCCACCCCGGCGTCACCTCGGCGATCATCGGTCCCCGCACGATGGCCCACCTGGACGACCTGCTGGCAGGCGCGGAGACGGTCCTGCCCGACGAACTCCTCGACCGGATCGACGAGCTGGTCCCACCCGGCACGGACGTCGGCACCCTCGACATGGCGTACGCCCCGCCGGCGATCCAGCGAACGGCACTGCGCAGGCGGACGCTCGCGGAACGCACGGCGGCCTGACAGGGCCTCCCGGAGTCGCCGGGAGGCCCCGTGTTCTTCGAGCGCGCCACCAATTGACCCCGGGATAACCAACCGGACTCAGACACGAGACGCCCAGTTCATTCATGCGAAATGTCCGTGCCGCCTCATAACGGCTAACCCGCTGTTCACGGGGATGGCTCGATTCATACGCAAGGCGGGTGGTCGTGTGCGCGCTAGACACGAACTGCACGTGCTGTCGGTCTACGAGGGCTTCTTCTCCGGAGGAGCCCGAATCGTCCACAGCGACGTCGTTCTGGGACTGGTGGAGGGCGGTCAGCATCATTCGGTGCTGAGCATCCACGGCGAAGTCCATCGGGAAGCGACCCGGCAGACCATGGAGAACGATGCCTGCTACCAGCAGCTGACCGCGGCCGGGGTCGGGGTCTCCACCCTGGGCCGTAGTTTCGGCGGTGGTGAGGGGCAGGTCAGCACCGGCTTCACCGGGCCCGAGCTCGCCGACGCGGCCCGCGCTCTCGCCGACGCCGACGTCGTCCTGTCGCTCAAGGAGCAGCCGCTCTCGCTGCTGAACCAGGGAGGCCTGCCGCGCCGGCCGGTCGTCGTGTGCCTGCACCGTTCGGACCCCGAACACCAGGGCGCCGCCCTCGACGAACTGAAGGCCGCCATCGCCGACGGCAAGGTCGTGGCCTGCGTCTGCTGCGCGGAGTCCACCCGCGACGCCTACCAGGCCGCCGGCATCCCGCCCGAGGTCCTCCACGTCATCCCCAACGGGGTCGATCTGCTGCGCTTCCGGCCCGACCCCGCCCGGCGGCTCGCCTTCCGCGCCTCCCTGGGGATTCCGGACACCGCCCCCGTCGTGGTGTTCGCCGCCCGCTACGCCACCATGAAGAACATCCCGCTCTTCCTCAGTGCCGCGCACGAGTGGCTACGACGCGAACCCGCCGGCCACGTCGTCATGTGCGGCACGGGCATGACCGGCGACAACCAGCCCGCCCTCGCCGCCGACATCGACGCCGCCTTCGGAGGAGACAGGCAGGAACTCGCCCCGCGGCTTCATCTCCTCGGTGTGCGGCGGGACATGGAGACCGTCTACGCCGGGTCCGACGTCGTCGCGCTGACCTCGTCCTTCGGCGAGGCCGCGCCTCTCTGCCTCATCGAGGGCATGATGTGCGGGGCCGTACCCGTCGCCACCGACATCGGCGACAGCGCCTCCATCGTCGCCGGGCACGGCATCATCACGCCCCCCGACCCGGAGGCCGTCGCGTCGGCCTGGACCGAGGCGGTCATCGGCCGTGCCGAGTTCGCCAAGGCCCACGCCCGCAGCCGCGAACGCTTCAGCCGTACGCGCATGATCGCCTCCTACGCCGCCCTCCTGGACGGCCTCCACACGAGTCACACCACCACCAGCGCGAGCCCGCCACCCCTCCCCGAACCCCTCTGACCAGACACGAGGAGGGACCACCGACCCCCCGGTGGCCCCTCCTCTCCCCTCCTGATGCCGTCCCGGTCCGTCACTACCGGGGCAGCACCACGACATACGCGGCGGGATCGCGGTCCGCCGCCGCCATCAGTGCCGTACGGACCACCGCCGCCTGCTGCTCAAGTCCGTCACGCAGCTTCCTGGGGGTGATGTGGACGACCGTGATGCCCAGCCGCTCCAGGTGCTCGCGCTTGCGGGCGTACTCCGACCACAGCGCGTCGTCGTCCTGCCGATGGCCTTGGCGCGGTGCGCGGGTGTCCAGTTCCACGGCGACCGCCTGCTCGGGCCAGTACGCGTCCAGGCCGCCCAGGTGCGGGCCGCCGGGCAGCCGCAGGTCGACGTTCCAGACCGGGTCGGGAAGGCCGTACTCGCTCACCATCCGGTAGAGGCGGTCCTCGGCGATCGCGCGGCCCTCGGCCAGCAGCGAGTCCACCGCGTCCACCACGTGCGGGCGGCTCAACAGCTTCGCGTCGTTCAACTCCCGTACCACCGCGGCCGGTTCGCAGTGACCGCCGCGTACCGCCTCGGTGAGCAGTCGGCGGACCGCGTTCGCGTCCGACAGCCCGGCCACCGCGTCCGCGACGGCCCGCGGCACCGGGGCGACCGGTACGCCCTTCACCTGTCGCGCGGCCGGGAGCGCCGGGGTGCGGAGGATGCGGGCGCAGCCCGTGGAGCGCAGCCGGCGCATCCGGGGGACGAGGACGTCGATGTGGTCGAGGGAGGCGAGCGGCCCGGCCGAGGTGAAGCCGTACAGGGCCAGCGCGGCCAGGCCGGTGACCATCGTCTCGCCGTACGTCGGCCGGTGCGGCTCCTCCGCGCCGGGCTGGACCGGGACACCTGCCGTCCGCTCCCGCGCCGCGTACGTCAGCACCGCGTGCAGCCGCTCCTCGCCGGTGGGCGGACCGGGGTGCAGCAGGACGACGCCGGGGAGGAGCTGCTGCCAGGGGCCGTCGGGACGGCACTGCTCGTTCACCTCGGCGGCCGGGACGCCGTGGGCGCGGAGCTGAGCCGTCGTCAGAACCCGGCGGTGCACCTCGGAGAGGTGGCTGAGGGGGCGGGGGGAGAGCGGGGTGTTGTGGTTCATGACCCGGGGTTTCCCGCGCCGGATCCGCTCCCTAACCGCTGTTACACGCTCGTCGACAAATCCGGACAAGGCGGTACTAAAGGACGGGTGTTCGGATGCCGAGTAGGCGCCGAAAACCCCTGGTCCGGATGGGGTGGACCAGGGGTTACGGCTGCGATTACCTGTATTCAGTAACGGTCACGGAGCGGCGAATCACAGGCCAACGATCAGCCCGTCAGTCCTGATCGCCCCGGCCCCCGTTGTCCGCCTCCTGCGCCCGCAGCGCCCGCGCCAGATCGTCCCGCGCCTCCAGCACCAGCCGCCGCAGGGCGGGCGCCGCGTCCTCGTGGGAGGTCAGCCACGCGTCCGTCGCGGCCAGCGTCGCCGGGCCGTCCTCGGCGGTCGGGAACGCCGGGAACAGACCCTTCACCACATCCATCGCGATCTGGATCGACCGCTCCTCCCACACCCGCTCGATCGCCGCGAAGTACTTCTCCGCGTACGGCGCCAGCAGCTCCCGCTGCGACGGCTGCACGAAGCCGGCGATGGTCGCCTCGACGAACGCGTTGGACAGCGCGTCCGACTCCACGACCTGCGCCCACGCCTGCGCCTTGACCGCCGCCGAGGGGCGGGCGGCGAGAGTGCGCACCTGGTGGCGCTTGCCGGACGCGGTGTCGTCCCGGGCCAGCTCGGCGGCCACCACGGACTCGTCGGCGACGCCGTGCGCGGTCAGCGGCTCCAGGAACGCCCAGCGCAGCTCCTGGTCCACCACCAGACCGTCGATCTTCTCCGTACCGTCCAACAGGCCCCGCAGCAACGCCAGTTCCTCCGGCGCCGACGCCACCGACGCGTAGAACCGCGCCCAGGCAAGCTGCTGCTCGCTGCCGGCCTCGGCATCCCGCAGATCCCGCTCCGCGATGTGCGCCAGCAGCTTCGCGCCGGTCTCCCGCCACCACGGCGGCGAGTAGTTGACCAGCGCCGAGTTCGCCCACGCGTGCAGCATCTGCAGCACACCGATGTCGGTCTCCCGGCGCCCGAACTGCATCACCAGGTCGATGAAGTCCGGCGCGAGCAGCAACGCGTCCCGCGTCATGTTCCACAGCGCGGACCAGCACAGGGCCCGCGCCATCGGGTCGGTCAGCGCCCCGAGCCGGTCCCGCAGGGTCGCCAACGACACCGCGTCGAAACGGGTCTTGGCGTAGGTCAGGTCCTCGTCGTTGACGAGCACCAGCTCCGGCGCGTCCGCACCCGCCAGTTCGACTACGACCGTCCGCGGGCCGTCGACATCGACCTCGGCACGCTCGTACCGCACGAGGCGCTTGTTCTCCGTCCGGTAGAGGCCCACGACCACCCGGTGCGGGCGCAGCGAGGGGTGCGACTCGGCCGCCTCCTGAAGCACCGTCAACTCGGCGATCCGGCCGCCCTCCACGTCCAACACCACTTGCGGAGTGAGGGAGTTGACCCCGGCCGTCTGCAGCCACGACCGCGACCAGGACGCCATGTCCCGGCCGCTCGTCTCCTCGAGCACCGACAGCAGATCACCGAGGCGCGTATTGCCGTACGCGTTCCGCTTGAAGTAGCGGCGCGCGCCCTCCAGGAACGCGTCCTGGCCGACGTACGCCACCAACTGCTTCAGTACGGAAGCCCCCTTGGCGTACGTGATGCCGTCGAAGTTGAGCTTCGCGTCCTGGAGGTCGCGGATGTCGGCGGTGATCGGGTGCGTGGAGGGGAGCTGGTCCGCGCGGTACGCCCACGCCTTGCGGCGGTTGGCGAAGCTGATCCACGCGTCGGTGAAGCGGGTCGCGCCGACGCTCGCGAACACCCCCATGAAGTCCGCGAACGACTCCTTCAGCCACAGGTCGTCCCACCACTCCATGGTGACCAGGTCGCCGAACCACATGTGCGCCATCTCGTGCAGAATGACGTTGGCCCGGCTCTCGTACGACGCCCGCGTCACCTTCCCCCGGAAGATGAACTCCTCGCGGAACGTGACCAGTCCGGGATTCTCCATCGCGCCGAGGTTGTACTCGGGCACGAACGCCTGGTCGTACTTCCCGAACGGATACGGGTAGTCGAAGTGGTCGTGGAAGAAGTCCAGCCCCTGCTTCGTCACCAGGAACACGTCGTCGGAGTCGAAGTACGGCGCCAGACCCTTGCGGCACATCGCGCCGAGCGGGATCTCCAGCGTCGTACCGTCGGCGAAGGTACGGGAGTAGGAGTCCGTGACGTAGTGGTACGGGCCCGCCAGGAACGCCGTGATGTACGTCGAGATCGGCTTCGTCTCCGCGAACTTCCATACGCCGTCGGCCAGTTCGCCCGCGCCGTTGCTCCACACCGTCCAGCCCTCCGGCGCCCGCACCTCGAAGCGGAACGGCGCCTTGAGGTCCGGCTGCTCGAAGTTGGCGAAGACCCGGCGCGAGTCGGCCGGCTCGTACTGGGTGTAGAGATAGATCTCGCCGTCCTCGGGGTCGACGAAGCGGTGCATGCCCTCGCCGGTACGGGAGTACGCGCACTGCGCGTCGACGATCAGCTCGTTCTCCGCGGCCAGGTCCTCCAGCTGGATCCGGGAACCGTCGAAGACCTCGCCCGGATCGAGGTCCTTGCCGTTGAGCGACAGCGCCGTCACGCCCGGCGCGATCAGGTCCGCGAAACTCGTCGCACCCGGCTCGGCGCAGCGGAAGCGGAGCGTGGTGACGGAGCGGAACGTACGAGGGCCTTCGCCCGCGTCGTCCCCCACGGCCGAGCGCAGGTCGAGGGACACGTCGTACCCGTCGACGGACAGCAGTGCGGCCCGCTCCCGGGCCTCGTCGCGGGACAGATTCTCACCGGGCACGGGGGCACTCCCTCGGATGGTCATCGCTGTTGGTCATCGCTGTGTGGTCAGGGCCGATCCTGCCATGCGCCCCTGACCGCGGGCACCCGGGAATGAGGTGGCGAGGGGCGGTGTTGCCGTGGGGAAACGGCCGTATTCCGAGGAGCGTCATGTCTGAGACCGCCAAGACCCCCGTGGACTTCTGGTTCGACCCGCTGTGCCCCTGGGCCTGGATGACGTCCCGGTGGGTGCTCGAAGTCGAGAAGGTCCGCGACATCGAGGTCCGCTGGCACATCATGAGCCTCGCGGTGCTGAACGAGCCCAAGCTCGACGAGCTGCCCGAGGAGTACCGCGAGCTGCTCGCCACCAAGGCATGGAAACCGATCAAGGTGGTCACCGCCGTCTGGCAGAAGCACGGCTCGGACGTCCTCGGCCCCTTCTACACCGCGCTCGGCACCCGCATCCACAACAACGGCGAGGGCCCCACCGTCGAGGCCATAGCCGGCGCGCTCGCGGACGTCGGCCTGCCCGCCGACCTGATCGACTACGCCGACCAGGAGGACTTCGAGTTCGACGCCGAACTGCGCGCCTCCCACAAGGAGGGCATCGACAAGGTCGGCCAGGACGTCGGCACCCCCGTCATCGCCGTCCCCGGCCCCGACGGCGAGCAGATCGCCTTCTTCGGCCCGGTCGTCACCCCCGCCCCCAAGGGCGAGGAGGCAGCGCGCCTGTGGGACGGCACCGTCGCGGTCGCCTCCGTCCCCGGGTTCTACGAGATCAAGCGCTCGCGCACCAAGGGGCCGGACTTCAGCAACCTCTAGGTCACTCCTCCGGCTTGGGGAAGTAGCCGCCGTCCTGCCAGTTGAGGTGCCGTTGGAAGCGCCGGCAACCAGGGACGGCGCAGCGTATGTACGCCTCGGGGGCGAAGTCCTTCTTCTGCTCGCGGACGAACGCCTTCTCCTTGTCGTCAAGGTCTCGGAACTCCCGCAGCGGGCCCCGGCACCCGGGGCACCACTTGTGCACCATGTCCAACCTCCACGCGAGACGGCCCCGGCCACCCGGCGCCCCGGCCCTGCGAGCGTAAGCGCCCGCGGGCCCGGGGCGCAGCCCGAACCGGGCCCGGCCGGCCCAGGGCAGGAGGGGCCGGGTCAGGAGGGGCCGGGTCAGGCGCGGGCCCGCTGCCGCGCCTCGGCCAGCTGTGCCAGATGCTCCGCGAACCCCTTCGTGTAGTACGCCGCCCGCCCCGCGTCCGGCTCGACCACCTCCGTCGGCCGCGTCCAGACCGCCGCGTCCAGCGGAACCCCGTACCGCTCCGCCGCCGCGAGCACCGCGCCCCGCGCCCCCACCTCGCCCTCGACCACGCGCAGCGGCCGGCCCAGGACATCGGCGAGGAGCCGCATCCAGGCGGGGCTGCGGGTACCGCCGCCGCACACCGCGAGGGAACCCGTCAGACCCGCCGCCTCCAGACAGTGCCGGGCCGCGTACCCGATGCCCTCGCAGGTCGCCCGGATCAGATCGGCGGGCGTCGACTCCAGGGAGACACCGGTCAGTTCCGCGCGGAGACGGGGCTCGACGAAAGGGGCGCGCTCACCGGACGGCGCGAAGTACGGCAGCACCCGTACGCCGTTCGCTCCGGGCGGGGTCGCGGTCAGTAGGGCGTCCACCTCGTCGTGTTGGACGCCCGTTGTCGACAGCACCCAGTCCAGGGCGGCTGTCCCGACCATCGCCGGCATCGCGCGCAGCCAGTGCCCCGGGCGGTCCAGGGAGATGTACAGGCCGGCCGGCTCGCCGGAGAGGTCGAGGTCGGTGGTCGCGACCAGGCTGGCGAGGCAGGTGCCGACGATGAGGAGGCCGTCCCCGGGTTCCGTCACGCCCGCGCCGAGCGCGCAGGCGGGGAGATCGTAGGGGCCGTTCGCGATGCGGGTGCCTGCCGGTAGTCCTTCGCCGCGGGTTACCGCCGTTGCGATCGGGTCGCTGACCGGGGCCAGCAGGCGCCGGCGGCGGGTCAGGCCGAGGAGTTCTACGACACCGTTGTCGTACGAGCGGGTCTTTGGGTCGAGGAATGGCATGGACGCGTCCGAGACGTCGGTGCCCGGCGGTGCCCCTGTGAGGCGGTGGAAGACCATGTCCTTGCAGAACAGGGCGTGTGCTGCGGTGTCCAGAGCTTTCGGCTCGTGTGCTTCGAACCAGGCCAGCACCGGGCCCGGACATCCCGGGAACATCGCGCTGCCGGTTCGGCGGAACACCGTCTCGAAGGTTCCGTCCGCCAGCCACTGGTCGAGGAGTTCGTGTGCCCGGCCGTCCATCCAGGACACGGCCGGGTGCACGGGGCGGCCTGTTTTGTCGACCAGCCAGACGCCGTCGCCCTGGGCGGTCAGGCCGGCCAGTTCGATCGGGTCGGGTGTGGCTGCGGTGAGTTCGTCCAGTACGGCGACCACGGCGGAGTACACCTCGTCCATGTCCTGCTCGACGAACCCGCCGTGCATCGACAGCTCCACCGGGCGGGAGGCTACGGCGATTTGACGGCCGGTGCTGTCGAAGGCGGCTGCTTTCACGGTGGAGGTGCCGACATCGATTCCGACATACATAGGTGACCCCCTGCTGAGTAGTGATGCTCAAGTCGGGCTGTGTTGAGAAGGCGCCGTGCGCGCGCACCTCTTTTGGTTCGGTCGCCTTCGGGGCGCCTCAAGCCGGTGTCGAGAGGCCCACCGTGCTCGGCGCTGCGCGCCTCCGCGCGCTGGGCCTCTCGACACCGGCGCGCCCCTACGGCTCCCTCTCGGCCGGTGGCGTGGGGACAGGCCAACTTGGTGGGCCCTCAACGGAGTTGGTGTGCGAGAGAAGCCCCTCGTGCCCAGCGGCCGACCTCTTCTGCCGCTATTCGCGCCGCCTTTTCGGCTACGGCTCGGGAGGCACCGCCCAGGTGTGGAGTCATTACGACCCGGTCGGCCAGGCCGAACAGGCGTGACGCGGTGGGCAGTGGCTCGTGGGTGTAGGTGTCCAGGGCTGCTGCCGACAGCCGGCCGCTCTCCAGGGCCTCGCACAGTGCCTCCTCGTCCAGGAGGGGGCCCCGCGCGACGTTGACCACGACCGCGCCGGGGCGCAGCAGTGCCAGCTCGCGGGCGCCGATCAGGCCGCGGGTCTCGGGGGTCAGGCGGGCGTGCAGGGTGATGACCTGGGAGCGGCGCAGGAGTTCGTCCAGCGTCGCGACGCGCAGTCCGTGGATCTCGCCGTGCACATAAGGGTCGTACACCATCACACGGGCGCCGAAGGCGCAGAGGGCGCGGGCGACGCGGCTGCCGACGGCGCCGTATCCGACGAGGCCGACCGGCAGATCCTCCAGCTCCAACCCGCTGTGCTCGTAGGTGTAGTAGGTGGCTCCCTGTTCCCAACTCCCTTGCCCGGCAAGGAGTTCGTGCGCCTGGGGGATGCGGCGGAGTGCGGCCAGCATCATGCCCACGGTGAACTCGGCGGTCGCGGCGGCGTTGCGGCCGGGTGCGAAGCACACCCGTACGTCGTGGGTCTTCGCCGCGTCCAGGTTGACGTTGACCGGTCCGCCCCGGCACACCACGACCAGTTGGAGATCGGGGCAGGTTGAGAGTACGCGTTCGGTGACCGGCCCCATTTGGGTGACCAGCACCTGTGCGCCGCCATTGCTGCGCAGGGCCTCGATCAGCTCGTCCTCGGCGTCGCTCGCCTCCTCGACCTCGGCGACCTGGCCGAAGGGTTCCAGGGGCCAGCCGAGCTTCAACTCGCTTACAGAAAAAGGGTGTTCGCGCAGTTCCTCGGCGATCGCGGAAGTGATCAGCGACGGCAGGACGAAATGGTCACCGGCGGCGACGACACGCAGGGTCTCGGTCATCGTGGGGCTCCCTCCCTCTTTGCCACGATGAACGGGGAATGCCGAATGCGTAACCCCTGTGGGAGGTCCGGATGATGTTCGAGGGTGACGGCGGGGCGTGGCTCGGGATCGACCTGGGGACGCAGAGCGTCCGC
This sequence comes from Streptomyces hokutonensis, assembly GCF_000376565.1. Taxonomy (GTDB): domain Bacteria; phylum Actinomycetota; class Actinomycetes; order Streptomycetales; family Streptomycetaceae; genus Streptomyces; species Streptomyces hokutonensis. Next base: position 13,841 of record NZ_BARG01000002.1, on the reverse strand, counting down.
GCGCTGCTGGTCACCGGCGACGGGCGGGTCCTCGGCGCCGGCACCGCTCCGCTGGCCGGACGTCGGGACGGGGTGCGGCACGAGCAGGATCCGGGGGAGTGGTGGGAGGCCGTGTGTGCCGCGTCCAGGGCCGCCCTGGCGGGGCAGGAGGCGGCAGGCGTACGGCTCGGTGGGCTCGCGGTGTGCGGTACCTCCGGGACCGTGCTGCTGACGGACGGCGACGGGCGCCCGCTGACGCCCGGGGTGATGTACGACGACGGGCGCGCGGTGGCGGAGGCGGCGCGGGTCGGAATGCAGACGAGTTGGGCGCTGCCGAAGGTGTTGTGGCTGTTGGAGGTGTACGGGAGGGGGCTGGTCACCCATCAGCCTGATGTCATCACCGCTCGGTTGACGGGCGGCGGGACGGTTCCGACCGACTCCAGTCATGCCCTCAAGACGGGCTATGACGTGGAGGGCGAGGACTGGCCGTCTCGACTGGCCTATTTGGGCGACGTGTTGCCGGAGGTCGTACGGCCGGGTACGCGTCTGGGAGGCGTCTGCCGGGCCGCCGCCGAAGCGACGGGCATTCCCGTCGGTACGCCGGTCGTCGCCGGGATGACGGACGGCTGCGCGGCCCAGATCGCCTCGGGGGCGTTGTACGAGGGCTCCTGGAACTCGGTGCTCGGCACCACGCTGGTCCTCAAGGGGGCGTCCGCGAGGCCCGTCCGGGACACCGCCGGGGTGGTCTACAACCACCGTGCGCCGGACGGGAGTTGGCTGCCGGGCGGGGCGTCGAGCGTGGGGGCGGGCGCGTTGCCGACGGGGGCGGGGGCGGGGGTGGATCCGGTGGAGATGGACAGACTGGCGGCCGCGTACGAACCGTCGGGCGTCGTCACATATCCGTTGGCCTCGCCCGGCGAACGGTTCCCCTTTCTCGCCCCGGACGCCACCGCCTTCGTCCTTGGCACCCCGGCCTCCGAGGCGGACGGCTGGGCGGCGGTGCTCCAGGGCGTGGCGTTCACCGAGCGGCTGTGCCTCGACTATCTGCACCATCTCGGCGCCCCGATAGGCGGGCCGCTCACCTTCACGGGCGGCGCGGCCCGCAGCGCGTACTGGAACCAGCTCCGCGCCGACATCCTCGGCCGCCCGGCCCGGGTGCCGGAACAGGTCGAACCGGCCCTGGGGATGGCGGTGTTGGCGGCGCACGGTGGAACGGGCCTCAGCCTGACGGATACGGCCGACCGTATGGTCCGCATCCGTACGGTCCTCGAACCCCGTCCGTCTCGTACGGCCCGCTTCGTCGAGCCGTACGCTCGGCTGGTGGACGAACTGGAGAACCGGGGCTGGCTGCCGACCCCGATCGCGACCCACACCCGCTCCCGCCTGAACCAGGAAACCCCCGACTCATGAGCGCCACCCTCCTGTTGGCCCGCCACGGCCAGACCGTCTGGCACGCCGAGAACCGTTACGCCGGCATCAGTGACGTTGCCCTGACGGAGGCGGGGGTCGCTCAGGCCGAAGACCTCGGCCGGTGGGCCGCGGCGCATCCGGTCGACGCGATCTGGACGTCCCCGCTGTCCCGGGCTGTGCTGACGGCGGCGCCCGCCGCCCGCGCCCTGCACCTCACCCCCCACACCGAACCCGGCCTGCGCGAATGCGACTTCGGGGTGGTGGAGGGCCGTACGCTCGCGGAGTTCGCGGCGGAGGATCCCGGTGCGGCGGAGGCCTTCCGGGCCGATCCGGCGGCGTGTCCGTTCCCGGGGGCCGAGGATCCGACGGCCGCGGCGACGCGCGGGCTGGCCGCGCTGCGGCGCATCGCCGCCGCGCACTCCGGGGGGCGGGTGCTGGTCGTCGCCCACAACACCCTGCTGCGGCTGGTGCTGTGCCGGGCGCTGTCGATTCCGCTGGGTGACTACCGGCGGGTGTTCCCGCGGCTGCGGAACGCGGCGGTGAGTGAACTTCGGGTGGGGGATGGGGAGTTCGCTCTGTTGTCGCTCAATGTGCCGTGTAGCGCGGCAGATTGAGGACGGCGGCCCCCGCGAGTCACGTCCTCGCGGGGGCCGCCTTCTCATCCGCCTGCCCGCGTGAAAGGTGAGAAGACGATCACGAGGCAGGACGTTCTCAGACAGACAGGATCGTCTGGCGGGACCTCGCCGCCTCGTAACGCCTCGCCACGTCCTGCCAGTTGACGACCGCCCACATGGCGTCGATGAAGTCGACCTTCTGGTTCTTGTACTGGAGGTAGAAGGCGTGCTCCCAGGCGTCGAAGACGAGGAGCGGGGTGGAGCCCTGGCCGACGTTGCCCTGGTGGTCGTAGACCTGCTCGACGATGAGGCGGCCGCTGAGCGGTTCGTGGGCGAGTACGCCCCAGCCCGAACCCTGCGTGGTGGCTGCGGCCTTGGTCAGCTGGGCCTTGAAGCCGGCGAAGGAGCCGAAGGACTCGGTGATGGCGTCCGCGAGGCCGCCGACCCCGTCCGCGGCCAGGGGTTCACCGCCGCCGTCGCCGGTCATGTTCTGCCAGTAGATGCTGTGCAGGATGTGGCCGGAGAGGTGGAACGCGAGGCTCTTCTCCAGGCCGTTGACCGAGCCCCACTGCTCTTTGTCGCGTGCCTCCGCCAGCTGCTCCAGCGTGTCGTTGGCTCCCTTGACGTAGGCCGCGTGGTGCTTGTCGTGGTGCAGCTCGATGATCTCGGGGCTGATCACGGGGGCGAGCGCGGAGTAGTCGTAGGGCAGGTCGGGCAGCGTGTAGACGGGCATGACGGATCGATCCCCTCCGGACCTCTGGGACTCTTATTGCAACCTACTTGCAAGTGCAGGTTAGCAACAAGAAGCCCCCGCGGGTGGACCGCGGGGGCGTTTCGGGGGCGGGATCGGATCCGGCTCGGGTTCGGGTGTGTGGTTATTCGGCCACCGACGTGTAGTGCGACGCGTCGCCCTCGATCGAGTAGCTCTCCTTGCCCTCGATGCCGACCGGGACGTCACCGGCGACGGTCACGCGGTTGAGGCGGCGGGGCTGGTCGTCGTAGTTGTCGATGGCGTAGTGCTGGGTGATGCGGTTGTCGAACAGGACGAGCTGGTTCGGGGACCAGCGGTGGCGGAGGATGTTCTCGGGGCGGGTGACGTATGCCTGGAGGAGGTCGAGGATCTTGCGGGATTCATCCTTCGACAGGCCTACGACGCGTTGCGCGAAACCGCCTATGAACAGGCCGCGTTCGCCGGTCAGCGGGTGCACGCGGACCACCGGGTGGACCGTGCGGAACTTGATCGACGTGAACTGGGCGCGCTGGGCGGCCTTTTCGTCGTCGATCTCCTCGTCCGGTACGGCGTAGTCGTAGTCGTTGGTGTGCTCCGCCCACAGGGTGTCGGCCAGGGCGCGGAGGGGTTCGGGCAGGTCGCGGTAGGCGGCGGCGGAGCTGGCGATCAGGGTCTCGCCGCCGTACGGCGGGACCGTGATGGAGCGCAGGGTGCTGGCCTGGGGCGGGTTGAGGACGAAGGTGACGTCCGTGTGCCAGTGGTTGGCCCGGCCGCGCTCGCTGTCGACGGGCAGCACGTTCGGGGCGCCGTCGACAGCGGGGACGGTGGGGTGCGCGGTGGTCAGGTCGCCGAAGTGGCGGGCGAAGGCCTCCTGGCCCTCGTCGTCGAGGTGGACGTCGTCGAAGACCAGGGCCTTGTGGATGTTGAGGGCCTCGCGGATCGCCGTGACTTGTTCGGAGTCGAGCGGCTTGTTGATGTCGACGCCGGAGACGCGGGCGCCGATGTGCGCGGTGACCTTCTGGATCTCGATGGACATGGTGAAGTCCCTTCAGGCGTAGGCGGGTTGGGTGTACTGGTTGGCGGGGCGGGGGAGGCCGTAGCGCTCCCGGAGGGTGGTGCGGGGGCCGTACTCGGTGCGGAGCAGGCTGCGGGAGCGGAGGAGCGGGACGACGTGGTCGACGAAGGCGTCGAGGCCGGAGGGCAGGACCGCCGGCATGATGTTGAAGCCGTCGGCGGCGCCCTGGGTGAACCAGGTCTCGATCGCGTCGGCGACCTGTTCGGGTGTGCCCGCGAAGGTGAGGTGCCCACGTCCGCCGCCGAGCCGGCCGATCAGCTGCCGTACGGTCAGCCGGTCGCGGCGGGCGAGTTCGACGACGAGGGTGTAACGGCTCTTCGCGCCCTCGATGGCGTCCTCGGGCGGCAGGTCGGCGGGGAGCTGGGCGTCCAGCTCCAGGGTGCCGGGCGGTAGTTGAAGCAGGTGTTCCAGGCGGTCCACGCCGTGCGTGTACACGATGTGGTCCTCGAGCAATCGCTCGTTCTCCCGTGCCTCGGCCTCCGTCGAGCCGAGTACCGGGACGATGCCGGGCAGCACCTTGATGTGCTCGGGGTCCCGACCGGCCGCCGCCGTACGGGACTTGAGGTCCGTGTAGAACGCCTGCGCGTCGGCCAGGGTCTGCTGCGCGGTGAACACCGCCTCCGCGTAGCGGGCCGCGAACGTCTTGCCGTCCTCGCTCGAACCCGCCTGCACGAGCAGGGGGTAACCCTGGGGCGAGCGGGGGACGTTGAGCGCTCCCTCGACACTGAAGTACGTCCCCTGGTGGCGCGGGGGATGGATCTTCGCGTCGTCGCCCCACACTCCGGCCGCCTTGTCGGCGACGATCGCGTCGTCCTCCCAGCTGTCCCAGAGCTTCAGCGCCACATCGAGGAACTCCGCGGCGCGTGCGTAGCGTTCGGCGTGCGCGGGCTCGTGCTCGAGCCCGAAGTTGCGGGCTGCTTCGGCACCGGCGGTGGTGACGATGTTCCAGCCGGCCCTGCCGCCGCTGATGATGTCGAGCGAGGCGAACTTGCGGGCCAGGTTGTAGGGCGAGTTGTAGGAGGTCGAGGCGGTGGCGATCAGACCTATGTGCTCGGTCGCCGTCGCGAGTGCGGTGAGGAGGGTGAGGGGTTCCAGGGCGCCTGCCGGGCGTTGGGCCAGGTTGCTCCACAACTGCGGTCCGTCGGCGAGGAAGAGCGAGTCGAAGGTGCCGCGCTCGGCGATCCGGGCGAGGTGGATGTAGTGGTCCAGCTCCACGTGGGCGTAGGGGTTGCTCTCGGGGAGGCGCCAGGAGGCCTCGTGGTGACCGGTGTTCATGAGGAAGGCGTTGAGGTGGAGACGGCGGGGCATGCCAGGTCCTTTGGGTGAGTGTTCCGGTGCCTTTCAATGCGGGCGGCACAAACCAGCCCGTCCGGCGTTTGAGAACGAGGCCCCTTCAGGGCCGATGGGGGTCTGGGGGCGCAGCCCCCGGGCGGCACGAGCAGCGCACGGTCACTGCGAAGCGCACGGTCACTACGCAGCCGACGGAGTCACCGCGCAGCCGACCGTCACCGCGAGTCCGACGTCACACCGAGCGCCGCCAACAACCGCTCCCGGTACTCCGCCCGCGGCACCTCGGGGTCGATCGCCAGGTCCAACCCGATCCGCCCCTCCTCCAGCACCAGCACCCGGTCCGCGAGCACGATCGCCTCGTCCACGTCATGCGTGACCAGCAACACCGAGGGCCGGTGCCGCTCCCACAGCTCGCGCAGCAGCACGTGCATCCGGATCCGGGTCAGGGCATCCAGCGCGCCGAACGGCTCGTCGGCCAGCAGGAGTTCGGGCTCACGCACCAACGACCGGGCGAGTGCCGCCCGCTGCGCCTCACCGCCGGACAACTCGTTGGGCCAGGCCCGCTCGCGGCCGGCGAGGCCCACCTCGGCGAGGGCCTCGCGGCCCTTCGCGGCGGCCTCCTTGCCGTCCGTTCCCAGCAGCACGTTGTCGAGGACCCGCCGCCAGGGCAGCAGCCGGGAGTCCTGGAAGACCACCGACACCCGTTCGGGGGCGGTGAGTTGACCGCTCCCGACCACCTCGTGGTCGAGGCCCGCGATGGCCCGCAGCAATGTGCTCTTGCCGGAGCCGCTGTGCCCGAGCAGCGCGGTGAACTGTCCGGCGGGCAGGTCGAGGTCGATGTCGTCGAGGACCGTACGGCCGTCGAACGACCGTGTCAGGCCCCGGAGTCGGACGGCGGGCGCGGTGGTCAGCTGCTGAGTGTGCGGCGCCATGACAGCACCCTCCGTTCGACGAGACGGACCGCGCTGTCGGAGACCAGGCCGAACACGCCGTAGATCAGCAGGCCGACGAGGATGACGTCGGACTGGCCGTAGTTCTGGGCCTGGAACATCATGTAGCCGAGGCCGCTGGTGGCGTTGATCTGCTCCAGGACCACCAGGCTCAGCCAGGAGCCGGTGACTCCGAGGCGCAGGCCGACGAAGAAGCCGGGCAGGGCGCCGGGGATGACGATCTGGCGGATGAACTGGAGCCTCGACAGGCCCTGGACCTCGGCGAGTTCGACATAGCGGTGGTCGATGCCGGACAGCGCGGCGTGCAGGTTGAGGTAGATCGGGATGTAGACGACGATCGCGATGATGGCGATCTTGAAGGTCTCGCCGATGCCCAGCCAGAGGATGAACAGCGGGATGAGGCCGAGGGTGGGGATGGCCCGGTTGAGCTGCACGGTCCCGTCGATCAGGGCCTCGCCGACCCGGCTGAGTCCGGCGGCCAGGGCGAGGACGACTCCGGCGGTGAGGCCGAGGGCGAAGCCGTAGGCGGCGCGTTCCAGGGAGGTCAGCACGTCGGTGGGCAGCGTGCCGGACGTCCACAGCCGGCCGGCTGTCCGCAGTACCGTCCAGGGCGCCGGGATCGCGGCCGGGTCCAGCTGCCCGGCGGCGGAGGCGACGGCCCACAGGGCGAAGAAGAGCGCGGGGCCGATGATCCGGGAGGCGGGGAGGCGTTTGCCGGGGGAGAGGCCGCGGCGCCGCCCGCGCCGCCGTACAGCAGCCGTCTTCTCTTCGACAGCCGTCACCGGCACGGTCGTTGTCGTGGTCGTCATGGCCGTCACTTCCGGTACTCCGCCGGGACGGCCTTCGCCGCGATGGACTCGAAGCGCCGGTCGAAGAGCGAGTCCACCTTGAACTCCTTCACGAAGCCGCCCTCCGCCAGCAGATCGGCGGTCTCCTGCTCCCACTTGACGGCCTCGTCCCAACTCGGCGGGAACAAGGGCTTGTTGGCGAGCGCGGTGACCGACTTGGCCTGGGCGAGGGTCAGGTTCTGCGTCTTGACGTAGAACTCCTCGTTCCAGGTGTCCGGGTTCTCGTACTGCCAGACCTGGCCCTGCGCCCACTGCGGGATGTACGCGGCGATCGCGGCGGCCTTCGCGGAGTCGGCCAGCACGGAGGCCGGCGCCCACAGCAGGTTGAGCAGGTCCACGACGTCGGTGGTGATGGCGTGGGCGCCCTTCGCCTCGTACTGCTTGAGGTACGCCGGTGCCTGGCTGTTGGCGAGCGGGGCGATGTCGACCTGGCCCGACTGGAGGGCCGTGAGGAACTGGTTGCTGGTCAGCGGGACGAGCTTCACCTCGTCGTACTTCAGGCCCGCTTCCTTCAACGCCCGCAGCAGTACGACGCCTTGGGCCTGGCCCTGGGAGAACGCGAGCTTCTTGCCCTTGAAGTCGGCGACCGTGCGGATGTCGCTGCCGGGCTTGGTGGCGAAGAGATAGTTGGGCTTGCGCGTGATGTTGATCGCGACGATCTTCGCGTCGAAGCCCTGGTAGTGCGCCTGGATCGGCGGGATGCCCGCGTTGTTGGCGAGGTCCAGGGACTTGGCGCGGAACGCGTTGATGACATCGGGACCGGCCCCGATGTTCACCCAACTCGACACGGTGAACGGCAACTTGGGCAACTTCGCCAGCTTGAACTGGAGTTGCTGGGTGTTGAGGTACGAGGAGATCTTCAGGCTCGTGCCGGACGGCACCTTCTCGGCGAGCGGGGCGGACAGACCTGCCCCCGACTTCGAGGCCGCGGCACTGCTCGTGGCGCAGCCGCTGAGGCCGGCGATGCCCGCGGCGGCACCGAGCACGGAGGTGAGGAAGAGCCGCCGGTCGAGGCCGGGCGCACGGGAATTGGGCATGGGAGTACTCCCTGATCAAAAGTCACGGGAACGCGGGAATGCGCGCGGGATTCACGGCAGGAGAAAGCCGGAGAACGAAATGCGGGCAGGATGAGACCGGCGCCAGGGGCGCGTCAACGGGTCAGCAACAAGAAGTGCGACAACTCATCTGCAGGCTCATGAACAGGATGTTCTCGGTCATGAGCGCCTCCTGTCAACATTCCGAGTTTCTGAATTAAATAGTCGCCTGTGAAACACTCAAAGGATCCCGGAACAGCACGTCCAGCATCACCGAACCACCCGCCACGGCCAGCACGGAATCCGGGAAACTCGTCGGTACGACAGCCGACGCCCGCGCGTCACCGACCTCCTCGCGCAGCGCGCGCAGGCAGTCCTCGCGGTGGATGACGCCGAGTTCGGTGACGACCACCGTCTCCGGGTTGAGGATGTCGAGCAGCAGCCCCGCCGCCCGCCCGGCCATCCGCGCCCGCTGCGTCAACAGCCGTACGGCGACCGGGTCTCCGCGCTCGGCCGCGGCCACGACATGGGTCGGGTTCACCCCGTCGACGATCCCCGCCTCCCGGGCCTTCCGGCACAACGTCCGTTCGCTCAGCTCCACTTGGAGGCAGCCGACCCGGCCGCAGTCGCACGGCTCGGTGCCGCCGCGCAGCGGCAGATGCGCGATCGCACCGGCCTGCGAGCGGGGACCGTGGTGCACCTCGTCGTTGGTGGCGAAGGCCGCGTCGACCACATTGCCGACGAAGAGATGCAGCACGCTGCGGCTGCCCCGGGCCCGCCCGAAGAGGCGCTCGCCGTTCACCAACGCCCTTGCGTGGCCGTCCACATGGACCGGGAGCCCGGTGCGGGTGCCGAGGATCTCGCGCACCGGCACGTCCCGCCAGCCGAGCAGGGGATGGTCGACGATGGTCCCGGAGTCCCGGTCGACCCAGCCGCCGGCGGCCACGCCGACACCGAGCGGAATGGCACCGGACGCGTCCGCGAGCAGCGCGTCCAGCCCTTCGGCGGCCCGCTCCAGCACGCGTGAGGGGTCGGTGGTGTCGTGTCCGATGCGTCGCTCGGCCAGCACCCGGCCCCGCAGATCGAGCAGGGCCACCGTCGTATAGGGCACGGCCACATGGACCCCGCCCACGATGAACCGTGAGTCGTCCAGGTCGACCGGCACATGGGGCCGGCCCACACCTCGCGATCGTTCGGGTGTGGCCGACTCATGGATCAGGCCGAGTCCGGCGAAGTGGGCGCAGTAGTCGGTCACCGAGGCGGGGGACAGCCCGGTCAGCCGGGCGATGGTGGAGCGGGCCACCGGCCCGTGCTCCAGCACGGACCGCAGGATGACACTCGCGTTGGTGCGCCGCCGGTCGCTGTCGGCGGCGCGGGGTACGGGGGAGCGTAGAAGAGGTGCCGCGTTACGGGGCATGGGGATCTTCCTCGGGAACGGGTCCGACAGTGCGCCGTGGGGATGTCGAGGCGCACCGGATCCGCTCCGCCCGCCTCAGGGGCGGTAACAGGTCGCCGCGGCCTGGCGTCGCAGGTCGACATAGCGACGCGACGCGAAGTTCCGGGCCTGGGCAACCATGCGGTCGAAGCTAGCAAAACGGTGCACCGCTGCCCAGACGGTGACCGGTGTGCGAGACGGCACGGGGTCCGCGTGACGGTCATCACGCCCGAGCGTGTGTAACGGGCATCCTTTGTCCGGAGCCCACCAAGTCCGCGCCGAACCCTTTGTCGAGCGCTGACGGTGATCGGCCCGAGGCCCCTGGGATAGCGTCACGGAGTCCCCTGCCGTCCCCCCGTCAACCTGCGGAGTTCCCCTTGAGTACCGCCGTCGCCACCGCCCGCCCCGGACAGGTCCTCGCCGATCTGCTGCCCGCCTCCCGCGTCCGGGACATCACCCTCGTGCTCGGCGGCGCCGCGCTCACCGGCCTCGCCGCCCAGCTCTCCGTGCCCGTGCCGGGCTCCCCGGTCCCGGTCACCGGCCAGACCTTCGCCGCGCTGCTCGTCGGCACCTCCCTCGGCGCCGGCCGCGGCTTCCTCTCGCTCGCGCTGTACGCGCTGCTCGGCCTGGCCGGCGTGCCGTGGTTCGCCGGCGGCACCCACGGCAGCGGCGCCTCCTTCGGCTACATCGTCGGCATGCTGCTCGCCTCCGCCGCCGTCGGCGCCCTGGCCCGCCGCGGCGCCGACCGCTCGGTCCTGCGCATGGCGGGCACGATGATCCTGGGCGAGGCGATCATCTACGCCGTCGGCGTCCCGTACCTCGCGGTCAGCCTCGACCTCTCGACGAGCGCCGCGATCGCCGCCGGCCTCACCCCCTTCCTCCTCGGCGACGCCCTGAAGGCGGCCCTGGCGATGGGCGCGACCCCGACCGCGTGGAAGTTCGTCAACAAGCAGCGGTAGGACCTGTCCGGCGGAGCAGGTCGCAGAAAAGCGACGGTGCCTGATCAGCGCGTGCCACGCCCCGCGTCTGCGGCATGATCCGCCGGACAGGTCCTAGGGACCGTAGTTCCTGCGGAAGAGGTTCGCCGGGTCGTACTCCGACTTCAACGCGGCGAGCCTCTTCCGCGTCTCCGCGTCGTACAGCCCCTCGGTCCGATCCCCGGCCCCGAAGGCGAAGTTGAGCGCCCGGCCGAGCGTCACCGGCGCGAGCAGCGCGAAGGCCGGGTCGAGCCGGGCGCGCGCGGTCGTACGGTCGCCTACCGCCAACAGCCGTACCAGGAAACGCCCTTCGCGGTACGGCACCGAGTTCGGCGCGGACTTCGCGAGGGCCCCGCCCAGATGATTGACCTGGACGACACACATACCGGGTGCGTCAGGCCCGACGAGGGCCAGCACCTCGCCCACCCGTTCGGCATCCAGCTCGCTCAGTACCGCGCTGTCGCCGTAGTACGCGTGCGGCTCGGGCGGATCACTGTGGATCGTGTGGCTCTCGGCGTACGGCATCTCCCGCAACGAGTCGGTGAGCACCGGCCCCAACTCCCGCAGCGGCGCGACGAGTTGATCACCGTCGGGTCCCGTGTACGCGACCCGCACGGAGAGGACGTACCGCCCGCGCAGGTGCGGCGGCAGCGCCGGGACGTCCGGGTACGGTACGGCGGCGAAGGACGAGGTCAGCCCGTCCGGCACGGTCCGCGTCCACTCCTCGTACGCCCGCAGCAGGCCCGCCGGATCCACCTCCCGCCCGTCGAAGGCGAGCGAACCGCCGTAGAGCGTCCGCACCGGGACGAGGTCGATCTCCAACTCCGTGACGACACCGAAGGAATGCCCGGCACCGAGCAGCGCCCAGTACAGCTCGGGCTCCGACTTCCGTGTCACTCGCCGGAGTCGGCCATCGGCGGTGACGACGTCGAGGGAGCGCACATGGTCGGCCGCGTACCCGAACTCCCTTGCCAGGATGCCGAGTCCACCGCTGAGCGTGTACGACACGGCACCCACGCTGGGCGACGACCCGTTCAACGGGGCCAGCCCGTACGGCTCCGCCGCCGCCACTACCTGCGCCCACCGCACGCCCGCCTGGACGCGGACCGTCCGCGCCCCGGGATCGACCCGTACCCCGTCCATCCGCCGCGTGGTGATCAGCACCCCACCCTCCGATCCACCCGGCAGCCCGTGCCCGGTGGCCTGCACCCCGACCGGCAGCCCCGCGCCGGCCGCGTACCGTACGGCGGCGATCACGTCGTCGGCCGAGGCCGCGCCGAAGACCACGGCGGGGCGCTGGGCGAACCCGGTCTGGAAACCGGCGAGTTCGGCGTCGTAGCCGGGGTCCGTGGGGTGGAGGGTGAGAGGCTGCGTGTGCTGGCTCATGCGGTCATGCTGGCTCCATAACCTGACAGGTGCCGTCAGGCTTTCCGAGGGATGCCAACAGGAAGGGCCGGGTGCTCCCGCCGCCCGGCCCTCCCTTGTCCGCGTTCCGCTCAGCCCCGCCGGGCCTGCCGCCTCGGCGGTCGCTGGGACCAGTACAGGCCCGCCGCGCCCGCCGCGATCAGTGCCGCACCGGCCGCGCCCAGCGGCAGTACGTCACTGCCGACGCCGGTCTTGGGCAGGGTGTCGCCGCCCGGCGCCACCGGCTTGTTGTCGGTGCCGAGCAGCAACGGGGTGGCCGGGGCGTTCGGCGACGGGTTCGTCGTACCGAACGGGACCGGGCCCTGCTGCCAGAACGTCTTCTTGCCGTCGGCGGACATCACCGGCAGACAGATCTTCCCGGCCTTGCTCAGGTCGTACGTCGCGTCGACGGCGTACGACTTCGACCTGCCCGCGGCGAGCGTGCCGACGGAGCACTTGAATCCGCTGTTCGAACCGGGCGGTAGATCCTTTGCGGCGATCGCCGAACAACCCTGCACGCCATTGACCTTGAGGCCGTCGAAACCGACGACCAGGAGATTGAGCTCGCCGCTCTCCTTGGTCCCCTCGTTCTTCACCGTGGCGGTGATCGCCGTCTTTTTCGAACTGTTGTCGACAGAAATCCTCTCCGGCAGGAGCGTGGTCAGTTTCACACCCGCCGGTGCCGCGTCCATCGCCTTTCCGCCTTTGCTGCTTCCCGGTCCCTGGTCGTCCGCCGCAGCGGTGAAGGAAAGGATCATCACCGCCGAGAAAGATGCCGTGAGCAGCGATCCTGTGATGGCCGTCGCGATGGCCGTCGCGCGACGAGAACCCATGTTCGTCCCCCTTGTGTTCCCCTGTGTCCCCCTGGGACTGCGCCTGAATTCGCAGTACTTGAAGAGGTACCACAAGATTTCTCCGCACTATGCTGGTACGGCATGAAGTGTGACCATTGTGGGGGTGCAGCGGATTGCCGGGGAATACGGGGAACTTGAGGGACGGCGGAACTCCGGGGCTATTGGTGACCGGGCGTTATCGACTGGTCGAAAGCATCGGCCAGGGGGGAATGGGGCGGGTGTGGCGGGCCGCCGACGAAATGCTCGACCGGCAGATCGCGGTCAAGGAGATGCGCATCGACGGCCTCGACCCGGAGGACACCCGCACCCGCCGCGAACGCACCCTGCGCGAGGCCAGGGCCACGGCGCGGATCGACCATCCCAACGTCGTACGGGTCTACGACGTCGTGGACGAGGGCGAACGCCTGTGGATCGTCATGGAGTTGGTGGCCGGCCGCTCGCTGGAGCGGATCATGGCCGAGGACGGCCCGGTCGGCCCGCGCGAGGCCGCCCGCATCGGACTGGGGCTGGTGGCGGCCCTGCGGCAGGTGCACGCGGGAGGCGTCCTGCACCGGGACATCAAACCCGGCAACGTACTCGTCGAGAGCCGTGCGGGACGCGTCGTGCTCACCGACTTCGGTATCGCCGCGATCCAGGACGCCAAGGCGCTCACCATGGTCGGCATGCTCGTCGGCTCGCCCGACTACATGGCACCCGAGCGGATCTCCGGCCGCCCGCAGGGACCGCCCTCGGACATCTGGTCCCTCGGCGCGACCCTCTGCGCGGCGCTGGCCGGCCGCTCACCGTTCTCCCGCGACACCACCCTGGCCACCCTGCACGCGGTGCTCTACGAGGAGCCCGAACTCCCGCCCGCCGCAGGCCCGTTGCGGGAGGTACTGGCCGCGCTCCTGGAGAAGGAGCCGTCGGTCCGTCCGGGGCTCGAGGAGGTGGAGGAGGCGCTGACCCCGGTCGCGTTTCCGACGGAGGCCGAGAAACTCGGGTCGGTGGAAACGCGGTTGGTGGAGGAGCCCGAGAGGTCGGAGGGACCCGAGGCCTATCAGGAGTCGCCCACTCCGGTCTTCCTGGAACCGTTGGTGATCAGGGCGGCACGAGATCCCCGGGTGCACGATCCGGACCCCGAACCCCAACTCGACCCTCAACCCCACCCCGATCCCGCCCCGCCCGCCGAGGACCCGATACCGACCCAGCGTCCGGCGGTGGCCGGCGTCTCCCTCGCACGCCCCGAGCGCCCGGTACCACCG
>NZ_BARG01000003.1 GCF_000376565.1 Streptomyces hokutonensis | reverse complement strand
TTCCCCGCGCCCCTAAAAAACAGGCGCGCTGCAACACGGCAACTCAAGACGGCGCCCCTTCGACACCGACTTTGCCGCCCTGGAGGCGAACCGAGCCTCAAAAAAAGATGGAAGAAGGCGCCCTGCCGACGGTCCCCCCACGGGCCGGCGTACAGGGCGCCTTCCCATGTCCCGGTGCGGATTCCCCCCACGGGATCCGGCCGGGCGCTTGTGAGAACCAGCGCCTGAATCGCTGTCGTGCCGAAGCTCGGTGAAACTGAGCTTCGTTGAACTGAGCAGAACGAGCAAAACTCCTCGTACTACTGGGTGGAGCCAGTGATGTGTGCGATCTGCCGGGACACCGCACGACGGGAGGGCCGCTCAAAGCTCCCCGGTGTACGTGTCCCGGCAACGCATCTCTGAGGAAGTCCCCCAAGACATCCTCAGATGCCAGTTCGCGCCCCCCAAGACGCTTACTGACATCGTCAACTTAGACCTTCGAACCCCTTCGATGGTTACGTTCACATCACTGTGATCTGCGTCTCTTGCATATGTCCGTTAGATGCGCAAGAGCCCCGATGTCGCGGTCGGGACCCCAGCGTAAGGATGATGCGCGAGGCTTGTGAAGAGCTTATGTGAGGCCGTCGTCGGTCTCTAGAGGGACTCTTACTTCAGGTTCCCGTAACTCCCGGTAACTTTGCGGAACTTCAGCGAAATGTCCTAAGTCGCAGGCTGTTGGAGACCACGAACACCGAGGAGAAGGCCATCGCGGCCCCCGCGATCATGGGGTTCAGCATGCCCGCGGCGGCCAGCGGAAGCGCCGCCACATTGTATCCAAAAGCCCATACGAGGTTGCCCTTGATGGTGCCGAGGGTCCGCCGGGACAGCCGGATCGCGTCCGCGGCCACTCGCAGGTCCCCGCGCACCAGCGTCAGATCGCTCGCCTCGATCGCCGCGTCCGTCCCGGTGCCCATCGCGAGCCCCAGGTCCCCGGCGGCGAGCGCGGCCGCGTCGTTCACGCCGTCGCCGACCATGGCGACGGTCCGCCCCTCGCCCTGCAGCCGTCGCACGACGTCGACCTTGTCCTCGGGCAGCACCTCGGCGATGACATCGCCGGGGGAGATCCCGACGGCGGCGGCCACGGCGTCCGCGACCGCGCGGTTGTCGCCGGTCAGCAGCACCGGCGTGAGCCCGAGCGCCCGCAGCTCGCGCACGGCCTCGGCGCTGGTCTCCTTGACCGCGTCGGCCACCGCGACGATCCCGCGCGCCTCTCCGTCCCAGCCGACCACCACGGCCGTACGGCCGCGGCTCTCGGCCTCGGAGGCGGCCCGGGTCAACTCCTCGGGCAGGGTGTCGTAGAGGCGCCCCACGGCCACCTCACGGCCCTCTACGCGCCCGCGTACGCCACGGCCGGGCATGTTCTCGAAGTGCTCGGCGGGCGGAAGTGTGCCGACGCGCTCCTCCGCGCCCGCCGCCACCGCCCGCGCGACGGGGTGCTCGGAGGCGTGCTCCAGGGCGCCCGCGAGCCGCAGGAGCCGGCTCTCGTCGGTGCCTTCGGCGACGTAGACCTCCTGGAGGGTCATGCGGCCCGTGGTGATCGTGCCGGTCTTGTCGAGGACGACCGTGTCGACGCGGCGGGTGGACTCCAGGACCTCGGGGCCCTTGATCAGGATGCCCAGTTGGGCGCCGCGGCCGGTGCCGACCATGAGGGCGGTCGGGGTGGCCAGGCCCAGCGCGCACGGGCAGGCGATGATCAGCACGGCGACGGCCGCGGTGAACGCGGCGGCCGTGTCGCCGGTGACCGCGAGCCACGTCCCGAACGTGCCGAGCGCGATCAGCAGCACCACCGGCACGAAGATCCCGGAGATCCGGTCGGCGAGCCGCTGTACCTCGGCCTTGCCGTTCTGCGCGTCCTCCACCAGCCGCGCCATGCGCGCGAGTTGGGTGTCCGAACCGACCCGGCTCGCCGCTACGACCAGCCGCCCGCCGGCGTTGACGGTCGCGCCGGTGACCGTGTCACCCGGTGCCACGTCCACCGGTACCGACTCGCCGGTCAGCATCGACGCGTCGACCGCGGAGACGCCCTCGACGACGGTGCCGTCGGTCGCGATCTTCTCCCCGGGCCGTACGACGAAATGGTCCCCGACCTTCAACTCGCCGACCGGGAGCCGTACTTCACGACCGTCCCGCAAGACGGCCACGTCCTTGGCGCCCAACTCCATGAGCGCGCGCAGGGCCGCGCCCGCCCGCCGCTTGGAGCGGGCCTCCAGATAGCGGCCCAGCAGGATCAACGCGACGACTCCGGCGGCCACTTCGAGGTAGATCGTCGAGGCGCCGTCCGTGCGCGAGACGGTGAGACGGAACTCGTCGTGCATACCGGCCATGCCCGCGTCGCCCCAGAACAGCGCCCACAGCGACCAGCCGAACGCGGCCAGCGTGCCGACCGAGACGAGGGTGTCCATGGTGGCGGCGCCGTGCCGGGCGTTGGTCAACGCGGCCTTGTGGAACGGGAGTCCGCCCCAGACGACGACCGGCGCGGCCAGGGTGAGCGCGAGCCACTGCCAGTTGTCGAACTGGAGGGCCGGGATCATGGAGAGCAGTACGACGGGCAGCGCGAGGACGGCGGAGACGGTCAACCGCTCGCGCAGGGAGGCGAGTTCGGGATCGGCCGCCGGGGCGGACGGTGTTTCGGGCTCCGGCGGTGCGGGTTCCTCGGCGGTGTACCCGGTCTTCACCACGGTCGCGATGAGGTCCGCGACCTGGATGCCCGCCGGGTAGCTGACTTTCGCCTTCTCCGTCGCGTAGTTGACGGTGGCGCTGACGCCGTCCATGCGGTTGAGCTTCTTCTCGACGCGGGCCGCGCAGGAGGCGCAGGTCATCCCGCCGATGAGCAGCTCGACCTCGGCCGCTTCGGGGGCCGGGGCTATGGGTGTGTCTGCTGTGGTGCCGATCGTGGTGGTGCTGGTCATGTCCGGACTCCAGACATCGGACCGGACCGCGCGGAGCCAGTATCAGCTGGTCGGCACGGCCCGGTCGGAGAGAACAGAAGTGTGCTGCCGGTGCTGTGTCAGGCCTGGCCGACGAGCTCGAAGCCGGCCTCGTCGACGGCCGCGCGGACGGCCTCGGCGTCGAGCGGGGCGGTGGACACGACGGTGACCTCGCCGGTCGACGCGACGGCCTTCACCGAGCTGACGCCGGGCAGCTCCGAGATCTCGCCGGAGACGGAGCCCTCGCAGTGTCCGCAGCTCATCCCGCTCACCTTGTAGACGGTGGTGACGGAACCCTGGGTGTCGGTCTGGGCGCTCATGTCGTTCTCCTCGTGGAGGCGTGTGGAGGCAGTTGGGGTCGGAGTGGCCCACGGTGGCTCACTCTGGAACCCAGGGTATACCCCTAGGGGGTATTTCTCCAAGAGGGGTCGCGGCGGGCCAGCGACCGCACCCAGCCGACCCCGAGCAGCGCCACGAGGGCCATTCCGCCCACCGAGAACATCGTGAAGAGGTGCTCCTGCTGGTCGGTCGGCCGGGGGATGTACCCCTGGGCGAACAGGTGCCGGTCCAGGCCCGCGCCCGAGAACCGGGCCACCAGCCAGATCGCGATGCCGTGCGTCGAGTCCCACAGGGCGTGCAGCACCGAGACGCCGAGATACGTTCCGACGACCGCCCCGGTGAAACGGAAGCGACCGTTCAGCTGCCGGTAGGAGAGCAGGACCGCACCCGCGACCGCCGTCCACAGGCCGTGCCCGAAGGGCGCGAGGACCCCGCGCAGGATCTCGGTCTCCAGGAGCGCCCGCAGATCGATGCCCTTGGTGGAGACGGCCGCGTTGAAGGCGTACCCGGCGCTCTCCAGGGCCGCGAAACCGAAGCCGACCGTCGCGCCGAGCACCAGTCCCGCGCGGATCCCGTGCAGCCGCGGCTGCCGGCGCAGCACGAACATCAGCGCCCCGAGCTTCGC
The DNA here is from genome assembly GCF_000376565.1 of Streptomyces hokutonensis. GTDB lineage: Bacteria > Actinomycetota > Actinomycetes > Streptomycetales > Streptomycetaceae > Streptomyces > Streptomyces hokutonensis. Next base: position 36,077 of record NZ_BARG01000003.1, on the reverse strand, counting down.
GGCCTCCTCGATCAGCCCGACGCCGACGAACATCCCCAGGGAGGGATGCAGCAGGTAGTACTCCATCACCGAGGCGCCCAGCACCCCGAGCGTGCCGCCGGTCAGAAAGCAGCCCAGGATCACGCTGACGCCCAGGTCGCGCCCGTGCCGCTCGTACGCCCACAGGACGAAGGTCACCGGCACCAGGAAGCTGCCGAGCAGGATCAGCGTCGGCAGCAGGGTGGTGTTCTTCGTCGCGTACGTGACCAGCGCGGTCAGCGCCCACAGCGCCAGCCCGCCGCCCAGGCACTGCTTCCACAGGCCGGTGCGGATCTGGGGGTACGTCGGCGGCGGCTGCTGCGGCCCGGGGATACGGGCCCGGGGCGCGCCGGGCGGCGGAGAGTAGGTCACGGCAAATCCCCTCGTACTCCTACAGGGCAGATTTACCGGCACTTTATGGTAGATACGCCTCATGTCGCAGTCCGGGACGCTCGTCCTGATCATGGCCGTCGCCGTACTGGCACCCCTGCTGGCCTACGGGATCGGCCGATGGCTCCCGGTCCCGCTGGTCATCTTCGAGATCCTGCTGGGCATCCTCGTAGGGCCTGACGTACTCGGCTGGGCGGGCGACGGACAGGTGATCGACACGCTCTCCGACCTCGGTCTGACGATGCTGATCTTCCTCGCCGGGTACGAGATCGAGTTCGACCGGATCCGCGGCGACACGCTGAAACGGTCGGCACGCGCGTGGCTGATCTCCCTCGCTCTCGGCCTCGCCCTGGCCACCCTCCTCGCCGGCTGGTCCAAGGGCGTCTACGTCGGTACGGCCCTCACCAGCACCGCCCTCGGCACGGTCCTGCCGGTGCTGCGCGACGCGGGGGACCTGCACTCGCGCTTCGGGTCCGTGATGCTGGCGTTCGGCGCGGTGGGGGAGTTCGGTCCGGTCATCGCCATGGCCCTGCTGCTCAGCGGCCGCGCGCCGGGCCGCTCTACGGCACTGCTCGCCGCGTTCGCCCTGCTCACGGCGGGCGCGGTGTGGTGGGCGCTGCGCCCGCGCCCACCGTGGTTCTCCCGCGTCATCGAGAAGACCCTGCACAGCAGCGGTCAGTTCGCCGTACGGCTCGTGGTGCTCCTCCTGGCGGTGATGCTGGGCATCTCCCAGGCCCTCGGCCTCGACACCCTCCTGGGCGCCTTCGCCGCCGGCCTGATCACCCGCCTGGTGCTGCACGGCGCGGCCCCGGAGAGCGCGGGTTCGGTCCTGGAGAAGGTCGAGGCGATGGGCTTCGGCTTCCTGGTACCGGTGTTCTTCGTGGTCACCGGCATCGAGTTCGACCTGGACGCCCTGCTGTCCGGGGGCCACGCCCTGCTGCTCCTCCCGGTGTTCCTGGCGCTGTTCCTCCTGGTCCGCGGCCTTCCGGTCTACGTCCTCGCCCCGCGCGATCTCGTACGACGGGACCGGCGCGCCCTCACCCTCCTCGCCTCCACCGCGCTGCCCCTAGTCGTCGCCATCACCACCATCGGGGTCGACGACAAGGTCCTGAAGTCGGCGGACGCGGCGGCGCTGGTCGGCGCGGCGATGGTGTCGGTGCTGGTGTTTCCGCTGGTCGCGCTGCGGTTGCGGGGCGAGCGGGTGGGGGCGGCGGAGAGGGCGGAAGGGGCCGTCAGGGGGTCCGAGTCGTGGTGAGGTCCGCGGTGGCCCGGTCCCGGTACTCGGTGAGCAGCGGTTCCAGATAGCGGATCAGTACGTTCTTCAACTCCCGGACGTACGCGTCGCGTTCGGCGCCCTCGTGGGAGAGGACCAGCTCCAGGCCGGCCTTGTAGAGGCCCAGGCACAGGTGCGCGGTACGGGTGACGTCGGCGGCGGGGGCGCCGGGCAGGAACGCCGCGACGAGTGCCTCGACCTGGCCGAGCAGATGCGCGTGCAGCGCGTCGTGCTCCTCGGTGAGCCGACCGGGGATGTCCGGGCCGTGCATCAGGGCGAAGAACACCGGGTGCTGGCAGCTGAAGGCGGTGAAACGGTCGACGAGGGTGCCGATCGCCTCCTCCAGCGGGGTCGACGGGTCGACCGCGGCGAGCGCCTCGCCGGTGGTCTCCCGCATCTGGTGGATGAGCCGGTCGCCCAGCTCGATCGCGATCGCTTCCTTGTTCGGGAAGAACTGGTAGAGCGTGCCCGGTGAGACGCCGGCCTCGCGGGCGATGGCGTTGGTGCTGGAGGCCGTGTAGCCCGTCGTGCAGAAGACGTTGGCGGCGGCCTCCAGCAGCTGGGCGATGCGGCGCTCGCCGCGGGCCTGGCGGCGGGGGCCGGCCTTCTCCTGGTCCACGGACACGAGTTATCCCCAGCTCTCCGAACGGCGTTGACAAACGCGAGCGGTCACTCGCATTCTGATCCTGGCGAAACGCGAGCGATCTCTCGTGTTCGCCCATTCTATGGCAATGCCGACCCCTGCCACCTGCCTGCGCGGAGGCACGGGTCATGGTGAAGGGGAGCACCGCGCGATGACCGAAGTCAACAGCCCGCCGAGCCTCGGAGGGTGGACACGTTTCGTGACCGCCCGCCCCCGGCTGTCGCTGCTCGTGGCCCTGGTGCTCACCGCGCTCGCCGTGGTGGCCGGCAGCGGGGTCGCCGACCGGCTGGGCAGCGGCGGCTGGGAGGACCCGACGGCCCAGTCGACGTACGCGACCAAGGCACTGGAGCGTGAGTTCCCGGCCTCCCAGCCCAACCTCCTGCTCCTCGTCGACTCCGGCAGCGCCTCGGTGGACGACCCGGCGGTCACCGCCGAGGCCGCCCGCCTCACCGCCCGGCTGACCGGCGAGCGGGGCGTCACAGGCGTCGGCTCCTACTGGGGGACCAAGTCCCCGTCCCTGCGCGCGAAGGACGGACACGAGGCACTGATCGCCGCCCACCTCACGGGCGACGAGAAGACGACGACCGACACCCTGGACCGCATCGCACCCGCCCTCCGCGGCACCCACGGCCCGGTGAAGGTCGAGGTCGGCGGCATCGTCGCCGTCCGCCACGAGATGCAGACGACCATCAAGGAGGACCTCGCCCGCGCCGAGATGATCGCCCTGCCGGTGACGCTCCTCCTGCTGGTGATGGTCTTCGGCTCCGCGATCGCCGCCCTGCTCCCGCTCGGCATCGGCATCGTCGCGATCCTCGGGACGAACGCGGTGCTGCGCGGCCTCACGGAGTTCACGGACGTCTCGGTCTTCGCGCTGAACCTCACCACGGCCCTGGGCCTCGGACTGGCCATCGACTACGCCCTGTTCATCGTCCGCCGCTTCCGCGAGGAACTGTCCACCGGCGCCGAGCCGCTGCCCGCCATCGCCACCACCCTGCGCACGGCCGGCCGCACGGTGCTCTTCTCCGCCCTCACGGTCGCGGTCTCCCTGGCCGCGATGCTCGTCTTCCCGATGTACTTCCTGCGCTCCTTCGCCTACGCGGGCATCGCCGTGGTGCTCCTGGCCGCGGCAGCCGCCCTGATCCTCCTCCCGGCGGCCCTGCTCCTGCTCGGCCACCGGGTCAACTCCCTCGATCTACGGCGCCTGTTCCGCCGGGGCCGCCCGGCGAAGGCCTCAGGAGAGGAAGGCACGGCCTGGGCCCGTACGGCCGGCCTGGTGATGCGCAGGGCCCCCTTCTTCGCCCTCGCCACCACAGCCGTCCTCGTCGTCCTCGGACTGCCCTTCCTGGGCGTCAAGTTCGGCACCGCCGACGACCGCCAACTGCCCTCGGGCGCCGAGTCCCACGTCGTGCAGCAGCACATCCGCGACGGCTTCCCGGGCAACCCCGGCGGCACCCTCGAAGTACTCGCCGAGGGCCGGGCGACACCGGCGCAGTACACCGCGTACAAGACCCGGATCGCCCAACTGCCCGAGGTGGTACGGGTGGACGGACCGGTGGTACAGGGCGACTCGGCGTACTTCACCGTGCTCCCCAAGGGCGAGGCCGTCGACACCACGGCCCAGCGCCTGGTCGGCGCCCTGCGCGCCACGGACGCCCCCTTCACGACCGAGGTGACCGGCACCGCGGCGGTCCTGGTCGACTCCAAGCACGCGATAGCGAGCCGCCTGCCCTGGGCGGCCGGCCTCATCGCCGTGGTCACCCTGCTCCTGGTCTTCCTCCTGACCGGCAGCGTGGTGATCCCCCTCCAGGCGGTCCTGCTCAACGCGCTCAGCCTCACCGCGATGTTCGGCGCGGTCGTCTGGGTCTTCCAGGACGGTCACCTCTCCGGCCTCCTCGGCTTCACCAGCACCGGCTCCATAGAGACGACCCTGCCCGTCCTCATGTTCTGCGTCGCCTTCGGCCTCTCCATGGACTACGGCGTCTTCCTGCTCTCCCGCATCAAGGAGGAGTACGACCGCACAGGCGACCACAACGAGGCGGTCCGCCACGGCCTCCAGCGCACGGGTGGCCTGATCACAGCGGCGGCGGTGATCCTGGCAGTGGTGATGGTCGCGATCGGCACGTCCCGGGTCACGAACACGAAGATGCTCGGGCTTGGCATCGCGCTGGCGGTCCTGATGGACGCGATGATCGTCCGGAGCCTGCTGGTCCCGGCGGTGATGAAGCTGACGGGGAGGGCGACATGGTGGGCACCGGGTTGGTTGCGGAAGGTGCATGACCGGTTCGGTCTCAGCGAGGGAGGAGAGAACCCACCCAGGGGCGCGGGGAACTGCGCGACCAGCCACAACGCACCGGCAGACGAAAACGGCGATGGGAGCCTGAATGAAAGCGGTGGTGTACGAGCAATACGGTGACCCCGCCGACGTACGCGACGTACCGGACCCCCACTCCGCCGACCACGGAGTGATCGTGAGGGTCGAGGCCACAGGCCTGTGCCGAAGCGACTGGCACGGCTGGCAGGGCCACGACCCCGACATCGCACTCCCGCACGTACCGGGCCACGAACTCGCCGGTGTCATTGAGTCGGTAGGCGCCAGGGTGACCAACTGGCACCCCGGCGACCGGGTCACCGTCCCGTTCGTGTGCGCCTGCGGAACCTGCGGAGCATGCGCAGCCGGCGACCAGCAGGTGTGCGAGCGGCAGACCCAGCCCGGCTTCACGCACTGGGGCTCCTTCGCCCAGTACGTGGCGCTGGACCACGCCGACGTGAACCTGGTGGCGATCCCCGACGGAATGTCGTTCGCGACGGCGGCCTCGCTCGGCTGCCGGTTCGCGACGGCGTTCCGCGCCGTGGTGCAGCGCGGCCGGGTCGCCGCGGGGGAGTGGGTCGCGGTGCACGGCTGCGGCGGAGTCGGCCTGTCGGCGGTGATGATCGCGGCGGCGTCCGGCGCCAGAGTCATCGCGGTCGACATCTCACCCCAAGCACTGGACCTGGCAAGGAAGTTCGGGGCGGCGGAGTGCGTGGACGGCAGGAGCACCCCGGACACGGCTGCGGCGATCCGCGAGCTCACGGGCGGCGGCGCCCACCTCTCCCTGGACGCCCTGGGCTCACCGGCGACCTGCGCCGCGTCGGTGAACGGCCTGCGCCGCCGCGGCCGCCACATCCAGGTGGGCCTGCTCCCCTCTCCCTCCGGTACGACCCCGGTCCCGATGGCCCGCGCGATCGGCCTGGAACTCGAACTCCTCGGCAGCCACGGCATGGCGGCCCACACCTACCCACCCATGCTGGAGCTGGTCCGCTCGGGAGCACTCCGCCCCGACCTCCTGACCACCTCCACGATCACCCTGGCCGAAACCCCGGCAGCCCTCGCCGCGATGGGCACGGCACCGGGAGCGGGGGTGACGGTCATCGAGCCGTGGAGGTGAGGGCGGAGCCAAAACCGCGCCGACGCGATACCGGGCACTCGCTACCCGGACCCGGCACAGCGTCGGCACTCCGCTCGGGTCAGTCGTCCCGGCGCCCCCGGTTGCCCGGGCGGGAGGCCACCCAGGCCCGGACCGTGTCGGCGTACCAGTAGGGCTTGCCGCTCTCCACGTGGTCGGGCGGGGGCAGCAGGCCGTGCTTGCGGTAGGAGCGGACGGTGTCGGGCTGGACCCGGATGTGGGCCGCGATTTCCTTGTACGACCAGAGCCGTCGGTCGGTCATCAGTGCACCTCCCTGCGCGCGCCGCGGCGGCGGCCGGGGGCGGCCGTCGGGGGAGCCGTGCGCTGCGCTGGCGATCACAAAGCCTGTGCCCGGTCAACGACACAGAGTGAGGAAGGGGAAGTGCCTGTGGGTCGGGTGTGACCCAAGACCCGCGTACACGCGACATGTGTGACGCGAGGGGGGCTTTTGTGACGCAAGTGACGCAAAGGCGTACGCGGGCGTGAGGGCGCGGCGCGTTGACACCTGGCGGAAAGGCTGACACCTGACGGAAAAGAGGGGGCGCAGCAAGGTGGGCCGGACCCGCTGCGCCGGGCCCGGCCCACCGGCTTCCCCGCACCCCCCCGTATCCCCCTCGGACCGGCCGGTCCCCGGAGGCCTGCGCGTCCCCGGGGATCAACCGGCCAGGTGATCAGCCTGCATCAACGCGCCCGGCCGGTCTTGGAGAAAAACGCACCCCGACCGGGAGCGACCAGCAGACTCGTCGCCTCGCCCGTCATCCGGTCCCCGGCCGGCATCCCGGGCCGCGTCACCGGCGGACCGGCCCGGCCCGCCATGAACTGGCCCGGCGTGCACCCCGTCATCGCCCTGAACTCGCCGCTCAGATGCGCCTGGTCGTAGAAGCCGCAGACCGCCGCCGTCTCCGCCTGACTGTGCCCGGCCGCGAGGAGCCGCCGGGCGCGCTGCAAGCGCAGTACGCGGGCCGCCGCCTTGGGGCCGAGCCCGATCTGTTCCCGGAAGCGGTTCTCCAACTGCCGTACGCTCCAGCCCACTTCGTCGGCGAGCCGGGGCACCGGCACCGCGCCCCAGTTCCGCACCAGCTCCGACCAGGCCCGCTCCACCCGCGCCGAACTCGGCGTACCGGCCGCCGACCAGCGGGTGAACACCTCGTCCAGCAGCCCGAACCGGGCGCTCCAGGTCGGCAACGAGGCGAGCGCGGCGGCCAGTTCACCGATGCCGGCCCAGCGGGAGCCGAGGGCGTGCGGCAGTTCGTCGGGGTCCACCACCCGGTCGGCGAGCTCGTGCTGAGCCGTACCGAACAGCGTGAACGCGGCCCACGGCATCAACAGCACCTCGACCCCCGCGAGCCGCCCACTGTGCTCACCGAGCGCGGCAGTGGTCGTAGGCCCGCAGAACACGGACCCGAGCGTGGCCGGTTCCCGCCCCACCCGCGAGATCCGGACAGTCCCCTCGAACCCGAACAGCAAGGTCGCGGCCCCGATCGGCGCCTCCAACCGAGCCCGCGGCCGCGACAGGGCAAGCCGAATCCCGCGATAACTGATGACCCCGGGACGGAGTCGGGGATGCGGTGACGCGACCACGGTCTCCCATGACCCACCGGGCCCATGCCCGGTACGAACGCGCAAGGCAGCAGACATCCACCGATAGTCCTACGGCCCTACAGCGCCCCGTAAGGGGCGCGGGGCTGTATCGATATGCGGCTACGCCGCGCGGGCGCGAGCAACCACAACAGACCCGCACCCGACAAACAACCGCTTCCACCCGTCTCGTCCGAATGTCTGGACAAAACATTGACAGGGCTCGGCCCCCGGGACTAGAAACCGGGGAGAGCCGAAATAAAGGGGAAGTCGATGGCGTACGACCTGATCACCATGGGGCGGCTAGGGGTGGACCTCTATCCGCTGCAGACGGGCGTGCCGCTGCCCCAGGTGACGACCTTCGGGAAGTTCCTCGGAGGCTCGGCGGCGAACGTCGCAGTGGCCGCCGCCCGCCTGGGTCGCGAGGTCGCCCTGGTCTCACGCACCGGCGACGACCCCTTCGGCACCTACCTGCACGAGGCGCTGCGCGACTTCGGCGTCGACGACCGCTGGGTCACCCCGGTCGCGGACTACCCGACCCCGGTCACCTTCTGCGAGATCTTCCCGCCGGACGACTTCCCGCTGTACTTCTATCGCCGGCCCAAGGCCCCGGACCTGGAGATCGACGCCCACGAGCTCGACCTGGACGCGATCCACGAGGCCCGCATCTTCTGGATCACCGGCACGGGCCTGAGCGAGGAGCCCAGCCGTACGGCGACCCTCGCGGCGCTCGCGCACCGCGCCAAGTCCGGTACGACGGTCTTCGACCTCGACTGGCGGCCGATGTTCTGGAAGGACCCGAGCGCGGCCCGCCCGTTCTACGAGGAGGCCCTGCGCCACACCACCGTCGCGGTCGGCAACCTCGACGAGGTGGAGGTCGCCACCGGAGTGCGCGAGCCGCACGCCGCCGCCCGCGCGCTGCTGGACGCCGGTGTCGAACTCGCCGTCGTCAAGCAGGGCCCCAAGGGTGTCCTCGCGGTCAACCGGGACGGCGAGTCGGCCGAGGTGCCCCCGCTGCCCGTGAACGTACTCAACGGACTCGGCGCCGGCGACGCCTTCGGCGGCTCGCTCTGCCACGGTCTGCTGGCCGGCTGGGACCTGGAGAAGATCATGCGGCACGCCAACGCGGCCGGGGCGATCGTCGCCTCGCGCCTGGAGTGCTCGTCCGCGATGCCCACGGTCGCCGAGGTCGAGGGCGCGATCGCGGCCGGAGCGGTGCTGTGAGGGCCGGCCGCGTGGCGGGCGCGGAGCACGAGCGCGAGGGCGGGGACGGTCTCACCGGTCACGAAGGAGGCTCCGGCAGCTCCGGTCCCGTGGGCAACTCCGGACCCTCAGGTCACGACAGTGGCACCGGCCCCCGCGTCGATATTTCCGAGCTCGTCCGCGTCCGCGCCCGCCACCCCGAGGCGGTGGCCGAGGCCGCCGCCCGCCGTATCCGGCGCCCCCTCCTGAACGACGCAGGCCGGCTGATGATCGTCGCCGCCGACCACCCGGCCCGCGGCGCCCTCGGCGTCGGCGACCGCAAGTTCGCCATGGCCAACCGTGCCGAACTGCTCGAACGCCTCTGCCTCGCGCTGTCCCGCCCCGGCGTCGACGGTGTTCTCGCGACCGCCGACATCCTGGACGACCTGCTCCTCCTCGGCGCCCTCGACGGCAAGGTCGTCATGGGCTCGATGAACCGCGGCGGCCTCCAGGGCGCCAGCTTCGAGCTCGACGACCGCTTCACCGGCCACCGCGCCGAGGACATCGAGCGGCTCCGTTTCGACGCGGGCAAGCTGCTGCTGCGCATCGACTACGACGACCCGGGCTCGCTCACCACCCTGGAGTCCACCGCCCGCGCCATCGACGACATGGCCGCACGTCGACTCCCGCTGTTCGTCGAGCCGTTCATCAGCCGCCGCACCGACGAGGGCAAGCTGAAGAACGACCTGAGCGCCGAGGCCGTCATCAAGTCCATCGCCATCTCCTCGGGCCTGGGCGGCACTTCGGCCTACACCTGGCTCAAGCTCCCGGTCACCGAGAACCCGGACGACATGGCCCAGGTCATGGAGACCTCCACCCTCCCCGCCGTCCTCCTCGGGGGCGAGGTCGGCGACGACCAGGACGGCGCCTACGAGAAGTGGCGCGGCGCCCTCCAACTCCCCACCGTGCGGGGCCTGGTGGTCGGCCGTTCGCTGCTCTATCCGCCGGACGGAGATGTGGCCGCCGCCGTCGACACCGCCGTAGGTCTGCTGTGAGGGCCGGCTGATGACGGCCGCCGGTGACGGGCAGCGGATCGTGCTTCCGATCGGCGGTGGATGTACCGTGCGAATTACGGACCAAAAGGTCCAACTCCCGGGCGGGGAAAGAATGTTCGCCCGGGCCCAGAACGCCTCCGGCGCGGGAGGCCGCTTCGCCCTGGCAGGAGCGAAGTGCGAGCGACGACTCCCCGCTCGCTACGGCCCCGCGCCGGAGGTCTCCAACACGGCCGATCACCCTGCGTGTTGGAACATGCGCACTGAGGTTCCCGGCCCCGGGCATCGAGTCGGACGGGGTCGCGGAGCCGTACCGGAGTTGCGGATCAGCTTGCACCCGGACCACACGGAGGAACACCGATGACCTCAACGACGAGGCTCACGGTCGCACAGGCGCTCGTACGCTTCCTGTCCGCCCAGTACACCGAACGCGACGGCGTACGGCGGCGGTTGATCAGTGCGACCTGGGGCATCTTCGGCCACGGCAACGTGGCCGGGCTCGGCCAGGCGCTCATCGAGTACGCCACCGTGCCCGGCGGGGAGACACCCCCCGCGTCACCGGTCATGCCGTACCACCAGGGCCGTAACGAACAGTCCATGGTGCACGCGGCGGTCGGCTACGCGCGGCAGTCGAACCGGTTGTCCGCGCACGCCGTCACGACCTCCATCGGCCCCGGCGCCACCAACCTCGTCACCGGCGCAGCGCTCGCCACGATCAACCACCTCCCGGTCCTGCTCCTCCCCGGCGACACCTTCGCCACCCGGGTCGCCGACCCGGTGCTCCAGCAGCTCGAAGTCCCGTACGCCGGCGATGTGTCGGTCAACGACTGCCTGCGCCCGGTGTCGAGGTACTTCGACCGGATCACCCGCCCCGAAGCGCTGATCCCCGCCGCCCTGAACGCCATGCGCGTCCTCGCCGACCCGGTCGAGACCGGGGCCGTGACTCTCGCTCTCCCGCAGGACGTTCAGGCCGAGGCGCACGACTGGCCGGACGAGTTCTTCGCCGAACGCACCTGGTACGTACGGCGACCGGCCGCCGACCCGGCCGAACTCGCCGCCGCCGTAAGGGCGATCCGGGCCGCGAAACGTCCCCTGATCATCGCGGGCGGCGGAGTCCACCACAGCCGCGCCGAGGCCGCCCTCGCCGAATTCGCCGCCGCGACCGGCATCCCGGTCGCCTCCACCCAGGCCGGCAAGGGCTCCTTGAACCACGACCACCCGCAGGACGTCGGCGGCATCGGCCACACCGGCACCGCGACCGCCGACGAACTCGCCCGCCTGGCCGACCTGGTGATCGGTGTCGGCACCCGCTACACCGACTTCACCACCGCCTCCCACACCCTCTTCGAGCGCCCCGGCGTCCGCTTCCTCAACCTCAACATCGCCCCGTACGACGGCCACAAGCTCGCCGGACAGCCGCTGATCGCGGACGCCCGCGGCGGACTGGCCGCGCTGGCAAGGGAGTTGGGCCGCCACGGCCACCGGGTCGACGCGTCGTACATCGCCGAGTACCGCGAGGACAAGGAGCGTTGGGAACAGCGCGTCGACGCCTGCTACGAGGCCGACGAGCCCGACGTACGCCCCACCCAGCCCCAAGTCCTGGGCGCGCTCGACGAGATCGTCGACGCGTCGGACATCCTCATCAACGCAGCCGGCTCGCTCCCCGGCGATCTGCACAAGCTGTGGCGGACGCGGTCGTACGACCAGTACCACCTGGAGTACGGCTACTCCTGCATGGGCTACGAGATCCCGGCCGCGATCGGTGTGAAGCTGGCCGCGCCGGACCGGCCGGTGTGGGCGCTGGTCGGCGACGGCACCTATCTGATGATGCCGACGGAGATCGTGACCGCCGTACAGGAGGGCATCGCGATCAAGGTGCTGCTGATACAGAACCACGGGTACGCGTCCATAGGCGGCCTGTCGGAGTCGGTGGGCGCCGAGCGGTTCGGCACCGCCTACCGCCACCGGGCCGACGACGGCTCCTACACCGGCGCCCCGCTGCCCGTCGACCTCGCCGCCAACGCGGCCAGCCTCGGCATGCGCGTGCTGCGCGCGAAGACCGTCCGTGACCTGCGTACGGCGCTCGCCGAGGCGCGGGCCGCGGACACTCCCACTTGTGTCTACGTGGAGACCGAAACCGCAGACACTGTGTCGGGCGCGCCTCCGGCGCAGGCCTGGTGGGATGTTCCTGTGGCCGAGACCGCGGCCCGATCGTCCGCGGTCAAGGCACGTGAGCTGTACGAACGGCACGTCACCACCCGACGCCGCCATCTGTGAAGGAGCAACTGGGCATGACGAAGATCGTCAACCACTGGATCGGCGGCAAGACCGTCGAAGGCGCGTCGGGGAACTACGGGCCGGTCACCGACCCGGCGACCGGCGCGGTCACCACGAAGGTCGCGTTCGCGTCGGTCGAGGAGGTCGACGCGGCGGTCGCCGCCGCCAAGGACGCCTACGCGACCTGGGGCACGTCCTCGCTCGCCAAGCGGACCACGATCCTCTTCAAGTTCCGGGCGCTGCTGGAGGCCAACCGGGACGCCATCGCCGAGCTGATCACCGCCGAGCACGGCAAGGTGCACAGCGACGCGCTGGGCGAGGTCGCGCGCGGCCTGGAGATCGTCGACCTGGCGTGCGGGATCACCGTGCAGCTCAAGGGCGAACTGTCGACCGAGGTCGCCTCGCGCGTCGACGTCGCGTCGATCCGCCAGCCGCTGGGTGTCGTGGCCGGCATCACGCCGTTCAACTTCCCCGCCATGGTGCCGATGTGGATGTTCCCGATCGCCATCGCGACCGGCAACACCTTCGTCCTCAAGCCCTCCGAGAAGGACCCGTCGGCGTCCCTGAAGATCGCCGAACTGCTCGCCGAGGCGGGCCTCCCGGACGGCGTCTTCAACGTCGTGCACGGCGACAAGGTGGCCGTCGACCGGCTCCTTGAGCACCCGGACGTCAAGGCGGTCTCCTTCGTCGGCTCGACCCCCATCGCCCGCTACATCCACACCACGGCCTCCGCGAACCACAAGCGCGTCCAGGCCCTGGGCGGCGCCAAGAACCACATGCTGGTCCTGCCCGACGCCGACCTGGACGCGGCGGCCGACGCGGCCGTGTCCGCGGCCTACGGCTCGGCGGGCGAGCGCTGCATGGCCATTTCCGCCGTGGTCGCGGTCGGCTCCATCGGCGACGAGCTGGTCGAGAAGATCCGCGAGCGCGCCGAGAAGATCAAGATCGGCCCCGGCAACGACCCCACCTCCGAGATGGGCCCGCTCATCACCGCCGTCCACCGCGACAAGGTGGCGTCCTACGTCACGGGCGCTGCGGCCGAGGGCGCGGAGGTCGTCCTGGACGGCACCGGCTACACGGTCGAGGGCTTCGAGGACGGCCACTGGATCGGCATCTCCCTCCTCGACAAGGTGCCGACCACCGCGAAGGCCTACACGGACGAGATCTTCGGCCCGGTCCTCTGCGTCCTGCGCGTGGACACGTACGACGAGGGCGTGGCCCTCATCAACAGTTCCCCCTTCGGCAACGGCACCGCGATCTTCACCCGCGACGGCGGCGCCGCCCGCCGCTTCCAGCTGGAGATCGAGGCCGGCATGGTCGGCGTCAACGTCCCGATCCCGGTCCCCGTCGGCTACCACTCGTTCGGTGGCTGGAAGGACTCCCTCTTCGGCGACCACCACATCTACGGCAACGACGGCACGCACTTCTACACCCGCGGCAAGGTCGTCACCACCCGCTGGCCCGACCCGGCCGACGCCCCGACCGGCGTCGACCTCGGGTTCCCGCGCAACCACTGATCCCGACCGAGTGGGGCCGTCCGTATCGCGGACGGCCCCATTTTTTCGCTACGACGACTGCGGTAACCGTAGGAACCCGAACCGGGGCCGACACTGCCCTCGGGCGCCGAATACGTCACTTTAGGTGGACTGGATCAACGGATTCCGTAGGTGAACACCCATTGACGTGATGGTTTCCGTCAATGTTCCATCAGGCCCGTGACCGACACCCTCCCCACTGCCGAGGCCGCCGTTTCCGAGGCGCCGTCGGACAGCTCCCGAAGCCCCCGGCAGCTCAAGCGCTCCATCGGCATCGTCGGCGGCACGCTCCTGACGCTCTCCTGCGTGACACCGGCCTCGACGCTCTTCGTGGTCGTCCCCGACCTGTTCGGCTCGCTGGGCACCGCGACCGCCCTCACGATCGGGATCGGCTCGGTCCTCTGCATCGCCGTCGCGTTCTGCTACTCGGAGCTGGGCACCCTCATCCCCAGCGCGGGCGGCGAGTACGCGATGGTGTCGACGCTGGCGGGCCGCCTGGCGGGCTGGCTGGTCTTCGTCCTCTCGCTCCTGGTCGTGATGATCGTCCCGCCGGTGATAGCGATGGGCACGGCGGACTACCTGACCCCGATCGTCCACCTGAACCCGTCGATGACGGGCGCCGGGGTGATGCTCCTGGCCACGCTGGCGGGCCTGTTGGACCTGCGGGCCAACGCGTGGATCACCGGCATCTTCCTGGTCCTGGAGGTCATTGCGGCAGGAGTCGTAGCCCTCCTCGGCTTCACGCACAGCCACCGGGGCCTGGGCAGCCTGACCTCGATGCAGGTGGCGGGCACCGGCGGCCACACGGACACGGTGACGGCGATGCTGGTGGTCTCCGGCCTGGCGATCGCCCTCTTCGTCACCCAGGGCTTCTCGACGGCGGTCTACCTCTCCGAGGAGTTGGAGAACCCGCGCCGCAACGTGGCCCGCACGGTCCTCGCCACCCTCGCGATCTCCACGGTGATCATCCTGGTCCCGGTGGTCGCCATCACCATGGGCGCGTCCGACCTTTCCGAACTGACCGGCGGCGACATCAGCAGCATGGTCACCGCCTGGTCCAACTCGGCGGTCGGCACCTTCGTCAGCCTCTGCGTGGCCCTCGCGATCATCAACGCGGGCATCGTCATGGTCATCCAGAACTCCCGTGTCCTCTTCGCCTCCGCCCGCGACAAGGCCTGGCCCACCCCGGTCAACACGGTCTTCTCCAAGCTCGGCCGTTTCGGCTCCCCCTGGGTGGCCACCCTCGCCGTGGGCATCCCCGGAGCAGTCCTCTGCTTCGTCAACCTGGACACCCTGTACGGCGTGACGGGCGTGTCGGTGACGGGCATGTACCTGCTGGTCGCGGTCGCCGCCCTGCTCTCCCGCCGAGGCCAACACAGGCACACGCGCGCGTGGCGCATGCCGCTCTGGCCCGCGATGCCGATTCTCCTGATCGCGGTCCTGGCGTACATCCTCACGCAGCAGGAGACGAGCTACCTGCTGTGGACGGGCGGCACAGTCGCCGTCGCCACCCTCTACTGGGCGTTCTATCTGCGCCCGCGCCGCGAGACCCGCTGGCTGGTGTCGATCCCGGAGGACCAGCGGGCGTAAGCGACTTCACTACGTGAAGTCCCACGTCACCACGGAGCACGACCCGTCGTCCTTGCCACCCGCGCTGCGGTAGGTGGCGAGGGCGACGTCGTTCCCGGTGTCGATCAGCACCCACATCCCGTAGCAGCCCCGCTCCCGCGCGAGCGCGTCCAGCCGCCGCACCAGCGCCCGCCCGAGCCCCCGGCGGCGATACGGCTCCGCGACCGCGAGTTCGTAGAGCAGCATCTCGGTGCCCTTGTCGGGGTGCGTCGTCTCGACCCCGCTGACGAAGCCGACCGGCGTCGGCCCGCCGCCGTCGTACGCGAGGAAGAGATGGTGTCCGCCGGCAGTCAGGAAACGCTCGGCCCACTCGGCGCGGACGGGACCGTCGAAGAGGTACTCGGCCGCGGCGACCTCGGCGGCGGAGGTCGCTCGGCGGATCGTGAAGGTGTCCGCTCTGCCCAAGCTGTCCATGGGACTTCGTACCACGGACGCGGTATGCGGGAACGGGCTCGTACTCCCCGGGGAGGGGCGGAGGTTCGGTCCGGGGGCTGCCTCGGTTGTCAGTCGCGGGCCGTACCGTTGAGGCATGGATCTTCGACTGCCCGCCCTGCGAGGGCTGCTGCGAAGGCCCCGGCGCCTGCTGGCCGCCGGGGCCGCCGTCGTGGTGCTCGTGGGTGCCGGTACCTGGACGGCGGTTGCCTCCGACGAGCCGCCTCCGGTGCACCGCTCCGACCGCGTCATGGCCGTGGACGGAGTGCGTCTCGACACCTCGTACTTCACCTCCGGCACCACCGGTCGCCGCCCCGCCGTCCTCCTGGCCCACGGCTTCGGCGGCAGCAAGGACGACGTACGGAAGCAGGCCGAGGGCCTGGCCAGAGACGGGTACGCGGTACTGACCTGGTCCGCGCGCGGCTTCGGGAAGTCGACCGGCAAGATCGGCCTGAACGACCCGGACGGCGAGGTCAAGGACGTCTCCAAGCTGATCGACTGGCTGGCGAAGCAGCCGGACGTCCAGTTGGACAAGCCCGGCGACCCGCGCGTGGGCGTGGCGGGCGGTTCCTACGGCGGAGCGATCTCCCTGCTCGCCGCCGGTTACGACGACCGCGTGGACGCCATCGCCCCGGCGATCACGTACTGGAACCTCGCCGACGCCCTGTTCCCGAACGGCGTCTTCAAGAAGCTCTGGGCGAGCATCTTCATCAACTCCGGTGGCGGCTGCGCCAATTTCGATCCCCAGTTGTGCGCGATGTACGACCGCGTCGCCGAGTCCGGCAAGCCCGACGCGGCAGCGCGCGCACTCCTCCAGGAGCGCTCCCCGTCCGCCGTCGCCACGCACATCAACGTGCCGACCCTCCTCCTCCAGGGCCAGACCGACTCCCTCTTCCCGCTCGGCCAGGCCGACGCCGCCGCGAAGGCGATCCGCGCCAACGGCGCCCCCGTGGACGTCGACTGGATCGCGGGCGGCCATGACGGCGGCGACATGGAGACGAGCCGTGTCCAGGCCCGCGTGACCTCGTGGTTCGACCGGTACCTGAAGGACGACAAGAACACCGACACAGGACCGGCCTTCCGCGTCACCCGCACCGGAGGCGTCGACTCCACGGACGGCGCCGCCCTGCTGCGCGGCGCGAGCGGCAGCGCGTACCCAGGCCTGGAGAACGACCCGCGCACGATCGCCCTCACCGGCCGCCGCGAGCAGTCCTTCACCAACCCGGCCGGCGCCAGCCCGCCCGCGATCTCCGCCCTCCCCGGCCTCGGCAGCGCGGGCGGCCTGTCCCAGCTGTCCTCCCTGGGCGTCGGCATCTCCCTCGACTTCCCCGGCCAGTACGCCGCGTTCGACTCCAAGCCCCTCACCCAGGGCCTCCGCATCACCGGATCGCCCACGGTCACCGTCCACGTCAAGTCGACGAGCGACGACGCCGTCCTCTTCGGCAAGGTCTACGACGTCGGCCCGGGCGGCACTCAACAGGTGCTGCCCTCCCAGCTGGTGACTCCCCTCAGGGTCGAGGGCGCCGAGGCGGGCAAGGACGTCACGATCACCCTCCCGGCCATCGACTACGACGTCCAGAGCGGCCACCACCTGCGCCTGGTCCTCGCCTCGACGGACCTCGCGTACTCCTCCCCGGCGACCCCGGCGACGTACACCGTCACCCTGAAGAGCGACCTCAAGGTGCCCACGGCCCCGGGTGTGACGACCGCTGCGGCGACACTGCCGTCCTGGGTCTGGTGGCTCCCGCTCGCCGGCGCGGCGCTCGCACTGGCACTGCTGCTGACCGGACGCAGGCGTACGGCGTCCACACCCCCCGACCCCGAGCTGGCCGAAGTCCCGCTCCAGATCACCGACTTGAGCAAGCGGTACGCGAAGTCGGCGGACCGGTACGCGGTACGGGATCTGTCCTTCCGTGTCGAGAAGGGCCAGGTGCTCGGCCTGCTGGGCCCGAACGGCGCGGGCAAGACGACCACCCTGCGCATGCTGATGGGCCTGATCAAACCGGACGACGGCGAGATCAGGGTCTTCGGTCACGCGATCCGCCCGGGCGCCCCGGTGCTGTCCCGGGTCGGTGCCTTCGTCGAGGGCGCTGGTTTCCTCCCGCACCTCTCCGGCCGCGAGAACCTGGAGCTGTACTGGCAGGCGACCGGACGGCCCCCGGAGGACGCCCACCTGGAGGAGGCCCTGGAGATCGCGGGCCTCGGCGACGCGCTCGCCCGCGCGGTGCGCACCTACTCCCAGGGCATGCGCCAGCGCCTCGCCATCGCCCAGGCCATGCTGGGCCTGCCCGACCTCCTCATCCTCGACGAACCGACCAACGGCCTCGACCCGCCGCAGATCCGCGAGATGCGCGAGGTGATGATCCGCTACGCGGAGGCGGGCCGCACGGTCATCGTCTCCAGCCACCTCCTCGCCGAGGTCGAGCAGTCCTGCACCCACCTCGTGGTCATGGACCGCGGCCGACTCGTCCAGGCGGGCCCGGTCGCCGAGATCATCGGCTCCGGAGACACCCTCCTCGTCGGCCTGGCCGCCGACATTCCCGACCCGCTGGTCGACAAGATCGCGGCCCTTCCGGACGTGGAGTCGGTGACACGGGCGGAGGGCGGCCTGCTGCTGCGGCTGGCCTCCGACGACGGTCCGCCCTCCGGTGACCACCCGGTGTCCGCCGACCAACCGGCCCCCGGCGACCGCCTGGTGTCCGCCGCCTCCCCGGCGGGCGGCGCCGTGGCGGAGGGTGCCGGCGCGGTTCGCGAGGCGCAGGGCGCCAGCACAGCCGAGGCGTCCGGTGTCGCACTCGCCGAGCCGGCCACCTCCGCCACGGCCGATGCCCCCGGCACCGCGCTCGACGCGCCGGTGCCCCCGTCCCTCGCGGAGGACCCGGCGGCCCCGTCCACCGCACCGGGCCCCTCCTCGGC
Organism: Streptomyces hokutonensis; assembly: GCF_000376565.1. Classification (GTDB taxonomy): domain Bacteria; phylum Actinomycetota; class Actinomycetes; order Streptomycetales; family Streptomycetaceae; genus Streptomyces; species Streptomyces hokutonensis. The sequence continues at coordinate 17,709 of NZ_BARG01000003.1, read as the reverse complement.
GCACCCCACCCACGGCTCGCCCACCGCGGCCCGGCTCCTGGTGGAACTCGTACGGCTCGAAGTCCCCGTCTCCTCCGTCGGCCCCCACCGCCGCCTGGAAGACGCCTTCCTCACCCTGATCGGAGGTTCCGCATGAGCACGCTCGCCGAGCCCGTAGAGGTGGCCTCCGGCTACCGCGCGGGCCGCACACTGCCCCTCCGGGTAGAGCTGGTCCGGCAGCTGAAGCGGCGCCGCACCCTGGTCATGGGCGGCATCCTCGCCGCGCTGCCCTTCGTCCTGGTGGCCGCCTTCGCGATCGGCGGCACCCCGGGCGAGCGCAACGGCCAGGTGACCCTGATGGACACGGCCACCGCGTCCGGCGCCAACTTCGCCGCGGTGAACCTGTTCGTGTCGGCCGGCTTCCTCCTGGTCGTCCCGGTCGCCCTGTTCTGCGGGGACACCGTCGCCTCGGAGGCCAGCTGGTCCTCCCTGCGCTATCTGCTGGCGGCACCCGTGCCCCGGGCCCGCCTGCTGTGGTCCAAGCTGGTCGTCGGCCTGAGCCTCAGCCTCGGCGCGATGGTCCTGCTCCCGCTCGTCGCCCTGGCCGTCGGCACCGCCGCCTACGGCTGGGGACCGCTGGAGCTGCCCACCGGCGGCACGATCGGCTCGGGCACGGCCGCCCAACGCCTGCTCGTGGTGGTGGCGTACATCTTCGTGTCCCAACTGGTCACCGCCGGGCTCGCGTTCTGGCTCTCGACGAAGACCGACGCACCCCTGGGCGCGGTCGGCGGCGCGGTCGGCCTGACCATCGTCGGCAACGTCCTGGACGCCGTCACCGCGCTCGGCCACTGGCGCGACTTCCTGCCCGCGCACTGGCAGTTCGCCTGGGCGGACGCCGTACAGCCGCATCCCGAGTGGTCCGGCATGATCCAGGGCACGGCGGTCTCCGTTACGTACGCCATCGTGCTGTTCGCCCTGGCCTTCCGGGGTTTCGCCCGCAAGGACATCGTTTCCTAGGTCACCGGAGGATCACCCACCGGTCTCGACGGGCCATGATCGCGACCCCTTCGAGACGCTTCCGCAACTCCCCGTAGCGCACGTTCCCGTCCCCTCCGCCGTCACAGTCGCAAGAAGCCGACGTCAACGGACCGAGGGGGCACGGGAGATGGAGACCAGCCACACCGACCGAACACGACCGGCGCAGGAGTACGCCCGCCACCGCACCCGGCACCTGCGCGCCACCCTGCTAGCCCTCACCGCCGCGGGCGGCCTGCTGCTCACCGGCTGCAGCGCGGGCGGCGGCGGCCAATCCGACGGCTCGAACGCGTCCAACCGGACCGGCTTCCCGGCCCCGGCCCCCGCCACCACCTCCGGCGGTGACAACAGCAGCGAACAGGACGGCGAACAGACAAACACCCCCGCAGACAAGATCGCCCCGTCCCCCGACTACCTCTCCACCTTCGCCCTCGACGTCGACACGGCCTCCTACGGCTACGCCCGCCGCGTCCTCGCCGACGGACAGCTGCCCGACCCGTCGACGATCCGCCCCGAGGAGTTCGTCAACAGCTTCCGGCAGGACTACGACCGCCCCGACGGCAACGGCTTCACGGTCACCGTCGACGGCGCCCGCACCGACAGCGCCAACTGGTCCCTGATCCGCGTCGGCCTCGCCACCCGCACCGCCGACGACAGCGATGAACGCCCGCCCGCCGCCCTCACGTTCGTCATCGACGTCTCCGGCTCCATGGCCGAGACGGGCCGCCTCGACCTCGCCAAGAAGTCCCTCGACGAGATGACGGACCGGCTGCGCGACGACGACTCGGTCGCCCTCGTCACCTTCAGCGACGAGGCCGAGACCGTCCTCCCGATGACCCGCCTCGACGGCCACCGCGGCAAAGTCCACCACGCCATCGACGAGTTGGAGACCCAGTCCTCCACCAACCTCGGGGCCGGCGTCGAGACCGGCTACGCCACCGCCACCGAGGGCCTGCGCGAGGGCGCCACCAACCGGGTCGTCCTCATCTCCGACGGCCTCGCCAACACCGGTGACACCAACGCCGATTCGATCCTGGAACGCATCGCGAACGAACGCCGCGACCACGGCATCACCCTGTTCGGCGTCGGCGTCGGCAGCGACTACGGCGACGCCCTGATGGAGAAACTCGCCGACAAGGGAGACGGCCACACCGCCTACGTCTCGGACGACGCCGGCGCCCGCAAGGTCTTCGTCGACCAACTCCCGCAGAACATCGACCTCACCGCCCGCGACGCCAAGGCCCAGGTCGCCTTCGACCCCGAGACGGTCGCGCAGTTCCGCCTCATCGGCTACGAGGACCGCAAGGTCGCCGACGACGACTTCCGCGACGACAACGTCGACGGCGGCGAGATCGGCCCCGGCCACACCGTGACCGCCCTCTACGCCGTCCGCACCAGGCCCGGCGCCGACGGCCACCTCGCCACGGCCAGCGTCCGCTGGCTCGACCCGAACACCCGCGCCCCGCACGAGGAGTCGGGCCAGCTGGAGACCGACGCCCTGCACGACTCCCTGGCCGGCGCCTCGCCCCGCTTCCAGGTCACCGCGGTGGCCGCCTACTTCGCCGACTCCCTCCGCACACAGGGAGACGACTCCGGCTCCCTGCCCGGCAACCCCGGCCTCGACGAACTCGCCGACCGCGCCCACACGTTGGCGAAGCGGACGGAGGACAAGGACGTACAGCAACTCGCGGAAGCGATCGACGAGGCAAGCCGGATGAACTGAACCCGACCGAACCCGCACTCGATCCCACCGGCCCCATTGACCTTCCCCTACTTGCGAGTAAGTTGACGCCCCAGTCACCGTCTCACCGCCGACCGGGAGCAGCCGACATGGGCGTACGCAAGGACCTGAAGCGGGCGCGGCAACGCACCGACCTGGCGGCCCGCACCCGGGTCGAACTCAGCAGGGACGAGCGGGGCGTCGTACGAGAGGCGAGCACGCTGCCGCTCGCGCCGCGCCCGACGACCGGCAGCACCGCCGACCTCCCGTTCACCAACGCGGCGGAGGCCCCCGACACTGTGGTCCTCCGCCGCGAACAGAACGGCACCTGGCACCCCGTCACCGCCGCCGCCTTCGCCCGTGAAGTCACCGCCACCGCAAAGGGGTTGATAGCAGCAGGCCTCGAACCGGGCGGCCGGGTCGCGGTGATGTCCCGCACCCGCTACGAGTGGACGGTCCTCGACTTCGCGATCTGGGCGGCCGGCGGCCGGACCGTGCCGATCTACGCGACCTCGTCCGCCGAGCAAGTGGAGTGGATCGTCAGGGACTCGGCCACCCGCTTCGTCGTCACGGAGAACACCGAGAACACCGACACGGTCATGACGGGCACCGCCCGCCACCCCCAACACCCGCGCATCTGGCAGCTGGACGCGGGCGCCCTGGCCGAACTCGCCACCCTGGGACGGGACATCACCGACGAGGAGGTCACCAAGCGCCGCAGCGCTCTCACCCCCGACACGGTCGCGACGATCTGCTACACCTCCGGCACCACCGGCCGCCCCAAGGGCTGCGTCCTCACCCACGCCAACCTGCACGCCGAGGCCGCCAACACGGTCGAACTGCTGCACCCGCTCTTCACCGAGGTCACCGGCCAGGTCGCCTCGACGCTCCTCTTCCTCCCGCTCGCGCACATCATGGGCCGCACCCTCCAGATCGCCTGTCTGATGGCCCGCATCGAGATCGGCCACTGCCCGAGCATCAAGCCCGACGAACTCCGCCCGGCACTACGGGAGTTCAGGCCCACGTTCCTGGTCGGGGTGCCGTACCTCTTCGAGAAGATCCACGACACCGGCCGCGCGACCGCCGAACGGATGGGCCGCGCCGCCTCCTTCGACCGCGCCGACCGCGTCGCGGTCCGCTTCGGCAAGGCGTACCTCGACAGGTTCCTCGGCACCGGCAAGGGCCCGAGCCCCGCCCTCTACGCCGCGTGGGCCCTCTACGACCTGCTGGTCTACCGCCGTATCCGCAGCGAACTCGGCGGCCGGATGCGGTACGCCATCAGCGGCGGCTCCCCGCTCGACCGCGACCTCAACCTCTTCTTCGCCGCGGCCGGAATCATCGTCTACGAGGGCTACGGCCTCACCGAGACGACCGCCGCCGCCACCATCGTCCCGCCCCTGCGGCCCCGCCCCGGCACGGTCGGCCTCCCGGTGCCCGGCACCACGATCCGCATCGCCGACGACGGCGAGGTGCTCATCAAGGGCGGGGTGGTCTTCGGCGCGTACTGGAACAACCCGGCGGCCACCGACGCGGTACTGCGCGACGAGTGGTTCGCGACCGGGGACCTCGGCGCGCTCGACGAGGACGGCTATCTCACCATCACCGGCCGCAAGAAGGACATCCTCGTCACCAACGGCGGCAAGAACGTCTCCCCGGCCGTCCTGGAGGACCGGCTGCGCAGCCGCGCCCCGGTCGGCCAGTGCCTGGTCGTCGGCGACAACCGCCCCTTCGTCGCCGCGCTGATCACCCTCGACCCCGAGGCGCTCGCCCACTGGCTCTCGGTCCGCAAGCTCCCCGCCGACACCCCGCTCGCCGAGCTCGTGCGGAACGCGGACCTGCGCGCCGACGTCCAGAAGGCCGTCGACCACGCCAACCAGGCCGTCTCCCGCGCTGAGTCGATCCGCGCCTTCGCCCTGGTCGAGGGCGAGTTCACCGAGGACAACGGCCTGCTCACCCCGTCCCTGAAGGTCAAACGGCATGTGGTGACGGCGGCCTACGCGGACGACATCGAGGCGCTCTACGCGAAGCCGAAGCAGCTGTAGAAGCCGTAGAAGCCGTAAAAACAAGAGAAGCGGGCCGCCGAGGTGCTCGGCGGCCCGCTCTCGTGGTGCTGGTGGGGTCAGCTGCCCACGGCGCCGTTGCCCGACAGGACCGGGATGTTGTCCAGGATGTGCGACAGCGGCTCGTCGCCCTTCGCCTGGGTCGAGTTCTCGGTGCACTGCTGGTTCTGCGGGGCCGAGAGGATCGGCACGTCCTGCAGAACGGTGACCGGGACGACGCCGACGATCGAGGCGAGGTTCGCCTTGACCGGCAGGCCGACACAGGGCTTGTTCAGGGTGCCCTGGACGAGGGAGAGCTGGGGGCTCATGTCGCCCTTGGTCTCCTGGTTGCCGTACTTCTGCACGGCACCGTTGCCGTTGGTGGTGGTGACACCGTCGTCGTTGCCGATGGCCATCGCCGGGGTGGCGACGGCGGCGGTGGCACCGGCGATGGAGGCGGCAACAGCCGCGGTCGCCCACAGCTTCTTCATGTTCTATCCCTTTCGGAGGACGGACTCCCGTTGCGGAGCCGCGCGATGATCAACTGGGTGATGGCCGGTTTGGTTGCGGCCTTTGCCCTGAATGGAGCAATAAGTCTGCTGGGGTGACAAGTCGGCTCAGGAGCCGGCGAAAGCGCCCCGTGGACGGTCCGCGCGCGGAGGGCAAACCAACGGGCCGCCGAGCGTTCGGCGGCCCGTGGTGCGCGTCCGGGGATCAGCTGCCCGCGGAGCCGTTGCCCGACAGGACCGGGATGTTGTCCAGGATGTGCGACAGGGGCTCGTCGCCCTTCGCCTGGGTCGAGTTCTCGGTGCACTGCTGGTTCTGCGGCGCGGAGAGGATCGGCACGTCCTGGGCGACGGTGACCGGCACGACGCCGACCAGCGAGGCCAGGTTCGCCTTGGCCGGCAGGCCGATGCAGGGCTTGTTCAGCGAGCCCTGGATGAGCGCCATCTGCGGGCTCATGTTGCCGTACGTGGCCTGGTTGCCGTAGACCTGCTCGGCGCCATTGCCGTTCGTCGTGGTGACGCCGTTGTCGTTACCGATCGCCATCGCCGGGGCGGCGACGGCAGCCGAGGCTCCGACGACGGAAGCGGCGACAGCCGCAGCAGCCATAACCTTCTTGATCACTTCATGATCCCTTCTGGAGTAACCCCGTCCACCGGAGCGACCTGAACAACTGGCACCGGGCCGCATGGTTGCTCCGATTCACTCCAATGGCCCAGATGAATCCAACCGGGTGAAGTCACGCAACCAATCCGGCCCACCCCGGTTGATGGGGGAGCAGGAATTGTGTCTCTGCCAGGAAAGGACCGCAGAAATGCTCAAGAAGGCAATGGCTGCGACGGCTGTCGCGGCTTCCGTCGTCGGCGTATCGGCGACGGCCGCCCCGCAGGCGCTGGCCATCGGCAACGACAACGGCGTCACCAGTGTCGACGGGAACGGTGCCCAGCAGATCTACGGCAACGCCAAGACCGTCGGTGACATGAGCCCCCAGCTCGGGCTCGCCCAGGGCGACCTGAACAAGCTCTGTGTCGGCCTGCCGGCCAAGGTCAACGCGGCTTCGATCGTGGGCGTGCTGGTGCCGGTCACCGTCCTCCAGGACGTCCCGATCCTGTCGGCCCCGCAGAACCAGCAGTGCACCGAGAACTCCACCCAGGCCAAGGGCGACGAGCCGCTGTCGCACATCGCGGACAACATCCCGGTGCTGTCGGGCAACGGCGCCATCGGCAGCTGATCGTCCGTCAATGCGGTGGCCGGGGCGGCCCGTCGGAATTTTTCCGTACGGGCCGCCCTTGTCGTTTTTCAAAACTGTCCGCCCTCTGCCTTCCCTTGAAGAGAAGCGTTTCTGCGTTGGTGCGGCCATCGCGTCAATTCAGTGCCGACGATCGAGTGAATTGTCAGGTGACACGCGTTCTTCAGTTTCTTCCTGTGTCTATCCCTCGTTTCACAGGCTGCAGGTCATGGTGCGAGCCGCCCAAGCTGTGCTCGCTCGGTTTCGGCCGTCATAGGGCATGACCGCAGAGAAGGGAACGTTCATGAAGAAGAGCGCTGCTGTTGTCGCTGGTGCGATCATGGCTCTCGGTATGGCCGCCCCGGCCTTCGCCGACGCCGGTGCCGAGGGTGCCGCCATCGGTTCGCCGGGTGTCCTCTCGGGCAACGTGGTCCAGGTTCCCGTGCACATCCCCGTCAACGTGTGCGGCAACTCGATCGACGTGATCGGCCTGCTGAACCCGGCGTTCGGCAACACCTGCGTCAACGACTGACGACGCAACGCACCAGCCGCTCCGGCTGTGTCACGGCCGGCCTTGGACACTTTCCTGTTCCAAGGCCGGCTTTTTTTCCCACTTCTTCAAGCAGGAAGACAACGAGATTGCGACAGACCCTGGGTAAGGGAATGGTCGCGGCCGCCGCCGCGACAAGCATTCTGTCCCTGTGCGGCAGCCCCGCCGTGGCCGAGACGTACACGGCCGGCGCTGCCAAGGATTCGCCGGGCGTCCTGTCCGGCAACAGCCTCTCGGTCCCTGTCGACGCGCCGGTCAACGCCTGCGGCAACTCCGTCGACGGCGTGTCCGGGCTCAACCCGACCTTCGGCAACTCCTGTGCCGGCGGCAAGGATTCGCACCGGCACGGCGAGCACACCGGACACCACCGGTGGGCCGAGCAGGCCTACGACGACTCCGACGACGACTCGGGCTACGGCTCCGGGGGCGACGATTCGGGCTACGGCTACGGCGATGACTCGGGCTACGGCTTCGGCGGCCACTCCGGCCATGGCTACGGCGATCACTCGGGCTACGGCTCGGGCGATCACTCGGGTTATGGCTCCGGTGACCACGGAGGCTACGGCTCTGGTGACCACGGAGGCTACGGTTCCGGTGACCACGGAGGCTACGGTTCCGGTGACCACGGGGGCTACGGCTCCGGTGACTCGGGCCATGGCAAGCCGGAGGACTGCGAGGAGACGCCGCCGCCTCCGCACGGCGGTGACCACCACACGCCGCCTCCCACGGGTGGGGATCACCACACCCCGCCTCCCACGGGCGGTGACCATCACACGCCGCCTCCCACGGGCGGGGATCACCACACGCCGCCTCCCACGGGCGGGGATCACCACACGCCTCCGCCCACCGGCGGGGACCACCACACCCCGCCGCCCACCGGCGGAAACCACACCCCTCCCCCCACGGGCGGGAACCACACTCCGCCTCCGAGCGGTGGGAATCACACCCCTCCGCCCACGGGTGGAAATCACACCCCGCCTCCGAGCGGTGGGAATCACACCCCTCCGCCCACCGGCGGCAACCACACACCGCCCCCCACGGGTGGCAACCACACGCCACCCCCCACGGGTGGCAACCACACGCCACCCCCCACGGGTGGCAACCACACCCCGCCGCCGCACGGTGGGAGTCACACCCCGCCGCCCGTTCTGGCGCACACCGGCAGTGAGGCCATGCTGGCCACTTCCGCTGTCAGTGCCGCGTTGATCGCGGGTGGCACGATCCTCTACCGACGAGGCCGGGCCGCGTCCCGTAGGTAAGGCGCACGGGGTGCCGGACGTCACCGCCCGGCACACCCGCGCCGCACTACCCGGTCACCGTCGTACGAAATCCAGTGCGCCCCGCCGCCCCGGCGCCGGGATCATCCCGCCGCGCGGCTCCGAGCGCAGCCGGCGTCGGACTCCCCGGACCAGCGCGCCCGCGGTGAACGTGGCGCCGTGCACGAAGCGCATCGCCGGGCCGAAGCCCGAGGCCGTGAGCAGGCCCGCCATGAAGAGGCCGGGGTGCGAGGACTCGAAGTCCCGGCCGACCTCGGGGGAGCCGTCGCCCACCGTGGCCAGGGATCCCCTCAACTCACCGGAGAGCAGCCCGAGTCGGCCGGTCGTGGCCTTGAACCCCGTGGCCGCGATGACGTGTTCGGTCTCCAGGGAGCGTGTCCCGCCCGCCCCGCCCACCGTCTCCAGGCGTACCCCGCCCGGCACCAGGTCGGCCGCCGCGACCTCGTGGCCGAGCAGCACCTCCACCGCCGGTTCGACCCGGTCCCGCACCCACCAAGCACCGGCCGGGCCAAGGGCGTTGGCCGCGATCCTGGCCCGGGTCGACTCCGGGAGACGGCGGAAGAGGTCGGGGCGCTCGGCATAGAACCAGTTGCGCCAGCCGGGGCCCAGGCCGCTGTGCGGGGAGCGGGCCTCCTGCCACCACGGGCGCTCCCAGGCCGGCGGTACGTCGTTCCAGTGCAGTTCGCCGGCCCGCGCCAACACCCTTACCCGGGTGCCCTGTTCGGCGAGCAGGGCGGCCGTCTCCAGTGCCGCCTGGCCGCCGCCGATCACCGTGACGTCCTTGCCGCGGAAGTCGTCCAGCGTGCTGTGATGGCTGCTGTGCGAGACGAGGGAACGGCTCAACCCCCGTAGCGCGGACGGGATTTCGACGAACGGCATGACACCGACCGCGAGGGCGACGGTCCGGGCGTGCAGCACCGTGCCGTCGTCCGTCACCGCCTCGAAGCCGCCGGGCACCGGGGCGATCCGCTCCACGGTCCGCTCGTCCACCTCGGGCACGGCGTTGCGCGCGAACCACAGGCCGTACGAGGCGAACATCTCGACCGGGATCGGCTCGCCGTGCCGGGCCTCGACGCCCTGGCCCGCACAGTACTTGTCGAGCGGCCAACGGCCCTCGGCGTCCGACAGGTTGGAGGCCCAGGGCTCCGACTTGAGGAACATGCCCCGGGGCATGTGGTCGCGCCAGGACGCCATCGGCCTGCCGAAGACGCGCAGGTTCAGCCCGGCGGCCGCGGCGTGGGACGCGATGGACAGGCCGTACGGGCCCGCGCCCACCACCAGCAGGTCGTACATCAGCAACTGCTCGCTTTCTCGTCGTCGGACAACTCGGTCAACTTGGTCAACTCGGCCTGTTCGGCAGGCTCGTCGAGCGGGCTCGCGCCCGACTGCCGGACCACCCGCGCCGCCGTGCGGGCCGGCACCGGCCCGCCGCCCAGCCGCCCCCGCAGCTTGCGCAGCACATGTCCGGCCCACAGGCCCCACATCGCCCGGCCCGGTGCCCGGTCGTCCGGCGCGTACCAGGCCAGCTCGCGTCCGGCGGGGGCCGGGCGCAGCGCGCTGAGCGGCGCGTAGTTCTCCACCACGAACGAGCGTCCGGGCCGGGGTGCCCCGTCCGGCAGCGGACGGTGGGTCAGGTCCAGGTGCTGCGCGCGGACGACGTCGAGGCCCGCGCTGTCGGTGAAGAGCCGGAACTGCGCGCCGGGCCGCGGATTGAAGTCGAGCAGGTGGTAGCTCCCGGTCGTGCCGCAGCGGCGGAAGTCCAGGTCGAAGATGCCGCGGTAGCCGAGCTCGGCGGTGAGGCGTTCGGCGAGCGCCTGCACCTGCGGGTTGGGCGTCCAGCGGCCCACCGCCGTCAGACCGGCCCCGCGCGGCCAGGCCCGCTGCTTGCGGCCCGGGCCGCCGCCGCGCACGGCGCCGGTGCGGTCGACGTAGCCGTGGAAGAACCAGTCGCGATCGGGCCCGGACGGCAGGAACGCCTGCAGCAGCAGCCGGCTGCCCGCCTCCTCCGCGCGCAGATACAACTCGCGCGCCTCCTGCGCGCTGTGCACCACCACCGTGGAGCGCAGCCCGGTCCCGCACGGCACCAGCCAGGGCCGGCTCCACTTCGCGACCACCGGCAGCCCGAGTTGCCAGGCGGCGCTCGCGGCCTGCGCGGGGCTCTCCGGGATCAGCGTCACCGGGTGCGGGATGTCCGCGCTCGCGCACACGGCGGCCAGTTCCGCCTTGTCGGCGACCCGTTCGGCCAGCGCGCCTGGCTGCTGCGGCAGCAGATAGGAGGGCGCGAGCTCGTCGCGCAGCCGGCCGACGGCGATCGCGCTCGCGTCGTCCATCGCGATCAGCACGGCGGGACGCGCGATCCGCGCGGCCACCCGGCGCAGCGTGACGGCGATCTCGGCCAGGGAGGCGCCGGGTGCCGGCGGGGGATGCATCTGGCAGACAAAGCGGGAGCTGCGTACGGGACTTGCCGAGGAATCGGCGACCACATGCACCTCCACTCCCGCCCTGCCGAGCGAACGCACGGCCCCCAGCGTTCCGTGGTGAAAGGGATTCCGGTCGATCCGCAACAGGACTGCGGGGACACGGATGTCGAGCAGCGACACGGACTGTTTCCTTCGGTTCGGTTCACCCGTGCGGGCGATGGAGGAACTCGGAAGCCGTAATGGCGGTGGCGTAATTCATATTCATATGACTGAGTGTCAGTAGAAGGAAAAGCAAAGTCGGAACGGAGTACGAGAGTGGAGAGAGGAGCAGGCATGGCCCCACAGCAACGACGGTCCCGAACCGCCCGGCTGGCCTTCGTCGCGGCCACGGTCGCCGCGTCGGCGGCTTTCGCGTCGGGTCCCGGGTTCGCGGCGGGAGCGGGGGTGGCGCGGGCCACCGATCCGCCTGCTCCCGTGACCACCGCGCCCACGAGCACCGTGCCCGCCACGCCTACGGCCACCGCACCCGCGGTCACCGCGCCGACGACCCCGGCCATCGCCGCACCGGTGAAGACGCCCGCGCCGAAGGAGACTCCGGCCTTCGGTGCCTTCCTCGACTCCGGTGCCCGCGGTGTGGCCCGGATGGCCGCGCTGAGCAGCTGGCTGGGCGGCGCCGAACTGCGCGTCGGCCACACCTACCTGCCCGGCAACCACTGGAGCGACATCGAGGGCGCCCCCGGCCTCCTCGACGTATGGGCGGACTGGCGCACGGAGAAGACGGACCGGATGCTCGTCCTCAACGTGCCCATGCAGGAGCACAACGAGGACGGTGTCTCCGACTGGCAGGTCCGGCGGCTGCTCCAGCTGGGCGCGGCCGGCCAGTTCGATCAGCACTTCAAGGCCCTGGCCCAGCGGCTGGTCGACCTGAAGGTGCCGGACACGGTGATCGTGCTCGGCTGGGAGATGAACGGCACCACGTACACCTCTCGCTGCGGGCCGGACCCGGAGGCCTGGAAGAAGTACTGGAACAGGATCGTCACCACGATGCGCTCGGTGCCGGGCCAGAAATTCCGGTTCGACTTCACTCCGAGCCGCGGCCGGGACGCCGTTCCCTGGACGCAGTGCTATCCGGGGGACGACACGGTCGACATCGTCGGAATGGATTCGTACGACCAGCCGTCCGGGCTGACGTTCGACGAGCAGGTGAAAGAGCCCTACGGACTCCAGGAACACGTGGACTTCGCCAAATCCCACGGCAAGCCCATTTCCTATCCTGAATGGGGACTCTTCCGCAATGGCGACAACGCGGAGTACATGAAGCGCATGCTCGCCTGGATGGACGAGCACAAGCCGCTGTACAACACGGTGACCGACTACTGCCCGCACGGTGTGTGGCAGTGCTCCCAGAACCCGAAGTCGTCCAAGGTCTACCGCTCGGTCCTGTTCGGCCGTACGGAGGAACCGACCCCGACCACACCCACGACTCCGACCACACCTACGACACCCACGACGCCGGTCACCCCGGAGCCGCCCAAGCCGACCACACCGCCCACCCCGACGCACCCGGCCAACTGCTCGCCCGTGGAACTCGGCGACTGGGTCGAGTACTGGCTCGGCGGGAAGCTGTGCGTGAAGTTCGACTGGTGGCAGCGCGACCGCTGAACCAGAGGTGGCGGCGGGCCGCTCACGGTCCGTCGCCACCGCGCTCCCTCCACTTCCGCAGTAACGCCTTGCCCCGCCGGCGCGCGGCGACGTCGCAGACGACCGCCGCCATCAGCGGGGCAGTGCGCTTCCGGGCCAGCAACAGCCGCTGGTTGACGACCGGTTCGGGCCGCCAGTGGTGCTTGTACGGCTCGTTGCCCCGCAGCAGACTGAGCGTGCCGGGCCCGTCGGTGCCGGTGTGCTCGGCGCACGCGTCGAGCAGCATCACCGCCACGTCCGCCTTCCGCTCCCGCAGCCGCGGATGCGCGCCGTACAGATACCCGCCCGCGAGCCGCCGCGACAGCAGCGTCAGATCTACGGCGACCACGTCCTCGTCGAGCCGGAACTCGGTGACGACCGCGTCCCCGGAGCGGACCATCGGCCCGACCGAGCGGACCAGGTGCTCGCAGAACCGCGTCTGCAGATGCTCGGACGTCACCTTCCGCCCCTGCCACTGGAGTTGATGCAGCTCCAGCAGCCGCCGTAGTGCCGAGTCCACCCCGTCCGGCTGTACGACGGCGCGCTCGACGCCCAATGCCGTCAGCTTGCGGAGTTTGGCGCGGACGCGCTGGGCCTTGGAGGAGGGGAGACGGGCGACCAGCTCGTCCATCGGTACGGCGGGCAGCTCCAGGCAGAGCGAGTCGTGGACGCGGCGGCGCGGGCCGCGCCAGCGGTCGTAGACGCGCTCGACCGCGCCGCCGGGCCGTACCTCGCGGAAGTCGATCAGCGCGGTGCGGGCGGCGGACGCGAGGCCCTCCGTCAGCGCGGCGACCGCCGGGTCGCCGTGGTCGTCGTCCAGGAGGACGTCGCCGTAGTCGGAGATCGCGCCGCCGAGCGGGACCAGCGAGGGGACCGGACGGCGGACGAGCATCAGGGGCGCGGCGGCGACGAGTTCGCGGCCCTCGCGCACAACGAGCAGGCGCAGTCGGCCCGTTCGGCCGTACGACAGCCACCAGGAGTGCAGCCAGGCGTGGGACTGGAACGGGGTCGCCGCGCCGCACTTCCGGTACAACCGGCCCCAGGCCGGGGCCAGTTCGGCGAAGGCCTGGGCGTCGGTGACGAGTTCGGTCGAGTACACCGGTGTCACAGGACGTCGGCCGCGGTGGCCGGGCTGGGCACGGAGGCCGGGCGGCCGGTCTCGTCGGTGGTGCGGCGCGGCCGGACGAGGAGCAGCAGTCCGCCGAGGAGGCCTCCCGCGCTCGCGCCGACCAGACCGGTCACCGCGGCCGAGGCCGAGGAGGGGCCGGCCGGCTTGATGGCGCGGGCGAAGGTCTGGAGTTCGACGTGAGTGGAGGCCTTGGCGTCGTTCGCGTGCGCGGTCAGCGAGCGGGACACGGCGTTGGCCATGTCGGCGGCGAGGTCCGCGCGCGAGGAGGTGGCCGTGACGGCGACCATCGGTGCGTCCGGCGAGGTCGCCGTCTGCACGCTCGACTGGAGCGTCTTCACCGGCACCCCTGCCCACACCTGCGCGTCGCCTAGCACCGCGAGCTGGGTGGCGACCCGGCCGTAGGCCTGCGCGAAGCCGAGCGCGGTCGAGGAGTCGGCCTTGTCGGTCGGTACGGCGATGACGTAGCTGGTGGCCGTGTACGTCGGCGGCTTGGCGAGGCCGTAGCCGGCGCCGAGGAGTCCGCCGGTCACGGCGCCGGCCGCGAGGAGGGACCAGGCCGGGAGGGTCTTCGCGCGGGCGAGCGGACGGTGCTGTCGGATCTCGGTCATGAGGAACTGGCTCCCTGGGGTGCGGGGGACGGCGACGAGGTGGAGACCGCCGCGTACACGTCCATGAGTTGGGCGGCGCTGCGGGTGATGCAGTAGTGGTGGGCGGCGTCCGGCGCGGTGCGCGGGCGCGGGCCCCGCGCGCGGGCCGCCGCCAGCGCGCGGGCGAAGACCTCCGGTCCGCCCTGGACACGGTGCGCGTCGGCGGCGGCCTGCGGCGGGAGGTCCTCGACGGCGGGGCAGGAGGCGTAGAGCACAGGCAGCCCGGCAGCCAGACCTTCTACGACGGCCAGGCCGAAGGCCTCCTCGGGGGACGGCGAGGCCAGCAGGTCCATCGCCGAGGTGAGGGAGGGCAGGTCGGGGCCCGGGGTGCCGTCCGGGACGTAGGGGCGTTCGCCGGTGAACAGCACCCGGTCGGCCACTCCGCAGTCGTGGGCGGTGCGGCGCAGGAGGTTCTCCTCGGGGCCGCCGCCGACCAGCAACAGCCAGTAGTCGGACGGGAGTTGGGTCAGGGTGCGGATCAGGACGTCGAAGCGCTTGCCGGCCGCGAGCCGGCCGATGCCGCCGACGACGTACGCGTCCTCCGGCAGGCCGAGGCGCTGGCGGGTGCGCAGGCGCTGGACCGGGTCGAAGCGGAAGCGGGGCAGGTCGATGCCGTTGGGGACGACCTCGATGCGCGGGCCCGGCACACCCCACTGCCTGAGGCGTTCGGCGACCGTGGGGGACACGGCGACCGTCGAGCGGCCCAGACGCTCGCTCGCGAGATACAGGGCGCGGACCCCGGAGTTGAGGCTTCGGCCCTCCATCTGCGAGTCGCCCAGGGAGTGTTCGGTGGCGACGACCGCCTTCACGCCCGCGATCCGGGCGGCGAGCCGGCCGTAGACGCAGGCGCGGTAGAGGTGGGTGTGGACCAGGTCGTAGCCGCCGGTGCGGATGATTTTCACCAGGCGGGGGAGCGCGGCGAGGTCGCGGTTGCCGGTCATGCCGAGGTGGTGGACGCGCACCCCGTCGGCGGTGAGACCGTCGGCGACCGCGCCCGGGTTGGTGAGCGTCACGACATCGCAGTCCACGGGCAAGTGGCGCAGCAGCAGCCGGAGTTGCTGCTCGGCGCCGCCGATGCCGAGCCCGGTGATGATGTGCAGGGCCTTCATGCGGGACCCTCCACCGGACGGCGGCGCAGTCCGTGCAGCCGGTACTTGAGGAAGAGGCGGACGGCGTTGTCGTTCTGGCCGATGTGCACGCGGGGGAAGGCGTGCCGGCCGCTGAGGTCGCCGGGGTCGATGGCGCAGGCGTAGGTGTAACCGGCTTCCTGTACGGCGGCCACGGCTCTGGCGTCGATCGTGCCGTACGGGTAGCAGAAGCCGTCGACGGTCGTGCCGGTCAACTCGGCGAGTACGGAACGGCTTTCGGCGACCTCGGCCTTCAGCGTGGCGTCGTCCGCCTTGGTCAGGTCGACGTGGGTCAGGCCGTGCGAGCCGATCTCCACGCCCTGGGCGGCGGCCCGGCGGATGCCGTCCGCGGTGAGGAGCGGTTTGCGCGGGCCCAGCGGGTCCCAGGCGTTGTCGCCGCCGAGTCGGCCGGACAGTACGAAGAGGGTGGCGCCGCAGTCCCAACGGGCCAGCACGGGGAGGGCGTTGTCGACGAAGTCGGCGTAGCCGTCGTCGAAGGTGAGCCCGACCAGGCCGTGGCCCTCGCCCCGGGCGCGGGCGGCGAGCAGCTCGGCCATGGACACGCCCCGCAGCCCGCGCCGGCTCAGCCAGCGCAGCTGCCGGTCCAGGCGGTCGGGGGTGACCGTGACGCGGTAGGGGTCGTCGGAGCAGTCGCCCACGGAGTGGTACATCGCCACCCACGGGACCGGGCCCGTGACGCGACTGCCGGTGGTCGGGGAATCAGCGGGAGCGGCCATGGATGAGCCTTCGTGTGACGGAGCGGACGGATTCCAGTGCGGGTGCGAAGCCCTGGGCGCCCAGGGCCCGGCCGAGCAGGACGAAGACGACGGTGACGGCCGCGCTGCCGACGACGAGACCGAGCAGCGGTGAGGGCATCGCGCGGGCGGCGAAGGCCCCGGCGACCGTCGCGACCGCCGCCGCGCGCACCGGCCGGCTCAGCTCGACCAGGACCTGCCGGGTGCGGATCGGGACACTGCGCGGGCCGCTGCCGCACAGCAGGAGTACGGCGGTGACGGTGATGCCGGTGGCGTTGGCGATCGCGATGCCGATGACGCCCCAGGGGCCGACCGTCCAGGCGCCGATCCAGGAGGTCACGACGATGCCGGCCGCCATCGCCCCGACCGGGAACCAGGTGGGGCGGCCCGCCGAGAAGTAGGAACGGACCAGGACGCCCACCAGGGTCTGGCCGAGCAGACCGAGCGCGTACACCCGCATCACACCGGCCGTGGCCGCGGTGTCGTGGGCGGTGAACGCGCCCCGCTGGAAGAGGAGTTCGATGATCTGCGGGGCGCACGCGATCACCGTGGCGGCGCCCAGCAGCACCAGGCAGGCGGCGAGCGCGAGGTCCCGCTCCACCCGGTTGCGGGCCTTCTCCGTGTCGCCCTCGGCGAGCGCCCGCGCGACCACCGGGAAGGTCACCGTGCACAGCATCAGCGACAGCACCATCGGCATCTGGGCGACCTTCTGCGCGTAGTTCAGATGCGAGATGGCGCCGGCGGGGAGGTGGGAGGCGAGAAAGCGCTCGATGAGGACCTGGGACTGGCGGCAGAGCGCGAAGAGCAGCACCGTCGCCATCAACGCGAAGTTCATCGGACGGGGGGTCTCGGTGGTGTCGTCGGCGACGGTGTCCGGGAGCGTCGGCTTGTGGCTTCTCAACTGGCGTACCAGAGCGGGCAGTTGGGTCAGCACCATCAGGAAGCCGCCCGCGGCCACGCCGAGCGCCGCCGACCGTACGCCCCAGTGGGCGCCGAAGGCGTACATCCCGGCGATGATGCCGATGTTGTACGCCACGTAGATCGCCGCCGGGGCGACGAAACGGCGGTGGGCGCGGAGCGCCGCGCTGCAGTAGCCGGCCAGGCCGAAGCTCAGGACGCAGGTCGCGGTGATGCGGGTGCAGCTCACCGCCAGCGCGGGGTTGGGCAGGCCCGGGGCGAGGGCCTCGACCAGGTAGGGGGCCGCTGCGATGAACAGTGCCGATACCGCGACGAACGCCAGGGTGAGGCGGGGGAGGGTGGCTTTCACCAGGGTGCGGACCGGGTCGCCGGGGGCGCCTTGCGCTCTGCGGGCCAGCGCCATGCTGAAGGCCGGGATCAGAGCGAACGCCAGGCCGTCCTCGATGAGGAGGGTGGCGGCGAACTCGGGGACGGTCCAGGCGACGAGGAAGGCGTCCGTCTCGCTGCCGGCGCCGAAGAGGCGGGCGAGGGACTGGTCTCTGGCGAGGCCCAGGAGGGAGCCGGTGATCGAGAGGACGGCGGTGATCAGGGCGGCTTTGGCCAGGAAGCGGCGGGATTCTGGGGCGGGGCTTTCTTGTGAGGGGGATGGGATCAGGGGTGGCTCGGTGGGTGGTTGACTGCTGCGCCGTCGGGGCTGGCCG
>NZ_BARG01000004.1 GCF_000376565.1 Streptomyces hokutonensis | reverse complement strand
AGCCCCGCGCCCCTAAGAACAAAGAACCTCTACTCGACCGTGACCGACTTCGCCAGGTTCCTCGGCTTGTCGATGTCCCGCCCGAGTGCCAACGCCGTGTGATACGCCAGGAGTTGAAGGGGAATCCCCATCAGGATCGGGTCCAGCTCGTCCTCGTTCTTCGGGACGACGATCGTCTGGTCGGCCTTTTCCTGGTGCTGGTGGGCCACCGCGAGGATGCGGCCGCTGCGGGCCTTGATCTCCTCCAGGGCGGCGCGGTTCTTCTCCAGCAGGTCGTCGTCGGGGACGATCGCGACCGTGGGGAGGGCGGGCTCGATCAGGGCGAGGGGGCCGTGCTTCAACTCCGAGGCGGGGTAGGCCTCGGCGTGGATGTACGAGACCTCCTTGAGCTTCAGGGAGGCCTCGCGGGCCACCGGGTAGCCGCGGACTCGGCCGATGAACAGCATCGAGCGGGCCTCGGCGTACTCGGCCGCCAGCTTCCTGATCTCGTCCTCGCGGTCGAGGATCTCGGAGATCTGGGCCGGCAGCTTGCGCAGGCCCTCGATGATGCGCTTGCCGTCGCGGACCGAGAGGTCGCGGGTGCGGCCGAGGTGGAGGGCCAACAGGGCGAACGCCACTGTGGTGTTGGTGAAGCACTTGGTCGAGACGACACAGACCTCGGGGCCCGCGTGCACGTACATGCCGCCGTCCGCCTCGCGCGCGATCGCCGAGCCGACGACGTTCACCACGCCGAGGACCCGGGCGCCCTTGCGCTTCAACTCCTGGACCGCGGCGAGGACGTCGTACGTCTCACCGGACTGCGAGACCGCGATGTAGAGGGTGTCGGGGTCCACGACCGCGTTGCGGTAGCGGAACTCAGAAGCCGGCTCGGCGTCCGCGGGGATGCGGGCCAGCTCCTCGATCATCTGGGCGCCGATCATGCCCGCGTGGTACGAGGTGCCGCAGCCGAGGATCTTGACGCGGCGGATCTGCCGGGCCTCGCGGGCGTCGAGGTTGAGGCCGCCGAGGTGCACGGTGGAGAAGCGGTCGTCGATGCGGCCGCGCAGCACGCGGTCCACGGCGTCGGCCTGCTCGAAGATCTCCTTGTGCATGTAGGTGTCGTGGCCGCCCATGTCGTAGGAGGCGGCCTCCCACTCGACGGTGGTCGGCTCGGACGTGGTGCGGGTGCCCTCGGTGGTGTATGTCCGGAAGTCGTCGGCCTTGAGGGTCGCCATCTCGCCGTCGTCGAGGGTCACTATCTGGCGCGTGTGGGTGACGAGTGCGGCGATGTCCGAGGCTACGAACATCTCCTTCTCGCCGATGCCGAGGACCACCGGGGAGCCGTTTCGAGCCACCACGATGCGGTCGGGGAAGTCGGCGTGCAGGACGGCGATGCCGTACGTCCCCTCGATCACCCGGAGTGCCTGGCGGACCTTCTCCTCGAGGGTCTCCGCCTGGGAGCGGGCGATGAGGTGGGTGAGGACCTCGGTGTCGGTCTCGGAGAGGAACTCGACGCCGTCCGCCTCGAGCTTCTTCCGGATGTCCGAGGCGTTGTCGATGATGCCGTTGTGGACGACGGCGACCTTGCTGTCGGCCGACAGGTGCGGGTGCGCGTTCACGTCGGAGGGGGCGCCGTGCGTGGCCCAGCGGGTGTGGGCGATGCCGGTGGTGCCCTTGAAGCGCGCCGGGACCTTGGCCTCCAGGTCACGGACCCGGCCCTTGGCCTTGACCACCTTCAGGCCGGCCGTCTTGGGAGCCGTGATGGCGATGCCCGCGGAGTCGTAGCCGCGGTACTCCAGCCGCTGCAGGCCCTCCAGCAGAAGCGGAGCAACGTCACGCTTGCCGATGTATCCGACGATTCCGCACATATATAGGTATTCCTAGCCGTAGACGATGCGGCGCAGCTGCCTGAGCGTGAGCTCCGGCGGCGCGACCGCCCGGTATTTCAGGTCCGCCTCGATCCGGTCGAAGATCGTCGCGTTGACCAGGCCCTGGGCCTGGAGCTCGCGGTGGCGGCGACGGACGTAGTCCTCGGTCGTCTCGTCGAAGTACGCGAGCACGTCCTGGATCACCCGCAGCGCCTCGCCCCGGTTGAGGGTCGTGGAGCGCGTCAGATGATCAACGAGTTCGTCGTGCACCCGGTAGATCCTGGGGTACCGGGGGAAGGTTTGCAAGAATCCTGCCCGATATCGGGCAGCGGCCTGTTGAATGTCTTATGGGACTCTGTTCGCAAGCTGTCCATCCTGTGTCTTGTGTTACGTCGCTCATATGGACGAGTTTCAGACGCCATGGACATTCCTCGTATGGGAGTACCCGAAGAGCTCGCCGAGCGTATGAGCATGGCTGAGCAGCACGAGTACCTACGCTCGAAATTCTCCCGGCGCACCATGATCAGAGGCGGCGCCGTGACCCTCGGCGCCGTCGCCGGCGGCGTGTTCGTCCCGGGCGCGGTCGCCCAGGCGGCCGTCCCCAGCCAGGCCTCCGCCACCTATGCCGCCGCCTCCTCCAGCGAGTCGATCGACGGGGCCCTCGTCTCCCCGTTCGGCCGCCACCTCGCGTTCGGCAACGACCCGAGCACCGAGGTCACGGTCTCCTGGCAGGTCCCGACCAACGTCAAGAAGCCGTTCGTTCGCATAGGCGCGCACCCCTGGGACCTCTCCCGCAAGATCGAGGCCGAGGTGCGCACGCTCTACACCCCGGCGGGCGTCGGGGCGAGCGGCGACCACACGCAGTACTACCTGCACGCCAAGCTGACGCACCTGCGTCCGGGCAAGACGTACTACTACGGCGTCGGCCACGCGGGCTTCGACCCGGCCGAGGCCCACCTGCTCGGCACGCTGGGCACGTTCAGGACGGCCCCCGACCGCGCCGTGCCGTTCACCTTCACGGCCTTCGGCGACGAGGGCGTCGGCTACCACGGCCTGGCCAACAACAGCCTGCTGCTGGGCCAGAACCCGGCCTTCCACCTGCACGCCGGCGACATCTGCTACGCCGACCCGGCCGGCGCGGGCAAGACCGCCGACACCGGCTTCGACTCGCGCGTCTGGGACCAGTTCCTCGCCCAGACCGAGTCGGTCGCCAAGTCCGTGCCGTGGATGCCCGCCTACGGCAACCACGACATGGAGGCCTGGTACTCGCCCAACGGCTACGGCGGCGAGGACGCCCGCTGGAACCTGCCGGACAACGGCCCCGACAAGGCGAACCTGCCGGGCGTCTACTCCTTCGTCTACGGCAACACGGCGGTCATCTCGCTGGACGCCAACGACGTGTCCTTCGAGATCCCGGCCAACCTCGGCATCTCGGGCGGCACCCAGACCACGTGGCTGGAGGGGCAGCTCAAGAAGTTCCGCGCGTCCAAGGACATCGACTTCGTGGTGATCTTCTTCCACCACTGCGCGTACTGCACCTCCACCGCGCACTCCTCGGAGGGGGGAGTGCGCGACGAGTGGGTGCCGCTGTTCGAGAAGTACACGGTGGACCTGGTCATCAACGGCCACAACCACCAGTACGAGCGCACCGACGTCATCAAGAAGAACGCCGTCGTCAAGAAGCTGCCGATCGGCGGCACGGCGTACCCGGAGACCGAGGGTGTCGTCTACGTGACGGCGGGCGCGGCCGGCCGCAGCCTGTACGCGTTCTCCGCCCCGGACTCCTACGAGGGTCACGTCGCCGACGTCGACTCCGTGGCCGCCTTCATCAACACGAAGGACGGCAAGGTCAACGAGACGGTCGCTTGGTCGCGCGTGCGCTACCTCAACTACTCGTTCCTGCGCGTGGACGTCCAGCCCGCCCACAAGGGCCGTACGGCCACCCTGACGGTCCGCGGCATCGCCGAGACCGGCGCCGAGATCGACCGCTTCACGGTCGCCCGCAAGGCCAAGTAAGGCCCGACACGACCGAGTTACGCCCAGAAGGCGGGGCGCAATTCAGCGAGCAGGCGGTCCTCACATGCGTTTGAGGACCGCCTGTTTGGCCATCGAGAACTCCTCGTCCGTGAGCACCCCGTCCCGGTGCAGCTCGCCGAGTTCCCGCAGCCGCCGCAGCAGAGCGTCGTGGCTGTCCTCCGCCGCGGTCGTCAACTGCTGGGTGGGCGCGGCCAGTTCATGTCGTGCGTCCGTCTCGGCGGCCGGGTGCGGAAGCCGGGCCTGGACGGCCGCGGCGATCAGGGCCATCAGCGGGTCCTTCTTGAAGCCCCACAACTCCACTGAGTTGGGGTCGTACTTGGGCGGTGCCTTGGTCGGCGCGTGGCGCACCGCGAAGCGGATGTAGCCGTTCTCCAGACCGGCCGACGGCCGCCACTCCACGCCCACGAGGTCCGTGACGGCGAGAGTGCGGGCACCGGCCGCGGACTTGGCGTCCTCGGTCTTCCAGTTCCACTCCAGCCGCACGTGCTCGCCGTCGAAGCTCGCGGTGCCGTCCCCGGCGGAGACGGAGAGCGGCACGGCCGGGCCCGGCAGCAGGTACTCGGCCACCGGGTCCGCCGGAACGCCGTCGAGCAGCAGGGCGTTGCGCACCTCGTCCACGAAGTACTCGGCGACGCCGTACCGGTCCGACTCCACGGTCAGTTGATAGGGGTCGTCGCCCTCGGCGAGCCGGCCGCCGGTGGCGTGCAGCAGCGGGTCGGCGCCGTCGCGCAGCCGCAGTCGCAGCCGCCCCGACCTGCGGCCCTGCTCGAACGAGACGCCCGCCAACGCGCCCAGGGGGACGACGAGTTCGCCCAGCGTCCTGCGGAACAGGCCGACGTTCTTGTCCCGTCCGGGAGTCAGCCGCAGGGCGTCGCCGTCGAAGATCCAGGTGCCGTCCTTCTGGATGATTTCCGCCATAGCAGGGATTGTTCCATCGCCTTGGCGACAGAATGGTCTGTACCTGTCCGGCTGCATGGAAGGGACCGCTTGTGAGACACCTTGTGAGACAGCGCCACAGAACGACCCGCCTCCTCGGTTCGCTGCTGCTCGTCGCCGCCGCGAGCGTGTCCGTCGTCGGCGCCGCGCCCTCCGCCGAGCCCGCCGCCGTCACCCCGCTGGGCCGGGTGGTCCCGGCGCCCGCGTCCGTCACGCCCGGCGGACAGCCGTACCGGATCACGAGCGCCACCCGTATCCGCGTCGGCGAGTCACGCGAGTCGCGCCGGATCGGCGAGTACCTCGCCGGCATCCTGCGCCCCTCCACCGGCTACCGGCTGCCGGTCACCTCGCGGGGCAAGGGAGGTATCCAACTCCGCCTGGCCAAGGGCACGTTCGGCGCCGAGGGCTACCGGCTCAACAGCACCGCCTCCGGTGTCACCATCACGGCGAGCAGGCCGGCCGGGCTCTTCCACGGCGTCCAGACCCTGCGCCAACTCCTGCCCGCCGCCGTCGAGAAGAACTCCGTGCAGCCCGGCCCCTGGCGGATCGCGGGCGGCACCATCGAGGACTCCCCGCGCTACGCCTACCGCGGCGCGATGCTCGACGCCTCCCGGCACTTCTTCACGGTCGCCCAAGTCAAGCGCTACATCGACGAGTTGGCGCTCTACAAGATCAACGAGCTGCATCTGCACCTCAGCGACGACCAGGGCTGGCGCATCGCCATCAACTCCTGGCCCCGGCTGGCCACTTACGGCGGCTCGACCCAGGTCGGCGGTGGCGCAGGCGGCTACTACACCAAGGACGACTACAAGGAGATCGTCCGGTACGCGGCCTCCCGCTATCTGGAGGTCGTCCCGGAGATCGACATGCCGGGCCACACCAACGCGGCCCTCGCCTCCTACGCAGACCTGAACTGCGACGGCGTGGCACCCCCGCTCTACACGGGCACGGACGTCGGCTTCAGCTCGCTGTGCGTCGGCAAGGACGTCACGTACAGCTTCGTGGACGACGTGATCCGCGAGCTGGCCGCGCTCACCCCGGGCCGCTATCTCCACATCGGCGGGGACGAGGCGCACTCCACCAGCCATGAGGACTACGTCAAGTTCATGGACCGGGTGCAGCCGATCGTCGCCAAGTACGGCAAGACGGTGATCGCCTGGCACCAGATCACCGGCGCGCATCCGATCAAGGGCGCCCTCGCCCAGTACTGGGGTCTCGACGACACCGACGCCGCCGAGAAGGCGCAGGTCGCCGAGGCCGCGAAGAACGGCACCGGGCTGATCCTCTCGCCCGCCGACCGGGTCTACCTCGACATGAAGTACACCGAGGACACCCCGCTCGGCCAGGACTGGGCGGGCCTGGTCGAGGTGAAGCGGTCCTACGACTGGGACCCGGGCAACTACCTTCCCGGGGCGCCGAGTTCGGCCATCCGGGGCGTCGAGGCGCCGCTGTGGTCGGAGACCATCGTGACCGACGCGAACATCCAGTACATGGCCTTCCCCCGGCTGCCGGGCGTGGCCGAGCTGGGCTGGTCGCCGGCCTCGACGCACGACTGGGACACCTACAAGGTCCGGCTCGCGGCGCAGGCACCGCGCTGGGACGCGCTCGGGATCGACTACTACCGGTCGCCCCAAGTGCCCTGGCCTGCACGGTAGTTGAGCTGTCTGTATGAAGAGGGCGGGCACCCCGGGGGACCGTACCCCGGGGTGCCCGCCTGCTTGTGTGGTCAGAACCCGGCGATGGGGTTCTTCAGGGTGCCGACGAGCTGGAGCGCGCCGGAGGGGTCCGCCAGGTCCACCATCTGCTCGTTGTTGCGCAGTTGGAGCCGGTTGAGGCAGGACAGCGAGAACTCGGGGGCGAACATGTCGTACTGCCGGAACTTGTCGGCGAGTTCGGGCGCCGAGTCCTGGTACTCGCGGGTGACCTCCGCGACCGTACGCCAGAAGTCGTCCTCCTCCAGGACGCCCTCGGCGGCCAGGTTGGAGGCGAGGAAGCGGAAGAAGCAGTCGAAGACGTCGGTGAAGATCGACAGGAGCTTCTTGTCCTCGGGGACCTCGACCCGCAGCCGCTCCACCGTCGGCGGCAGCACCGCGTCCGGGTCCATGACGGCGATCTCCTCGGCGATGTCCTTGTAGATCGCGCGCTGGACGACACCGTCCTTGAGGACGAGGATCACGTTCTCGCCGTGTGGCATGAACACCAGGTCGTAGGCGTAGAAGCTGTGCAGCAGCGGGGTGAAGTACGCCCGCAGATAGCGCCGCAGCCACTCCACCGGGGTCAGCCCGGACCGCTCGATCAGTGCGCCGGCGAAGGACGCGCCCTCGTGGTCCAGGTGCACCAGCGAGGCCATCGTCGCCAGGGACTCGCCGTCCCGGAGCGAGGAGACCGGGCTCTCGCGCCACAGGGCGGCGAGCATTTTGCGGTACGGCGAGTAGCGGTCGGTCGCGGCCTCGTACTCCAGGTGCCGGTAGCCGACGGCGGCCCGCTCGCGGATGATCGACAGGCCGGTGGACCTCAACACCGGGTCGTTGTCGATGAGTTGGCCGAGCCAGTCGTTGATCGCCGGGGTCGCCTCCATGTAGGCGGCCGAAAGTCCGCGCATGAAGCCCATGTTGATGACGGACAGGGCCGTCTTCACGTAGTGCTTCTCGGGGTTGGACCTGTTGAAGAAGGTTCGGATGGACTGCTGGGCGAGGTACTCGTCGTCGCCCTCGCCGAGACAGACGAGGAGGCCGCGGGCGACCTCGGCGGCGAAGGTGACGGTGAGCTTGTTCCACCACTGCCAGGGGTGGACGGGGATGAGGAGGTAGTCGTCGGGGTCGAGACCCCGGTCCGTGAGGGTGGCGCGGAAGCGGTCCAGCGTGGCGCTGCCCAACTCGCCCTTGACGAACGACTCGTATTCGATGCCCACACCCGCCGTGAACGCCGCCCGTGAGCGGTGCGCGGCCAGCCAGACCAGCCGGACCGGGCTCGCGGTCTCGGGGGCGTAGGAGAGGTACTCGTGGACGCCGAAGCCGAGCCGCCCGTTGTTGGCGACGAAGCAGGGGTGGCCCTCGGTCATCCCGGTCTCGATGGCCTGGAAGTCGTTCGTCACCAGCTCGGCGACCGGGAGCTGCGGCTTGGTGAGCTTGTAGCAGGTGCCGGAGAGGGTGGAGGAGATCTCCTCCAGATAGACCGGCAGGATCGCCTCGCTCAGGCCGAGCGACTTCTGCAGCTCGATGAAGAACTCCAGGGCCGCGAGGGGGAGTTCGGCGCCGTCGCGGTGACGGGTGATGGAGTCGGCGTCGATCTGCCAGTGGTCGAGTGCGCGGCGGGTGGCGGTGAACCGGTAGCGGGTCAGGCCGTCGTCGCTGCGGACGGCGTACAAGTCGCCGTCCTGCGCGGCCGGTTCGGGAGTGATCAGCCGCTCGTGCGCGAACTCGGCGAGGGCCTTGCGGATCAGCTGGCGGTTGGCCTTCTCCCAGCGCTCGGGGGAGAGGTGGGCGACGGCGTCGGCGAGGCTCATGCGGACACCGCCGTCGCCGCCAAGAACTGTTCGCGGGTGCAGAAGCTCAACAGGGCCATTTTCTCCGGCTTCTGGATCTCGCGCTCGGGCACGAACCCGACCGCCTCGTTCAGGGCGTGCACGGCGGTGTTGGACACGTCCGGCTCCACGACGACACGAGCGACGGCCGGGTCCTCGAAGAGCCGGGCCATCACGGCGGTGATCACCGCGCGGGTGAAGCCGTGGACGGGCGTCTCGGTGGCCGGTGTCAGGAAGTGCATGCCGACATCACCGGGCAACGGCTCGTACAGGCCGACCAGTTCGCGATGCCGCGGGTCGTAGTATTCCATCAGGAAGACGGGCACCCCGTCCTGGAGCCCGAGCAGCGCCTGCTGGTGCTCGTCGGCGGCGATCTCCATGTAGGCGCGCTCGACGTCCTCCAGTTTCGCGTCCTGCATCATCCAGAATGCGGCCTTGGGGTGGGTGACCCAGCGGTGCAGCAGCTCGGCGTCCCGCAGCGGGTCCAGGGGGCGGAAGGTGAAGGTCATACGGCGAACTCCTGGAACGCGATGGTCTGTTCGACCGGGTAGTACTCGGTGCCGAGCAGCTCACGGATGATGTACGAGTTGCGGTACGCGCCCATGCCCAGGTCCGGGGACGTGATGCTGTGCGCGTGGACGCCGGCGTTCTGGAGGAAGACGCCCCGGCCCGTGGTGTCGATCGAGTAGTTGCGCGCGATGTCGAAGTTGCCCTGCGAGTCGTAGCGCAGCCGCTCGTGCACGGGCTTGAGGAACTCCGGCTCGGCGTACTTGTAGCCGGTGGCGAGGACCAGGCCCTGCGAGCGCAGGGTGTAGTCCTTCTCCTGCTCCTCCTGGCGCAGACCGAGTTCGTAGACGCCGTCGCGGTAAGTGACGTCGTTCAGCGAGGAGTTGGTGAGCAGCCGGGTGGGAACGGACCCGCCGACCTTCTTCTGGTAGAGCAGGTCGAAGATGTCGTTGACGAGGTCGCCGTCGATGCCCTTGAAGAGGCCCTTCTGCTCGGCCGTGAGGCGGTAGCGGGTCTGCTCGGGCAGCGCGTGGAAGTAGTCGATGTACTCCGGGGAGGTCATCTCCAGCGTGAGTTTCGTGTACTCCAGCGGGAAGAAGCGCGGCGACCGTGTCACCCAGTTCAACTCGTAGCCGTGGACGTCGATCTCGCTGAGCAGGTCGTAGTAGATCTCGGCGGCGGACTGCCCGCTGCCGACCAGCGTGATCGACTCCTTGGCCTGCAACTCCGCTCTGTGCTGCACATAGCGGGAGTTGTGGATGAAGTCGCCACCGAGACCCGCGACGGCCTCCGGGAGGTAGGGAGGGGTGCCGGTGCCGAGGACCAGATGCCGGGCGCGGTAGAGGTCACCGCCCTCGGTCCGGACGACGTAGACCTCGTCCTCGTACGTCACTTCGGCGACAGTCGTGCTGAAGCGCACGTTGGTGAGCCGGTTGGCCGCCCAGCGGCAGTAGTCGTCGTACTCGACGCGCAGGGGATAGAAGTTCTCGCGGATGTAGAAGGGGTACAGACGCCCCTTCTCCTTCAGGTAGTTGAGGAAGGAGTACGGCGAGGTCGGGTCGGCGAGGGTGACCAGGTCGGACATGAACGGGGTCTGGAGGTGGGCGCCGTCGAGGAACATGCCCGCGTGCCACTCGAAGTCGGGCTTAGAGTCCAGGAAGATTCCGTCGAGTTCGGCGATGGGCTCGGTGAGGCAGGCGAGGCCGAGGTTGAAGGGTCCGAGCCCGATGCCCACGAAGTCGTAGGTCTTGGTGGCGGGTTCAGGAAGCGCGGTCAAGGGACTCTCCCAGGTACTGCTCGGCATGGCCGGCGATCAGATCGAGGACGGCGGCGATGTCGTCGGCCGTCGTCTCGGGGTTGAGCAGGGTGAACTTCAGGTAGTGGCGGCCCGCGACCTTGGTGCCCGCGACCACCGCGTCACCGGAGGCGAACAGGGCCTTGCGGGCGTACAGGTTGGCGCGGTCGATCTCGGCCGGGTCGGTGACGGCGGCCGGGATGTAGCGGTAGACGAGGGTGGAGAGCGTGGGCTCGACGACCACGTCGAACCGCGGGTCGGCGGCGAGCAGCTTCCAGCCCTCCTCGGCCAAGTCGCAGACCTCGTCGAAGAGTTGGCCGATGCCGTCGGCGCCCATCACGCGCAGCGTCATCCACAGCTTGAGCGCGTCGAAACGGCGGGTGGTCTGGAGGGACTTGTCGACCTGGTTGGGGATGCGCTCCTGCACCATGCGGCGCGGGTTGAGGTAGTCCGCGTGGTAGGTCGCGTGGCGCAGGGTGTCGGCGTCGCGGACCAGCAGGGCGGACGAACTCACCGGCTGGAAGAAGGACTTGTGGTAGTCCACGGTGACCGAGTCGGCGCGTTCGATGCCGTCGATCCGGCTCCGGTGCTTGAGAGAGGCGAGCAGCCCGCAGCCGTAGGCCGCGTCGACGTGCATCCACACCCCGAACTGCTCGCACAGCTCGGCGACTTCGGGCAGCGGGTCGATGGAGCCGAAGTCGGTGGTGCCGGCGGTGGCGACGACGGCCATGGGCACGAGCCCGGCGTTCTTGCAGCGCTCCAACTCCCGGGCGAGCGCGACCGTCTGCATTCGCTTGTCGGCGCCGACGGGTATCGACACGACGGCGTCCTGCCCGAGGCCGAGCAGTTTCGCCGACTTCTTCACGCTGAAGTGGCTCACTTCGGAAGCGAAGATACGTAGTTTGGCCAGGCTGTCGGTCTTGGCCTCCTCGCGGGCCAGCAGCAGCGCCTGGAGGTTGGACTGGCTGCCCCCGGAGGTGAACACCCCGTCGGCGTGCGGTCCGAGGCCGATCCGCTCGTTCGTCCAGTCGATCAGCTTGCGCTCGATGAGGGTGCCGCCGGCCGACTGGTCCCAGGTGTCCAGGGAGGAGTTGACGGCGGAGAGCACCGCCTCGCCGAGCACCGCGGGGATGACGACCGGGCAGTTGAGGTGGGCGAGATAGCGGGGGTGGTGGAAGTAGATCGCGTCACGCAGGTACACCTCGTCCAGCTCGTCGAGCACCGCGGCGGTGTCGTGCAGCGGACGGTCGAGGTCGATCCGGTCGATGAGGGGGGAGAGGGCGTCGACCGTGACGCCGGTGAACGGCCGTTCCGTGGTGGCGAGTTTGGCCGCCACCCGCTCCACGCCTTGAGTCACGGAGCGGCGGTAGTGCTCCGCAGTCGTGTCATTGAGCAGGTGCGAGCGCATGTGGGGGTCCTCCGGGGTGGGGACGGATTTGAACTTAGGTAAGGCTAACCTAACTTAGATCTTTCGGAACCCACCCCTCCCGTGACAGCCGTCACTCACGCATCGGCCGCCTCTCACCCCGCTTCGCGCAACTGCTCCTCGCTGAGCCCCTGCCGCCAGTACCCCACGAAGGTCACCCGCCGCCGGTCGAACCCCCGCTCACTCACGAAGTGCCGCCGCAGCGCCTTCACTTGACCGGACTCACCCGCGATCCAGACGTACGGCCGCTCGGCGAACGGGAGTTGGGCAGCGCGCAGGGCGCCGAGGGCCATGGGGGACCCCTCGGCGCCCTGGTTCTCCCGCACCAGCCAGGTCACCTCGGCGTCGGCCGCGGTCACCAAGTCCTGTACATCACCGGCATGTTGGACCTCCAGCCACACCCGCGCAGGCATACCTGCGGGCAGCGCTTCGAGAATCGCGGACACGGCGGGGACAGCGGTCTCGTCGCCCCAGACGACCACGAGATCGGTGTCCTCCGGCGGCCGGAACCGAATGGCCCGGTTGTCCGCGACGGCCGGCCCGAGCAGCACGACCCGGTATCCGGCGCGGGCGCGCGAGGCCCACCGGGAGGCTGGCCCGGCGGGTTCGTGCAGCACGAAGTCGATGTCGATCTCGTCGGGTTCGCGGCGCAGCGCGCGAAGCGTGTACGACCGCATCACCGCCCGCACGTCGTCCGGGAGTTCACGCCAGGCCTGCCACCACCCGTCACCGAGCTCGTAGGGCACGGCGGGCTCGGACTGGCCCGGATGCGGCAGGAAGAGCGACAGGGACTGATCGGACCCGTCGGAGTGGAAGCAGGCCAGGTCGTCCCCGGCAAAGGTCACCCGGACCAGAGACGGCCCGAGCCGCTCCGTCCGCACGACATGGAGTGAGAAGAAGCGGAACGGGCCGGTCATAGGGGTTCCTTCAAAGAAACGTGAGGCTTAAAGGGGCGCGGGGAACTGCGCGACCAGCCCCCACCGGCCCGCAGCTCCCCACAAAGCGAAACCACCCCAAACTCAGCTGACCTTCTTCGCGTTCTCGATGGCCTTAGCCAGATCCTCAAGCAACGGCGCACACTTCGCGTACGACAGAATCGGCTCAGGATTGCGGGCGATCACCTGGTTCGCCTTCACCGCAGGCAGCTTCTTCCACGTGCCCTCGGTAATATCGGCCGGCTGAATCGCCGAGGTCCGGCTGTCCATCATGATGATGTCCGCCCCGTACTTGTCGACGTTCTCCCAGCTGAGGTTCTCGAACCAGCCGCCACTCGCCTTCAGCGCGGCGGCGGACGGCTCGACGAAGTTCACGCCGAGCGCCTTGTAGTACTCGAGGTCGATGGAGAGATTCGACCCGGAGACGTAGAAGATGTCCTGGCTCGCGGAACCGGCGAGGACCTTGATGTCCGGCTTGGCCTTGGCCGCGGCGCGCAGCCGGGCGGCAGCGTCCTCGAACCGCTTCTTCGCCGCGGTGATGGTGGACGAAGTGGTGTCCGCGCCAAGGGACTTGGCGAGTTCCAGCATGCGCGCGAGCGGCGTCGGCAGCTGGACGTCGTACGCCGAGATGCCGACGGTCGGCGCGCCCACGGCGAGGATCTTCTTCTTCGACTCCTCCGGGACGTACCAGAGCGTGCCGGCCGCGTCGAACATCGTGGTGATCAGGACGTCGGGGGAGAGGGCCGCGTACTTCTCGATGTTGAACTGGCCCCACTCGTTGCCGATGATCGTGACCTTGCTGATGTCCAGGTCGCCGGCCTGCACGTCGGCCTTGCCGTCCTTCAGCTTGGTCGGGCCGAAGACTCCCTTGGACTCGATGCCGTAGTCGTGCAGCGCGGCGGCGACGCCGATGAAGGAGACGATGGTCGCCGGGGTCCTGTCGGTCTTCGCGGTCTGGCCGCGGTCGTCCTTGAAGCTCCACGGCCCGGACTTCGCGGCCGTCGTCTCCTTGCCCGAGCCACCGCTTTTCGCGTCTTCGTCCCCGCAGGCCGCGAGTACGGCGCCGAGGCCGAGGGCGCCGCCCGCGGCGAGGATGCCGCGGCGGGAGAGGTGGGTGGCACGGGCGTTGGACATGTGTGGCTGCTTTCGAACAGGGTGGAGCACCCGCCGGACAATTCGAAGGTAGGTTAGCCTAACCTCACTGAATGTCCAGTGGGCGGGGGTGGCCGCCGTTCACACCCCGCGCACTTTGGCTTTCAACCACCTTGTCCCGTCCGTCCGTTGTGATCATGCTCGTTCGTAGCGAGCCCTGCGCACTGATGTTCGGTGACATTCGGAGGTGGAGTGGCTACCACGGTGGAAGCGACGGATGTGGACGCGGTGGTGCGGAGCGACGCGGCACTGCTGGAGGACGACCTCGCCGAGTTCCTCGGCGCACTGACCGCCCCGGCGCGGGCGGCGGCCTCCGCCTACGACACGGCACTACGGCGTTCCCTGTACGAACCGGTCGCCGATGCCGTCGGCTCGAAGATCGGCCAGCAGGCGCTGCCCCCCACCGCCGCGACACCCGGCGGCCGGGCTCCGCTGCGCCCCTCGATGGTCTACTGGGCCTACCGCAACTACCGGGGTTTTCCCGGTGAGTCGGCCGAGCGGGACGAAACCGCCGCCGAGCTGGCCGTCGTCCGCCGCACGGCAGTTGCCGTAAGGATTCTGCTGAAGGCTGCCGTCGCCCTCGACGACATCCAGGACGGCAGCGACGTCCGCTACGGCGAACCCGCGCTCCACACCACGCACGGCACACCGCTCGCCCTCAACGCCGGCGCCTGGCTGATCATGTCCGCGCTGCGGCACGCGGCCGACCCGGCCGTCGTGGACAGCCTGGTGCGCTCGGTCGGCGACGGCTTCACCGGGCAGGCCGTCGACATGTCCTCGCGGACGGCGCTCACCCGCGCCGAGCTGCTGGCCGCGCCGCGTGCCGTCCGGGTCGGCTTCTGGGAGGAGACGGCCGCGCTCAAGACCGGCACCCTGTTCCGGATGCCGCTCGACGCGGCGCTCGCGGGACTGCGGGTGGTCGAGGACGACCGGCTCGCCCTGGACGGCGCGATGCGCCAACTCGGCCTCGCCAGCCAGCTGTTCAACGACCTGACCGACTTCGTACCGGAACTCGGCGGCGCCAACACCCACGAGGACTTCGACGGCCTCGGCAACCGGGTCCTTCTGGAACTTCTCGACGGCGCACCGCCCGAAGCGGAATTCAAACGGTACGTTCTCGGTCACCCGCAACTGGAGCGGACGCTGCTGGCGCTCGCCGAGGAGGCCGTGGCCCTGAAGCGCGCCGCGAAGGACACCGTCCACGGGGTGTGCCGCTCCGAGCGCAGCGCCGCCTACTTCGACGTGACGATCGAACGCAAGGGCCACCTCATCGACCGTCTGCTCACGACGGTCCGGCAGCGGAGCGGCTTATGACGGACAGGGCGACCCAACGGCTGAGGAACGGCACCCGGACCTGGCACCAGGCCCTGGAGAGCACCGAGTTCGCCGCCGCGATGCTCGCCGGAACCCTCCCGCTCGACCGCTATGTCGGCCAACTCGCCGCCTACCGCGTGGTGTTGGAGGCGCTGGAGGCCGAACTGGCCCGCGCCACCTGCCCGTCCGTAGCCTCGGTGTGGTCGCCGGACCTGGCCAAACTCCCGTTTCTCGAACGCGACCTGCGCCACTTCCTCGCCCTCGGTGCAGTCCTTCGGCCCTGCCCGGCCGCCACGGAGTTCGCCGACGAGATCCGGCACTCCGGCGCCACCGAACTCCTCGGCTACCTCTACGTGCTGGAGGGCTCCACCCTCGGCGCCCTCTTCCTGCTCCGGTACGTCACCGAGGCGTACCGGCTCACGGACGGGAACGGCACCTCGTACTACGGCAGCGGCGACCGCGCCCGCTGGGCTGCCCTCACCGAGCGCCTCGACCGGGCGCTCGGCGAACCCGCCGTACAGGACAGGGTGTTGGCCGCCGCCGAGCGGGCCTACCGGCATGTGGCCCTGATCTCGGCGGAGTTGTCGGTGGGGCTGGGCAGCCCGGCTCCAGAGCCGGTCTAGGGATCTTCGCGGGCCGGGCCGACACGGCAATGACGGTCCCGCGCCGCCACGAGGGCATGGCCGCCGAGCTCGGCGCGGAAGTCGAAGCGATCATGCGCGGCGCCGCCCGTCGGGGAACCGGCACCATCGCTGCAGCGGCAGTCGGTGCGGATGTGGCCCTTGCGTACGCCGGCCGGTCTTCGGTGGCCAGGACGCGGCGCCGCCCTGCCCCCGAACGGGTCTGGCCGCCTCTCAGCCCGCGAGGCCCAACTCGCGGGCGATCAGCATCCGTTGGACCTCGCTGGTGCCCTCGCCGATCTCCAGGATCTTGGAGTCGCGCCACATGCGGGCCACCGGGTACTCGTTCATGAAGCCGTAGCCGCCGTGCACCTGGGTTGCGTCGCGGGCGTTGTCGACGGCGATGGTGGAGGAGTACAGCTTGGCGAGGGCCGCCTCCTTCTTGAAGGGTTCGCCGGCGACCAGCCGGGAGGCCGCGTCGCGCCAGGCGAGGCGGGCGGTGTGGGCCTTCATCTCCATGTCGGCGATCTTGAACTGGATGGCCTGGTTGGCGCCGATCGGCCGCCCGAACGCGTGCCGTTCCTTGGCGTACTTCACCGACTCGTCGACGCAGCCCTGCGCGAGACCGGTGGCGAGGGCCGCGATGGCGATCCGGCCCTCGTCCAGGATGCGCAGGAACTGGGCGTAGCCGCGGCCCTGTTGGCCCAGCAGGTTCGCCGCCGGGACCCGGACGTCCGAGAAGGACAGTTCACGGGTGTCCGAGGCGTTCCAGCCGACCTTCGAGTACGGCGCCGCGACCGTGAAGCCGGGCGTCCCGGACGGCACGATGATCGCCGAGATCAGCGGCTTGCCGTCGGGCTTGCGGCCGGTGACCGCGGTGACCGTCACCAGACCGGTGATGTCCGTACCGGAGTTGGTGATGAAGCACTTGGAACCGTTGATCACCCACTCGTCGGTGTCCGGGTCGAGCCGGGCGGTCGTCCGGGTCGCGCCCGCGTCGGAGCCGCCGTCCGGTTCGGTCAGCCCGAAGGCGCCGAGGATCTCGCCGGAGCACAGCCGGGGCAGCCACTCGGCCTTCTGGGCGTCGGTGCCGAAGAGATGGATCGGCATCGCGCCGAGCGAGACGCCCGCCTCCAGGGTGATAGCGACCGACGAGTCGACGCGGGCCAGCTCCTCCAGGACCAGGCCGAGGGCCAGATAGTCGCCGCCCATACCGCCGTGCTCCTCGGGGAACGGCAGCCCGAACAGGCCCATGCGGCCCATCTCGCGGACGATCTCGTACGGGAACTCGTGCCGCTCGTAGAAGTCGCCGATCTTCGGCGCCACCACGTCGTGCGCGAACTCCTCGACCGTACGGCGGAGTTCTTCCAGCTCGGGGGAGAGACGGTGGTCCATGGCGGTCACTGCTCCTTGTGGGGCTGTGTCGTTTTACCGAGTGCGCGGACGGTGCGGGACGGGCTGGGTCGGCCCAGTTGTTCGGCCATCCACACGCTGGTGGCGGTGAGACGGCCGAGGTCGACTCCGGAGTCGATGCCGAGACCCTGGAGCATCCACACCAGGTCCTCGGTCGCGAGGTTGCCGGTGGCGGACTTGGCGAACGGACAGCCGCCGAGGCCGCCCGCGGAGGCGTCCACGGTGGTGACGCCGTGCTGGAGGGCGGCCAGGGTGTTGGCGAGGGCCTGGCCGTAGGTGTCGTGGAAGTGCACGCCCAACACATCGGTGGGGACGTGCTGTTCGTTGAGCGCGGCGAGAAGTTCCAGGACATGCCCGGGAGTTGCCACGCCGATCGTGTCGCCGAGACTCAGCTCGTCGCAGCCCATGTCGACCAACGCCCGGCAGACCCGCACCACTTGGGCGATGGGGACCTCGCCCTCCCAGGGGTCGCCGAAGCACATCGAGAGATAGCCGCGCACATGGGCGCCCTCGTCCTTGGCGCGGGCCACGACCGGGGCGAACACGGCCAGCGACTCGTCCACCGTGCGGTTGAGATTGGCCTTGGCGAAGGACTCGGTGGCGCTGGCGAAGACGGCGACGCGGTTCGCGTCCAGGGCCAGGGCCCGGTCCAGGCCACGACCGTTCGGCACGAGGACGGGCAGGTGCACGCCCTCCAGGTCCCGCACGAGCGGGAACAACTGCTCGGCGTCGGCCAGTTGGGGCACCCACTTGGGGTGGACGAAGCTGGTGGCCTCGATGGTGGTCAGGCCCGCGTCGGCCAGCCGCCGGATGAACTCGGCCTTGACCTCGGTGGGCACGGTCGACTTCTCGTTCTGGAGTCCGTCACGGGCCCCCACCTCGTGGATGCGCACCCGCGCGGGCAGATCGGGGGCCGGTACGACCATCGGGAGTGTCACTGGTCCTCCTCCGCAGGTGTGACGATCACGGGTGTGTCGATCAGGGGTGTGTCGATCAGGGGTGTGACGACCGCCAGCACCTGGTCCATGGCGACCGTCGCGCCGGGGGTCACATCGAGTTCGGCGACGGTGCCGGCGTGCGGCGCGGAGACGACGTGCTCCATCTTCATCGCCTCGACCACCAACAGGCTCTGCCCGGCGGTCACTTGATCTCCTACGGCGACCTTCACCACGGTCACCGTCCCCGGCATCGGCGCGGTCAGCGAACCGGCACCGGAGCGGTCGGCCCCACTGAGGGAGGCGGCCACCGGATCGTGGTCCCGCACCTGCCAGGCGTCCCCGTTCCGGCCCAGCCAGTCACCGGCCCGCCAGAAGGTGTGCCGGACCCCGTCGAGGGTGACGGCGACCTGGTCCGCGGTGACGGCGTGGGTGCCGCGCGGGACGTACTCCACGGGCTCGGTCACCCGCAGCTGGAATCCGACGGGCTTCGGAGCACCGCCCAGCCGCCAGCCGCTCGGCACCGAGAACGGGTCGGTCCAGCCCTCGCCCGTCGGCCGCAGAGCGTCCAGCCGTACGGCGGCCGCCGCCTCGTAGACCTCCTCGGGCACCTCGTCCGGGATGAGGGAGTCCGCCTCGCGCTCGACGAGCCCGGTGTCCAACTCGCCCGCCACGACCGCCGGATGGGCCAGCAGCCGCCGTAGGAAACCGGCGTTCGTCGGCACGCCCAGGGTGACCGTGTCCGCGAGGGCGGCCCGGAGTTTCCGCAGCGCGGTCGCGCGGTCGGGGCCGTAGGCGATGACCTTGGAGAGCATCGGGTCGTAGAGGCTGCCGACCTCGGTGCCCTCGGAGAGCCCGGAGTCGGTGCGGACGCCGTCGCCGGAGGGTTCGTGCAGCGTCAACACCGTGCCGCCGGAGGGCAGGAACCCGCGCGCGGGGTCCTCAGCACAGATACGGGCCTCGATCGCGTGCCCGGTGAGCGTGATGTCCTCCTGTGCGAAGGGCAGCCGCTCGCCCGCCGCGACCCGCAGCTGCCACTCCACCAGGTCGAGTCCGGTCACCAACTCCGTGACCGGGTGCTCCACTTGGAGGCGGGTGTTCATCTCCATGAAGTAGTACGACGACGGGTCGTTCCCGGGGACGATGAACTCCACCGTGCCCGCGCCCGCGTACCCGCACGAGCGGGCCGCCTGGACCGCCGCCTCGCCCATCGCCGCGCGCGTGGCCTCGTCCAGGAGGACGCTCGGGGCCTCCTCGACGACCTTCTGGTGCCGGCGCTGCAGGGAGCACTCGCGTTCGCCGAGGTGGACGACGTTGCCGTGGCCGTCGGCCAGGACCTGGATCTCGATGTGGCGGGGCCGGTCCACCCACCGCTCTACGAGCAGCGTGTCGTCGCCGAAGGATGCGCGGGCCTCGCGGCGGGCGGCGGCGATCTCGTCGTCCAGGAGGGTGAGGTCGCGGACCAGGCGCATGCCCTTGCCGCCCCCGCCGGCGGATGGCTTGAGGAGGACGGGCGCGCCCAACTCATGTGCTGCTTTGGCGAGTTCGGGGTCGCGGCCGCCGGGGACGACCGGAACGCCGGCCGCCTCCACCGTCTCCTTGGCGCGGATCTTGTCGCCCATGAGGGCGATCGCGTCCGCCGGGGGACCGATGAAGACCAGCCCGGCGTCGGCGCACGCGCGCGCGAAGGCCGCGTTCTCGGCGAGGAAGCCGTAGCCGGGGTGCACGGCCTGCGCGCCGGTGCGGGCCGCCGCCTCCAGGAGCCGTTCGACCGACAGATAGCTCTCGGTGGCCGGGGCGGGACCGATCCGTACCGCCGTGTCGGCCTCCCGGACGTGCCGGGCGTCCGCGTCGGCGTCGGAGAAGACGGCCACCGAGCGCACACCGAGCGAGCGCAGGGTGCGGATCACGCGGACCGCGATCTCGCCCCGGTTGGCCACCAGGACCGTCTCGAACATGTCGACCATCTCGGGCACCCTCATCACATCCGGAAGACGCCGAACTGGGGGTCTCCCAGGGGCGCGTTGGCACAGGCGGTCAGGGCGAGGCCCAGCACCTGGCGGGTCTCCAGGGGGTCGATGACCCCGTCGTCCCAGAGGCGGGCGGTCGCGTAGTAGGCGTTGCCCTGGCGCTCGTACTGCTGCCGGATCGGGTCCTTGAAGGCGTCCTCGTCCTCGGCGGGCCAGGACTCGCCGCGCGCCTCCAACTGGTCGCGCTTCACGGTCGCGAGGACCGACGCGGCCTGCTCGCCGCCCATCACGGAGATCTTGGCGCCGGGCCACATCCACAGGAAGCGGGGGGAGTACGCCCGGCCGCACATCGAGTAGTTGCCCGCGCCGTACGAGCCGCCGACCACGACCGTCAGCTTCGGCACGCGCGCGCAGGCGACGGCGGTGACCATCTTGGCGCCGTGCTTGGCGATGCCGCCCGCCTCGTAGTCCTTGCCGACCATGAACCCCGAGATGTTCTGGAGGAACACGAGCGGGATGCCGCGCTGGTCGCACAGTTCGATGAAGTGGGCGCCCTTCTGGGCGGATTCGGAGAACAGGATGCCGTTGTTGGCGACGATGCCCACCGGGTGGCCGTGGATGCGGGCGAAGCCGGTGACCAGGGTCTGCCCGAACTCGGCCTTGAACTCCGAGAAACGGGAGCCGTCGACCACGCGCGCGATGATCTCCCGTACGTCGTAGGGGGTACGGGAGTCGACCGGGACCGCGCCGTAGATCCCGTAGGGGTCGACCTTCGGCTCCACCGCCTCGGTGACCTCCCAGGGCAGCGGCCCGCGCGCGGGGAGCGTGGCCGCGATGTTCCGCACGATCCGCAGGGCGTGCGCGTCGTCCTCCGCGAGGTGGTCGGTGACGCCCGACACGCGCGCGTGGACGTCGCCGCCGCCCAGCTCCTCGGCGGTGACGACCTCGCCGGTGGCGGCCTTCACCAGGGGAGGCCCACCGAGGAAGATCGTCCCCTGATTCCGGACGATGACGGCTTCGTCGCTCATCGCCGGGACGTAGGCGCCCCCGGCGGTGCACGACCCCAGCACGGCGGCGATCTGCGGAATGCCCGCCCCCGACATCCGGGCCTGGTTGTAGAAGATCCGCCCGAAGTGCTCGCGGTCCGGGAACACCTCGTCCTGCATGGGCAGGAAGGCACCCCCGGAGTCGACGAGATAGATGCACGGAAGCCGATTCTCCAGGGCGATCTCCTGGGCCCGCAGATGCTTCTTCACGGTCATCGGGTAGTACGTCCCGCCCTTGACCGTGGCGTCATTGGCGACGATCACGCACTCGCGCCCGCTGACCCGCCCGATCCCGGCGATGACGCCGGCGGCCGGGGCGGCCCCGTCGTACATCCCGTCGGCGGCCAGCGGCGCCAGCTCCAGGAAGGGTGAGCCGGGGTCGAGAAGCGTGTCCACGCGGTCGCGGGGGAGCAGCTTGCCGCGCGCGGTGTGCCGTTCCCGGGCCCGCTCACCCCCGCCGAGCCGGGCCGCAGCGAGCTTCTGCCGCAGCTCCTCGCCCAACGCGCGGTGCGCCGACTCGTTGGCCCGCCACGCCTCCGACGCGGGATCGGCCGCGCTCGTCAGCTCCGGTGCCTCTTGCATTCTGTGGTCCCCTCGCACAGCGATCGGCTGCTCTCGACTGTTAATGAGCGTTAACCATTCCCTCCAGGTTAACGACCGCTAACCTCCCTGTCTAGAATTGCTTTCATGACCACGAGAACCGACGCCCCCACCCGCCGCGAGCAGATCCTCAAGGAGGCCGCGCGGCTCTTCGCCGAGCGGGGATTCCACGGCGTCGGTGTCGACGAGATAGGCGCCGCGGTCGGCATCAGCGGCCCCGGCCTCTACCGCCACTTCCCCGGCAAGGACGCGATGCTCGCGGAACTCCTGGTCGGCATCAGCGGCCAGCTCCTGACAGGCGCGAAGCGCCGACTGGCCGAGGCGGAGGGCGTGACCTCCTCGGAGACCCTCCTCGACTCCCTCATCGAGGGCCACATCGACTTCGCCCTGGACGACCGCCCCCTCATCACCCTCCACGACCGCGAACTGGACCGCCTCCGCGACACCGACCGCAAACTGGTCCGCCAGCTCCAGCGCCAGTACGTGGAGCTGTGGGTGGAGGTCGTACGGGACGTCTACCCGGACCTGGCCGAACCCAGCGCGCGATCAGCGGTCCACTCGGTCTTCGGCCTGCTCAACTCGACGCCGCACCTGGGTCGACCGGGCTCGCTCCCCGGGCGGGGGGCGACGGCGGAACTGCTGCATCGGATGGCGCGCGGGGCGTTCGGGGCGGCGGCTTCGGCGGGGTGACGGGGGCGAAGCCGGGCCGGGGCCGACGGGCGAGAGAGGGAAGCCGGAAGCCGCAAGCCGGAGGCTGGAGGCTGGAGGCGCGAAGCCGAAAACCGCAAGCCAAGGTCCAAGGGCCGAAGACCGGAAGGGGTCGGGCCGCAGGCTGCGGACCGGGTGCGGTCGACGGATGCAGCCGCGGCCGGCGACGAGGGCGAGGGCGAGCAGCCCCCGGGGTCCGGGGCAGAGCCCCGTGTCGGGCCCTCTCGGCCCACCGAGTCGGGCGGGTGGGTGGGCAAAGGCGGCGTGACGAGCGTTACGTGCCCGATCCGCTGGACGCTCCCCCTACTCGCCGGTACC
This sequence comes from Streptomyces hokutonensis, assembly GCF_000376565.1. Lineage (GTDB taxonomy): Bacteria > Actinomycetota > Actinomycetes > Streptomycetales > Streptomycetaceae > Streptomyces > Streptomyces hokutonensis. The sequence continues at coordinate 51,493 of NZ_BARG01000004.1, read as the reverse complement.
GTGATGTTCTGAGCAAGCGCTTAGAAATGCGTCAGGTATCCATGCGGAGGTGGCGGCGGTGCGCCGTACTGTGTTCAACGAGGACCACGAGGCGTTCCGGGAGACCCTGCGGGCCTTCATCGAGGCCGAGGTCGTCCCCGTCTACGACGAGTGGTTCGCCGCCGGCCAGGCGCCGCGCGAGTTCTACTACAAGCTCGCCGAGCTCGGCGTCTTCGGCATCCGCGTGGACGAGGAGTACGGCGGCGCGGGCATCGACTCGTACAAGTTCGAGGCCGTCCTCTACGAGGAGACCGCGCGCGCGGGTGTCTCCTTCGGCGGCTCCGGTGTGCACGTGCTGCTCGGCCTGCCCTACATCAAGCTGCTCGCCAACGACGAGCAGAAGAAGAAGTACCTCCCGAAGTTCGTCTCCGGCGAGGAGATGTGGGCCATCGCGATGACGGAGCCGGGCACCGGTTCCGACCTCGCGGGCATGAAGACCACCGCCAAGCTCTCCGAGGACGGCACGCACTACGTCCTCAACGGCGCCAAGACCTTCATCACCGGCGGTGTGCACGCCGACCGCATGATCGTCTGCGCCCGCACCTCCCCGTCCACCAAGGAGGACCGCCGCCACGGCATCTCCCTCTTCGTGGTGGACACCAAGGCCGAGGGCTACTCGGTCGGCCGCAAGCTCGACAAGCTCGGCCTGAAGACCTCCGACACCGCCGAGCTGGCGTTCGTCGACGTCAAGGTGCCCGTCGAGGACCTCCTCGGCGAGGAGAACAAGGGCTTCTACTACCTCGGCCACAACCTCGCCTCCGAGCGCTGGGGCATCGCCTTCGGCGCCTACGCGCAGGCCAAGGCCGCCGTCCGGTTCGCCAAGCAGTACGTCCAGGACCGCGTGGTCTTCGGCCAGCCCGTCGCCGCGTTCCAGAACACCAAGTTCGAACTGGCCGCCTGTCAGGCCGAGGTGGACGCCGCCGAGGCCGTCGTCGACCGCGCGACCGAGGCCCTGGACGCCGGCGAGCTGACCCCCGCCGAGGCGGCCAGCGCCAAGCTGTTCACCACTGAGGTCGCCCACCGCGTGATCGACCGCTGCCTCCAGCTGCACGGCGGCTACGGCTTCATGAACGAGTACCCGATCGCCCGCCTGTACGCGGACAACCGCGTCAACCGCATCTACGGCGGCACCAGCGAGATCATGAAGACGATCATCGCCAAGGACATGGGTCTGTAAGGTCCCGGCAATTACTGCCCGGTACAACTAACCCCATGAACCAGGCACTACAGGATCTCCTCGATCTGCTCGACCTCGAGCAGATCGAGGAGAACATCTTCCGCGGCGAGTCCCGCTCCGCCGTCGTCCCCCGCGTCTTCGGGGGCCAGGTGGCGGCCCAGGCCCTGGTCGCCGCCGGACGGACGGTCCCCGCCGACCGGTACGCGCACTCCCTGCACGCGTACTTCCTGCGCACGGGAGACCCCGGAGCGCCCATCGTCTACACCGTCGAGCGCATCCGCGACGGCCGTTCCTTCACCACCCGCCGCGTGCTCGCCGTCCAGCACGGCCGGCCGATCTTCGCGCTGTCGGCGTCCTTCCAGGCGTACGAGGAAGGCCTCGACCACCAGGCTCCCATGCCACCCGCGCCCGACCCGGAGACGGTGCCCACGGGCCGTGAGCGGCTGCTCGGCTACGACCACCTCGATCAGAGGATCGTTGAACGATTCCTGGAGGCGCGTGAGGCGATCGACCTCCGGTACGTCGACGACCCGCCGTACGGCCGCTTCGGCGAACCGCGCGAACCGCACTCCCAGGTCTGGTTCCGCACCAACGGCAAGCTCGTGGACGACCCGCTGCTCCACGTAGTACTCGCGACCTACGTCTCCGACATGACCCTCCTCGACTCGATCCTCCTCGCGCACGGCCGCGGCGGCTGGGCCGTAGGGGATGTCGTAGGAGCGTCGCTCGACCACGCGATGTGGTTCCACCGGCCGTTCCGCGCGGACGAGTGGCTGCTCTACGACCAGGAGTCGCCGTCGGCGTACGGCGGGCGCGGGCTCGGGCAGGCCCGGATCTACACCCAGGACGGTCGGCTGGCCGTTTCGGTCATCCAGGAGGGTGTCGTGCGGGTTCCTCGGGAACACTGAGGGGCATGGCAGAAGCAGAGGAAACCGAGGGCGGCGGCGAGTCCACCCTCACGGTGATCGTCGCGGCCGTCGCCAACCTGGGGATCGCGCTGGCCAAGGCGGTCGCGGGCGTCATCAGCGGCTCCAGCGCGATGCTCTCCGAGGCCGCGCACTCCGTCGCCGACACGGTCACCGAACTCCTCCTCCTCACCGCCCTGAAGCGCAGCGAGAAACCCGCCGACGAGGAACACCCCCTCGGCTACGGCCCCGAGCGCTACATCTGGGCGATGCTCGCCGCCGTAGCCACCTTCGTCGGCGGCGCCGTCTTCTCGATCTACGACGGCATCCACACCCTGGTCGCCGGCGAGGACCTCGGCGACCCGCTCATCTCCTACATCGTGCTCGGCGTCGCCTTCCTCCTGGAGGGCTACTCCCTGCGGACGGGCGTACGCCAGGCGCGCGGCGAGGCGGCCCGCTTCGACGCCTCCTTCAAGCGCTACCTCCGCTACACCCCCGACACCGCGGTGAAGGCCGTAGTACTGGAGGACTCCGCCGCCCTGGTCGGCCTGGTCCTCGCGGCCGGCGGCCTGCTCGGCGGACAGCTCACCGGCTCCGGCGTCTGGGACGGCCTCGCGTCCCTCTGCATCGGCCTGCTCCTGCTCTACGTCGCCTGGGTGCTCGGCCGCTCCAACGCCGAACTCCTCATCGGCCGCCCGCTGCCCAAGGCCATGCGGGACCGCATCCGCGAAGAGCTGCTCGGGGTCGAACACATCGAAGCCGTACTGGAGTTGACGACCCTCGTGCAGGGCCCGCGCGAGGCACTGGTCGCCGCGAAGATCGACTTCCGGGACCGGTCGAGTGCCGCGCAGATCGAGTGGGCCTGCGAACAGGCCGAGCAGCGGCTGCGGGAGGCGTTCCCCTCGGTGAACCGGGTCTATCTCGACCCGACACCCGGGTACGCGCAGCGACGGGCCGAAGGGCTCAACCCCTGGCCGTGAGAGGGGAGTTGAGCCGGGCGGTCAGGACAGTCCCGCCTCCGCCAGCAGATACGCGGTCAGCGGGTCGTAGTACCTGGGGCTGACCACATGGTCGTCGAGCGGGACGGCCACCTGGAGAGTGCCCTCGGACTCGGCGAGGAAGAGCGCCGGGTCGTTGCAGTCCGCGTAGCCGACGGAGTCGACGCCGTGGCGGCCCGCGTAGCCCGCCCAGCCGTGGTCGGCGACGACGAGGTCGGGCAGCGGGCGGCCCTCGCGTTCCATGGCGGTCAGGATCGCCTTCATCGGCTCACCGGAGTGCGTGTGCCAGAGCGTGGCGCCGTGCTCCAGGACGGCCACGTCCGCGAACTGCATGACGTATCCCTCCTCCGTCTGCAGCCCCTCCGGGATCACCACGATCTCGCAGCCGGCCGTGCGCAGCGCGGCGGCCGTGGAGTGGTGCACTTCGAGCAGCCCGCCCGGGTGGCCGGTGGCGAAGAGGACCCGCTGCTGTCCGTCGGCCGCCTTGCGCAGCCGCGCGGCGAGGCGGTCGAGCGCCGCGACCGTCAGCTCCGGGTCGATGGTGTCCTGGCCGTAGCGGTACTCGGGATCGTCGTTCACCCCCACCCGCTCCGCCATCACCGCGAGCACGTCCTGCTCGTCGGACCAGCGGTTGCCGAGCTCCAGGCCGAGCCAGTAGTGGCGGTCGCCGTTGGCCAGCTTGCGGTAGTGGGAGAGGTTGTTCTCGCGGGGGGTGGCTACGTCGCCCGCGATACGGGTCTTCACAAGGTGATCGACGAGCTCGGCGCGGCTTGGGGTCCCGGGTATCGGCATGGTTCCCATTGTGGAGCAGCGGGCTGTGCCGGTGCCCGACGTCCCGCACGCTGGGATGTGGATCACTCGCCCCCCCGCTCACAGATGGCGCAGGCCGAACCACAGCTCCATCCGTACGTCCGGATCGTCCAGATCCGCGTCCAGCAGCGCCGCGCACCGGGCGATCCGCTGCCGCACGGTGTTGCGGTGCACGGCCAGCGCGACCGCCGTACGGTCCCAACTCCCGTGCAGGGACAGCCAGGTGCGCAGGGTCTCGGTGAGCGCGGGGCTCGCGGCGAGCGGGGCGAGGAGGGTGCGGGCGTGTGCCTCGGCCTCTCCGTGGGGGAGCAGTCCGGCGAGGCCGGGGCGGCCGGCGGCGCCGTGCCGGACCAGCGGGGCGCGGGTCGCACGGGCCCGGGCCAGGGTGCGGGCCGCCTGGGTGTCGGCGGCGGACCAGTCCTGTGGAGCTACGGGGGCACTGACACCGAGGGTCCAGCCGGGCTGCGGGCCGGGTTCGCGGTCGGCGGGGACCAGTACCCGTACTACCTCCGGCGTCAGGTCGATCAGCGCGGAACCGAGGGCGGCGCCGAGCGCGGACGCGGCGACGGGGTCGGAAACAGGGGTGTCGGGCGCCGCGTGCACGACGACCCACCGGTCCGTGCCGAGCAGCGGCGCGACCTCCTCCGGTGCGGCGCCCAGCAGCAGTCGTACCAGCGCCGACGAACGGTTCGCTCCCGTGCGGCTCTGGTGTTCGCCGGTGAGGAGGGAGAGCAGTACGGCGGCGACGGAGGCGATGGTGTGGTCGCCGGGGTCGCGGTGCGGGGCGGCGACCCCTAGGACGAAACCCTGACCGGTACCCAGGGCGTAGGCCGCGAGATGGGCGCCGGGGACGGTGTCGGTGGCGGAGGCGGGGGGCGTGGCGGAGGCGGGCGTTTCGGAGGGGCGTACCACCTGCGCCAGCTCTGCCAGCGCCTCCGTTCCCGCCGCCCCCCGCCCCGCCGCCGCGATCTCCGTGCCGTCGGGCCCGTACAGCACCGCCCGGCCGCTCACCCGCTGGGCGAGCTGCCGTAGCACCGAAGGGACCGGATCGGGGCGGGAGGCCGCTGCCGCCAGGCTCTGCTGGGCCTCGGTGACGCGGCGGAGTTCGGCGAGGCGGGCCTGGGCCATCAGCTGCCAGACCGCGCGGGCCACGCGGGAGAAGGGGGTGGGCGGCGGGACCTCGAGGAGCGGCAGGTCGTAGTGGTCGCAGGCCGCGACCAGGGCCCTCGGTACGGTGTCGTGGACCGGCGCGACGCCGAAGCCGAGGGCCACCCCGCCCGCCTCGACGATCCGGGAGACGTAGTCGGCGAAGTACGTGCCGGAGCCCGCCGCCTCCGGGATGTGGACGCCCGCCGTCAGCAGCAGCTCACCGCCCAGCAGATACGGATACGGGTCCGGCATCTCCGACGTGTGCGCCCAGTGGATGACGATGTCCGGGTCGGTGGGCCCCGCGATCTGCCGCAGCCCCAGGTCCTCGCGGGCGAGGAGGGCGGTGAGGGGTACGGGAGGTGTAGGGGGCGTCGGGGGAATCGTGAGGTCCGGCATGGTGGACGTTTCCTCCATCACCTCGTGCTCGAATGGATGAAACGTACACTTCGCAGCCGCTTTCCGGCCACCTAGGGTCAGTCGCGACGCAAGCCCCCCGAGACATCGGGACGACCCCGAGAGTGCGCGAAGGAGGCCCCCGTATGGCCGTCGACTACACCGTCATCGTCGTCTACCTGGCCGGCATGCTGGCCATGGGCTGGTGGGGCATGCGCCGCGCCAGGACCAAGAGCGACTTCCTGGTCGCGGGCCGCCGCCTGGGTCCCGTCATGTACTCCGGCACCATGGCCGCCATCGTCCTCGGCGGCGCGTCCACCATCGGCGGGGTGGGCCTCGGCTACCAGTACGGGTTGTCCGGGGCGTGGATGGTCTTCACCATCGGCCTCGGCCTGCTCGCCCTCTCCGTCTTCTTCTCCGCCCGCATCGCCCGCCTCAAGGTGTATACCGTCTCCGAGATGCTCGATCTCAGGTACGGCGGCCGCGCGGGAGTGATCTCCGGCGTGGTCATGTGGGCCTACACCCTGATGCTCGCGGTCACCTCGACCATCGCCTACGCCACGATCTTCGACGTCCTCTTCGACATGAACCGCACGGTCGCGATCGTCCTCGGCGGCTCGATCGTCGTCGCGTACTCGACGCTCGGCGGCATGTGGTCCATCACGCTGACGGACATGGTCCAGTTCGTGGTGAAGACGATCGGCGTGCTCCTGCTCCTGCTTCCGATCGCGGTCGTCAAGGCGGGCGGCTTCAGCGAGATGAAGGCGAAGCTGCCCACCGGGTACTTCGACCCGCTGGGCATCGGCGGCGAGACGATCTTCACCTACGTCCTGATCTATACGTTCGGCATGCTCATCGGCCAGGACATCTGGCAGCGCGTGTTCACGGCCGGCAGTGACAGGACCGCCAAGTGGGGCGGCACGGTCGCTGGCACCTACTGTCTCGTCTACGCCCTCGCAGGCGCCGTCATCGGCACCGCGGCGAAGGTCCTCTACCCCAACCTCGGCAGCGCGGACGACGCCTTCGCGACCATCGTCAAGGACGAACTCCCGGTCGGTGTACGGGGGTTGGTGCTGGCCGCCGCCCTCGCCGCCGTGATGTCGACGTCCTCCGGCGCGCTGATCGCCTGCGCCACGGTCGCCAACAACGACATCTGGTCCAAGCTGCGGGGAGCCGTCACGCGGGACGGCGAGGAGGAGCAGCACGACGAGGTGCGCGGCAACCGTGCCTTCATCCTCGTCATGGGCGTCGCGGTGATCGTCACGGCGATCGCGCTCAACAACGTCGTCGAAGCGCTGACCGTGGCGTACAACCTGCTCGTCGGCGGTCTCCTCGTCCCGATCCTCGGCGGCCTGCTGTGGAAGCGCGGTACCGCACAGGGCGCGCTCGCCTCCGTCGCCGTCGGCGGCCTCGCGGTCGTCGGCCTGATGGCGGGCTACGGCATCCTCGCCAACGAGCCTGTCTACTACGGCCTGTTGGCGTCCCTCGCCGCCTACGTCGCCGTGTCGCTCGCGACGCCCGCGACCGACGCGGCGGTACTGGCCGCCTGGCGGGAGCGGCTCGCCGGGCGTGGCGCCCCCGAACTGGCGTCCGAGCCGGTCGCCGCCCACCAGTAGAGTCGTAGCAGACGCACAAGAAGCCCATACGCGACGAAGCGTAGGAAAGAAGGCAGTCCCCATGACCAGCAACGAGACGCCCCGCGGCCCCGTCGACTCCTCGCGCACCCCGCGCTACGCCGGGCCCGCGACCTACGCCCGGCTGCCGCGGCTGGACGAGGTCGGCAGCGCGGATGTCGCCGTGGTCGGGGTGCCGTTCGACGCCGGTGTCTCCTACCGGCCGGGCGCGCGCTTCGGCGGCAACGCGATCCGCGAGGCGTCCCGGCTGCTGCGGCCGTACAACCCGGCGCAGGACGCGTCCCCGTTCACCCTCGCGCAGGTCGCGGACGCCGGTGACATCGCGGCGAACCCGTTCAACATCAACGAGGCCGTCGAGACGATCGAGGAGGCCGCGGACCAACTCCTGGACACCGGCGCCCGGTTGATGACCCTGGGCGGCGACCACACCATCGCGCTGCCGCTGCTCCGCTCCGTCGCGAAGAAGCACGGCCCGGTGGCCCTGCTGCACTTCGACGCCCATCTCGACACCTGGGACACGTACTTCGGCGCCGAGTACACGCACGGGACGCCGTTCCGCAGGGCAGTTGAGGAGGGCATCCTCGACACCGAGGCGCTCTCGCACGTCGGCATCCGCGGCCCGCTGTACGGCAAGCAGGACCTCAAGGACGACGAGAAGATGGGCTTCGGCATCGTCACGTCCGCCGACGTCTACCGGCGCGGCGCCGACGAGGTCGCCGACCAGCTCCGCCAGCGCATCGGGGACCGCCCCCTCTACATCTCCATCGACATCGACTGCCTCGACCCGGCCCACGCGCCCGGCACCGGCACGCCCGAGGCCGGCGGCCTGACCTCCCGCGAACTTCTGGAGATCCTGCGCGGCCTGTCATCCTGCAACCTGGTGTCGGCGGACGTCGTCGAGGTGGCACCGGCGTACGACCACGCCGAGATCACGTCGGTGGCCGCGTCCCACACCGCGTACGACCTGATCACCATCATGTCCCGTCAGATTGCCGAGGCCCGTTCGAAGTGACCCACGACCACGACCTGGAACTCCGCCCCACGGCCGCGCAGATCACCGCCGCGCTGAACCCGCCCCCCGGGCGCAACGGCGGCGACCTGGTCGTGGAGACCCTGGCGGGCCTCGGCGCGACGACCGTCTTCGGCCTGCCCGGCCAGCACGCGCTCGGCATGTTCGACGCGCTGCGCCGCTCCGACCTGCGGTACATCGGCCTGCGGGTGGAGAACAACGCCGGGTTCGCGGCGGACGCGTACGGCCGCATCACGGGCGAGGCGGCACCGCTGCTGCTGTCCACGGGGCCGGGTGCGCTGACGTCACTGGCCGCACTCCAGGAGGCACGCGCGGCCTCGGCCCCCGTCCTGGCGATCAGCAGCCAGATCCCGACGGCGGGCCTGGGCGGCGGCCGTCACGGCTATCTGCACGAACTCCCGGACCAGTCCGCCTCGTTCAGGGGCGTGGTGAAGTCGGTGCACACGGTCCGCACGCAGTCACAGATCCCGTCCGCGATCGCGGAGGCGTGGAAGTCCGCGCTGACGGCCCCGCACGGCCCGGTGTGGGTGGAGATCCCGCAGGACGTCCTGCTGGCCGAGACCCAACTCCCCGTGGTGACGGCGGTGGACGCGACCCCGGAGGACCTGGTCCCGCGCCCCGAACTGACCGCCGTGGCGGCTGACTTGCTGTCGAAGGCTTCCCGTCCGGCGATCATCGCGGGCGGGGGAGTCGTACGGGCGGACGCGTCGAAGAAGCTGCGGCAGCTGGCGGAGAAGCTTCAGGCTCCGGTGGTCACGACCCCCGGCGGCAAGGGCGCGTTCCCGTGGACGCACCCCCTGTCCCTCCAGTCCTGGCTCGAGGACCGCCACACGACGGACTTCCTGGAGGAGGCGGACGTACTGCTGGTGGTGGGGTCGGGGTTGGGTGAACTGTCCTCGAACTACCACACGTTCGCCCCGCGCGGCCGGGTGATCCAGATCGAGGCGGACCTCGGCAAACTGGAGTCGAACCACCCGGCGTTGGGCATCCACGCGGACGCGTGGCACGCGGTGCAGGCGCTGTTGGAGACGGTGACGGAACGTCCTGATCCGACGGCGGCGGAGCGGGTGGCCGAGCTGCTCGGCCGCGTCCGGGAACGTATCGTCGCTCAGGAACTGACCCTGGAACAGGGCGTGTTGGAGTCGGTGCGCCGGGCCCTGCCGGCCGACTCCCCGTCCTTCTGGGACATGACGATCCTCGCCTACTGGGCCTGGTCGGCGTTCGACGCGAAGGGCCCCAACCACCTCCACTCCGCCCAGGGCGCGGGCGGCCTCGGCTACGGCTTCCCGGCGGCACTGGGCGCGGCTGCGGCTGACCCCACGCGGCCGGTGCTGGCGGTGTCGGGGGACGGGGGCGCGCTGTACTCGATCGCGGAGTTGGCGACGGCCAAGCAGTACGACCTGAACGTCACGTGGCTCATCGTCGACGACGGCGGCTACGGGATTCTGCGGGAGTACATGACGGACGCGTTCGGCGAGGCGACGGCGACGGAACTGACCCGGCCGGACTATGTGGCGCTGGCGGAGTCGTTCGGGGTGCCTGGGGTGCGTACGTCGCCGGAGGCACTGGAGTCGGACCTGGCGAAGGCGTTGGCGGAACCGGGGCCTTCCGTGGTCGTACTCCCGGCTGTGTTGCGGATGTTCGCGGCCACGCACTTGGGGTGACGGGGGGCGGCCGTCTTTGCCGGCCCCCCTCCCACGTTCTTCGTCACATCCGCGGGTCCGGCTTCAGCAGGGCGAAGGCCGCGCCGAAGGGGTCCGCGAGCCAGGCGATGCGGCCGACCTCCGGTACGTCCGCCGCCGGCATCAGTACGGAACCGCCGTTGGAGCGTGCCGAGTCGATCGTGGCGTCGACGTCCGTCGAGTGGAAGTACGGTACCCAGCGCGGCTGTTCGCCCTCGCCGGGGTTCAACGGCGCGACCCCGCCGAAGGAGGCGTCCTGCTGGTCGCCGGCGCTGGTGCTCAGTACGCGGTACGTCATGCCGGGGGCCTGCATGTCCTGGCTGCGCCAGCCGAACAGGCCCTGGTAGAAGGCGATGTCGGCCTCCGGGTCGGTCGCGTGCAGTTCCACCCAGAGCAGGGTGTTCGGGGCCGAGGTGAGTTCCAGGCCCGCCGTCCTGCCGGGCTGCCAGAGCGCGAACTGCGCGCCCTGCGGGTCGGTGGCCTGCGCCAGCATGCCCTCGCCCATGACGTCCATGGGCTCCATCCGCACGGTGCCGCCGCCGGCCGTGACCGCCTGGACGGTGGCCGCGATGTCGTCGGTCTTGAAATGGATCATCCAGGCGGAGCGCGCCCCTTCCTCGGTGAGCGGTCCGAGGGCCGCGACGGTCCTGCCGTCCACCTGGAAGAACCCGTATCCGCCCGTGTCGGGCCCGGCGGAGACGAACTGCCAGCCGAGTACGGCGCCGTAGAACGCGGCGGCCGCGTCGGTGTCGGGGCTGCCGAGGTCGAGCCAGTTGGGTGATCCGGTGATGAAGTCGGTACCGAGCATGAGGTCCTCCTGGAGTGCGGGTCGGGAGCCACGATGCCGTTCCGGTCGCCGCCGTTCGCGTACGAGCACCGGCGGGACTCCGGTTTCCACCGAACGGGCGAACGCCTGGGCCGCCGGAGTGGACGGTGGATGGAGGCCGGCTCGGAGGCCGCAGCAGTTCAGGGATTTACGGAGAACCGGCTTTCCCGATCCGCGCAGGATCGCGTAGTGAGCACGCGCCGCCGTCCGCCCGTCAGACGAAGTCGGCCGGGCTGTCGCTCCGGGGATCGGAGACGCGGCGGCTGCGGTAGATGTCGCCCTGGCGGGCGCCGGCTCGCCAGGGGCGGGCCTTGTTGAGGGCGATGTCGAACTCGGGTGCGTCGCGGTCCAGTTCGCCGATGATCAGCTCGGTCGTGGCGTCGGCCCGGGCCAGGACGACGCCGTCCGGGCTGATCAGTTCGGAGTTGAGGAGAGCGGTGGTCTGGGCCGGCGTGGCCATCGCCAGCCAGTAGTTGTTGATCGCGGCATGCGCCCGGGCCTTGACCTCGAAGACCGAATCGACCGGGTAGGCCGACAGCAACACGCAGTCCACCCCGAGGCGTTCGTACTCCACGAACAGTTCCGGGAAGTTGATCTCGATGCAGATGGCACAGCCGAACCGGTATCCGTCGACCGTGAAGGTGGTCGGTGTGAACCCCGGTGTGTAGTAGTGGAGGATCTCGGTGTTGGAGCAGTAGCGCTTGTCGTAGCGGTCCACCACCCGGCCGTCGTCGGCGATGACGTACAGGCTGTTGTGCGGGCGGTGCGGCGGGGTGAGCCGGTGGGCGCTGCCCAGCACCACCCACAGCCGCAACTCGGCCGCCAGCGCGGCCACTTGACGGAGCTCCTCCTCGACCGCGGGCCAGTCCACCTGGTCCCAGTCCCGGATCTGTTCCTTGGCGTAGCCCGACAGACAGCCTTCGGGAAACAGGATCAGGCGGGCACCCGCCTCGGCGGCCTCCCGCATCAGCCGTCGGATCACCGGACCGTTCCGGCGGGCGTCGTCGCTGATCATTACCTGGGCTGTCGCAATGCGGAGCGACGACGGGGAGGCCATGGATCCATCGTAGATATGGGGGGCTGGGGCGTGCGTCCGCACTGGCAGACTCCCGCACATGGGTGGACGCGAGGTGGGCGAGGACGGCCGGGCGGTCGAAGTCGGTGGGACCCTCGGGCTGTTGGCGGCCTGGGCAGTGCATGATCTGGAGGAACTGGCCGCGATGCCCGGCTGGGCCCGAGGGCGGGTCCCCGAGCTACGGCAGCGTTACCCGCGCGTGCCGGAACTGGTGTGGCGGCGGCTGGAGGCCATCGACGGGCGGGAGTTCGCCACGGCCGTCGCCGTGATGGGCGGGGTGGTCGCGCTCGCCGCCGCCGACGGGCACCGTACGGGTGGACGGTCAGGCTTCTACCAGGCGGCTCTCAACGGATTCGGGCTGCACACCCTGGCGCATATGGCCCAGGCCGCCGCCGTCCGTGGGTACACACCCGGGGTGGTGACCTCGCCGCTGGTGGTCGTCCCGTTCACGCTGTGGGCACGGGGGCGGTTGCGGCGGGCCGGTGTCCTGCGTCCCGCGCGACCGCGTGACGTGGCACAGGGGCGGCGCTCGCCGTGGCGGCGACCGTCGGGACGCATGCGGTGGCGCGGCTTCTGCTGCGGCGGAGGTGATCGAGGAACAGTTGAACTCCCCCTGTATCAGGGGGAGTTCAACCCGGTACCGCCGTCTACCAGATCGCCTCGACCCACTCCGGGTGGTCGATGAACGGGTTCCGGTTGTGCTGGTACGTGTTGTAGATGACGTTGTTGCGGTTCTCCTCGAAGGCGCTCGGCGGGTCCGCCTCGTTCCAGGCCTTGAGGACGGAGAGCTTGCCCATGTAGGGGTTGCTGCCGTTGCCCACCTTCTCGTTGGGCTCCAGGTCGGCGAAGCCGTCGTCGCCCTCGTAGCGGACGGCCATGTAGAGGATCATGCGGGCCACGTCGCCCCGGTCCGCCGCGCGCGGCGAGAAGGAGTCGGAGTCGACCGTGCTGCCGCCGCCGTTGGTGACCGCGCTGCCGCCGTTGTCGAAGTCCAGGTTGCCGCGGATGCTGTTGACCTGGACGTCGGCGGGACGCAGGTGGTGCAGGTCCGTGCCGGGGCCGACGACCTCGCCGAAGTCGCCGTGCGACTTGGCCCAGGTGTGCTCGCGGTTCCAGTCGCCGACGTCGCCGCCGTTCAGGGACTTGGCGCGGGAGACACCGCTGTACAGCAGGATCACGTTGCTGCTGTTGTTCGGGTCCTGGTCGGTGGCCTTCAGCGCGTCCCAGACCGCCGCGTACGAGATCTTCGTGACGCCGGTGCTGATGATCGTGTGCAGCGAGGACTTCAGGGTCGTCCCCGTCTTGCCGACCGCGTTCTTGTAGTACGTCGAGTCGTACGCCGTGGTCGTGGCGGAGGCCGGAGTCGCCGTCAGGGTCGGGGCCGCGAGGCCCACCAGGACCGCGGCGGTGGTCAGCGCCACCGTTTTCCAGCGGTGCATGCGAGTCACCAACAACATAAAGAGTGTCCCATCTACGCGGGTTGAATGGGGCGGCAAACGGAGCGTGACATGCACATGCGGTCCTGTAAATAAACGAGACGTGTCGATCAGGTGACCGGGCGCGACAATTTGCCTCGTGTCTACGCGAGTTGACTGCGCGGAGGCATACGGGAACGGCCCCCGACCGTGTGGTCGAGGGCCGTTCTACCCGTGCTTGGGTCAGCTGACGTCGGACGGGTCCAGCCGGTACAGCGTCGAGGTGTTGGTGGTGGAGGTCGTAGAAGAAGACGACGAACTCGAAGAGCTGGACGCGCTCTTGCTGTACGCGCTCTCCTTCACCGCCGTGCCGTTCTTCTGCACCCACGAGTTCACGGCGGAGCTGACGGAGTTGCCGCCGCCCATGCCACCGCCCATCCCGCCGCCGCTGCTGATCTGGATGTAGTGCAGCTTGCCCGCCTTCACCAGTTCCTTCAGCTTGGCGACGGTCATCGCCTTGTCGCTGCTGGTGAAGCCCCACATGGAGATGACGGGCTTGCGCGTGCTCAGCTCGATCTGCGCCGAGGACTGCGAGTTGGAGACCGCCAGCAGCCAGTAGGCGCCGTCCTGGTGCTTCTCCAGGTAGGAGATCAGGTCGCTGCTGACGCTGCCGCCCATGCCGCCGCCACCGCCGCCGAAGCCGCCGCGCGTACCGCCGGCCGTGCCACCCGGAGCCGTACCGCTGCCGGTGCCGGTGCCGCCCGGAGCCGTGCCGCCGCCCGGGAACTCCCCGGTGGTGCCGCCCTGTTGGCCGCTCGGCGCGCCGCTCGGCGCCCCGCCGCCCTGCGGCAGTTCACCGGTGCCGCCGCCACCCGGCGTCATCCCGCCGGGAGCCTCGCCGCCCGCCTGTCCGCCGGCCCGGGTGCCGCCGGGCATCTCGCCGCCGAAGCCGCCGCGCGTGCCGCCGGTGCCCCCGCCGGGCCCGCCGCCGAAGCCGCCGCTGCCCGTCGAGGGGCCGGCCGTCGGGTTCGTACCGCCCATGCCGCCGCCGGCGGAGCTGCCGAACGGGTCGGCCGCCGCGTACGCCGTCGGGCCCGCGAGGGCGGCGACCACGGCCGCCACCAGCGAGGCCGCCAGCAGCCGGCTCCGGTTGCCGGAGCGGAACAGCAGCATGCCCACGATGCCGGCCACCGTCAGGACGCCGATCGTCGGCCACAGCCAGGTGTTCCAGCCGGAGGCGCGGCGCAGCAGGACGATCGCCCAGATTCCGGTCACTCCGAAGGCGAGGGGGAGCACCCAGATCCACCGCTTGTCGCTGCGGAACGCGTTCAGCAGCATCACGCCACCGCCGCCGACCAGCACGGCGATGCCGGGGGCCAGCGCGGTCGTGTAGTACGGGTGCATGGTGCCCTGCGCGGTCGCGAAGATCACGTAGTGGAGGAGGGTCCAGCCGCCCCACAGGACCAGTCCCATCCGGCGCAGGTCGGTGCGCGGGGCGCGCCCGCACAGCACCAGGCCGCCGATCAGGGCGATCGCGGAGAAGGGCAGCAGCCAGGAGATCTGGCCGCCGAGGATGTCGTTGAACATCCGGCCGAGACCGGCGGAGCCGGAGAAGCCGCCTCCGCCGCCACCGCCTCCGCCACCGCCTCCGTTGCCCTCGCCGCCGAAGACGCGGCCGAGACCGTCGTAACCCATGATCAGGTTCCAGGCGGAGCCGTCCGTCGAGCCGCCGATGTACGGGCGGTCGGAGGCCGGGACCAGGGAGACGGCGACCGCCCACCAGAAGCTGGAGACGGCCAGGACGACCGCGGCCAGCCCCAGGTTGACGATCCGCTTCACCCAGGGCGCCTTCGACGCGTACAGGTAGAGCGCGAAGACGGCCGGGAGCGCGATCCAGCCGGCGAGCAGTTTGGTGTTGAAGGCGAGGCCGAAGCAGGCCGCCGCGCCGAGCAGCGGGAGCAGCTTCTCGTCACGGGTGGCGCGGAACGCGAGCGCCGCGCCCGCGACCATGAGGAAGACCAGGATCGTGTCGGGGTTGTTGTCGCGGTTGATGGCGACGGTGATCGGCGTCAGGGCGAGGACCAGCGCGGCGACGGTCGCCGCGCCGTGGCCCCAGATCCGCTTCACGTTCGTGTGCAGGATCCAGATCGTGCCGAGGCCGGCCGCGATCTGAGGCAGCATCATCTGCCAGGTGCCGAAGCCGAAGATCCGGCAGGACAGACCCATGACCATGAGCGCGAACGGCGGTTTGTCGACCGTCAGGAAGTTGCCCGGATCCAGCGAACCGAAGAACCAGGCCTTCCAGCTCTGCGTCCCGGCCCAGATGGCACCGCTGTAGAACGTGTTCATGTTGGAGCCGGACAGGCCCCAGGAGTACAGCGCCGCGGCCAGGACCATGATCGCGACCAGCGCGGGCAGCGACCAGCGGGGCGCCTTCTCGGGCGGTGCCGTCTCGGGTGGGGCCGGCGGCGGCCAGTCGGCGGACGCGGGTTCGATGTGGGGGTGTGGATCGGTGGCAGATGTCACCCGGCCATCGTGCGAAGGCAGGGTGGGTGCGTGCTGTGCCGGACCTGGTACTCGGCTGTGAATTCGCAAAGGCCCGGGTAACGGGTCGTACAACCGTTCCCCAACCCGTACAACCTTTCATGCCTTCCTGTGAGTCAAGTCATGCATGACTCAATGGATATCCCGCCGAGCCAGAGTGCTGGCGGCCGGCGTGGGCGCCGGGGTGCTCATACCCGTGCTGGCCGCCGCAACGCCCGCTGCCGCGGCCACCCCGACGGTCAGCTGTACGTCCGCCAGGGCCGGCCTCGCCGACAAGCTGAAGAAGGACATCACCGCCGCGCTCGCGACCCGTAAGGGAACCGTCGCCGTCGGCCTCTACGACCGCAAGACCAACACCACCTGCACCCTGCGGGCGACCACCGCCTACGACTCGGCCAGCACCGTCAAGGTGACCGTGCTCGCCACGCTGCTGTGGGACGCGAAGAAGCACAACCGGCTGCTGACGTCCCGCGAGACGACCCTCGCCAAGGCCATGATCACCAAGTCGGACAACGACGCGACCTCCACCCTGTGGAGGCAGTTGGGCCTGACGAAGATCAAGGGCTTCCTCGCCGCCGCCGGCATGACCCAGACCAAGCCGGGCGCGAACAACTACTGGGGCCTGACCCAGGAGACCGTGACCGACGAGCAGAAGCTGCTCAAGCTGGTCACCGCCAAGAACACCGTGCTGAGCGACAACTCCCGTGCGTACATCCTGAAGTTGATGAACCAGGTGATCTCCAGCCAGCGCTGGGGCACGCCGTACGGTGCTCCGTCGACCGTCACCGTGCACGTCAAGAACGGCTGGCTGCAGCGCTCCACGCACGGCTGGCGCGTGCACAGCCTGGGCACCTTCAACGGCGGCGGCCACGACTACATGATGTCCGTGCTCACCCAGGACAACAGCACGATGAGCTACGGCATCACCACGATCCAGGGCGTCGCAAAGGCGATTCACAAGGACCTGGCTTAACCGACGGGTCTCCCGCCCGTCACCCGCCCGTCCTACGGTGGCGCCCATGCGCCTGAGAACCGTACTCGCGACCGCGACCGCCGGCCTGGCGGCGGCCACCTGTCTCACCGCCGCCGGGCCCGCGAGCGCCGTCAGCAACTCCAGCACCAACTCCCGTACCGCCAACGCCTGTTCGTCGTCCGTCTCGATCGACCGCTTCTCCGATGCGCTCGACAAGACGACGTACGACGGCACCTTCGTCGGCAACTTCTCCGCGCTCGCGGTGGACAAGGACGGCTCGCTCGCCGCGCTGGAGGACCGTTCCTCCCTGTTCGACCTCGACGCGAAGACCCTCCAGCCGAAGCGGGTCGTCCCGCTCGCCGACGAGAACGGCGCCGCGCTCGACTCCGAGGGCCTGGTCGTCGACCGGGACGGCACCCGCCTGATCACCTCCGAGACCGAGCCGTCGATCCGCCGCTACTCCGTCGACGGCAGGATCCTCGACCGCCTCCCGGTCCCGTCCTCGCTGCTGGTCGCCCCGGCCGGCCGGGCCGTCTCCAACCAGACCTTCGAGGGCCTGACCCTGCTGCCCGGCGGCCGTACGCTCCTCGCGTCGATGGAGTACCCGATCGCCGGCGACACCTCCGGGGCCGTCCGCTTCCAGACCTGGACCCGGACCAAGGGCGACCACTTCGAGCTCGCCGCGCAGTACGCCTACAAGACCGACGCGGCCTTCCTCGGCGTCCCCGAGGTGCAGGCCCTCCCCGACGGCCGCCTCCTCGTCCTGGAGCGCGGCTTCACCAGCGGCGTCGGCAACACCGTCCGCCTCTACCTGGCCGACCCGCGCCACGCGACGGACACCAGCAAGATCGACACCCTCACCGGCCAGCCCGGCGTCCGCCTCGTCAAGAAGACCCTCCTCGCGGACATCGCCGACTGCCCGTCCCTCGGTGCGACGGCGAAGCAGCCCCAGCCCAACCCCCTCCTCGACAACATCGAGGGCATGGTGATCACGGGGAAGGAGAAGGGCCGCTACAAGGTGTTGCTGGTGAGCGACGACAACCAGAACGCGGTCCAGACGACACGGTTCTACTACCTCCGGGTGCGCACAACGCCCGCCCCTTAGGGGCGCGAGGAAAGTCTTTTGGGGGCGCGGGGCTGTATCGATATGCGGCTCCGCCGCGTGGGCGCGACCAGCCACGACGCACCCGCACCCGACAACCGGCCCTCGCGAAGCGTTTTGTTGCGGAGGGATGAAATCCGCTCCGCCGCGCGTTGGTGCCTTCCGTAGATCGGCGAACGGAAGGCACCCGCGTGGCAGCGAAGCAGGGGGAACCGCAGGGCTGGGCCAGAAGGCTCGCCGGGTACGCCTGGCGATACCCCAAGGACGTGGTCCTGGCCCTCGGCGCCTCGCTCGCCGGCATGGCGGTCATGGCCGTCGTCCCGCTGGTCACCAAGGTGATCATCGACGACGTGATCACCGGCCACACCCGCTCCATGGCCCCCTGGGCGGCCGCCCTGATCGTCGCCGCCCTCCTCGTCTACGTCTCGACGTACGTCCGCCGCTTCTACGGCGGCCGCCTCGCCCTGGACGTCCAGCACGACCTCCGCACCGAGATGTACGGCACGATCACCCGCCTCGACGGCCGCCGCCAGGACGAGCTGTCCACCGGCCAGGTCGTCGGCCGCGCCACCAGCGACCTCCAGCTGATCCAGGGCCTGCTCTTCATGCTCCCGATGACCATCGGGAACGTGCTGCTCTTCCTGATCTCCCTCGCGATCATGGCCTGGCTGTCGCTGCCGCTGACCCTGGTCGCCCTGGCCGTCGCCCCCGCGCTCGGCTTCATCGCCCGCCGCAGCCGCAGCAAGCTCCACCCCTCCACCTGGTACGCGCAGGCCCAGGCCGCCGCCGTCGCGGGAGTCGTCGACGGCGCCGTCAGCGGCGTACGCGTGGTGAAGGGCTTCGGCCAGGAGGACCAGGAGACCGGAAAGCTGCGCGAGGTCGGCCGCCGCCTCTACGCGGGCCGCCTCCGCACCATCCGGCAGAACGCCCGCTACACCCCCGCCCTCCAGGCCGTCCCCGCCCTCGGCCAGGTCGCGATGCTCGCGCTCGGCGGCTGGCTCGCGGTGCGCGGTCACATCACGCTCGGCACGTTCGTCGCGTTCTCCACCTACCTCGCGCAGCTCGTCGGCCCGGTCCGCATGCTGGCCGTGGTCCTCACGGTCGGCCAGCAGGCCCGCGCCGGCACCGAGCGCGTCCTGGAGCTCATCGACACCGAGCCCTCGATGACGGACGGCACCAAGGAACTCCCCGCCGACGCCCCGGCTACGGTTGAGTTCGACGACGTCTCCTTCGGCTACGACGACGACCGCCCCGTCCTCAACGGCCTCAGCTTCGAGATCCGCCCCGGCGAGACCCTCGCGGTCGTCGGCTCCTCCGGCTCCGGCAAGTCCACGGTCTCGCTCCTGCTGCCCCGCTTCTACGACGTCACCCACGGCGCCGTCCTCGTCGGCGGCCACGACGTCCGCGAACTCACCCTCGACTCCCTCCGGGCCGCGATCGGCCTGGTCCCCGAGGACTCCTTCCTCTTCTCCGACACGGTCCGCAACAACATCGCCTACGGCCGCCCCGACGCGACCGAGGAGGAGATCCTCACCGCCGCGCGTGCCGCCCAGGCCGACCGGTTCATCAAGGAACTCCCCGACGGCTACGACACGACGGTCGGCGAGCAGGGCCTCACCCTCTCCGGCGGCCAGCGCCAGCGCGTCGCCCTCGCCCGCGCGATCCTCACCGACCCGCGCCTGCTGGTCCTCGACGACGCGACCTCGGCGGTGGACGCGCGCGTCGAGCACGAGATCCACGAGGCCCTGAAACAGGTCATGGAGGGCCGGACCACCCTGCTGATCGCGCACCGGCGCTCCACCCTCAACCTCGCCGACCGCATCGCCGTCCTCGACGGGGGCCGCCTCGCCGCCATCGGCACGCACGACGAACTCCAGCAGCGCTCACCGCTCTACCGGCGCCTCCTCACCGACCCCGACGAACTCGGCGGCGTCTCGCCCGGCCACGCCCTGCCCGCCTGCGAACCGGCCGAAGACACCTCCGTACGCGCGGAGTTGGACGCCGAGTTCGACGCCGAGCGCGGGCTCACGCCCCGCCTGTGGACCGGTGACCGCGAGCCCAAGGACACCGCGCTGTCCGGGATGCCCGCGACACCCGAACTCCTCGCCCAGGTCGACGCGTTGCCCCCGGCGACCGACACCCCCGACATCGACGAGGCGCGCGCGGTGCGTGCCGAGGACTCGTACGGACTGCGCCGACTGCTGCGCGGTTTCGGCGCCCCGCTGCTGATCAGCCTCGGCCTCGTCGCCGTGGACGCGAGCATGAGCCTGCTGCTGCCGGTCATGATCCGGCACGGCATCGACCAGGGCGTGACGAAGATGGCGATCGGCGCGATCTGGTCCGCCTCGCTGCTGGCGCTCGTCGCGGTGGCCGTGCAGTGGGTGGCACAGCGCGGCGAGACGCGGATGACCGGACGCACCGGGGAGCGGGTCCTCTACACGCTCCGCCTGAAGATCTTCGCCCAGCTCCAGCGCCTCGGACTCGACTACTACGAGCGGGAGTTGACCGGCCGGATCATGACGAGGATGACGACGGACGTCGACGCCCTCTCCACGTTCCTCCAGACGGGCCTGGTCACGGCCTTCGTCTCGGTCGTCACCTTCTTCGGCATCATGGTCGCCCTGCTGGTGATCGACGTACAGCTCGCGCTGGTCGTCTTCGCGACCCTCCCGCCCCTCGTCATCGCCACGTTCTTCTTCCGCCGCGCGAGCGTGAAGGCGTACGAACTCGCCCGTGAGCGCGTGTCGTTGGTCAACGCCGACCTCCAGGAGTCGGTGTCGGGGCTGCGGATCGTGCAGGCGTTCCGGCGCGAGCGGGACGGCGGCAGGCGGTTCGCCGAGCGCAGCAGCAGCTATCGCGCGGCCCGCACCAGGGGCCAGCGGCTGATCTCGGTCTACTTCCCCTTCGTGCAGTTCCTGTCGTCGGTGGCGGCGGCGTCCGTACTGATCGCGGGTGCGGGACGGGTGGACGACGCGACCCTGACGACAGGCGCCCTGGTCGCGTACCTCCTCTACATCGACCTGTTCTTCGCCCCGGTCCAGCAGCTCTCGCAGGTCTTCGACGGCTACCAGCAGGCCACGGTCTCCCTGGGCCGCATCCAGGAACTCCTCCAGGAACCGACCTCCACCCGAGCCGCCGACGAACCCCTCGAAGTCCTCTCCCTGCGCGGCGACATCGCCTTCGAGGACGTGCACTTCGCGTACGGCGACGACGAAGAGGCCATCGGGGGCGTCGAGTTGAGGATCCCGGCGGGCCAGACGGTCGCGTTCGTCGGCGAGACGGGCGCGGGCAAGTCGACGCTCGTGAAACTGGTGGCCCG
The DNA here is from genome assembly GCF_000376565.1 of Streptomyces hokutonensis. GTDB lineage: Bacteria > Actinomycetota > Actinomycetes > Streptomycetales > Streptomycetaceae > Streptomyces > Streptomyces hokutonensis. Next base: position 30,422 of record NZ_BARG01000004.1, on the reverse strand, counting down.
CTTCTACGACCCGACGGGCGGCCGGGTCACGGTCGACGGCACCGACCTCCGCTCGCTCGACATCACGTCGTACCGCCACCACCTGGGCGTCGTCCCCCAGGAGGCGTACCTCTTCCAGGGGACCGTCCGCGACGCCATCGCCTACGGCCGCCCCGACGCGAGCGACGCCGAGGTGGAGGCGGCGGCCCGCGCGGTCGGCGCGCACGAGATGATCGCCACGCTGGACGGCGGCTACCTCCACGAGGTCGCCGAGCGCGGCCGCAACCTCTCGGCGGGCCAGCGCCAGCTGATCGCCCTGGCCCGCGCGGAGCTGGTCGACCCCGACATCCTCCTCCTGGACGAGGCGACAGCGGCCCTGGACCTGGCCACGGAAGCCCAGGTCAACCAGGCCACCGACCGCCTCGCAGGCCGCCGCACCACCCTCGTCGTCGCCCACCGCCTGACAACGGCGGCCCGCGCGGACCGGGTCGTGGTGATGGATCACGGCCGGGTGGTGGAGGACGGCACGCACGACGAGTTGCTGGCGCTGGGCGGGTACTACGCCGAGCTCTGGCGGACGTTCGTCGGCGAGGACGCGCCCGCGACCGCCGCCTGACCTGCGCGGGCTCGCGGCCGCCGTCTCGATGCCCGAGAGGTGCGAGAGCGGCATGGGGAGGCTCTGCCGGCACGCACGACGAGTTGCTGGCGCTGGGCGGGTACTACGCCGAGCTGTGGCGGACGTTCGTCGGTGCCCCCGAGACCGAGGAGCCGGTCGGTACGGTCCGCTGAGGGGCGGTCGGTACGACTCGCCGAGGGCCGCGCAACCGTTCGACATACGTCGTGCGTCCGTACATCAGTACGCTGTTCGGCTGCTGTGCGGGAGGGATGACTGTGGACATGGGTGCGCTACGACGGCGGGTGGCGCTCGGCATGGCCGTGCTCACCGCGTCCGGACTGCTCGCGCTCGCGGCCCCCGGCAGCGCCCAGGCGGCGTCGGTCTGCCCGGGGCGGGAGGTGGCGACGCTGCCCTTCTCCACCGGCACCGTCCATGTCTTCCGCCGGGGCGACTACATCTGCGCGTACACCGCCCCCAAGAACCCCGGCGCCAAGCGCACGATGTCGGTCAGCGTCCAGGCCCGCGGCAGCCGCCCGGTCGTCGACAAGGGGCGGTACGTCCGCCGGGCCGGACCGGTCACCGTGCACGCCGGCCACCGCTGCGTACGGATCAAGGGCGCGGTCGCGGGCGGCTCGGTCGGCTCGGGCTGGATCCTGTGCTGAACCGACGCACAGCTCCCTGAGTGAACAACCTCCTCTGGTGTGACGGTAGTTGCTCCGATAGCTTCCGGTTCACAACTGCCTCACAGGGGAGATCGCATGCGCAAGGCGCTCAGATGGCTGCTGGCGCTCACCGTGCTCATAGGCACGCTGAGTACGGCCGGGGTGGCCACCGCCGCCCAGGCCGGCCAAGTCACTGACATCAAGGACCAGTTGCTGGCGATACCCGGCATGAGCCTGGTCCAGGAGAAGCCGTACACCGGCTACCGCTACTTCGTCCTGAACTACACCCAGCCGATCGACCACCGGCACCCGTCCAAGGGCACGTTCCAGCAGCGGATCACCGTGCTGCACAAGGACGTCTCGCGCCCGACGGTCTTCTACACCAGCGGCTACAACGTCTCCACGACCCCCAGCCGCAGCGAACCGACCCGGATCGCGGACGCCAACCAAGTCTCCCTGGAATACCGCTACTTCACGCCGTCCCGGCCCGAGCCGGCCGACTGGTCCAAGCTCGACATCTGGCAGGCGGCCAGCGACCAGCACCGCGTCTTCAAGGCCCTCAAGTCGATCTACACCAAGAACTGGATCGCCACCGGCGGCTCCAAGGGCGGTATGACGGCCACCTACTTCGAGCGGTTCTACCCCCGCGACATGGACGGCGTCGTCGCCTACGTCGCCCCCAACGACGTGGTGAACAACGAGGATTCGGCCTACGACCGCTTCTTCACCAAGGTCGGCACCAAGGAGTGCCGCGACCGCCTGGACGCCGTACAGCGCGAGGCGCTGGTGCGCCGTGAGCCGCTGGAGCAGAAGTACGCGGCCTACGCGGCCGAGAACGGGTTCACCTTCACCACCGTCGGCAGCCTGGACAAGGCCTACGAGGCCGTCGTCCTCGACTACGTCTGGGGCTTCTGGCAGTACAGCCTGCTCTCCGACTGCGACACCATCCCCGCGAACGCACAGGCCGCCACCGACGACGAGATCTGGACCTCGGTCGACACGATCTCCGGCTTCTCCTTCTACACCGACCAGGGCCTGTCCCCGTACACCCCGTACTACTACCAGGCGGGCACCCAACTCGGCGCGCCCACCATCCAGTTCCCGTACATCGAGAAGAAGTACATCCGCTACGGCTACCAGCCGCCCCGCAACTTCGTCCCGCGCTCCATCCCGATGAAGTTCCAGCCGGGCGCGATGCGGGACGTGGACAGCTGGGTCCGCCACCACGCCGACCACATGCTCTTCGTCTACGGCCAGAACGACCCGTGGGGCGCCGAGCGCTTCGCCGTCGGCAAGGGCGCGAAGGACTCGTACGTCTTCACCGCGCCCGGCCTCAACCACGGCGCGAACGTCGCGGCCCTGACCGCCGACCAGAAGGCGCTGGCCACCGCCCGCATCCTGGCCTGGGCCGGTGTCCCCGCCGCGACGACGGCACAGGCGAAGCCGCTGGCACCGTACGACGCGCGGCTGGACCGGCAGGGCGTCGAGCGCGAGCCGACCCTGCGCCCGTAACACCCGTGCTGCGCCCGGCCGTTGACTACACGGGCCGGGCGCAGCCCACCGGTCGGCTGCCGCCGAGCTGGACGTACAGGGCCGTCGAGGCCGGGCAACTCGCGCGTTTCAGCACGGCCTTGACCACCTTGTACTGCGGCTTCTTCTGCCCCGAGCCGTCGCACGCGGTCTCCCGGACCTGACCGCTGCCCGAGCTGTAGACGCAGTCGCCGACGATCGTGCGCGGCCCGCCCCCGCCGCCCGGGTCGCCGGGATGCGGGGGTTCGAGGTTGCGCATACAGGCGTAGCCCTTGGGTACGGCGCTGTCGCGGCCCGTGCCCGGGGTGCCCTGGGCGCTGATGTGCAGCACGAAGTCGGTGGTCGCCGGGCAGGCGGGACCGCTGCCCACATCGCCGTCGTGGCGGGCGATGACCCGGGCGGCGGCCCGCTCGCTGGTGCAGGGCACCTCGGTGAAGCTCGTCGTACCGAAGGAGCTGCACTCGTCGACGCCGAGGAACACCGCGCCGTAGCCGGAGGGTTGGGTGGTCGAGGACGCGGACGCCCTCGCGCCGGGGCTGCTGTCACCCGCGTCGGAGCCGGACGAGCAGCCTGCCAGCAGGGCGGCGAGCAGCGCGCACACTGCCCCCGCGCTCCATCTCTCACCCATCGTTCCCCCCGGACTTCCCCCGCCCAGCGTGACCCTCGGTGGCGGGCGCACGCCAGCGGTGTGGGGGGCTTTGGGCTATTTGGCGGGGGTGGGGAGGGTTGCCGACGTACCTCTAGTACGACAGTCCGTGACCGACCGGATACAGCACCTGCGCCGGGTCGTCCGCGCGCTGCACGGCCACCGGGAGCTTCCCGCGCGGGGCCGCTCGGCCCGCGATCACCCGTGCCGCCGCCCGCAGTTCGACGTCGGTCCAGGAGTAGGACGCCAAGTAGGCCGGGACAGCGGGCAGTTGGGCAACATCGTAGGGGTTGCGGACGGCGACGGCCACGACCGGTGTGCCCGTCGCGACCAGGTGCTCGACCAGGGCCTTCTGCGGGTCGGTTGCCGTGACGTTGTAGGTCGCCGCCACCACCGCGTCCGCCGCCCGCGCCGCTGCCACGGCTTTCGTGACGGTCTCGGCGGAGGGGGTGGTCCCGGTGGACAGGACGGTCGCCGTGAAGCCCAACTCCCGTAGCGCGGCGGCGAGTACACCGGTCGGCGGTCCCGTCGTACCGGAGGGGGAGGCCGGATCGGCGCCGACGACCAGGACGTTCCCGTGCGTACGGCGGGACAGCGGGAGCAGCCCGGCCTTGTTGACCAGCAGGGTGGTGGTGCGCTCGGCGATGCGGTCGGCGGTGGCGAGATGTTCGGCGCTGCCGACCACGTGGTCCACGCCCGCCCGGCTGACGTACGGCTCCTCGAAGAGGCCGAGCCGGGCCTTCAGCCGGAGCACCCGCAGCACCGACTCGTCGAGACGGGCCTCGGCCAACTCCCCGTCCCGCACTGCCTTGAGGACGGCGTTCCACGCGATGTCCAGGGAGGGCGGGTCGAGGAGTTGATCCACCCCGGCCTTCAGCGCGAGCACCGGCACGCGGTCGTCGCCGTACTTCTGGCGGACGCCCGCCATGCCCAGCGAGTCGGTGACCACGACGCCGTCGTAGCCGAGTTCGCCGCGCAGTACGCCGGTGACGATCGGGTGGGAGAGGGTGGCCGGGTCGCCGGAGTCGTCGAGGGCCGGGACCTTGAGGTGCGCGGTCATGATCGCGTCGATCCCGGCCTTGACGGCGGCCCGGAAGGGCACGGCGTCCAGCTTTCCCCACAGCTCGCGGCTGTGTGTGATGACGGGGAACCCGGTGTGGCTGTCGACGGCGGTGTCCCCGTGCCCGGGGAAGTGCTTGGCGGTCGCCGCGACCCGGCTGTCCTGGTACCCCGTGACCTCGGCGGCGACCAGGCCGGCCACCGCGTCCGGGTCGGCGCCGAAGGACCGCACGCCGATGATCGGGTTGGCCGGGTTCACGTTCACGTCGGCGTCGGGGGAGTAGTCCTGGTTGACGCCCATCGCGCGCAGTTCGGCGCCGGAGATCCGGCCGACCGTGCGGGCGTCGGCGCGGGAGCCGCCGGCGCCGAGCGCCATCGCGCCCGGGAAGAGGGTCGCGGGCTTGCCGATCCGGCAGACGATGCCGTGCTCCTGGTCGGTGGCGATCAGTACGGGCAGCCCGCGCGGCTGGGCCAGGGACGCCTTCTGGATGCCGTTGGAGAGGCCGGCGATCTGGTGCGGATCGCGGGTGTTGTGCGCCCAGCTGAAGTAGATGATCCCGCCGACCCGGTACTTCGCGATCAGCTCGGCGGCCGTGCGCACCCCGAGCTCGCTCAGGTTGGCGTCGGCATCGGCCTGGTCGGGGGCGGTGGCGGAGTGGCCGTAGACCCGCGTCACGAAGAGCTGGCCGACCTTCTCCTCCAGGGGCATGCGGGAGATCAGCGAGCGGAGTGCGGTGTCGTCGGCGTGGGCGGGGGTGCCGACCGCGAGGGACGCGGTGACGCCCATGGTCGCGGCGAGGACGGTGCGTCTGGAGGGCACGTGCGCTCCTTCGGGAGGTGATCCGATGAAGGAAACTTCCGAGCTTTCAGCAGTATCCGGGAAGTTTCTGCCAGTCAAGGGAGCGCACAGTAAACCCGAGGAGGGGCCGCCATCGGCGCAGTTGGAGGGGGGCGCGCCGATGACGGCTTGCTGCCGGCCGCGGTACGGAGGAGAGGGTTGGTCAGCGTTCGCAGCCAGCAGCGAGGCCGACGCCGTACCGCGGAGACTCATCCGGCAGCATGCCGGTTGGACGGAGTCGAACGGGCCCGGGTTCCCGTCCGGGGGCCGATTCCCGGAAGTTGGTGAACCCGTGCACAACGGGACGGATGTGGTCACGCACAGGTACGCGTGGGCGAACGGAGGTCGTCCATCCCGTGGACGTCCCGGCGCGGCGGGCGGCCACGGACCGATCATGAGGGCATGACCGTAGTCGACATTCCCGGTTCCAAGTCCGTCACCGCCCGCGCGCTCTTCCTGGCCGCCGCGGCCGACGGCGTCACCACCCTCCGGCGTCCGCTCCGCTCGGACGACACCGAGGGCTTCGCGGAGGGCCTTACCCGGCTCGGCTACCGGGTCGGCAGGACCCCCGACGTCTGGCAGATCGACGGCCGCCCGCAGGGGCCGGCGGTCGCCGAGGCCGACGTGTACTGCCGGGACGGCGCGACCACGGCCCGCTTCCTGCCCACCCTGGCGGCGGCCGGCCGCGGCAGCTTCCGCTTCGACGCGTCCGCGCAGATGCGCAGGCGTCCACTGGGTCCTTTGAGCAAGGCGCTCCGCGACCTGGGCGTGGACCTGCGGCACGAGGAGGCCGAGGGCCACCACCCGCTGCGCATCGAGGCGTCCGGTGTCGAGGGCGGCGAGGTGGTGCTCGACGCCGGCCAGTCCTCGCAGTACCTCACCGCCCTGCTCCTGCTCGGCCCGCTGACCAGGAAGGGCCTGCGGATCAGGGTCACGGACCTGGTCTCCGCGCCGTACGTCGAGATCACCGTCGCGATGATGCGGGCGTTCGGGGTGGAGGTGCGCAGGGAGGGCACGGTCTACGTCGTCCCGGCGGGCGGCTACACCGCGACCACCTACGACATCGAGCCCGACGCCTCCACCGCGAGCTACTTCTTCGCGGCGGCGGCCGTGACCGGCGGCGAGGTCACCGTCCCCGGACTCGGCACCGGCGCGCTCCAGGGCGACCTGGGCTTCGTCGACGTACTGCGCCGCATGGGCGCGGAGGTGACGACCGACGCGCACGGCACCCGGGTGCGCGGCACCGGCGAACTGCGCGGCCTCACGGTCAACATGCGGGACATCTCGGACACCATGCCGACCCTGGCCGCCATCGCCCCCTTCGCCTCGGGACCGGTCCGCATCGAGGACGTCGGCAACACCCGCGTCAAGGAGTGCGACCGCCTGGAGGCGTGCGCGGAGAACCTCCGGCGGCTGGGCGTGGAGGTGGCGACGGGGGACGACTGGATCGAGATCCGGCCGGGTGCGGAGGCTCCCGTCGGCGCGGAGATCAAGTCCTACGGCGACCATCGCGTCGTCATGTCCTTCGCGGTGACCGGGTTGCGGGTGCCGGGTATTTCGTTCGACGACCCGGGGTGCGTACGCAAGACTTTCCCGGGTTTCCACGAGGCGTTCGCCGCGCTGCGGGGGCAGTTGCCGGCATGAGGGGATCAGTGTGGGGTTCGAACTGAAGGCACCGGTCCTGACGGGTGAGCTGGTGCGGCTGGAGCCGCTCGACCACCGGCACGCGGCCGAGCTGGCGGTGGCGGCGGAGGAGGACCGGGGGTCGTACGCGTTCACCTGGGTGCCTCGGGCGGACCAGGTCGGCGCGTACATCGATGCCCAGCTGGCCCGCGCGGCCACGGGCATGCTCGCGCCGTACGCCCAGATCTCGACGGCGACCGGGCGGGCGGTCGGCGCCACGGCCTACTGGGAGCCCCGGTCCTGGCTGACGGACGATCAACTCGACGCCGTCGAGGTCGGGTTCACCTGGCTGGCGCGTTCGGCGCAGGGCACCGGCATCAACACGGAGGCCAAACTCCTGCTGTTCCGGCACGCCTTCGAGGAGTGGCACGTCTCCCGGGTCGACCTCAAGACGGACGCCCGCAACGACCGCTCCCGCGCCGCGATCCAGCGCGTCGGCGCCCGCTTCGAGGGCGTCCTGCGCAACTGGTCCCGCTCCTGGGCGCCCGGCGAGGAGGGCCGGCTGCGGGACTCCGCGATCTACTCGATCACGGCGGAGGAGTGGGCGGAGTGCCGGGTGCGGCTGGAGGAAAGGGTGTCCACGTCATGACCGCCTGTCTCATCCTGCACGGCTGGCAGAACCACCGCCCCGAAGGTCACTGGCAGCACTGGCTCGCCGACCGGCTCCGCACGCTCGGCCACCAGGTGACATATCCCCAGCTGCCCGATGTCGACGACCCCGACCTGGAGGTGTGGCTCGGGGAGCTGCGCCGCCATCTCGACGGTATCGACGGACCGCGGGTCGTCCTCGCGCACAGCGCCTCCGCCCTGCTGTGGCTGCACGCCGTCGACCGCGGGGTGGTCCGGGACGGTGACGCGGACCGGGTACTGCTCGTCGCACCGCCGTCCGCGTCCGTCGTCGTACAGCATCCCGAGATCGCCGAATTCGCGCCGCCCACCGGTGAGTTGACGCTCCCCGGAGCCACCCGGCTGGTCGCCGGCGACGACGACCCGTACTGCCCGGAAGGCGCCCGCACGATCTTCGGCGACCCGCTCGGCATCCCCACCGAGATCATCCCGGGCGCGGGTCACCTGGACCTGGACGCGGGGTACGGGTCCTGGCCGGCGGTACTGGAGTGGTGCCTGGACGGGACGGCGCGGCTCACGGCTCGATGAACTTGGAAATCGCGGGTCGAGCCTACGCCGAGTCGTTGAGCAGCCGCGCCAGATGGTGCTGACCGGCGGCCAGCAGTTCAGGCAGCGGGGCGGCGGTCTCGTACCAGCGCTTCTCGTACTCCCAGCACAGCCAGCCGTCCCAGTCGTGGCGGGTCAGGAGTTCCACGCACTCGGCGAGGGGGAGGACGCCCGCGCCGAGGGGGAGCGGGGTGGTGTCGTCGGGGGACGCGATGTCTTTGACCTGGACGTATCCGAGGTACGGGCCCAGTGCGGCGAGCGTCTCCGCCGGCTGCTCGCCGCCCAGCCAGGTGTGCATGACGTCCCACAGGGCGCCCACCTGCCGGTGTCCGACCGGGCCGAGCACGCGGAGTGCGTCGGCGCCGGTGCGGTGCGAGTCGTGGGTCTCCAGCAGGATCCGTACGCCGAGGTCGGCGCCCCACTCCGCCGCCGTGCCGAGCCGTCGCGCGGCGGTCGCGTCGGCTTCCTCGGGAGGCCGCTCACTGCTGCCGCCGGGAAACACCCGTACGAACGGAGCTCCCAAGTCCCGGGCCAGTTCCAGGAGTTCGCGGATCTCCGTGAGTACGGGGGCGTCGTCGCCCGGTGCGGCCACGCGTGCGTACCCGGCGAGGCCCAGGACTTCGACCCCGGCGGCCTTGAACTCGGCGGCCACGTCGGCCCGTTGGGCGGCGTCGAGGCCGGGGTGCACGGGCTCCTCCGGATGTGCGCGCAGTTCCACGCCGTGGTAGCCGTGGGTGACGGCGAGGTGCAGCACGTCGGCCACGGGGAGCCCGGGGACACCGAGGGTGGAGAAGGCGAGCTTCATGGTCACGACCCTACTCGTCACTCTCCGGTTCCGTGCAGGTCGAGGCGCCAGTCCTGGCCGACGAGGTCCTGGCCGAAGGAGCGGTGGGGTTTCTCGGCGACCAGGACGAAACCGTGCCGCTGGTAGATGCGGCGGGCGGCGCCGAGGATGTCGTTGGTCCACAGCACGAGGTCGCGGTAACCGACACCGCGCGCGAACTCGACCACCGCGGAGACCAGTTGGTCCCCGATGCGAAGCCCTCGGGCATCCGGCTCGACGAGCAGCAGCCGCAGCCGCGCGGCCCCCGGGGCGTCGTCCCGCACGCACATCACACACCCGACCGGCCGCCCGTCGAGCTCGGCGATCCACACCCGCTCCAGATGCGGGTCGTGGTCTTCGGCGAAGTCGGCGACGATCCGTGCCACGAGCCCCTCGTAGTCGGCGTTGAAGTCGTACTCGGCGGCATACAGCGCCGCGTTGCGCTGCACGATCCACCCCAGGTCACCGGGCCCGGGCTCCCGCAGCACGACATCCTCGGGCCGGGTGGGTCGAGGCTCGTCCGACAGGAGGGTGCGTACGGTGTGCAGCGCCTCGGAGAGCCGGGGCCGGTCGGCGGCCGGCACGGTCGCGAGCAGCGCGCCGACGGATTCGTCCGCCCGCTCGGCCAGCAGGTCGGCGGTCTCCCGCCCGCGCGCGGTGAGCGTGATCTGCCGCCGCCGCGGATCCCGCCGCGAGGGCGCCCGCTCGATCAGCCCGTCCTGCTCGAACCGGTTCAGGATCCGGCTCAAGTACCCGGCGTCCAGGGACAGTTCGGAACGGAGGTCGGCCGCGTCCGTGTGCGGGGAGTGCGCGAGTTCGTACAGGACGCGGGACTCGGTGAGGGTGAAGGGGGCGTAGAGGTGGCGGCTGTAGTCGAGGGCGCCGATGACGTTCGTGTAGAAGCGGTTGAAGGCACGGATGTCCTGGACGGTCATGATCAGTCCCCGGTGCTCGCTCAGGGTAGTTGACTCAGTCAGAGGTATTGCGGTTCCGACGGTAGTCCTCCGGGGTGGGCAAGGCAACGGGCTAGTCCCACCAGAGGCGCCACAGATACCGCCCCGGAAGTTCGTTCGCGTACTTCGGGAACGGGGTCGGCGGATCGTCCACGATGTTGTCGGCGGTGGTCAGCACATGCTCCAGGGCGAGCCGTTCGGCCTGCGCGAGGTCCTGGGGCGGTCGGGCGACCGACACGGTCAGGGCGCCCCCGAACCCGGACAGGACCCGGGCCCCGAACCGTTCCTCCCAGCTCCGCAGCAGCGCGCACAGCAGCGGAAGGGGACCCCCGGCCGACCACCCGACGATCGCCGGCACGTCGGCGCCACGGCGGGCGGGCACCAGCGCCAGCTGGCAGGTGCCCACGAAGGGCTCGGTGCGGAGCAACTGGTCCACGGCCCACCCCGCGGTCTCCGCGGGGCTCAGTCCGGTACGGCTCGCCGGCTCGGCCGGCGCGAGCCCGGGCCAGGACTCGAAGGGCGGTCCCGGGTCGTGCGGCCAGGGTGCGACGTACTCCCGGACCTCCTCCGGCACGCTCGCCGCCCACTCCTCGTCCGACACCGGATTCGACCAGCTCGGCAGCCGTCGGCGCCGGTACTCGTCGAAGTCCGCCGCGAGCACGGCGTCGAGCCGGACCGCGTCGACCTCGCTCAAGTCCTCGGGCCGGTAAGGGTCGTCCCGCCAGCAGATGAACGGATACAGCCCGCCGGCCTCGGCCCGCTCCAGCAGCCGCGGCCACAACTCCGCAATGTCGTCGGGCAGTTCGTCGGCGAACCAGACCTCCACCTCCCCCCGGGTCTCGAAGCGACCGGAGGACAGGGACAGTTCGTCGGGCAGTGGGAAGACCATGGCCGGACGATAGGGGGAGGCACTGACAATGCGATCGGCCGCGCTACTTCCGAGGCACCCCCGAAGACCCCCGCACCATCAACTCCCCGCGAACCGTGGCGATCCCGCCCGGCGGCGGCTCCTCGCGCCCCATCGCGATCCGCCCGGCCCTCGCGCCCGCCTCCGACAGCGGCAACCGCACCGTCGTAAGAGAAGGCACCGCGTCCACGCTGAACGGCAGATCGTCGAAGCCGGCGACCGAGACGTCGTCCGGGATGCGGCGGCCGGACTCGCGCAGGGCCGCGCACGCGCCCACCGCGACGGAGTCGTTCGCCGCGACCACGGCCGTCAACGACGGGTCGCGGCGCAGGAGTTCGAGGGTCGCCTCGTAGCCGGACCGGCGGTCGTAGCGCCCGTGCACGGTCCAGCGGGGGTCCTCCGCGATGCCGTGCGCGGCCAGCGCCTCGCGGTGGCCCTCCAGCCGGTGCCGGGTGGTCGTCCGTTCCTCCGGCCCGGCGATATAGCCCAGCCGTCGATGCCCGAGCCCGATCAGGTGCTCGGTCAGCTCCCGCCCGCCCCCGCGGTTGTCGAAGGTCAGCGCGAACGCCCCGGTGTCCGGCGCCGGCGGGCGCCCGCACAGCACCACTCGCGTCCCGGCCTCCCCGAGCTTCCGCAGCTTCGCCGCGACGGCGGCCGCGTGCGGCGCGTTCTCCATGGCGCCGCCGGTCAGGACGACGGCAGCCGCCCGCTGCCGCTGGAGCAGGGTCAGGTAGGTCAGCTCACGCTCCGGGGAGCCCCCTGTGTTGCACACCACAGCCAGCCGCTCCCCGCCCGCACGCCCGCCGGGCCCCCCGATCTCGGACTGGATCGCGCTCGCCATGATCCCGAAGAAGGGGTCGGCGATGTCGTTGACCAGGATGCCGACCAGGTCGGAGGTGGCCGCCGCGAGCGCGCTCGCGGGACCGTTGAGGACGTAGTCCAGCTCGTCGACCGCCCGCAGCACACGCTCGCGCGTGGTGGCCGCGACCGGGTAGTTGCCGTTCAGTACGCGCGACACCGTCGCGGGGGAGACCTGGGCGCGGGCCGCCACGTCCGCCAGGGTCACCGTCATGTCGTTCGTCCTCCGGTCGCGCATCTTCGGTCGCGCATCTTGTCGTACGCCGTTGTACATAGGCTGCTCAAAGGAAGCCCCCGTCCGAGCAGACGATAAGGCCATCCACCCCTGTCGTTCGCCCCCTCGAACAACTCGACCCCATCACGGTCTTGTACAGACCTGTGTGCAAAGGCTAGCTTCTGCATATATAGAAAGCGCTTGCTGCATTCTTGGAACGTACGTGGAAACGTACGAGGCCGAAGGGAAACACGTGACACGCAAGACGGTGCGTATCGCCATGAACGGCGTGACCGGGCGCATGGGCTACCGCCAGCACCTCGTCCGCTCGATCCTCGCACTGCGGGACCAGGGTGGTCTAGACCTCGGCGACGGAACCGTGCTGTGGCCGGAACCGATCCTCGTCGGCCGCCGTGAGCACGCGCTGAAGGCGCTTGCCGAGCAGCACGGGCTCGACCCCGAGAACGTCTCCACGGACGTCGACGCGGTGCTCGCCGACCCGACCGTCGAGATCTACTTCGACGCCCAGGTCACCTCCGCCCGCGAGGAGGCGCTCAAGAAGGCGATCGCCGCGGGCAAGCACATCTACACCGAGAAGCCGACCGCGACCGGTCTCGACGGCGCCCTGGAGCTGGCCCGCCTCGCCGACGCCGCCGGCATCAAGCACGGCGTCGTCCAGGACAAGCTGTTCCTGCCGGGCCTGCTCAAGCTCAAGCGGCTCATCGACGGCGGCTTCTTCGGCCGGATCCTGTCGATCCGGGGCGAGTTCGGCTACTGGGTCTTCGAGGGCGACTGGCAGAGCGCCCAGCGCCCCTCGTGGAACTACCGCGCCGAGGACGGCGGCGGCATCGTCGTCGACATGTTCCCGCACTGGGAGTACGTCCTCCACGAGCTGTTCGGCCGCGTCAAGTCCGTCCAGGCCATCGCCACCACCCACATCCCGCAGCGCTGGGACGAGAACGGCAAGCCCTACGACGCCACCGCCGACGACGCCGCCTACGGCATCTTCGAGCTCGACAGCGGTGCCATCGCCCAGATCAACTCCTCCTGGGCCGTCCGCGTCAACCGTGACGAGCTCGTCGAGTTCCAGGTCGACGGCACGGAGGGCTCGGCGGTCGCGGGCCTGCGCAACTGCCGTGCCCAGCACCGCAGTTCCACCCCCAAGCCGGTCTGGAACCCCGACATCCCCGCCACCGAGGTCTTCCGCGACCAGTGGCAGGAGGTCCCCGACAACGCCGACTTCGACAACGGCTTCAAGGCGCAGTGGGAGCTGTTCCTCCGCCACGTCTACGCCGACGCCCCCTACCACTGGGACCTGCTGGCCGGCGCCCGTGGCGTCCAGCTCGCCGAGCTGGGCCTGAAGTCGTCCGCCGAGGGCCGCCGTCTCGACGTCCCGGAGATCTCGCTGTGACCATCCAACTCCCGGACGCGTCAGGGGCCTTGAAGGCCTACGAGCCCCGCTCCGAACCCCTCGCCGTCACCACCGGCACCCCCTTCACCTCTCGTACGGTGTTCTCGGCGGCGCATGTCGTCGCGGACCCCTTCGCCGACACGAGCCCCGACTCGCCCGCCGCCGTCGACTGGGACGCCACCCTCGCCTTCCGCCGCCACCTCTGGTCCCACGGCCTCGGTGTCGCCGAGGCGATGGACACCGCCCAGCGCGGCATGGGCCTGGACTGGGCGGGCGCGGCCGAGCTGATCCGCCGAAGCTCCGCCGAGGCCAAGGCCGTCGGCGGCCGGATCGCCTGCGGGGTCGGCACCGACCAGATCACCGGCGGCACCCTGGCCGACGTACAGGCCGCGTACGAGGAGCAGTTGGCCCTCGTCGAGGAGTCGGGCGCGCAGGCCATCCTGATGGCCTCGCGGGCGCTCGCGGCCGTGGCGAAGGGTCCCGAGGACTACCTGGAGGTCTACGGCCATCTGCTCCGCCAGGCCACCGAACCCGTCGTCCTGCACTGGCTGGGCCCGATGTTCGACCCGGCGCTGGAGGGCTACTGGGGCTCGTCCGACCTGGACGCGGCCACCGACACGTTCCTCGAAGTCATCGCGGCCCACCCCGACAAGGTGGACGGCATCAAGGTGTCGCTCCTGGAGGCTCAGCGGGAGATCGACATCCGGCGCCGTCTGCCGCAGGGCGTCCGCTGCTACACCGGCGACGACTTCAACTACCCCGAGCTGATCGCGGGCGACGACCAGGGCTTCAGCCACGCCCTGCTCGGCATCTTCGACCCGCTCGGCCCGCTGGCGGCGGAGGCGGTGCGTGTCCTGGACACCGGGAACACGGCCGGCTTCCGTGAACTCCTCGACCCCACCGTCGAGTTGTCCCGCCACCTCTTCCAGACCCCGACCCGCTTCTACAAGACGGGCGTGGTGTTCCTGGCCTGGCTGGCGGGCCACCAGGCGCACTTCACGATGGTCGGCGGCCTCCAGTCGGCCCGCTCCCTCCCGCACTTCGCCCGCGCCTACCGACTCGCCGACGGCCTGGGCCTGTTCCCCGACCCGAAGCTCGCGGAGGAACGGATGAAGAACCTGCTCGCCCTGTACGGAGTGACCCAGTGAGCAATCCGGAGCTGTCCCGCTTCTCCATCAACCAGATGACGGTGAAGCAGCTGTCGATGCCCGAACTGGTGGACGCCTGCCTGGAATTGGGCGTCCCCGGCGTGGGCCTGTGGCGCGAGCCGGTCCAGGCGTACGGCCTGGACGCCACCGCGAAGCTGGTCCGCGACGCGGGCCTCGCGGTGACAACGTTGTGCAGGGGCGGCTTCTTCACGGCACTCGACCCGGCCGAGCGGGCCGCCGCCCTGGACGACAACCGCAAGGCGGTCGACGAGGCCGCCACGCTCGGCACGGACACCCTGGTGCTCGTGTCCGGCGGCCTCCCGGCCGGCTCGAAGGACCTGCACGGCGCGCGGGAGCGGATCGCCGACGCGCTGGGGGAGTTGGGGCCCTACGCCGAGGAGCGCGGCGTACGGCTGGCCATCGAGCCGCTGCACCCCATGTTCGCCTCCGACCGCTGTGTGGTCTCGACGCTCACCCAGGCCCTCGACCTCGCCGAACGCTTCCCCGCCCAGCAGGTCGGCGTCACGGTCGACACGTACCACATCTGGTGGGACGACCAGGCCCCGGCGCAGATCGCCCGGGCGGGCGCGGGCGGCCGTATCCACACCTTCCAACTCGCCGACTGGACCACCCCGTTGCCCGAGGGCGTCCTCAACGGCCGCGGCCAGATCGGCGACGGCGCGATCGACATGCGGGAGTGGAAGTCGTACGTCGAGGCCGCCGGATACACCGGCCCCATCGAGGTCGAGCTGTTCAACGACGGCCTGTGGGCACGGGACGGCCGCGAGGTCCTGGCGGAGACGGCTGCGCGCTTCGTGGAGCACGTGCTCCCATAGGTCCGTGAGCGACTCGAACACGTCACCGGGCCCGCTGGGACGGGCGGACGCGCGTTGGGACTCCCTGACGCGGGCGTCCGCCCAACCCGTGATCGTCCTGGAACGGGTCGCCCGCGCGGCCGGCCGGACGAACTGGTTCGCCTGCCGGACGGCCGCCGAGTACGACGGGATCGTGTCCGGGTTCCTCCCCGGCAGCAAGGTCAGTGCCTACTTCGACGGCCGTCTGTCCTTCCATCGCTACGACGACTCGGTGCGCGCCGAGATCCTCCGCATCGCGCGCCGGGACCACGACTGCGTGGTGGCCGTCCTCGGGGCGGCCCCTCCGCGGTTGGAGGTGGAGTTCATCGCGGGCGCGGGCGAACTCGACGAGTTCGAGGAGACCCTGGGCGACCTGTCGGAGGTCTGCTTCGGCGCCTACCCCGGCGACGAGAACGACGGCACGAACGCCCTCACCTGGACGGTCCCGGACGCGGACGGGGTCGTACGGATGCATCCGCACTGATCCGAGTGTTCTGCCCCGCATCGGAGATTCGTCCTGCGGGGCAGTTTCATGTCCGGCGCCGAATGTGAGAGTCACCTTCACACAGGTCCCTTTAATAAATGCAGTTCACGACGTGTGTATTGGCGGCAATTCCTGTGACTGAG
Source organism: Streptomyces hokutonensis (assembly GCF_000376565.1). Lineage (GTDB taxonomy): Bacteria > Actinomycetota > Actinomycetes > Streptomycetales > Streptomycetaceae > Streptomyces > Streptomyces hokutonensis. The sequence goes on along the minus strand of NZ_BARG01000004.1, from coordinate 14,441 downwards.
CTGTCGATTCACCTTTTTCGGAGCCTTCCGGAACCGTATCTCCCCAGGTCGTGTCTATAGGATCGTGCTCGCCGCGGGGCCGGGAGAAATCCCGGAAACGCGGCGGGCCGGGCTTTCTCTTGCATGAGAGAAGTCTGAGAGCCGCATAAGAGAAGTAATTCTCGGAATCGAACAAGGAGTTATCTGTGAACGTGCGTATCGCCGCCGTCTCCCTGGCTTCCGCCGCGCTCGTCGCCGTCGGCGCCACCGCCGCCGTCGCCGCGCCCGCCCCGGCGCCGAGCATCACGCTCAAGGCCAACCACACCACCGTGAAGCTCGGCGACGTGGTGACCTTCACCGGCAAGTCCGCCGGTCTGAAGGAGGGCTCCAAGGTGACGCTCCAGGTCAAGTCGGGCGCGACCTGGAAGTCCCTCCCCGTGACCGCCAAGGTCAACCACAGCGCCTACAAGCTGACCGACAAGTTCCAGAAGAAGGGCGTCTCGGTCCTGCGCGTCAAGGACGGCGCCACCGTCTCCAAGGCGGTCTCGGTCACCGTCCGCTGACGTCGGCCGCCCCGCGCCGAAACACCCCTGAGGTACCCCTGAGCCCTGCCCCACCCCGTTCGATCCGGGGTGGGGCAGGAGGTCAGGAGTATGCCGTACCCGCCCGCCCTACTTCTTCGCCGCCCGCTTCGTCAGCACCGCCAGCACCACCGGGACCAGCATCTCGACGACCCGTGTGACGGTCGCCGGCGGCAGCCCCGTCTTCTTGGCCACCGCGTTCGCCACCGGCTTGGCCGCCTTGGCCAGCACCCCGGCCATCAGCCCGCCGGTCGCGAAACCGCCCAGTGTGGCCACGCCCTGGAGGGGAGCCTCCTGGGGCGTCTCCACGGTCGCCGCCTCACCGGACAGCGCCGAGACCGTCGTACCGACAACCTCCCTGGCGCCCGCCTCGTCCGTCCCCAGCAGGCCCGCGATCTCCTGGACCTTGGCGTCGCCCAGCTCGTCGAGGACCTCGCCCTGGAAGGCCGTAGCAGAGTCTTCGCTCATGCCTGAAACGCTACGTCTGCCCCGATCGGTCGGCATCTGGAAGCGGTTTTGAAAAATTCTCAAGACGGCGTACAACCCTCCCCGCAGTCCGCGGGTCCTACTTGGCATCAGGACTCTTGGAGGGGGATCTGGGGGGATCTTGAGGGGTCCTGATGTTGGAGGGGAATAGCCGAGGGGGCTTGGTCGACGGACCAGGCCCCCTCGAATGTGTCCGGGGCCGCGCCGGCCCGACGGGACTCTGCGGACGCGACCTAGAAGAACACCCCGCACCGCAGCAGCACATTCGCGTACGGCCGTGCCTCGCCCGTCCGTACGATCAGCCGCGCACCCGCCGACAGCTCCTTGAGCTTCTCGTGGGGGACGAGGTCGAGGTCGGGGAAGCGGGCGTCGAGGAGGGCGGTGGCGGCCCGGTTGGCACCGCGGATCTCGCGGGCCGCCGTCGCGCCCTCGACGACCAGCTCGGCCAGCAGCCCGTCCAGCACCTCCGCGAACGACGGCACCCCGGCCCGGAACGCCAGGTCCACCACCCGGGGGCCGGACGGGATCGGCATCCCGGCGTCGCACACCAGCACCCCGTCCCCGTGCCCCAACTCGGCCAGCGCGCCGGAGAGATGACGGTTGAGAATCCCTGCCTTCTTCACAGCGCGGCGACCTCGTCCGCCGTCGGGAAGGACTCCTGCGCACCCTTCCTGGTGACGGCCGCCGCGCCGACCCGGGCCGCGTACGCCGCCGCCTCCGCCAGGCCGGAGCCCGTGCCCAGCTTCCAGGCCAGCGCCGCGGTGAACGCGTCGCCCGCACCCGTCGTGTCCACGGCGTCCACCTTCACGGACGGCACCCGGGTGACCCCCTCCCGCGAGGCCACCAGCGCGCCCTCCGCGCCCAGTGTCACGACCACCGAACGCGGCCCCTTCGCCAGCAGGATCCGCGCCCAGTCCTCGGGCCGCTCGCTCACACACGCGTCCCCGAGGATCACCTTCGCCTCGTGCTCGTTGACGATCAACGGGTCGCAGGCGGCCAGGACTTCGGACGGCAGCGGCCGGGGCGGCGACGGGTTCAGCACGAACCGGCTGTCGGGCGCCAGACTCCGTACGACCTCCACGACCGTCTCCAGCGGGATCTCCAGCTGTACGGAGACCACGCGGGAGGCGTGGAAGAGGCAGGCGGCGGCCTGGATGTCGACCGGGAACAGCTTCCCGTTGGCCCCCGGCGACACCACGATGCTGTTGTCGCCGGACGGGTCCACCGTGATCAGCGCGACCCCGGTCGGCGCCCCGCCCACCAGCACACCCACCGTGTCGACCCCGGCGGCCCGCTGCGAGTCCAGCAGCAGCCTGCCGTACGCGTCGTCGCCGACCCGGGCCAGCAGGACCGTACGGGCCCCCAAGCGGGCGGCGGCGACCGCCTGGTTGGCGCCCTTGCCGCCGGGGTGGACGGCCAGGTCGGAACCGAGGACCGTCTCGCCGGCGCCCGGCCGCCGCTCGACGTCGATCACGAGGTCGGCGTTGGCCGATCCGACGACCAGGAGGTCGTAGTCGTACATGAAATGACTCCCCACAGTGGTGACTTGGTGTGGTGACCGGTCCGCTGTCAGCCGGTGAAACCGGCCACGTTCTCCTTGGTGACCACCTTCACGGGCACCTTCACCGTCGTCTCCACCTTCTTGCCCTGAGCCGCGCGCAGCGCGTTGTCCACGGCGATTTTGCCCAACTGGCTCGGCTGCTGCGCCACGGACGCGTACAGCGTCCCCTGCTTCACGGCGGTCAGCCCGTCGGGCGTGCCGTCGAAGCCTACGACCGACACCGACCTGCCCGCCTTGGAACCGAGCGCCTTGATGGCGCCGAGGGCCATCTCGTCGTTGGCCGCGATGACGCCCTGGACGTCGGGGTGCGCCTGGAGCAGGTTCGACATCACGTCGAGGCCCTTGGTGCGGTCGAAGTCGGCGGGCTGCTGGGCGAGGACCTGGATGCCGGGGTAGGCCTTGAGCCCCTTGGCGAAGCCCTCGGCCCGCTCGCGTGCCGCCGACGTACCCGCCTGGCCCTGGAGGATGACGATCTTGCCGGTGCCGCCCAGCTTCTCGGCGATCGTCTTGGCCGCGAGTTCACCGCCGGCGATGTTGTCGGAGGCGACGAGGGTGTCCACGGCCGCCTTGTTGACGCCCCGGTCGACCGCGATCACCGGGATCTTCGCCTTGTCGGCGGCCTTCACGGAGTTGCTCGCCGCGTCGGAGTCCACCGGGTTGACGATGATCGCGCCGTAGTTCGAACTGGTGAAGTTCTGCAGCTGGTTGGCCTGCTGGGAGGCGTCGTTCTGCGCGTCCGTCACCGTCAGGTCCAGGCCCAGCTTCTTCGCCTCGGCCTGCGCGCCGGACCGGATCTGCACGAAGAACGGGTTGTTGAGCGTGGAGAGGGAGAGGCCGAGCTTGGGCTTGGACGTCGTGGAGGAGTCGTTGTGCAGGAAGGAGGTGGCGCCGACGATCGCGATGGTGACGACGGCCGCGAGGGCGTACGTGGTCGCCTGCTTGCCCTTGCCACCGCCGCCAACACCCGTACCACTGACGGGAGTTGCGCCCGCCTTGCGCCGCACGGTGTCGAGGAGGACGGCCAGCGCGATGACGACACCGATGACGACCTGCTGCCAGAACGCCGACACCGAAAGGAGGTTGAGGCCGTTGCGCAGCACCGCGAGGATCAGCGCGCCGATGAGCGTGCCGGACGCCTTGCCGGTGCCGCCCGCCAGCGAGGCACCGCCGATGACGACCGCGGCGATCGCGTCCAGCTCGTAACCGTCGGCGGCCTGCGGCTGCGCGGAGGAGAGCCGGGAGGCGAGGACGATGCCCGCGGCGGCGGCGAACACGCCGGACAGGGCGTAGATCGCGAGCTTCTGCTTCGAGACCCGCAACCCCGAGAGCCGCGCGGCCTCTTCGTTGCCGCCGATCGCGTACATGGACCGGCCGATGTACGTCCGCCCGAGCACGAAGGCCGCGATCAGCCCCATCACGATCATCACCAGGACCGGCACCGGCAGCCAGCCGCCGAGCGTGTCACCGAGGTGGGAGACCGAGTCGGGGAAGGCGATCGGCGAGCCCTGCGAGATCACCAGCGACAGCCCGCGCGCCACCGACAGCATCGCCAACGTCGCGATGAACGGCGGCAGTTTGCCGTAGGCGATGAGGAAGCCGTTGACGAGACCGGCCGCGATACCCGTGGCGATCGCGAGGATCACGGCGAGGAAGACCGGGACGCCGTGCTGCGTGGCGCTCCACGCGAGCACGGTGGCGGACAGGGCGGCCACCGAACCCACCGACAGGTCGATGCCCGCCGAGACGATCACGAAGGTGACACCGAAGGCGAGGATCGCGGTGACGGCCGCCTGGACACCGACGTTGAGGAGGTTGTCGGTGGTGAGGAAGTCGCCGGAGAGCGCCGACATGGCGATGACGAGGACGATGAGCGCGGTCAACGCGCCGTTGTCCAGGAGCAGTCGGCGGATCCCCGAGGCGCCACTCGCGCCCGGCGTGCTCTTGAGCGTTTCAGTGGCCACGGTGGCCCTCCACGGCGGTAGTTGCTTGAGTCGGTGTGCTGACGGCGAGCGCCATCACGGAGTCCTGCGTGGCCTGTTCGGCGGAGAGTTCGCCCGCGATGCGCCCCTGGGCCATCACGAGCACCCGGTCGCTCATGCCGAGGACTTCGGGCAGATCGCTGGAGATCATGAGCACGGCGGCACCGGCGGCCGTGAGTTCATTGATGAGTTGATAGATCTCGACCTTGGCCCCGACGTCGATCCCGCGCGTCGGCTCGTCGAGGATCAGTACGTTGGTGTCGGCGAGCAGCCACTTGCCGATGACGACCTTCTGCTGGTTGCCGCCGGACAGCGTCCGCACCTGCTGCCCAAGTCCCGCCATCCGCACGCCCAGTTGCTCGGCGATCCGCGCGGCGGCGACCCGCTGCCCCTTGAGGTCGACGAGCCCGCCGTGGGTCGCGGCCCGCATGGTGACGAGCCCGAGGTTCTCCTCCACGGACTGGTCGAGGACGAGCCCCTGCCCCTTGCGGTCCTCGGGCACGAGCCCGATCCCCGCGGTCATCGCCGCGTTGACGTCGTGCCCGCGCAGCGCGGAGCCGCCGACCTTCACGGCCCCGTGGTCGTACGGGTCTGCCCCGAAGACGGCCCGTACGACTTCGGTACGACCCGCTCCCACGAGCCCGGCGATCCCGACGACCTCACCGGCCCGCACCTCGAAGCTGATGTCGTGGAAGACACCGTCCCGGGTGAGCCCCTCGACGGAGAGCAACGCGGCGCCGGTGTCGGCCCGTTCGCGCGGATACTGCTGCTCGATGGACCGCCCGACCATGAGTCGTACGAGCTCGTCCTCGGGGGTGGAGGCGGGCACCTGCCCCACGCTCTTCCCGTCCCGGATGACGGTGACGCGGTCGCCAAGGGCGGCGATTTCCTCAAGATGATGGGTGATGAAGACGACCCCGACCCCGTCGGCGCGCAGTTGACGGACGATGGAGAAAAGCTTCTCGACCTCCTCGGAGGTCAGCACGGCGGTCGGCTCATCCATGATCAGCACGCGCGCGTCGAGGCTGAGCGCCTTCGCGATCTCGACCATCTGGAGCCGCGCGATACCGAGTTCACGCACCCGCGCACGCGGCGACACGTTCACACCCACGCGCTCCAGCAGCACGGCGGCGTCGGCCTCCATCCGCTTCCGGTCGATCATCCCGAGGCGGCGCGGCTGCCGCCCCAGGAAGATGTTCTCGGCGACCGTCAGATCGGGAACGAGGTTGAACTCCTGGTAGATGGTGGCGATCCCGAGCTGCGCGGAGTCCTGCGCACTGTGGATGCGCACCTCCTCGCCGCCGGCCAGGATGCGACCGCCGTCGGGACGGTAGGCGCCGGAGAGCATCTTGATGAGGGTGCTCTTGCCGGCGCCGTTCTCGCCGAGCAGCACATGGACCTCGCCCCGGCGCAGATCGAAGTCGACGCCGTCCAGCGCGACGACACCGGGGAAGGTCTTGCGGATGCCCTCGATGCGCAGCAACTCGTCGTCGTTGCTCACGACTTGCTCCTTCGAACAGGGGATGGTGAGGGGTTCGTCTCGCCGCACGAGCGGCGCACGACGAGCCGGGCGGGAAGGGTGACGGACTCCGGCACCCGCCCCTCGATCCGGTCGACGAGGGCGCGCACGGCGGCCCGCCCCAGCTCGGGGGTCGGCTGGGCGATCGCGGTGATCGGCGGATCGGTGTGCACGAACCACCGGATGTCGTCGAACGCGGCCAGCGCGAGGTCCTCGGGAACCCGCAGCCCCCGCGCGCGTACGGCGTCCAGGGCGCCGAGCGCCATCAGGTTGTCGGCGGCGAAGACGACCTCGGGCGGCTCGGGCAGGTCGAGGAAGCCCTCGGTGGCCCGCCGCCCGCTCTCGGCCTGGAAGTCGCCCTCCCCGATGTAGGCGTCGGGGAGCGGGATGCCGTACTCGGCGAGCGCGTCCCGGAAGGCGGCGACGCGCTCACTGCCGGTGGTCGTGGCGGCGGGGCCCGCGATGATGGCGAGCCTGCGATGCCCGAGCCCGTACAGATGCGCGACGAGATCCCGGATCGCGGCCCGCCCGTCGGCCCGCACGACGGGCACGTCGAGCCCCGGGATCCACCGGTCCACGAACACCATGGGCGTCCCCGCACGGGCGGCGTCCAGAATCCCGGGGGAGCCGCCGTCGGTGGGGGAGAGCAGGAGGCCGTCGATACGACGGTCCAGCAGCGTCCGTACGTGGTGGTCCTGGAGCTCCGGCCGCTCGTCGGCGTTGCCGATGATGACGCTGTACCCGAGCGCGCGGGCCTCCTCCTCGACGGAGCGGGCCAGCTCGGTGAAGTAAGGGTTCAGCACGTCGCTGATGACCAGGCCGAGGGTGCGGGTCTGATCGGTGCGCAGCGACCGGGCGACGGCGTTCGGACGGTAGTCCAGCGCCTCTACGGCGGCCAGGACGCGCGTACGTGCGTCGTCACTGACCGACGGATGGTCGTTCAGCACGCGCGACACCGTGGCCACGGAGACCCCGGCCTCGGCGGCGACGTCCTTGATGCTCGCCATCGCCGTTCCACCTCCTCGTGGAATCGATTACATGGAGGATTGGAATCGATTACATGTGAGTTAACAAGGGGGTGTGACCGGATTGTGATGTGGGGGGTGGGGGTGCGGGCGGCCCTGAACGGCAACGCCGGCCACTTGATCAACAGGACTTCGAATCAGCCCCGTTGTCCGGGGCGACCCGCTCTCCTAACCTGGCGGGCAGACCCGGGCGTGAGATGCCCGATCCCTCCTTGGCACGGGCGCGTCTGTTCCGCGTATCGCGGAGTCACTCTCGACAGGAGCCGGAATGGCGCTCGGAAATCTCTCGCGACGATCCTTCGTTCTGCTGGCCTCCGCCTCGGCGGGCGCCTTGGTGCCGGGCTCGAGGGCGTGGGCCGCCGACCCTTCTGCCGCCCCGGCCGCACTCGCCGATTCGTCTCCGCCCCTGGTCCGTGTCCGCTCCGCTTCGAGATCGCTGCCGATTCTGGCCGCCATCGCCAACCAGTACTTCGTCGAGGAGAACCTCGACGTCGACTACGCCCAGTTCGTGTCGTCCCGCCCCACGTTCATCCAGGTCGACCAGCGCGAAATCGAGTTCATCGTCTCGGCGACGGACAACGCCATCAACTACCAGCTGAACCCCGGCAATCCGGCCGGGCGGATCCTGGACAACGTCATCGTCGCGGCGCACGACCTCGGCCTGGGGCTGGCGTTGGTGGGGGCGGCCGGGTACCCGACGGCGGAGAGCCTGCGGCATCAGCGGGTGGGGGTCGACGTCCCGCACTCCGGATTCGGACTGCCCGCCGAGAAGATCATGCTCAACGCCGGCCTGGCCGCCGGAACGGACTACACACTGCTCTCGGCCGGTAGCACGCCGGCCCGTTTTCAGGGCCTGCTCGACGGGCTGTGGGAAGCGGCCATCATCAACGCCGAAGGCGTGGTGCGCGCCCGGGAAGCCGGCCTGCCCGTCATCGGGGTCGTGGCGGACACCGTCCAGCCGTACCAGGGGGGAATGCTCGCGTCGAGTCGCGGCTGGCTCCAGGACAACCCCGGCACGGCGGTCCGCTTCCTCCGCGCCTTCATTCGCGGCATGACGTGGGTGTTCGACCGACGTCACCGTGACGCGGCCGTTCAGTTACTGGTGGACGACGAGACCTCGCCCGAGCTCGCCGCGAAGATCTACGACCTCAACGTCGCCGCCGACGGCCTCTCCAGACGTGCCGCCCTGAGCCCGGCGGGCTTCCGCAACGTGCTGGAACTGCGTGCCGAGTTCAACGGCTTCGAGCTACCGCAGGACCTCGACCTGCTCGCCTCGCCGCAGGGCGGGTTGTACGACCTCGGCTATTACCGCGAGGCGGCGCGGAGTTGTGGATACCGGCCGGCCTCGGGTGCGCTCCTGTAGGGCAGGGCGGGCCGGTGTGAACGTCTGACCCGCCCCCCGGACTGGCCCGCCCTGCGCGGCAGTCCCGGCAGGCCAGCGCCTCAAGCCGCGCCGAGCTCGCACCACACGAGCTTCCCCCGGTTGCCGTTCCGGGACAGCGGCTGCCAGCCCCACTGATCGGCACAGGCCCGGACCAGCGCGAGTCCGCGCCCGTCCTCCGAGTCGCCGAGTTCCTCCAACGACCTTGGCGAGTGCGGCGGTTCGGGATCGGCGTCCCAGGCCCCGAGCCGGAGGACTCCGTCGGACCATTCGACTCGCAGGGCGGCGGGCCCCTTCGTGTGCTGCACGGCGTTCGCGACCAGCTCCGTCGCGAGGAGCTCGGCGGTGTCCGCCAGGCGGATCAGGCCGTGCATGGTGAGGATCAGTCGGAGGGTGCGACGGCTGATGGTGACGGCGCGCGGGTCGTTGGGGACGTAGAGGCAGTACTCCCAGGGGCTGGGTGGGATTGGGTTTTCGGGCATGCGTCAACTCCGGTTCAGTGGTGGGGAGTTCGGAGGACTGCGGGGTGTCGCGGGCGGTGGCAGTGCCACAGCCGCCGTGGCAGGACGGAGTGGTGCGCTTCCGGTGTCCCGGGGGTTCCGCAGGGTGTGCGTCGCGTCACTGACGGTAGGGGTTACATTTTCGGTCGCGCAAGCCAATCGCGTAATCTGACCCCTGAATGGGTTGCGCCCACTGGCGTGTTGCACCAAGGAGCGGTCGATGACGACAAGGCGTGAACCGACGGCACGTCAATTGCGACTGGCTGTTGAATTGCGCAGACTCCGCGATGCGGCAGGTCTCACGGCCAAGGGAGCGGCAGCGCTACTGGGGGTGAGTCACGTCCAGGTCAGCCACATCGAGTCCGGCCTCTCTGGGGTGAGCGAGGATCGATTGCGCCGCTTGGCATCCCAATACGCCTGCACGGACAGCGAGTTCATCGACGCCCTGGCCGCTATGGCCACCGATCGGACGCGCGGCTGGTGGGAGGAGTACCGGGGCCTCCTCCCTACGTCGTTCTTGGACTTGTCCGAACTGGAGCACCACGCCACATGCCGTTGGGACGTGGACTTCCTGCATGTCCCCGGTCTTCTCCAGACGGAGGACTACGCGCGAGCGCTTTTCTCCCGGCGGGTTCCCCAACTACCCGAGAACGAGCTGGAGTTGCGTGTCCGTCACCGGATGCAGCGGCGAGTCGCCATCGGGGCGGCACGACGCGTTCCGTACGAAGTGCTCGTCCACGAGGCCGCCCTGCGGATCCGCGTCGGCGGGCGCGCCGTCTCGCGTGCCCAACTTGCCAGCATCCTGGAACTCTCCGAGGCGGATCACGTCACCGTACGCGTCATCCCCTTCGAACTGGAGGAGTTCGCCGATGTCACAGCCGCGATGGTGTACGCCGGAGGCGCTGTCCCGAGACTGGACACCGTGGTACGTGACGGTCCTCACGGCAGTGTCTTCATTGACTCCGAAGCCCAACTCGGCGTCTTCCGAACGCTCTTCCGTAGAGTGGAGGCGGTGTCACTAGAGCCTGAGCGTTCGCGTGACCTTATCCATAGGCTGGCCAAGGAGCTGTGAGGCGCCCGGTGATCACCTCTGACAACTGGCGTAAGTCGTCCTACTCCGGCAGTGGCGACGGTAACGCCTGCGTAGAGATCGCCCATCGTCATGCGCACATAGCCATCAGGGATTCCAAGATCCCGAGCCACGCGACCCTCACCTTCCCCGCCGAGGCCTTCACCGCCTTCATCAACAGGCTGGCGAAGGAGCTGTGACCGCATGGTCACTCCTGACAACTGGCAGAAGTCGTCCGACTCCGGGGGCGGCCAGGGTGATGCCTGCGTGGAGGTTGGCCATCGCCACCTGCACATAGCCGTCAGGGACTCTAAGGTCCCGACCCGCGCCACCCTCACCCTTCCCGCCGAGGCCTTTACCGCTTTCATCGACGGGCTCGCCAATGAGCTGTGAGGCATCCCATGGGCACCCCCGACCACTGGCGGAAGTCGTCCTACTCCGGCGCGGGCGACGGTGACTCCTGTGTGGAGATCGCGAACACCCTGACCCACGTAGCGGTCCGCGAAACGAAAACCCCCTCCACCGACTCCCCTGAGCGCTGTCACACCCGCCCGGTACCGTCGACTCATGTCCACCCAGGCGGCAGATCGAGGCAACCCCACCGGCGAGCGCCGCCTCGCCGTCCTCGAAGGTGTCCTGGAGCGGATCACCTACGCCAACGAGGAGAACGGCTACACGGTCGCCCGTGTCGACACCGGCCGCGGCGGCGGCGATCTGCTCACCGTCGTAGGCGCGCTGCTCGGCGCCCAGGCCGGTGAGTCCCTCCGGATGGAGGGGCGTTGGGGGTCGCACCCGCAGTACGGCAAGCAGTTCACCGTGGAGAACTACACGACCGTCCTCCCGGCCACCATCCAGGGCATCCGCCGCTACCTCGGCTCCGGCCTCGTCAAGGGCATCGGACCCGTCTTCGCCGACCGCATCACCCAGCACTTCGGCATGGACACCCTCCAGATCATCGAGGAGGAGCCGAAGCGGCTGATCGAGGTGCCGGGGCTCGGGCCCAAGCGGACCAAGAAGATCGCCGACGCCTGGGAGGAGCAGAAGGCGATCAAGGAGGTCATGCTCTTCCTCCAGACCGTCGAGGTGTCCACGTCCATCGCCGTGCGCATCTACAAGAAGTACGGCGACGCCTCCATCTCCGTCGTCAAGAACCAGCCGTACCGCCTCGCCTCCGACGTCTGGGGCATCGGCTTCCTCACCGCCGACAAGATCGCCCAGTCCGTCGGGATTCCCCACGACAGTCCGGAGCGCGTCAAGGCGGGGCTGCAGTACGCCCTCTCCCAGGCCACCGACCAGGGCAACTGCTATCTCCCCGAGGAGCGGCTCATCGCCGACGCGGTGAAGCTGCTCCAGGTCGACACCGGGCTCGTCATCGAGTGCCTCGCCGAACTCGCCCTCCCGGACGAGGAGTCGGGCGACCCCGGTGTCGTACGGGAGAAGGTCCCCGGGCCCGACGGCGACTCGGAACCCGTCACGGCCGTCTACCTCGTCCCCTTCCACCGCGCCGAACTCTCCCTCGCCGCCCAGCTCCGCCGGCTCCTGCACACGCAGGCCGACCGTATGCCCGGCTTCCACGACGTGGCCTGGGACAAGGCGCTGGGGTGGCTGAAGGGGCGTACGGGCGTGGAGTTGGCGCCCGAGCAGGAGGCCGCCGTCCGGCTCGCGCTCACCAAGAAGGTCGCCGTTCTCACCGGCGGCCCCGGCTGCGGAAAGTCCTTCACCGTGCGCTCGATCGTCGAACTCGCCCGCGCCAAGAAGGCCAAGGTCGTTCTCGCCGCCCCAACCGGCCGTGCCGCCAAGCGACTTGCCGAACTCACCGGCGCCGACGCCTCGACCGTCCACCGTCTCCTCGAACTCAAGCCCGGGGGCGACGCCGCCTACGACAAGGACCGGCCCCTGGACGCCGACCTCGTGGTCGTCGACGAGGCCTCCATGCTCGATCTCCTCCTCGCCAACAAGCTCGTCAAAGCCGTCCCCCCGGGAGCCCACCTCCTCTTCGTCGGAGACGTGGACCAACTCCCCAGCGTCGGCGCCGGCGAGGTGCTGCGCGACCTGCTGGCCGAGGGCGGTCCCATCCCCGCCGTGCGCCTCACGCGCGTGTTCCGGCAGGCCCAGCAATCCGGAGTCATCACCAACGCGCACCGGATCAACTCCGGCCAACATCCCATCACCGACGGCATGAAGGACTTCTTCCTCTTCGTCGAGGACGACACGGAGGAGGCCGGCCGGCTCACCGTGGACGTGGTGGCGCGCCGGATTCCGGCCAAGTTCGGGCTCGACCCGCGCCGGGACGTACAGGTGCTCGCGCCCATGCACCGGGGTCCGGCGGGCGCGGGCAACCTCAACGGGCTGCTCCAGCAGGCGATCACGCCCGGCCGGCCCGACCTCGCGGAGAAGCGGTTCGGCGGCCGGGTCTTCCGGGTCGGCGACAAGGTCACCCAGATCCGCAACAACTACGAGAAGGGCGCCAACGGCGTCTTCAACGGCACGGTCGGCGTCGTCACCTCACTCGACCCGGTGGACCAGCGCCTCACGGTGCTGACGGACGAGGACGAGGAGGTTCCGTACGAATTCGATGAACTGGACGAGCTGGCGCACGCGTATGCGGTGACAATCCATCGTTCGCAGGGCAGTGAGTATCCGGCGGTGGTGATCCCGGTCACCACGAGCGCGTGGACGATGCTCCAGCGGAACCTGTTGTATACGGCCGTCACCCGGGCCAAACAGCTGGTTGTGCTGGTCGGATCGCGCAAGGCGATCGGACAGGCCGTGCGTACCGTGTCGGCCGGGCGGCGCTGCACGGCACTGGACTTCAGACTGACCGTAAAAAATGATCGATCAAATGAGTCATGAAGGTCACACAGCACTTCCAGTTGCCGGGGTGGAGGGGGCAGGATGAGGAAGTTGGCGGCACTGAGTGCCGCCAATAGGCCCAATGGTCGACCCCGAGTGCACTCTCCTGCGCCAAATGGGGGATGGTAGAGACAGTCAGGGCAACCTCGAAGAAGAGGCACAACGTCGGTGAGGGATGACGTGAGCGACAACTCTGTAGTACTGCGGTTCGGCGACGGCGAGTACACCTACCCGGTGATCGACAGCACCGTCGGCGACAAGGGCTTCGACATCGGGAAGCTCCGTGCTCAGACCGGTCTGGTGACGCTGGACAGCGGATATGGGAACACCGCCGCCTATAAATCCGCCATCACCTACCTCGACGGTGAGGAGGGCATCCTCCGGTACCGCGGCTACCCGATCGAGCAGCTGGCCGAGCGCTCCACGTTCGTCGAGGTCGCCTATCTGCTGATCAACGGCGAGCTGCCGACCGTCGACGAGCTCACCGTGTTCAAGAACGACATCACGCAGCACACCCTGCTGCACGAGGACGTCAAGAACTTCTACAAGGGCTTCCCGCGCGACGCCCACCCGATGGCGATGCTGTCGTCGGTCGTCTCGGCGCTGTCCACCTTCTACCAGGACAGCCACAACCCGTTCGACGAGAAGCAGCGCAACCTCTCCACGATCCGGCTGCTCGCGAAGCTTCCGACGATCGCGGCGTACGCGTACAAGAAGTCGATCGGCCACCCGTTCGTCTACCCGCGCAACGACCTCGGCTACGTCGAGAACTTCCTGCGCATGACCTTCTCGGTCCCCGCCCAGGAGTACGACCTCGACCCGGTCGTCGTCTCCGCGCTCGACAAGCTGCTGATCCTGCACGCGGACCACGAGCAGAACTGTTCGACCTCCACGGTCCGCCTCGTCGGCTCCTCGCAGGCCAACATGTTCGCCTCGATCTCGGCCGGCATCAACGCGCTGTGGGGCCCGCTGCACGGCGGCGCCAACCAGTCCGTCCTGGAGATGCTGGAGGGCATCCAGGCCAACGGCGGCGATGTCGACTCCTTCATCCGCAAGGTGAAGAACAAGGAGGACGGCGTCCGCCTGATGGGCTTCGGCCACCGGGTGTACAAGTCCTTCGACCCGCGTGCGAAGATCATCAAGGCCGCCGCGCACGACGTCCTCTCGGCCCTCGGCAAGTCCGACGAGCTGCTGGACATCGCGCTGAAGCTGGAGGAGCACGCGCTCTCCGACGACTACTTCGTCTCGCGCAACCTCTACCCGAACGTCGACTTCTACACCGGCCTGATCTACCGCGCCATGGGCTTCCCGACCGAGATGTTCACGGTCCTCTTCGCCCTGGGCCGCCTCCCGGGCTGGATCGCCCAGTGGCACGAGATGATCAAGGAGCCCGGTTCGCGTATCGGGCGCCCGCGTCAGATCTACACGGGGGTTGTCGAGCGGGACTTCGTGCCGGTCGAGGGTCGCTGACCTCGACTCCGCTGGGTCCGCAGTTCGTTTGCTGCGGG
>NZ_BARG01000005.1 GCF_000376565.1 Streptomyces hokutonensis | reverse complement strand
CCCCCACCGGCCGCCGGTAAAAAGACTACGCAGCCGTCCGAGGCAGACTGGAGTGCCTCTCCAAAAACGCAGACACCCCCGAAGCCCGCCGATGAGGCAACAGCACCCGCGCAGTCCCCGCCAACATCGTCTGAATCCGCGACGACTGCACCAGGTCCAAAAGATCAAGCACCCGCATCCCCGCAGTCGCCGCCTCGTCGGGCCGCCCCCCGCGCGCGAGATCATCGGCAAGCTCAGCCGTGTACAGCGCGATGTTCCGCGTGAAGTGCGGATCCTGAAGCTGGGCGGCACGCCGAGCGTGCCGCGAAGCCCGCGGCCAGTCGCCCAGCGTCGACCAGCACTGCGCCTCGAGCCCCTCCAGCTCGGCCTCTCCGTAGAAGCTCATCCACTCGGGGTCGGCCTCCGACTGGCCCCGCTCGTAGAGGGCCTGCGCGCGGGCCAGCGCCTGTTCGCAGCCGGTGCGGTCGGCGAGCCCCGCCCAGCCGCCCGCCTCGCGCAGCGCGAGCAGCGACATCAGACGGGCCGAGCCGAGGGGGCGGGCGACGCGCTGCGCGGCCTGTGCGGCGCGCACCGCCTCGCGCGGGCGTCCGGCGTCCCGCGCGAGGAACGCCGTATTGCAGAAGGCGTGTGCTTCGAGGCCCGCGTCGCCGGTCACCCGGGCCGTGGCGAGGGCTTCCGCGTAGTGCGAGCGGGCGTCGTCGAAGCGGCCGGAGTCGTGGGCCAGCCAGCCCACGGAGATGGCGAGTTCACCGGCTCCGGAGTGCAGTCGCTCGGCGACGGACTGCCGGGTGGTGCCCGCGTCGAGCAGGGCGTAGGCGGCGCGCAGCGGGGCCGCCGCGCGCCGGTAGAGGCCGTCGGCGCCGTGCCGGTCGTCGAGCAGCCGGATTCTGCGGACGGCCTCTTCCAGGGCGCCCGCCTCGCTCGTACCGGGACGGCGGACGGAACGTTCCGCTGCCACGGCGTCCAGTGTGAGCCCGAGCGGGCCCAGCGTGCCGGCGGCCACCGTGACGGTGCCGCCCCTCATGAATGCGCGACGCAGCACGTCGCTCTCCTCGTGGTTCTCGTGGTTCTCGTGCGTGTCGTACGGGTCCGGTGTGTCATACGGCTCGTACGCCCCTCGCGTCTCATCCGGCCCACCCGTCTCGCCCTGGGTGTATGCCGGGCTCGTGAGGTGTGCGGGGGGCGCGTCCTCGGCGGTGCGCGCCCCGCGTCCGCGTACGGACGAGCGGGGCGCGAAGCCGAGGTCGGCGAGCGTGCGGCCGGGGAACATGTGCAGGAACACCCGTTCGTACGCGTAGTTGGGGCAACGGATCTCACCGGCTTCGACGCGGCCTACGTAGCGCGCGTCGCAGCTGACCCGCTCGCCGATCTCGCGGGCGGACCGGCGTACGGCCGCGGCGAACTCCGCCGGTGAGCGCTGTCCGCGCAGCCGCCGGAAGGCGAGATTGGGTCTCGGTGGTTGGGGGGACTGGGGCGGGGTCACCATTGACGACGCCATGGCCGGGTCCTCTCGTGCGAACCGTCGAACCATGCCGGATTCAGGGTGACTTGTGTGAGTGACGCCCTGTTTCCAGCGGGCAAGAACGTACCTGCTGTGCACGACCCGCCACGCAGGGTTTGGCTACAAACCGGATATCTCATCCGGGATCTGCCATGAACTGCCATCCTTTGCGGCGGACTTGTGCCGTAGCCGTTGACGCTTCGACGCGTTGAACTCCATGGATCCGGGAGCCACCCGACTCCCGACCCGCTCGTCCAAGGAGGGGTTCCGTGGTGGAGACCGGGATGGAGACCAGTCAGAGCGTCGATCCTCGAATGCCGAGCGCGGAGTGCAGTGCGCCACCTTTCGCGGACTCCGCCTGCGATCTGGTGACCGTGCCGACGCGGCAGGGCCTGGAGGCCGTCGACATCCTGCGGCGCGGGGCGGGCGACGGGGTCGGCCCCGTGCTGCACGACGACGGCGGCGACACCCTCGGCTTCCTGGTCCCGCCGGGCACGGCGGCGGCCTGGGACGTCCCGGGCAGCACCTGTACGGAGACCCACGGCCGGGGCCTGCGTCTGGCCCCCGACCCCGAGCCCCCGGTCGAGGGCTCCGACTGGCTGCTGCCCCCCGGGGACGCGGACCTCGCGACCGACCCGGCGGTCCTGCGGGCCGCGCTGGACGAGGCGGCCCGGTTGATCGAGGCGGCGGACGGCTGTCGCTGAGCGCGGGGCGCTCCGCTGGGAGCGTGGTGATCAGTCTGCGGGCCGGTGGGGGGCTGGTCGCGCCCAGGCGGCGGAGCCGCATATCGACACAGCCCCGCGCCCCCATGGGGCGAGGATGCCGCGCAGTACCGTTCCCGCCCGCCGATAATGGGCCAATGGGAAAGTCCAGGAACACCCGGCGAGGTGGTGCCGGCTCCGCCGAAGCCGTCGTCGAGGCCGTCGACGGCGGGCTCGCCGAGCTGATACCCGACCGGGACCGCGCGCGGGCCTGGACCCTGTTGATCGACGGGGCGCCGCAGTCCTACGTCGACCTCGGCGACCCCGCGTATCTCTCCTTCGAGTACCAGCGCCGCCTCGGCCACGTCATCGACCTCGCCGCACCGGCGGGCAAGCCGATCCAGGCCGTGCACCTGGGCGGAGGCGCCCTCACGCTCGCCCGGTACGTCGCCGCCACCCGCCCCCGATCCACCCAGCAGGTCGTCGAGTTCGACGCGGCACTCGTCCAACTGGTCCGCCGCGAGCTGCCGTTGGACCCGAACGCGCGGATCCGGGTGCGCTCCACCGACGCCCGCGCGGGACTCGCGAAGCTCCCCGAGGGCTGGGCGGACCTGGTCGTCGCGGACGTCTTCAGCGGCGCCCGGACCCCCGCCCACCTCACCTCCACCGAGTTCCTCGACGAGGTACGCCGCGCGCTCAGACCCGGCGGGATCTACGCCGCCAACCTCGCCGACGGCCCCCCGCTCGCCCACCTGCGGGGCCAGATCGCCACCGTGGCCGCCCGGTTCACGGAACTCGCGCTGATCGCCGACCCGACCGTGCTGCGCGGCAAACGGTTCGGCAACGCCGTCCTCGTCGCCTCCGACCATCCGCTGCCCCTCGCCGAACTCACCCGGCGCGCCGCCTCCGACCCCCACCCCGGCCGGCTCCAACACGGCCGCGAACTCACCGACTTCACGGGCGGCGCCGTACCGGTGACGGACGCCGCGGCGGTCGCCTCACCGGCACCGCCGCCGTCGGTGTTCCGCTAGGCGGCGCAAAGCGCCTCAAAAACCTCAGTAGTTGCCCACATCCACCCGCGGCGCCCCGTCGTGCCACGTGCAGATCACCGACACCTTGCCCGTGCCCTTGGTGAACTCCACCCGGAGCCACGAGTCCGTCTTCCACACCTGCATCGACCAGCCCGTACCCGGCGTCGCCGACACGAGCGTCACATAGGCCGGATCGGTGTCGAGTTCGAGCACCACCCGCCCGCCGTCGGTGTCGTAGCTCTTGACCTGACCGGAGGTGGAGACGGAGGGGGACGGGCTCGCCGTCGGCGTCTTGGTG
This sequence comes from Streptomyces hokutonensis, assembly GCF_000376565.1. Taxonomy (GTDB): domain Bacteria; phylum Actinomycetota; class Actinomycetes; order Streptomycetales; family Streptomycetaceae; genus Streptomyces; species Streptomyces hokutonensis. Next base: position 41,644 of record NZ_BARG01000005.1, on the reverse strand, counting down.
GGGGTCGGACTCGGGGTGCGGGTCGGTGTCGGGGTGCTCGACGGGGTCGGGGCCGCCTCGGCCCGTACCGTCGGTTCGGCGGGCGGTGTCGCCTCCTGAGCGGTCGCGCCGGCCGCCGTGATGGGCAGGGCGCGCGGTGGGTCGTAGGCCGTGCCCGTCATGACCGTGTGGACGCCCCACCAGGACAGCGTGACCGCCGCGCCGGTGGCGAGCGACCAGGCCAGCACGTGCATGAATCCGTTGACGAGTCCTCTGGGCATCGCGGCCATACTGCCTCACGCGCCCCACGGGTGTCGCGGTGATGGCCATCGCTTTGTCCACAGGGGGGAGTTGTCCACAGGCCCGGATACGGTTCGCCCGCATGGGCTACGGTGCGGCGCATGGCAAGTGTGCTCGTGGTCGAGGACGACCAGTTCGTACGCTCGGCCCTCATCCGGCATCTGACCGATGCCGCGCACACGGTGCGCAGTGTCGGTACGGCACTTGAGGCGCTGCGCGAGGTCGCCCATTTCCGTTTCGACGTGGTCATCCTGGACCTCGGACTGCCCGACCTGGACGGGTCCGAGGCACTGAAGATGCTGCGCGGAATCACCGACGTACCGGTGATCATCGCCACCGCCCGGGACGACGAGACGGAGATCGTCCGCTTGCTCAACGCGGGCGCGGACGACTACCTCACCAAGCCCTTCTCCGTCGACCATCTGTCCGCCCGCATGTCCGCCGTTCTACGGCGCTCCCGCGCCACCACCGGCGAGGCGCCCCCGTCCTCGGTCCTCCGCGTCGGCGGACTGACCGTCGACCCGCTGCGCCGCCAGGCCGACCTGGACGGCGTCCGACTCGACCTCACCCGCCGCGAGTTCGACCTCCTCGCCTTCCTGGCCGGCCGCCCCGGTGTGGTCGTCCCGCGCAAGGAACTCCTCGCCGAGGTGTGGCAGCAGTCCTACGGCGACGACCAGACGATCGACGTCCATCTGTCCTGGCTGCGCCGGAAGTTGGGGGAGACGGCGGCCCGGCCGCGCTATCTGCACACCCTGCGGGGTGTCGGCGTGAAGCTGGAGCCACCGGGAGCGGAGTCGCTGCGATGAGGTGGGCACTGGTCAGGGTCTGTCTGGCGATCGCGGCCATGGTCGTCGTCGCCTTCGCGGTCCCGCTCGGGCTCGTCATCAAGGAGATGGCCCGCGACCGCGCGTTCTCCAACGCCGAGCGGGAGGCCGCCGCCGTCGCCCCCGCGCTGTCCATCACCACCGACCGGGACCAGCTGGAGAAGGTCGTCGCCTCGGCGGGAGCGGACTCCGGGATGGCCGTCCACATACCGGCGGGGGAGGGAAAGGCCGCCCTCGACATCGGCCGGCAGCGCGCCGTCGGTAAAGACATCGCGACCGTACGGAAGCTGGGCCGCGCCTCCACCACCGAGGTGCCCGGCGGCTCCGTCCTGCTCCAGCCGGTCGCGCTCAGCTCCGGCGAGATATCCGTCGTCGAGGTGTTCGTCCCGGAGTCGGAGGTCAGCAACGGCGTCGGTACGGCCTGGGCGGTGCTCGCAGGGGTCGGCATCGCGCTGATCGTCGGTTCCGTCGCGGTCGCCGACCGGCTGGGCGTACGGATGGTGCAGCCCGCGCAGCGCCTGGTCGAGGGCGCGCACGAACTGGGGGAGGGGAAGCTGGGGGCGCGGGTGCCCGAGGAGGGGCCGACCGAACTGCGGCTGGCGGCGGTCGCGTTCAACTCCATGGCCGACCAGGTCGTACAACTGCTCGCGAACGAAAGGGAGTTGGCGGCCGACCTGTCGCACCGCCTCCGAACCCCCCTCACCGTGCTGCGGCTCAACGCGGCCTCGCTCGGGGACGGTCCGGCCGCCGAGCAGACGCGGACCGCCGTCGCGCAGCTGGAGCGGGAGGTCGACACCATCATCCGGACCGCGCGCGAGGCCAAGCCGCAGACCGTGGCGGCCGGGCCCGGCGCGGGGTGCGACGCGGCCGAGGTGGTGCGTGAGCGGATGCGGTTCTGGTCCGCGCTCGCCGAGGACGAGGGCCGCAAGGTACGGGTGGCCGGGGTGGAGCGTCCGGTGCGGATACCCGTGGCCCGCGCCGACCTGGTCGCCGCTCTCGACGCCCTGCTGGGCAATGTGTTCCGGCACACGCCCGAGGGCACGGCCTTCGCGGTCGACGTGCACAACAGCGAGGACGCGGTGATCGTGCTCGTCTCGGACGCGGGCTCCGGCATACGCGACCCCGAGGCGGCGATGGCCCGCGGGCGCGGCTCCGGCAGCGACGGCTCGACCGGGCTCGGCCTGGACATCGTGCGCAGACTCGCCGAGTCGACGGGCGGGGACGTCCGGATCGGCTCCTCGATGCTCGGCGGCACGGAGGTGCGGATCTGGATCCAGCTGGACGGGCGGGTGCCGGAGCGCAAGGGGCACCGCGGGGCCGTACGACGGCGTCGGCGGGGCAGATTGGTCTCTACCTTTAACCGTTCCCGATCCCTCCCTTAAGCGCGCCCTAAGATCGCCAACCCCTGCCCGGATCAGGCGCTTTGCCCGATTCCGGATCGCTAGCGTGCTGCCGCACCCCACCCCCGTACGGCGAAGGCAGGCACGCGATGAGCACCCACCGGCGCAGGATCAGCAAGAGAAACAAGGTGATCGGCGGAGCGGTCGCCGCCGCGGTGGTCGGCGGCGGCGCGATCCTGCTGACCGGCGTCGCCCAGGCGGCGAGCGTCGGCGCGGCCTACACCAGGACCAGCGAGTGGTCGACCGGGTACACCGCCCAGTACGTCGTCACCAACACCACCGGTGCCAGGAAGGCGGACTGGACGCTGCAGTTCGACCTGCCGTCCGGTTCGAAGCTCAGCTCGCTGTGGAACGCCGAGTCGAGCGTGAGCGGGCAGCACGTCACCGTGAAGCCGCCGAAGTGGGACACGGACGGGCTCGCGGCCGGCGAGTCGGTCACGGTCGGCTTCGTGGTCAACGGCACCGGCCAGCCCACGAGTTGTCTCATCGACAACGCCAAGTGCTCGGCCGACGGCACCGCGACCCCCGAGCCGACCGGCCGCCCGACGGGGACCCCCACGCCGACGCCGACGCCCACCGCCACCGTCAAGCCGACGCCCACGCCCACGCCGACTCCGACGGCCACGCCCACCCCCACTCCGACCCCGACCCCGAGCGGCGGCACCACGGCCGCCGGAGGCTTCGCCCCCTATGTCGACACCTCCCTCTACCCGGCCTTCGACCTGCTCGGGAACGTCACCGCGACCGGAGTGAAGAACTACAACCTCGCCTTCGTCCTGGACGGCGGCGGCTGCACCCCCAAGTGGGGCGGGGTGACGGACCTCGCGAGCGACGGCGTGGCCTCCCAGATCGGCGCGCTGCGCGCCAAGGGCGGCGACGTACGGGTCTCCTTCGGCGGCGCGGCCGGCTCCGAGCTGGCGACGACGTGCGGTTCGGTGAGCGCGCTGGCGAGCGCCTACGGCAAGGTCGTGGACACGTATGGCCTCACCAAGGTCGACTTCGACATCGAGGGCGCCGCGCTGCCCAACACGGCGGCGAACACGATCCGCGCCCAGGCGATAGCCAAACTCCAGCAGCAGCACCCGAATCTGGACGTCTCCTTCACCCTCCCGGTGATGCCCGAGGGCCTTACTCAGGACGGTGTGAACCTGCTCTCCAACGCCAAGTCCAACGGCGTGAAAATCGGCACGGTCAACATCATGGCGATGGATTACGGACCGGCCTACAGCGGAGATATGGGAACGTACTCAGAGCAAGCGGCTACAGCGACTCAGGCCCAAGTCAAGAGTGTTCTCGGGCTCTCTGAAAGCGCTGCATGGAAAGCGATTTCTGTCACTCCGATGATCGGTGTGAACGACGTGTCATCGGAGGTCTTCAAGGTCGACGACGCGACCCAGCTCGTCGCTTTCGCCAAGGCGAAGGGGCTCGGCGGCGTCTCGATGTGGTCCGGGGCCCGCGACAAGCAGTGCGCGGGAGGGGCCAAGCCCACCGCCGACGCGACCTGCAGTTCGATCGTGCAGGCCCCGTCCGCCTTCTCCAAGGCCTTCTCCGCCTTGCAGTAGTCGCCCCATGTGCCCCGGGAGCCCCTCGCGGCTCCCGGGGCCCCAGTCGCCCCGCAGCGGACGTATGGCCACTCGGCTGTACGTCCGCTTCTCTTGCTGGTGCGTGTCGATTACGTTTCGACAAATGAAGGCGGCGGGTGTTGACGCATGACCAGACATGGGACTGTTATTACGCCACCGTGTTTGGTCGCGTTGGTTTCTGGTCGGTTACGACGACCTGGGGCGTGGCGCATTCCGGCCGAACCCTGTCCGTCAGGAGCCGTTCATGCCCGACTTCTCCCTCCCCGCCGCGAGCCGCCGTTCCGTCCTGCGCGGCATAGGCGGCGCCGCCGTCCTCGGAGCCGGTATCCCCCTGCTGAGCGCCTGTGGCAGCAGTGGCAGCGGGTCCGACTCGAAGACCGTGACGCTCGGGTCCAACGCGTCCGACGCCGTGCCGAAGAAGGCGTTCGCGAGCGTCTACGCGGACTTCAAGAAGACCTCCGGCATTACCGTCAAGGTCAACACGAAGGACCACAACACCTTCCAGGAGCAGATCAACTCCTACCTCCAGGGCACGCCGGACGACGTGTTCAACTGGTTCGCCGGGTACCGCATGCAGTTCTTCGCGGCCAAGAAGCTCGCCACCCCGATCGACGACGTGTGGGCGAAGATCGGGGACAACTTCCCCGACGCCATGAAGAAGCTCAGCAAGGGCGAGGACGGCAAGTACTACTTCGTGCCGCTGACCACGTACCCGTGGGCGATCTTCTACCGCAAGAGCGTCTTCGCGGCGAAGGGCTACACCGTCCCCACCACCTGGGACCAGCTGGTCGCGCTCTGCAAGCAGATGAAGAAGGACGGCCTCGTCCCGATCGCCTTCGGCGACAAGGACCAGTGGCCGGCGATGGGCACCTTCGACCAGATCAACTTCCGCCTCAACGGCTACGACTTCCACAAGGCGCTGATGGCGGGCACCGAGTCGTGGACCGACCCCAAGGTCAAGGCGGTCTTCGACCACTGGTCCGAGCTGCTCCCGTACCACCAGGAGGGCTTCATGGGCCGCACCTGGCAGGACGCGGCACAGGGCATCGTGTCGAAGAAGTCCGGCATGTACCTGCTGGGCTCCTTCGTGGCGCAGCAGTTCACCAACAAGGCCGACCTCGACGACCTCGACTTCTTCCCCTTCCCGGAGGTCAACTCCGCGTACGGCCAGGACACCGTCGAGGCGCCCACCGACGGCTTCATGGTCAGCAAGGCCCCGAAGAACCACGACGGTGTCGTGAAGCTCATGGAGTACCTGGGCACCCCGGCCGCCGAGGAGCTCTACCTCAAGACCGACCCGAGCGTGGTCGCCGCCTCCAGCAAGGCCTCCACCGCCGCGTACTCGCCGCTCCAGAAGAAGGCGTTCGACATGATCGGCGCCGCCAAGAGCCTCACCCAGTTCATGGACCGTGACTCCCGCCCGGACTTCACCTCGACGGTGATGCAGCCCGGACTGCAGAAGTTCCTCCAGAACCCCAAGGGCGTCGACAGTCTGCTGTCCTCGATCGAGCGCCAGAAGAAGACGATCTTCGCCTCCTCATGATCTCCGAGACGACTACGACGAGCCCGGAGGCGGAAGCCGTTCCGCCTCCGGGCCCCGCGCCTGCCAAGAAGCGGGTCCCGAAGGGCGCCAAGCGCCTGCTGACCCGCCGTGACCGCATCACGCTCGCCTTCATGGCGGGCGTGCCGACGGTCCTGCACGTGGCCCTGGTCTGGGTCACCGCCCTCGCCTCGATCGCCCTGGCCTTCACCAGCTGGGACGGCATCGGCTTCGACTCGATCAAGTGGGTCGGGCTGGACAACTTCAAGCAGTTGTTCACCGACAACCCGCAGTTCTGGCCCGCCCTCGAGCACAACATCATCTGGTTCGTCGTGCTCATCCTGCTGCCGACGCCCTTCGGCCTGTTCCTGGCCGTGCAGCTGGACAAGAAGATCCGCTTCAGCCGCGTCTACCAGACCGCGTTCTTCCTGCCGGTCGTCATGTCCCTGGCGGTCACCGGCTTCGTCTGGCAGCTGATCTACAACCCGGACACCGGCCTGATCAACAGCCTCATCGGGGCCAACAAGCCCGGCCACTACATCGACTGGATCGGCGACCCCAAGCTCAACCTGTGGGCCGTCCTGATCGCCGCCTCCTGGCGGCACGCCGGCTACATGATGATCCTGTACCTGGCCGGCCTCAAGGGCGTCGACCCGTCCCTGCGGGAGGCCTCCGCACTGGACGGCGCGAACGAGTGGCAGACGTTCAAGAACGTCATCTTCCCGACGCTGCGCCCCACCAACACGGTCGTCCTGGTCGTCACGATCATCGAGTCGCTGCGCGCCTTCGACCTGGTCTTCGTCTTCAACAAGGGCGCCCAGGGCACCGAGCTGCTGTCGATCCTGATCACCAACAACATCATCGGCGAGTCCAGCCGGATCGGTTACGGCTCCGCGATCGCCGTCGTCCTGCTGGTCATCTCCCTCGCGGTCATCATTCCGTACCTGATCGCGACCTTCCGGAAGGAGCGGCGCGCATGACCACCCCCACCGCCGCGCTCGGCGTGAAGCAGCGCACCCCGCTCCGCCCCGCCCGGGTCCTGCTGCACACGTTCCTCGTCGTCACCTCGCTGGCCTGGCTCGCCCCGCTGCTGTGGGCGGTCTACGCGGCCCTGCGCCCGTACGCGGAGACCAGCAACAAGGGTTACGTCTCCTGGCCGGACACGCTGAACCTCGACAACTTCAAGAACGCGTTCCAGCAGTCCGACATGACGCACTACTTCGTCAACACACTGATCATCGCGGTCCCGGCCGTGCTGCTCACGCTGCTGCTGGCGTCGATGGTCGCGTTCTACGTCAGCCGGTTCGACTTCCGCTTCAACATCGCCCTGCTGCTGGTGTTCACGGCCGGCAACCTGCTGCCGCAGCAGGTCATCATCACCCCGCTGTACCGCCTGTACCTGCTGATCGACCTGCCCGGCATCACGATGAGCGGCAAGCTCTACGACTCCGCGCTGGGCCTCGTCCTCATCCATGTGGCGTTCCAGTCCGGCTTCTGCGCCTTCGTGCTCAGCAACTACATGCGGATGCTGCCGACCGAGCTGACCGAGGCGGCCCTGGTGGACGGCGCGTCCGTGTGGCGCCAGTACTGGCAGATCGTGCTGCCGCTGTGCAAGCCGGCGATGGCGGCCCTGGCCACCCTGCTCTCCATCTGGATCTACAACGACTTCTTCTGGGCGATCGTGCTGATCTCGACCGGCGAGAACATGCCGATCACCTCCGCCCTGAACAACCTCTCCGGCCAGTACTTCACCGACCCCAACCTGGTCGCGGCCGGCGCCCTGCTCACCGCGATCCCGACCCTGATCGTGTACTTCGCGCTCCAGCGCCAGTTCGTCAGCGGTCTCACGCTGGGCGCCAACAAGGGCTGACGCCACTCCGGTCCGGCCCTTCCCGTTGAAAGAGAACCACCGTGCACGACCACCCCTTCACCGCGCTCGCCTCCGTCCCCGTGAATCCGCGCACCGCCCGGGTCCACGAGGAGGGCTGGCAGTCCTGGAGCCCGAGCGGCGCCTACCCCCTCGGGGCGCGCCCGCACCGGCCAGCCAACGCCAACTGGGCGACGGTGTGCTACCGCCCAGGCGCCACCGTCCCGGCCGAAGTCTTCCAGGGCGAGGGTCTGCTCGCCCTCGACCCCGGCGACGGCTCACCGGCCCGCCTGTGGGCGGCGGTCGACCCCACCGGATCGGTCCCGTCGATCCGGCTGTCGGTCCGGGACGGGGTGGCTGAGCTCGCCGCCGACGGTCCGGTGAAGGAGTGGACGGGGACCGGCATCCAGTCGGTGCTGGGGGACTGGGCCGACAGCCTGGCCCTGCCGTCCCCCCGCCCCGCGCCCACGGTCTGGTGCTCCTGGTACGAGTACTTCACCGCCGTCACCGAGGAGGACATCCACGAGAACCTCCGCGCGATGGACACCCTCGACCTCCCGATCGACGTCGTCCAGATCGACGACGGCTACCAGAAGGCCCTGGGCGACTGGCTGACCCTCTCCGGCCGCTTCCGCTCCCGGGCCGGCATGGCCGACACGATCCGCGCGCGTGGCCGCAGGGCGGGCATCTGGACGGCCCCCTTCCTGGTCGACCCGGCGAGCGACCTGGCCGCCGAACACCCCGAGTGGCTGGTGCGCGACCCGGCCGGCGGCTTCGCCCACGCCGGCCGCAACTGGGGCCACGACCTCTGCGTCCTGGACCCCACCCACCCCGGCGCGGCGGCCTACCTGACCGAGGTCTACGCCACCCTGCGCACCGAGGGCTACGACTACTTCAAGGCCGACTTCCTCTACGCCGGCGCCCTGGACGGCGTACGCCACAAGGAAGTCGACGCCATCGAGGCCTACCGGGCCGGGATCGCCCTGATCCGCGAGGCGATCGGCCCGGACGCCTACCTCCTGGGCTGCGGCGCGCCGATCCTCCCCTCCCTCGGCCTCTTCGACGCGATGCGGATCAGCCCCGACACGGCACCGCACCGCCGCCCCGAGGCCGACGACTACTCCCAACCCGGCCAGGACTCCGCCGAGTTCACTGGATTCGCCCGCCAGTGGCAGCACGGCCGCCTCTGGACCAACGACCCCGACTGCCTGATGGCCCGCCCGGCCGTGGAGACCCGCGAACGCTGGGCCGCCCATGTCGAGGCCACCGGCGGCCTGATGGCGTCGAGCGACCGCCTGCTGTCGCTCGACCAGTGGGGCGTGGCGACAACCCGCCGCCTCCTGACGGGAGTTGAACGATGACCATTGCCTACGGCGGCGACTACAACCCCGAGCAGTGGCCCGAGGAGGTCTGGGCCGAGGACATGCGCCTGATGCGCGAGGCCGGGGTGACCATGGTCAGCATCGGCATCTTCTCGTGGGCACTGCTCGAACCGGCCGAGGGCGTCTACGACTTCACCCTCCTGGACAAGGTCCTGGACCTGCTCCAGCAGAACGGCATAGCCGCCGACCTGGCGACCCCGACGGCGGCACCCCCGGCCTGGTTCTTCCGCGCCCACCCGGAGGCCCTGCCGGTGGACCGCGACGGCCGGAGACTGTCGTACGGCAGCCGCCAGACGTTCTGCCCCTCAAGTCCCGCGTACCGTACGGCCGCCCTGCGCATCGCGGGCGAACTGGCGCGCCGCTACGCCGACCATCCCGCGGTCGCGATGTGGCACATCCACAACGAGTACGGCTGCCACAACCCGGCCTGCTACTGCGACGAGAGCGCCGAGGCGTTCCGGGTGTGGCTGCGCGCGAAGTACGGCGACAGCCTGCCGGCGCTCAACGACGCCTGGGGCACGGCCTTTTGGAGCCAGTGGTACTACGACTGGGCGGAGGTCCTGCCCCCGCGCGCGACGGGCGCGGTCCCCAACCCCACCCACCAGCTGGACTGGCGCCGCTTCTGCAGCGACGCGCTGCTGGCCCTGTACAAGGCCGAACGGGACGTACTGCGGGAGTCGGCCCCCGCGATCCCCGCCACCACCAACTTCATGGTGATGTTCAACTTCGACGCGCTGGACTACTGGCGCTGGGCACCGGAGTTGGACGTCGTCTCGAACGACCACTACCTCCGCTCCACGGACCCCGAGTCGGAGATCGACATCGCGATGAGCGGCGACCTGGTCCGCTCGCTGGCCGGTGGCCGTCCGTGGCTGCTGATGGAGCACTCCACGGGCGCGGTGAACTGGCAGCCGGTCAACAGGGCCAAGAACCCCGGTGAGTTGAGACGCAACGCGCTCGCCCATGTCGCGCACGGCGCGGACGGCATCGCCTACTTCCAGTGGCGGGCGGCGAAGGCGGGCGCCGAACAGTGGCACTCGGCGATGCTGCCGCACGCGGGCACGGACAGCCGGATCTGGCAGGACGTCGTCCAACTGGGCGCGGACCTGCGGGCGTTGGCGGAGGTGCAGGGCAGCACAGGCACGGCTGAGGTGGCTGTCGTCTGGGACTGGAACGCCCGCTGGGCCCTGGAACTCCCGTCCCAGCCGAGCGAGGAGGTCCGCTATCTGGACCAAGTCCGTTCCTGGTACGAGCCGTTGTGGCGCTCGGGCATCGCGGTGGACTTCGTCCGCCCCGATGCGGACCTGTCGCCGTACCGCCTGGTCCTGGCCCCCAGCCTGTACCTGGTGGACGACGCCGGCGCGGCCAACCTCTCCGACTTCGCGTCGTCCGGCGGCACACTCGCGGTGGGCTTCCACAGCGGGGCCGTGGACGAGAACTGCCATGTGCGGCTGGGGGGTTACCCCGGGGCGTTCCGAGAGACGCTGGGCGTTCGCTCGGACGAACTGTTCCCGCTCCTGCCAGACGAGTCGCTCGCGCTGAGTGGCGGCGGTACGGCGTCCCTGTGGTCGGAGCGGGTGGCGCTGGCGGGCGCCGACGCGATCACGTCGTACGCGGAGGGCCCGTTGACCGGAATCCCGGCGGTGACGCGGAACGCGTACGGCACGGGCACGACCTGGTACCTGGCCACGCACCCCGACCCGGCGACCCTCGCAGGACTCCTGGACCTCATCCGCCGCGAGGCGGGCGTGGAGCCGGTACGGGTGACTCCGGAGGGCGTGGAGGCGGTACTGCGGCGCGGTGCGGACGCGGACTATCTGTTCCTCATCGACCACGCGGGGACGGGCGCGGAGGTGCCGGTCGCGGCCGGGGCGGTCGAACTCCTCTCCGGGGAGCGGGTGTCGGGTGGCTCGGTGCGGATTCCGCCGGGCGGTGTGGTGGTGGTCCGGGAGAACAACCGGCCTTCGCTCACCTGACCGAATTCTCTTGCGTCTCCTTTTCAACTCCCTTGTCAAAAACCCGATTCGGCTGTCTGGCCGGTTCTTATGCCTGGCAATATGGGTGCCTTGAATCACGGGGGACGGGGAGATCATGGCTGTGGTTCCGCCTGGGCCGGGAGGTCCCATATCCGGTGGGCACAAAGCGGTGTGGATCAGCGCCGGGGCCGTGGTGTGTGCCGCGGTCATCGGAGCGACCGCGACCATTGTCTCCACGCGAAATCAGAACCCTGATCGCGGATTCACGGGTGCCGTGTCCACGCCCTCCAGCCCGGCCTCTTCTTCCCATACTCCATCCCCCTCTCATGCTTCGGCCTCTTCTCAGGCTCCGCCGGCTCCGCATGATCCGACCGCCGCGATGGTCACCCCGAGCGCATCCCCGAAGGAGGCCAAGTGCCATGCCCCGGGGGCCGTTTCGGTCAGTCCGCGCATCGTCACGGCCGATTCCGGGGCCGTACGGAGGGAGGTGGCCGGGGGTACCTACCGGCTCACGGTGAGCGGTTACACCTGGGCGGGTGTGTTCATCCCGCTGCCCGCCTCTCTGTGCGACTACCAGGTCGACCTGGACGCCGTACTCGGTGATCCCGTCGGCTCGGGGGCCGGTGTGGGCTGGGGATACGGGCTGGGGGCCTGCGACACCTGGACCGGTGCGTCGGCCCAGGGATTCACCATTCAGTACGCGAAGTACGAGGACGGTCAGTCGCGGGTGTCGGGGAATGCCGGCTGGTTCGCCATGCCGAATGTGAACGACGGGACCAGGGTTCCGCTGAAGCCGGACAATGCCGGTCACCACTGGATCATTCATGTGGACGGCCGGAGTGTGACGGTGGGAGACAACTACCAGCACCCGATCGGCCCCTACCCGCTGACCGCCTCGGCCGGTTCCACGGGCGCCGCCGCGTCCCTGCCCAAGGACTGCGAGAACAGCGGCATTTTCCTGCGGGTCTTCAATTCCGAAGCGGATTTCTCCGGAATCACCGTGCAGGCCGTCAAGCCGTAGACGGTCTTTGGGCGGCGCCATTTACGGTTTCCGGCCGTCCGGGTCAGAATCCCCCGGGCCCGCGGAACCCCCCGAACCCACCCGGTCCACCGGGCCCGCCGCCGAACATCCCGCCGCCCGGCCCGTGATGGTGGAAACCGTCGAAGAGCGCGTCCGCGAGCAGCATGCCTCCGACTCCCGCGGCGCCTGCGACGAGGGCGGTCTTCCACCACGGGGTGGTGTACCAACCCCCGGGCATGGAACGGCCGTTGACGACCCCGCCGGGGTAGTAGTACGGCGTGTTCGCACCGGGCCGCGCGGACGCGGTGTACGTCTGCCCGCCGACCGTGGCCTGCCCGCCGGCTCCCTGCGCGGGCAACTCGGGCCCCGGGTCGAGCCCCAGCGCGCCACGGGCGGTGCGGATGTGGTGCAGCCCCTCGATGGCGGTCTGCGTCACGAGCCCGTACTGCATGGGGGAGTAGGCGACGGCGAGTTGCCCCTCGGCGGCACGGTGCCGCTCGGCCGCGTCGGCGAGGGCCTGCCGGGCGGCGGTGTTGCCACCCGCGTCCAGCGTGGACAGACTCCCGCCGAGCCGCTCCACCCAGCGCGTGGCCTCGGCGCCCGCGTCGGCGTCGTAGACCTGCTGCGCGCTCCCGGCTCCGTACCCCGAACTCCCCCCGCCCGCCTGCCGTTTGCCGTAGGCGACCGCGCCGCCGACGATCAGGGCCAGTAGCACCAACACGATGAAAAGCATGACGTCCTCCCGTCCGCGCCGGGATCGAATCACCCCGTACGAGAGTGATCAGACGCCCCCGGGCTGAGCGGTCGCTGCGGGTGATCTGAGGGGCGACTGTGAGTCGCGGTGGGTCGGGGAGGTGTTCCTTTGCTTGCCTGAAGGTGAACGAACTAATCCATTGCCATAATGCGGTTCGGTTATTGCCTTACCTTGAAAGATTCCTTGTACATCGATTGAAGTGGCCCTGCCAGGCTTCTCGATCGCCAAGTGTTTGTGATGGGTGTGTCAAAACCACGGGGGTGGGTTGTGGGGGAGTCCGGGGGCAGACGTGTGCGGTCGGTGCGCACGGCGTGGCTGGCTGCAGTTGTTCTGTTGGTTCAACCCGTCGTGGCAGCTGCCATGAATCCGGCGGTGGCCGATGTGCAGGTCGCGGGGTCCAGCGCCGTGACGCCGCTTTCCGCCGAGGCGGCCGCCTCGCAGAAGGCTGTTGCGGACGGTTCTCCGGTCGAGGTCACCGATGACCGCACGGAGTACGAGACGACGTACGCCAATCCCGACGGCACGACATTCACCCGCGACCAGTCGACCGTGCCGGTGCGGGCGCGGCAGAGCGACGGGTCGTGGACGGCGCCCGACCCGACCCTCGTGGTACGGGCCGACGGGACGGTCGGTCCGAAGGCGGCCGTGGTGGATCTGGCGTTCTCCGGTGGCGGCGACGGCTCGGGGCTCGTGGACATCACCAGGAGCGGCAAGTCGCTGCGGCTGGGGTGGCCGGGGACGTTGCCCAAGCCGGCGCTGGACGGCGCGAACGCGGTCTACGCCGACGTACTCCCGGGCGTGGACCTGCGCATGACGGCGACGACCGAGGGCTTCCGCGAACTGCTCGTCGTGAAGACCCCCGAAGCCGCCGCCAATGCGGAGCTGAAGAAGATCTCCTTCTCCCTCCGGGCCGACGGACTGACGGTCGCGCCGACGAGCGGTGGCGGGATGACCGCCGTGGACGAGGACGCGCACTCGGTGTTCACGGCCCCTCCCGCGCTCATGTGGGACTCCCAGGGCGACGGCGCCACCACGGGGACGGCGACCCAGTTGGAGCGGTCGGCCGCGATGACGACGACCGCCACCCCGTCCCCGTCGGTCACCACGGACCCTTCCACCGGCACGAAGGGCGACGGAACGGCGGGGCCGGGCGACGGCGACGCGTCGGCGGTGCTGCCCGTGCAGGTCAGTTCGGACGCGCTGGCAGTGGTGCCGGACGCGACGCTGCTGGGCAACACCGACAGCAGCGCGTTCCCGGTCTACATCGACCCCAGCGTCGGCCTGGACCAGACGGCCCACACCTATCTGCGCTCGGACGGTGTCTCCGACTTCAACTGGAGCAACGGCAGCGACAACGAGGGCAAGGGCACGGGGCACTGCTCCTCGTGGAACGGGTACTACTGCGGTCCCGGCTACACCGAGCGGCTGTACTTCCAGTTCTCGCCGAGCGGACTGGCGGGCAAGAAGGTGCTGTCCGCGACGTTCAGGGCCACCGAGAGCTGGTCGTTCACCTGCGATGCGCGCTGGGTCGACCTGGAGCGCACCAGCAACATCTCGTCGTCCACCACTTGGGCCACCCGCCCCAACAACCTGGGGACGATGGCGACCGCCGACGTCTCGGCGGGCCGGAGCTCACTGTGCGATCCCTCGCAGCCGCCGGCTCCGATCGAGTTCACCGGCTCGAGCCTCACCACGACGGTGGGGAACTTCGCGGCGGGCAAGTTCTCCCGGCTGACGCTGTTGGTGAAGGCCCGGGACGAGACGGACACCAGTGCGTGGAAGCGGTTCCGGGACGACGCCGTGCTGTCGGTGACCTATGTGGGGCTTCCCGCCGTGCCGACCAAGGCCGGCATCGTGCAGAGCGGCGGTGTCACCTGTGAGGACGACTCCACCACCCCTGACGTGATCGGCAGTCCCACCCCCAGCCTGACCGCGAGGGTGTGGACCGCGACGGGCGGCGGCAGCGGGGCAAGCCTGCGCGCCCACTTCTACATCCAGCAGCAGAGCAGTGCCGGTGCCTGGTCGGTGGCGACCGAGCCGGTACGGCCCACCAGCGGCTACGTCGGCAATGGCGTCGTGCTCACCTACCCCTCGCCGATCGCGCTGACCGAGGGAACCCTGTACCGGTTCGCGGTGTTCAGCCGCTCGTACTACGACAGCGGCGACAGCTATCTGGAGTCGCACAGCACGGTGACCACGCAGGACTGGTGCTACTTCAAGGTGGACACCACCGGCCCGAAGGAACCCACGGTGTCCTTCGCGAGCGGAAGCCCCTACTCCGCGTGCACCGCCAACGCGTGTGCTCCAGGGGGCGGCCCGGGCGTACAGGGGCAGTTCACCTTCTCCCCGGCTTCCGGTGACACCAACACCGCCTACGAGTACAAGCTGGCGAGCTCCACCGTCTGGTCGAAGCCGATCTCCGGGAACGCTCCCACCGCGGGGATCACTCCCCAGGTGGCGGGCACGCAGCAACTGCAGGTGAAGGCGGAGGACAGTGCCGGGCGTTGGGGTCCGGCGGCGATCGTGAAGTTCAACGTCGCCGAGGGTAAACCGGCGATCGGCCGTTGGCACTTCGACGACGCGGCCCCGGGCTCCGGTGCGACCACCGCCGCGGACACGGCGACGGAGGGAACCAGGCACCCGGCCACGCTGTACAACACGGGCTCGGGCTGGTCCTCGCTGGCCCGCAGTGGCGACGGCGACCGGTCCCTGTGGCTGAACGACACCTCCGACGCCACACGCCAGACCGGGTACGCGGCCACCGCCACTCCGGTGGTCAACACGCAGTCGTCGTTCACCGTCTCGGCCTGGGCCTACCTGTCGGACACCTCCGACTACCGCACGGTCCTGTCGGAGACCGGCAGCGACGGATCCGGGTTCGCGCTGTACTACTCGCCGGGCGTCCAACGGTGGGTGTTCCTGTGGAACTGGTACGAGGGCGAGGGCGCGAGCAGGGTCCGTAAGTATCTGGGTGCGAACGCCGACGTCGCCGGTGTGCCGCTGAAGTCGTGGACGCATCTGACAGGCGTCTACAACTCCGATGCGCGCACCATCTCCTTGTACGTCAACGGCCGTTTGCAAGGTTCCCCGGTGCAGCTGCCCGTCACCTCGGACGCCAAGGCCTCCGATGGCACCCTGCAGTTCGGCCGGGCCAACTTCAGTGCGGTGACGCCCAGCTATGTGAACTACTGGCACGGCCGGATCGACGAAGTGGCCGTCTGGCAGCGGGACTTGACGGAGGAAGAGAACGGGATCGCCACCGAGGACCGGCTCCTGGACTCCGACGGCAAGGCGAGCACAGAGCTGATGGGAGCGTGGAACCCCGACGGTGCCACGGGCACGACACTGGCGGACTCCACCTCCGGATACGGCCGCACGCTCACGCTGTCCGGCGGGGCCTCCCTCGACGGCAAGGGGATCGTCCTGAACGGAACGGGAGGCGCGGCCACCGCCCCGGGGCCGGTCATCGACGACACGGCCTCTTTCACCGCCACCACCTTGGTCGACGTGGACAGCGACGCCCTGTTGACCAAGCCTGTCGGCTACACGGCCCAGGTCGTCGGCCAACGGGGCGCGGACGGATCCGCTTGGGGGTTCTGGTACCAGCTGACCAGGTTCGGCACCGATCTGGACACCGGCGCGGCGATCCCGGTCGGCAAGTGGTACTTCGGCCGACTGAACAGCGACGGCAGTTTCACCGGCGTGGTCTCCGACGAGAACGCCGAACTCGGCAGCCCGGTACGGATGACCGGCACGTACGACGCCCCGTCCGGCACGGTCCACTTCTATCTCGGCCCCGACGAGAACGACGGCGACACCACCCATCCCTATACGGCGGTGGCCGGATCCGGCGACTTCGCGGCCGGTGAGGGATACGTCGGCGGGGCGTGGGCCCACTACCTGCCAGGAAAGATCACCGACATCAGGCTCTGGGCCGGCGCCATGGCCGACCAGCAGCAAATCGTCGACACCGTCGGGGACTGATCCACTCAAGTCCCCTTGTTTCCACACGATTTGGCGTCCACGGGTGGCCCGCACAGCGGGTCCCGGGACGCGTACTCGGCACGTGTCGTCCCACCCGGCTTGATCGCATGGAGGTCCCGTCATGAGTTCCGGCATGAAAGCCCGCTGGATCCGCAGCGCCCTGATCCGCGGTGTGCTGACGCCACGGCGTGCCCAGGCACGGGGGCGGAGCGCACAACGCGGCCGGATCCCGGTGGTCGCGGCGTTGTCCATGGCACTGATGGCCTCGGCCGGGCTGGCGGCGCCGGTTGCCCAGGCCGCAAGTACCGGTCTGGGCAAGCCGGTTGTGCCCAAGCAACGGGTCGACAAGGTACGGACGAACTCCGATCCGGGCGCGAAGCAGGCCCGCGCCCGGATCGCGAGAACCAAGGCCGCCAACGCGGCCCAGGCCAAGCGAGCACGCACCCCACAGCACATCGCATGGCCCACCGCCGCCGCGACGACCAGGCAGATATCCGGGCAGGGCACGGCGGCGAAGCTGACGGCTGGAGGACTCCCGGTCACGGTCGCCCCGGCCAAGGGGACCGACACCGCGACCGGCCAGGTCCAGGTACGGGTCTTCGGCCAGCAACAGGCCAAGGACGCCGGCGTCAAGGGTGTACTGCTGACCGCGGCGGCCACCGAGCCGGGTTCCGCCCAACTGACCGTCGACTACTCGGCGTTCGCCGCAGCCTACGGCGGCGACTGGGCGGGCCGCCTGCGCCTGGTCCAACTCCCCGCCTGCGCCCTGACCACTCCGCGCAAGGCCGGCTGCCGTACCCAGATCCCGCTCGACTCACGTAACGACACCGGCGGGCAGACCTTGACGGCCAAGGTCGGTCTGGGAGAGGTCGGCGACACGGGCCGGACATCGCAGACCTCCCTGTCGGCCGCCGCCACGGCCTCCTCGGCGACCGTGCTGGCCGCGACCGCCACCGGGGAATCGGCGTCGGGCTCCGGCAACTACGCGGCCAGCAAGCTTTCGGCGTCGTCCAGTTGGGAGGCGGGCAGCGCATCGGGAGCGTTCACCTGGTCGTACCCCCTCAGCACTCCGCCGTCGGCCGCCGGCCCGGCCCCGGACCTTTCACTGTCGTACGACTCGGGAAGCATCGACGGCAGGACGGCGTCGACGAACAACCAGGGGACGCAGGTCGGCGAGGGCTTTGAGGACGTCGGGTCCTCTTATGTCGAGCGGTCCTACGGCTCGTGCGACGACGACGGCCAGGACGGCAAGTACGACGAGTGCTGGAAGTACGACAACGCCTCGCTGGTGCTGAACGGCAAGTCGACCGAGCTGGTCAAGGACGACACCAAGGGTGTCTGGCGGCTCAAGGACGACGACGCCTCCACGGTCACCCACTCCACCGGTGCCGACAACGGCGACGAGGGAGACTCCGGCGTCGACGGTGCGGGCGAGTACTGGACGGTCACGACCGGCACGGGCACGAAGTACGTCTTCGGCCAGAACAAGCTGCCCGGCGCGGACACCCAGCGCACCAACTCCGTATGGACGGTACCGGTGTTCGGCGACGACTCCGGCGAGCCGGGATACGCCGACGGAACCTCGTTCGCGGGCCGCGCGCTGAACCAGGCCTGGCGCTGGAACCTGGACTACGTCGTCGACACGCACGGCAACGCGATGTCGTACTGGTACACCCCAGAGACCAACTACTACGCCAAGAACGGCGCGACCACCGGCACCGCCCAGTACACGAGGGGCGGTTACCTCACCAAGATCCTCTACGGTCAGAACAAGGACACCCTGTTCACCGGCACCGCCTCGGACGAGGTCACCTTCGGCTACGACGAGCGGTGCACCGCGTCGGACTGCTCCTCGCTGACCTCCTCGACCGCCTCCAACTGGCCCGACGTGCCGTTCGACTCGGTCTGCGCGTCCGGAGCGGACTGCAACGCGAGCGGCCCGTCGTTCTTCACGCGTAAGCGGCTGACCAGCGTCGAGACCGACGCCTGGTCGGCAACAGACAGTCGTTACACGGCAGTTGACTCCTGGGCGCTCACCCAACAGTTCCTGGACCCCGGCGACATCGGGAAGGGCGCCGACAAGACCCTCACCCTGGCGAGCGTCCGGCACACCGGCAAGAACGGCACCGCCATCACCCTGGACCCGGTGACGTTCGCCTACCAGATGAGGCCCAACCGGGTCGACTCGTCCTCCGACAACATCCTGCCGCTGAACCGGCCCCGCATCACGGGCATCGTCTCCGAGACCGGCGCGATCACCAGCGTGACGCTGTCCGACCCGGAGTGCGTGGCGGGCTCGAACATGCCGTCGTCCGAGGACAACGACACGATGAGCTGCTACCCGACCTACTGGCACAAGAACGGCGCCACCGAAGCCACCCTGGACTGGTTCAACAAGTACCGCGTGCTGGACGTCATCACCTCCGACCCCACCGGGTACGGCCAGACGACGGAGAACCACTACAGCTACTCCGGCCCGGCCTGGCACTACTCCAACGACCCGCTGACCCCGGCCGACGAGCGCACCTGGTCCGACTGGCGCGGCTACCGCACGGTCACGTCCGTCAAGGGCGCCGCCGGCACCACCCAGTCCAAGACCGTGTCCGTCTACCTCCAGGGCATGGACGGCGACAAGAAGAAGGACGGCACGACCCGCTCGGTCTCCGTCCCGGGCGTCGGCTTCACGGGCCTGACCGTGCCGGACCAGACCGACTACGACCGTTTCTCGGGCTTCACCCGTGAGCAGATCACCTATAACGGCACCACTCCCGTGTCGGTCACGGTCAACGACCCCGGGTCCCAGCTGACCGCCAGCCAGCAGAAGTCGTACGCCAACATCGAGGCCTACTTCATCCGCACCTACAAGACCCAGACCTCGACCTACCTGACGGCGGCCTCCGCCTGGCGAACCCGCAGCGTGACGACCACGTACGACACCTACGGCATGCCCACCGCCGTCTACGACGCGGGCGACACGGCCGTCACCGGCGACGAGACCTGCACCCGCACCTGGTACGCCCGCAACGACACACTCGGCATCAACTCCCTGGTCTCCCGCACCCGGGTGGTCGGCCGCGCCTGCACCACCGCCGAGACCGACCTGAGCCTTCCCACCTCGTCTGCCGGCCGCGGGGACGTGCTCTCCGACACGGCCACGGTCTACGACAGCACCACCGCGACGGCCTGGACGGCCTCGCAGACGCCGACCCTGGGCGACGCCACCTGGACCGGACGCGCCTCCGCCTATCCGGCGACGGTCACCAGCGGCGAGCGGTACCCGACCTCCTGGCAGACGGTCTCCAAAGGCACGTACGACACTCTGGGCCGCACTCTGACCGCGACCGACGCGACAGGCGACGTCACCACCACGGCCTACACCCCGACCACCACCGGGCCGGTCACCAAGATCACGATCACCAACCCCAAGAGCCAGAAGAGCTACACGTACCTCGACTACGCCCGCGGCTCGGTAGTGATGTCCTACGACGTCAACAGCAAGTTGACCGAGTCCACGTACGACGCCCTGGGCCGAGTCACAGCCGTCTGGCTGCCCAACCGCTCCCGCGCCGACGAGTACGGCCCCAACTACACCTACGCCTACTCGGTCACCAACAGCGCCACACCGTGGGTCTCCACCTCGTCCATCCGTGCCGATGGCGTCTACAACACCAGCTACACGATCTACGATTCGTTGCTGCGCCCACTTCAGACCCAGTCCCCGACGGCGAACGGCGGCCGGCTGCTGACCGACACCCGCTACGACAGCCGAGGCCTGGCCTACGAGACGTACGCCGACGTCTTCGACTCCTCCGCCACTCCCTCCGGCGCGTACGCGCAGGCCGTCTACGGCGGGGCACCCAAGCAGACCGACATCGTCTTCGACGGAGCCGAGCGTCCGACCACCAGCACGCTGTACGTCTACGGCGTCAAGAAGTGGTCCACGACCACCAGTTACACCGGTGACTCCACCGCCACCACCGCCCTCGCGGGCGGCTCCGCGGTACGCACCATCACCGACGTCTTCGGCCGCACCACCGAACGCCGCGACTACGCGGGCACCGACCCGGCCGACACCGACTACGGCGCGGGCGTCGGCGCCGCCTCCACCAAGACGAAGTACAGCTACACCCGCGACAGCAAGCCCGACACCGTCACCGGCCCGGACAACACCAAGTGGTCATACACCTATGACCTGTTCGGCCGCCAGCTCACGGCGACGGACCCGGACGAGGGAACGACCACCACCTCGTACACCGACCTTGACCAGATCGCGACCACCACCGATTCCCGCAACTCCACGCTCCTCTACGGCTACGACGTACTCGGCCGCAAGACGGACGAGTGGCAGACGTCGAAGACCGACGCCAACAAACTCGCCCACTGGGCCTACGACACCCTGCTCAAGGGCCAGTTGGACTCATCGACCCGCTATGTGGGCGGGGTGTCCGGGACGGCCTACACCAAGAAGGTCACCGCTTACGACACCCTGAACCGGCCCACGACCACACAACTCGTCCTGCCGTCCAACGACCCGATGGTCAGTGCGGGAGCGATCGCGGCCACGACGAGTTTCTCGACGCACTACAACCTCAGCGGAACCCAGCAGTACATCTCCGAACCCGCGGCCGGCGGCCTGTCCGCGGAAACCGTCAACATCGACTACGACGCGGTCGGCCTGCCCACCGCCGTCAGCGGCACCAGCGGCTACCTCCTCGGGGCCGGCTACTCCGCCACCGGCCAGACCAACCAGCTCACCCTCGGCACCTCCTCGGCCGCCGGCACCAAGAAGGCCTACATCACCAACGCCTGGGAGGAAGGCACCGACCGCCTCAAGCAGTCGGCCGTCACCGACCAGACCCACAACTACGAACTGCAGGAACTGAACTACGCCTACGACGACGCGGGCGACGTCACCTCCATCACCGACCCCACCACCCTCGGCGGCACCGCCGCGGCCGACTACGAGTGCTTCACCTACGACGGCCACCAACGCCTGACCGAGGCATGGACCCCCGCCACGGCCGACTGCTCCGCAACGGGCCGCACCACCACGAACCTCGGCGGCGCATCCCCCTACTGGACCTCGTACAGCTATACGGACAGCGGCCTGCGCTCGACGGAGAAGACCCACACGTCAACCGGCGACAGCACCAAGAACTACTGCTACAGCAACGCCACTCATCCCCACGCGCTGACCGCCACCACGCTGTCCCCGTGCACGGGAGTCACCGCCACCTACGTCTACGACGCCACCGGCGACACCACGACCCGCCCCAACGGCACCGACACCCAGTCCCTCACCTGGACTTCCGAGGGCCAACTCGACACCCTCACCGAGAAATCCAGCACCGGCACCACGAAGAGCACCACCAGCCACGTCTACGACGCAGACGGCACCCTGCTGATCCGCCGCAACGCGAGCGGCGAGAGCGTCCTCTACCTGGACGACGGCACCGAGGTCCACCTCGACACGTCCACGTCCACCGCCAAGTACTGGGCGCAGCGGTACTACAGAGTGGGTGGCCAGACCATCGCACTCCGCACCAACAAGACCGGCACCCAGACGCTTAGTTGGCTCGCCGGCGACCAGCACGGCACCAGCAGCCTCTCCATCGACGCCACCACCCAGGCAGTCACCAAGCGCTACATGACCCCGTTCGGCGCCGCACGCACCGGTGGCACCGGTGTCTGGGCCGACGACAAGACCTTCCTCGACAAAACCACCGACGCCACCAGCGGCATCACCTACATCGGCGCCCGCGAATACGACTCCACCACTGGCCGCTTCCTCAGCGTCGACCCCGTCCTCGACACCGGCGACGCCCAATCCCTCAACGGCTACACCTACGCCGACAACAACCCCGTCACTGGCAGCGACCCCACGGGGCTGATGAATGAGGGCGGATCAAACGGCGACGGAGGGAACAAGCAGTGCCCGCCCTTCTGCAGCGCCGACGGTCAGCCGCATGGCCCCAGTACTTCCACCGGGGGCAGTAACAGGAATCCCGACGGCAGCCGCGGCGGCGGCACCGCCTCCTCGAACAGCCAGGGCAACGTCAACGGAGGTGGCGGTGGCGTCTCGGGCTGGGTCAGTGATGTCGCCAAAACCTTCGTAGGCCAGGCCAAATCGACCGTCGTCGCCATCTTCCAAGCCCCCGTTCAGCAGATCCTCACGGACAAGCACTGCTTGGTCGACGGCGACGGCTGCACAGACCTGCTCACCCAGCTGCTCATGAGCTCCAATCCGGCCCTCGCCGGCGCGGTAGCGGTGACATCGCGCGGCGAGGAGATTTACGGCGACTACGCGGCCGGCAAGAGCGCCGAAGGCACCGGAAAGCTGCTATTCGACATAGCCCTGCTCCTGGGAACGCGAGGCGTCGGCGCCGAGGCCGAGGGCGAAGTCGGCGTAAGCAAAGTCATTCCGTGCAGTTTCACCCCCTCCACTGCGGTCCTGATGGCGGACGGCAAGACCAAGCCCATCGGTGACATCAAGAGCGGCGACAAGGTCGAGGCCGCCGACCCTGCTAACGGCAAGCACCAGGGCCTCCATACGGTCACGGCCACTCACGTCAACCACGACTACGACCTCGTCGACGTCAAGATCCAACTGGTCGACGGAAAGACGGAGACCGTCCACACCACGTCCAAGCACCCCTTCTGGGACGACACCCTCCACACTTGGGTCCCCGCCGGCCAACTCCTCGCAGGCCACGCCCTCAATACCGCCGACGACCACCACGTCCACGTCACCGTCGTCACCCCACGACCCGGCGACCGCGACATGTACAACCTCACGGTCGAGGAACTGCATACGTACTATGTGCTGGCCGGGACAACACCGGTCCTGGTACACAATTGTGCGGCCCGCGGGAAGATCGGTCGGCAGCTTGATCCGGGCCAAGCGGACGATCTGGCAAAGTGGATGGGTTACGCAAAGACAGGTCAGAAGTCCGCCGGAGGGTCGATGATCTGGCGCGCGGGCAAGGGGGCGAGCGGGCCGGCATTCATTGCGGAAGACATGACAGGGCACTTGGGTGGGATCTTTAAGGGGGCCAAGAAGGCGAGTGACCTTCTCAGTTCTGGAAAAGTCCTCCGCTCGGGTACCTTTGGGATTGGCGATCTTGGGGGCGGGAAGTACGGATTGAGTTGGATTGGAGAATAGTGAAGCAGCTGATAATCCGAGTCGATGAACCAGGTGGTGAGACCGACCTCCAGGCAGGCTTCTCTTCGGTCTCTCTCTCCGGCCTCGATGGAGGCATGAGCCTGGATGAATATGCGCGCATCGAGGGGCTCTTCATTGAGTTGTTCAATCGAACCCTTGATGGAGTTGGGGCTGAAACCGTGGTTGTTGCGGAGCCTACCTTGGATGGGCCAGCGCCAGCGTGGATTCAGAAGCTCCGTAATGGCTCCGGACTTACAAGAAAGCAAGCGGAGTCTATTCTCCGAGGGATGCTTCGCGGAAACCGGGTGGGTTGCGTGATGGAAGTCAAGGAACTTCCAATGCGCATAAGTGTAGGATTTGATTTCGGTCTGACCGTCGATTTGGCTGAAGAGCTCCTCGGATTCATCGAGGAGCTGCTTCCGACCGGTCTTCACGTTGCTCTCGCGCAAGAGTTTCCGGCCGTCGGTCTGGAGACCAGGGTGGCCGATGACAAATTCTGGAGCGAAGCGTTCTCTGCTTTTCCGTCAAGCAAGATTCTTATCATTGAGAAATTTGCCTACGGGAGGTTTGGTGAGAACTGGTACTGGGCCCTTCCTGGCGACCTAAGCGCCGTCCGCGGAAGAATCGGTGAAAATTCTCTAGTGATGCTGGTGGAGTTTCCAGATTTCGAATCGTTCGTTCCTGGAAACTATTTTGACGAGCTCACCATTGAGTCCGTAAATCAGCTGGATGTGCGTTATTTTCGATTTTCCGACAACCAGCATGATTTGTCGGTCAGGCCACTGCTCTCCACTGAATTCTCTGCTGATCCCGCGCTCTGGGATGCGCGAATCTGGCTCGTCCCGGCCAATCTGGATTTTGCAGGAGAGAAGCACACGGCAGTGCTGCCTGATCGGGACGGGAGAATTCAGGCACGATGGCTCGCCTAGTACTCCAGCTGTAAATCACGATCATGCTTGGGTCGCCGCTTGGCGTTTGTAGTGGCTCAGCTGGGAACGGACTTGATGACGAGGTCTCCAGTGGGACCAGCGAAGCCAGTGGCTGGCCTCGTGGACGGGGCGGGCGATGAGGGCCATGAAGAGCCGCTGGATTTCGTTGCAGGTCATCGGAATCAGGTCGTCGGAACCGGGACGGAAACGATGCTCGTCGGGGCGGACGACGGCCAGGAAGGCATGGGCGAGCGTGGCGAGGGTGACCCAGCGGGACCAGGACGTGCAGCGGCGGAGCTGATGCTCGTCCGTCCTGATCGACGTCATGGAAGCCGGACACGACGTCATCACCGGCAGCGCCCACCAGCACTCTCCGGGATGCTCTTCCCTGGTGATGGACGGGGCGTGGCTGTGGCGCCAGGACTTCCCGCACTACGTGGAAATGCACTACGTTTCGCTGCCCGGGGCGTTCATCGAACACGTCCGCAGCCTGAACTATCAGATGCCCGCCGTCGCCGTCGCGCAGTTCGCTCCGCACTACAACGAGACGATGCCCCTGGTTGGCTGGGCCTCGGCTGTCCCTTGGCGATCGACTGCGACCACGCTCGCACCTGAACCACGAGCAGTGACCAGCAAAGCCCAGTTCGAGGCGGCGATGCTGGCCCAGGGCCGAGACCGACCGCACGGCGGTTGGGGCAGGCCACACAAACCGCGGAGAACATAGGCTCCACCTGCCAAGAGCGATCTACAGCTGGAGTACTAGTTGATCGCGGCGGGAGCGGAGACCTGATCACTCATCAAAGATTTTTAATCGGCGGATCGATGAACGGAATCCCAGACAAACCATGAACGCGATGGCCAAGTTCAATATCCCAGGCGGCTTTGTTGCGGATCGAGTGGATCTGACGACCGGGGAAGTCGCTTACGGGAAGCGTTGGGGGTGGGTGGATGATTCTGCCATCGTGCAGATCTACATGCGCAAAATGCAGGCCGGCCGCCCGCTGCTCAACGTGGAGGAAAGGTGGGCGCTCGCGCTCTCGGAGAAGATCCGGTCCGGGGATCTTCCGGACATTTCGTCTGAGGACCTGGGTGACTCCCGCGAGTTGTCCGCCGGGTGGATCTACCTGTCGCTGGCCTGGCTCTATCAAAGCGGCCTGAGCGAGCAGAAATTGTTCGACGTTATCGAGGAGTTGTATTCGGATTTTGAGTACCCTGAGGAGATGGAGGGCTTCGCGGAATATATTCCTCCCCTCCTGGCGGTAAGGGAGGCATTCCTGGAATGACCGAAAGGCTGGAGGCCTTCCTGAGGCACTCGGAGGATCTGTATCGGCAATGGTGAATGAAGTGGATCTTGCCGGATGAGCCCCACCAGCAAGGTTCCTCAGCGGCGCAGCGCCCCCTCCGCGCCCTCGATCACCCGCAATGCCTTCCCCGTGAAGAGGTCAGACGCTCAATGGAAATCTCTTTCTCGTCAAGTCCCGACTATGTTGACCAAGGGCGAGAGCGTGCGCAGGGAGGCGATCTGGCTGCTGTATCCAGAGCTGATCTGGAGTGGTACTACTTCCTCGGGCGTCTTTCGATCTCTCGCTCCGGTGTTGAGATCGGCCCCCCGTGGGGTTGGGCACCGCTGTTCTATGCAATCCACTGCGTGCGGCAGGTGATGGTTTTCGCGCAAGGGGGGAACGCGCTAGGGAAGATCGACTTCACCGAGAATGATGAATTCATAAGCTTCCACCTGGAGCAGGGCGGCCTCCGTATGGTGCCCACCTACCTGGAGTCCGAACTGTATTGTTCCGTCGATGAATTCGTGACGGCTGGCGTGAAGTTCATCCGCGAGGAGCTGGAGCGGGTGGTGACGGAATATCCCTCACTTGCAAATAACCGGCATGTGTGCGCGCTGTCGTTGGAGGCAGGTCTGGAGTTTCCGGAGGCGTAGGGAATTATTCTTACGAAACGCGAGTCCAGAGCACATGCGGGGTGCTTCAGTGACGCAGCGCCCCCACCACGCCCTCGACCACCCGCAACGCCTCCCCGCTCCGCACCAGTTCGGCGATGTGCTCGATGTCTGCGTGGAAGACCCGGTCCTCGTCGACAGTCGGGACGGTCTCGCGGATCCTCGCCCGCAGTGCCCTCGCCGCCGGTGAGGGTGTGAGCGGTGCGAGGAGGTCGAGGGCCTGGGTCGCGCACATCAGCTCGATTGCGATGACGTAGGCGAGTTTGTGGGCCGCGCGGTAGGCCTTCAGGGCGGCCAAGTAGGCGTTGCTGACGGCGTCTTCCTGGTTGGCGGAGGTGGTGATGCTGTCGGCGGATGCCGGGACTGCCATGCCCCGTAGCTCCATCGTCAGGGCGGCGGCCGTGTACTGGGCGATCATGTAGCCGCTGTTGAGGCCGGGCTTGGGGGCCAGGAAGGCGGGGAGTCCGCTGAAGTTGCTGTTGACCATGCGGTCGGTGCGGCGTTCGGAGACCTTGGCGAGGACGGTCATCGCGTTGACCATGGTGTCGGCCTGGATGCCGACGTAGGTGCTGTCGCAGTTGGCGCCGCTCAAGGCCACCCCGTCCTCGCCCTCGGGGTGGATGACAGGGTTGTCGCCCACGGAGTGCAACTCCTCGACGATGACCTCCCGGGCCTGTGCGAGCGCTCGCTTCGCTCCGCCGTGGATCTGGGGGACGGCGCGCAGGGAGAGGCTGTCCTGGAGGCGGTGGTCGAGGAACTCGGTGCTTATCGCGCTGGATGCGGTGAGTCGTCGTAGGTTCTCCGCGACCGCGGCCTGCTCGGGGTGGCGCTTGCGCTCCTGCAACCGGGCGTCGTAGGCGCGGACCGTGCCCTTGAGGGCCTGTACCGACAGGCTCGCGGCGATGTCGGCGGTGGTTGCCGCGAGGCCGGCGTCGTGGGCGGCGAGGACGGCTATCGCGGTGACGGAGTGCGTGCCGTTGGTGAGGGACAGGCCCTCCTTGCAGGCGAGCCGGGTCGGTTGTTCTCCGATGCGGGCCAACGCCTCGGCACCGGGAAGGAGTTGGCCGTCGTACGTCGCCCTGCCCTCGCCCAGGAGTACGAGGGCCATGTGGGCCTCGGGGGCCAGATAGCCTACGGAGCCCTCGCCGGGGACGTGCGGGGTGACGCCGGCGTTGAGCATGCGGCGGATCAGTTCAAGGGTCTCGAAGCGGATGCCGGAGTAGCCCTCGCCGAGGCCGACCAGTTCCATGAGGGCGATGGCTCGGACTATCTCGGTGGGCAGGGGTTCCCCTACGGACACGGCGTGCGAGCGGACGATGTTGCGCTGGAGCTGCTCCGCGTCCGCCGGGTCGATGACCTCCGTGACGTTGTCGCCGAAGCCGGTGGTGACGCCGTAGACGAGGCGGTTCTCGGCGAGGAAGCGTTCGACAAGCGCGCGGGACTTGCGCACGCGGTCGACGTAGGTCGCGTCGAACGCGACCCGCGCGCCGTGACGGGCGACCGCGACGAACTGCTCGACGGTGATCGGCTCCTTGCCCAAGGTGACAGCGGTCACGGACATCTCCCCGCGCTTGGCATGCATCCATTCACTTGCCTAGCGAATGAATCACTTTATTTGGAGCTTGGCAAGGGAGGGAGGGACTTCACCGCGTGGAGGAGGGCGGCGAGGGTGTGGGGTGCGAGCGTGGCGATGCGGTGGGGGTGGTCGCTCTCGCGGAGGTGGATGTGGGGGCCAGGTGTCGCTGCCGCCAGCTCCACGCACTCGCCCTCGCCGCCGGTGCTGCACGACGACTTCTGCCAGACGAGGTGGAGCATGGCGGGTCCTCTCAAAGGGCGTACATGACGTGTGTGTGCGGAGTAGGCGCCGGCTTCGAACGGGTAGACCTGGACGATCACGTTGGGGAGTCTGGATACCTCCATCGGCCTCACCAGTTGCCTGCGCATGACCGCCGGGCCGATGGTGTCGTTGAACTCCTCCCACCACCCTTTGCCGCTCTCCCGGGCCATCGCCATGATCCCGTCGAACAGCGGGCCGGGCGGGCAGCCGTACTCGCGCAGCAGCTTGTAGAGGCGGTTGCGTGACACGTCGATGCGGCCCGCCTCGATGTCGCTGATCCGGGTGCGGTCGGCGTCGAGCAGTGCGCCGGCCCGGTCGCCGGACAGCCCGGCGCGGTGGCGCAGCTTGCGGAGTTCCAGGCCGGGTCGCCGCCGACGTCTCCCTCGTCTTCCCGACCCACCCCGCCTGGGTCCGCACCGCCCGCGAGACGGTTCGCACGCTCCTCGCCACATCTCGCCGTCCCGAACTCATCGACACGGCCCTGCTGTTGACCTCGGAAGCCGTCACCAACGCCATCAACGCCTGCAAGCTGGAGGGCAACCTAACCCCCGTAACCCTCTACACAGGTTGGTCCAACCCACACAGCTTCCGCGTCCTGGTCCACGACGAGGCCCCGGGCCTCCCCACCTGCCGTACCCCCACCCCTCACCGACGAGGACGGTCGGGGCATACAGCCCCGCCGGGGCGCGGCACGTCCCCTAGGCGTGCCGCGCCCCGTCCCCCGGTGTCCCCCGTCGGTCAGGCCTCACCCACCGTCGGCAGTACGCCCGTCCGAGCCGCCTCCCCGTACCACCGCGCGCTCGACTTCGGGGTGCGGGCCAGCGTCGCGTAGTCGACGTACACCGCGCCGAAGCGCTTCTCGTAGCCGTACGCCCACTCGAAGTTGTCCATCAGGGACCAGAGGTAGTAGCCCCGCACGTCCGCGCCGTCCGCGATGGCCTGCCGTACGGCCGACAGGTGGCCGTGGAGGTATGCGATCCGCTCGGGGTCGTGGACCCGGCCCTCCGGGTCCGGCTTGTCGTCGTAGGCCGCGCCGTTCTCCGTGACGTACAGCGGCAGGCCCGGGGCCTCCCTCGTGTAGCGCGTGATCAGGTCGTAGAGGCCCGTCGGGTCGATCGTCCAGCCCATCTCCGTGCGCTCGCCGGGGGTTTGGAGGAACGCCACGTCGTCCGCGCCCGGCCAGGGGGAGTACGCGCTCGCGCCGTGGCCGTCCGCCCGCGGGGCCGGCCCGCTGGACTCCGCCGCCTCCACCAGCGTCGGCGTGTAGTAGTTCAACCCCAGTGCGTCCAGCGGCTGGTGAATCAGTGTCAGGTCGTTGTCGAGAACGTACGACCAGTCCGTGATCGATCGCGTCGCGTCGAACAACGACTGCGGATACGAGCCGTGCAGCATCGGGCCGTGGAACACCCCGTTGGCCAGGTCGTCGATCTTCCGGGCCGCCGCCAGGTCCGCCGGTGACTGCGAAGCGGGCCTGACCACCGACGAGTTGAGGCTCACCGCGATCGCGTTGCGGGCCGGGATCGCGGACCGGAGGGCCGAAGTGGCCAGCCCGTGCGCCAAGTTCAAGTGGTGGGCCGCCTTCAGTGAAGCCGCCGCGTCCGTGCGGCCCGGCGCGTGCACCCCGGAGCCGTAGCCCAGAAAAGCGCTGCACCACGGCTCGTTGAGCGTGATCCACTGCTCCACCCGGTCGCCCAGCGCCTCGCCCACGATCTGCGCGTACTCGGCGAAGCGGTACGCCGTGTCGCGCTCCGGCCAGCCGCCCGCGTCCTCCAACTCCTGCGGCAGGTCCCAGTGGTAGAGGGTGAGGGCCGGCTTGATGCCGACCGCCAGCAGCTCGTCGACCAGACGGCGGTAGAAGTCCAGGCCCACCTGGACCGCCGGTCCCCGGCCGGTCGGCTGCACCCGCGACCAGGAGACCGAGAAGCGGTACGCCGTCAGGCCCAGGTCCGCCATCAGCGCCACGTCGTCGCGGTAGCGGTGGTAGTGGTCGACAGCGATGTCACCGTGCTCACCACCGGCCGTACGGCCCGGCGTATGACTGAAGGTGTCCCAGATCGAGGGCGTACGGCCGTCCTCCCGCACCGCCCCCTCGATCTGGTACGCGGAGGTCGCGGCGCCCCAGAGGAAGGCGGGAGGAAAGGTCACGGGGGTCACGGGCTCAGGCATGGAAGCGCTCCCATAAGGGGTCGTGGAGACCATTGAGTAGGCGGAGGGGGAGGGAGGGGCCGAGCCGGCTGTGCCCGGCCCCGGGCGGGCGTCAGCCCTTGACCGCGCCCTGCATGATTCCCCCCACGATCTGCTTGCCGAAGAGCAGGAAGGCGATCAGCAGTGGCAGCGTGCCGAGCAGGGCGCCCGCCATGATCACCGACTGGTCGGGGATGTAGCCGGTGCCGAGGGAGTTCAGGGCGACCTGGACGGTGGGGTTCTGCTGGTTGAGGGCGATGATCGGCCAGAGGAAGTCGTTCCAGGCCATCACGAAGGTCAGGAGGCCGAGCACCGCCATCGCGGGGCGGGCCGCCGGGAAGACCACGTGCCAGACCACCCGCAGACTGCTCGCGCCGTCCACTCTCGCCGCCTCGATCAGCTCCGTCGGCAGCGCCTGCACCAGGTACTGGCGCATGAAGAACGTACCGAAGGCACTGACCAGGGTCGGCAGGATCACCGTCTGGAGGTGGTTCGACCAGTGCAGGTCCGCCATCCACAAGTACAGCGGTACGACGGCCAGTTGGGGCGGGATCATCATCGTGCCGATGGTCAGCAGAAGCAGGGTGCTGGAGAACTTGAACTTCAGCTTGGCGAAGGCGAAGCCCGCCAAGGTGGAGAACAGCACCGTGCCGATGGTGATCGTGCCCGCGACGACCGTGGAGTTGAACATCGCGGTGCCCATGCCGGCCTGGTCCCAGGCCGTCTGGAGGTTCTTGAACAGGTTGCCGCCGAACCACAGCGGCGGCGGAGTCTCCGCGAGCCGCGTGTTGGTGCGCGAGGCCGCGATCGCCGTCCACACCAGCGGGGCCAGCGAGACCAGCGCGAAGACCACCAGGACGACGTAGGTCAGCGGGCCCGCGTGCATCTGCTTGCCCGCGCCCATCACCCGGCGGCGCGGGGCGCGTGCCGCCGGTACGGGCACCCGGTCCTGAGGGAGTGTCAATTCGCTTGTGGTCATTGGGACTTCCTCAGCCGTCGGGTGAACAGCAGGTTGATCGCGGCGACGATCAGCAGGATCAGGAACATCGACCAGGCGATCGCGGACGCCTTGCCGAGGTTGCCGATGATCCAGCCCTGGTCGTACATGTACAGACCGAGCGTCTGGTACTGGTGCTCGGAGCCGCCCTTCGAACCGCTCACCCCGCCGAACAGCAGGGGCTCGCCGAAGAGTTGGGTCGCGCCGATGGTGGAGACGACCACCGTGAAGAGGATGGTGGGGCGGAGCTGGGGGATGGTCACGTGGCGGAACTGCTGCCAGCGGTTGGCGCCGTCGATCGCCGCCGACTCGTAGAGGTCGGCGGGGATTGCCTGCATGGCCGCCAGATAGATCAGCGCGTTGTAGCCCGTCCACCGCCAGATCACGATCGACGACACCGCGAACTGCGAACCCCACGTGGATTCACGCCAGTTGACCGGATCGACCCCGACGAAGTGCAGCAGCCAGTTGACCATCCCGCCGTCCCACGAGTACAGCAGCGTGAAGACGAGGGTCGCCGCCGCCACCGAGGTGGCGTACGGAGTGAGCATCACGACCCGCCACACGGTCGAGCCGCGCAGCCGGTAGTTGAGCAGATGCGCGATCCCGATCGCCATCAACAGCTGCGGCACGGTGGAGATCAGACCGATGGTGAACGTGTTCTTCAGGGCGTTCCAGAAGAAGTCCGAGGACAGCAGGTTCCGGTAATTGTCCAGCCCCGCCCACGACTTGTGGTCCAGCGACGACAACTGCACGTTGTGCAGCGAGTACCAGGCCGTGTAGAGCAGCGGGATGAGGCCGAAGGCCCCGAAGATGATGAAGAAGGGGGAGATGAACGCGTACGGCGACGCCTTCATGTCCCAGCGGTACAGCCGGCTCCGCCACGAACTCGGGCCGGGCGGCGGCGTACCGCGACCGCCGGCCCCGCGGGCCGCGCCCGGCTGGTGGCCGGGCGCGGCGCCGGAGCCCGGCGCGGGGTGTGCGAGGGCCTGCTTGGAGCTGCTCACTGCCCGAGCACGTCCTTGATCTCCTTGGTGGCGGCGCTCCATCCCTGGGCCGGGGTCTTGCCCTTCTGCTCCACCTGGAGGATGCCGATGTCAGTGATCGCGGTACCGATCGGCTGGTCCTTGATGCCGAAGGTCTGCACCGGGATCGTCTTCGCCGAGTCGGAGAAGATCTGCGTGATCGGCGCGTTCGAGAAGTAGGCCGTCGTGGCCGCGGCCGGCTTCAGGTTCGGGTACGCCGCCGGGGTGGACGGGAAGCTCGCCTGCTTGGCGAAGACCTTCTCCTGCTGCTCGGGCGCGGTCAGCCACTTCGCCAGCGCGACCGCGTCGGCCTGGTGCTTGGACGCCGTGGGAACACCGAGGAACGAACCGCCCCAGTTGGCCGCGGTCGGCGCCGCCGCCACGTCCCACTTGCCGCTGCCGGCGGTGCCGGACTTCTCCTGGATGTAGCCCATCATCCAGGCGGGGCAGGCCACCGTCGCGAAGCTCGCGTTGGCGAAGCCCTGGTCCCAGGTCGGGTCGAACTGCTTCAGCTTCGCCGACATGTTGCTGGTCGCGACCGCCATCGCCGCGTTCCAGGCCGCCTTCACACCGGTCGACTTGTCCCAGATGACGTTGCCGTCCTTGTCGTAGTACCGCTGGCTCTCGCCGCCGATGGCCGCGTTGTAGACGGACGACGCGGAGTCCACGAACTTGGTGCCCTTGGGCGCCTTCTTCATGTAGTCCTTGCCGACGTTGACGTACTTCGACCAGTCGCCCTTCCACAGATTGGCGAGCTGGGTGCGGTCGGTGGGCAGACCGGCCTTCTGGAAGAGGTCCTTGCGGTAGCAGATCGCCATCGGGCCGGTGTCGGTGCCGAGACCTATCTGCTTGCCGTCCTTGGTGGTGGCCTGGGCGTTCTTCCAGGGCAGCCACTGCGACTTGTCGACGTCCTTGCCGAGGTCGACGAACTTGTCGGCCTGCGTCTGCACGGCCTCGGTGATGTTGCCGACCTCGATGGCCTGGATGTCGTCGGTGCCCGCGCCGGCCTGGAGCCGGGTGAGGACCTTCGGCCAGTACACGTCGGTACGGGTGGTGACGTCCTCCTT
The DNA here is from genome assembly GCF_000376565.1 of Streptomyces hokutonensis. Taxonomy (GTDB): domain Bacteria; phylum Actinomycetota; class Actinomycetes; order Streptomycetales; family Streptomycetaceae; genus Streptomyces; species Streptomyces hokutonensis. Next base: position 7,879 of record NZ_BARG01000005.1, on the reverse strand, counting down.
GATGGTGATGTTCGGGTGGAGCTTCATGTACTCGTCGTACAGACCGGCCTGCTTGTAGCCGAAGACGCCGAAGGTACCGACGGTCAGCGTGGTCTTGCCCTTGCCGCTGTCGCTCGCGTTCGACGAAGTGCCGTCCGAGTCACTGGAGCAACCGGCCAGCACCCCCGTGGTCAGGGCGGCGACGGCCGCGAGGGCCATCAGCCGATGGGACCGTCGGGTACTCGTGCGCATTGCGTCCTCCTGTTGCCTGACGTGCCGACCCCCCGGCCAACTGCATTGTTGGGCCCGTTAGTTCACGCTGCGGCTCGGGCGGGGAACGTGCGGGATGTGTATGTGTCAGGTACCGTGGGAGCGCTCCCACCGGTGATGTGTTGAAGAGTCGTCGGTTCGCGCGGGGGTGTCAAGGGACCGGACGCGGAGAGATGCGTTCAGTTATTCGTCTGTTAGCTAACTGTGCGGGAGGCGGGGATTCGGCCGGAGGCGGGACCCCGCACGCCCCTCTTCCCTGATCAGGACTGTTACATTCCAGGCCAACGGGTGGGTCGACAGGAGGCGGAGCCAATGGCAAGCCACGGAGCGCGGGGCCGGAGCGGCGGCCGGCCGACCTTGGAGGAGGTCGCGGCGCGCGCCGGAGTGGGCCGCGGCACGGTCTCCCGGGTGATCAACGGTTCGCCGCGGGTCAGCGACGCGACCCGCGCGGCCGTCGAGGCGGCGGTCGCCGAACTCGGCTACGTCCCCAACACGGCCGCCCGCGCCCTCGCCGCGAACCGCACCGACGCCATCGCCCTCGTCGTCCCCGAGCCGGAGACCCGCTTCTTCGCGGAACCGTACTTCTCGGACATGCTCAAGGGCGTGGGCGCCGAACTCTCCGAGACCGAGATGCAGTTGCTGCTCATCTTCGCGGGCAGCGACCGCGAACGGCAGCGCCTGGCCCAGTACTTGGCCGCACACCGCGTGGACGGCGTCCTTCTCGTCTCCGTCCACGCGGACGACCCGCTGCCGGACTTGCTGGCGCAACTGGAAATCCCGGCGGTGATCAGCGGCCCGAGGTCGGCGGCGGAGACCTTGACGTCCGTCGACTCGGACAACTACGGCGGCGCCCGCTCCGCCGTGGAGCACTTGCTGTCCCGGGGCCGCACCCGCATCGCCCACATCACCGGCCGCCTCGACGTCTACGGCGCCCAGCGCCGCGTCGACGGCTACCGCGAGGCGCTGCTCGACGCGGGCCACGAGGTGGACGAACACCTCATCCAGCCGGGCGACTTCACGGAGGAGGGCGGCCGCCGGGCGATGAAGGAACTGCTCGCCCGCCGCCCCGACGTCGACGCGGTCTTCGCCGGCTCGGACGTCATGGCGGCCGGCGCCCGCCAGGTCCTCCGCGAGGAGGGCCGCGTCATCCCCGACGACGTCGCCCTCGTCGGCTACGACGACTCCGCCATCGCCCGCCACATGGACCCGCCCCTCACCAGCGTCCGCCAGCCCATCGAGGAGATGGGCCGCGCGATGATAGACCTCCTCCTGGCCGAGATCGCGGACCGCCGCCCGGCCACGTCCCGGGGGCTGGAGCGCCGACAGGCGGTACTGGCAACGGAGTTGGTGACGCGCGCGTCTTCATGAGGGAGCGGTCGCTCGGCCAAGCTGATGTCCGTGACTCCCCATCCCCTCCTGGCCGTCGCCGAAGTCCCCGCCGTCGAGCCCTACCTCCGCACGGTGGGCGAGGTGTTCCGCTCCTTCCGCGAACAGGACTCCGGCTGCGTCTCGTACGGCGTCCACCTCCCGGACGGCGAGCGGTGGTTCGTGAAGGAGGCGACAACCGCCGCCGCCCAGGCCTCACTTGACCGTGCCTGGGTCTTCCACCGGGCCGTGCGGCACCCGGTGATCGTCCCGCAGCTGCACCGGATCGCTGTGGCGGGCGGCCGTACGGCGACGGTCATGCCCTGGCGCCACGGGGAGTCCCTGTACGGTCCTGCCCGCGCCCGCTTCCGCGCCCTGCCCCTCGCGTCCGTCCTCCAGGCGATCGACCGCGTCCTGGACGCGCATCTCGCGGTGGAGGCGGCGGGCATGGTGGCGGTCGATCTCTACGACGGCGCGTTCCTCTACGACTTCTACGGCGACGCGCTCCACCTCATCGACCTCGACGAGTACCGCCCCGGCCCTTTCGCCCTCGACGAGGACCGCCTCCCGGGTTCGGCCCGCTTCATGGCCCCGGAGGAGTGGCACCGGGGCGCCCGCATCGACATCCGTACGACGGTCTACGCCCTCGGCCGCAGTGCCCATGTCCTCCTCGACGGGGGTGAGCGGTGCGCCTGGCGCGGTACGGCGGGTCAACTCGCCGTAGTGGAAAGGGCGACCCGTGACGATCCGGCCGAACGGTTCGCGGGCGTACGGGAGTTCACGGACGCGTGGCGCGCTGCCGTCTGAGAACCCCGTTGCACCGGGCGGCGAATGGAGGGGCGGGGGAGGACAGGACCGTGGCCATTTCCCCCGCGTGTGCCGGGCCCAGGGGGACGAGATCCAGCCGGGCGGTGGTGATGGGTTCGGCGTCTGTCGTGGGCTCACAGCATCCAGGGGGCGGGGCCGGTGCGGCTGGCCCAGGCCGCGAGGGCGTGTTGGTCGAAGAGGCGGATGCCCATGGACTGGGCGTAGTTCGTGGCGGGCTTGGTGAAGCGTGAGGTGGTGACGACGGCGGCGACCTGGGCGCCGTGGACGTTGTAGCAGGTGCCCCCGAACCGCTGGAGGTCACCGGAGCCGACGGTGGTCGTCGGGCCGTAGCGCTTGCACTGGATGACGATGCGCCGTCCGTCGGGCGCGTTCGCGACGACGTCGGCTCCGAGGTCGCCGGCGCCTCCGGTCCGGCGGGCGTCGCTGCAGCCGTCCCGGTGGCAGAGGTAGGCGATGGCGTCCTCGAACTGGCGCGGGTCCATGACGTGGTACCGGGCGATCTCGGTGGACTGCGCGGCGCGGACGCGGGCTTGCTCGGCCTCGCGGGCCTGGCGCGCGCTGCGCCGGCGGACAGTCAGGACCCCGCCGCCGACGAGTGCCAGGGCGGCGACGGGTTGCACGGCGGGTGTCGTCGCGACCCAGCCGAGCAGGGCGAACAGCAGGCCGACGCCCGCGATCCCGACGAAGACGACGACGAGGAAGGTGTCCCCGGGCTTGGCCTTGGCGCGCGGCATGGATGTCCTTCTCTGCGGGGGGACGCTCTGTGCGTACGGGCATGATGGACGCTGCGCGCGCGTCGCGAACTCGGTGTGACTGTCTTGTGACAACCGGTGGTGTTGGCAGGGTGCGGAAACGGATCAAGGGCCGACCCGTTGCTACGGGTCAGCCCTTGATCTTTGAGGGTGAGTGACGGGACTTGAACCCGCGACTTCCTGGACCACAACCAGGTGCTCTACCAGCTGAGCTACACCCACCATGCCCGGTCGTTCACTCTGCGAGTTTCCGACCGGCCGAGAAAAAGTGTACAGGGTCCGAAGGGGTGCTCGCGCACGGCTTTTACGGGGTGGGCTGGACGTGCTTCGCGGCGATCGTGCGGGCGGTGTCGGAGTCGGGGCCGGGCTGCGGGACGAAGATCGCCTCGCGGTAGTAGCGCAGCTCCGCGATGGACTCGCGGATGTCGGCGAGGGCGCGGTGGTTGCCCTTCTTCTCGGGGCTGTTGAAGTACGCCCGCGGGTACCAGCGGCGGGCCAGCTCCTTCACCGAGGACACGTCCACGATGCGGTAGTGCAGGTACTCCTCCAGGGTCGGCATGTCACGGAGGAGGAAACCGCGGTCGGTGCCGACCGAGTTGCCGCACAGCGGGGCCTTGCCCGGCTCCTTGACGTGCTCCCGGATGTAGGCCAGGACCTGCTCCTCGGCGTCGGCCAGCGTCGTACCGCCGGCCAGCTCGTCGAGCAGGCCGGACGCGGTGTGCATCTGGCGTACTACGTCCGGCATCGTCTCCAGCGCCCGGTCCGGCGGGCGGACGACGATGTCCACCCCCTCGCCGAGCACGTTCAGCTCGGAGTCGGTGACGAGGGCGGCCACCTCGATGAGAGCGTCGTCTGACAGCGAGAGGCCGGTCATCTCGCAGTCGATCCACACCATGCGATCGTTCATGTGTCTAACCCTAAGGTGCGCGCCGCTCGGCTGAGCCAACCGTGCGGTGACCTTGTGGTGCGAGGGGCGGTGACCTCGGTGGTGCGAGGGCGCGCGGAGAACCCGGGCGCGCGAAACCTCCCGGGCACGCGAGAACCCCCGGAGATCCCCTGACGGAGACCCCCGAGGGTTCGCTGCCGCTACGTCGCGTTACGTCCCGCTGCGCTGCCCGGGCAGGCTCGCCGCCGCGCGACTCGTGGCGTACGCCTCACGGCCGTTGTCCGCCGCCGAAGCGGAGGAGGCCGCGGACGCTGCCGACAGCGCGCTCGCCGCCGTACGACGGGTCTGCATCGGGACCGGGCCCTCCGGGTGGAGCGAGGGCGGCAGGCCCGCCGGGCCCAGGGACGACGGTCCGCCGGGCTGGCCCGGGGCGCCGTCGCCGTCCACCTGCTTGTCGCCCTGGGGCCTGCGGGCGCGGTACGCGGCCCGGTAGGCGGCGGGCGACGAGCCCAGCTGGCGGCGGAAATGACCGCGCAGCGCCACCGGCGAACGGAAGCCGCAGCGACCCGCGACCTCGTCCACCGAGTAGTCCGACGTCTCCAGCAGGCGCTGCGCCTGGAGCACCCGCTGCGTGATCAGCCACTGCAGGGGAGCGCTCCCCGTGAGCGAGCGGAAGCGGCGGTCGAACGTACGCCTGCTCATGTACGCGCGTGCCGCCAGCGTCTCCACGTCGAACTGTTCGTGGAGGTGCTCCAGCGCCCAGGCGACGACCTCCGCGAGCGGGTCGGCGCCGATCTCCTCTGGTAAAGACCGATCGAGGTAGCGCTCCTGACCGCCGCTTCGGCGCGGGGGGACCACCAGGCGCCGGGCGAGCGCGCCGGCCGCCTCGTTGCCGTGGTCCGTCCGCACGATGTGGAGACAGAGATCGATTCCGGCCGCCGTGCCGGCGGACGTCAGTACGTCTCCGTCGTCGACGAAGAGCTCCCTCGGATCCACGTGCACCGACGGATAGCGCTTGGCCAGCGTCGGCGCGTACATCCAGTGGGTGGTCGCGGGACGGCCGTCCAGCAGACCCGCCGCGGCCAGCACGAACGCGCCGGTGCACAGGCCTACTATGCGGGCCCCTTCTTCGTGCGCCCGGCGCAGTGCGTCGAGCGCCTCCTCCGGCGGCGGCGCGGTGATCGACCGCCAGGCGGGCACGACGACGGTGCCCGCTCGCGAGATCGCCTCCAGGCCGTGCGGCGTGGTGAGTTCCAGCCCGCCGGTGGTACGCAGCGGACCTTCCTCGCCGCCGCACACAAGAAGGCGGTAGCGCGGAACTCCGGCGTCCTGCCGGTCGATGCCGAACACCGACAGCGGTATGGAACTCTCGAAGATGGGGCCGCCGCTGAACAGCAGCACCGCGACGATCTCCTTGCGGCGTCGCCCGGAAAGCTTCCGGGCCGCGGCTTCCGGCGCGGCAGTGGAGTCGTGGCTCATACTGCTAAGCCCCCCTCGGTGGTCGCGGCTCCTCGGTTGTGTCGCTCCTGCACGTTTCCCCTCGGTCCTGCACGAGTCCCCCGCCGTAAGACGTCAAGATCGAATCTACTGTGTCCAGTGGTGCCGGGGTGACCAGTTCGGCAACCGGCACATTGTCGACATGGCAACTTGGCGTGAAGCATTCGATCACGAAGCGTTGCACTCGTGGGCCGTGCAGGGAAGTGCGCCTCCCCGTAGTGGCCAATCCCCGTAGGGTGCGCAGGGCCTCCCAGACCCTTTCGGTGCAGGTGGAACGGGGGTTGGGGGGTGGTTCGGACAACAGATGCACGGTGGCCGGAAGTTGGCTGAAAAGCGTCGGGCGCGTGCGCGGAAACCGGTCAGTCGACCGGTGTACTTCCTCCGGCGTGCCGACCGCCCCGGTGCGCCCCCGCCGCCGCCCGGTGACGGTGGCCGCGGTGCGGCGGCTCCTCCTCGTCCAGCAGCCGGGCCGTGCCCCGCTCGGAGCGGCGCAGCAGCACCCGGCAGGCGGCGGTGACGGCCGCGAGACCGAGGGCCGTACCGGCGGCGCCGGCGAGCGAGGTGCCGTACCAGAGGAGGACCAGGGGGACGAGGACACAGCTGAAGACCGCCCAGCGGACCACATCGGTGGCGGTGTCCGGGCCGGGGTGTGCCTCGGAGGTCGTACGGTGTCCGGACATGGCGTGCTCCCTGGGGCGGCGGTTCGCCCGGTTCAACGCTTGTTCGATGCGTCGGTCACTGTAGGGCAGCCCATGGGTGGTCGCGGGGATAAGTGAATCCTGTGCAAACCGCCTGTACGGGGCAGCAACCATTGCGTTACGGGCGCCCCCTCGTGCATGCTCCGGGGAACTCCGCCGGAGCGTGTGCGGGATATGGGCTAAGGAGGACTGGCGCCGTACCCTTGGGGGTATGGGGTTGGGAAGATGATTCCCGGACACAGCTCCGCCGCACACTGTTGTCCCCTCCCAAGAGGATCAAAAAGCCGAGACACCCATGGCCGGTCACGAATCTTTCGAACCCGCGGACCGCAAGCGGCCCGTCGCCGATCCCACGGCGGCCGAGCCCCTGGCGGCGGAACAGCCACGTCATTCCTGCGATCCCGCCTTCAAGCACGGCGTCGTCGTCGGTTTCGACGGCTCCACGTCCAGTGAGCGTGCCCTCGCGTACGCCATCGGCATGGCCCATCGTTCGGGCTCGGGCCTGGTCATCGTGCATGTCGCCAACCGGCTGCCCACCACGGTGTGGGCGGGCTGCGAGCCACCGGTCTTCGTCGACGTGCCGGATCACCGCACCGAGGTGCTCGGACTCGAGCTGGCGTGCGCCGAGTACCTCGCCGAAGTGCCCTGGATCCTCGTCGAGCGCGGTGGCGACATCTGCCACGAACTCGAAGAGGTGGGGCGGGAGTACGAGGCGGACGCGATCGTCGTGGGCTCGACCCACGGCATCGTCGGACGCATCTTCGGCTCCGTCGCGGGGCGGCTCGCGAAGCGGGCGCAGCGGCCGGTCGTCGTCATCCCGTAACTCGTAGGTCCAACTCGCCGGTCGGCTCCGAAGTCACTGCTGTGCAGAGGTGTTTGTGTCCTTGTGAAGGGCATATATCGGTCACACCGCACAACCGCACATGCATGAAGGGAGCCCGCCGTGGACAATGACGTCTCCGCGGGAAGCACGGGGAGCACCACCTCGATCGTCGGCCGACTCGCCCTGGGAATCACCCTGTTGGCCTTCGGGCTCGGGTACACGGATGTCATCAACGGAGTGTCGGCGGCTGACGCCGTGTCACTCGCTCACTACGTAGGCGGAGTTGCGCTCTTCGTCGCCGGGCTGTTCGCGTTCCGCGACGGCGACTCGGCCACGGGGACCGCGTTCGCGGCCTTCGGCGCACTCTGGTTCACCTGGGCCGTCAGCGCGGGCAACTCCGTGTCGGACAACGCGGCGGGGCTGTTCCTGGTCCTGTTCGCCCTGGTCGCGCTCTCGGTGACCCTCGCGGGTGGGGATCAACTCACCCAGGGGACATACGGGTTGTTCTTCGTCTCCCTTGTGCTGCTCGCCATCGCGCAGTTCGCCGGCAACGACGGGCTGGGCAAGGTCGGTGGGTGGTTCGGTGTCGCTGCGGGGGCTGTCGCCTGGTATTCGGCGACGGCGGCGTTGGCTCACTGGCCGACGGTTCTTCCGCGGCGGGCGGCTGGTCGGGGCGTGACGGCTACCAGTTGACCGGCGGCAGAAAGGCCCCCCACGTGTGTGAGGCAACACGTGGGGGGCCTTTCCGTTCGTCGGCCTCTGCGGGCCGGTGGGGGCTGGT
>NZ_BARG01000006.1 GCF_000376565.1 Streptomyces hokutonensis | reverse complement strand
AAGGGCCTTGGAAGGAGGTCTGCTTTGTAAGCAGACCCCGTATTACAGACGTCCCGCAGCCTTGAGAGCCAGATATGCGTCCGCCAGTGCCGGTGCGAGGTCGTCCGGTGTCGCGTCGACGATGGTGACGCCATGCCGGCGGAGTTTTTCCGCAGTGCGGTCGCGCTCGGTCTGGGCGCGTGCCGCGGCTGCCGCCTCGTAGACCGCCTCTGTCGTTCCACGGGCCGTAGCCATGTTCGCGATGTGCGGATCTGCCACGGACGCCACCAGGACGGTATGGCGCTGGGTGAGTTGGGCTAGTACGGGAAGCAGGCCCTCTTCGACGGGGGCCGCGTCGAGGCTTGTCAGCAGGACGATCAGGGAGCGGCGGGGTGCCGTGCGGATTGCGGTGGCTGCCAGGCCTCGGGCGTCTGTTTCGACGAGTTCCGGCTCGAGGGTCGCCATCGCGTTGACCAGTGAGGGGAGTACGTCGCGTGCCGTGCGGCCCTGGACGAGGGCGCGGACCCGGCGGTCGTAGGCGAGGAGGTCCACGCGGTCGCCGGCGCGGGACGCCAGGGCTGCCAGGAGCAGGGCCGCGTCCATGGAGGCGTCGAGGCGGGGGGCGTCGCCGACGCGGCCTGCTGAGGTGCGGCCGGTGTCGAGGACCAGGAGGATGTGGCGGTCGCGTTCCGGGCGCCAGGTGCGTACCGCGACCGTCGTTTGGCGGGCGGTGGCGCGCCAGTCGATGGAGCGGGTGTCGTCGCCGGGGACGTATTCGCGCAGGCTGTCGAACTCGGTTCCTTCGCCGCGGGTCAGCACGCTGGTGCGGCCGTCGAGTTCGCGCAGGCGGGCGAGTTTCGACGGGAGGTGCTTGCGGCTGGTGAACGGAGGCAGGACACGTACTGCCCAGGGGGCAATGTGCGTGCCCTGGCGGGTGAGGAGGCCGAGAGGGCCGTAGGAACGGATGGTCACGCGGTCTGCTTGGCGGTCGCCTCGGCGGGTGGGGCGTAGGCGGGTGGTGAGGCGGCGGCGTTCGCCGGGCGGAACCGTCAGGCGGTGGCGGGAGGCTGCGAATTCCGTGCCGGGGAGCCAGCTGCTGGGGGGCCAGGCATCGCGGATGCGGGCTCGGAGCAGGCGGCGGGACGGGTTGGTGACGGTCAGGGTGACGTCGGCTGATTCGCCCAGGCGTACGGATGTGTCGCCCGAGCGGGCAAGGCTCAGGCGGCGTACGGGGGCGGCCAGGGCGAAGTCGCAGGCGCAGGCCACCGCCAGGGGGGCGTTGACGGCCAGGATGCCCGTCCAGCTGGGTTCCCAGATGCCTACGGGGAGGGAGCCCAGGGCTGCGAGGAGGGCGGCGCGGCCGGTGAGGGCCATCAGCGGGGGACCGGGACGTGGGCGAGGATCGCGTTGATGACGGAGTCCGCCGTCACGCCCTCCATCTCGGCCTCGGGGCGCAGTTGTACGCGGTGGCGGAGGGTGGGGAGTGCCAGGGCCTTCACGTCGTCGGGGATGACGTAGTCGCGGCCCGTGAGCCAGGCCCACGCGCGCGAGGTGGTGAGGAGGGCGGTGGCGCCGCGCGGGGACACGCCGAGGGCGAGGGACGGCGATTCGCGGGTGGCGCGGCAGATGTCGACTACGTAGGCGGTGATTTCGGGGGAGATCGTTGTTTTGGCGACTGCCGCGCGGGCTGCTTCGAGGTCGGCCGCGTTCGCTACGGGGCGCAGGCCGGCGGCGTGCAGGTCGCGCGGGTTGAAGCCTTCGGCGTGGCGGGTGAGCACGTCGATCTCGTCCTGGCGGGAGGGGAGTGGGATCGTCAGTTTGAGGAGGAAGCGGTCGAGTTGGGCCTCGGGGAGGGGGTACGTGCCCTCGTACTCGACGGGGTTCTGCGTCGCGGCGACCAGGAAGGGGTCGGGGAGGGGGCGCGGGGTGCCGTCGACCGTGACCTGGCGTTCCTCCATCGCTTCGAGGAGGGACGACTGGGTCTTCGGCGGGGTGCGGTTGATCTCGTCCGCGAGGAGGAGGTTGGTGAAGACCGGGCCGGGCTGGAAGCGAAACTCGGCGGAGCGGGTGTCGTAGACCAGGGAGCCGGTGACATCGCTGGGCATCAGGTCCGGGGTGAACTGGATGCGCTTGGTGTCGAGTTCGAGTGCGGACGCGAGGGCTCGGACGAGCAACGTTTTGGCGACTCCGGGGACTCCTTCCAGTAGAACGTGTCCGCGGCAGAGGAGGGCGACGACGAGGCCGGTCACGGCGGGGTCCTGGCCGACCACGGCTTTGGCGATCTCGGCGCGCAGGGATTCTAGGGAGGCTCGGGCGGCGCCCGGATTCCCCGCAGGCCCGGCGTTGTCAGTGGTCGGGTCCATCATGGACGGCGTACCTCTCTTTCGAGGGCGTCGAGTTGGTCGGCGAGTGCGATGAGGGCCGCGTCGTCGCTGGGCGGCGGGCCGAAGAGGAGGGCGTGCAGGGTCTGTCCGTCGCCGTGGAGGTGGGCGGAGAGCGCGGGGAGCAGGGCTTCGGGCGTGTGCGCCTGGGAGACGGGGACGCCGACGAGGGGGGCGAGGCGGGTGCGGGTGGTGGAGCGCAGAGCGGTGGCCGCGCGGTCGCGGGCGTTGGCCTTGCGGTAGAGGCGGGCGCGGCCTTCGACGGTTTCGGAGGCGCGGATCGCCACGGGGAGTCTTTCGGGCACCAGGGGGCCGAGTCGGCGTGCCCGCCACAGGGCGGCCAGGGCTGCGGCGACGAACAGCTGCAGGGTGCTCCAGAGCCAGCCCGAGGGGAGCAGGTCGAAGAAGCTCTGGCTGCCGGAGTCGGTGGCCGAGGTGTCGGACAGCGAGGGGAGGTACCAGACCAGATGGGGGCGGGAGCCGAGGAGTTGGAGGGCGAGCGAGGCGTTGCCCTGCTTGTCGAGACGCTTGTTGAAGAGGATGTCTGGCGCGCCGATGACGACTGTGTCGCCGCCCCCGGACGCGTCCGGGAGCCGGAGCAGGGTCGGCCGGCCGTCGCTGGGGTAGCACTCGTCGGCGTCGGTGGCCGTGGTCGTGTACCGGTAGTCGCCGGTTTCCGCGTCGCCCGCGCGCTGGGCGGCGGGCATCGAGCAGTCGGGCGAGAGCGGCGAGTCGAAGCTGGGCCCCGCGTCCACGGTGACCTTGGGGGCGAGCCGGTTCAGGGACGCGGCGCCGGGCGCGACGAGGACCGTACGGCTGCCGGAGTTCGCGAACGCCGCGTGCAGGCCAGCCTGTTGACGCTTGGTCAGCAGGTCCGGGACGGCGACCAGGAGGGTGGTGTCCGGGCCGGCCGCGGCGCGGGCCTGGGCGAGGGTCGAGACCACGCGCGTGGACACGCCCCGGTCGCCGAGGAGTTCGGCGACGGCGCGGCTGCCGTAGGGGTCGGCGGAGCGCGGGTCGAGGTCGCCGTGCCGGGCGTCGGAGCGGATCGCGGCGATCGCGACGGCGGCTGCCATGAGGAGCACGAGCGCGAGGACGATGCCCCGCGCGCGGGTCCACACCTGGCGGACGGTGGGCGAGGCCGAGGTGGCGGGAAGCGTCGCCTCCGTGGTCATTCGGCGGCCCCCTGGCTGGTGTGGTGGGCCGTGCTGTGGGCGCTGCTCGTGAGGACGGGCCTGGTCCGTTCCAGGGCACGGTCGAGTTCGGCGATGCGGCGGTACGACTGCTCGCTCGCGCCGCGTCCGCCGTACGTCACGTCGTCGAAGTGCCCGGCGGCGGCCCGCAGTTCGTCCGTGTGCGACGGAAGTGCGCGGCCGGCTTCCGCGACCGCCTCGTCGGCGGTGCGGCCGGGGCGGACGTCGAGCAGGGCGCGTTCCTCCAGGGAGCGGACGATGGCACGCATGCGTTCCTGCACGGCCGGGTTCCAGTGTCCCTGGGCGGCGTGTGCCTCGGCGGCCGAGCGGTGTTCGGCGGCGCTCCGGGGGCGGTCGTCGAACAGGGCGGCGCTGGAGGCGGGTTCGCGGCGGGGGGTGCCGAGGCGCCACCACAGGGCGGCCACGACCGCGAGGACGACCAGGATGACGACGATCAGGCCGAGCGTTCCGCCGGGGGTCGCCTCCGATGCCCTGCTGAACAGTTTGTCGACCCAGCGGGAGACGGCGTCCAGGGCTCGTTGCACCAGGCTGGGGTCGTTCTCGTGGTACATCTGCTTGGACAGTTCACGCCGGGCCGCCTCCCGCGCGGGGTCGCGCGGGATCGTCACCGGCGGTTCGTCTCCCGAGAGGGCCGACGACCGTACGACTGTGCCGTGGGCGCGCAGCAGCGCCCTCGTGGCCGATTCGACGGTGTGCGGCAGCGCCGCGGGCACCGCTGTGAGAACTCCCCCCGCCAGGCTCACCGCATCAGCTCCCCGGGGTGGGGCCGGAGGCGGCGGTGCCGTAGTCCTGGACGCCGGCGGCACGGGCCAGGTCGAGGTCGAGGGCCTCGCGGCGGATGCGCTGGTCGATGTACAGGAGCACGGTGACGCCCGCCGTGATCGGGAACGAGATCATGCGGCCGATCACCGCGCCGAGGCCGCTGATGACGAGGAACGTCCAGCCGACGTCGCCGGTGCCGTTGACGAGGCCGCTGAGGCCGTCGCCGCTCAGCACTCCGGCGATGAAGGCGAACGGGATCACGAGGATGGACGACAGGATGCTCGCGATGATCTGGGCGAGCAGCTGGATGCCGAAGATCCGCCACCAGGAGCCGCGCACCAGCTTCGCGGAGCGGCTCATCGACTTCACGATGCCCTGCTTCTCCAGCATGAGCGCGGGCGAGGCCAGGGAGAAGCGGATCGCCAGCCAGAGGGTGACGACGCAGCCGGCGAGGCCACCGATGACGGCGAGTGCGATGCCACCGTCCTGGGATGCCGTGACGGCCACGATGATGCCGGGCACGGTGGGGATGCCGATCAGGGCGATGGCCATGAGGATCAGCAGGCAGATCAGGCCGAACAGCCTGAGCACCTGGGGGCGGGCGTCACGCCAGGCTTCCGTGGCGGTGACCGGCTTGCCGAGGACGGCGCGGCTGGTGACGGCCGTGAGCAGGGCGGTGGCGATCACCGTGCCGATGAGGGCGACCAGGTAGACGACGCCGGTGCTGAGGAAGGCCTCGCTCATCGCGCGGGTCACTTCGGAGGCGCTGGCGTTCGGGTCGTCGAGGGCGTTGGTGCTGGTGAGGTCGCTGAAGGCGAAGCCCTGGACGAGGACGACGATGGTCTGCATGACGACCGCGACGGTGAGCGAGATGCCCAGGACCGTGCGCCAGTAGGTGCGCATGGTGGAGACGGCGCCGTCGAGGATCTCGCCGACGCCGAGCGGGCGGAGCGGGATCACACCGGGTTTGGCCGCGGGCGGGGGACCGCCCCAGCCGGCTCCCCAGCCGGGAGCGCCGTAGCCGCCGGGCCCGCCGTATCCCCCAGGGCCTCCGGGGCCCGCCGGGCCTCCGGGGTGGCCTCCGCCCCAGCCCGGGCCGGGTGGTGGGGGCGGTGCCTGGCCCGGGCCCTGGGCGCCGGTGGGCGCGGACCACTGGGCGGCCGGCGGCTGCTCCTTGGACCACTGCGGGCCGGTGCCCGACGGGTCCGTGCCGGGCTGGTCCGCGGGCTGTGCGGGGCCGGAGCCGTCGGTCGGCTCGGTGGGACCGGAGGCGCCGGGCTCGGGCCCGTCGGGCGGGGCGGATCCGGGCGAGGCCCAGCCCGGAGTGTCGTTCATCGTCGCTCCTTCACGGTGCCCGTCCGCGGGCGCGGCGGCAGGTTGGCAGCCATCGTGCCATGGGGTGGTCGACCGGTGACCGGCCGCGGTATGGGCTGGACACCTTCAATTGTCCGCCGGATACGGGGCAGACTGACCGCATGGCTGATCAGTACGCGCAATCCGGCGAGGACGGCCGGCCGACCGAGATACCTGCGATCCGCTGGGACGAGCCCCCCGAGGGGCCCGTACTGGTCCTGCTCGACCAGACGAGACTGCCGGCCGAAGAGGTCGAGCTGGTGTGCACGGACGCCTCCGCGCTGGTGGACGCGATCCGTTCGCTCGCGGTGCGCGGGGCGCCGCTGCTCGGCATCGCGGGGGCGTACGGCGTCGCGCTCGCCGCCGCGCGGGGCTTCGACGTGGACGAGGCGGCGGTGGCGCTGGCGGGCGCCCGGCCGACCGCGGTGAACCTCTCCGTAGGCGTGCGCAGGGCGCAGGCCGCGCACCGTGACGCGGTGGCCAAGGGAGGTGGTCCCGAGCAGGCGGCCGGGGCGGCGCTGGCGGCGGCGCGGCGGTTGCACCGGGAGGACGCCGAGGCCAGCGCACGGATGGCCGCACACGGACTGGCCCTGCTGGACGAATTGCTGCCCGGCGGTGGGCACCGGATTCTGACGCACTGCAACACCGGTGCGCTGGTGTCGGGGGGTGAGGGCACGGCCTTCGCGGTGGCGCTCGCGGCGCACCGGGACGGGCGGCTGCGGCGGCTCTGGGTGGACGAAACGCGTCCATTGCTGCAAGGTGCTCGCCTGACGGCTTATGAGGCGGCGCGCAACGGTATGGCGTACACCTTGCTCACGGACAACGCGGCGGGCTCCTTGTTCGCGGCCGGGGAGGTGGATGCGGTGCTGATCGGGGCGGACCGGATCGCCGCCGACGGTTCGGTGGCGAACAAGGTGGGGAGCTATCCGCTCGCCGTGCTCGCCCGGTACCACCATGTGCCGTTCATCGTGGTGGCGCCGGTGACGACGGTGGATCCGGACACGCCGGACGGGGCGTCCATCGAGGTGGAACAGCGCCCCGGGTTCGAAGTGACGGAGATCACGTCACCCCAAGTGACGGTGTCGGGAGCGGGAGGCGGGATTCCGGTGGCACCCCTGGGGACCCAGGCGTACAACCCGGCGTTCGACGTGACGCCTCCCGAGCTGGTGACGGCGATCGTCACCGAAGAAGGCGCTGTTTCGCCTGTGACGGCGGAGGCGCTGGCAGAGCTGTGTGACAGGTCACGACAGGTAACGATTTAGTTAATGGGATGATGTCGTTTATGAAGGGACGAGTCCTTGTCGTCGATGACGACACCGCACTGGCCGAGATGCTCGGCATTGTGTTGCGTGGTGAAGGTTTTGAGCCGTCTTTCGTAGCCGACGGCGACAAGGCGCTGGCCGCTTTCCGTGAGAGCAAGCCCGACCTGGTGCTCCTGGACCTGATGCTGCCCGGACGGGACGGTATCGAGGTGTGCCGCCTGATCAGGGCGGAGTCCGGGGTTCCGATCGTGATGCTCACGGCGAAGAGCGACACCGTCGATGTCGTGGTGGGCCTGGAGTCCGGCGCCGACGACTACATCGTGAAGCCGTTCAAGCCGAAGGAACTGGTCGCCCGGATCCGGGCGCGGCTGCGGCGGTCGGAGGAGCCGGCGCCCGAGCAACTCGCCATAGGCGATCTGGTCATCGACGTGGCCGGTCACTCCGTGAAGCGGGACGGGCAGTCGATCGCCCTGACGCCGCTGGAGTTCGACCTGCTGGTCGCGCTGGCCCGTAAACCGTGGCAGGTGTTCACGCGTGAGGTGCTCCTGGAGCAGGTCTGGGGCTACCGGCACGCGGCGGACACCCGTCTGGTCAACGTGCATGTCCAGCGGCTGCGTTCCAAGGTCGAGAAGGACCCGGAGCGGCCGGAGATCGTGGTGACCGTCCGCGGCGTCGGTTACAAGGCGGGACCGAGCTGACATGTCCAGGGACAGTGCCGCTTCGGCACCCGGGGGGACCGGGGCCCGCGCGGGGCGGCCTGTCGGCCGGACGGCGGCGGGCTCCCGCTGGGCACGCCTGCTGGAGGGCGGGCTGCTGCAGGGCGGGGTCCAGGGCAGCCCGGTCCTCCGCCTGTTCATGCGCTGGGTCCGTCGGCCGCTGCTGCCGGTCATGCGGCTGTGGCGGCGCAACATCCAGCTCAAGGTCGTCGTCACCACGCTGCTGATGTCGCTGGGCGTCGTCCTGCTGCTGGGCTTCGTCGTCATCGGCCAGGTGCGCAACGGCCTGCTGGACGCCAAGGTGAAGGCCTCGCAGAGCCAGGCCACGGGTGGGTTCGCCGTGGCCAAGCAGCGGGCCGACGAGGCGGCCACCGGGACCGCCGACGACGGCTCCGCGACCGGCGGCAGCTCCCCGCAGAACGTCATCTCCTGGATGAGCGACCTCGTGTCGTCGCTGTCCAGCGGCGGTCAGGGAGCCTTCGACGTGGTGACGCTGCCGGCGGGCGCGGACAGCGGCGCCGGTCGCAGCCCGCGCGGTTCCGGGTACGTCGACCCGTCCGCCAGCGTGCCCGAAGCCCTGCGCGCCCGCGTCAACGACAACACCTCGGCGGCCCAGAGCTACACCCGGATCATCTACAGCAACGGCAAGGAGTCCCAGCCCGCGCTGGTCGTCGGCAAGCAGGTCAACGACCCGAACAACAATCCGTACCAGCTGTACTACCTCTTCCCGCTCACCCAGGAGGAGAAGTCGCTCAGCCTGGTCAAGGGGACGCTGGCGACGGCCGGGCTCTTCGTCGTCGTACTCCTCGGGGCCATCGCGTGGCTCGTGGTGCGGCAGGTCGTCACGCCGGTGCGGATGGCCGCCGGAATCGCCGAGCGGCTGTCCGCCGGGCGCCTCCAGGAGCGGATGAAGGTCACCGGCGAGGACGACATCGCGCGGCTCGGCGAGGCCTTCAACAAGATGGCGCAGAACCTCCAGCTGAAGATCCAGCAGCTGGAGGACCTGTCGCGGATGCAGCGCCGGTTCGTGTCCGACGTGTCGCACGAGCTGCGGACGCCGTTGACGACCGTGCGTATGGCGGCCGATGTCATCCATGACGCGCGCGTGGACTTCGATCCGATGACCGCGCGGTCGGCCGAACTGCTGGCCGACCAGCTGGACCGGTTCGAGACGCTGCTCGCCGACCTGCTGGAGATCAGCCGCTTCGACGCGGGAGCGGCGGCTCTGGAGGCCGAGGCGATAGACCTCAGGGAGGTCGTACGGCGGGTCATCAGCGGGGCCGAGCCGCTCGCCGAGCGCAAGGGCACGCAGATACGCGTCGTCGGCGACCAGCAGCCCGTGGTCGCCGAGGCCGATGCCCGGCGGGTGGAGCGGGTGCTGCGCAATCTCGTCGTCAACGCCGTGGAGCACGGCGAGGGCAAGGACGTCATAGTCAAGCTCGCCACCGCGGGCGGGGCGGTCGCCATCGCGGTGCGCGACTACGGGGTGGGGCTCAAGCCCGGCGAGGCGACCCGGGTGTTCAGCCGCTTCTGGCGGGCGGACCCGGCACGCGCGCGTACCACCGGTGGTACGGGTCTGGGGCTGTCCATCGCCCTGGAGGACGCGCGACTGCACGGCGGTTGGCTGCAGGCGTGGGGTGAGCCGGGCGGCGGTTCGCAGTTCCGGCTGACGCTGCCGAGGACCGCCGACGAACCGCTGCGGGGTTCGCCGATACCCCTGGAGCCCAAGGACTCACGCCGTAATCGTGGACTTAATGACGCCGGTCTGCCGAGCGGGGGCGGCGACAAGCGGGCGACGGTCCCGGTGCAGCCGATGGGTGACCAGGGATCGCCGATATCCGCGCGGACCCCGATCGCGCCGAGGCTGACCGCCACGACCGCGACAGCGGACCCGACGGCGCTGCCCGGCAACGGCGCGCGCGTGGTGCCCCGGCCGACCGGCGGCACCCGGCGCCAGGAGGACCGGCCGACGGCGGACGCGCCCCGGAGCGACACCGCGCCCGGTACGGACCCGGGCGTCGTGCCGGAAGAATCGAACAAGCAGGGGGAGGCATCTCGTGGGCGCTGACCGCGAAGGGGGCGCCCGGCGAAAGCCGGCACGCGCGGCGGCGTACGTCGTGTGTGGCGTCGTAGTGCTGGCGGGATGTGCCTCGATGCCGGACAGCGGGGACCTCCGGGGTGTCGAGTCGACGCCGCGGCAGGACACCCAGGTGCGGGTTTTCGCGATGCCTCCCCGGGAGGACGCGACGCAGGCGGAGATCGTGCAGGGCTTCCTGGAGGCGCTGACCAGCGACGATCCGACCTACAAGACGGCACGCCTGTACCTGACCGCCAAGGCGGCGCGGAACTGGCAGCCGGAGGCGTCCACCACGGTGCTCGCCGACGGGCCGAGCACGGAGGTCGTCCATCCTCCCGGCGGCCGGGAGGACAGCGACGCCTTCACGTACGCACTGACCGGTGCCCGGGTCGCCACGGTGGACTCGCAGCAGGCGTACTCGCCGGCGGACGGGCAGTACAGCCAGCGGGTGCATCTGGCGAAGGACGCGAAGAGCGGGCAGTGGCGCATCGACGGGCTGCCCCAGGGCGTCGTCATGGGCAGCTCGGACTTCCAGCGCAACTACATGTCGGTCAACAAGTACTACTTCGCGTCGAACACGACGGCCGGGACGACCACGCAGCCGATCGCCGTGGCGGACCCCGTGTTCGTACGGCGGCGGGTGGACCCCATGACGCAGATGGTGCGTTCGCTCCTCGACGGGCCCACCAGCTGGCTCGGGCCCGTGGTCAGGTCGAGCTTCCCCACCGGGACGGCCCTGCGCAAGGGGGTCACCTCGCTGACCCCCGACGACCAGAACAAGCTGACCGTGCCGTTGAACCAGAAGGCCTCGCGGGTGGGGCTGGCCCGGTGCAATGAGATGGCGACCCAGATCCTCTACACGCTGCACACCATGACCCCCACGGTGGACGAGGTCGAGCTGCAGGCCGCCAACGGCGCACAGCTGTGCGTGTACTCCGAGAACAACGCGGAGTCCCTCGTGACACGCGGCCCGGTGAACCACCCCGTGTACCTGTACTTCCTCGACGACAAGCACCGGGTGGTGCGGATACCCGGCGGCAGCAGGGGCACCCACACCGAGGCGGTGCCGGGTCCGCTGGGCGAGGGCACCAAGCCGCTGGGATCGGTGGCGGTGTCGCGCGACGAGGAGCGCGGGGCCGGGGTCAGCCTCGACGGGAAGTCGCTCTACGTCGGGTCGATGGTGTCGGGCGCGTCCCTCGGGGACCCCGTGCTGACCAGTCAGGGCAAGACGGCGGACGACCGGCTGACGGCTCCCAGCTGGGATGTGCAGGGCGACCTCTGGGTGGCCGACCGGGACCCGAACAACCCCCGGCTGCTTCTGCTGCAGCAGGGCGCCGGCCAGCCGATCGCGGTCGACACCCTGGGGCTGGACGGCCGGATCGAGTCGGTCCGGGTGGCGGCCGACGGGGTGCGGATCGCGCTCGTCGTCGAGAAGAACGGCAAGCGGTCCCTGCAGATCGGGCGGATCCAGCGGAGCGGCGCGACCGGGGAGCAGCCTGTGGTCTCGGTCCTCGAACTGCGGTCCGCGACCCCGGACCTGGAGGAGATCACGGCCATGTCGTGGGCCGGGGACAGTCGGCTCGTGGTGGTCGGGCGCGCGCAGGGCGGCGTGCAGCAGATGCGGTACGTCCAGGTCGACGGCTCCACCCCGGAGGGCCCGGCGCCCACGGCCCTGACCGGCGTGAAGGAGATCGCCGCGTCCGAGGACGACAAGTTGCCGCTGGTGGCCTTCTCGGAGGACGGGATCGTACGGCTGCCCACCGGGGCGCAGTGGCAGAAGGTGGTCAAGACGGGGTCGGCTCCGGTTTATCCGGGGTGAGGGTGATTGTTGGTCCAACTGGGTTGAGGTGCTTGCCAGTTGGGCTGGGTTGAATACGTGAGGAGCGGCCGTCTTCGGTCGGGCTGAGGCTCGGCAGGAGGCGGCCGTTCGCGTGTTCCGGGGTGGGGTCGCACTCGTGTGGGGGACGGCTGGCGGCGGTTGCGCGGAGTTGTCCACAGGCGGGTGTCCGGCGGTTGTCCACAGGGGTGGCCGGTCGACGAGGGCCTTGGCACAGTGGTGGCCATGCGGGGGTGGTGGCGGGACCTCACGGATCTGGTGCTGCCGGCCGAGTGCGGAGGCTGCGGGACGCCTCGCACGGTGCTCTGCCCTGAGTGCCGTGCCGCCCTGAGCGGGGCCGTACCGAGCCGGGTACGACCGGTGCCCGAGCCGTCCGGGCTGCCGGCGACGTATGCGGCGGCTCCTTACGCGGACGAGGTGCGCGCGATGCTCCTCGCCCACAAGGAACGGGGCTCACTGGCCCTCACGGGGCCACTGGGCGCGGCTCTCGCGGGCGCTGTGCGGGTGGGGCTCCGGGAGTGCCGGGTGCGGGGTCGTGGGGCTGTGACGGGGCAGGACGGGGGGTTGGCGGGTCAGCGCGGGAGTTCGGCGGAGTGGGGTGGAGGTTCGGCGGGGTTCGACGGGGACTGGGTGCCGGGATTCGGTGGGCTGGGAGAGGAGGGCGAGTGGGACGACTGGGCTGAGGGGCCAGCAGTAGGGGCGCGACAGGCACTCGTGGGAGCACGGCGGGCACCTGCGGGGCGACACGGGACCGTCGTAGGCGACGCCCTGTTCCGGAGGGGCGTTGTCGAGGCACCGGTGTTGCTCATTCCCGTGCCCTCCGCGCGCAGCGTGGTGCGGGCTCGTGGGCATGATCCGGCGCGGCGGATCGCTCTCGCGGCGGCGGGGGAGTTGCGGCGGAGCGGGACGCCGGCCCGGGTGGTGGCCGTGCTGCGGCAGCGGCGGTGGGTGGCCGACCAGTCGGGGCTCAACTCCCGGCAGCGGCTGGACAATCTCGCCGGTGCTCTGGAGGTGGTCGCGGGTGGTGCCCGGTTGCTGGTCGGCGGTCCGGTCGTGCTCGTCGACGACCTGATGACGACGGGGGCCTCGTTGCGGGAGGCGGCGCGTGCCGTGCGTGAGGCGATCACCCGCGAGGGACCAGGAGGAGCAGTTGGAGCAACTACGGCTGTGTACGCGGGTGTGTCCCGGGAAGGCAGAGGGGAACAGATGCTGGCAGCAAAGGAGAAGGGGCGACAGATGGCACTCAGTGCACCGGGAATCGTGGGTGTGAACGGTCCCGGTGACCTGATCTGCGCAGCCGTGATCGCGGCGTCGCCAGATTCCTTCGAAATAAACCGGAACTGACTGCAAACTTGCGTCGTTGCAGGTTATGACAGGACCAATTCACCTGAACGGAGGTACGCCGCGGTAGAGGGTGACGACATCCGTCCGGGCGAGATATGTTCGGTTGTGAGAGAAAGGCGCAGGCCGCACCTCTCCTATCCGAATGCCGTGCCGCGGGTTTTCTGCAATCGCCGCGGCCATGGGGTGGAGATCTTGCCCATGGGGGAGGAGGAGGTGGAAGTCACCGAGTCCGAGGTTCCGGGGTGACCGGAACTTGGTGCAAAAGGGAGACGCTCCGCAGCGAAGCGGAGTGATCCGGGAACGGAGTTCTGCGTGGACATCGTCGTCAAGGGCCGCAAGACCGAGGTGCCCGAGCGGTTCCGCAAGCACGTGGCCGAGAAGCTGAAGCTGGAGAAGATCCAGAAGCTCGACGGCAAGGTGATCAGCCTCGACGTCGAGGTGTCCAAGGAGCCCAACCCCCGACAGGCCGACCGTTGCGACCGGGTGGAGATCACGCTCCGCTCCCGCGGTCCGGTGATCCGGGCGGAGGCATCGGCCAACGATCCGTACGCGGCGCTCGACCTCGCGGCGGAGAAGCTGGATGCCCGGCTGCGCAAGCAGCACGACAAGCGTCACACGCGCCGCGGTGCCCGTCGGCTCACGGCCGCCGAGGTCCCCGACCACGTCCCGGGCGCGGCGACGCTCAACGGCAACGGCCACGCCGCCCCCGACGAGCAGTCGGACGGCGTGCCCACCAAGAAGATCGGCTCGCTGGAAGTGAAGGGCGAAGGCCCCCTCATCGTCCGCGAGAAGACCCACGTCGCTTCCCCGATGTCCCTCGACCAGGCCCTCTACGAGATGGAACTGGTCGGACACGACTTCTACCTGTTCGTCGACTCCGAGACCAAGGAACCGAGTGTCGTCTACCGACGGCACGCCTACGACTACGGCGTCATCCACCTCAGCACGGACCCGATGGTGACCCAGGCGCAACCGCCCGCGGCGGGCGGCACGTTGGGCGGCTGACCCACCCGGCGACAGCTGAGCCGGTGCCCCTGGAGCGTGTGTGCGCCCCCAGGGGCACCGGTGTGCGACCACTTCGCGCCCCGCTCCGTGACCGCACTGTCGCCCGGGCATGGAATCATGGCCGCACAGGGCCCAACCGGTGGGCCGCTGCCTTGGGTTGGCGATGGCGCAGGACCACAGGCCACAGCCTTCAGGGGGAGGAACGATGGCGGACAGCTTTGGACCGATGCATGTCGAGGATGCCGATGGCGTCGTCGCCATGGGCCCGGAAGCGGGCTCGACACGCAAGGAGCCGATCAGAGTCCTTGTCGTGGACGACCACGCCCTCTTCCGCCGAGGCCTGGAGATCGTGCTGGCGGCCGAGGAGGACATCCAGGTCGTCGGCGAGGCGGGCGACGGCGCCGAGGCGGTGGACAAGGCCGCGGACCTGCTGCCGGACATCGTGCTGATGGACGTACGGATGCCGAAGCGGGGCGGGATCGAGGCGTGCACCTCCATCAAGGAAGTGGCACCGAGCGCGAAGATCATCATGCTGACGATCAGTGACGAAGAGGCCGATCTCTACGACGCGATCAAGGCGGGCGCGACGGGATATCTCCTCAAGGAGATCTCGACCGACGAGGTGGCCACCGCCATTCGCGCGGTGGCCGACGGACAGTCGCAGATCAGCCCCTCCATGGCGTCGAAGCTGCTCACCGAGTTCAAGTCGATGATCCAGCGCACCGACGAGCGCCGATTGGTGCCGGCGCCGCGGCTCACCGACCGTGAGCTGGAGGTTCTCAAACTCGTCGCCACCGGTATGAACAACCGCGATATCGCCAAGCAGTTGTTCATCTCCGAGAACACCGTGAAGAACCATGTGCGCAACATCCTGGAGAAGCTGCAGCTGCACTCCAGGATGGAGGCCGTCGTCTACGCGATGCGGGAGAAGATCCTCGAAATCCGGTGACCCTCACGCCAGCAGGCGCAGGAGCTCTCCGGCGAGGGGCGCGCGCAGCTCGGGCGCGTCGACCCGCTCCACGCGTACGTCCGTGCAGTCCACCCAGCTCGCGGCCTCGACCAGAGCCTGCGCCACGGACGGGACGGCCTTCGCGCCGTCCAGGGTGACCTGCTTGGCCACCAGAGTGCGGCCCTCCCGCGCCGGGTCGACGCGGCCGACCAACTGGCCGCCGGCGAGGACCGGCATCGCGAAGTAGCCGTGGATCCGCTTCGGTTTGGGGACGTAGGCCTCCAGGCGGTGGGTGAAGCCGAAGATCCGCTCCGTGCGGGCCCGCTCCCAGATCAGGGAGTCGAACGGTGACAGGAGCGTGGTGCGGTGCCGACCGCGCGGGGCCGTCTCCAGGGCCGCCGGGTCGGCCCAGGCCGGCTTGCCCCAGCCCTCCACCGTGACCGGGACCAGGCCCGAGTCGGCGATCACCGCGTCGACCTGCTCGCCCTTGAGGCGGTGGTAGTCGGCGATGTCCGCGCGCGTGCCGACGCCCAGTGACTGGCCCGCCAGCCGGACCAGGCGACGGAGGCACTCGGTGTCATCCAGCTCGTCGTGCAGCAGCGGTTCCGGGATCGCGCGCTCGGCGAGGTCGTACACCCGCTTCCAGCCGCGGCGCTCCACGCACACCACCTCGCCGTACATGAGCGCGCGCTCCACGGCGACCTTGGCGCCGGACCAGTCCCACCACTCGCTGGTGCGCTTGGCGCCGCCCAACTCGGTGGAGGTGAGGGGGCCTTCGGCGCGGAGCTGCTTGATCACCTGGTCGTAGGTGCCGTCGGGGAGGTCGTGGTTCCAGTGCGGCCGGCTGCGGTAGGCGCGGCGGCGGAAGGCGAAGTGGGGCCACTCCTCGACGGGGAGGATGCAGGCCGCGTGGGACCAGTACTCGAAGGCGTGCGTCTGGGTCCAGTACGCGTCCTCGACCGTCCTGCGGGGGACGGCGCCGAGGCGGGCGTACGGGATGAGTTCGTGGGAGCGGGCGAGGACCGAGATGGTGTCGAGCTGGACCGCGCCGAGATGGCGGAGCACGCCGCGCACGCCCGCGCGGCGGTCGGGGGCGCCGAGGAAACCCTGTGCGCGCAGGGCGATGCGGCGGGCGTCGGCTGCCGACAGGTCGGTCGTGGGGCGCGGGGCACTCGTCATGTCTCCGCACGATAGAGGGTGCCACTGACAACCCGTGCTGACCTGTGGATTTACCGCTCTACGGCTGCGCGGGCAGGTACGGCGCGGTCGAGGGCAGGCCCAGGTCCGAGGGGAGCAGGGAGGCGACCCAGCAGTCCCGTCGTACGCCCTTGTTGTTGATCGCGGAGCGGAGAGTGCCCTCGATGGTGAAGCCGGCGTGTTCGGCCACCGCGCGGGAGCCCTTGTTGCCGACCTCCGCGCGCCATTCCACGCGGTCGATCGAGAGCCGGGTGAAGGCCCAGCGGGAGACGGCGACGGTGGCCTCCGTGATGTAGCCGTTGCCGCGGTACTCCTTGGTGGCCCAGAAGCCGACCTCGCCGACGCCCAGGGAGCGCATCGTGATGCCGAGCATGCCGACGAGCTCCCCTTCGGGGAGAAAGACACCGAAGGTGAACATCGAACAGTTCGCCCAGCCCTCAGGCGCCAGCTGCTCGGTGAAACTCCGCGCGTGCTCCGGGAGGTAGGGCGAGGGGATCGTCGTCCAGCGCTGGATCTCGGGGTCCTGGGCGGCGGAATACACGACATCGGTGTCCTGTGGGCCGACGCTGCGCAGGACGAGGCGGTCGGTCGTGAGCGTGACGGGTTCCATCGGCCGATTCTGCTCGGGGGCGCACAAGGACGCCATGCTTTTGCGCTGCGTGAGCGAGTGATCACATTTCGCGCAATTCCTCGGAACGACGCGGCACCATCGGCGACTCCCGGCCGTTGTCCCCTTTGAAGCGTTTTTGAAGTAGTGGACGGTCGGCGTCCCCGGCAGGCTCCCGGCGTGGCGGGGTCCTCGCATACGATGGCCGTTGCTCAGCCATGTCATTGGAAACCGACCGTCCCAGGCCCGACCGGCAAGGAGACCAACCCCCGTGTCCGTCCTCTCGAAGATCATGCGTGCAGGCGAAGGCAAGATCCTGCGCAAGCTGCACCGCATCGCGGACCAGGTCAACTCCATCGAAGAGGACTTCGTCGACCTCTCCGACGCCGAGCTGAAGGCCCTCACCGAGGAGTACAAGCAGCGCTACGCCGATGGTGAGACCCTGGACGACCTGCTCCCCGAGGCGTTCGCCACCGTGCGCGAGGCCGCCAAGCGCGTCCTCGGCCAGCGCCACTACGACGTGCAGATGATGGGCGGCGCCGCGCTGCACCTCGGCTACGTCGCCGAGATGAAGACCGGCGAGGGCAAGACCCTGGTCGGCACCCTGCCCGCGTATCTGAACGCCCTCTCCGGGGACGGCGTCCACCTCATCACGGTCAACGACTACCTGGCCGAGCGCGACTCCGAGATGATGGGGCGCGTCCACAAGTTCCTGGGCCTCGAGGTCGGCTGCATCCTCGCCAACATGACCCCGGCCCAGCGCCGCGAGCAGTACGCGTGCGACATCACCTACGGCACGAACAACGAGTTCGGCTTCGACTACCTGCGCGACAACATGGCGTGGTCGAAGGACGAACTGGTGCAGCGCGGCCACAACTTCGCGATCGTCGACGAGGTCGACTCGATCCTCATCGACGAGGCCCGTACACCGCTGATCATCTCCGGCCCGGCCGACCAGGCCACCAAGTGGTACGGCGACTTCGCCAAGCTGGTCACCCGCCTGAAGAAGGGCGAGGCCGGCAACCCGCTCAAGGGCCTGGAGGAGACCGGCGACTACGACGTCGACGAGAAGAAGCGCACGGTCGCCATCCACGAGGGCGGCGTCTCCAAGGTCGAGGACTGGCTGGGCATCGACAACCTCTACGAGTCGGTGAACACCCCGCTGGTGGGCTACCTGAACAACGCCATCAAGGCGAAGGAGCTCTTCAAGAAGGACAAGGACTACGTCGTCATCGACGGCGAGGTCATGATCGTCGACGAGCACACCGGCCGTATCCTCGCCGGCCGCCGCTACAACGAGGGCATGCACCAGGCGATCGAGGCGAAGGAAGGGGTGGACATCAAGGACGAGAACCAGACACTCGCCACGATCACCCTCCAGAACTTCTTCCGCCTCTACGGCAAGCTCTCCGGCATGACCGGTACGGCGATGACCGAGGCCGCCGAGTTCCACCAGATCTACAAGCTCGGCGTCGTCCCGATCCCGACCAACCGGCCGATGGTCCGCAAGGACCAGTCCGACCTGATCTACCGCACCGAGGTCGCGAAGTTCGAGGCGGTCGTCGACGACATCGCCGAGAAGCACGAGAAGGGCCAGCCGATCCTCGTCGGTACGACGTCGGTCGAGAAGTCCGAGTACCTCTCGCAGCAGCTCGCCAAGCGCGGCATCCAGCACGAGGTGCTGAACGCCAAGCAGCACGACCGTGAGGCGCCGATCATCGCCCAGGCCGGCCGCAAGGGCGCCGTGACGGTCGCCACCAACATGGCCGGCCGCGGTACGGACATCAAGCTCGGCGGCAACCCCGACGACCTCGCCGAGGCGGAGCTGCGCCAGCGCGGCCTCGACCCCGAGGAGCACATCGAGGAGTGGGCGCAGGCCCTGCCCGCCGCCCTGGAGAACGCCGAGCAGGCGGTCAAGGACGAGTTCGAGGAGGTCAAGGACCTCGGCGGCCTCTACGTCCTCGGCACCGAGCGGCACGAGTCGCGCCGTATCGACAACCAGCTGCGCGGTCGCTCCGGCCGTCAGGGCGACCCGGGCGAGTCCCGCTTCTACCTCTCCCTCGGCGACGACCTGATGCGGCTGTTCAAGGCCCAGATGGTCGAGCGCGTGATGTCCATGGCGAACGTCCCGGACGACGTGCCGATCGAGAACAAGATGGTCACCCGCGCGATCGCGTCCGCCCAGTCGCAGGTCGAGCAGCAGAACTTCGAGACCCGCAAGAACGTCCTCAAGTACGACGAGGTCCTCAACCGGCAGCGCGAGGTCATCTACGGCGAGCGCCGCCGTGTCCTGGAGGGCGAGGACCTGCAGGACCAGGTCGTGCACTTCATGGACGACACGATCGACGCGTACATCACCGCGGAGACCACCGAGGGCTTCCCGGAGGACTGGGACCTCGACCGGCTGTGGGGCGCGTTCAAGCAGCTCTACCCGGTGAAGGTCACCGTGGAGGAGCTGGAGGAGGCGGCCGGGGACCGGGCCGGTCTGACCGCCGAGTTCATCTCCGAGTCCATCAAGGACGACATCCACGAGCAGTACTCGGGCCGCGAGGAGCAGCTCGGCTCCGAGATCATGCGTGAGCTGGAGCGCCGGGTCGTGCTGTCGGTCCTGGACCGCAAGTGGCGCGAGCACCTCTACGAGATGGACTACCTCCAGGAGGGCATCGGCCTGCGCGCGATGGCCCAGAAGGACCCCCTGGTCGAGTACCAGCGCGAGGGCTTCGACATGTTCACCGCCATGATGGACGGCATCAAGGAGGAGTCCGTCGGCTACCTGTTCAACCTGGAGGTCCAGGTCGAGCAGCAGGTCGAGGAGGTCCCCGTCGAGGACGCGCAGCCGACGTCCCTCGACAAGGAGGACACGGTTCCCGCGCAGGCGAGCGCCCGTCCCGAGATCCGCGCCAAGGGGCTCGACGCACCGCAGCGGCCGGACCGGCTGCACTTCTCCGCGCCCAGCGTGGACGGCGAGGGCGGCATCGTCGAGGGCGACTTCACCAGCGACGACGAGCCGGTGCGCTCCGAGGCGGACGGCCTCACGCGCGCGGAGCGCCGCAAGCAGGGGCGCCGGGGCAGCCGTCGCAAGAAGTGACGGCCGCTCCGCGAGTTCGGTGACGAGCGTCTCCGGGTGAGGGGCCGAGCTGTCGGGGCCGCTCCCTGGTGAATGACCGCGGAGGCCTCGAAGGACCTTGAAGGGCCGGGCATCGTAAAGGTGCCCGGCCCTTCTGCGTGCGCGTGCGTGCGCACGGGCTGCGGCGGGCGTCCCCCACCCGTCAACTACCGTCGGCCGCGCGAGCCCTCCTCAGTCGTCGTCCAGGCTGTGCGGAGCGCGCGGCCCGCCCAGTTCCACCGCCGTGCAGCGCCAGCGGAGGTCCGCGCCCCGTTCCAGCCGGAAGGCCATCGCCCGTACCTGGTCACCGGCGCTGATCCGGGCGAAGGCCTCCACGGCGCCGGGGCGGGCGACGTAGTAGCCGATGTCGCGGACCACCGGGCGGGTGCCCCGGGTGGCGCGCAGGGGGCCGTGTTCGGCGAGCCGGATCAGCTCGTCGTAGGCGCGGCCGGCGGTGTGCCGGAGCATCCAGTGGACGGGCCGCTGGCCGCTCAGCACGGCGAGGAGACGGTCGGCGAAGAGATCGGTGGGGCGGGGCTGCGGAACGCGGCCGGGGGCGGCCTGGGCGGGCATGGTGCGGGGTACGGCCCGGCCAGCGGCGGGAGTTGGCGCAGCAGGGGCTGCGCTGCGACCTGGCGCCGGTGCGAGAGCGGTCGGTGCCGAGCCCCGGCCGGACGCGACCGTGGGCGTGGTACGAGCTGAGCCCTGGCCCGACGTGGCTGCGGGAGACGTGCGTGCCCCGCTCCGGCCCGCCGACGGCGTACGAGGGCTGCGGCCCGGAGCGGCCGGTGGGCGGCCGTCCCCGGGGGCCGTGCGGGCAGTGCTCCGGCCTGCCGTTGTGGAGGCGGAGGCGGTGCGGGTCGCCTCGGTTCCGGGCGTCGTGAGAAGCGAGTCCCCGACGGCGTCAGGTGCGATCGGCAGGGCCTGGCCGGTCGTCGTACGAGACGTGCCCCCGCCCTGTCCGCGCGGCGAGGCCGTGCCCGGGCGGCGTGGGTCGCGGCGGGTCGGCGGGCGGGTCGGGGTGTGCTGGGCGGTCCTGGTCATGACCTTGTGCATGGGGGTCCCCGTGTCGTCGGCCCGGGATGTACCGGGAAGTAACTTGCTGGTTGGGGATCTTGTACGGGGCCGGGGGCGACGACGGCAAGGACGTGGTGGGGCGGGTCGGAGGGGCCGGATTGTTCACTTATCCGAGTGATTGGTGGGCCTCAAAGCCCATCAGCGCAG
Organism: Streptomyces hokutonensis; assembly: GCF_000376565.1. Classification (GTDB taxonomy): domain Bacteria; phylum Actinomycetota; class Actinomycetes; order Streptomycetales; family Streptomycetaceae; genus Streptomyces; species Streptomyces hokutonensis. Next base: position 236,313 of record NZ_BARG01000006.1, on the reverse strand, counting down.
GGGTGCCCCGGGTGAATTTCCGGCGTGGGGTGGACGTCTCCAGTGGTGCGGGTGGGGACTCGATGGGGGACGCGCGCACGTATCCTGGAGGCCCTCCCGGAGGCATCGCACCGTCCTCCGCGAGGCACTCTCCGACTACGAAAGCGGTCAGCCATGCGCGTCTACGTCCCCCTGACCCTCCCCGGTCTCGCCGAGGCGTACAAGACGGGTGAGCTGGGGACGGGACCCTTCGTCGCGTACGCCGTCACGCCCGCGCTGCGCGAGTGGTATCTCTCCGACGACATCGAGGAGTTGGAGTACGCGGCGCTGAACCGGGCCGCGCTGGCCTCGCTGCGGCTGCTGGCGGCCGACGCCGACGCGCCGCGGCGGCGGGTCGTGGTCGCCGTCGACGTACCCGACGGCGCGGCGCACGCCGACCCCGACCGCGGACTCGACCCGGCGGCCCTCGGCGAGGTGCGGGTGACCAGAACCGTGGCGCTGGCCAAGGCTGCGGCCGTGCACGTGGATCTGGGCGACGCGGAGAACGACGTGAGCGCCGCGGCCGACGCGCTCCCGGCGGCGGACCGCGGGGACGACGACGCGCAGTTCGTCGTGGACGGCGCCGAGGACCACGAGCTGCTCTGGTACGCGACGCAGGAGATCCCGAACCTCGTCGGGCTGGCGGACTGAGCCCGTCCGGCGTCCGTCCGGCGTCCGTGCGGCGCCGGTCAGCCGGCCGGAGATGGCCGTTGACCTGCGGTTCTCTTGATTGTCAGTGGTGGCGGGTACGTTTTTGGCATGGGGATGCAAGCAAACGCGCACATCGTCTGGGACTGGAACGGCACGCTGTTCCACGACAATGACGCGATCATCGGGGCGACGAACGCGGCGTTCGCCGAGCTGGGGCTCAAGGCGATCACGATGGAGGAGTACCGGACGCTGTACTGCGTGCCGGTGCCGAAGTTCTACGAGCGGCTGCTCGGACGGCTGCCCACCGACGCCGAGTGGGAGGTCATGGACGACACCTTCCACCGGTACTACGCCGAGCACCGGGTCGTCTGCGGGCTGACCGAGGGCGCGGCCGACTTGCTCGCGGGCTGGCGGACGGCGGGGCGCAGTCAGTCGATCCTCAGCATGTACGTCCATGACGAACTCGTCCCGCTGGTGCGGGAGTTCGGGATAGAGCCGCACTTCATGCGGGTCGACGGGCGCACCGGGCCCTCCGGCGGCAGCAAGGCCGAGCACATGGTGCGGCACCTCGAGGCGCTGGCAGACGTGGACCCCGCGCGCACCGTGGTGATAGGCGACGCGGCCGACGACGCCGTGGCCGCCCTGCACGTGGGGGCGCGGGCCGTGCTGTACACCGGCGGTTCGCACAGCCGAGCCAGCCTCGAAGTGGTCGGCGTGCCGGTGGTGGACTCGCTCGCGGAGGCCGTCGCGGAGGCGGAGCGGCTGGCGGCGTAACGGCGACTCGCAGACCGGGGGCACGGGGCACGGCGCCTCCACAAACCCGGCGACTCAAGGGACACCGCGCCCCAGGAGACACCGCGCCCCGGGGGCTCACGTCACCGGCGCCTTCGCCCGCAGCACCGTGAGGAACTCCCGCATCCAGCCGGAGTGATCCGGCCACGCGCGGGCGGAGACCAGCGTGCCGTCGACGACGGTCTCGGCGTCCTGGAAGGTCGCGCCGGCGGACTGCATGTCGAGTTCGAGGGCGGGGTAGGCCGTGACGCGCCGGCCGCGCAGGCCGTCGATCGCGGCGGTGAGCAGGGGGCCGTGGCAGATCTGGGCCACGGGCTTGTCCGTGTCGAAGAAGGACTTGAGGATCTTGCGGAGTTCGGGATCGTTGCGGAGGTACTCGGGGGCCCGCCCGCCGGGGATGACGAGGGCCGCGTACTGGCCGGGATCGACCTCGGAGAAGGCGAGATCGGCGGGCCAGGTGTAGCCGGGCTTCTCGGTGTACGTGTCGAAGCCGGGTTCGAAGTCGTGGACGACGAAGCGGAGCTGCTTGCGCTCGGGGGCCGCGATATGGACCTCGTAGCCCTCCTCGCGCAGGCGCTGGTAGGGGTAGAGGACCTCCAGCGACTCCGCTGCGTCGCCGGTGACGATGAGGATCTTCGCTGTCATGTCGGTGCGCTCCTCTGTGGCCGTGGCATGCGTCCGCGTCGGACGTCGTGAGGCAACGTCCCGCGCGCCGGAGCGCTTGCCAAGGGCCCTCGTCGCGCGGACACCGGCACCGTCCCGACTGCCCGTGAATACGACGATTTCACTCTCTACGCCCCTGTGCATAACGTCAAAGTTCCACCCTCTGTTTTGTACACATCCGGCTCGTGACGAGCCCCCGGTGAGGAGCGATAGCCTTGTGGCGTGATCAGCGCGATATTTCGCGGGGGCATCGTCGCCCCTGCTCCGCGCCCGGCGACCACGGACGACATCCGTGACCGGGCGGCGGTCGCTGGTCCCAGGGCCTGTCCCACAGGTCCGCGCGGGCGGGACGGAGCTCCAAGGGCTCCCAGGACGCCGTGCACACCCCGGGTACCGGCGCGGCAGAGAGCAGCGTCACACCCTTCGGGCGTGCCGAAAATGGCTGATAACCCACCGCTCATCTCACCTTGCGGCATAGCGTCTGAGCAGACCGGACACCCCGGGCCGTGGCGTCGAGCCGCAGGGGAAGACATCGAACTTCCTTCTACGTCACGCAACGGCGCGCGACAGGAGCCAGAGGACAATGCAGACCAAGCTGGACGAAGCCAAGGCCGAGCTGCTCGAACGGGCTGCCCGGGTAGCTGAGAACAGCCCGGTCGGGGGGCACCTACCGACCGGGAAGACGGACGAGAGCACCCCGGACCGGGACACCGTGCTCGCGTTCCTCCAGCGCTACTACCTGCACACCGCCCCGGAGGACCTCGCCGACCGCGACCCGGTCGACGTCTTCGGCGCCGCTTACTCCCACTACCGGCTGGCCGAGACCCGACCCCAGGGCACGGCCAACGTTCGGGTGCACACCCCGACGGTCGAGGAGAACGGCTGGACGTGCAGCCACACCGTCGTCGAGGTCGTCACCGACGACATGCCCTTCCTCGTCGACTCCGTGACCAACGAACTGACCCGCCAGAGCCGCGGCATCCACGTCGTGATCCACCCGCAGGTCGTCGTCCGCCGCGACCTCACCGGCAAGCTCATCGAGGTGCTCACCAACCCGCCCGCCGGCGAGCTGCCGCACGACGCGCACACCGAGTCCTGGATCCACGTCCAGATCGACCGCGAGACCGACCGCGCCGACCTGAAGCAGATCACCGCCGACCTGCTGCGCGTCCTGTCCGACGTCCGCGAGGCCGTCGAGGACTGGGAGAAGATGCGCGACCTGGCGCTGCGGATGGCCGACGAGCTGCCCGCCGAGCCGACCGCCTCCGACCTGCCCTCCAGCGAGGTCGGCGAGGCCCGCGAGCTGCTGCGCTGGCTGGCCGCCGACCACTTCACCTTCCTCGGCTACCGCGAGTACCAACTCCGCGAGGACGACTCGCTGGCCGCGGTCCCCGGCACCGGCCTCGGCATCCTGCGCTCCGACCCGCAGCACGCGGGCGAGGACCACCACCCCGTGAGCCCGTCCTTCGAGCGACTCCCGGCCGACGCCCGCGCCAAGGCCCGCGAGCACAAGCTCCTCGTCCTGACGAAGGCCAACAGCCGCTCCACGGTGCACCGGCCGTCGTACCTCGACTACGTGGGTGTGAAGAAGTTCGACGAGAACGGCGAGGTCGTCGGCGAGCGCCGTTTCCTGGGCCTGTTCTCCTCCGCCGCCTACACCGAGTCGGTCCGCCGGGTCCCGGTGATCCGGCGCACGGTCGACGAGGTGCTGGAGGGCGCCGGCTTCTCGCCCAACAGCCACGACGGGCGCGACCTGCTGCAGATCCTGGAGACGTACCCGCGCGACGAGCTGTTCCAGACCCCGGTCGACGAACTCCGCTCGATCGTCACGTCCGTGCTCTACCTCCAGGAACGCCGCCGGCTGCGCCTCTACCTGCGCCAGGACGAGTACGGCCGCTACTACTCGGCCCTCGTCTACCTCCCGCGCGACCGCTACACCACGGGCGTACGCCTCCGAATCATCGACATCCTTAAAGAAGAGCTCGACGGCACCAGCGTCGACTTCACCGCCTGGAACACCGAGTCGATCCTGTCCCGGCTGCACTTCGTGGTCCGCGTCCCGCAGGGCACCGAACTGCCCGAGCTGTCCGACGCCGACAAGGACCGCATCGAGGCCCGCCTGGTCGAGGCCGCCCGCTCCTGGGCCGACGGCTTCGGCGAGGCACTGAACGCCGAGTGCGGCGAGGAGCGCGCCGCCGAACTGCTGCGCAGCTACGGCAACGCCTTCCCCGAGGGCTACAAGGCCGACCACACCCCGCGCGCCGCCGTAGCCGACCTGGTCCACCTCGAACAGCTCACCGAGGAGCAGGCCTTCGCGCTCAGCCTCTACGAGCCGGTGGGCGCCGCCCCCGACGAGCGCCGCTTCAAGATCTACCGCAAGGGCGCCTCGGTCTCCCTCTCCGCCGTGCTGCCGGTCCTCAGCCGTCTCGGCGTCGAGGTCGTCGACGAGCGGCCGTACGAACTGCGCTGCTCGGACCGTACGACCGCGTGGATCTACGACTTCGGGCTGCGGATGCCCAAGTCGCCGAACGGCAACGGGGATTACCTCGGTGACGACGGGCGCGAGCGGTTCCAGGAGGCGTTCGCCGCGACCTGGACCGGGCAGGCGGAGAACGACGGCTTCAACGCGCTGGTGCTGAGCGCCGGGATCGACTGGCGGCAGGCGATGGTGCTGCGGGCGTACGCCAAGTACCTGCGGCAGGCCGGTTCGACCTTCAGCCAGGACTACATGGAGGACACCCTCCGCAACAACGTCCACACCACCCGGCTGCTCGTCTCCCTGTTCGAGGCGCGGATGTCGCCGGACCGGCAGCGCGCCGGGCGCGAGATCGTCGACGCCCTCCTCGAAGAGGTCGACGCGGCGCTCGACCAGGTGGCGAGCCTCGACGAGGACCGCATCCTGCGGTCCTTCCTGACCGTCATCAAGGCGACCCTGCGCACCAACTTCTTCCAGGAAGCGCTCGGCGGGCACGCGCACGCGTACGTCTCGATGAAGTTCGACCCGCAGGCCATCCCGGACCTGCCCGCGCCGCGGCCGGCGTACGAGATCTGGGTGTACTCGCCGCGCGTCGAGGGCGTGCACCTGCGCTTCGGCAAGGTCGCGCGCGGCGGGCTGCGCTGGTCGGACCGGCGCGAGGACTTCCGTACGGAGATCCTCGGCCTGGTCAAGGCGCAGATGGTGAAGAACACCGTCATCGTGCCGGTCGGCGCCAAGGGCGGCTTCGTCGCCAAGCAGCTGCCGGACCCGAGCGTGGACCGGGACGCGTGGCTGGCCGAGGGCATCGCCAGCTACAAGATGTTCATCTCGGCCCTGCTCGACATCACCGACAACCTGGTGGCCGGCGAGGTCGTCCCCCCGGCGGACGTGGTCCGGCACGACGAGGACGACACCTACCTGGTGGTCGCCGCCGACAAGGGCACCGCGACCTTCTCGGACATCGCCAACGGAGTCGCCGAGAGCTACAACTTCTGGCTCGGCGACGCCTTCGCCTCCGGCGGCAGCGCGGGCTACGACCACAAGAAGATGGGCATCACCGCGCGCGGTGCCTGGGAGTCCGTCAAGCGGCACTTCCGGGAGCTGGGCGTCGACACACAGACCGAGGACTTCACGGTCGTCGGCGTCGGTGACATGTCCGGTGACGTGTTCGGCAACGGCATGCTGCTCAGCGAGCACATCCGCCTGGTCGCCGCCTTCGACCACCGGCACATCTTCCTCGACCCCACCCCGGACGCGGCCGTCTCGTACGCCGAGCGCCGCCGCATGTTCGAGCTCCCGCGCTCCAGCTGGGCCGACTACAACACCGACCTGCTGTCGACCGGTGGCGGCGTCTTCCCGCGTACGGCCAAGGCGATCCCGGTCAACGCACACGTCCGCGAGGCCCTCGGCATCGAGGACAAGGTCGCCAAGATGACACCGGCCGACCTGATGAAGGCGATCCTCAAGTCGCGGGTCGACCTGCTGTGGAACGGCGGCATCGGGACGTACGTCAAGGCCAGCACCGAGTCCCACGCGGACGTCGGCGACAAGGCCAACGACGCGATCCGCGTCGACGGCGCCGACCTGCGCGTCAAGGTCGTCGGCGAGGGCGGCAACCTGGGCCTGACCCAGCTCGGCCGGATCGAGTTCGCCCAGCAGGGCGGCAAGATCAACACCGATGCCATCGACAACAGCGCGGGCGTGGACACCTCCGACCACGAGGTGAACATCAAGATCCTGCTCAACGGCCTGGTCACCGACGGCGACATGACCGTCAAGCAGCGCAACAAGATCCTCGCCGAGATGACCGACGAGGTCGGCGCGCTCGTCCTGCGCAACAACTACGCGCAGAACACCGCGATCGCCAACGCCCTCGCCCAGTCCAAGGACATGCTCCACGCCCAGCAGCGCTTCATGCGCACCCTGGTCCGCGAGGGCCACCTCGACCGGGCCCTGGAGTTCCTGCCCACCGACCGCCAGATCCGCGAACGCCTCGCCCAGGGACAGGGGTTGACCAGTCCCGAGACGGCGGTCCTGCTGGCGTACACGAAGATCACGGTCGCCGACGAGCTGCTGCACACCACGCTCCCCGACGACCCCTACCTGCGCACCCTGCTGCACGCCTACTTCCCGACCGCGCTGCGCGAGAAGTTCGCCGAGCAGATCGACACCCACGCGCTGCACCGCGAGATCGTCACCACGGTCCTCGTCAACGACACGGTCAACACCGGCGGTACGAGCTTCCTGCACCGCCTCCGCGAGGAGACCGGGGCCTCCCTGGAGGAGATCGTCCGGGCGCAGACCGCGGCCCGCGCGATCTTCCACGCGGCCGAGGTGTGGGACGGCGTCGAGGCCCTCGACAACACCGTCGAGGCGCCCGTCCAGACCCGTATCCGCCTGCACTCGCGCCGCCTGTGCGAGCGCGGCACCCGCTGGCTGCTCAACAACCGGCCGCAGCCGCTCCAGCTCGCCGAGACCGTCGAGTTCTTCGGCGAACGCGTCGAGCAGGTCTGGTCCCAGCTGCCCAAGCTGCTGCGCGGCGCGGACCTGGAGTGGTACCAGCAGATCTACGACGAGCTGACCGGCGCCGGCGTCCCCGCCGAACTCGCCACCCGCGTGGCCGGCTTCTCCTCCGCCTTCCCGGCGCTCGACATCGTCTCGGTGGCCGACCGCACGGGCAAGGACCCGATGGACGTCGCCGAGGTCTACTACGACCTCGCCGACCGTCTGCACATCACCCAGCTCATGGACCGCATCATCGAGCTGCCCCGCGCGGACCGCTGGCAGTCCATGGCCCGCGCCTCCATCCGCGAGGACCTGTACGCGGCCCACGCCGCCCTGACCGCCGACATCCTCACGGCGGGCAACGGCACCTCGACCCCCGAGCAGCGCTTCACCGCCTGGGAGAAGAAGAACACCGCCATCCTCGGCCGCGCCCGCACCACCCTGGACGAGATCCAGGGCTCGGAGATGTTCGACCTCGCCAACCTGTCGGTGGCGATGCGGACGATGCGCACCCTGCTGAGGACGCATTCGTAGTCCCTACGACCGTCTCGTCGTAGTCCCTACGACGGACACAGGCGCCCCGGGCCGCGATGGCTCGGGGCGCCTTTTCATGGGGTGCCTTAGGGGTAATCAGGGGAAGCGCTTACTCAGCCCCGCTAAGCCTGATGATGTGACTCTCAACCTCACCGAGGAACGCGCGACCACCGCCCCCGTACGGCCGGTGCGGAAGGTCGTCCTGGAAGTCGTGAAATTCGGGATCGTCGGCGGCAGCGGCGTTCTCGTCAACTTCGCGGTCTTCAACGCCCTGCTGCACGGCCTGCGCTGGCCCGCGATGCTCGCGACCGTCCTGGCCAGCTGCGTCGCCATGGGCGCCAACTACCTCGGCTTCCGCTACTACACCTACCGCGACCGCGAGGCCCCCGGCGCCCGCCGTATCGCGCTGTTCTTCGCCTTCAGCGGCATCGGCGTGCTCATGGAGAGCGGCCTCTTCTACGTCGGCTACCACGGGCTGGGCCTCCACGGTTCGCTCGGGGCGAATGCCGTGAAGGCCCTGTCGATCGTGCTCGCGTCCGCGTTCCGCTTCCTGGTCTACCGCACGTGGGTGTTCCAGGACGAGGAGCTTTAGGCGGCCTTGTCCGCCGGTGCCTTGGGCTTGTCGGCGCCGCCCGTGAAGGCCTCGTAGGCCTCCAGGACCTCTTCGGTCGGCCCGTCCATCCGCAGCTCGCCGCGCTCCAGCCACAGCACGCGGTCGCAGGTGTCGCGGATCGACTTGTTGTTGTGGCTCACCAGGAAGACCGTGCCCGCGTGCTGCCGCAGCTCGCGGATCCGCTCCTCCGAACGCCGCTGGAACGACCGGTCACCGGTGGCCAGCGCCTCGTCGATGAGGAGGACGTCGTGGTCCTTGGCGGCGGCGATGGAGAACCGCAGCCGGGCGCCCATGCCGGAGGAGTACGTCCGCATGGGGAGCGTGATGAAGTCGCCCTTCTCGTTGATCCCGGAGAAGTCGACGATGCCCTGGTAGCGCTCCTTGACCTGTTCCCGGGTCATGCCCATGGCCAGGCCGCCGAGATAGACGTTGCGCTCACCGGTCAGGTCGCCCATCAGCGCCGCGTTGACGCCGAGGAGGGAGGGCTGGCCGTGCGTGTAGATACGGCCGTTCTCGACCGGGAGCAGGCCCGCGACCGCCTTGAGCAGGGTCGACTTGCCCGAACCGTTCGTGCCGATGAGCCCGATCGCCTCGCCCTTGTAGGCGACGAAGGACACCTTCTTGACCGCGTGCACCTTGCGCACGCCAGCCGCCTTCTCGGCCTTCTCGCGGCGCAGCATGCGGTTGAGGGCGGCGGTCGCGGAGCCGCGTCCGGCGCCGGTTCCGTTGACCCGGTAGATGATGTCGACGCCGTCGCAGACGACGGTGGGGATGGTGCTGTCGGCGGCCACGGGGGTCCGCTCGGTGTGGTACTCGATGGTCTGCTCAGCCACGGCCGTACGTCTCCTCAGCCTTCCAGAAGTAGATGAAGCCGCCGACGCCGGCGAGCAGCGCCCAGCCCGTCGCCGCCGCCCACACGTGCGGGGGGAGCTGGCTGGAGTGGAAGCTGTCGATCAGCGCGTAGCGCATGAGGTCGATGTAGACGGCCGCCGGGTTGGTCTCCAGGGCGATCACGACCGCGTGGGGCAGGTCGTCGGCCTTGGTCAGCTTGTCGATGCTCCACATGACACCGGACAGGTACATCCAGGTGCGCAGGATGAACGGCATCAGCTGGGCGATGTCCGGGGTCTTGGCGCCCATCCGCGCCATGACCATCGAGACGCCCGCGTTGAACGTGAACTGCAGGAACAGCGCGGGGATCACGAGCAGCCAGGAGACGCTGATCGGCACGCCGAAGCAGATCAGGATGACGATGAGCGCGGCCATCGAGAACAGCAGCTGCTGGAGCTGCTGCAGCGCGAACGAGATCGGCAGCGCGGCCCGCGGGAAGTGCAGCGCCCGGACCAGGCCGAGGTTGCCGGAGATCGCGCGGGTGCCCGCCATGATCGAACTCTGCGTGAACGTCCAGATGAACACGCCCGTCACCAGGAACGGGATGTAGTCCGGCACATGCTTCTTGGTGCCCAGCAGCACACCGAAGATGAAGTAGTACACCGCCGCGTTCAACAGCGGCGTCATCACCTGCCAGACCTGGCCCAGCTTGGCCTGGCTGTACTGCGCGGTCAGCTTGGCGGTGGCGAACGCGGTGATGAAGTGGCGCCGCTCCCACAACTGCCGGACGTACTCGGGCAGGGAGGGGCGGGCGCCACTGACCGTGAGGCCGTGGCGGGCGGCGAGCGCCGCGAGGTCGTCTTCGTCGGCCGGGGCCGGCGATTGGGGCGGTGTGTGGAGGACCTGGCTCACATCCGCTGCTTTCGCTCGGGGGGAGGGGAATGCGTGCGTCCGGCTGCGGTGTCCCGTCGCCCGGCGTTTCCTTACGGTTCTCTTTACGTTCTCTTACGTCGGGACGGGACCGTATCGTCGCAACGTGAGCGTAGGCCGATTCGGCGTCGGAACGCAACCGTTTCGTCGTCACGGATGTGATCGGGTCGTTAGGGTCGCTGGGTTTGCGCCGGGACGGGCCTGTTGCATCGGTACGTGCCGGGCGCGACGGGTCCGTTTCGTCGCGACGCGCCCCACCCGCGTCGGAACGCAACCGTTTCGTCGCAACGCCCCTATGCTTGGGCTATGACGACGAACGCCGACGAGCCCACAACACGTCAGCGCCGCCGGACCCCCGCCGGGGCGGCCGTACTCCGCGAGGATGTGACCGAAGCCATCCGCGCGGCGGTCTTCGAGGAGCTGGCGGCGGTCGGGTATGCCCGGATGTCGATCGAGGGGATCGCGCGCCGCGCCGGGGTGGGCAAGACGGCGGTGTACCGCCGCTGGCGTTCGAAGCTGCACCTGGTGCTCGACGTCGTGTCGGCGATCGCGGTGATGGGGCTGCCGACGCCGGACACCGGTTCCCTGGAGGGTGACCTCCGGATGCTGTACGAGGTGACGTCGCGGGCCCTGCGCCACCCGGTGGCCTCGCAGATCATCCCGGACCTCCAGGCCGAGGCGGCCCGGAACCCGGAGATCGCCGACGCCATGCAGAAGGCGTTGCGCGAGGGCCAGGAGGGCGTGGCCAGCAAGATCCTCGCGGCGGCGGAACGCCGGGGCGAGATCGGCCCCGGCATGGACGAGGACCTGGCCCTGGACCTGATCTCCGGCCCCCTGTACTGGCGCGCCGTGGTGATCCGCAGCCCGAAGCTGCCGAAGGGGTACCTGGGGGCGCTGGCCCGGGCCACCACGGAGGGGCTGAAGGCGCTTTAGGGCTGCGCCGCACAGCGCGACGGAAACTCTGCGAAAACCAGCCCCTCAACCCCTCGAGAACGTCAGGACCGCGCCGCCCCCGGATGCAGCCGCACCCACCCCTCCCACGCCGACGTGATCATGTCCTGGACGTCGTGCTTGGCCTTCCAGCCCAGTTCGGTGGTGATGCGGTCGGCGGAGGCGACGACGCGGGCCGGGTCGCCGGGGCGGCGGGGGTGGACGGTCGGGGGGCGGTCGTAGCCGGTGATCGCGTTGATGTTGTCGATCATCTCGCGGACCGAAACGCCTTCCCCGCGGCCGATGTTGAGGGTGAGGGCGCGGCCGGGGGAGGCCTGGAGGGCGCGGGCCGCGGCGACGTGGGCCTCGGCCAGGTCGACGACGTGGATGTAGTCGCGGACGCAGGTGCCGTCCGGGGTGGCGTAGTCGTCGCCGAAGATGCGCGGGGGCGCGTTCTCGGTCAGCTTCTCGAAGACCATGGGGACGATGTTGAAGACGCCCGTGTCCGCGAGTTCGGGGCTTGCGGCCCCGGCCACGTTGAAGTAGCGCAGGGAGGCCGTGGACAGGCCGGTCGCGCGGCCCGTGGCGCGGACCAGCCACTCACCCGCCAGCTTCGTCTCGCCGTACGGCGACATGGGCACGCACGGCGTCTCCTCGGTGACCAGCTCCACGTCCGGCATGCCGTAGACGGCCGCCGAGGACGAGAACACGAAGGACGGGACGCCGGCCGTGGTCACCGCCTCCAGGAGGACGCGCAGGCCCTCGACGTTCTCCCGGTAGTAGTGCAGCGGCCGGTCGACCGACTCGCCGACCTGCTTCTTCGCCGCGAGGTGGACGACTCCGGTGACGTCCTGGTCGGCGAGGGTGCGGGCCACTAGTTCCGCGTCCAGGACCGAACCCTGCACCAGGGGCACGCCGTCGGGCACGCGCGCGGCGATGCCGGTGGACAGGTCGTCGTAGACGACGGTCTGTTCGCCCGCCTCGGTCATCGCCCTCACGACGTGCGCCCCGATGTAGCCGGCTCCGCCGGTGATCAGCCAGGTCATGTGCGGCAGTCCCCTCCGTCACTCGATCACTGGAGGCGCGTCCCTCACGCTCCCCGGGCCTCAGTCAATCAGGCGCCGGAGTGTGCCGCGGTCAACTGCTGGGACTCCCCGTGCGGGCCGGCGGGCCGCACGCGCGCGTGCGGGGTCGCCGGAACCGCCCTCGACGACCGCCACAGACGGACGAAGGAGAGGACGGCCGCGGCGGCCAGCAGACCGTTGCGTACGACCATCAGCGCGCAGCCCGTCCACGTGCTGTGGATGACGTCCCCGTACAGGGCGGGGAACTCGACGGAGCTGATCGCGGTCGCCGCCACGATCAGTGCCGCCACCGGGCGCTGCACGGTGTGCCGGGAGGTCAGGCAGACGGCGGCCAGGCCGAGCAGCCAGATCATGTACTGGGGGCTGATCACCCGGCTGGTGACGGTGAACAGCAGGACGGCGCTCAGCGCGGCGTCGTAGGGGGTCGCGTCGGTCCAGCGGCGGGCCCGGATCCGCCACAGCAGCAGGAACCCGAAGGCGACCGCCGTGAGCGCGAGGGAGGCGTCGGCGACGGCGGCGACGTGCGGTCCCGTGAACTCCATCGCGCCGTACTGGTAGCGAGCCCGGCCCGGCCAGCCGGCGTGGGTCGCCAGGCCGAGGAGCGTGCCGCCCAGTGACTCGATCTGTACGCCTCTGCCGCCCTGTTGGCGCAAGAAGGCGAAAGGATTGTTGAACAAGGCTACGAGCATCATGAGCGACAAGACCCCCGCCCCCACCGCCCACGACCACACCGACCGTGTAGCCCGCCCCCTCGGCACCCCCAGCAGCACCAGCGCCGGCCACACCTTCACCAGCGCGCCCAGCGCCGCGAACGCGCCGCACGCGCGCGTGGAGCGCGACAACGTCAACAGGGAGATGACGGCGAACGCCGTGACCTGCACGTCGTAGCGGACGAGCGGCATGTCCAGGAGGAGGGGGAGACAGACGATCCAGTAGGCGGCGCCGCGCAGGCTGTGACCGGGGCGGGTGCCCGCGCGGGTCAGCACCACGGTGATCAGCGCGTCGGCGGCGAGGGTGAAGGCGACGAACGCCTGGAAGTACGTCAGGTCCGGCAGCAGCGCCGGGGCCAGCAGGATCGGTCCTGCGCCCGGCGGGTACTGCCACAGGTGGTCGTTGGCCGGGAACGCGCCCTGCGACAGCACCCCGTACCAGTGGTAGTAGAGGCGCCACACCTCCCGGGCGACCGCGCCCCGGCCGAGCAGGGGCAGGCCGTTGTACGTGAGGAGGAGCAGCATTCCGGCGCGGGTGGCGAGCCAGGCGAGCGTGAGGGCGGGGAGGCGGTGTCTGCGGACGGCGTTCATCACAGCGGATCGTAAGCCGGGTGAATGCCGCATGAATGCTAATACACCGTCAATCGTTGGTAAGAGCCCGCTTACAGTACAAAATCGGCCAGGTGGAAAGCCAAGGCGAGGGTGAGTACGGGTACGGGCGACGGACGCGTGCGGAGGTCGTGGCCGTCGTCGTGCCGGTGGCCGTCATGCTCGCGCTGGGGCTGTGGGGGCTCGACCGCGGCGGGATGTGGGGCGACGAGGGCGTCACGTACCTGGTGGGGCGGCGCACGGTGCCGCAGATCTGGCACCTGCTGCACGGCGTCGACGCGGTGCACGGCCTGTACTACCTGCTCATGCACGCCGTCCTCGCCGTCCACCCCGGCGAGGTCGCCCTCCGCCTGCCGTCGGTGTGCGGCGCGGCGGCGACGGCGGGCCTGGTCGCGGCCCTCGGCGTCCGCCTGGCCCGCCCCCGGGTCGGCCTCTGGGCCGGCCTGCTCTACGCGATCACCCCGCTGACCGGCCACTACGCACAGGAGGGCCGGTCGTACGCCATCGTCGCGGCCGGAGTCGCCGGGGCGACGCTGCTCCTCGTGCGGGCGCTGGAAGGGCGCTCGTGGTGGCCGTACGGCGCTGTCCTCGCCGTGACCTTTCTGCTGCACGAGTTCGCCGTACTGCTGCTCTGCGCGCACGCGTTGACCCTGGCGGCGGCACGGGTGCCCAGGCCGGTGTGGGCCGGCTGGGCGCGTGCGGCGGGCTCCGCCGTGGGGATCCTGCTGCCCTTGGCGTGGGTGTCCCAGCGGCAGTCGGGGCAGGTGGCGTGGCTGCGGGTGCCGGACCGGGACACGGCCGAGCGGCTGGCCCGCGGGTTTCTCGCCGTCACCCCGACCGGAGTCGTCTTCTGGACCTCGGTCCTGCTGATCCTGCTGGGACTCGGCGCGGGACGGCTCGCGTCGGTGGCGCTGCCGTTGCTGGTGGTGCCGCCGGTGATCCTGCTGACGGTCTCGCAGTTCCGGCCGCTGTTCCACGAGCGGTATGTGCTGTACGCGCTGGCGGGGGCGCCGTTGCTGGTGGCGGCGGGGGCGGACCGGCTGGCGGGGATGGTGGGACGGCTGTGGCTGGAGAGCCTCCTGCGTCCGGAAGCCGCCCATGAGGCGGGCCGAGCGGCTGTGGTCGAACGCCGCCCCCAGTTGGTCGGCGCCCTTACGGTGCACGGTCACCACTCCGGAGCCACCGCGCGCGGTCACCACCCCGGCACCACCGCGCGCGGTCACCACCCCGGCACCACCGCGCGCGGTCACCACCCCGGCACCACCGCGCGCGGTCACCACCCCGGAGCCGCAACTCGCCCACCACTGGCCGGAGTCGACCGCACGACCGGAGCGGCGAGCCCTCCACCGGGTCCCTCACCGCGCCCCCCGAAACGGCCTGCCCGCACCCACCTCATCACTCTCGCCGGCGCGCTGGCCCTGGCCGTCCCCTTCCTCCACGGCCTTCCCGCCTACCGCAACGACCGGCTGGCGGCCCACCGCCCCGAGAACCTCGCCGAGGTCTCCGCGCTGGCCGGTCGTGAGCTGCGACCCGGCGACCCGGTCCTCTTCCTGCCGTCGTTCTGGAGGGTGACGGCGCTGGCGTACCCGAGGCCGTTCGCCGGGGTGCGGGACCTGGCGCTGGCGGAGTCGGGGGCGAGGTCCGGGACGCTGAGCGGACGCGAGGTGGCGCCGGCGGAGCTGGAGGCCGGGCTCGCCGGTGTGGACCGGGTGTGGATCGTCGCGCAGTCGAATCTGCTGCCGTCCCGGTGGGTGCCGGGCGACCCGGTCGACCGGGTCAAACTCGGCGTCGTGGACGGGGAGTTCGCGCGTCGCAGGCAGTATGTGAGCGGACGCGTGAAGCTGGCCCTCTACATCCGCCGAACGCCTCCGCAGGACATGCTCACGCCTGCCCCGGAGTACAAGGTCACGCCTGCTCCAGCGCCGCCGAGTCCAGCGCGCCCGTGAGTTCGTCGAGCCGTGCCCGCAGTGCGCGGATCTCGTCGATGTCGAAGCCGGTCGCGCCGAGGATGCGGCGCGGCACGTCGAGGGCGCGTTCGCGCAGGGCGACGCCCTCGTCCGTGAGCCGTACCTCCACCGAGCGCTCGTCGCGGGCGCTGCGCTCACGCCGTACCAGACCGGCCGTCTCCAGCCGCTTGAGCAGCGGGGACAGTGTGCCGGAGTCGAGCCGCAGGTGTTCGCCGAGCTTCTTGACGGGCAGCTCGCCGTGCTCCCACAGCACCAGCATCACCAGGTACTGCGGGTAGGTGAGGCCGAGATCCTTGAGGAGCACGCGGTAGACGCCGCCGAAGGCGCGTGACGCGGCGTTCAGGGAGAAGCAGATCTGCTGGTCCAGGCGGAGCCAGTCGCTGGTGGGCGTGTCGGCGGGAGTGGTGGTCATGGTTCCAGGATAGCGCGAGTGGGCCATTTAGTTGTGTGCAATTGAATTGTGTGCTCTACTTGTCGTCGTGAGGGGGCCCGGACACCCGGGCCGAACGCCTCGTAAAGACTTCCGAGAGGGATGGTTTTCCATGGACGCGATCTACACCGCCGTAGCCACCGCCACCCACGGCCGTGACGGCCGCGCGGTCAGCAACGACGGCAAGATCGACCTTCAGCTCGGCTTCCCGGTCGAGATGGGCGGCAACGGCGAGGGCACCAACCCCGAGCAGCTGTTCGCCGCCGGTTACGCCGCCTGTTTCGGCAGTGCCCTCGGCGCCGTCGGCCGCCAGGCGAAGGTCGACGTCTCCGACGCGGCCGTGACCGCCGAGGTCGGCATAGGCAAGCAGGGCGAGGGCTTCGCCCTCAAGGTGACGCTGCGCATCGAGCTCCCCGACACCGTGGACGAGGCGACCGGCCGCAAGCTGGTCGAGACCGCCCACCAGGTCTGCCCCTACTCGAACGCGACCCGCGGCAACATCGAGGTCAACCTCGTCATCGAGTAGTGAATACGAACTAGTCAACATGGACTAGTCGATACGACGCTTCTACGACCCCGGCGACGAGCGCTGATCACCTCGTCGCCGGGGTCGCCCGCGTCAGCGGACCGGCTGAGCCTGCTCCCCGAGCCCGTGCGACTGCGCCGGCACCGCGACGGCCGCCTTCCCCCGCACCACGCTCTCCAGCAGCAACGGCACCCCCACCACCGGCAACAGCCACACCAGCACGATCAGCCGCCCGCCCCACACACTGATGTCCGGGTGCGCGGCCTGCGTGAGGATCCCGGTGAACGCGGCCCCGATGACGAACACCCCGAACACCGGCCGCCGCAGCGCACCCCACACACCGGCACCCAGCGCCGCCGCGAGCACCGGCTGCCACAGCTGCTGCCGCGTCCACTCCAGCCAGAAGTCCGCTTCCAGGTGCAGGAATTCGGGGTAGAGCCGGGTGCGGTCGGGACGCGCGTAGTGATCGGTCAGCAGGTCCTGGAGGCTGTCGGTCTGGGACGGGTAGTGCAGCAGCCCCGCCAACAGCAGAGTTCCTACGGCCGCCGCCGCGCCGAGCCCCGCGACCACCGCCCACGCCCGCTTCCGCTGTCGTACGGCGACCAGCGCACCCGCACCGGCCAGGCACAGCCCGAGGAACAGGGCCTGCGAGTGCTTGACCGTGAAGAGCAGGAGCAGCGAGCCGCCGATCAGGGCGAGTCCGGCGCGTGTACGGCGGCCCGTCGACACCAGCGCGCAGCCCCACACCGCGGCCAGCGTCAGGGCCATCATCAGGCCCTCGGTCATCGGGCGCATCGCGGTCGTCCCGCACGGCAGGACGTAGTAGAGGGCCTGCCCGGTCAGCGAGATCGGTACCGACACGGACAGCGTGCGCAGGATCAGGAACACCAGGATCCCGCCCGCGACCGTGAGGACGACACTCGACGTCCACAGCCCCCACACCGGCCCGAGCAGCGTGACGAACGGGACCAGGAACACCGGGTATCCGGGCCGCACTTCGAAGATGCGCATGAACCGCTCGGGCATGAACGGCGTGATGAACCCGCCGCTGTTCCCGGCCCGCACCTGCGCGTCCACCACCCGCCACTGGGCGGCCCGGCACTTCTTCGCGACCCGCGCGGCCGGGTCCTTGCCGTGGAAGTTCAGCACGTTCACGCTCTGGTCGCGCCGCGCGATCGCTCCCCTGCTCGCGCAGTAGTAGTCGATGGTGACGGTCGCCGCCGCGCGCTTGCTCTCCCCGCTCAGACTCAGCGCGTACGAGAGGTAGTTCTTGGTGTCGGGGGTGTCCCGGCCGGTGACATTGGCGAGTTGGAGCACCGCGAACACGGCGGCCAGCACCAGCACCCACGTGCGGGGCCTCATGAGGACGCCAACTGGTCGTGACCGGCGGCGGGGGAGGGCACGCGCGTGACGGATCGGGCCGACGGCTGCCAGTCGTCCTCACCCAGCAGCAGCGTCCGTACGACCCGCTCGGCGGCGTTTCCGTCGTCGAACTCGCAGTAGCGTGACCGGAATTCGGTCCGCAGCCGTGTCGAGTCCTCGTCCCGCCAGGCACCCGAGGCGAACAGCCACGCCAACTCCCGGTAGGAACCGGACACATGGCCCGGTGGCGCGGCGGTGACGTCGAAGTAGGTGCCCCGGCTCGCCGCGTACGCCTCCCGGTCGTCGGCGTGGAGGACGATCGGCCGGTCGAGGTTGGCGTAGTCGAACATCAGGGCCGAGTAGTCGGTGACCAGCGCGTCGGACGCCAGCATGACGTCCTCCACGGAGGGTTCGTCGGTCGCGTCGACCAGCACACCCCGCCGGTGCAGATCCGCGAGCCCCATGCCCCGCGCGGGACCGGTCGCCAGCGACGGATGCAGGCGTACGACGAGGTTGTGCCCCGGGCCGAGATCCTCCGCGAACCGCGCCAGGTCGAGCCGGTCGACGTGGCCGCTCCTCACGTACTCGCGGCGGGTCGGCGCGTACAGCACGACGGTGTGCCCGTCGGGGATCCCGAGCCGCTCCCGAACTGCCGTCCCCGCCTCCGGAGTTGCTCCGACGAGTACGTCGTTGCGCGGGCTGCCCGTCCGCGCCGACGCGAAGTGGCACGGGTACGCCCGCTCCCACACCAGCTCCGAGTGCCGGTTGGCGACCAGGCTGTGGTCCCAGCGGTCGGCGCGGCGCAGCATCTGCGGTACGTCGACGCCGTAGCGGGCGCCGGGCTTGTCCAGCAGGTCGGCCGCCATGTACTTGAGCGGGGTGCCCTGGTGGGTGTGGATGTGGACGCTGCCGGGGCGCTTGGTGAGGGTGCCGGGCCAGTTGACGTTGTTCACGAAGTACTTGGCCCGCGCGGTGACTTGGTGGAAGCGCGGGGTGTTGAGCAGGACGTGCTCGACGTCCGGCGGCAGCAACGCGGCCTGTTCCGCGTCCTGTACGACCCACACGCCCCGGAGGTGCGGGGCGATCTCCCGCGCCTTGTAGTACACGGCGCCCGGGTCGCCGAGGACTCCGCGGTGCGAAAAGGCCGAGTACACAACGAGGTTGGGGTCGAGGGAGCGGCGGGCGTGCAGCGCGCCCCAGCCGCTCTTGACCCGCCCGGCCGCCGACTTGCGTGCCTGCAACGCTCGCCGTTCGAGCTGCCGCGCGGCCCGTCCCGCCTGCCGCCTGACCAGGTACCTGGCGTAACTCCCCTCCAGGGCGCGGACTTCGGCGTCCACCGGTGCCCCCGCCGCCGGCTTGTGCTTGGCGAACAGCTCGGCCGTACGGCGGAAGAACTCGGCCTTGTCGGACGGGGGCAGGCGGTCCGGCTTGCCGAGGATGTCGAGACAGTGCTCGCCCATCTTGCGGTGCAGGTAGGGGCGCCAACTTGCCAGCTCCGGGCGGGAGTCGACGAACGCGAAGACCCGCTCGTACTGGTCGTGGATGTCGAAGTGCTTGCGGCTGGTGGTGGACAGGATGTTGCCCTGCCTGCGCTGCCGGTAGTTGAGGCAGATCCGGTCGAGGGTGGCGATCCGCTCGGCGCTGAGCAGCACCGGGAACGTCCAGGGCGTGTCCTCGTAGTAGCCCGGCGGGAACTCGAAGGCGTGCTTGTGGACGAACTCGCGGCGGTACACCTTGTTCCACACGACCATCAACAGGTCGAGGATCTCCGGGTGTTCGGCGACCGTGAAGGTGTCGTCGACCTCCGTGAGGACGTGTGCGAGGACGTTGCGCCGGGTGCCGCCCCACCAGTAGGTGCGCGCGTAGTCGAAGACCAGGACGTCCGGGTCGCCGCTCGCGTCGAGCCGGTCGGCCATCGCGCGCAGGGCGCCCGGGGTGAGGGTGTCGTCGCTGTCGAGGAAGAAGAGGAAGTCGCCGGTGGCCAGGGGCATTCCGGCGTTGCGGGCACGGCCGAGGCCGACGTTCTCCGGCAGGTGCAGCACCTG
Source organism: Streptomyces hokutonensis (assembly GCF_000376565.1). Taxonomy (GTDB): domain Bacteria; phylum Actinomycetota; class Actinomycetes; order Streptomycetales; family Streptomycetaceae; genus Streptomyces; species Streptomyces hokutonensis. The sequence goes on along the minus strand of NZ_BARG01000006.1, from coordinate 216,636 downwards.
TACGCGCGGGTCGCGGGCCGCGTACTCGTCGAGGATCGCGCCGCACCCGTCCGGGGAGCAGTCGTTCACGGCGATCACCTCGATGTCCCGGTAGGACTGCTCCAGGACCGAGTCGAGGCACTCGCGCAGAAAGCCCTGCACCTTGAAGACGGGGACGATGACGCTGAAGCGGGGCACTTCGGGTTCAGCTCCTTACGAGGGTGGCGGCGGGGGCCGGGACGCGCTCCGCGAGCGGGATCACGGGCGGGACCGCCTCCGGCGGCTCACCGAGGAACACCCGGCGTACGACCCGCTCGGAGGCCAGTCCGTCGTCGAACTCGCAGAACCGGGACCGGAATTCGGCCCGCAGGGCCTTGGACTCCGGCCCCGCGTACGAGCCGTCGCGGAACACCTGGGCCAGTTCCTCGGGCGTGCGGGCGACCGGGCCCGGCGGGGCCTCCATGAGGTCGAAGTAGACGCCCCGGGTCTCCCGGTAGACGTCCCAGTCGTCGGCGTACACGACGATCGGCCGGTCGAGGTTGGCGTAGTCGAACATGATCGACGAGTAGTCCGTGACCAGCGCGTCGGCGGCCAGGCACACGTCCTCGGAGGAGCGGTGCCCGGTCACGTCGATGATCCGGCCGGTGCTCTTCCCGCGTCCCTGGTCGTAGAAGTAGTGGGCGCGCAGCAGCACGACCACGTCCTCGCCGGCCGCCGCGCAGAAGGCCTCCAGGTCGAGTCCGGTGTCGAAGCCGGTCCGGTAGTCGCGGTGGGTGGGCGCGTACAGGACGGCCGTCTTGCCCTCCGGGACGCCCAACTCCCGCCGCACACGCGCCACTTCATCCGCCGTGGCTGTGTAGTAGACGTCGTTGCGCGGATAGCCGTACTCCAGCGCCTCGTAGGAGCCCGGGAAGGCGCGCTCCCACATCTGGGTGGAGTGCCGGTTGGAGGAGATGTTGTAGTCCCAACGGTCCACCCGGCCCAGCAACTTGGCGAAGCTGCCGGTCGCCGCGGCCACCACCGGGTACGTCGACTGGTCGACGCCCATCTTCTTCAGCGGGGTCCCGTGCTGCGTCTGGACGTGCACGCTGCCGCGCCGCTTGACGACGCCCTCGGCGAAGTTGGCGTTGTTCACCAGGTACTTGGCCCGGGCCAGGACCTCCCAGTACTTCCGGCTGCCGATCACGGCGTGCTCGACGCCCTTCGGTACGGCGTCCACCGCGTCCGGCTCGACCAGGAACACCGAGCGGATGTGCGGGGCGAGTTCGGCCGCCTTGGCGTGGATCGCGGCCGGGCTGCACGCGTAGCCCCGCCCCCAATAGGCGCAGTACACGGCCAGGTTGGGGTCGAGGGGGCGGCGCAGATCGCGGGCGTAGCGCATGCGGGTGCGGAGCATCCGGGGGCGGGGGACCCGCTCGGCCGCCTCCGACGCCGAGCGGTTGGCGCCGCGCAGTGCCCGGAACGCCGAGTACGCCCCCGATGCCAGCAGCCGGTGCTGCACGCCCACACTCCCGCCCGGCGCGCGGAAACCGGCGGGCCGGTGTGTGCGGTACAGCCGCCCCGCCCGGCGGAAGAAGGCGCGGTGCCCGGAGGGGAGGCGCTCGGGCCGCGAGGCCGTCTTCAGCACCACGGCGAAGAGCTGCTCGAACAGGGCGCCGGACAGCTCGCTGTCGGCCGCCCGCGTCAGCACCATGTCGACCTGCTCGAGGAGTTGGTGGTGGTGCGCGCCCGGCAGGTTGAGCCGGCTGCCCTGCCGGCGCAGCAGATGCCGTACGACCACCGAGCGCAGCACCGCGACCCGCTCGCCGGCGAGGGTGACCAGGCCACCCCAGCCGAGGTCGGTGAACGGGCCCTCGGGGAAGGTGAGTTGGCGGTCGGTGAGGAAGGCGCGGCGGTAGGCGGCGCTCCAGGCCGGGAGCTGAACGCCCGTCAACTGCGGTGCCTGGGACGGGGAGAAGGCAGCGGCCGGGGTCTTCGCCAGCAGCGGGGCCGCCGGGTTGGTGGGCTCGCCCTCCCACCACGGGGTCCGCTCGTGCTCGAAGTACAGGACGTCGACGTCACCGGTCTCCGTGAGGCGGGCGTTCAGCGCGGCCAGCGCACCGGGGGCGAGGGTGTCGTCGCCGTCCAGGAAGAGGACGTAGGTGCCGGTCGCCGTCCGCAGGCCGGTGTTGCGTGCCCCGCTCAGGCCCGCCGAGGGTGGTGAGTGGACCGGGGCCACCCGGGAGTCCCGTCCGGCGTGGGCGTCGGCGACGTCGGCGGCCGGGGAGCCGGGGGCGTCGCAGACCGGGATCAGCTCGAAGTCGCCGTAGGACTGCGCGAGGACCGAGTCCAGGGCCTGGGAGAGCCGGCCGGCGACCCCGTGGGACGGGACGATGATGCTGAAGCGGGGCATTCTGTTCTTTCTCCAGTGGTCCGGAGGGGAGGTTCCGGGTCAGTGCGCGCGGCGGCCGGGGCGCCCGGTCGGACGCCAGGTGGACGGCCGGGTCGGTGTGGGGCGCGAGGGGCTTGAGGGCATGCGAACTCCCCGGTGTGGAAACGGCGTTCAGAGGCGGTCGGTGACGGGCCGGGGCGCCGTGGGCTGCGGCACGGTGGCGAGGGGGGAGTGCGTGCGGCTCGCGGCGGCCGACGGGACCGGGTGGCGGTCGGCGAGCGGGACGACCGGCGGGAGGTCTCTCTCGCCCAACACCACGTGGCGTACGACCCGTTCGGCGGCGCGGCCGTCGTCGTAGGGGCAGAAGCGTTCGCGGAACGCGGTGCGCAGCTGGGCCGAGCGGGAGCCGCGCCAGTGGTCGGTCGCGAAGATGTCGATCAGTTCGTCCTCGCTGCGCGCGACCGCGCCCGGCGGGAAGGCCCGCAGGTCGAAGTAGGTGCCGCGGGCCGCCTCGTAGGCCTCCCAGTCGTCGGCGTGGATGACGATCGGGCGGTCGAGGTTGGCGTAGTCGAACATCAGGGACGAGTAGTCGGTGACCAGCGCGTCCGAGGCGAGGCAGAGCGACTCGACGCTGGGGTGGTCGGTGACGTCGATGATCCGGCCGGACGCGGCGGCCGCGAGCGGGCCCTCGTGCCAGTAGTGGGCGCGGGCGAGCACGACGAAGCGCGGGCCGAGGCGGCGCAGCACGCGGTCGAGGTCCAAGTGGGCGCGCTGGACGCGGCGGTAGTCGCGGTGGGTCGGCGCGTAGAGGAGCGCGATCGCGTCCTGCGGGATGCCGAGCGACTCGCGCAGGCGGTGCACGTCGGCCGAAGTCGCCTGCTGGAACACGTCGTTGCGGGGATAGCCGTAGGCGAGCGTGGTGTAGCTGCCGGGGTAGACCCGCTCCCAGGTCAGGGTGGTGTGGCGGTTGGGGGACAGGACGTGGTCCCACTTGTCGACGCCCTTGAGGAGTTCGCCGAAGTCCATGTCCCGTGCGGCGGCCGGGCGTTCCTGGAGATCGAGGCCCATGTGCTTGAGGGGGGTGCCGTGTTGGGTCTGGATCAGGACCTGGCCGGGGCGCTTGACCAGCCGGCGGTCGAAGTTGACGTTGTTCACCAGGTACTTGGAGCGGGCCAGCGCCGTCCAGTAGGCGACCGTGTTCGGGCGCAGTCTGCGGGTGGCGGCCGGGATCGTGTGGTGGTGCTCGGGGCGGGCGATCCACGCGGTGCGGATGTGCGGGGCGTGGGTGCGGAACGCGGTCTCCAGCGCGCCCGGGTTGCAGCTGTGGCCGCGTCCCCAGTAGGCGGCGAACACCGCGCGATCCCTCAGCGGGAGCCGGAGTTGGACCTTGTAGTGCAGTTGGAGGACCGCCGCCTTGAGGTTGCGCAGGAGTTTGGCGGTGAGCTTGACCGCCCGGCGGCGCCAGCTCATCGCCTTCTGCACGGCCCGGAAGGTGCGGTGCACGCCGAAGTGCACGAAGGTGTGCCGCATCCGGGTGCGCAGCGGGACCGAGGTGCCCGGGATGCGGTAACGGCGGTAGTGGGCACGGGCCTTGCGCAGGAACTCGGCGCGGGTGCCGCGCGGCAGCCGGTCCGGCTTCGTGAAGACCGTCGCGAGGTGGTCGACCATGCGGCGGAACAACACCGGCCGCCACTGGGCGAGTTCGGGGCGCGCGTCGAGGAACGCGAAGACCCGGTCGTACTGGTCGAAGACGTCGAAGTGCTTACGGCTGGTGGTGCCGAGGATGTTGCCCTGGCGGCGCTGCCGGTAGTGGACGCAGACCCGGTCCAGGGTCGCGATCGTCTCCGCCGCCATCAGGACCGGGTAGGTCCACGGGGTGTCCTCGTAGTAGCCGGGCGGGAAGGCGAAACCCTCGCGCTCGACGAACTCCCGCCGGTACGCCTTGTTCCAGGCGACCATGATGACCCGGAGCAGCCCGGGGCGGTCCTCCAGGCGGAAGGGGGCCGGGCCCTGTTCGGTCAACTGGGCGGCGACCTTGTTGCGTTGGGCCTCCCCGGACCAGTAGGTGCGGGCGTAGTCGAAGACGAGGACGTCGGGTTCGCCGGTCTCCTTGACGCGGTCGGCGATCGAGCGCAGCGCGTCGGGCGTGAGCGTGTCGTCGCTGTCGAGGAAGACCAGATAGTCGCCGGTCGCCTGTTCCAGACCGGCGTTGCGGGCGCGGCCGAGGCCCTGGTTCTCGGGGAGGTGGACGGCGCGTACGCGGGCGTCGCGGGCCGCGAACTCGTCGATGATCGCGCCGCAGGCGTCCGGCGAGCAGTCGTCGACCGCGATCAGCTCCAGATCGGGATACGACTGCGAGAGCACCGATTCCAGGCATTCGTGCAGGTACGCCTGGACCTTGTACGCGGGGACAATGACACTGAACCTGGGCAAGGGACATCCATGGGTCGGTCGGCGCGGGCGTTCTGCCCGGGAACGGCCGATGGAGTGACTTGGTTACGCCGCGTACGGCATACGGGGGACACACGGTGAACGCGAAGGGGCGGGCCGGTGACGGCCCACCCCTTGAACCTTGTGCGGTTTATAGCTATTTGACCGCGCCCGCCATGACACCGGACACGAACTGCCGCTGGAACGCGAAGAACACGGCCAGCGGGATCACCATGGAGATGAACGCGCCGGGTGCCAGCACGTCGATGTTGTTGCCGAACTGGCGTACCTGCGTCTGGAGTGCGACCGTGATCGGCTGGGTGCTGGACTTGGTGAACACCAGCGCGACCAGCATGTCGTTCCACACCCACAGGAACTGGAAGATGCCCAGGCTCGCGATCGCGGGCCCGCCGAGCGGCATCACGACCCGTGCGAACAGCCGGAGTTCACCGGCGCCGTCCAGCCGTGCCGCTTCCAACAGCTCACGCGGGATCTCCGCGAAGAAGTTCCGCAGCAGGAACACCGCGAACGGCAGCCCGTACCCCACATGGAACAGGATCACCCCGAAGATGGTCCCGAACAGGCCGATCTTTCCGAAGAGTTCGGCGATCGGGATCAGCGCGACCTGCACCGGCACGACCAACAGGCTGACCACGCCCAGGAACCACCAGTCGCGGCCAGGGAACTCCATCCACGCGAACGCGTAGCCCGCGAGCGCGCCGATCACCACGACGAGGATCGTCGCCGGGACGGTGATCAGGACGGTGTTCCACAGCGAGCTGGTGATGTCGCTGTTCTCCAGCAGCGTCTTGTAGCTGTGGAAGGTGAGTTGGGAGGGCTGGCTGAAGACCTTCCACCAGCCGCTCGCGTTCATGTCCTCCGGGCTGCGCAGCGAGGACAGCAGCAGCCCGATCGTCGGCACCAGCCAGAACAGGCCGACGAGGATCAGGAACACGCGGACCAGACCCCCGCTCGCCGCCGCCGCGAGCCGCCCGCCGAGCGACTCCCGCGCCTTGACGACCTCAACAGGCCCTGTCTTTCCCAGAGTTCCGGCATCCGTCGTCATCGCCGCACCTCCCGCCGCAGCCGGCGCACATTGAAGAGCATCACCGGGATCACCAGCAGGAGCAGGAACACCGAGATGGCGCTGGCGATCCCCGGCTGGCCCTCCGAGAAGCCCTTCCGGTACAGCTCAAGGGCGAGCACGTTGGCGTCGTCCTGCGAGGAGCCCGGGGCGATGATGAAGACCAGGTCGAAGATCTTCAGCACATTGATCATCAGCGTGACGGCGACGACCGCGAGTACCGGCGCCAGCAGCGGCACCGTGACCCGCCGGAACACCTGCCACTCATTGGCGCCGTCGACGCGGGCCGCCTCCAGCAACTCCCTCGGCACGCCCGCGAGTCCGGCCGCGATCAGCACCATCGCGAACCCGGCCCACATCCACACGTACGACCCGATGATGGCCGGCGTCACGAGCGACGGGCCCAGCCACTCCACGCCGTTGTACGGCGCCTTGAAGTTGCTTGCGGGGAGCCGGAGTTGGGCCCCGTCCGCACTCGCGGGCAGCGTGAAGGTGCCGTCGCCCGCGGCCTTCGTCGAGGCGACCACCTTGCCGTCCTTCACGGCCTCGATGCGCATCCCGCCGTAGCCGAGCTCGGACGGGTCGACCGCGCCGAGCTTGCCGACGCCCTTGCCGCGGGTGAAGTCCTGCCAGGTCGTGCCGGTGATCTTCCCCGGCTCCGGCTTGGCCGCCGCGGCCTTCTTCGCGCTGTCGGGCATCTGGTCGGGGGCGACGCCGACCAGCGGGAGCGTGACGGTCTGGCCGGCGTGGACCGTCGTACTGGTGATGAAGCCGCCCTTGTCCGCCTTCAGCGGCGACTCGCGGCCGGGGTGGGCGTTGGGGAACGCCGACGACGAGACGAACGTGTCGTGGATGCCGACCCAGACCGCGTTGGCGACGCCCTTGTGCGGGTCCTGGTCGTAGACGAGCCGGAAGATGATGCCGGCGGCGAGCATCGAGATCGCCATCGGCATGAAGACGACCAGCTTGAACGCCGTTCCCCAGCGCACCCGTTCGGTCAGCACCGCGAAGATCAGGCCGAGGGCGGTGGCGACCGTCGGCGCGAAGATGACCCAGATGATGTTGTTCTTCAGGGCGGTGCGGATGCCGTCGTCGGTGAACAGGGCCTTGTAGTTGTCGAATCCGGCGAAACCGTCGCCGGCCTGGTTGCCGAAGCTGCGGACCAGCGAGTACCCGATCGGGTAGACCACGAGCGCGCCCAGCAGCACCAGGGCGGGCAGCAGGAACAGCACTGCCACGGTCCTGCGGGTGCCGGTCACGCTCTTGCGGTTGCGGGGAGGGACGGAGGCCCCGGGGGCCTCCGCCGCTGCCGATGCCATCTCGGGCTCAGCTCCCGCTCGCGTAGGCCGCCGCCGCGTCCTTCTCCAGCTGCGCCTGCGTGCCCGCGATATTGGTCGGGTTCTTCAGGAAGTCCTGGAGGTCCTTCCACTCGCCCTTGCCCGGGGTACCGCCGAAGGACTGCGGGGCCTGGTCGGACATGTCGAAGCGGAAGTCGTCACCGGCCGCGATCAGCGACTTGGCGATCGTCCGCTGCACCGCGTTCGGGTACGCCGAGTCCGGCACGTTCTTGTTCGGGGAGAGATAGCCGCCGAGCTTCGCCTGGATCGTCGCCGCGTCCGGCGAGGCGAGGAAGGTCGCCAGCGCCTGGGCCGCCTTGGAGTCCTTCAGGATGACGGCCGCGTCGCCGCCGGAGACCACCGGCGCGGTCGAGCCCACCGACGGGAACGGGAACACCTTGGCGTCGGTGCCCACCTTCGCCTTCGTCTCACCGATGTTTACCTGCACGAAGTCGCCCTCGTAGACCATCGCGGACTTCGGCTGGTCGCCGCCGGTGAAGGTCTGGGTGACCGACGCCGGGAACTCGGTCTGCAGCGCGCCGTTCTGGCCGCCCGCGATGTACGCCTTCTTGCCCCAGATCTGCGCCAGCGTGGTGAGCGCCTCCTTCACGGAGGGGTCCGTCCACTTGATCTTGTGCTGGGCGAGTTCGTCGTACTTCTCCGGGCCCGCCTGCGACAGATACACGTTCTCGAACCAGTCGGTGAGCGGCCAGCCGTCCGCGCCCGCGATCGAGAAGGGGGTGACCCCGGAGTCGTAGACCGTCTGCGCGGTGGTCAGCAGGTCCTGCCAGGTCTTGGGCTCCTTGGCGCCCGCGTTCTCGAAGACCTTGGCGTTGTACCAGATCAGCGACTTGTTGGCGGCCTTGTAGTACACGCCGTACTGCTTGCCGCCGACCTTGCCGATGTCCTGCCAGCCCTGCGAGTAGTTCTTCTGCAACTCCGCGAGCGCGTCGGCTCCGAGGGGCTTGGCCCACTTCTTGTCGACGGCCTGTTTGATCGCGCCGGGCTGCGGGAGCATCGCGACGTCCGGCGGCTGGCCGCCCGCGATCTTCGAACCGAGGAAGTTGATGATCGGGTCCTGCGCGGGCACGAAGGTGACCTTGGCACCCGTGCGCTTCTCGAACTCCGCGAGGACCGCCTTGAAGTTCTTCTGCTCGGCACCCGTCCACACGGCGGCCACCTCGAGGCTCTCGCCGTTCAGCTTGGGGAGGGCGACCGTGCCGATGCTCTCGGAAGGACTGCTGGATTTGCCGTTGTCGCTCTTGTTGTCGCTGCCACCGCAAGAGGTGAGAGAGAGCGCCAGTGCTCCCGCGGCGACAACTGCCGCTGTACGTACGGTGGTGCGTGTCCGGTTTGTGCTGCTCGTGCTGCGCATCACTGCCCCGTTCTTCGTTCCTCGTCGAACGCTCGAACGCTTCCGTGCGCACTGGTCTACGCCCGGTACTTGAACGCGGCAAGATGGCGTCCGCTGTCAAGACCGGGATCGTGACTGGGTCGTGACGTGGGGTTGTGTGGGCGACCTGTGAACGATCAGAGGAGTGACGGGACCTCCGCCGCCGACACCGAACGCGTCGCCCGCTCCAGCGCGCTGGCCAGGAGCGCCAAGTCCGTCGGCCCGTTGCCCAGTTCGCGGACCGGGCGGCGGGCCGGGGGGTCGCCCATGCGCTGCCACTCCAGCGGGACGACCGTGGGGCGGAGCGTCGCCGTGCGCGGGATACGGCCCGTCACACGGCCACCCTGGAACGGGGTGCTCCGGCCGTCCGCGAGGGTCAACCGGCCGCGGCCGGGCGCCGGTTCCTCCGGGCCCTGGGTCGTCGGGTCGAGGGTGACGCGGAGCGTGGCGTGCCGGGCGGGTTCCGTCTCGGCCGTACGGGCGTCCAGTGCGGCGGCCGCCACCAGGTGCACGCCGAGCCGCTCGCCCTCGCGGGCCACCGCCTCCAGCGCGCGTATGACCGAACCGGCGGCGGGACGGCCGGGCGAGCCCAACGGCGGCTTCACCAGGGCGTCCAGGTCGTCGACGACCACGACGAGCCGGGGCAACGGCGGCGCCGCCTCGGTCTGTTGACGGGCCGCAGCCGGGCGCAGCCGGATCGTCGAACTCGTCGGACTCTCCAGATCGCCGGCACCGGACGAGCCCCGCTGGGCGACGATCCGGCCCGACACCTCGTGCCGCGCGTGCCACTCGGCGAACCCGATCATGCCCAGCAGCTCGGCCCGCCGCTTCAGCTCCGCGCTCAGCGACTGCGCGAACTCCCGCATCCGCACCGGGTCGTTGGCCGTGAGATGCGTGGTCACATGCGGTACGTCCGTGCAGACCCGCAGGCCCTCGCCGTGACCGCCGCCCGCGCCGACACTGTCCCGGCCGTCGATCAGCACGATGCCCAGCCGGTCGGGCCGCTCGGCCGCCGCGAGCGAGGCGACCACCGCCCGCAGCGACTCCGTACGGCCGCTGCCCGGCGGGCCCTCGATCAGCAGATGCGGGCCCTCGGCGGCGAGGTCCGCGCTGACCGGCCCGCGCGGTCCGGCCCCGAGCACCGCCCAGGCCCGCCCGCCGAGCGCGTCCTTGTCGTCCCCCGCGTCCGCCCAACGCGCCAGCAGCGACGCCGGGGTGGCCCGGGCAAGACCCAACTCGTCCAGCAGCCGCGCCGATTGGGGCAACGGCGCCGACACGCGCGCGTGCCGCTCACCCGTCGCGCCGTCCGCCCTGAGCGGCGCCAGCGCCCGCGCGAACCGCTCGGCCCACGCGAGTGAGACGGCGTCCACGGCGGCCACGGTGCCTTCGCCTACGGGGCCCACGGGAGCGGAGTCCGCCGAGCCGGGCGCGCCGGGGCGTGGTTCCGCCGCGCCGGGCTGCTGCGACCCGTCGTGCGCCACCCGCAGCAGCCGCAGCGCCGTCGCCACGTCGCCGCTCAGCAGCGCGACCGCGCCGCACTCCCGGAACGTCGGCGCCGCCGCGCAGGCCGCCTCGTAGGTCTCCGTCACCGGCGACGTGGGCGAGGCCGCCTCCGTCTCGGCGAGACACACGACGTGGATACCGGCCCGGGGCCCGTCGTGGGCCAGCCGCGCCACCGCCTCGCGCACATCGGCGCCACCGGGGTCACCGTCCACCACCAGCACGGTGTACGGCCCCGCGAACCCGTCCGCCGGGCTGTCACCGTCGTCGGTGCGGGCCCAGGAGGGGCGGTGGACGGCGCCGCGCACGGAGTCGGAGTCGGCGGGGTCGGTGGAACGGGGCCGGGTGGCACCGGAGTCCGGGTCGTCGAAGGTGCGCGGACCGGGGGCGCCGGAGCGGTCGTGATGGGCCTCGTCGGTGATCGAGTACGCGGTGGGGGCGCTCGACGGGGAACTCGCGCCCGTCTGGTGACGGTCGTCCGCCGGACCGCGCTGCGCGCCGATCCCCGGAGTACGCCGGCCGGCGTTGAGGGAGCCCCCGTAGGTGGCCCTCGGCAGGCCCCCGCCGTGCGGGTCCGAGATGTGATCCTCCAGGCGCCGCAGGAGTTCGTCGGTGCGGGCCGTGGCCTGTTCGCGGTCGTAGGCCAGCAGCAGGCGGCAGTCCTGGCCGTGCCCGGGGCGCAGATGCGGCAGCCAGCCGAGCCAGGACCACTCGGCGGTCCGCTCGGCCACAGGACGCGCCCGGTCCGTGCTGATCAGCACGATCTCCAGGGCGTCCGGGGAGTGCAGCGCGGCGAGCTGGGCCACCACCGCGCGGGCGAGCCCCGCCAGCCGCGTGCGCGGTCCGGCCAGGCCCAGCGCGCCGACCTCGCGGAGCCCGGAGGTCACCGGCACCGCGGGCAGCAGCGCCGAGCCGTCCGGTGTCGCGCGGTCGGCGGTGCCGAGCCGCACGGTGAGCGCCTCGGGGTGGCCGGGGCCGCGCTCCCACAGCCGGGGTCCCGGGCCCAGGGCGGTGAGCAGCAGGGCGGCCGGGTCGGGCCAGGTGTCCGACTGCTGGGCGGGCACGGGCGGGGTCGGCGCGTTCTGACCGGCGCCCTCCCCGTCGTAGGAGTCGTGGGAATCGCCGTACGAGGTGTCGTACGACGACTCGGGGTCCTCGCCGGCCGACTCGCCGCGGCCGCCCGTCAGGCGGCGGGCCCACTTGCCGATGCCGCCACGCCTGCGCACACCCTGCGGCACGTCGGTGCCCCGCAGGGGAGTGCCCTTGCGGCCGTCGTCCTCGCCGGGTTCGTCGCGTACGGGGATGCGGGAGGTCGTCGTCCGCGCGGAGAACGATTCCTCGGCGCGCTCGCCCTCGAGGGCCTCGCCGAGCGCCCCGAAGCGGCCCGCGTGGGTGTCCCCGCCGTCGGGGACCACGCGGTGCTCGATGCTCGGGGCGGCGCCCTGGCCGGGCACCACGGGCGGCTGCGCGCGGGGGCCGGCGGGGGAGCCGGGGGACACGCGCACGTGGCCCTCGCCGTCCGGGGTCGTCTCGGTGCGCGCTCCCGGGCCGCCGGACGGGGTCAGCCGCAGGGCGGACTCGCCGATCCGCAGCAGCGCGCCCGGGGCGAAGCGCACCGGGCGGGTGCCCACGCGCGTGCCCGCCAGCGTGGTGCCGTTCGTCGAGCCCAGGTCGGCGACCGAGACCCGGCCGCCGGGGTCGACCGTCACCGCGCAGTGCAGCCGGGAGACGTCCGGGTCGTCGAGCGGGACGTCGGCGTCGGCGGAGCGGCCGATGTGGATCTGGCCGCCGTGCAGGAGGTGCACCCCGCCCGCGTCCGGGCCCGCGACCACATGGAGCTGGGTCGGGGCGTCGTCCAGCTCGGGATGCGCCTCGGGCTCGGCGGGGGCGCCCAGGGACAGCACCGCGCCGTCCGTCAGCGGGGGCTCGCCGAGCGTGCAGCGCTGGGTGTCCAGGCGCTCCACGCCCGCGTAGAGCACGATCGGGGCGCCGGACTCACGGCTCCGCTCGGGCGCGGACGCGCCCGGGTCGGCGGAGACCGCCGAGGCCAGCGCCGACGCCACCGCGGCCAGGGCCGTGCCGGCGGGCGCGGTGACCAGCACATCGCAGCTCGCGGAGCGGCCCCGCGGCTGCGCGGGCGGCCCCAGCGGGTCTACGACGGTCAGCCGGATCTGCATCGCCGTCAGCGGTCCCTTCTGCCCCGGGCGCGGAATATTCCCCCACCCCGCGCGAGCACATCGGCCAGTTCTGCACGCATCCTCGCACCTGCCACTGACAACGCGCCCGGGGCCCGGCAGCAAGTGATCTTGATTGGTCAGCTCTGTCCCCAAAAGTGCCTGACCAGTGCCGCACCGGTGATCGAGTGAGACCGGTCATGTCCGGCTTCGGTGACCATTGGGGCAACCGGGAGACCGGGGTGAGCGTCTTTCCTTCGAACATGTACGGCGATGCTTACGTAGGTAGCCCCAAGAGGGGCGGCACTACAGTGGACCGGAACACAGGCAAGCAGCAGGGAGCGCAGACGTGCGGCCGGTAGGCAGCAAGTACCTCCTGGAGGAGCCGCTCGGACGCGGCGCCACGGGCACCGTCTGGCGGGCCCGCCAGCGTGAGACCGCGGGCGCCGAGGCGGCTGTCCAGGGTCAGCCCGGTGAGACCGTCGCCATCAAGGTCCTCAAGGAAGAACTCGCGAGCGATCCCGACATCGTGATGCGGTTCCTGCGCGAGCGGTCGGTGCTGCTGCGCCTGACCCACCCGAACATCGTCCGGGTCCGCGACCTGGTCGTCGAGGGCGATCTCCTGGCACTCGTCATGGATCTCGTCGAGGGCCCCGACCTGCACCACTACCTGCGCGAGAACGGCCCCTTCAGCCCCGTCGGCGCCGCCCTGCTCACCGCGCAGATCGCCGACGCGCTGGCCGCCAGCCACGCCGACGGCGTCGTCCACCGCGACCTGAAGCCGGCCAACGTCCTGCTCAAGCAGGGCGGCGGCCAGATGTACCCGCTGCTCACCGACTTCGGCATCGCCCGCCTCGCCGACTCCCCGGGGCTGACCCGCACGCAGGAGTTCGTCGGCACGCCCGCGTACATCGCGCCCGAGTCCGCCGAGGGCCGCCCGCAGACCTCCGCCGTGGACATCTACGGCGCAGGCATCCTGATGTACGAGCTGGTCACCGGCCACCCGCCGTTCTCCGGCGGCTCCGCCCTCGAAGTCCTGCACCAGCATCTCAGCGCCGAACCGCGCCGCCCCTCGACCGTCCCCGACCCGCTGTGGACGGTCATCGAGCGCTGCCTGCGCAAGAACCCGGACGAACGGCCCAGCGCCGAGAACCTCGCCCGCGGCCTGCGCACCGTCGCCGAGGGCATCGGCGTACACGCCAACTCCGCGCAGATCGCCGCCGCCGAGAACGTCGGCAGGCTGCTCGCCCCCGACCCCGCGCCCGCCGCCGTACCGGGCGTACCCGGCGCCGCCGACCCGACGCAGGTCCTCTCGCACGGCGCCGGCGGCTTCGACCCGAACGCGGCCACCAGCGTCCTCCCGCACACCGGCGCCCCGCCGGGCGCCGCCGACCCGACCACCGTGCTGCCGAGCCGGGGCGCGGCCGACCCGACCACGGTCATGCCGCAGAACCCGTACGGCCAGCAGGGCGGGCAGGGCCAGCAGGGGCAGCCCGGCGGCCCCGAGCAGCCGCACCCCTGGCAGAACCAGCTGCGCGCCGCCCGCGACCGCAACGAACAGACCCAGTTCCAGCCCTACCTGGACCCCGGCGAGGACCCGCTGCGCCGCCGCCCCCAGCGCCAGGTCTCCCGCCCCCAGCAGCAGCCGCAGCAGCCCCGCCAGGCCGCCCAGCAGCGCCCGCAGCAGCGGCCCTCGCAACGCCAGCAGCCCCAGCAGGGCTACGGCTATCCGCAGCAGCAACAGCCGCAGCAGTACGCCCCGCCGAGGCAGCCGCAGCAACCCCAGCAGCGGCCTCAGGAACCGGCGCGCGAGCCCCGCCAGGCGCGGCAGCGCAGCTCCAACCCGATGAAGATCCCCGGTCTTGGCTGCCTGAAGGGCTGTCTGTTCACGATCATCCTGCTGTTCGTCGCGGGCTGGCTCGTCTGGGAGCTGACCCCGCTGCAGGACTGGATCGGCACCGGCAGGAGCTACTGGCGGGAGATCAGCCACGTCGTCGGACAGGTGAGCGGCTGGGTCAAGGATCTGAGTTCCGCCGGGAACAACTGACCCTCGATCAACGTCCCAAAGCCCCAAGTCCGGCGTTGTGTTGGTGATTTGTCGACACCCAGTGGGTGATTTCCGCCCTGGCGGTGAAGGTTGGCTCATCTGACGCGTAGTTTTAGCGACACACGCGTCGGTAGGAGCAGTCTTGGCACGGAAGATCGGCAGCCGGTACACCGCCAACCAGATCCTGGGGCGGGGCAGCGCCGGCACGGTGTGGCTGGGCGAGGGTCCCGAGGGGCCCGTCGCCGTCAAGCTGCTGCGCGAGGACCTCGCGTCCGACCAGGAGCTCGTCGGCCGCTTCGTGCAGGAGCGCACCGCCCTGCTCGGCCTGGAGCACCCGAACATCGTGTCCGTACGGGACCTGGTCGTCGACGGCAACGACCTCGCCCTCGTCATGGACCTGGTCAGGGGGACGGATCTGCGCACCCGCCTGGACCGGGAACGGCGCCTCGCCCCCGAAGCCGCGGTCGCGATCGTCGCCGACATCGCGGACGGGCTCGCGGCGGCCCACGCGGCAGGCGTCGTGCACCGGGACGTCAAGCCCGAGAACGTGCTCCTCGACATGCAGGGCCCGCTCGGACCCGGCGGCGCGCACCCGGCCCTGCTGACGGACTTCGGGGTCGCCAAGCTCATCGACTCCCCGCGGCGCACCCGCGCCACGAAGATCATCGGCACGCCCGACTACCTCGCTCCCGAGATCGTCGAGGGCCTGCCCCCGCGCGCGGCCGTCGACATCTACGCCCTGGCGACCGTGCTGTACGAACTCCTCGCCGGATTCACGCCGTTCGGGGGCGGCCACCCCGGTGCGGTGCTACGACGGCACGTCACCGAGACCGTCGTACCGCTGCCCGGGATTCCCGAGGAGCTGTGGGCGCTGCTCGTCCAGTGCCTGGCGAAGGCGCCGGCGTCCCGGTTGCGGGCCTCCGAGCTCGCGGCCCGGCTGCGGGAACAGCTGCCGCTGCTGGCCGGGATGCCTCCGCTGGACGTCGACGAGCCGGACACCGAGCAGGAGGACCAGGAGCCGGAGGAGGCGCCGGTGGCGGCGCCGGCGCGCGGTGAGCGGGTGCGGCGGGGGGCCGTGCCGCTGGTGCCCGGCGCGAAGCCCGCGGACTCCAACCGGGACACGCACACCTCGATGCGGGTGCCCGCGCCGGACGAACTCGCCGGCGGGGCGCGCGGTACGGCTCGCGCCCCGCGTGCGGCGGGTGCTCCGCGGCCCGGCTCGGCCCGGCACCGGGCGGCGACCCGGCGTCGGCGGCTGACCCTCGGGGCGGCGGCGGTGGTGCTGGTCGCGGCGGTGGGGGTCGGTACGTGGGCGGCGACGTCCGGGGACGACTCGGGGGCGACGTCCCCGGACACGAAGAACTCGGCACCGGCTTCGCCATAAGGCTCTTCGCCCCCGCCGCCCCTACCCGTCCCGTCCCTGGGGGCTGCCGCCCCCAGACCCCCGCTTCGGCCTGAACGGCCTCGTCCTCAAACGCCGGACGGGCTGAGTGACGCGGACCGTGATTTCAGAGACCGGGCCGGATGGGCTGAGTGATGGGGGATGGGTGCTTGGGAGACCGAGTCGGACGGGCTGGGGTGGTGCACCTCCTCGGCCGACCGAGTCGGATGGGCTGAGTGATGCGGACCGGTGCTTGAGAGACCGAGTCGGACAGGCTGGGGCGGCGCCCCTCTCGATCGACCGAGTCGGACGGGCTTGAGGTGGGTCACCTCTCGACCGACCGAGTCGGACGGGCTTGTAGTGGTTCAGTTCTTGAGGGACCGAGTCGGGTGGTGGGTGGGCATAGGTCGGGGGTCTGGGGGCGGAGCCCCCAGGTACGCCCGCGGCAGGTGGCGGTGAGTCAGAGGTCCGGTGATCTTCAGGTGGCGGTGAGTCGGGGTCCCGGTGGCCTTCAGGTGGCGGTGAGTCGGAGTCCCCGGTGGCCTTCAGGTGCCGCAGGCTCGGCGCAGCCCGCTTGGTGGAGCCGTTACGCTGGAGGCGTGGCAGTCGTCGATGTTTCCGAAGAGCTCAAGTCCCTCTCCTCGACCATGGAGTCGATCGAGGCCGTCCTGGACCTGGACAAGCTGAGGGCAGATGTCGTCGTCCTCGAGGAGCAGGCGGCAGCGCCCTCCCTGTGGGACGACCCGGAGGCGGCGCAGAAGGTCACCAGCAAGCTGAGTCACCTCCAGGCCGAGATCCGCAAGACCGAGGCCCTGCGCGGCCGGATCGACGACCTCTCGGTCCTCTTCGAGATGGCCGAGGAGGAGGACGACCCGGACACCCTCGCCGAGGCGGAGAACGAGCTGTCCGCCGTCAAGAAGGCGCTGGACGAGATGGAGGTCCGTACTCTTCTTTCCGGCGAGTACGACTCCCGCGAGGCCGTCGTCACCATCCGCGCCGAGGCCGGCGGCGTCGACGCCTCCGACTTCGCCGAGAAGCTCCAGCGCATGTACCTGCGCTGGGCCGAGCGCCACGGCTACAAGACGGAGCTCTACGAGACGTCGTACGCCGAAGAGGCCGGCATCAAGTCGACGACCTTCGCCGTGCACGTCCCGTACGCCTACGGCACGCTCTCCGTCGAGCAGGGCACCCACCGGCTGGTCCGGATCTCGCCCTTCGACAACCAGGGGCGCCGTCAGACCTCCTTCGCGGGTGTCGAGATCCTGCCGGTCGTCGAGCAGACCGATCACATCGAGATCGACGAGTCCGAGTTGCGGGTGGATGTCTACCGGTCCTCCGGGCCCGGTGGGCAGGGCGTCAACACCACCGACTCCGCGGTCCGCCTCACCCACCTGCCCACCGGCATCGTCGTCTCCTGCCAGAACGAGCGCTCGCAGATCCAGAACAAGGCCAGCGCGATGAACGTGCTCCAGGCCAAGCTGCTGGAGCGGCGCCGCCAGGAGGAGCAGGCCCGGATGGACGCCCTCAAGGGCGACGGCGGCAACTCCTGGGGCAACCAGATGCGTTCTTACGTCCTGCACCCGTACCAGATGGTCAAGGACCTGCGTACGGAGTACGAAGTGGGCAACCCCGAGGCTGTGTTCAACGGCGAGATCGACGGCTTCCTCGAGGCCGGAATTCGCTGGCGCAAGCAGCAGGAGAAGTAAGTTTGTCGACAAGGCAACTGCCGTCCACCGGGCGGCAGTTGCCTTTTGCTTTCCCGTCGTGCTCCCCGATGTCTGGGTTTTACATCACACTCACAGGTTCCATCCCCCAGCAAAGAACCCGTAGTTGGACATTGCGCTCGCAACGGCCTTGACGTTGCTGTGAAAAATGGGAAGGGTGAAGCGTGGCATGCGTGTCTCTGGGGCGCATGTGAACCGGGGGAGTCGAGCTTTCGCCAGCCGCTACCCCTGTCGATCACGGCCCCGGACACCGACGCACCACTGACGACGAGCTACATGGGGGTAGCAACCTAATGACGAAGAAGACGCGGATCCGTGTCGCGCGCATAGCGGCGGGCGCGATCATCGCCGCCGGCGCCTCGCTGACCGCCGCGGGTGCCGCATCGGCGCTCGACCTGGGCGTGACCGTGGACGGCAACGGGGTCAGCGCGGACGTCAACCTCGACGACCCGACGACCGACCCGGCCTCGACTCCGCCCGCGACTCCGACCGACACGGGCGTCCCGACCGCCCCGGACAGCACGCCGCCGGCCACCCCGCCGTCCACGCCCGTCTCGACTCCTCCCACCGACGAGCCGACCGAGCCCACGGACAACCCCACCGAGCCGACGGACGAGCCCACGACCGACAGCCCGTCGGACGGCAGCACCAGCGGCTCCGGCTCCACCGGCGGCAACAACGCCGACCCCGACGGCGGTTCCTCCGCCCAGGAAGCCGGTACCTCCGCCCTCACGGACACCGGTTCCGACACCACGGCCCAGGGCAGCGGTGACGAGCTGGCCGAGACCGGTGCCGGCCAGACCGCGTTCCTGCTGATCGGCGCCGCGACGATGATCGCCGGCGGCATCGCCTTCCGCGTCCTCCCGCGCCTCGGGAACGGTCGCAACGGCACGGTCGCCTGACGGTAGCCGTCCCTGTACGGACCGTACGCACGTCGTACGACGAAGGGCCCGGAGCTTGTCGCTCCGGGCCCTTCCCTGTGTCCTCGTCCAGGCCGCCTACGCGGTCTGGTGCGCCACCAGCGCCAGCGCCGCGATCAGCACCGCGAGCAGGGCGATCAACGCCATGGGGTTGAGATTGCCCCACGGGTTCTCCTGCTGCAGCCGCGCGCGGTTCGCGCGGCAGACGGGACAGCGGCCCTCGTTCACGGGCGCCGCGCAGTTCGCGCACACCAACCGGTCGTACGTCATGCGCTCGCCCTCCTTGCACCGGCTTCCACAGACACAACGCCTCGGGAAACTAGAACGTTCCCCCTCCACTGTGCCAGGTTCCGCGGGATTCGGCGCGGCTCGCCTTATCCTGCCCCGACCTTGTGCGTTCCAGCCCTTCAGATCCGCGACAAAACGTGCAAGCCTCGCACAACCCTGGAGGGCGACTGCGCGGGCACACCCAGGTCGCGTATGGTCACGCTCACCTACCCCCGGCTACCCGTGGTGCTCCCGTGATCCGATTCGACAGTGTCTCCAAGGTCTACCCCAAGCAGACCCGCCCCGCTCTCAGGGACGTCTCCCTGGAAGTGGAGAAGGGCGAGTTCGTGTTCCTCGTGGGGTCCTCCGGCTCCGGAAAGTCCACCTTCCTGAGGCTGGTCCTCCGCGAGGAGCGGTGCAGCCAGGGCCAGGTGCACGTGCTGGGCAAGGACCTCGCCCGCATCTCCAACTGGAAGGTGCCGCAGATGCGCCGCCAGCTGGGGACCGTCTTCCAGGACTTCCGCCTGCTGCCCAACAAGACGGTCGCCGAGAACGTGGCCTTCGCACAGGAGGTCATCGGCAAGTCCAAGGGCGAGATCCGCAAGTCCGTGCCCCAGGTGCTCGACCTCGTCGGGCTGGGAGGCAAGGAAGACCGGCGGCCCGGTGAACTCTCCGGTGGTGAGCAGCAGCGCGTGGCCATCGCGAGAGCCTTCGTGAACCGGCCCAAGCTCCTCATCGCGGACGAACCCACCGGCAACCTCGACCCGCAGACCTCCGTCGGCATCATGAAGCTGCTCGACCGGATCAACCGGACGGGCACCACCGTGGTGATGGCGACGCACGACCAGAACATCGTGGACCAGATGCGCAAGCGCGTCATCGAGCTGGAGGGCGGCCGCCTCGTCCGTGACCAGGCGCGTGGCGTCTACGGCTACCAGCACTGACCGCCGTTCGACCGCCGTCTGATGTCCGTCCACGGAAAGGCCTGAAGAAGCCGCCATGCGCGCCCAGTTCGTACTGTCCGAGATCGGTGTCGGTCTCCGCCGCAACCTGACGATGACCTTCGCGGTCGTCGTCTCCGTAGCCCTGTCCCTGGCCCTCTTCGGCGGCTCGCTCCTGATGAGCGACCAGGTCACCACCATGAAGGGCTACTGGTACGACAAGGTCAACGTCTCGATCTTCCTCTGCAACAAGAGCGACGCCGAGTCCGACCCCAACTGTGCCAAGGGCGCGGTGACCGACGACCAGAAGGCGCAGATCAAGTCCGACCTCGACAAGATGTCGGTCGTCCAGAAGGTCACGTACGAGTCGCAGGACGAGGCGTACAAGCACTACAAGCAGCAGTTCGGCGACTCCCCGCTGGCCAGTTCGCTCACCCCGGACCAGATGCAGGAGTCGTACCGCATCAAGCTGAAGGACCCGCAGAAGTACCAGGTCATCGCGACCGCCTTCGACGGCCGTGACGGCGTCCAGTCGGTGCAGGACCAGAAGGGCATCCTGGACAACCTCTTCGGCCTGCTGAACGGCATGAACTGGGCCGCCCGCGCGGTCATGGCCCTCATGCTCGTCGTCGCCCTGATGCTGATCGTCAACACGGTGCGCGTCTCGGCGTTCAGCCGTCGCCGTGAGACCGGCATCATGCGGCTGGTCGGCGCGTCCGGCTTCTACATCCAGGCCCCGTTCATCATGGAGGCCGCCGTCGCCGGCCTCATCGGCGGCACGGTCGCCTGCGGATTCCTGGTGATCGGCCGGTACTTCATCATCGACCACGGCCTGGACCTGTCCCACAAACTCAATCTGATCAACTTCATCGGCTGGGACGCCGTCCTCACCAAGCTCCCGCTCATCCTCGCGACGAGCCTCCTGATGCCCGCGCTGGCAGCGTTTTTCGCGCTGCGCAAGTACCTCAAGGTGTGACGCATGCCAAGAGGGCCGTACGGGCAACCGCCCGTGCGGCCCTTCCCGTTGTCCTAGACTCACCGCCATGTCAGGCCGCGACCTGTTCTGTCAGCCCCGCCGCATCCGCCGCGGGGCAGCCCTGACATTGGTGTTCGCGAGCGTGCTCGTCGCCGGTGCGGCGACCGGGTCGTTCGAGGAACCCGTCCCGCCGGACCGTAAATCGGCGTCCGGTACGGCCCGTTCGGCGCCCGTCGCCAAGCACGAGGACGTCGCGAAGGCCGCCGCCGAGGCGAAGGCCGACGGCAAGTCGCCCATGGAGGCCGCCGAACGCGCCGTCAGCCGCAGCGGGGACCGCTGGGGCGCCGTGTACTCCCAGGGGGAGTACGAGGAGTTCGAGGAGGCCCTCGACGGCCAGTACACCGGCGTCGGGCTCTGGGCCCGCCGGGAGCGCGACGGCCGGATCGAGGTGACCAAGGTGCAGTCCGGGTCGCCCGCCGCCATCGCCGGGGTCCGCAAGGGCGACCGGCTGCGCACGATCGACGGCGAGAACGTCGACGGACAGCCCGTCACCGAGGTCGTGGCCTTACTCCGCGGCGACGCCCAGGACGCCGCCGCCGGCACCACCGTCACCCTCGGCCTGGAGCGCGGCACGCACGCGTGGAGCGAGACCGTACGGCGCGCCCGCCTCTCCACCGACTCCGTGACCGTCACCAGACCCGCCGGCGAGGTCACCGTCATCAAGATCTCCGCGTTCACCAAGGGCGTCGGCGACATCGTCCGCACCGCCGTCCGCCAGGCCCCCGCCGACTCCGGGTTCATCCTCGACCTGCGCGGCAACTCCGGCGGCCTGGTCGCCGAGGCCGTCACCACCGCCTCCGCCTTCCTCGACGGCGGCCTCGTCGCCACGTACGACGTCGACGGCGAGCAGCAGGTCCTGCACGCGGCCACCGGCGGCGACACCACCAGACCCCTGGTCGCGCTCGTCGACGGCGGCACGATGAGCGCGGCCGAGATGCTCACCGGCGCCCTCCAGGACCGAGGCCGCGCGGTCGTCGTGGGCTCCAGGACCTTCGGCAAGGGCTCGGTCCAGATGCCGAGCCAGCTCCCCGACGGCGCCGTCGCCGAACTCACCGTCGGCCACTACCGCACCCCCTCCGGCCACACCGTCGACGGCCGGGGCATCACCCCCGACCTCGATGTCACCGCGCAGGGGCAGGCGGCCGTAGAACGCGCGGAGACCGTACTGAGCGGCCTCGGGGACGCTTCGTAATCGCCTTTCCCTCATGGCCCCTGGTAGTGCGAAAATGGGCAGCACTATGAGCAAGGGAATGTACGTACCCAAGGAGTCCCAGCCCAAGCAGGGCGGCGGGGCCGCGAAGGCCAAGGACGGCAAGCGCAAGATCGTCGCGCAGAACAAGAAGGCCCGGCACGACTACGCGATCGTCGACACCTACGAGGCCGGGCTCGTCCTGACCGGCACCGAGGTCAAGTCGCTGCGCCAGGGGCGCGCCTCGCTGACGGACGGCTTCGTCCAGATCGACGGGGGTGAGGCGTGGCTGCACAACGCCCACATCCCCGAGTACAGCCAGGGCACCTGGACGAACCACACGGTCCGCCGCAAGCGCAAGCTGCTGCTGCACCGCGAGGAGATCGACAAGCTGGCGTCCAAGTCGGAGGAGACGGGTCACACGATCGTGCCCCTCGCCCTGTACTTCAAGGACGGCCGGGCGAAGGCCGAGATCGCGCTCGCGCGAGGCAAGAAGGAGTACGACAAGCGGCAGACCCTGCGCGAGAAGCAGGACCGCCGGGAGTCGGACCGCGCGATCGCCGCCGCGAAGCGGAAGCAGCGGGGCGAGTAGCCACGGGGAATACGGTGGCATCGGCGTGCGTTGGTCACGTACGATGGCTACTGCACCCCACAGCGGGTGCGCCCCCTCTCCGGAGGGACTTGAAAAAACAACATGGGGATGATCGGTTTCGACAGCGGCTGTCGAAGCAGGTGAAGCGTGTCGAGGAAGCGGCAATGATCTCGTTAACCATATGTCGCAACCAATAATCGCCAATTCCAAGAGCGATTCCCAGTCCTTCGCCCTCGCTGCCTAATAACAGCGACTGAAGGACCCTAAAAGGGTGTCAGACCGGGGATGTTCCCGACCCGGACCCTGGCATAATCTAGGGAACTAAACCATCGGGCCCGGTCACGGGGTCCGGTGGGAAATCAAACAGTGACTGGGCCCGTCGGCGACTTGTTCGCGTGATTGCCGGGGCCGAGAAAAGCACAGCGAACTGCACACGGAGAAGCCCTGATTCTGCACCGGTGGACGCGGGTTCGATTCCCGCCATCTCCACTCATCCCATGTGGGTAAAGCCCCCGCTGTTTCGACAGCGGGGGCTTTTTCCTGTCACTGAACAGTGAAGGTCGACATTCGTAGGCCGTTGCTCAGGACCAGATACACGTCCGTACGGCCCTTCGCCGCACCCGACAGATCCGCGGTCACCGTCTCGTAGTCGTACGACGATGAGGTCGCCGCCGTGTGGACCGTCCCCGCGAGCTTTCCCGTCGGGGAGCCGAGCCGGACCTCGATCGTGCCGGCTGCCGTACCCGCCACCCGGGCCGTGAACTTCGTTGCCCCCGCGCCCAGTTGGGTGTCCGCGAACTTCAGCCACGCGCCGTCCGCCGCCGCGCCCACCGCCGTGCCGCTCGCCTTGGACTCGTCGACGAGGTGGACGGCGGAGTAGTCGTCGAAGTTCTCGGCGCGGGTCGTCCGGGAGAGGTTCCGGGGCGGGATGGTCTCCCCGTGGACCTGCCAGGTCGTACGGGCTCGGATGTCCGCCGACGACGCTCCGGCCATGACGTCGTACGTGCCGGATTCCACGACCCATTTCGAGCGCGTGACGTCCCAGTGGGCCAGGTCCTTCTGCTGGATGTTCAGGTGGACCGTCTTTGTCTCCCCGGGCTTGAGCGAGACCCGTTGGAAGGCCTTGAGCTGCTTCAGGGGCTCTTTGTCGCGGGAGGTGCGCTGGTGCGTGTAGAGCTGGACGACCTCGTCGCCCGCTCGGGTGCCGGTGTTAGTGACCGGGACCTCGTAGCCGCCGGCGACGGGTTTCAGGGTGCCGTAGCGGAAGGTCGTGTACGAGAGGCCGTAGCCGAAGGGGTAGAGGGGGGTGCCCTGGAAGTACTGGTAGGTGCGGTCGGACTTGATGATGTCGTAGTCGAGGATCGACGGGAGGTCGCCGTCCGAGCGGTACCAGGTCTGGGTGAGGCGGCCGGACGGGTTGACGTCGCCGTAGAGGACATCGGCGAGGGCGTTGCCCGTCTCCTGGCCGGCGTGGGAGGTCCAGAGGAGGGCCGGGACTTCCTTCTGCACAGCGCCCAGCGTGGTGGGGTAGCTGTTCTCGACGATCACCACCGTCTTGGGGTTGGCCCGGTGGACCGCCTTGACCAGGGCCTCCTGCGAGGGGGCCAGGGACATGTCCGTGCGGTCGTGGGCCTCGCGGCCGTTGATCGACGGCATCGAACCGATGACGACGACCGCCGTGTCCTTGCCCTTCACCGCGGCCACGGCATCGTCGATGCCGTCGCGGACCACGTCCTTCGCGTAGTGCGCCGCCTGGTCCTTGGGCACCAGGCCCAGGGTGCCGTTGGCGTCGGTCGGGCCGAGGTAGACCGGGTTCGACCACCAGGACTCGGCCGTCTCGTAGCCCGCGTACCTCAGCAAGTACGTTCCGTCGTCCTGCTGTTCCAGCTTGAACTGCTGCTGGACGTACCAACCGTTGGGCTGGGTCTGGTCGTTGACGAAGTTCGACCAGTTGTAGCCGACGTACTTGCCGTTGGCGGCCGAGCGCAGGGTGACGATGCCCGAGCCCCAGTCGAACGCGTCGAACTGGGCCGCGGGCGTCGGGGTGTTGGTGGTCTCCTGCAAGGGGGCGCCCGTGTCGCCGGTGCCGGCCGTGACGTACTTGCCGGTCGCCGTGTCGCGCAGGGCGATGCGGTCGACTCCCTCGCTGGTGGCCACGGGTGCCTTCAGTTTCGCGGCGATGCCCTGCGCGGGGGTGACGGCGTAGGGGAGTGTGCCCGAGTACCAGTCGGTGTAGAGCGTGTCGGCGAGGGGGCCGACCACTGCCACGTTTTTCTGTGTCGCTTTCAGCGGAAGTGACGCACTCTTCTTGAGCAGTACCGTCCCCTCGGCCGCCGCCTTGCGCGCCAGTTGCCGATGCGCCGGGCTGTCGATGACCGACGCGTCGATCGAGCCGTACTTGCCGCCGCCCGGGTCGAACTCGCCGAGCCGGACACGGACGGAGAGGATGTCCGACACCGCCTTGTCGATGTCCGACACCTTCAACAGGCCTTGTTGCAGCGCCGAGTTGATCGCCGTGGTCGTCGGGCCGGAGTCGGCGCTGTTGTCCGTGAAGCTGTCGACACCGGCCTTGAGCGCCGCCGCGTCGCCCTCCGCGATCGTCGGGTAGTACTGCTGGGGAGTGACCAGATTGCCGGGGGCGAAGGCGTCGGTGACGTTCAGCAGGTTCTGGCCGGTCCAGGTCCTCACTTCGTCGTCCAGGTCCGGATTGACCGTCGCGGGGCGGCCGTTGACCAGGTTGTACGACGTCATCACGCCGGTGGCCGCGTCCGCCGCTATCGCCGGTTTGAAGGCGGCCTCGTCGTACTCCTTCTCCACCCGTGGGCGCAGGTCGGAGGAGGTGGTCGCGCGGTCGACCTCGTTGTTGTAGCCGAGGTAGTGCTTGAGGGTGGGGGCCGTCTTGAGGTGGTCCGGGTCGCCGCCGGTCAGGCCCTCGCCGTAGGCCGTGGACAGGGCGCCGGTCAGTTCGGGGTCCTCGCTGTAGCCCTCCTCGTTGCGGCCCCAGCGCGGGTCGCGCAACAGGTTCACCACCGGGGCCCAGAGGTTCAACCCCCAGCCGTCCGGGCGTAGTTGCTGGAAGCCGCGGGCCTCGTCGCCGACCGCCGAGCCGACCTGTTCCATCAGTGCCGGGTCCCAGGTGGAGGCGAGTCCGATGGCCTGCGGGAAGACGGTGGCCTTCCCGAGCCAGGCGACTCCGTGCAGCGCCTCGGTGCCGGTGCGGAAGGACTGGATGCCGAGGCGGGGGATCGCGGGCTCGTACTGGTGGAGGAGGGAGATCTTCTCGTCGAGGGTCAGCCGGCCCAGGAGGTCGTCAACGCGCTTACTCACGGGGAGAGTCGGGTCGCGGAAGGGGTACGGGGTGTCGGCTGTCGCCGGGACCGTCGCTCCCAGGCCGATGATCAGGGCGAACGCCACGGCGAGCGTGGTTCTGTGTCTTCTTCTCGTGCCTTTCATATCGCGGCTCCTTCAAGTAGGGCCTTGCATGCGGGCGTTGTGAACGTCAGGGCGCGTGGCGCGGTGCCGTGCTCGCGCGTTCCGTCAGCCGGGGTGCGAGCAGCGTCGCGTCGGGCACGGTCTTGCCGCCCAGCTTCTTCATCAGCAACTCGACCGCCTTGGAGCCGAGTTCGGCGGCGGGCAGGGCGACCGAGGTGACCGGGACGCGTACGGATTCGGCGAGCTCGTCGGGACAGATCGCGGTGATCGAGAGATCGCCGGGGACGCGCAGGCCCAGTTGCTCGAAGGCGTCGACGAGGGGCTCCAGGAGCGGTTCGTTGTGGACGACGACTCCGGTCAACGCGGGCTGTTCGCGCAGCAGTTGTTCGGCCACGGCGGCTGCCGCAGCGGGCGCCGGCTCGCAGGGGTGGACGCAGGAGACGAGCCCGTTGCGGTGCGCGGCGGCCGTGAAGCCCTGAACGACCCGCTGGGCGAAGGCGGTTCGGCGGACGTACACCTCGGGCGGTGACCCGACGAGGGCGACGACCCGGTGCCCGAGCCCCGCGAGCCGTTCCACGCACAGCTCACCGGCCGCCCTGAAGTCGAGGTCGATGCAGGTCAGCCCGTCGGCCTCGGCGGGGAAGCCGATCAGCACGGACGGCCGGTCGAGGGAGCGGAGCAACGGCAGCCGGGGGTCGTCGAGTTGGACGTCCATCACGATCATCGCGTCCACGAGCGCCGAGTCCACGACCCGCCGCAGCCCCTCCTCGCCCTCCTCCTGGGTGAGCAGCAGCACGTCGTGGTCGTGGCGGCGGGCCGTGGTCGCCACCGACATCGCGAACTGCATGACCACGGGGACGTGGATGCCGGTGCGTAAGGGGATGACGAGGGCCAGCACGTTCGACCGGCTGCTGGCCAGGGCGCGGGCACCGGCGTGCGGCCGGTAGCCCAGCTCGCGGATGGACGCCTCGACGCGCTGCCGGGTCTCCTCGGAGATCGGGCGCTTGCCGCTCAGCGCGTACGACACGGTGCTCGGGGAGACCCCGGCGTGCCGGGCCACATCGGTGATCTTCACCATCGGCCCAGCTCCAGGGTCAGGAACCCGCTGCCCGACTTCGACCGTTCCCCGGCGGCCAGCGCCCAGGCCAGGGACGGGTCGCTGCACGACGCCCGGAGCGTGTCCCCTTCCCGTACGACGGTGAAGGTCACGTCGCCGACCGGCACCGTCACCTGCGCGCCCCGCTCCAGGCCGTACGCCCGCAGGGTGACCCCGTCGGCGAAGTCGTAGTCGGGCCGGTCGGACACCGCGCCGACCGGGATCACCGCGCCCGGCCGGACGAGGAGCGGCACGCTGTCGAAGCCGTGCTTCTCGCGCACCCAGCGCGGGCCGGTGACCGTGCGGCCGGTGAGGTAGTGGGTCCAGGTGCCCTCGGGGACGTAGTACGAGACGTCGCCGTCGTCGCTGAAGACGGGCGCGACCAGCAGATCGCTGCCGAGCATGTACTGCCGTTCCAGATGCGCGCACCCGGGATCCTCCGGGAACTCCAGCACCATCGCCCGCATCATCGGCACGCCCTCGGCGGAGGCGGTGCGGGCGGTCTCGTAGAGGTACGGCATGAGGCTCAGCTTGAGGCGGGTGAACTGCCGTAGTACGTCCACGGATTCCTCGTCGAAGAGCCACGGGACGCGGTACGAGGAGCTGCCGTGCAGGCGGCTGTGGGAGGACAACAGGCCGAAGGCCAGCCAGCGTTTGAAGAGGGCGGGGGTCGGGGTGCCCTCGAAGCCGCCGATGTCGTGGCTCCAGTAGCCGAAGCCGGACAGGCCGAGGGAGAGGCCGCCACGCAGGGACTCGGCCATCGACTCGTAGGTCGCCTCGCAGTCGCCGCCCCAGTGAACGGGGTACTTCTGGCTGCCCGTTGTGGCCGAGCGGGCGAAGACGACGGCCTCGCCCTCGCCCCGGTGCTTGCGCAGGACGTCGAAGACCGTGCGGTTGTAGAGGTAGGTGTAGTAGTTGTGCATCCGCTCGGGGTCGGAGCCGTCCGCGTAGGCGACGTCGACCGGGACCCGCTCGCCGAAGTCGGTCTTGAAGCAGTCGACGCCCTGCGCGAGCAGCGCCTCCAGCTTTCCGGCGTACCAGTCGCGGGCGGCCGGGCTGGTGAAGTCGACCAGGGCCATGCCCGGTTGCCACAGGTCCCACTGCCAGACACTGCCGTCCGGCCGGCGCAGCAGGTGACCGAGCGCCTTGCCCTCGGCGAAGAGCGGCGAGCGCTGGGCGATGTACGGGTTGATCCAGACGCAGATGTGCAGCCCGCGGTCCTTCAGCCGGGCGAGCATGCCCTCCGGGTCGGGGAAGACCCGCGGATCCCACTGGAAGTCGCACCAGTTGAACTCGCGCATCCAGAAACAGTCGAAGTGGAAGACGGACAGCGGGAGTTCACGCTCCCGCATCCCCTCGATGAACGACGTCACCGTCTCCTCGTCGTAGGACGTGGTGAACGACGTCGACAGCCACAGGCCGAACGACCAGGCGGGCGGGAGCGCCGGGCGGCCGGTGAGGGCGGAGTACTTGCGGAGGATGTCCTTCGGGGTCGGGCCGTAGATGACGTAGTACGTCAACTGCTGGCTCTCCACGCTGAACTGGACCCGCGACACCGCCTCCGAGCCGACCTCGAAGGAGACCCGGCCAGGGTGGTCGACGAAGACGCCGTAGCCCGCGTCGGTGAGGTAGAAGGGGACGTTCTTGTAGGCCTGTTCGGTGGCGGTGCCGCCGTCGGCGTTCCACATGTCGACGACCTGGCCGTTCTTGACCAGCGGGCCGAAACGTTCGCCGAGTCCGTACACGGATGTGCCGACTCCCAGGCCGAGTTGCTCGCGCAGATAGTGGGCGCCGGTCGCGTCCCGCATGATGCCCATGCCCTTGGGGCCGCTGCCGGTGAGAACCCGGCCGTGCGCGAGGAAGTCGACGTGCCAGGGCCCGGTACGCGCCACCTGGACCGACAGCGCGCCGGAGGTGAGGGTCGCGCGCTCGTCGTCGTAGGACGTGTGAACCGCGAAGTCCTCTGTCCGCACGTCGAATTGGGGGCCGCGCGGTTGCTCGCCCTCGAAGTGGGTGAAGGTGACGCCGATGACGTCGGGCATCGGGGCGTGGGCGCTGATCGTCACGACCGGTCCCTTCAGCAGGTCGCCGCGGTGGCGGATGGGGACGGTCGGCGCGTGGATCTCCAACGCGCCGTCCGGGGCGGTGACATCGAGGACTTCGACCGGGTGGGCGGCGGTGACGCCCTCGCGCAGCAGCCAGTAGCCGTCGGTGAACTTCACGTGGGGGGTCCCCTTACTACTTGACGGCGCCCACGGCGATACCGCGCGTGAGGGTCCGCTGGAAGACGAGGAAGAAGACGATGGCGGGCAACACACCCAGCAGGGCAGCCGCGTTGGTCATCGTGGCGTCCATCAGACGCTGGCCCTGGAGGACGCCGAGGGCCACCGACACGGTCTGGTTGTCGTTGGAGATCAGCATGACCAGGGGGAGCAGGAACTCGTTCCAGGTCCAGATGAAGAAGAAGACCAGCAGCACGCCGATCGTGGGGCGGCTGACCGGGACCACGATCCGCCACAGCACCTGCCACTTGTTGGCGCCGTCGATCCGGGCCGCCTCGATGATCTCCCGGGGGAACTGGCCGAGCACGGACGAGAGGAGATACGTGCCGAACGCCGCCTGGATCACCGTGAAGACGATGACGACGCTCAACCTGGTGTCGTACAGGCCGACTTGCTTGCTCAGGTAGTAGATCGGGTAGACCAGCGCCTCCTGCGGCAGCATGTTGGCGAGGACGAAGAAGGCCAGGACCCACGTGCGGCCCCGGATACGGCCGATGCCGATCGCGTACGCGTTGAGGACCGAGAGGACGGCGGCGAGGACGGCCACCGAGCCGCTGATCAGGACCGAGTTGAAGAGTTTCTGGCCGTAGTCGACGCGCTGCCAGAAGTCCTTGAGGCCGTCCAGGTAGAGGCCCTTGGGGAGGCTGAGGGGGCCGTGTTCGGAGTACTCGGCCGGTGACTTCACGGCGTTGATCAGGACGATCAGGAACGGGACGACCATGAAGAGGGCCGCGATACAGAGGGCGATGAGCACCGGGTAGCGGCGCAGGGCGGTCGTCATGCGCGGTCACCTTCCTCCGCGCGGGTCTGGAGTTTCAGGAAGGCGAGGGAGAGCACGAGGATGATCACGGTCAACACCGTTGATATCGCTGCTCCGTAGCCGACCTGGGTCTTCTCGAAGAACGTGGTGAAGGAGAAGTAGGAGGGCACGTCGGTCGCACCGCCCGGGCCGCCCTTCGTGAGGACGTACACCGCGCCGAACACCTTGAGCGCGGCGATCGTGCACCAGGTGAGGACGACATAGATCTCGGGGCGGATCTGCGGCAGCGTGATGTGCCAGAAGCGGCGCCACCAGCCGGCGCCGTCCAGTTCGGCGGCCTCGTAGAGCTGGGGGTCGACGCGTTGCAGGCCGGCCATGAACACCACGAGCGGGAAGCCGAGTTGGACCCAGACCATGACGCCCATGACGCTGTAGAGCGCGATGTCCGGGTCGCCGAGCCAGTCCTGCTGCCAGGAGCCCAACCCGACTGCTTTCAGCAGGGTGTTGAGGGTGCCGTTGTCGGGGGCGAGGATCCAGCTCCAGACGATGCCGGCGACCGCGATCGGGAGCACCTGCGGGAGATAGAAGCAGGCGCGGAGGACCGAGGCGATCCGGCTGCCGAAGTGCTTGCCGATGTAGTCGAACAGGGCGGCGGCCAGGACGAGTCCGACGATCGTCGGTACGGCGGCCATCGCGACGACCATGAACAGGCTGTGCCGGAAGGACGCCCAGAACTCCGCATCGTCCAGCAGGTCACGGTAGTTGGTGAGGCCGGTCCACTTGGGGTCGCCGATGCCCTGCCAACTCGTGAAGCTCACGGCCGTGTTCATCAGGAACGGGACGACGATCACGGCGAGCGCGGCGAGGGCGCCGGGGAGCAGGAACAGGGCGTACGAGTTGCGGGGGCGAGGGCGGTGCGGGCCGGTGGTGTGGTGCCTGGTGCCGGCCCGCGCGCCCTTCTCGACGGTGACCGTCATGTCGACGGAACGCCCTTGTCGTACGCCTTCTGCAGGTTGCTGAGATAGGCGTCCGGTTTCTCGCTGCTGGTGATCAGCTTCTGGGTCTCGGAGACGAGGACGTCGTAGAAGCCGGGGACCGGCCAGTCCGGGTAGAAGGCCAGGCCGTCGCGGGCCGTGAGGGTGTTGAAGTTGGCGATGAGTTCCTTGGACTTGGGGTCGGTGATCGCGGAGGTGTCGGCCGCGACCGGGATGCCGCCCTTGTTGCCCATCAGGTTCTGGATCTTCTTCGACAGGGTGATGTCGATGAAGTCGTAGGCGAGTTCCTTGTTCTTGGCGCCCTTGGGGACGACCCAGATGTTGCCGCCGGAGCCGAGGGTGAGGTTCGAGCCGGGCCACAGGGTCGTGCCCCAGTCGAACTTGGCCTCCGTCTGGAAGCGGCCGTACCACCAGCTGCCGGAGAACAGGATCGGCGCCTTGCCCTGGATCCAGGAGACACCGGCGTCCTCGGCCTTGGTGGAGCTGGAGGTCTTGGCGATGTAGCCCTTCTTCACCCAGTCGGCGAAGGTGGTCGCCGCGTAGGTCCAGGCCGGGTCGTGGAAGTCCGTCTTGCCCTTGTACAGCTCGTACTTGTCGACCCAGGCGCGGTCGGCCTTCGAGAGGGCTAGCTGGTAGAGGTACTGCTGGGCCGGGTACTCGGCGCCCGCGTTGGCGAGCGGAGTGACGCCCTTCGCCGCGAACTGGTCCATGGCGGCGGTGAGTTCGTCGAACGTCTTCGGCTCGGCGATCTTGTACTTCTTGAAGAGGTCCTTGTTGTAGTAGACCATCGTGTACTCGCCGTAGTCGGTGACGCCGTACCACTTGCCGGAGCCCATCACTCCGTTGGTGTCGTACAGGTCCGTGGTGCCGACGCTCGCGGGGATCTTCTTGTCCCAGCCGCGTTTCGTCGCCTCGGCGGTGAGGTCGGTGAGCAGGCCCTGCTTGGAGAGCAGGCCGGCGGTCGCGTTGCCCTTGTTGTACTCCATGACGTCCGGTGCGTCCGAGGAGTTGAGGACCATCGGGGCCGTCTTCTGGATCTGCTCGAAGCCCTTCTCCTCGAACTTCACCTTCACGCCCGGATGCTGGGCCTTGAACTCCTTGATGGCCTCGTTCCAGGCCACGCCCATCGCACTGTCGGGGCCCTCGTAGTGCCAGAGCTTCAGGGTCTTGCCGTCCGAACTACCACTGTCCGAACTGCCGCAGGACGTGAGGAGCAGGGCTCCCGTCACGATCACCGCAGCCGTCATCGTTCGCCTTCGGGTCGTCAACATCCAGGGCCTCCGGGGGAGTCGGATGGGTGTCGAAGCGCTTCGATGGAGGAACGTATGTAGGCGGTGCTGGTGCGTCAATGGGTTAGGCGGAGATTGGCGCAAGCGATTCGATGAACGGAGGGCTGAACGGGCCGGGACCGGGAGCGTGGTGTCGTCGGCGTCGGCGACCGGTTGAATAGGGCGGTATGGACGCGCAGAAGGTGACCTTGCGGAAAATGACGCCGTCGGAGTACGACGCGGCGACCGAGCACCGTGAAGCCGAGACGGCCCGTGAACTCGGCAAGTTCATGCCGCAGGAGCTGGCGTGGGAGCGGACCCGGCAGGGCACCGCCCAGTTCCTCCCGGACGGGCGCGACACGGCCGGTCACCATCTCGTGGTGGCGGAGAACGGTTCGGGCGAGGTCGTGGGCAACGCGTGGATCGGTCCGGACCCGCGCCAGGCCGCGGGCACCGCGGATTCGGCCTGGCTCTACGACATCAACGTTCTCGCCCCGTTCCGGCGCCGCGGCTACGGATCCGCCATCCTCCACGCCGCCGAGGAACTCGTCGCCCGCGAGGGCAGGACATCGCTCGGCCTGAACGTCGTCGGGAGCAACGAGGCGGCCATCGCCCTGTATCGGCGCAATGGTTATGACGTGGCGTCCATGTATCTGTCGAAGAGCGTGCAGCGTTAGACCGCAGTCGCCCTGGAGGCCGCCCTGCCCGATACCGCTGTCAGCAGCGCCGTAGCCGCTGCCGCGACCGGTACCGCGAAGCCCGCCGTCGGCGATGCGTGGTCCGCTGTCCAGCCACCCGCCGCCGAACCGCACGCGATCCCCAGCAGCAGGCCCGTCACCGCCAGGCTCATGCCCTCGTTCAACCGGCCTTCCGGTGTGCGGTGTTGGAGCAGCGTCATCGCGGTGACCATCGTCGGGGCCGTTGCCATGCCTGCCACCAGCAAGGCCGCCGCCAGCGCCGGGAGGGAACCGAGTGCCGTGGTGGCAAGCAGCGGCAGGGTCATCAGGCCGCTCATCGCCAACAGGCACCACCACAGCCGGAGTTCGGGTGCCCCCGCCGGTTTCAGCCTCCCGTACAGCAGGCCCGCCACGCACGAGCCGGCCGCCTGGAGTGCCAACACCGCACCGCCCACCGCACGGTGACCCGTCGCGTTCGCGTACGCGAGCGTGGCGACCTCCATCGAACCGAACACCGCGCCCGTCGCCACGAAACCGGCGAGGAGGGGAGGGATGCCGGGCACGCGCAAGGGCGGGGCGCCCTTCGGGGTCGGTCTCGGTGGTGGTTCCGTCGAACGCTGCGCCGTGAAGATGAGGATGCCGGTGAGCAGTAGCACCGCCCCGGTCAGCGTCCCCGCCTCCGGGAAGAACGTGCCGCACAGGAACGCCGCCAGCGCCGGGCCCAGCATGAAGCACAGCTCGTCGGCCGCCTGCTCGAAGGAGTTCGCGGTGTGCAGGGCCTCGGTGTCACCGGCGAGCAGATGGGCCCAGCGGGCGCGGGACATGCCGCCGGTGTTGGGGGTCGTCGCGGTGGCCGCGTACGCGGCGAACAGGGTCCAGTCGGGGGCGCCGTAGCGCACGCAGAGGAGGAGCGAGACAGAGCCCAGGACCGCGACCACCGTTGCCGGTACGGCCGTTCGGGACTGGCCGTGGCGGTCCGTCAGGCGCGCGATCCACGGGCCGGCGAGTGCCGTCGCCGCGAGGCCGGTCGCGGTGACGGCGCCGGCGAGGGCGTACGAGCCCCGTGAACCGGCGATCATCACGACCGCGCTCACGCTGAACATGCCCGCGGGGAGACGGGCGATCAGGTTCCCGGCGGTGAAGGCGCGGGTGCCGGGGAGGGAGAAGAGGCGGCGGTACATGTGTCCCACCGTCACCCCCGGACGATCAAGGGGTCCAACACTTGTTCCGCGCCGATTCACGCACCTGCGTTGTAAGTTCGCCGGATGTCCTGGACACCGGCCCACGTGGACCCCCGACTCCTCCGCGCCTTCCTCGCCGTCGCCGAGGAGCTGCACTTCACCCGCGCCGCCACCCGGCTCTACGTCGCTCAGCAGGCGCTGAGTCGTGATGTGCGGCGGCTGGAGCGGGAGTTGGGCGCCGAGCTGTTCGTGCGGACCACCCGGCAGGTGACGCTGACGGCGGACGGTGCGCGGCTGGTGCCGTACGCCCGGCAAGTGCTCGCCGCGCAGGACGAGTTGCTCGCCGCGTTCCGGCAGGCCCGGCCGCTGCTCGTGGATCTGAACTCGCCGGGGCTGGGCACCGCGCGCCGGGTGCTGCACCGGGCCCGTGAACTCGCCCCGGAACAGGAGCTGATGGCCCGCTACGAGAGTGGACTGACGGGTGCGGCGGGGGAGTTGCTGGCGGGGCGGCTCGACGTGTCGTTCGGGAGGTTCGCCGGGCTCGACCGGGCGCTGCGGAGCGGGCTCGACCATCGACTCGTGCGGTACGAGCCGATGGCGGTTGTATTGCCCGAGGACCACCGGCTGGCGGAGCTCGCCGAGGTGCCGGTGGACGCGCTCAAGGGGGAGGCCGTGTACGCGGGGGCCGGGAATCCGCGTACCCCGGAGTGGACGGATCTCGCGCGGCGGTTGTTCGAGGGGCGTGACATCGAGGTTGCGGCGCCCGCACCGATGGCCGTAGGGGAAGAGGAATTCGAACGGGTGATGGGCCGGACGCGGAACCCGATTCTTGCCGTAGTGGACTTTCCGGCCATGCGGCGGACCGTGTTGCGGCCCCTGGTGAAGCCGGTGCCCTTGTCCCCCGTGTCGCTCGTGTGGCGAAAGGGGCTGGTGCACCCCGGATTCGACGCGCTTCGACGGGCTGCGGTGGAGATCGGCAGCGCCGAGGGGTGGCTGCGTCGGCCCGTTGATGGATGGATTCCAGCCATGGACGTGGACATGCTAAAGACGTAGAAATTACGCATCCCAGTACATGTGAGGTTCCGTTGCGCTACCTTCGGGGGCCTGAGCACGGTGTGGTAAGGGGGGCGCGTGGACCGGGTGGGGGCCCGGTTCGACGGCGTGTGCTCAGGGTCGTCCGCGCGCCCCGAACAGTTCCGTGGGGGGATGTGCGTGCGCGTGGAAAAGTGGCGGGAAGACGCCCAACCGGAATGGCCCCAGGCTGCATCCGCGACCAGAGACGTACCGGTCGTAGGCGGAGAGGCCCAGGCGTTCCCGGAGACCGGAGCAGCCGGAACGGCCGGACGCTCGGAGATCCTTGAGGGCGGCCGGCACGGCCGCCACAGCGGTCATGCCAGTCATGCCGCCGGTCGTATACGGACCGAGTCGTCCCCGTCGTCCGGACCGCCGGGGTCGTCCTGGCCCGTCGTGCCCAAGGGAGTACGCAAGGGACCGGCAGGACCGCTCACCGGTCCGCCGGCCGGTCCGCCCATCGGGCCTTCCGGTGCCCTGGCCGACCCCTGGGGCACACCCGCGGCGAACGACCCCGACGAGGTGACCGTCCAACTCGACGGTCCCGCCGAGGAGTTGGACGGCGATCCGGCCGCGAAGGGCGCCGGTCAAGACGGCTCCGACGGGCCCGTCTTCGTCGACGAGTCCGGGCGCCGCAGCCGTAGGTACCGCCGGATCGGCATGGCCGTCGGCATCGCCTGCGCGGTCTACGCCGTCGTCATCGTCGCCACGCTGCTGTCCGGCAGTTCCGACGCGCCCTGGCTCCCGGTGCCGGGGCAGAAGGACGACCCGCCCGCGAGCAAGGTCGACACCTCGCCGCTGCCCGCCGAGTCGGGCCGGCCGTCCGGTGGCGGCGGCAGCGTGCAGCCGGGGAACATCCCGACGGCGAGCGACGGTACGACACCGTCGCCGGGCGCCAGTGCGAGCGCGAGCGGCGCGTCCAAGGCCCCTGGCAGTAAGGCGAGTACATCCGCGTCTCCCAAGCCGTCCACGAGCAGGACATCGTCGGCGCCGGTCGGCGGGACCGTGAGCAATCCCGTCGTACAGCCCTCGCATCCGCAGGACACCCCGTCCGCCGGCCCGAGCACGCCGACGGGCGGTACGAGTTCCCCGGCGCAGCCGACGACGCCGACCCCGACCCCGACGGCGGGCACCGGCACGGTCGCCGACGCCCCGAACTCGCCGTCGCCCGTGGCACAGGGACCGGCCGCGCCCTCCGAACCGGCACCGGCACCGGCCCCGTCCACGACCCCGGAGCACATCGTCTGATGGCATCGCACAACCGCCGCCCCGCAGCCACGAACACGGCCCCGGGCGGCCGTCACGGAGGCATGCCCAAAGCCGCTCGCGGCTCCCGGCGGCGCCGCCTCTCCATGCGGTTCCTGCTGCCGGTGCTGCTCCTCGTCGCGATGCTCGCGATGCTGATGCTGCGCGGCTATGTGCACAGCGAGATCCTCGCCGACCACCGCATCCGCCCCGAGGCGGCCACCAACAAGGTGCCGGAGAAGATCCTCGACGGCGGCCCGGTCATCGACACCCGCAGCGGCCGTACGACGAGTCTGGACGTGCCGGACCGCGACATCGTCCTCACCTTCGACGACGGCCCCGACCCGACCTGGACCCCCAAGGTCCTGGACGTGCTGAAGAAGCATCACGCGCACGGCGTCTTCTTCGTCACCGGCACCATGACCTCGCGCTACCCGGAGCTGGTCAAACGCATCGTGGACGAGGGCAACGAGGTCGGCGTGCACACCTTCAGCCACCCCGACCTCTCCTTCCAGTCGAAGAAGCGCATCGACTGGGAGCTGTCGCAGACCCAGCTCGCGATCACCGGCGCGGCCGGCATCCGGACCTCGCTGTTCCGGCCGCCGTACTCCTCCTCCGCCGACGCGATGGACAACCTGTCCTGGCCGGTGACCGAGTACATCGGCACCCGCGGCTACATCACCGCCGTCAACAACACGGACAGCGAGGACTGGCAGAAGCCCGGCGTCGCGAAGATCATCAGCAATGCCACCCCGCGCGCCGGCAAGGGCGCGATCGTCCTCATGCACGACTCCGGCGGCGACCGCCACCAGACCGTGCAGGCGCTCGACAAGTTCCTGCCGGAGATGCAGGCCAAGGGCTACCGGTTCGACAACCTCACCGAGGCCCTCGGCGCGCCCAGCGCGCTCACCCCGGTGACCGGCCTGAACCTGTGGAAGGGCAAGGCGTGGATCTTCCTGGTCCAGGCCTCGGACAACATCACCGACATCCTGGTGGTCGGACTCGCGATCACCGGCTCCCTCGTCATCGCCCGCTTCGTGCTGATGCTGCTGCTCTCCGTGCTCCACGCCCGCCGGGTCCGCCGCAAGGACTTCGCCTGGGGCCCGCCGGTCACCGAACCGGTCACGGTCCTCGTCCCGGCGTACAACGAGGCCAAGTGCATTGAGAACACGGTCCGTTCACTGATGGCGAGCGAGCATCCCGTCGAGGTGATCGTCGTCGACGACGGCTCGGCGGACGGCACGGCGAGAATCGTCGAGGCGATGGACCTCCCGAACGTCCGGGTCGTACGCCAGCACAACGCGGGCAAGCCCGCCGCCCTCAACCGCGGCCTGGCGAACGCCAGTCACGACCTCGTCGTGATGATGGACGGCGACACGGTCTTCGAACCGGCCACCGTACGGGAGCTGGTCCAGCCCTTCGGCGACCCGCGCGTGGGCGCGGTGGCGGGCAACGCGAAGGTGGGCAACCGGGATTCGCTGATCGGCGCCTGGCAGCACATCGAGTACGTGATGGGCTTCAACCTCGACCGACGGATGTACGACATCCTCCGCTGCATGCCGACGATCCCGGGCGCCGTGGGGGCCTTCAGGAGAAGCGCGCTGGAGCGGGTCGGCGGCATGAGCGACGACACGCTCGCCGAGGACACCGACATCACGATGGCGATCCACAGGGACGGTTGGCGGGTGGTGTACGCCGAGAAGGCCCGTGCGTGGACCGAAGCCCCGGAAACGGTCCAGCAGTTGTGGTCCCAGCGCTATCGCTGGTCCTACGGCACGATGCAGGCGATCTGGAAACACCGGGGCGCGCTGCTCGACCGCGGCCCGTCCGGCCGCTTCGGCAGGGTCGGCCTCCCGCTGGTGGCCCTCTTCATGGTCGTCGCCCCCATCCTGGCCCCGCTGATCGACGTGTTCCTGCTCTACGGGCTGGTGTTCGGCCCGACGGAGAAGACGTTCCTGGCCTGGCTGGGCGTCCTCGCCATCCAGGCGTTCTGCGCGGCGTACGCCTTCCGCCTGGACCGCGAACGCATGACCCACCTGGTCTCGCTGCCCCTGCAACAGATCCTCTACCGCCAACTCATGTACGTCGTACTGCTCCAGTCCTGGATCACCGCACTCACCGGAGGCCGCCTGCGCTGGCAGAAGCTGCGGCGCACGGGAGTCGTGGAGGCACCCGGCGGTCCGGTACCGACCCAGCGCAGCCGCAGTGGCAGTGACGATCGGAGGACTGTGGCATGACGCACGGACACGGATACACGGCGGGGACGGGTACGGGCCCCGAGTCGACGCCGGCCTACGGGATTCCCCAACAGCGCCAACAGGAACCGGAGTTGGCGCCGGGACCGGAGCCAGCGAAGCCCAAGGCGGGCGGCGGCGGCCGGGACCGCTACCTCGACCTCCTCCGCTCGATCGCCCTCGTCCGGGTGGTCGTCTACCACCTCTTCGGCTGGGCCTGGCTGTCGGTCCTGTTCCCGTCCATGGGCGTGATGTTCGCGCTCGCGGGTTCCCTGATGGCCCGCTCGCTGAACCGTCCCGCGCTGGGCGTGATCAAGGGCCGGCTACGGCGACTGCTGCCCCCGCTCTGGGCGTTCAGCGCGGTGGTCCTGGTGCTGATGTTCGCCATGGGCTGGAATCCGCTCAAGGACCCCGACCTGGGCGGCACTTGGTGGGGTGCGGCAAAGGTCTTCGACTACCTCGTGCCGTTCGGCGCACCGCCGTACCCCGAGCATCTGGGCTCCGAATCGGGCCTGTTGGAGAGCACGTGGGCGGACCAGGCGGCGGGCCCGCTCTGGTACCTGCGGGCGTATCTGTGGTTCGTGATCGCGTCACCGCTGCTGCTGTGGGCGTTCCGGCGTGTTCCGTGGGCGACGCTGCTGGCGCCTTTGCTGCTGACGGCGGTCGTAGGCACAGGCCTTGTGACGATCCCGGGCGAGACGGGCAACGCGGTCTCCGACTTCGCGGTGTACGGCGGCTGTTGGGTCCTGGGCTTCGCCCACCACGAGGGGAAGCTGAGGGAGGTCCCGCGCTATCTCGCGGTGTCGGCCGCGACCGTCGTCATGGGCTTCGGCCTGTGGTGGGCGTCGGGTCATCTGGGCCCGGACGGCTGGGACTTGAACGACATCCCGCTGGCGCAGGCGACGTGGTCCTTCGGGATCGTGGTGATCCTCCTCCAATACGCCCCGTCCTGGCAGGAGTTGCCGGGCCGCCTGGCCCGCTTCGACAAGCTGGTCACCCTCTCCAACAACCGCGCCGTCACGATCTACCTGTGGCACAACCTCCTCATCATGGCCACGGTCCCGATCATCGACCAGCTGTACAACCTCCCCTTCATGGAGAGCGACAGCGCGACCGCCCTCCTCGACAAGGCGGACACGTTCCTGATGTTCCTGCTGATCTGGCCGCTCATCGCGGTGGCCATCCTGGCGTTCGGGTGGATCGAGGACATCGCGGCGAAGCGGGGGCCGCGGTTGTGGCCGAACGGGGTCAGTGGTGGGGGGAATCGGCGGAGGGGGACTTGAGGGCGCGCGACGTGTCGCGGCCCCAGGGGTGTGATTGAGCGAGGCGGTCGGCACTTGGGCGCGACATCTGTCACGGCTGAGTGGGTCCGGCTGACGGGACGCGTTGTCCGCGCAGGAGGAGGTCTTCGGGCCGCCACAGGGTGAGGGCCAGGCCGAGGCCGAGTGGGATCTGCAGGAACTGCTGGATCACCGGAGGCCCGGGCATCCACTGGGCGTGCGCGACGACGGCTGTGCGCACGATCGCCCACAGCGCCAACGCTGTGCTGGTGCTTGCGGCGCCCACCAGCACCCGCCAAGCCACGCCTGTCCGCCCTGTGCCTGCTTCCTCCGCGCTCACCTTCACCCCTGCTCTCGACGAAACCGCCGGCCTGGTGGTGCACGCGTTCCAACGTATGGATTGTTGAACGATCCTTCAATAGGATGGCTCAACAATGAGTCGTCTGCTTCGCGGACGCGGAACGGCAACCAACCGGAGGGCTGCAGGAGATGAGCCGGTATCAGTTCGAACAGGTCGACGACCTCGGGCGGATCCTGTTCTGCGACGACCCCGCGCTGCAGCTCGAGTGTGTGCTGGGGGGCCTGGAGACCGCGGACGGCACAGTCACCCTCCATCCCGCACAGACACCCCGCATGCCCATCGCCCTCTTCGAGTTCAGGCAGGCCGTGGGTGTGGGCTACTTCGGGTATGTCGTGCCGAAGGGAGCCTCGCTCGACGAGATACCCGAGGAACCGCAGCTCGAAGGCGCCATCCTGTTCGGCATGAGGCGCCTACCGCCCGACGTCTACTGCGACCTGCCCTGGATCCTCGGATGGGAGCTGCACGAGATACCCGATGAACAGCCAAAACTGGAGGAGCGCTACGGATACACCTACTCCCGGCTGGAACTGCGGACGCCCGACGGTGAGATCTACTCCCGGACCTGGGTCGCGCACGACCCCGAGTGGACGGCCGCCGCCCTGCGTCACGGCTACGTCGTGTGCCTGTGCGGCGTGGAACTGGGGATCCGCGGGGTGTATGCGATGACCGACGCCCAGCACACCCCGGGCATGCGCCACGAAGCCTTCCGCCGCGGATGCACGCTGGGTCTGAACGCCGGCGGGCTCGTGGCCTACGTCGACCACCGCTGACTTCGACATGCGGCCCGGTGACCGACTTCCGCCCGCCCCGCTCGACGCCGACAGCGGACGCGGCCTCCACCTCGTGCAGGCGTACGCCAGCTGCTGGGGCGGTTGGCCGATCGGTGACGGCGGGCTGTTGGACCGGGGAGCCGGAAAGCCGCTGTGGTTCGAGATCGGTGGTGCACGCTCCGGGTGAGCCACTGTCAGAGGCATCCGTCATGCTCTGCGTATGGATGAGAACGGCTTCTGGCAGCTCATCGGCGACTGCGCACCGTTCGACCCCGACCCCGATGCCGAACAGCTGGCCACCGCGTTGACGGACTGTCTGGCCGCAGGACCGGCGGCGACGGGCATCGGGTTTGCCGAACAGCTTTCGTGGGCGCTGTACCGGCTGGACCGCAAGGAGTACGGGCACGGGCTGTCGGGCGACAGCTTCCTCTACACCCGCGCCGCCGTCGTGGCCGCCGGCCGTGAAGCCTACGAAGCCACACTTCGCGATCCCCGCCTTTTCGCTCCGTACGTCGAAGACCTCGTCTGGGCGGAGAGCCTGCTCTACGTGCCGGACAAGGCGTACGGCCGTATCACGGGCGAGGAGTGGGATCGCTGCACCCGCTACTCCTACGAGTCCTACTCGAACACCGAGGGATGGGCCGCCGCCCAGCGTTCCCACCTCACCGCGCCCACCTCCCGCTCGTGAGAGCAACGTTCCCTTCCGGTCACTCACAGCCACAGCGTGGAAACCCGCCCTCCCTACCTTCGGGATGCATCACCGCTCGTTACCCCGTAGTGCGGACCGTGGAGGCGTCATGACAGCCACTGGCAAGTGGATCGAGCACTGGGACCCGGAGGACGAGACCTTCTGGCGGGAGACCGGAGAGAAGGTCGCCCGTCGCAATCTCCTGTTCTCCGTGCTCTCCGAGCACATCGGCTTCTCGATCTGGACCCTGTGGTCCGTGCTGGTGCTCTTCATGGGCCCGGAGTACGGGCTGACCCCGGCCGACAAGTTCCTGCTGACCTCGATGGTCACGCTCGTCGGCGCGGTCGTCCGGGTGCCGTACACCTTCGCGGTCGCCATCTTCGGCGGGCGGAACTGGACGATCGTCTCCGCGAGCCTCCTCCTCATCCCCACCATCGCCGCGTTCGTGGTGATGAAGCCGGGGACCTCCTTCGACACCTTCCTCTGGATCGGCCTGCTGGCCGGCATCGGCGGCGGCAACTTCGCCTCCTCCATGACCAACATCAACGCCTTCTTCCCGTTGAAGAAGAAGGGGTGGGCGCTCGGGCTCAACGCCGGGGGCGGCAACATCGGGGTTCCTGTGATCCAGTTGATCGCCCTCGCGATCATCGGGGCCAGTGGCGGGCCGCGCGTGCTGCTCGGGATCTACATCCCGCTGATCCTGATCGCCGCCACCCTCGCCGCCCTCTTCATGGACAACCTCACCTCCGTGAAGAACGACACCGGCGCCGCCAAGGACGCCGCGCGGGACTGGCACACCTGGATCATGGCGTTCCTGTACATCGGCACGTTCGGGTCGTTCATCGGGTACGCGTTCGCCTTCGGGCAGGTGCTTCAGGTCCAGTTCGGCCGTACGCCGCTGCAGGCCGCGTACCTCACCTTCATCGGGCCGCTGCTCGGCTCGCTGATCCGCCCCGTCGGCGGCTGGCTCGCCGACCGCTACGGCGGCGCGAAGATCACCCTGTGGAACTTCGTCGCCATGGCCGCCGCCACCGCGATCCTGGTCGTCGCCAGCATGCAGAAGTCGCTGCCGCTCTTCGTCACCGTCTTCATCGTCCTGTTCGTGCTCAGCGGGCTCGGCAACGGGTCGACGTACAAGATGATCCCCGGCATCTTCCAGACCAAGGCCCTCGCGAAGGGGCTCACCGGTGACGAGGCGGCCGCCTACGGGCGCCGGCTCTCCGGCGCCTCCATGGGGCTCATCGGGGCCGTCGGCGCGCTCGGCGGCGTCGGCATCAACCTCGCCTTCCGGCAGTCCTTCCTCTCCTACGGCTCCGGCACCGGCGCGTTCGTCGCCTTCCTCGCCTTCTACGGCCTCTGCTTCGCGGTCACCTGGGCCGTATACCTTCGCCGCCCGACCGCCCAGGCGCAGGCCAAAGCTTCCGCATCGGAGGCGAAGTCGCAGCTCAGCTATGCCGAGGTGTGACGTAACACCGCTGACATGAAGCCGAACCGAGCCTGTCACGCACCGTTGACAGGCTCGTTCGGCATGTAGGCGCCGCCGCACCATCTCCTGCACGACCGCATGCACGACTACATGCACGACTACGTTCGGGACGAGAGACATGGACGAACAACCGCAGCGACCGGAGAGCGCGCCCCACGGCCCCCTCTCCGGGTTCACCGTGGGCGTCACCGCCGCACGCCGTGCCGACGAGCTGGGGGCCCTGCTCCAGCGGCGCGGCGCGGTGGTCGTGCACGCGCCCGCGCTGCGCATCGTGCCCCTCGCCGACGACAGCGAACTGCTCGCCGCCACCAAGGAGTTGATCGATCAGGCGCCCGATGTCGTGGTGGCCACCACCGCGATCGGATTCCGGGGGTGGGTCGAGGCCGCCGACGGGTGGGGGCTCGGCGAAGGCCTCCTCGACCGGCTGCGCGGGGTGGAACTGCTCGCGCGCGGGCCCAAGGTGAAGGGCGCGGTACGGGCCGCCGGTCTCACCGAGGAGTGGTCACCGTCCTCCGAGTCCATGGCCGAGGTGCTCGACCGGCTCCTGGAGGAGGGCGTCGACGGCCGCCGGGTCGCCGTACAGCTGCACGGTGAACCGCTGCCCGGGTTCGTGGAGTCGTTGCGGGCCGGGGGAGCGGACGTCGTGGTGGTCCCCGTGTACCGGTGGATGCCGCCCGAGGACATCGCCCCGGTGGACCGGCTCCTTGACGCGGCGGTCTCGCGCGGCCTGGACGCGCTGACCTTCACCAGCGCGCCGGCCGCCGCGTCGCTCCTCTCCCGCGCCGAGACCCGGGGCCTGCTGCCCGAACTCCTCGCCGCCCTGCACCACGACGTCCTCCCGGCCTGCGTCGGCCCCGTCACCGCGCTCCCGCTCCAGAACCACGGCGTCACCACGGTCCAGCCCGAGCGCTTCCGCCTCGGCCCGCTCGTCCAGCTCCTCTGCCAGGAACTCCCCGCCCGCGCCCGCACCCTGCCCATCGCGGGCCACCGCGTGGAGATCCGCGGCCACGCGGTCCTGGTCGACGGCGAGCTACGGCCCGTCCCGCCGGCCGGCATGTCCCTGCTCCGTGCCCTGTCCCGCCGCCCCGGCTGGGTCGTCGCCCGCGCGGAACTCCTCCGCGCCCTCCCCGGCGCCGGGCGCGACGAGCACGCCGTGGAAACGGCGATGGCGCGACTCCGTACGGCACTCGGCGCACCGAAGCT
The DNA here is from genome assembly GCF_000376565.1 of Streptomyces hokutonensis. Lineage (GTDB taxonomy): Bacteria > Actinomycetota > Actinomycetes > Streptomycetales > Streptomycetaceae > Streptomyces > Streptomyces hokutonensis. The sequence continues at coordinate 172,242 of NZ_BARG01000006.1, read as the reverse complement.
GATCCAGACGGTGGTGAAACGGGGGTACCGGCTGGCGCTGGATCCGGCCGCCGACGCGAAGTACTCCGACGGTTGAGCGGGTGTTTGTGCGGGTGCCGATGCGGGCGCCCCTGGGGGCTCCGCCCCCAGACCCCCGATCGGCCCTGAAGGGGCCTCGTCCTCAAACGCCGGACGGGCTGGATTTCGCCGACCTGAGTCAAGAGGCGAGCCGGTACGGGCTCGATTTTCCGGGCCTGCGTCATGAAGCGAGTTGGCGCGGGCTGGATTGTGTCGGCCCACGCCGTGAAGTGAGCCGGGAAGAGCTGGATTGTCGCGGCCCGCGTCATGGAGTGGGCCGGGCGGACTGGGTTGCCCGGCCTGCGTCAAGGAGTGGGCCGGACGGACTGGATTGCCCGGCCTGCGTCAAGCAGTGAGCTCGTGCCGACTGGATTGCCCGGCCTGGGTCAAGAGGCGAGCCGGGGCGGACTGGATTGTGTCCGCCCGTGTCAAGAAGCGAGCCGGGACGGGCTCACCTGCGCCGACCGGTGTCGACAGGCCCCGTACAACACCAACCCCCGCCCCAAACACCCCACCGCCACCGTCGACAACACCGCCCGCACCACGTTCCACCCCACCCACGCACCCTCGAACCGCTCCCTGGCCACCCCCACATCCGCCGTACGCGCGAGCTCGTCGTTCAGCGGGATGTTGAAGGCGACCGTGACGAGGAAGGCGAGCGCGTACGCCGTCAGCGCGGCCCACACCCACCCCCGGTACGGGCGTCCGCGTGCCTGCCATGCCGACACCGCGGTCAGCGCCGGCGCCCCCATGAAGCTCAGGAAGAACACCGGGTTCTGGATCACGTCGTTGATGTTCCGCATCACCTCGACGAAGACCCGGTCGTCGCTGCGCGCCAGCCCCGGCATCACCGCGCAGGCGAAGACGTAGAAGGCCCCGGCGATCAGCCCCATCGCGACCGTGGCCGCACCCAATACCCAACCTGTGGCAGTCGTGTTGTCCGACCTGTTCTCTGTCATGCCTCCAGTCAACGGACCCGGCCCCGCCCCCGACATCGCCGAGACGCGCACGCGCATACGCGGCCGTCCACGCGCACTCCCCACGCGCGCTCGGTACGAGGGGTTCCGGCCGCGCGGGTGGGCAGGCACTGTAGAGGCAACGGTTTCCCGACCGGGGTAATCCCTAGGCGGTGACAGGCACATGGCACTGGGTACGACCATGGCCCCGTACGAGCTGCGCTTCGACGCCGGGCGGATCTGCCTGGATCTCCTCGCGACCACGCATCCCGAGGAACGGCTCGACGCGCCGGAGCCGCTGCGCGCGTGGATCGTCCGTTCCGGGCTCGTCCCGGCGGCCACCGAACTCGCACACGTCGACGCGACCTGGCTCGTCGGCTTCCGCGAACTGCGGGGACGGATCGGACAGTTGGTGCGCAGCAGGCAGCCGGTGGAAGGCGGGTTCTACGACCTCGCGCTCGCCCACCTCAACGACCGCGCCCGCGCCGCGCCCCCGGCACCCCGTGCCGTACAGGCCGAAGACGGGGCGCTGGTGCGGGAGTTGGCCGGTCCGCCGGGGTGCGAGGCGTTGCTCGCGGTGATCGCCAGGGATGCTGTCGAGCTGCTCACCGACCCGGTCGCGCGGGCCTCGCTGCGGGAGTGCGAAGGGGACAACTGCCCCATCGTGTACCTGGATACGTCACGGGGACGCAGGAGGCGCTGGTGCTCCAGTGAGGTCTGCGGGAATCGGGAGAGAGTGGCCCGGCATCGTCGGCGCGCGGCCCTCGCCCGAGCCTGAGAATCCCATATGCGGCTTCTGTGAGGTGACGTACCGTCAATTGACGAAGTGATTTTGACAACAGTGCGTTTCACTCGGCAACCGCACGGGCAGCTCGCGTGATCTTGCTGATGTGGTGGAAATGTAAAGATCGTACGGCTGGAATGTGCACTCATGTCCCGGTCGTCACGTCACTTCGAAGAAAACTGTCGCCTCACGTTGAACACCCGCCCGCCCTCTCGCGTACCTCTCCATGAGCGACCGACCGGGGCAACCCCCGGACACCGGAGGTGGGCGTGCGCAAGGATTCCGTCGTGGCCAATGAACAAGCGCCGAGGGCCCGACATCGCATGTCCCAGTCCTCGGAACCTGATGAGGAGCTGATGCGTGCCCTGTACCGAGAGCACGCCGGACCCTTGCTCGCCTATGTGCTGCGGCTCGTCGCCGGTGACCGGCAACGTGCCGAGGACGTGGTGCAGGAGACGCTCATCCGGGCCTGGAAGAACGCCGGCCAGCTCAACCGGGCGACCGGATCGGTACGACCCTGGCTGGTGACGGTCGCACGGCGCATCGTCATCGACGGTCACCGCAGCCGGCAGGCCCGGCCGCAGGAGGTGGACCCGTCGCCGCTGGAGGTCATCCCCGCGGAGGACGAGATCGACAAGGCGTTGTGGCTGATGACACTGTCGGACGCGCTGGACGACCTGACCCCGGCCCACCGGGAGGTGCTCGTCGAGACGTACTTCAAGGGGCGTACCGTCAATGAGGCGGCCGAGACGCTTGGCATCCCCAGTGGCACGGTGCGCTCAAGGGTGTTCTACGCCCTTCGATCGATGAAGCTTGCTCTGGAGGAGCGGGGGGTGACGGCATGAGCATTTACGGGGGATACGGAACGGGTAGTCCTGGTTCCATGCAGGGATCTCAGGGCTCGAACGAACACGAGACCGTCGGCGCCTACGCCCTCGGGATTCTCGACGACGCCGAAGCAACCGCTTTCGAGGCACACCTCGCCACGTGCGAGTGGTGCGCCCAGCAGCTCGACGAGCTGGCCGGGATGGAACCGATGCTCGCGGCGCTCGCGGACCTGCCGGGCTCCGGCACCCCCGCGATCGGCGAGTCCCTGTCGGCCAGGCCGAGCCCGCGGCTGGTGGAACGGCTGGTCGACGACGTAGGTGAACGCCGGGCCATGAAGCGCCGGCGCAGCTTCTACATGATCGCCGCGGCGGCCGCCCTGATCATCGCGGGACCGCTGGCCGTGATCGCGGCCAACGGCGGCGACAGCTCGGGGCAGAAGGGCACCGTGGCCGCGGCGACCGCGAAGGACACCTTCGAAACTCTGTCCGACAAGGTCTCCGCCACGGACAAGACCACCAAGGTCTCCGCGACCGTGGCGATGACCAAGAAGGACTGGGGCACCCTCGGGGTCGTCGAGCTCAGCAACGTCAAGGGCCCGCTGAAGTGCTCCCTGATCGCCGTCGGCAAGAACGGCGAACGCGAGACCATGAGCTCCTGGTCGGTCCCGGCCTGGGGTTACGGCATCGCGAACGCCACGAAGGCCGAGGCCAAGGCGCCGCTCTACGCCCAGGGCGGAGCGGCTCTCACGCCGAACGAGATCGACCACTTCGAGGTCATGACCTTCGACGGCAAGAAGCTCGTGGAAGTGGACGCCTAGCAGCTGGTCCACTGTGCTCGACGGGGTCCGGAGCGCGCACGCGCGCACCGGGCCCCGCGTCTTTGTCAGGATCCGCCGGGCGGGCCCCTCGCCTCGGCGGCCTCCCTTCGCGTACGGTTGACGGCTGCCCAGCACGTCAGAAGGGGGCCCGGTGGCCGCACAGGCTCAACAGGAGACCGCGCTCGATGCGGTGTCCGACAAATCCGCCCAGGATTCGCTACGGGACCGGGAGATCAGCGGCGAACAGGCACACCTGGACCGGGTGTACCGGCGTCTCGAGGAGAAGATCCGCGAGGCCGAGTTCCTCATGAACGACGCCGCCAAGCGCGGCCAGGTCGGCACACCCGGCGCGCTCGCCGAACGCGACGCGCAGGTGTTCCGCGCCGGTATCCACCTCAACCGGCTCAACAACGAGTTCGAGGACTTCCTCTTCGGCAGGATCGACCTGCTGCTCGGCAAGGACGGCCAGAAGGGGCCCGACGGCGCCTACACCGCCGTAGAACCCGCCGACGGCTCCGTGCGCGACGACAACACGGCCGACATCGCCGAGACCCTGCACATCGGCCGCATCGGCGTCCTCGACACCGAGTACGCGCCCCTGGTCATCGACTGGCGGGCGCCCGCCGCCGCCCCGTTCTACCGCTCGACCCCGGTCGACCCCGGCCGGGTCGTACGGCGCCGGGTCATCCGCTCCAAGGGCCGCCGGGTCCTCGGGGTCGAGGACGACCTGATGCGCCCCGAGCTGACCGCCTTCCTCGACGGCGACAAGCTGGCCGTCATCGGCGACGGCGCCCTGATGGCCGCGCTCGGCCAGGCCCGCAGCCACACCATGCGCGACATCGTGGCGTCCATCCAGGCCGAACAGGACCTCGTCATCCGCGCCCCCGCCGCCTCGGTGACCTATGTCGAGGGCGGCCCGGGGACGGGAAAGACGGCCGTCGCGCTGCACCGCGCCGCCTACCTGCTCTACCAGGACCGGCGCCGCTATGCGGGCGGCATCCTCATCGTCTCGCCCACCCCGCTCCTGGTCGCCTACACCGAGGGCGTCCTGCCGTCCCTCGGCGAGGAGGGCCAGGTCGCCATCCGGGCCATCGGCTCGCTCGTCGACGGCGCCGAGGCCACCCTGTACGACTCCCCGGCCGTCGCCCGCACCAAGGGCTCGTACCGCATGCTCCGCGTCCTGCGGAAAGCCGCGCGCGGCGCCCTCGAGGCGAACGAGTCACCGGCCCGGCTGCGGGTCGTCGCCTTCGGCCGCCGCCTCGAACTGGAGGCCGCCGACCTCGAGCGCGTCCGGCAGAACGCCCTCAGCGGTACGGCCCCGGTCAACATGCTGCGCCCGCGCGCCCGCAAGCTCCTCCTGGACGCCCTGTGGGAGCGCTCCGGCTCCGCGAGCCGGCACACCGACCCCGAACTCGCCGCCGAGCTGCGCTCCTCCTTCGACGAGGACGTGGCGAGCGAGGACGAGTTCATCGCGTTCCTCGACTCCTGGTGGCCCGAACTCACCCCGCGCGCCGTCCTGGAGGCCATGTCCGACGAGCGCAGGCTCGGCCGCTGGGCCCGCCGCATCCTCAACCCCGGCGAGGTCCGCCGGGTCGCCCGCGCCCTGAAGCGGGAGGGACTCTCCGTCCACGACGTCGCGATCCTCGACGAACTCCAGGCGATCCTCGGCACCCCGGCCCGCCCCCGCAAGCGGCGCGACCTGGACCCGCTGGACCAGCTCACGGGTCTCGAGGAGCTGATGCCCGTACGCGAGGAGACACAGCGCGAACGGGCCGAGCGGCTCGCCCAGGAGCGTGTCGAGTACGCGCACGTCATCGTGGACGAGGCCCAGGACCTCACCCCGATGCAGTGGCGCATGGTCGGCCGCCGCGGCAGGCACGCCACCTGGACGGTCGTAGGAGACCCGGCCCAGTCCTCCTGGTCCGACCCCGACGAGGCCGCCGAGGCCCGCGACGAGGCCCTCGGCTCCCGCCCCCGCCGCCGCTTCACCCTGACGGTCAACTACCGCAACCCCGCCGAGATCGCGGAGCTGGCGGCCAAGGTCCTGGCCCTCGCGATGCCCGGCTCCGAGTCCCCGTCCGCGGTCCGCTCGACCGGAGTGAGACCTCACTTCGCCGTCGTACGGAACTCACTGTCGGAGTCCGTCCGCGCGGAGGCCGCCCGGCTGCTCGACCAGGTCGACGGCACGGTCGGCGTCGTCGTCGCCATGAACCGCCGCGAGGAGGCCCGCCGCTGGCTGGCCGGTCTCGGCGACCGGGTCGTGGCCCTCGGCAGCCTGGAGGCCAAGGGGCTGGAGTACGACGCGACGGTCGTCGTATCGCCGGCGGAGATCGCCGACGAGTCGCCCGCCGGCCTCCGTGTCCTCTACGTCGCCCTCACCCGCGCGACCCAGCAGCTCACGGTCGTCTCCGCCGAACGGGACGAGCCGGACGCGAACGGGGTGCCGGATCTTCTGCGGGACTGATTCTGTGAACCTGCGGGATGGGAATGGCCTTACGGGATCCGTTTGTTAGCCTGGGTGTGACACCGGCCCGATCCAAGCCCCCGGGCCCAACCTTCGTCGCTTAGAGCGACCACTTGCCGCGAGGCGAGCATGGCGGGTCGGTGTCATTGATCGTGAAAGAGGCCTCCGTCACGGGGGCCTCTTTTTCTTGCGAACAAAACGTTCGCAATCGGGGGCGGCTAACGCCTACCGGGCAGTAGGTGCGACCATCGGAGCGCGTACTCAGCTCAACGGTGAAAGCAGAGGAAGTCGGCCATGGCTACGGCGCCCAGCGTCTCCTACTCGATCACGGTCCGTCTGGAGGTGCCCGCCAGCGGAACGGCGGTCTCCCAGATCACCACGGCCGTGGAGTCCCACGGAGGCTCGGTGACCGGCCTCGACGTGACCGCCTCCGGCCACGAGAAGCTCCGGATCGACGTCACCATCGCGGCGTCCTCCACGGCCCACGCCGACGAGATCGTCCAGCAGCTGCGCGGCATCGAGGGCGTCACCCTCGGCAAGGTCTCCGACCGTACGTTCCTCATGCACCTCGGCGGCAAGATCGAGATGCAGTCCAAGCACCCGATCCGCAACCGTGACGACCTCTCCATGATCTACACCCCGGGTGTCGCCCGCGTGTGCATGGCGATCGCGGAGAACCCCGAGGACGCGCGCCGCCTCACCATCAAGCGCAACTCCGTCGCGGTCGTCACCGACGGCTCGGCCGTGCTCGGCCTCGGCAACATCGGCCCCAAGGCCGCGCTGCCGGTCATGGAGGGCAAGGCGGCCCTGTTCAAGCGGTTCGCGGGCATCGACGCGTGGCCGCTGTGCCTCGACACCCAGGACACCGACGAGATCGTCGCGATCGTCAAGGCCATCGCCCCGGGCTTCGCCGGCATCAACCTGGAGGACATCTCCGCGCCGCGCTGCTTCGAGATCGAGGCCCGGCTGCGCGAGGCCCTCGACATCCCCGTCTTCCACGACGACCAGCACGGCACCGCGATCGTCGTCCTCGCCGCGCTGACCAACGCGCTGCGCGTGGCCGGCAAGGGCATCGGTGACATCCGGGTCGTCATGTCCGGCGCGGGCGCGGCCGGTACGGCCATCCTCAAGCTGCTGCTCGCCGCCGGTGTCAAGAACGCGGTCGTCGCCGACATCCACGGTGTCGTGCACGCCGACCGCGAGGACCTGGTCGACGCCAAGTCCGACTCGCCGCTGCGCTGGATCGCCGACAACACCAACCCCGACGGCCTCACCGGCACGCTGAAGGAGGCCGTGCGCGGCGCCGACGTCTTCGTGGGCGTCTCCGCCCCGAACGTCCTCGACGGCGACGACGTGGCCGCGATGGCCGAGGGCGCGATCGTGTTCGCGCTCGCGAACCCGGACCCCGAGGTCGACCCGACGATCGCCCGTCAGACGGCGGCGGTTGTGGCCACGGGCCGCTCGGACTTCCCGAACCAGATCAACAACGTGCTGGTCTTCCCGGGTGTCTTCCGCGGTCTGCTGGACGCGCAGTCCCGCACCGTCAACACGGAGATGATGCTCGCCGCGGCGACCGCACTCGCGAACGTCGTGTCCGAGGACGAGCTGAACGCGAACTACATCATCCCCAGCGTCTTCAACGACAAGGTCGCCGGTGCGGTGGCCGGCGCGGTCCGCGAGGCCGCGAAGGCGGCGGGAGCGGCGGCGCCCTCCGCGACGCCCACCGCGTCGTAGCCCGTCCGGCGATGTGTGTGCGGCGGCTGTGAGGATCGCCACGGCCGCCCCTACATCGGCGCGTCGCGGAACCCCGGGCCTCGGGCGGCCGTTTATCGTGGCGGCCAGGCTTCGGGCCTTTCCAGGCCCGGCCCTCGCTGCCGGGAGCCGACGGAGCGTCACCACGCTGATGCGGTGGCGCTCTTCGTGTGACTCCCAAGGGTGTTCTCGCGACTCCTACGGGTGCCGGATTGGCTTTCCCGCCGCAGGTAGGGGCAGGATGCGTCTTCGGGCGCGAGGGTCTGGACGACGGACCCGGGTCCGGGGACTCACCGAGGACCCTGGCAGCATCGGCTTCACCGTGCCCGATATGCGGCTCCGCCGCGTGGCACGCCTCAAACGGCAAGAAGAACACGGGAGTAACAACATGAACCGCAGTGAGCTGGTGGCCGCGCTGGCCGACCGTGCCGAGGTGACCCGCAAGGACGCCGACGCCGTTCTGGCCGCGTTCGCCGAGACCGTCGGCGAGATCGTCTCCAAGGGTGACGAGAAGGTCACCATCCCCGGCTTCCTGACCTTCGAGCGCACCCACCGTGCCGCTCGCACCGCGCGCAACCCGCAGACCGGCGACCCCATCAACATCCCCGCCGGTTACAGCGTCAAGGTGTCCGCGGGCAGCAAGCTCAAGGAAGCCGCCAAGGGCAAGTAGGCCTTCGCGTACGCGACGGGATTGCGTACGAGGCTCAGTAACGCGAATGGGGCGGCCACCCGGTCAGGGTGGCCGCCCCATCGTCGTACGACCGACTGCTTATCCGAGCGCCTTGCCCGGCAACTCGACCTTCGCGCCCAGCTCGACGAGCTTCTCCATGAAGTTCTCGTAGCCGCGGTTGATGAGGTCGATGCCGTGGACGCGGGACGTGCCCTGGGCCGCCAGCGCCGCGATGAGGTACGAGAAGCCGCCGCGGAGGTCGGGGATGACCAGGTCGGCGCCCTGGAGGCGGGTCGGGCCCGAGACGACCGCCGAGTGGAGGAAGTTGCGCTGGCCGAAGCGGCAGTGGGAGCCGCCGAGGCACTCGCGGTAGAGCTGGATGTGCGCGCCCATCTGGTTGAGCGCGGAGGTGAAGCCGAGCCGGGACTCGTAGACCGTCTCGTGGACGATGGAGAGGCCCGTCGCCTGCGTCAGGGCGACGACCAGCGGCTGCTGCCAGTCCGTCTGGAAGCCCGGGTGCACGTCCGTTTCGAGCGCGATGGACTTCAACTGCCCGCCGGGGTGCCAGAAGCGGATGCCCTCGTCGTCGATCGCGAAGGCACCGCCCACCTTCCGGTAGGTGTTGAGGAACGTCATCATCGAGCGCTGCTGTGCGCCCCGGACGTAGATGTTGCCTTCGGTCGCCAGCGCCGCGGACGCCCAGGACGCGGCCTCCAGGCGGTCCGGGAGGGCCGCGTGGGTGTAGCCGCCGAGCGAGTCCACACCGGTGATGCGGATCGTGCGGTCGGTGTCCATGGCGATGATCGCGCCCATCTTCTGCAGTACGCAGATGAGGTCCTCGATCTCCGGTTCCACGGCCGCGTTGGCGAGTTCGGTGACGCCCTCCGCCAACACCGCGGTCAGCAGCACCTGCTCGGTCGCGCCGACGGACGGGTACGGCAGCTTGATCTTCGTACCGCGCAGCCGCTGCGGGGCCTCCAGGTACTGGCCGTCCGCCCGCTTCTCGATCTTCGCGCCGAACTGCCGCAGCACCTCGAAGTGGAAGTCGATCGGCCGGCCGCCGATGTCGCAGCCGCCGAGCCCCGGGATGAACGCGTGCCCGAGCCGGTGAAGGAGCGGACCGCAGAACAGGATCGGGATGCGCGACGAGCCCGCGTGGGCATCGATGTCGGCGACGTTGGCGCTCTCGACGTGCGACGGATCGAGCACCAGCTCGCCCGGCTCCTCACCCGGACGGACCGTCACCCCGTGCAGTTGCAGCAGTCCGCGTACGACCCGAACGTCTCGGATGTCCGGTACGTTGCGCAGTCGACTTGGCTCACTGCCCAGCAGGGCGGCGACCATGGCCTTGGGTACGAGGTTCTTCGCACCGCGGACACGGATCTCGCCCTCCAGCGGGGTTCCGCCGTGGACAAGCAGTACGTCGTCTGAGCCGTTGACGGTCATGAATCTCGCGTTCCGTGGAGTTGGGCAGGGGCCGAAGACGTAAGCGTAATGGCCGCCCACCCCCCTTCAGAAAGCCCGAGGACCACTCAGCCACGTCATAGCTGTGTCACAACACGAACCGTTCTCAATCGGGCACATGGGGTCACCGGGCGGGGGCGTGCGCGGCGGACGCTTCGGTGCGCCCTGAGCTGCATTCACTCAGGTACCCGCATTGCCTCCCCCATCACGCGGAAGATGCGGGATCATGTCTGGCATGACCGAGGTGTCCTCGCTCACAGGGCGGTTGCTCGTGGCAACACCCGCCCTGGCGGACCCGAACTTCGACCGCGCGGTGGTGCTCCTTCTCGACCACGACGAGGAGGGCTCCCTCGGTGTCGTCCTCAACCGGCCCACTCCTGTGGACGTCGGCGACATCCTGGAGGGCTGGGCGGATCTCGCCGGCGAACCGGGAGTCGTCTTCCAGGGCGGCCCGGTGCAGTTGGACTCGGCCCTCGGCGTCGCCGTCATCCCGGGCGGCTCGGCGTCCTCCGAGCGCGCCCCGCTCGGCTGGCGGCGGGTGCACGGCGCGATCGGCCTCGTCGACCTGGAGGCCCCGCCGGAACTGCTCGCCTCGGCGCTCGGCTCCCTGAGAATCTTCGCCGGGTACGCCGGCTGGGGACCGGGGCAGCTGGAGGACGAACTGACGGACGGCGCCTGGTACGTCGTCGAGTCGGAGCCCGGTGACGTCTCCTCGCCGTCCCCGGAGCGGCTCTGGCGCGAGGTGCTGCGCCGCCAGCGCAGCGAGCTCGCGATGGTGGCGACCTATCCGGACGACCCTTCGCTGAACTGATGCCGGTGGGCTTCAGTACCCTTGGCCGTATGAGCACTCTTGAGCCCGAGCGCGGGACTGGTACGGGGACCCTCGTAGAGCCGACGCCCCAGGTGTCGCACGGCGACGGGGACCATGAGCGCTTCGCCCATTACGTCCAGAAGGACAAGATCATGGCGAGCGCCCTGGACGGCACTCCTGTGGTGGCGTTGTGCGGGAAGGTCTGGGTACCGGGCCGCGACCCGAAGAAGTACCCGGTGTGTCCCATGTGCAAGGAGATCTACGAGTCCATGGGCTCGGGCGGGGACGGCGACAAGGGCAAGGGCGGCGACAAGTAGCCGCTTTGCCGGTCTGACTTCGTAAGGCCCTCGGGGCGTGCTTCGGCGCGCCCCGAGGGCCTTTTTGCGTGTTTCGGCGGTTTTTCGAGGGCCTTTCGCGTGTCACGAAGTGGTTGAGACCTCTTGTGGCTTCGTTCATCTACTCCTTAATCTCCGTGGTGTTGTGCAGAGCGAAACGCCCATTGCATATGTTGCAACGCACGCCCGGATCCCCGGAGGAACGCTCCATGAAGCTCGCCCCCAGATTCGCCGTACTCCTGGCCACCGCCGCCGTCGTGGCGGGCTGCGCGCCCCAGACCTCCGACAACTCGGCCTCGGACAAGGACGAGACGAGCGGCACCCTGCGGGTGTGGCTCTTCCAGGAGGTCGGCAACGACCCGAAGGCGAAGGTCGTCGACTCCGTGGTCACCGCCTTCGAGAAGGCCCACAAGGGCACCAAGGTCGACGTCGAGTACATCCCGATCGACACCCGCGCCCAGCGCGTCAAGGCCGCGTTCAACGACCCGAAGTCCGCGCCGGACGTCATGGAGTACGGCAACACCGACACGGCCGGCTACGTCCACGACGGCGGACTCCTCGACGTCACCAAGGAGTTCGGCGCCTGGAGCGAGGCCAAGGACACCGACCCCACCGCGAAGCAGTCCGTCACGGTCGACGGCAAGCAGTACGGCTCCCCGTTCTACGTCGGTGTCCGCGCCCTCTACTACCGCACCGACGTCTTCAAGGACCTCGGCCTCCAACCCCCCAAGACCATGGCCGAGTTGGCGTCCACCGCCCGGAAGATCCACATGGCGAAGTCCGACCTCTACGGCCTCGTCGTCGGCGGCGCCTACACCTACGGCGCGATGCCCTTCGTGTGGGCCAACGGCGGCGAACTCGCCACCGCCAAGGACGGCACCTACACCTCCGCCATCGACGGCGCCGCCGCCCAGAAGGGCATCAAGGCCTACACCTCGCTCTTCACGAGCGACAACTGTCCCGCCGCCAAGTGCGCGGTCATGGGCGGCAACGACACGATCACCGCGTTCGCGGCCGGCAAGGCGGGCATGGCGATCGGCGGCGACTTCAGCCACAGCGCGGTCGAGGCGGGCAAGGTCAAGGGCAAGTACGCGGTCGTCCCGCTGCCGGGTGTCGCGTCCGGCTCGGTCGCCCCCGCGTTCGCCGGCGGCAACAACATCGGTGTCCTGAAGAGCACTTCGCACCGCACGCTCGCGGTCGACCTCATGGAGCAGCTCACCTCGAAGGCGACCCAGGCCTCGATGTTCGACGCGATGGGCTTCCTGCCGACGTTCACGGACGTCCGTGACGCGGCCGCCGCGAAGGTGCCGTTCGAGAAGCCCTTCGTCGAGACGTTGGCCGCCGGGACGAAGTTCGTTCCCGCGTCCCCGGGTTGGTCCGAGATCGACTCCTCGCTGGTGCTGCCGACGATGCTCCAGGAGGTCATCAGCGGCAAGAAGAGCGTGGCGGCGGCTTCGAAGGACGCGGCGAAGAAGATGAACGACGCGTTCAGCTCCGCGGGTTGAGCCGTGGCGCCTAATAGCTCGTTGACTGCGGATCGTTCGCGGGTGCGGGTTCGTCGTGGCCGGTCGCGCAGTTCCCCGCGCCCCTTGGGGAGTTGGACGACCCCTTGGATTTATCTTGCCCCGGCTCTTGTCGTCCTCGGCGGTCTGCTCGTCTACCCCATCTACCAACTCGGCCTGATCTCGTTCTTCCAGTACACGCAGGCCCAGGTGAGCGGTGGTGAACCGACCACCTTCAAGGGGTTCGGGAACTACGCGGAGTTGTTCTCCGACAGCCAGTTCTGGCAGGTGCTGCTGTCGACCGTGCTGTTCGCCGGGGCGTGCGTGGTCTCGACGCTCGCGGTCGGCTGCGCGCTCGCCGTACTGCTCACTCGGGTGCGCGCCGTGCCCCGACTCGTGCTGATGCTGGCCGCGTTGGGGGCGTGGGCTACCCCGGCGGTGACGGGTTCGACGGTCTGGCTGCTGCTGTTCGACCCGGACTTCGGCCCGGTGAACCGCGTCCTGGGCCTCGGTGACCACTCGTGGACGTACGGACGCCTCAGCGCGTTCTTCCTCGTCCTGCTCGAAGTGGTGTGGTGCTCCTTCCCGTTCGTGATGGTGACGGTCTACGCCGGCATCCGCGCCGTACCCTCCGAGGTCCTGGAGGCCGCCGCCCTGGACGGCGCCTCGCAGTGGCGCATCTGGCGGTCGATCCTCACGCCGATGCTCCGCCCGATCCTGACCGTCGTCACCATCCAGTCGGTCATCTGGGACTTCAAGGTCTTCACCCAGATCTACGTCATGACCAACGGCGGCGGCATCGCGGGCCAGAACCTCGTCCTCAACGTGTACGCCTACCAACAGGCGTTCGCGTCCTCGAAGTACAGCCTCGGCTCGGCGATCGGCGTCGTCATGCTGCTGATGCTGCTCGCCGTCACGCTGGTCTATCTGCGCCTGCTCCGCAGGCAGGGGGAGGAGTTGTGAGCATGCTCCGCGGTTTCGTACGACGGCCCTGGCGGCTCGCGGCCGAGGCCTCGGCGCTGCTGATCGCGGTCGTCGTCGCCTTCCCCCTCTATTGGATGGTGCTCAGCGCCTTCAAACCGGCCGGGGAAATCGAGTCGAGCGAGCCCCGGCCGTGGACGCTCGCGCCCTCCCTGGACTCCTTCCGGCGGGTCTTCGGGCAGCAGGAATTCGGCCGTTACTTCGTCAACAGCCTTGCCGTGGCGGGCACGGTGGTGATCGTCTCGGCACTGGTCGCCTTTCTCGCCGCGACCGCTGTGACCCGATTCCGGTTCCGCTTCCGGACCACCCTCCTGATCATGTTCCTGGTGGCCCAGATGGTGCCCGTGGAAGCGCTGACGATCCCCCTGTTCTTCACCATGCGGGGGCTCGGCCTGCTGAACACCCTGGGGTCCCTGATCCTGCCCCAGATCGCCTTCTCGCTGCCGTTCGCGATCTGGATGCTGCGGGGGTTCGTGAAAGCCGTACCGGACGCGCTGGAGGAGGCCGCGTACATCGACGGGGCGAGCCGGACGCGATTCCTGTGGCAGATCCTTTTCCCGCTCGTCTTCCCGGGCTTGGTCGCCACGAGCGTGTTTTCCTTCATCTCGGCCTGGAACGACTTCCTCTTCGCCAAGTCCTTCATCATCAGCGACACTTCCCAGTCGACCCTGCCGATGGCCCTGTTGGTCTTCTACAAGCCCGACGATCCTGACTGGGGCGGGGTCATGGCGGCCTCCACGGTGATGACGATTCCGGTGCTGGTGTTCTTCGTACTCGTACAGCGACGCCTGGTCTCGGGGCTGGGCGGAGCGGTTAAGGACTGACGTGACTTCAGAGACGGAACTGATTCCGGCGCCCACGGCCGTGACCGACCCCGGCCGCTGCGGTTTCCCGTTCGAGACGGACACCGCCCTGTGGGGCGAGCCCGGCACCGAGGGCACCCAGCGTTGGCTGCGGGCCACGCTCGGCGCGGCCCTCGGACTGCCGCTGCCGCCGGGCGAGGAGGGCGCCCGCAACACGGTCGCGCTGCGCCTCGACGACACCCTGCCGCCGGAGGCGTACCGCCTGGAGGTGGTCGCCACCTGGGGTGTCGTGATCACGGGCGGCAGCCCCGCCGGCGTGTTCTGGGGCGCCCAGACACTGCGTCAACTCCTCGGCCCCGCCGCCTTCCGGCGCGCTCCCGTCCACCCCGACATGACTTACGGCGTGCCGCACCAGAGGATCGACGACGCGCCCCGCTTCCCCTGGCGCGGCCTCATGCTCGACGTGGCCCGGCACTTCATGCCCAAGGAAGGCGTCCTGCGCTACCTGGATCTGATGGCGGCGCACAAACTCAACGTCTTCCACTTCCACTTGACGGACGACCAGGGATGGCGCGTACAGATCAAGCGGTACCCGAAGCTGACCGAGATCGGCTCCTGGCGGGCCCGCACGAAATTCGGCCACCGTGCCTCACCCCTGTGGGACGACAAGCCCCACGGCGGCTACTACACACAGGACGACATCCGCGAGATCGTCGCCTACGCCGCCGAGCGGCATATCACCGTGGTCCCGGAAATCGACGTACCGGGACACTCGCAGGCCGCCATCGCCGCGTATCCGGAACTCGGCAACACGGACGTCATCGACACCAACTCCCTCTCCGTCTGGGACAACTGGGGCATCAACCCGAACGTACTCGCCCCCACTGACAACACCCTGCGCTTCTACGAGGGGGTGTTCGAGGAACTCCTCGACCTGTTCCCCTCGGAGTTCATTCACGTCGGCGGCGACGAATGCCCCAAGGACCAGTGGAAGCAGTCGCCGGCCGCGCAGGCCCGCATCGGGGAACTCGGGCTCGCGGACGAGGACGAGTTGCAGTCGTGGTTCATCGGACACTTCGACAAGTGGCTCTCCGCGCGCGGGAGAAGGCTCGTCGGCTGGGACGAGATCCTGGAGGGCGGTCTCGCGGACGGGGCCGTCGTGTCGTCCTGGCGCGGCTACGAGGGCGGGATCACCGCCGCCCGCGCGGGCCACGACGTCGTCATGTGCCCTGAACAACACGTGTACTTGGACTGGCGGCAGGATGCCGGCGAGGACGAGCCGGTGCCGATCGCCCATGTGCGCACCCTGGAGGACGTCTACCGCTTCGAGCCCGTTCCCGCGCAGCTCACCGAGGCCGAGGCCCGTCATGTGCTGGGCGCGCAGGCCAACGTGTGGACCGAGGTGATGGAGGATCACGCGCGCGTGGACTACCAGACGTTCCCCAGGCTGGCCGCGTTCGCCGAGGTCGCCTGGAGCGCCCTTCCGGCGCCCGCGGAACGGGACTTCGCCGACTTCGAGCGCCGGATGACCGCCCACTATCCGCGACTCGACGCCCTGGGTGTCGCCTACCGCCCGCCCACCGGACCCCTGCCGTGGCAGCGCCGCCCCGGAGTGCTGGGACGCCCCAAGGACGGCCCGCCCCCGAACGCCTAGAACACAGAAGGGAAAAAGCCCCCAGGGGTCACCGTTGAGTGGCAATTCGCGCGTACCGGTGATGCCGTACCAAAACGGACCATCTCGCTGATGAGACGGGCGAATGCCTCCTAGCGGACCCCCGCGTTCGGGTCTTGCGAAGATGTGCCAGAGTTGCCACGTCCGCCCTGTCAGCACGTACCGTACGGCAGCAACAGGTGGGACCAGGTGGGGCAGCGGGAAGGGGCAGCCGGTTTGACCACGCACGCACCGCAGGCGGGGCAGTCCGTCACGCTGCCCACAACGCTGGACGAGGCCGTGGCGGCGCTCACGGCCCTGCCCACGGCCGTTCCCGTGGCCGGCGGCACCGACCTCATGGCGGCCGTCAACTCGGGCCAGCTGAGGCCCAGCGCGCTGGTCGGTCTCGGGCGGATCAGCGAGATCCGCGGCTGGCAGTACCAGGACGGCCACGCGCTGCTCGGCGCGGGCCTCACGCACGCCCGCATGGGCCGCCCCGACTTCGCCGCCCTCATCCCGGCGCTCGCGGCCTCCGCGCGCGCCGCGGGCCCGCCGCAGATCCGCAACGCGGGCACCCTGGGCGGCAACATCGCCTCGGCCGCGCCCACCGGGGACGCGCTGCCCGTGCTGGCCGCCCTGGAGGCGACGCTGATCATCGCGGGCCAGGGCGGAGCCCGCCGGGAGATCCCGGTGTCGCACCTCCTGGCCGGCGTCGAGATGCTGCGCGGCGGCGAACTCATCGGCTTCGTGCGCGTGCCCCTGCTGCACGCGCCGCAGGTCTTCCTGAAGGCGACCGGCCGGACCGGACCCGGGCGCTCGGTCGCGTCCGTCGCGGTCGTCCTCGACCCCGCGAGGCGCGGTGTCAGGTGCGCCGTCGGCGCCATAGCGCCGATGCCGCTCAGACCCCTGGACGCCGAGCAGTGGGTGGCCCGGCTGATCGACTGGGACAACGGCCGCGCGATCGTCCCCGAGGCACTGACCGCCTTCGGGGAGTACGTCGCCGCGGCCTGCATCCCCGACCCGGCCCCGGCCGAGGACGGCTCCGTGGAACAGCTTCCGCCCGCGGTACTGCACCTGCGGCGCACCGTCGCCGCACTTGCCCGACGAGCACTCGGGAGGGCGCTGTCGTGACCGACGACCAGCACGGAGAGGGCACCCCCCAGGGCGGCGGACGCTGGGACCCGCTGCCCCAGGGCGACTACGACGACGGCGCCACGGCCTTCGTGAAACTCCCCGAAGGGGGCATCGACGCGCTCCTCGCCGCCCCGGGCCACGGCTATGTGCCGCCGCCCATAGCGGCCGGCCCCGCCCCGGACGGCGACCCGTCGGGCACCGGCTCCTGGGCCGTGCCCGCCGAAGGCGTCCAGTGGCCCGACCCGAACGCCGTACCGCAGCAGGGGACGGCCGGGGGCGAGCAGTTCGCCTACCACCCCGGGGCCACCGGCCAGTGGACCTTCCAGGACACCAACGCCCCGGACGGGGGCGCCGCGCCCGGTCACGACGTGACCGGGGAGTGGTCGATCCCCGTCGCCGGGGGCGATCTCCCGGACGAGTCGGGCGAGTTCACCACCTCCGCCCTGGTCGAGCAGTGGGGCGGCACCCCGCCCGCCACCCTGCCCGGCGGCGCGCCCGCGCCCTGGGCGACGGACGGCGCGGGCCAGAACTGGGCCCAGCAGGCGTCCGGCACGGGCGTGACGGAACGGCCCGTACAGTCCGACGCGCACACCGACGGCCGAGGCGCGGCCTACCCCGCGACCGGCACCGACGGGCGGGGCACGGCCTACCCCGCGACCGGCACCGACGGCAGGGGCACCGCGTACCCGGCGACGGACACCGACGGACGCGGTGTCGCACACCCGGCCGACCGGTCCGAGGCGCACCCGGCCGCCGAGTCGACCCGCCGCCCGTACGAGGAACCCCAGGGCAGCGACCCGTACGCGCACGCCCGCACCGAGGCCGCCGCCGACCCCTACGGCGACGCGCGCGGCGACCGCCACGACGACGCCTCCGCCGAACTCGCCGCGACCGACGCCCAGTCGGTCGACGAGAACGGCGCGGCGGGCGGCGATGCCGAAGAGGCCGAGGGGGCCACTGAGAGGCCCGCTGAGCCCTCCGCGGCGGCCGACGCGTCCGACGGTGCCGAAGCCGCCCCGGAGGCCGCTGAGGCGCCCGTGACGGCCGCGGACGCCGACGCGCCGGACGAGGACGCCGAGTCAGGCCCGAAGCTCCCCGGAGACGAACACCCGCTCGCCTCCTACGTGTTGCGCGTCAACGGCGCCGACCGGCCCGTCACCGACGCCTGGATCGGCGAGTCGCTGCTCTACGTGCTCCGCGAACGCCTCGGCCTCGCGGGCGCCAAGGACGGCTGCTCCCAGGGCGAGTGCGGCGCGTGCAACGTCCAGGTCGACGGACGGCTCGTCGCCTCCTGCCTGGTGCCCGCCGTCACCGCCGCCGGCTCCGAGGTCCGTACGGTCGAGGGTCTCGCCGTCGAGGGACAGCCCTCGGACGTGCAGCGGGCGCTCGCCAAGTGCGGTGCCGTGCAGTGCGGCTTCTGCGTACCCGGCATGGCGATGACCGTGCACGACCTCCTGGAGGGCAACCCCGCGCCCACCGAACTGGAGGCGCGCCAGGCCCTGTGCGGCAACCTGTGCCGCTGCTCCGGCTACCGGGGCGTCCTGGACGCCGTACAGGAAGTCGTCGCCGAACGCGAGGCGCACGCCGCTGCCGCCGAACCTGAGTCGGACGGCGACGAGGCGCGTATTCCCCACCAGGCGGGCCCCGGAGCCGGTGGTGTCCACCAGTCGGCGTTCGAGTCCCCGCGCACGCAGGACCAGGTGTACGGCCAGGACGGAGGTCAGGCGTGAGCAACGAAGCCGCCACCGCGACCACGGAGGCCGCGCCCGCCCCGGAGCATCCGGGCCACGGCCTGGGCGCCTCGCTCCCGGCCGCCGACGCCCGCGCCAAGACCGAGGGCACCTTCCCGTACGCCGCCGACCTGTGGGCCGAGGGCCTCCTGTGGGCGGCCGTCCTGCGCTCACCGCACCCGCACGCGCGCATCGTGTCCGTCGACACGTCCCACGCGCGCGACATGCCGGGCGTACGGGCCGTCATCACCCACGAGGACGTGCCGGGCCAGGACCGCTACGGCCGCGGCACCGCCGACCGCCCGGTGTTCGCCTCCGAAGTGGTGCGCCACCACGGGGAACCCATCGCCGCGGTCGCCGCCGATCACCCGGACACCGCGCGGATGGCCGCCGCCGCCATCATGGTCGAGTACGAAGTACTCGACCCGGTGACCGACCCCGAGCAGGCCTTCGAGGCCGAACCGCTGCACCCCGACGGCAACCTGATCCGGCACATCCCGCTGCGCCACGGCGACCCGGACGCGGCCGGCGACGTCGTCGTCGAGGGCCTGTACCGCATCGGCCGCCAGGACCCCGCCCCCATCGGCGCCGAGGCCGGCCTCGCCGTGCCCCGCCCGGACGGCGGCGTCGAGCTGTACATCGCCTCCACGGACCCGCACACCGACCGCGACACGGCCGCCGCCTGCTACGGCCTGGAGCCCGACCGCGTCAAGGTCGTCGTCACCGGCGTCCCCGGGGCCACCGCCGACCGCGAGGACCAGGGCTTCCAACTCCCGCTCGGACTGCTCGCGTTGAAGACCGGCTGCCCGGTCAAACTCACCGCCACGCGCGAGGAGTCCTTCCTCGGCCACACCCACCGCCACCCCACGCTCCTGCGCTATCGCCACCACGCCGACGAGGACGGCCGCCTGGTCAAGGTCGAGGCCCAGGTCCTCCTCGACGCGGGCGCCTACGCCGACACCTCCTCGGAGGCCCTGGCCGCCGCCGTCTCCTTCGCCTGCGGCCCCTACGTCGTCCCGAACGCCTTCATCGAGGGCTGGGCCGTCCGCACCAACAACCCGCCCTCCGGGCACGTGCGCGGCGAGGGCGCCATGCAGGTCTGCGCCGCCTACGAGGCGCAGATGGACAAACTCGCCAAGAAGCTCGCCATGGACCCGGCCGAGCTGCGCCTGCGCAACGCCATGGCCACCGGTGACGTCCTCCCCACCGGCCAGACGGTGACCTGCCCGGCACCGGTCGCCGAACTCCTCCAGGCCGTACGGGACTTCCCGCTGCCGCAGCTCCCCAAGGACACCCCCGAGGACGAGTGGCTGCTGCCCGGCGGCCCCGAGGGCGCGGGCGAACCGGGCGCGGTACGCCGGGGCGTCGGCTACGGCCTCGGCATGGTCCACATGCTCGGCGCCGAGGGCGCCGACGAGGTCTCCACGGCCACCGTGAAGGTCCACGACGGCATCGCGACCGTCCTGTGCGCGGCCGTCGAGACCGGCCAGGGCTTCACCACCCTCGCCCGCCAGATCGTCCAGGAGACCCTGGGCATCGACGAGGTGCACGTCGCCCCCGTAGACACCGATCAGCCTCCCGCGGGTCCCGGCTGCCGCGGCCGCCACACCTGGGTCTCGGGCGGCGCCGTCGAACGCGCCGCGAAAATGGTCCGCACCCAACTCCTCCAGCCCCTGGCGCACAAGTTCGGCATGTCCACCGAACTGCTCCAGATCACCGACGGCAAGATCACGTCGTACGACGGCGTCCTCTCGACGACCGTCACGGAGGCTCTGGACGGCAAGGAACTGTGGGCCACCGCCCAGTGCCGCCCGCACCCGACCGAGCCCCTGGACGAGGCGGGCCAGGGCGACGCCTTCGTGGGCCTCGCGTTCTGCGCGATCCGCGCGGTGGTCGACGTGGACATCGAACTGGGCTCGGTGAGGGTCGTCGAACTTGCCCTCGCCCAGGACGTCGGCCGCATCCTGAACCCGACCCAACTGGTCGCCCGGATCGAAGGCGGCGTCACCCAGGGCGTAGGCATCGCGTTGACGGAAAACCTGCGCACCGCGCGCGGGCTGATCCGCCACCCCGACCTCACCGGCTACGCCCTCCCCACCGCCCTGGACACCCCCGACATCAAGATCGTCAAACTCGTCGAGGAACGCGACGTGGTCGCCCCCTTCGGAGCGAAGGCGGTCAGCGCGGTACCGGTCGTCACCTCCCCGGCAGCCATCGCCTCCGCCGTACGCGCCGCCACCGGCCGCCCCGTGAACCGCCTGCCGATCCGCCCCCAGGCGGCGGTTGTGACGAATGGACAGTACGGGCAGTAGGCGCGCCGTCGGCGGAGCGGTCGCCGAGGGACGGGAACGCTCACGGGGGTCTGAGCGTCTGATGGGGGTGAGGACGTTTCGGACGTTCCGCGTCCGCCCGCGCTCCGCGAGGCGTCCTCACCGCGGTCTCGCCGCGTTTTCGCTGGTCAGGGCCATTGTCAGTGGCGCCGCGTAGTGTTCTGGGCAGTGGGGACGACAGCGGAACACCGGTGCCGCACGGGGAAGATTCACGCACGGGGGAACCATGCACGGGGGAACGACGATGAGCAGGACCGACGCCGGTTCTACGGCGACCACGATCACCTTGACCGAGGACGACCTCGATCCGTACGTCACGCACGCGTCCACGCGCCGCTGGCTGACGGGCCCCGGACTGCCGGGCGACAGCGCCCTGTTGACGTTCGAGGAGCTGCGCAGGGAGGGCCTGCGGACGGTCGCGGACTCGCTGGGCGATCCCGACCCGCTGGCGGCGGAGCTCCGGGACCAGCTGGTGATAGGCGCGCTCTGGGGACCCGACGGCGGCGAGGCGGAGTCGATCCTGCTGGACGGCGAGACGGGCGAGATCGCCACGACGTACTTCTTCCACGACCGCCCGGACCTGATGGAGACCGGCCCGCTGGCCCCGTCGATCGAAACGCTGGCCCGCTTCACCACGACCACCGACGAACTGACCGCCCTGAGCGGCCAGTTCGCCTCCTACGAGGGCCGCCACGGCGCGCAGACGGCGGCGGAGGCGTCGCGCCACCTGCTCTCGATCTTCGAGTCGGAGACGGACGGCGAGGTGCCCCCGTTCTGGAAGGCGGCGGCCCTGATCCGCCCACTGGCCCTGGTCGCGGGCCCCGGCACGACATCGGGGCTGACCCTCGACATCCCGGCCCGCCTGCTGGACCAGGAGTTCGGCCAGGGCACGGTGGCCCGCTTCGAGGAGGTCGACTTCCCCGCCACACTCACCCACGAGCCGACCCGCCGCTTCCTGCGCGAGACGGGCCTGCCCGAGGACGCGCTCCTCTTCCAGCTGGACACGGACGTCCCGCTCCCGACCCTGTCCGAGTTCTACGAGGACGAGCCCGCCGACGAACTCCCCGCCCGCGCCGACGAGTTGATCCGCCTCGGCCATCTCGTCGAGGACAACAGCCTGGTGGTGGACGGCGCCACGGGCGAGATCCTGACCTGGAGCGAGCCGGAAGCGACGCTGGCCCCGCTCAACACGGACGTCTCGACCCTCGCCTTCACCCTCTGGCTGCTCCACCGCGAGCGGGCGATCGACGCGAACCTCTCGGGCGAACTGACGGCAGAGGCGTACGACCAGTTGGCCACGACGATGCTCCAGACCCTGTCGACGGTGGACCCGACGGGCCGACAGACAGGGGCGGCCGGCCGACGCCACCCGCACTACTGGACGGAGGCGTTCCAGGACGAGGCGGGTGGGGTGCTCTGAGGCGGACGCGGACGAAGGCGCGGTCGGCGGCGAAACTCGTTCGCGCGGAAGCGAGGTGAGCCGCTACGTTCCCTCCGCCTGACTGCAACGCGGCGAGGGGGAACGGGACATGGACACCGAACACACACGGACCGACCGACTGGGCCTGCTGCTGGAGCAGTTCGACAAGGCCCGGGAGATGGCCCAGGTCCGGCTGACGGGACTCGGCGATGAGGAGTACCTCTGGGAGCCGGCGCCCGACTGCTGGTCCCTCCGCCGCCGGAGCGAGGCGGTGACACCGAGGGCGTTCGGACCGGGAGAGTGGGTCCTCGACCTGGGCGCACCGGACATCCCGGCGAGCGAGTACGCCGAGGTCGCCCGCCAGGCCGCCGACGGCATGACCGTCGACAAGATCGCCGACGACTGGAGCGTGACCGTCGAACGGGTCGAGCAGGTCCTCGCCCACACGGGCGAGCCCGAACCGGACACGACCCCGATCACGACGATCGCGTGGCGCCTGGGCCATCTGCACTTCCAGTTCGCGGGGGCGTGGGAGTGGACGTTCGGCGAACGACGCCGTGACCCCAAGCAGATGGTCGACTTCAGCCCCTGGGCGGCCCAGACCCTGGACGACTTCTGGCCGGTGATCGACCGCTGGCGCGCAGCCGTAGCCACGGTGACGGAGGACCAGTTGGACGTGGTCGGCTTCTCCCAATACCCGTACGGCTCCGACCCCGACAACCCGTACATAGCCGTCGTGGCAGGGGCCAACCTGGAATTCATCCACCACATGGCGGAGATCGCACTGCTGCGGGACCTGTGGCGGGCGCGGAGGTGAGTCAGCCTCGGGACTGGGCACTCCACGCACGCTGGAGAGCCGCCTGCACGCTCTCCCCGAGCACCGCACGCGCCGTCATCTCACCCGGCAGCGTGGGCAGTTCGGCCCAATGCGTCACGGTCTCGGCGCTGTCGAGCCCGTAGGCCAGCCGGACGACCCCGTCGGAATCGACGAAGCAGTCCCGGTGCTCGGTCCCGTCCGCACCGAAGTGCAGAGAGGTGAAATACATCGGCCGCACCAGCCAGAATTCCTCACCCGGCGCGGCACTGGACTCGGTGCCATCGTCGGCCGGATACCGCCCGGTGATCGCGGCAGCCACCGGCGTACCACTCGAAGGCAGGGCGTCCCGCACGTCGACCCATGTCACCGGAGTGCTCAGGCTCGTCATCTCCATGCGGGGCAAGACGACTCGGCGCCTGGGAAGGTTGCCTGAGCCGCCGAGGCTCGGTCCACCGCTCAACTGTCCGCGTGGGCCAGCGACGGCTGGGGCGGCGGAACCATCACCAGCCAGCCTCTGCTCCGCGGGTTAGCCGCCACACCGCGCAAGAAGGGCGGCACCCCAGGTGGAGTACCGCCCATTCGCTATGCCTGGTCAGGCATCCAGAGGCCGTGGCGGGAATCGAACCCGCGTAACTCGCTTTGCAGGCGAGTCCCTGAACCACTCGGGCACACGGCCGTGGTTGGTGAGTTGACCGTATGGGTGGGGGATGGGCCCGGGCAAGGGGGCCGGGGGTGGTGCAACGGGACTGCCATACCGCGTTCATGAATGGGGGAGTGGGGGGCAGCGGTCGTACGACCAAGGTCGCAGACCCGAACCTTCTTTTGACAGGGGTTAACCCGTGAGATGAGCCTTACGCTGGCCCGCATGACCGTCCTCGAACCGCGTGACGCCGGCGTCACGGATGCTGCCCCTGACCTGGTCGATGAGTGTCGGGGCGGGGTGCTGGGGCGGTCGTATCGGGCGCTCAGTGTCGGGATCGTGTCCGTGGTGCTGTTGATCGCCTTCGAGGCGACGGCCGTGGGGACGGCCATGCCCGTTGCGGCTCGGGAGCTGGACGGGGTGGCGTTGTACGCGTTCGCGTTCTCCGGGTACTTCACGACGAGTCTCTTCGGGATGGTGTTGGCCGGGCAGTGGTCGGACCGGCGGGGGCCGCTCGGGGCGTTGACCACCGGGATCGGGGCGTTCGCCGCCGGGTTGCTGGTCGCGGGGACCGCCCAGGTCATGTGGGTGTTCGTGCTGGGGCGGGCCGTGCAGGGGCTGGGCGGTGGGCTGGTCATCGTCGCTCTGTACGTGGTGATCGGGCGGGCCTATCCGGAGCGGTTGCGGCCCGGCATCGTGGCCGCGTTCGCCGCGAGCTGGGTGGTGCCGTCCGTCGTCGGGCCGCTCGCCGCCGGCGCGGTGACCGAACAGCTGGGCTGGCGTTGGGTGTTCGTCGGGATTCCGGTGCTGGTCGTCTTTCCGCTCGCGCTGGCCCTTCCGCAGATACGGCGGCGGGCGGGCGGGCCCATAGGCGACACAGGTGAGCCGCCCGGCTCGCCCGGCTCCTTCGACCGGCGCCGGATCCGGCTCGCCCTCGGGATCTCGCTCGGTGCCGGGCTCTTTCAGTACGCCGCTCAGGATCTGACGTGGTTCTCGCTGGTCCCGGCCGCCGCGGGCGTCGCGCTGCTCGTGCCGGCCGTGCTCGGGCTGTTGCCGCGCGGTACGTACCGGGCGGCGCGGGGGCTGCCGTCGGTCGTGTTGTTGCGGGGGTTGGGGGCCGGGGCGTTCATCTCGGCGGAGTCCTTCGTGCCGTTGATGCTGGTGACCCAGCGGGGGCTGTCGCCGACCTTGGCCGGGTTCTCGCTCGCGGCGGGCGGCGGGACGTGGGCGCTCGGGTCGTGGGTCCAGGCGCGGGCGCGGGTCGAGCCGTACCGGGTACGCCTGATGACGTTCGGGATGGTGCTGGTGGCCGGTGCGATCGCCGCGGCTCCGAGCGTCCTCATCCATACGGTTCCCGTGTGGACCGTGGCCGTCGCGTGGGGGTTCGGGTGTTTCGGGATGGGGCTGGTGATGTCCTCCACCAGCGTGCTGCTGCTCCAGCTCTCCGCGCCGGAGGAGGCGGGCTCCAACTCGGCCGCGCTCCAGATCTCCGACGGGCTGTCCAACGTCGTGCTGCTGTCCGTCGGCGGGGCCGCGTTCGGTGCGCTGGGCGGGGGCACGGTCGGGCATGTGGTCGGTTCGGCGAGTGGCGGCTCTCATCCGGCTGCCTTCGCCGCCGTGTTTCTGCCGATGGCGGGGGTGGCGTTGGTGGGGGCTTGGGTGACCACGAGGGTGCGGAAGGAATCACGGTGACACTAGGCGGAACCGCGCGTTACCAGATCGGACGTCCGGCAGAACCGCCCGGCTGCCCGACCGCTGTGCTCCGCGCGCCGGCCACGCGCGCTCACCACTCCCGTGATCTGTGACCTCAGTCCCATCCCCACCCACCCCGGCGTCGTCCGCACGTTGACAGCGCCGGCCCGCCGGTAGGGTGGCCCGGTTGTCATACGTAGCCGAAGCCGAGCCCCGAGCCCGAGCCGAAGCTCAAGCCGACGCAGACGCCCTCGCCGAGCCGCCCTACCAACCAAACGGAGACCGTGACTACCACCGCCGCCTCCTCCGCCAACACCCACCACCTCTCCCCGGCCTTCCCCGGCCGCGCCCCCTGGGGCACCGCCAGCAAGCTGCGTGCCTGGCAGCAGGGGGCGATGGAGAGGTATGTCCAGGAGCAGCCGCGGGACTTTCTCGCGGTCGCGACACCCGGCGCCGGCAAGACGACCTTCGCGCTCACCCTCGCCTCCTGGCTGCTGCACCACCATGTCGTGCAGCAGGTGACCGTGGTCGCGCCGACCGAGCACCTCAAGAAGCAGTGGGCGGAGGCGGCCGCGCGGATAGGGATCAAGCTCGACCCGGAGTACAGCGCCGGGCCGCTCGGCAAGGACTACGACGGGGTCGCCGTCACGTACGCCGGCGTCGGCGTGCGGCCCATGCTGCACCGGAATCGGGTGGAGCAGCGCAAGACCCTCGTCATCCTCGACGAGATCCACCACGCCGGTGACTCGAAGTCGTGGGGCGAGGCGTGCCTCGAAGCCTTCGAGCCGGCCACCCGGCGGCTCGCGCTGACCGGTACGCCGTTCCGGTCCGACACCAATCCCATTCCCTTCGTGACGTACGAGGAAGGGAACGACGGGATCCGGCGGTCCTCCGCCGACTACACCTACGGCTACGGCAACGCGCTCGCCGACCATGTCGTCCGGCCGGTCATCTTCCTCTCCTACAGCGGCAACATGCGCTGGCGGACCAAGGCCGGTGACGAGATCGCCGCGCGGCTCGGCGAGCCGATGACCAAGGACGCGATCAGCCAGGCCTGGCGTACGGCGCTGGATCCGCGCGGTGAGTGGATGCCGAGCGTGCTGCGCGCCGCCGACCAGCGGCTGACCGAGGTCCGGAAGGGCATCCCGGACGCCGGCGCGCTCGTCATCGCCTCCGACCAGGACTCCGCGCGCGCCTACGCCAAACTGATCCGCGAGATCACCGGCTCCAAGGCGACCGTCGTCCTGTCCGACGACACCGGTGCCTCCAAGCGCATCGACGACTTCGCGGCGAGCAACGACCGGTGGATGGTCGCGGTGCGGATGGTGTCGGAGGGCGTCGACGTGCCTCGGCTCGCCGTCGGGGTCTACGCCACCACCATCTCCACGCCCCTCTTCTTCGCCCAGGCCGTCGGGCGCTTCGTGCGGTCCCGGCGCCGGGGCGAGACGGCCTCCGTCTTCCTTCCGACCGTCCCCGACCTCCTCACCTTCGCCAACGAGATGGAGGTCGAGCGCGACCACGCCCTCGACAAGCCCAAGAAGGAGGGCGAGGAGGACCCGTACGCCGAGTCCGAGCAGGAGATGGACGAGGCGAACAAGGAGCAGGACGAGGACACCGGCGAGCAGGAGCAGTTCGCCTTCGAGGCGCTGGAGTCCGAGGCCGTCTTCGACCGGGTGCTCTACGACGGTGCCGAGTTCGGCATGCAGGCGCACCCGGGGAGCGAGGAGGAGCAGGACTACCTCGGCATCCCCGGGCTCCTCGAACCCGACCAGGTGCAGCTGCTGCTCCAGAAGCGGCAGGCCCGGCAGATCGCGCACAGCCGCAAGAAGCCGGACTCCGAGGCCGACCTGCTCGAACTGCCCGCCGAGCGGCGGCCCGTCGTCTCCCACAAGGAGATGATGGAGCTGCGGAAACAGCTCAACACCATGGTCTCCGCGTACGTCCACCAGACCGGCAAACCGCACGGCGTCATCCACACCGAACTGCGCCGCACCTGCGGCGGCCCGCCGAGCGCCGAGGCCACGGCGGGGCAGCTGCGGCAGCGCATCGCGAAGGTCCAGGAGTGGGCCACGCGTATGCGCTGACCCACCCCGTCGATCCCGCACATTCGTACGGAAGTTGTGCGCGGGCGACCCGCAGGTCAGGACATATCACCGTGAACCGAACCGGTCCGTACCAGGTGGTGCCCGGATTCTGGACGGAGACTTCCGCTCAGCGAACCGGCTTCGCTACTGTCCCGCTACGCACACGCCCCGTGGCAGCGCCGCCGCGGAGCGCAGCCGTGAAGCGACTGGGCCCGGACACGCCGGGCCGCCTCGCCGATCGGCGGCCTCTGAAGCGCGTCACTGACGGGACTCGGTGACGCATCCGCCGCGAGGGGGCCGCCGACCTCACCACTTAAGGAGTGGGCGTCGTGACCGCGGAGACCTCCCAGACGCTCGACCGGGGACTGCGCGTCCTCAAACTGCTGGCCGACACCGACCACGGGCTGACCGTCACCGAACTGTCCAACAAGCTGGGCGTCAACCGGACCGTCGTGTACCGGTTGCTGGCCACCCTGGAACAGCACGCTCTCGTACGACGTGATCTCGGCGGCCGGGCCCGGGTCGGGCTCGGGGTGCTGCGGCTGGGCCGCCAGGTGCACCCCCTCGTACGGGAGGCGGCGCTGCCCGCGCTGCGGTCGCTGGCCGAGGACATAGGGGCGACCGCCCATCTCACCCTGGTCGACGGGGCGGACGCCCTCGCCGTCGCCGTGGTCGAGCCGACCTGGACCGACTACCACGTGGCCTACCGGGCCGGTTTCCGCCACCCCCTGGACCGGGGCGCCGCGGGCCGCGCGATTCTCGCCGCCCGGCACCAGGGCGCGGACGAGCCCGGATACACCCTGACGCACGGGGAGTTGGAGGCGGGCGCGAGCGGCGCCGCGGCTCCGCTGCTCGGGGTCACGGGGGTCGAGGGCAGCGTCGGCGTGGTGATGCTGGCCGACGCGGTGCCCGAACGGGTGGGGCCGCGGGTCGTGGACGCGGCCCGCGAGGTGGCCGAAGCCCTGCGCTGAGCGTTCATGACGATCGGGTGACCGGCGCACGGCCGAAAGTGACCGTCGCGTTAGATTGATCCCGTGCTCCTCTCTCGCCTCACGCGCCCCTGGGCCGTAGCCGTCTGTGCCCTGCCCGTCGTGGCGCTGCTCGCCACGGCGGTCTTCGCGCCGCTGCCGTTCTCGCTGACCCAGCCCGGTCTCACCGCGAACGTGCTCGGCGAGAACAAGGGCACCCCGGTGATCACGATCACCGGGGCGCCCGTGCGCACGACGAGCGGCCAGTTGCGCATGACCACGATCGAGGCGACCGGACCCGATCAGCATGTGTCGTTGAGCGATGTGATCGACAGCTGGTTCCGCACCGACCGGGCGGTCATGCCCCGTGACTCGGTCTATCCGAGCGGCAACAGCGTCAAGGAGATCGAGCAGCACAACACCGAGCAGATGCAGGAGTCGCAGGACGACGCGACCACGGCAGCGCTCAACTACCTGAACCTCAGCGACAAGAAGGTGAAGGTCACGCTCACGCTCGCCGATGTGGGCGGCCCCAGCGCGGGGCTGCTGTTCACTCTGGGGATCATCGACAAGCTGAAGGGCGACGGCAACGGCGGCGATCTCACGGGCGGTCGCACCATCGCCGGTACGGGGACGATCGGCACCGACGGCACGGTCGGCGCGGTCGGGGGAGTGGCCCTCAAGACCCAGGCCGCGCGCCGTGACGGGGCGACGGTGTTCCTGGTGCCGAAGGCCGAGTGCTCGGACGCCAAGTCCGAACTGCCCAAGGGGCTACGGCTGGTGGCGGTCACCTCGCTGAAGGGCGCGGTGAGCGCCCTGGAGGCGCTGGAGTCGGGTAAGGGCTCCGTACCGGGCTGTTAGGCCACGGCGGGCTTCGGGTTGTTCGGCGCGGCGGCCAGCCGCAGACCCAGTTCTACGAGGGTCCAGCCGACGCGGGTACGGAGCTCGGGCCGGGGCGCCCTGGCCTCGGCGGCGAGGCGGTGGGCCTCGGCCTGGGCCTGGAGCTCGGCGGTGCGGGCGTGGTGCAGCGCGAGGTGGGTCTCGGGATGCATGGGGTTCCTCTTAATCGGTTTCTATGGGGAACAGGTGGGTGTGGATGCGCACTTGCTCGGATTCAGCGGTGTCCTTGTCGGGGACACGACCTCGGTAGTCGTCAATCAGGGCGTGCATCTTGCCGACGAGTTCGGCGGCGAGGTCGGGCGTGAGACGCATGGTCGCGTTGCTCATGTCGGAGCTGCGGGACCAGGACTCGGGCCAGTTGTTCCGGGTGTTGAGCCACGTGATCAACTCGCGGGCGTGCGTGTTCGCCATCTCATGCAGGTACGCCTCCGCGAGCCCCCGGACCTCGGGGCCGGCGTCCGCGAAGGCCTCGGTGTCGAAGACGATCCCCTGGTCCACCGCTTGCCACCATCGCTCGCGTCCCTTGCCGTGCTCGGGGGCGTCCTCGACGAACCCGTGCGCGGCGAGCTGACGCAGGTGGTAACTGGTTGCGCCGCTGGACTCGCCCAGCCGGACGCCCAGTTGCGAGGCGGTGGCCGGTCCGTTGTCCCGCAGCGCGTCCAGCAACTGCATCCGCAGCGGGTGTGCCAGGCCGCGCAGCGAGCGGGCATCGAGGTGGCGGCGTTTCCGTTCTCCGTGCTCCTGCATGCTTACAAAGGTAGCGTTGCAAAGAAGTCGATGCAACCACTTCTTTGCAAGCAATCCTTGGTAACTCCCGGCAGAACCTCTACTTGACCAACCCCTCCGCCTTCATCCAGTCCAGCGCCACCTGATGCGGGTCCTCCCCGTCGACGTCCACCTTGGCGTTCAACGCCTGCGCCACCGTGTTGTTCAGCTTCTTCGTGACCGGGGCGAGGACCTCCGCGATCGCCGGCCACTTCTTCAGGGCCTTGGTGTTGATCTCGGGCGCCGCGTTGTAGTTGGGGAAGAACTTCTTGTCGTCGGCCATCACCGCGAGGTTCATGGACTTGATGCGGCCGTCGGTGGTGAAGACCTCGCCGTAGGTACAACTGCCCTTCTTCACCTGGGTGTAGATGATCCCGGTGTCCATCTGCGTGATGTTCTTCGCCGGGATGCTCATGCCGTACGCCTTCTCCATGCCGGGCAGTCCGTCCGCGCGGTTGGCGAACTCGCTCTCCACGCACAGCGTCACCGCGCCCGGGTCCTTCTTCGCCAGCGCGGCCACGTCCGAGAGCGTCTTCGTGCCGTACTTCTTGAAGTTGGCCTGGTTCATGGCGAGCGCGTAGGTGTTGTTGAGGGCGGAGGGAGGCAGCCAGGTCAGGCCGTTCTTGAGGTCCGCGTCCCGTACCGCCTGCCACTGCTTCATCGGGTCGGTGATCGGCTTGCTGTTGCCCAGGTAGGTGATCCACGCGGTGCCGGTGTACTCGTACATCCCGTCCGCGTCACCGGACTTGACGGCCTCCCGCGCTCCGATCGACCCCTGGATGCCGGTCCGGTCGAGGACGTCCGCGCCGGCCGCCTCGAAGGCGATGCCCATCATCGCGCCCAGGATCAGCTGCTCGGTGAACTCCTTCGACGTGACGGTGAGATGGGCGCCCTTGAGGGGCTCGCCCCGCCCGACGGTGCCGGGGCTGACGTCGTCGACCATCGGGGAGCCGCTGGTCAGTCCGCAGCCGGATACGACGATCAGCGCACCGACCGCCACCAGACAGGTCCGCTTCACGTGCCCACCTCCAACCCCCGTGGGCGCAGCAGGAGTTCGGCCAGGGAGGCCAGCCAGTCCACCAGCAGCGCGAGGCTGACCGTGAGGATCGAGCCGAGGACCAGGACGGGCATCCGCTGGGTGGTGATGCCGGTGGTGATCAGCACGCCGAGGCCGCCGCCCCCGCCGAAGGTCGCCAGAGTCGCCGTACCGACGTTGAGGACGAGGGCGGTTCGGACGCCGGCCAGGATCAGCGGGACCGCGAGGGGCAGCTCGACCCGTCCCAGGACGCCGAGTTGGGACATGCCGATGCCTCTGGCCGCCTCCAGCAAAGTCGGGTCGTTGGCCTTCAGGCCCGCGATGGTGTTGGACAGCACCGGCAGGACGGCGTAGATGATGATGCCGATCAGGGCCGCCTTCTCGCCGGTGCCCAGCCAGATCACCAGCAGGGCCAACAGGCCGATGGCCGGGGTCGCCTGGCCCATGTTGGCGAAGGTCATCGCGACCGGGGCGGCCTTCCGGAACGCCCCGCGGGTCAGCAGGATGCCCAGCGGGATCGCGATGATCAGCACGAAGAACGTGGAGATCACGGTGAGTTGGACGTGCTGCCAAAGGGCCTTGCTCACCTGCCCGTTGGAGAGCGCGTTCTCCGAAATGGCGTCCAGGTGCGCCTGGTTGAACCACAGCCAGGTCGCCAGCAGGACCGCCACCAGGAACGCGGGCAGGATGGTCAGCTTCTGCCAGGTGATGCGCCGCTTGGGGGGAGTCGGGGGCACGGTGGCCTCCGTCTCCTCCTCTTCCAGCTCGGGAGTGGTCGTCACGCCTTCTCCTCCCCGCCGGCGCCCTCCTGCTCGGCGTGCGTCTGGAGGGCCCGGGCCTCCTCCAGTTCGTGCTGGGCCTCCATCGCCTCCAGCCGGTCGGCCTCCAGGAGTTCGTGCACGGAGTTCATCAGCGTCTCCATGTCGACCACACCGATGTACTCGCCGCGCCGCCCGGTCACCGCGACCCGCCCCGCGTTGTCCGTCAGCACGGCCTCCAGCGCGTCCCGGAGTGTCGCGTCCCGCGTCACGGTGTCGCTGACCAGCGTGCCCGCGCGGGCCAGTGAGCCCTTGGCGCGCATCATGTCGCCGCGCCGCAGCCACTTGTAGGGCCGGCCGCGTTTGTCGAGCAGCAGGATCTCGTTGGTGCCGCTGTCCCGAAGCTTGTTGAAGATGGTCTGGAGCGGGTCGTCGACCGTCACCGTCGGATAGTCGGTGATCTCCACGTCCCGTACGCGGGTGAGGTTCAGCCGCTTGAGGGCGGCCCCGGCGCCGACGAACCCGGACACGAAGTCGTCCGCCGGGTTGGTGAGGATCGCCTCCGGGGTGTCGAACTGCGCGATGTGCGAGCGTTCGCGCAGCACCGCGATCCGGTCGCCCAGTTTGATCGCCTCGTCGAAGTCGTGGGTGACGAAGACGATCGTCTTGTGCAGTTCGTGCTGGAGCCTGATCAACTCGTCCTGGAGGTGGTCGCGGGTGATCGGGTCGACCGCGCCGAACGGCTCGTCCATCAGCAGCACCGGCGGATCGGCCGCCAACGCCCTTGCCACGCCCACGCGTTGCTGCTGCCCGCCGGAGAGCTGGCGCGGATAGCGGCCCTGGAACTCGCCGGCGTCGAGCCCGACCAGGTCGAGCATCTCCTCCACGCGGTCCCTGATCCGGGACTTCGACCAGCCGATCATCCTCGGGACGAGTGCGATGTTCTGGGCGACCGTCATGTGCGGGAAGAGGCCGCTGGACTGGATCGCGTAGCCGACCTTGCGGCGCAGTTTCACCGGGTCGATGTCGGTGACGTCCTCGCCGTTGATGCGGATCCGGCCGCCGGTCGGTTCGATCAGCCGGTTGATCATCTTGAGCGTGGTCGACTTGCCGCAGCCGGAGGGCCCGACGAAGACGACCAACTCGCCCGCCTTGATCTCCATGTTGACGCTGTCGACGGCGGGCTGCGGGCTACCGGGATATCTCTTGGTCAGGTTCTCCAGCTCGATGGAGGCACCGGACGTGGTCGTGGACGGCTCAGGCACGGATCCCCCTGGGAATGGTCAGCCGTCCGAGAAGGACGTACGCGGCGTCGAACAGCAGCGCCAGGACGATGATCCCGAGCGTTCCCGCGAGCACCTGGTTGAGGGCGTTCTTGCTGCCCAGGGAGCCGATGCCGCGGAAGATCTCGTTGCCGAGGCCGGGCCCGGAGGCGTACGCAGCGATGGCCGCGATGCCCATCAGCATCTGGGTGGAGACCCGGATTCCGGTGAGGATCGGCGGCCAGGCGAGCGGCAGTTCGACCCGCGCGAGCCGCATCAGCCGGGACATCCCGATGCCCTTCGCCGCGTCCACCAGGGACGGGTCGACCCCGCGCAGCCCCACGATCGCGTTGCGGACGATCGGCAGCAGGCCGTACAGGGTCAGCGCGATGACCGTGGGCGGGACGCCGAGCCCCACGATCGGAATGAGCAGACCGATCATGGCGAGCGACGGAATGGTCAGAATGGTCGAGGTGGCCGTGGTGGCGAGGTTGCCCGCCCACTCGCTCCGATAGGTCACGACCCCGAGCACCACCCCGATCAGCGTGGCCACGACCATGCACTGGAAGACCGCGCTGGCGTGTTGGTAGGCGTCGGTGAGCAGCTGCTGGTGCCGGTTGCCCAAGTACTCCCAGAAGCTCACATGCACACACCCCTACGTCGGCCGGTTGACGTCCTCGGCCGCCTGTTCCACCAGCGGGATGATCCGCAGCGGAACCGGGTTCTCCATCACGATCGCGGTGGCGGCCCGGACAATGCCATCAAAACCGACAACCCGGTCGATGACCCGCTGGAGATCGGCGTTCGAGCGGGCCACCAGCCGGCACAGCATGTCCCCGCTGCCGGTGGTGGTGTGCAGTTCGAGCACCTCCGGGACGGTCGCCAAGTGCGCCCGGACGTCCGTGCCTTGCCCCTGCCGGATCTCCAGCGTCGCGAACGCCGTGACCGGATAGCCGAGCGCCGCCGGATCGACCTGCGGCCCGAAGCCGCGGATGACTCCATTCGACTGAAGCCGGTCCAGCCGCGCCTGCGCCGTCCCCCGGGCGACCCCCAGCCGCCGGGACATCTCCAGGACGCCGATGCGCGGCTCCTCGGCCAGCAGCACGATGATCCGGCCGTCGAGCTGATCGATCCCCATGTGCCCGCCTCCGAGGATGGTCATCCTGTACATAAAGCCCGCCGAAACGGTCGTACCACTGAACAAGCTGCCCAGCAGAAACGCAAACTATTGCGCACCTTGCCGAACAGGGGGAGCCTGCGCTCATGACGCAGACCACTCACCACACTCCCGACACCGCCCGGCAGGCCGACCCCTTCCCGGTCAAGGGAATGGACGCGGTCGTCTTCGCCGTGGGCAACGCCAAGCAGGCGGCGCACTACTACTCCACGGCCTTCGGCATGACGCTGGTCGCCTACTCCGGACCGGAGAACGGCAGCCGC
The DNA here is from genome assembly GCF_000376565.1 of Streptomyces hokutonensis. Classification (GTDB taxonomy): domain Bacteria; phylum Actinomycetota; class Actinomycetes; order Streptomycetales; family Streptomycetaceae; genus Streptomyces; species Streptomyces hokutonensis. The sequence goes on along the minus strand of NZ_BARG01000006.1, from coordinate 137,391 downwards.
GAGACCGCCTCGTACGTCCTCACCAACGGCTCCGCCCGCTTCGTGTTCACCTCCGTGATCAAGCCGTCCACGCCCTGGGGCGAGTTCCTCACCCGCCATGTGGCCGAGCACGGTGACGGCGTCGTCGACCTCGCCATCGAGGTGCCGGACGCGCGCGCCGCCCACGCCTACGCCGTCGGGCACGGCGCCCGCTCGCTCGCCGAGCCGTACGAGCTGAAGGACGAGCACGGCACGGTCGTCCTCGCCGCGATCGCGACCTACGGCGAGACCCGCCACACCCTGGTCGAGCGCGTCGGCTACGACGGCCCGTACCTCCCCGGCTTCGCCCCCGCCGACCCGCTCGTCGAGGCGCCCGCCCACCGCACGTTCCAGGCCATCGACCACTGCGTCGGCAATGTCGAGCTCGGCCACATGAACGAGTGGGTCGGCTTCTACAACAAGGTCATGGGCTTCACGAACATGAAGGAGTTCGTGGGCGACGACATCGCCACCGAGTACAGCGCGCTGATGTCGAAGGTCGTGGCCGACGGCACCCTGAAGGTCAAGTTCCCGATCAACGAACCGGCCGTCGCCAAGAAGAAGTCCCAGATCGACGAGTACCTGGAGTTCTACGGCGGCGCGGGCGTCCAGCACATCGCGCTCAACACCAACGACATCGTGCGGACGGTACGGACCATGCGCGCGGCCGGGGTCAAGTTCCTCGACACCCCGGACTCGTACTACGACACCCTCGGCGAGTGGGTCGGCGACACCCGTGTCCCCGTCGAGACCCTGCGCGAGCTGAAGATCCTCGCCGACCGCGACGAGGACGGCTACCTTCTCCAGATCTTCACCAAGCCGGTCCAGGACCGTCCTACGGTGTTCTTCGAACTCATCGAACGGCACGGCTCGATGGGCTTCGGAAAGGGCAACTTCAAGGCCCTGTTCGAGGCGATCGAGCGGGAGCAGGAAAAGCGGGGCAACCTGTAACTCAGGGGTCCCGCAAGGGACTTGGGAGGACCGTGGCCGACGCGCCCATCGACCTGACCGCCCCGGCGGTGCGCTGGCTCTGGAACAAGGGCACCCTGCACGAACCCACGGTCCTCCAGTCGTTCGCCCTCGACGAGGTCCACCAGCGCCTGTACGTCCTCCAGTCGAGACAGGGCGGCGCCGACGCGGGCAACCTCTGCCTCAACCAGCTCGACTACACGGGCAGGTCGCTCGGCCACATGCACCTCCAGGGCTTCGGGCACGGCGTCAGCATGGGCGTGCAGAACACCCCCGACGGAGACGTCTGGATCTGGACCGAGGCCGCCGCGAAGGCCGGTTCAGGCGGCGCCTACGGCCAGGCCGTCACCCGCTTCCACTTCGCCAACGGCGCGGTCCGCACCGCCGCCGACGTCGCGATCCGCAAGCCGATCGCGAACTCCACCAACAACCAGCCCACGGTCTGCGCGACGTCCAACCGCATCGCCGTCCGCTACCGCATCGCCGGCCAACCCCGTTACCGCGTCTGGGACTTGGACGCCTTCGTGGCCCGCGACTACGCCACGCCCCTCGCCGACATCGCGCAGACCGGCGCCCACCCCGACCCGGCGATCCCGTTCCAGGGCTACGCCCTCGACGGCGACCACCTCTACCAACTCGCGGGCACCGCCTACGACTCCATCACCAACCCACCCGCGAAACACGGCAACACCTACGTCTCCTGCCTCGACATCCGCACCGGCGAACTCCTCCAGCAGTCACGCACGGAGGCCGCCCACACCCTCACCTACCGCGAACCGGAGGGCCTGGCGGTCCGCACCAAGCCCGGCACCCGACTGTGCCTGGGCTTCGCGTCCGGGGAGGCCGGGGCACGCCGGTTCTCGCTCTGCCTGAAGCCGTAGCCGCGGTCCCCGGACGTCAAGCCGTCTTCTCCTGCGGCTCCTTGTCCTGCGGTTCCTTGTCCGTGGGGAGCGGCTCGGCCGGCGGCTCGCCCAGGGCCGCCAGCGCCTGCTGTGCCAGCGGCACCCGCAGCGGGGAGAAGTACGGGTTGATCTGCAGCGCCTCCTGGAGATGCCGGCGCGCGGACGCGGTCTTGTCCAACTCCCGCTCGATCATGCCCCGGTGGAACGCGTACAGCGCGTCCCGCACCCCGCCCCCGTGCACCTTGTCCGTCGCCACCGACGCGAACTTCAGCGCCTCCGCGTCCTGCCCTGCCCGGTGCAGTGCCCACCCCAGCGCGTCCGCCACCGGGATCCCCGGCTGCCGGGCCCACTCGGCGCGCAGCCGCCGTACGGCATCCTGTACGTCCCCGTGGTCCGCCTCGAACACGCCGAGCACCAGCTCGTCGTCGACCCCGCCCGCGGTGTCCCGGGTCACCAGGGTCCGCAGGGTGTCGTACTGCACCCGGGCCGCCTGGGTGAGGCCCAGCGACTCGTACAACTCGCCCAGTTCCAGGGCGTATTCGGGGGTCGGCTGCTTGGCGAGGGCGACCTGGTAGGCGTTCAGGGCCTCCGAGGTGCGGCCCAGGGCGGCCAGGGCGCGGCCCTCTCCGGCGAGTGCCTCCCGCTGGTCGGGATCGATGCGTACGGCCGCCTCGAAGTGCCGTAGCGCCACCTCCCGGTCCCCGCGCTCCCAGGCCAGTTCCCCGGCCCGCTGCCACCAGGCCGCCTGTTCGGCGGGCGCGGTCGCCCCGGCCGCCGCGTCGGCGAGCTGGGCGGCGGCGTCCTCGCGCCAGCCCCGGTCGCGGTAGACCTCGGCGGCGCGCGCCATCACGGCGGGTCCGGAGTGCAGTTCCTGGAGCTTTTCGAGGGTCCGCCGGGTCGCCTTGTAGTCGCCGAGGCCGGTGTACGCGTCGATCAGCAGCGGATACGTCGTCCAGCGCTTCGGCGCCAGCTTCACCGCGGCCTCGCCCCAGGTCCGGGCCGCCCGGAAGTCCCGCCGCTCGTTCGCGAGCGCCGTCAGGCCGTCCATCGCCACGGCGCTCGCGTCGTTGCCCTTCGCGCGGACCTTCAGCGAGGTGCGGAGGGCGTCGTCGGCCTTCGGGTAGTACAGGGCGTCGCCGGTCCGCCGCCCCTGCTCCACGTAGGCCACCCCGAGCACCGCCCAGGAGCGCGCGTCCCGCGGATTGGTCCGCACCCGGGCCTCGCGGTCGCCGATCAGCGCGGCCAGGTCGGGCAGCGCGGCCGGCACCCCCGCGGTGACCGCGGTCAGCGCCTGCGTCTTGGGTCCCGGCGCGGGCGGCGGCACCCGGCGCGGTTCCTCGGGCAGCAGCCACAGCAGCCCGCCGACCATGGCGCATCCGGCGACCGAGGCGATCAGCACCCGCCGCAGAACGGGGGAGCGGCGCCTGCGCGGCTCCGCCACCAGGGACGTACCCGGGCTCCGCTGTTCGTTCTCCATGGCGCTCACTCTGCGTCAGTACGACGACCGTGCCCCGGCAGCCGAAGCCGCGCGTGGACGGGGTTCACACCGATGGCCGCGAGTGCGACGCTGTGATCATGAGCCGTATCGAAGCGCCTCGCGACCACGACACCGGAACCCTCCTCGACCGCCTGCTGACCGGGCTGCCCGCCGAGGCCGTCCTCACCGACCCGGACGTCACGGTCTCGTACGCCAACGACATGGCGAGCTTCTGCCCGTCCGGCACCCCCGCCGTCGTCGTGCTTCCGCGCACGGCCGAACAGGTTCAGCACGTGATGCGCGTCGCCACCGAACTGCGCGTCCCGGTCGTCCCACAGGGCGCCCGCACCGGCCTGTCGGGCGCGGCGAACGCCTCCGAGGGCTGCATCGTGCTCTCGCTCGTCAAGATGGACCGCATCCTGGAGATCAGCCCGGTCGACCGCATCGCGGTCGTCGAGCCGGGCGTCATCAACGCGACCCTCTCCCGCGCGGTCAACGAACACGGCCTGTACTACCCGCCCGACCCCTCCAGCTGGGAGATGTGCACCATCGGCGGCAACATCGGCACCGCCTCGGGCGGGCTGTGCTGCGTGAAGTACGGGGTGACGGCCGAGTACGTCCTCGGCCTGGACGTCGTCCTCGCCGACGGACGGCTGATGAGCACCGGGCGTCGTACGGCCAAGGGTGTCGCCGGATACGACCTGACGCGGCTGTTCGTCGGCTCGGAAGGCTCGCTGGGCATCGTCGTGAAGGCGGTCCTGGCGCTGAAGCCGCAGCCGCCCCAACAGCTCGTCCTGGCGGCCGAGTTCGGGTCCGCGGCCGCCGCGTGCGACGCCGTGTGCCGGATCATGGAGGGCGGGCACGTGCCGTCCCTCCTCGAACTGATGGACCGTACGACCGTCAAGGCCGTGAACGACCTCGCGCACATGGGACTGCCGGAGAGCACCGAGGCGCTGCTGCTCGCGGCCTTCGACACGCTCGACCCCGCCGCCGACCTGGCCGCCGTAGGAGCCCTCTGCGAAGCCGCCGGAGCCACCCAGGTGGTGCCCGCCGAGGACGCGGCCGAGTCCGAACTGCTGCTCCAGGCGCGGCGGTTGTCGCTCACCGCGCTCGAGGCGGTCAAGGGCACGACGATGATCGACGACGTGTGCGTGCCCCGGTCGCGGCTCGGCGAGATGCTCGAAGGGGTGGAACGGATCGGTGAGAAGTACCAGTTGACGATCGGTGTCTGCGCGCACGCGGGCGACGGCAACACCCACCCCACCGTCTGCTTCGACGCGCAGGACCCCGACGAGTCCCGGCGGGCCCGCGAGTCCTTCGACGAGATCATGGCGCTCGGCCTGGAGCTCGGCGGCACCATCACCGGCGAACACGGCGTCGGCGTCCTGAAGAAGGAGTGGCTGGCCCGCGAGATCGGGCCGGTGGGCGTGGAGATGCAGCGGGCGGTCAAGGCGACCTTCGACCCGCTGGGGATCCTCAACCCCGGCAAGCTCTTCTGACCCCGTCCCTCTCTTCTACGGCTCACTCCCCGTCCCGCGACTCGTCCGACGGCCACGGGTCGCGCAGCCACAGGTCGTCGGCCGGGGTCGGTGCGAGCAGCTCGGCGAGGCCGTCGTCGATGCCGAGCTGCTCCGCCTCAGAGCCCGGGGGCACCACCCGCAGGGTCCGCTCCAGCCACGCCGACACCTGGGCCGCCGGGGCCTCCAGCAGGGCGTCCCCGTCGGGTGAACTCAGCGCCATCAGGACGACGCTGCGCCCCTCCACCTTCGTCGGCCACACCCGTACGTCCCCGTGCCCGCACGGCCGGAACACCCCCTCGACGAGGAGTTCGCGGGCGAACGTCCAGTGCACGGGGTGCTCGGAGTTGATGTGGAAGGAGATGTGGACGGCGTACGGGTCGTCGGTGCGGTAGCTGAGCCGGGCCGGAACGGGAATGCTCCGTTCCGGCGACAGGATCAGCTTCAGCTCCAACTCCCGCTCTACGACTGTGTGCATGACGTGTGTCCTCTCGTGCTCGCGGGGTCCCGCGGTGGGCCCGTACGAGTGGAGAGGGCGTGCGGCCGTAAGCATTACGCGACTTCGGGAAACTTTTTTTGCGCGAGGCTTCGCGAAGGCGTCAGGGGGCTTCGGGGCGTGTGGACTCCGTGCACGAGCTTGCCCGGAAAGGAGTGGGTCCGACGGGACGGGCAGTGGCGATGGCACAGGTCTGATAGATGTGGACACCCCCATTTGACCTCCGAGCAGATACGGGACGACGGACATGAGCGCCCCAACGCCGGCACCCGGTGACGACAGGCCCCGCGAGGGGTACTACCCGGACCCGTCCATTCCTGGATACGTCCGGTACTGGAACGGCGCGGCCTGGGTGCCCGGCACCAGCCGCCCGGCGCCGTCGGACGGGCCGGCGCCCGCCGCGCCGTCCGTCGAGGAGACCGGCCCGCACTTCTTCGACGAGGACCCCGAGCCCGCGTCGGCCTGGGGCGCGGACCGCGCCCACCAGAGCGGTTTCGGCGGCGCCCGGGACCACCACGTCTCCTGGGGCACCCCGGACCCGAGGGTCCCCGCCCAACCGGAGGAACCCCCCAACCCCGGCACGTTCGTCTTCCACCGCCAGACCCCGGACCAGGACCTCCCCGACGAGGGCACGACGACTTTCCGCCGCCCCACCCCGCGCACCCCCCAACAGGGCGGGGCGCCGGAGGCGCAGGGCGGGAGCACGGGCAACGCGGACGGCGCGTCGACGGGGGCTGCGGGCGACTTCGGCGCGCAGGGTTCGGCGGAGGCCGGTGGTTTTGGGGCGCAAGGTTCGGCGGGGTCCGGTTCGGCTGCCGGGGGTTATGGCTCGCAGGGGGCAGCGGGAGCTGACCCGGGCGCCGGTGGTTTCGGCCCGCAGGGTGGGGCGGGCTCCGGCTCGGGTGCGGGTGGTTTCGGCGCACCGGGCCCGGCAGGTTCGGGCCCGGGGGCCTTCGGCGCACCGGGCTCGGCCGCGGCCGGGAACGACGGCGCCCGGGGCGCTGCCGGGACCGGCTCCGCCGCCGGGGGGTACGGCCCGCAGGGTTCAGCGGGGGCCGGTGGTTTCGGCGCGCAAGGTCCGCGCGGTTCCGGATCGGGGGCCGACGGTTTCGGCCCGCAGGGCTCGGGTGGCTCTGGTTCGGCGGCCGGAGGCTACGGCTCGCAGGGCGCGGTGGGCTCCGGCCCTCAAGGCTCGGGCGGTTCTGATTCGGCCGCCGGAGGGTACAGACCGCAGGGTTCGGCCGCAGCGGGCTACGGGCCCGCCGGGACCGGCTCTGCAGGCGGGGACCACGGCGCCCGGGGTTCTGCCGGGACGGGTTCCGGTGCCGGGGCCTTCGGCGGGCAGGGCGCTGACGCGAACGGGTCCGGCGCCGGGGATTACGGTGCCCGGGGCGCCGGCGGGACCGGCTCCGCCGCAGGCGGCTTCGGTGGTGCCGGTGCGGCGCCCGCCGGCGATGGCCGGCGGCCCGGCGGGAGTCTGCCCGCCGCCGGTGGACAGGGGTCCGGCGGGAACTCCCCGTCCGGCGATCCCTCCGGCCCCGGCTTCGGCGCCGGAAAGGCGGCTGCCGCGCGTGCCGCCGCCCAGGCGCAGGCGGGCCAGGCAGGCGCCGGCGCGGGGGCGCCCGCCGCCCAGGCGCAGGCGGGCCGGGCGGGCACCGTTCCCGCCCCCGCCGCTTCCACGGCCCTCTCCGGCCCCCCGCAGCCCGCCCCCGGCGTCCCCCAGCAGTCCGGCCCGGCGCAGCCGCAGGCGGGCTCCGGGAGTACGCCCATGGCCTCCGGCGCCGGTGGTGGGCAGCCCTCCTGGGCGCAGCAGGTGCATCGGCTGGCGGGGGACGAGGACGGGCCCGTGGCGCCCTGGAAGCCGCCCGTGGAGGACGTGTTCCAGGCGGCGGCCCGGCGGCAGTCGGCGGCCCGGCCCGCGGGGCTCGGCAAGCGGCTGGTCGCGCGGCTCGTCGACACGCTCGTGCTCGGTGCGGTGACCGCCGTGGCCGCCGTACCGCTCGGCACCAAGGCGGCCGACCACATCAACGAGAAGATCGACGCGGCCAAGCTCTCCGGCCGTGCCGAGACGGTCTGGCTGCTGGACGGCACCACGGGCGCCTACCTCGGCATCGTGCTCGCCGTACTCCTCCTCTTCGGGGTGCTCTACGAGGCGCTGCCGACCGCCAAGTGGGGCCGCACCCTGGGCAAGAAGCTCTGCGGTCTCGAGGTGCGCGTGATCGAGAGCCACGAGCCGCCCGGCTTCGGCGGGGCGCTGCGCCGCTGGCTGGTCTACAGCGTCCCGGGCCTGCTCGGCGTCGGGATCGTCGGTGTCGCCTGGTGTCTCTTCGACCGGCCCTGGCACCAGTGCTGGCACGACAAGGCAGCACATACGTTCGTAGCGGGATAGCGGAGTACGGCATCCGGGGTACCTGATTCCGTACCCCGGACGGCCGCTCGCCGGATGCGGAGCCGTGGCGTTCGCGGTCGACTCGGGCCATGAGTACCGAACCGCCTCCGGGCTCCGGCCAGCAGCCGCCGGAAGACGACCCGTTCAGGAAGCAGCCCCCTCCTGGCCAGGGATCGGGCTCACCGTACGACCCGCCGTCGTACGGCAGTCAGCCGCCGCCCTTCGGCAGTGAACCGCCCCCCTACGGCGGCGGCTCCTACCCCACCGACCCGCTCGCCGGCATGCCCCCGCTCGCCGACAGCGGCCGGCGCACCCTCGCCCGGATCATCGACATGATCCTCGTCGGCATCGTCGTCTGGCTGCTCACCTGGGCCTTCGGCGTGCACGAGTACGACATCAACTTCGACCACGTCTCGTACGCCAAGTCGCTCGGGCAGTCGCTCGTCGCAGCCGTGCTGTACATGGGCTACGACACCGTGATGCTCGCCAAGTCGGGCCAGACGCTGGGCAAGAAGTGGCTGGGCCTGCGGGTGGCCAACCTGGACAACGGGTCGACGCCCTCCGTGCAGACCAACCTGATCCGCGCGGCGGTGCTGTGGATCCCGTTCGCGTTCTGCTGCGCCTGCATCTGGACGGCGATCAGCGGCGGTTGGAGCTTCTTCGACAAGCCGTACAAGCAGGGCCTGCACGACAAGGCCGCCAAGACCGTGGTGGTCAGCACGCGTTGAGGCGGCCGGGGTCAACTCCCGGGCACACACAGCGAATCGGCGGGTCCGTCGTCAACGGACCCGCCGATTCGCGTGGTCGGGCGTGCGCTTGGGCTTGTGCTTGGTCTAGGGAGTGCTCCGCTCCCGTACCGGCTCCGCGGACGAGACGGCGGCGGCGGAGACGGTCTCCCGCCGTACCGGCACGCGCCTGCGCTGCGGAACGAGGGCGGGCGCGGGCGCGGCCTCGGCCGTCGCGCGGGCCGTGGCCGCGGTGCGGGACCTGGGCTGTGGCACCGTCAGGGAGACGAGCAGCCCGAGGGCGAGCGCCGCGAAGGCGACGACCGCGATCCCCAGACCCGAACTCGTCTGTGACAGCAGCAGCATGGCGAGCGTCGAGAAGATCACGGTGAACGAACCGTAGGCGAGCTGTGCGGCGGTCGGACGAGGCATGGCAATCGAGTCCTCGTTAGGCGATGGAGGGGAGCTGTGAAAGGGGGGTGCGACAAGGATGTCGGCCTGGCTTTCCGCCGGTTCCGGGCGATCCGCCAATCGACTCTATTCGCCTGCATGCCCGAGTGGAACGCGCAGTAAGCGTGACCTAACACACGGCTCCGGAGCATGGGGGGCGCACGGAGTCATACCGTCCACGAAGTGGACGGACCCGCGCGCCTGTTGAGCGATGCACGAGTAAGCCCCAGGTGTCCGTAAAACGGACCCCTGCTTCGCATAGTGCACTTGTCCTGCTCAAGTCAAGGTCTGTCTTTTCTCGTAAACCTCTAGTCAAATAACGTCACTTGACTATCACGCGTACACCGCGCGCGGACCTTCCATGACTTCCAGGACCCCCCCTTCCGCGCGGTCGGGTACGCAGGGGAGGACATCAAGTGACCAGCAGACCCTGGACGTTCAGAGCGGCCGCGATAGGTGTCGCCCTCGCGGCGGCCACCGCCACGTTCTCGACGTTCGCCGTGGCGGAGGCCAACACCTCGGCCGAGTCCGCAGCCGTCGACCGGCACGACCCCGCGCCGGTCGCGCAGAAGGAGCACGACCTCGACGGCCCGCTGAGCAAGACGCAGGACGCCCAGCGCCAGGAGGCCCTCAACGAGGTCATAGCCGGCAAGGCGTCCGTCAAGGACCGCAACGGCTCGAAGGTCGTCCAGCTCAAGAGCAAGGGCGGCAAGAGCAAGTACGTCGAACTGAGCCGGGAGAAGACCGACAAGATCTTCACGATCCTGGTCGAGTTCGGCGACCAGGTCGACAGCCGCTACGGCGGCACCGTCGGCCCGCTGCACAACCAGATAGCCGCGCCGGACCGCACGAAGGACAACTCCACGGCCTGGCAGGCGGATTACAACCAGGCGCACTTCCAGGACCTGTACTTCGGCACCGGCAAGAACACCGAGTCGCTCAAGAAGTACTACGAGAAGCAGTCCTCGGGCCGCTACTCGGTCGACGGTGAGGTCACCGACTGGGTCAAGGTCCCCTACAACGAGGCCCGTTACGGCTCCAACAAGGCCTCCACCGGCGCCTGGTACGCGGTCCAGGACGGCGTCAACGCCTGGGTCGCCCAGCGCGAGGCCGCCGGCGACACGGCCGCCGAGATCAAGACGGAGCTGGCCCAGTTCGACCAGTGGGACCGCTACGACTACGACGGCGACGGCAACTTCAACGAGCCCGACGGCTACATCGACCACTTCCAGATCGTGCACGCCGGCGAGGACGAGTCCGCGGGCGGCGGCGCGCAGGGCGAGGACGCCATCTGGGCCCACCGCTGGTACGCCTTCGGCACCGACGCCGGCTCCACCGGACCGGACACCAACAAGCTCGGCGGCACCCAGGTCGGCGACACCGGCGTCTGGGTCGGCGACTACACCATCCAGCCGGAGAACGGCGGACTCGGCGTCTACGCCCACGAGTACGGCCACGACCTCGGCCTGCCCGACGAGTACGACACCGCGGGCGGCGAGAACTCCACCGGCTTCTGGACGCTGATGTCGTCCGGCTCCTGGCTCGGCACGGGCAAGGAGGCCATCGGCGACCTGCCCGGCGACATGAACGCCTGGGACAAGCTCCAACTGGGCTGGCTGGACTACGACGTGGCCAAGGCCGGCGTCAAGTCCAAGCACACGCTGGGCGTCGCGGAGTACAACACCAAGAACCCGCAGGCCCTGGTGGTGCAGTTGCCGGAGAAGGCGGTCACCACGACGGTGGTCACCCCGGCGCAGGGTGCCACCCAGTGGTGGAGCGGCAGCGGCAACGACCTGAGCAACACCCTTTCCCGCACGGTGGACCTGACCGGCAAGTCGTCGGCCGCGCTCACCCTGGACGGCTGGTACGACGCCGAGCAGGACTACGACTTCCTCTACACCGAGGTGTCGAAGGACGGCGGCGCGACCTGGACCCCGATCGACGGCAAGCTCGCCGACGGCACCGCCATCCCGCGCGACGGCAGCGGCAACCCCGCCCTCACCGGCACGGCCGCCGCGTACCAGAAGCTGACGTACCCGCTGGACGCCTACGCGGGCCAGAAGATCGACGTCCGCTTCCGCTACCAGACGGACAGCGGCGTGGCCCAGAAGGGCTTCGCGGCCGACGAGATCACGGTGACCGCCGACGGCGCCGCCCTCTTCTCCGACAACGCCGAGTCCGCCGACGCCGCGTGGACCGCGAAGGGCTTCTCGCGCATCGGCGCGTCCTTCACGGACGACTACGCGCAGTACTACATCGCCGAGAACCGTCAGTACGTGTCGTACGACAAGGTGTTGAAGGTCGGCCCGTACAACTTCGGCTTCTCGACGACCCGTCCGGACTGGGTGGAGCACTACGCCTACCAGAACGGCCTGTTGATCTGGAAGTGGGACACCTCGCAGTCGGACGACAACACCAGCCAGCACGCCGGTGAGGGTCTGATCCTCCCGATCGACTCGCACCCGACGCAGCTGAAGTGGTCCGACGGCACGCTGATGCGCAACCGCATCCAGGCCTACGACTCGCCGTTCAGCCTGTACCGGACGGACTCGGTCACGCTGCACAAGGCCGACGTCGCCACCAAGATCAAGTCGCAGCGCGGTGTGCCGGTCTTCGACGACGGCAGGTCGACCTACTACGACACGTCGAACCCGACAGCCGGTGTCAAGATCACTGACACCAACACCCGGATCAAGATCGTCAAGGAGTCGCTGAACGGCTCGACGATCAGCCTCCAGGTCGGCCCCTCGGCGAAGTAGTCGGTAAAAGCGCAGGTCAGAGACGTATCGGCGGTGACCCCCTGGCGGGTCGCCGCCGATCCGTGTTTAGGTGCGTCCTGTGCCTGGCTTATTGACACCGACCTCGACTTCGACCCGCACGGGGGTGTGACCGCATTGTCCGCAGGAGGTTTCTGCAAGCTGCCCACAGGCAGCGTGGTGGTGGCGTTGAACCTGCCAAGACCCACCGCCCAGGGCGACGGCTGCGTCCGCGTGCTCGTCCACGCCCGCAACCGCGCCCGGGCCCTGACCCGGCTCCGCAACCTCGGCATGCGGGCCGTCTACCTGCGCGGCAACGCGGAACCACCGACCCCGGACGAGATCACCGCGGTCCTGCACCACCCCGACGGCCTGATATGGCGCACGGCCCCTGACAACGCTGTCGTGACCCCGGGCGCGGAACTGCCGCACGAGCTGTGGCACCCGATCAAGGCGCTGCTGCGGAGGCCTCCGGCGGCGGCCTGAGGGGTTGTGCGTTGTCTGCGGGGCGGTGGGGGCTGGTCGCGCAGTTCCCCGCGCCCCTAACGGGGCACGAGGCCCCTGACAACGCTCAGGGCACTGTTGCGAAGGCCCGCGGCGCCTGCATAGGGGCGACGGCTGCAGCGCCCCTTCAGGGGCGCGGGGAACTGCGCGACCAGCCCCCACCGGCTCGCGGAAAGAGAACTACTCAGACGACCGGCTTCCCAGTCAACTCCACCCCGGCCGCGCGCAGTTCCTCCAGCGCGCGGTCGGTCGTCTCCTTCGCCACCCCGGCCGTCAGATCAAGCAACACCTGCGTACGAAACCCCTCCCGCACAGAATCCAGCGCGGTCGCCTTCACGCAGTGGTCGGTGGCGATCCCGACGACATCCACCTCGTCGATCTCCCGCGCCCGCAACCAGTCCCCGAGCCCGACCCCGTTCTCGTCCCGCCCCTCGAACCCGCTGTACGCCGCCGCGTACGCCCCCTTGTCGAAGACGGCGTCGATCGCGCCGGAGGCGACCGCGGGCGCGAAGTTCGGGTGGAACCCGACCCCCTCCGTGCCCGCGACGCAGTGCGCGGGCCAGGAGTGGGCGTAGTCGGGGTTGTCGGCGAAGTGGCCGCCGGGCGCGATGTGGTGGTCGCGGGTGGCCACGACATGCCGGTAGCCGGCGGGCGCCTGCCCGATCAGCTCGGTCACGGCGGCGGCCACGTCGGCACCGCCGGCCACCGCGAGACTGCCTCCCTCGCAGAAGTCGTTCTGCACGTCAACGACGATCAAGGCGCGGCGCATGGTGGTGTCCTTCGCGGAGAGTGAGATTCGAGCCTAGAGACTTCGGCGCCACCGCGGGAGGGCGCACTCCTGATTTTCGTACTGGTCTTAACCGGCGGGACGTAAGTGGCGGGTCTTAACTACCCGAGCGCAGTTGGACGTACTCCGTAGGAATGACGGCCTCTCCGCGCGACAACTGGGTCGCGGACAGGGGCAGGTTGGCCCGCGCCGCCGCATGCCGGTCCCGTACGACGTCCAGCGGTTCGCGGGCCACGACCTCGCCGCCCTTGACCAGCTCGACGAGGAGCTGCCGTTCGGCCAGTTCGGCGGGGACGGGCCCGGTGCCGATGACCTCGGCCTCGGCGATCCCGTCGCCGTCCAGCCGCCGTGCGGCCCACTTGCGGCCGCCGATGGACGTCTTGCCGCCGCTGGACTTCTTGGCGACCGGCACCAGCGGCGCCTTCGGGTCGGCGGACTCGGCACGCGCGACCAGCTTGTAGACCATGGAGCAGGTCGGGTGCCCGGAGCCGGTCACCAGCTGGGTGCCGACGCCGTACGCGTCCACGGGCGCCGCCGCGAGCGAGGCGATGGCGTACTCGTCGAGGTCGGAGGTCACGATGATCTTCGTGTTGACGGCGCCCAGCTCGTCCAGCTGCTGCCGCACCCGGTGCGCGACGAGCAGCAGGTCACCGGAGTCGATGCGGACGGCGCCCAGTTCGGGCCCGGCGACCTCCACCGCCGTACGGACGGCCTCGGTGACGTCGTACGTGTCGACGAGCAGCGTGGTGTTGCGGCCGAGCGAGTCCACCTGGGCCTGGAACGCGTCGCGTTCGCTGTCGTGGAGCAGGGTGAAGGCGTGGGCGGAGGTGCCGACGGTGGGGATGCCGTAGCGGAAGCCGGCCGCGAGGTCGGAGGTGGTGGCGAAACCGCCGACGTAGGCGGCGCGGGAGGCGGCGACGGCGGCGAGTTCGTGGGTGCGGCGGGCGCCCATCTCGATCAGCGGGCGGTCGCCGGCGGCGGAGGCCATGCGGGAGGCGGCGGCCGCGATCGCGGAGTCGTGGTTGAGGATGGAGAGGATCACGGTCTCCAGGAGCACGCACTCGGCGAAGGAGCCCTCGACGCGGATGATCGGCGAGCCCGGGAAGTACACCTCGCCCTCCGGGTAGCCCCAGACGTCACCGCTGAAGCGGTAGGCGGCGAGCCACTCCAGGGTCTCCTCGTTGACGACGTTCCGCTCGCGCAGGAAGCCGAGGACGTCGGCGTCGAAGCGGAAGTTCTCCACCGCGTCCAGGACGCGTCCGGTGCCCGCGACGACGCCGTAGCGGCGGCCCTCGGGCAGCCTCCGGGTGAAGCACTCGAAGACCGAACGCCGGTCGGCCGTACCCGCCTTGAGGGCGGCCTGCAGCATCGTCAGCTCGTAGTGGTCGGTGAAGAGCGCCGTCGAGGGAACGTCCACCGGCAGCCCAAGGTCCGCTGTGTTCATGGCAACGGATGGTACTCCCATCTCGTCACTCTGACGATTTGTGGGGCCCATTTGTGCGGGCACCCCCTTCTGGTGGCAGCATGGGCGCTGTGACGTCACCCGCACCCCTGGAGATCGAACGCACCGAGTCGGCGGAGGAGCCCCGTCGGCCACCCCGTCCGCGCCGCAGCAAACCGACAACCCCCACCCCCCCACTCCCAGCGAAGCGTCCCGTCCCGTTCGCTCAGCGGACGCTCAAATCCAAATAACGATCGCGTCACCGCGGCGGCCAGGAATGCTGGTCGTCGCTCATTTTTGTCCGGTTCTTCCTGTGGTGTGCGCCACAAAAGTCCCCGTCGATCACGCTTGCGACCGTGATAGATCTTCACGACCGCCCGGCGGACGCCACCCATGTCCCGCCGGGTTCGCCATGCGGCCGACGGACCTCGGCCGGGCAGCTCCAGTCCATGGGGGGATTCGGAGAAAGGCGCACCACACATGACCTCCGCTCAGGTCGAGACGGACAAGGCCCCCGAGGAGGGGTACGAGCGCGGGCTCGGCAGCCGTCAGGTCCAGATGATCGCGATCGGCGGCGCCGTCGGCGTCGGGCTGTTCCTGGGAGCCGGGGCGAACATCGCCAAGGCCGGACCCAGCCTCATCTTCATGTACGCCCTGGCCGGCGTGATCATCTTCTTCATCATGCGGGCCCTGGGCGAACTGCTCCTGTACCGCCCGGTGTCGGGCTCCTTCGCGGAGTACTCCCGCGAGTTCCTCGGCCCGTTCTTCGGCTACTTCACCGCGTGGACGTACTGGCTGATGTGGGTGGTCACCGGCATGGCCGAACTCACGGCCGCCGCCATCTACGTCAACTACTGGTTCCCGTCCGTCTCCCAGTGGGTGACGGCGCTCGCCTTCCTGGTGATCCTCTTCGTCGCCAACCTGATCTCGGTGAAGCTCTTCGGCGAGATCGAGTTCTGGTTCTCGATGGTCAAGGTCACCGCCCTCATCGGCATGATCGTGATCGGCCTCGGCGTGCTCACCTTCGGCTTCAGCAGCGCCGGCGACACCGCCTCCGTAGCGAACCTCTGGCAGTTCGACGGCTTCTTCCCCAAGGGCATCGGTTCCTCCCTGATGACCCTCCAGGGCGTGATGTTCGCCTACCTCGCCGTCGAGCTGGTCGGCGTCACCGCGGGCGAGTCCGAGAACCCGGAGAAGACCCTCCCCAAGGCGATCAACACCCTCCCCTGGCGCATCGCCCTCTTCTACGTCGGCGCCCTCACCGTCATCCTCTGCGTCGTGAAGTGGACCGAATTCGCCCCGGGCGTCAGCCCGTTCGTCGAGGCGTTCGCGAAGATCGGCATCCCGGCGGGCGCGGGCATCGTCAACTTCGTGGTCCTGACGGCGGCCCTGTCCTCCTGCAACTCGGGCATGTACTCGACGGGCCGCATGCTCCGCACCCTCGCGGACAACGGCGAGGCCCCGAAGGCCTTCAGCAGGCTCTCCGCGTCCAAGACCCCGGCCCTCGGCATCACCGTCTCCGTCGCCTTCATGGGCATCGGCGTGGTCCTCAACTACGTCGTCCCGGAGAAGGCCTTCGGCTACGTCACCTCGGTGGCCACCGCCGCCGGCATCTGGACCTGGCTGATGATCCTGATCAGCCACGTCCTCTACCGCCGCGCGGTCGACGCGGGCCGCCTCCCGGCCTCGTCCTTCCCGGCCCCGGGCGGCGCGAAGTTCTCGTACGTGGCCATCGTGTTCCTGCTCTTCGTCACGGGTCTCATCGCCTACGACCCCGACTCCCGCGTCTGCCTCTACGTCATGGCGGGCTGGACCCTCGCCCTGGCCGCCGGCTGGTTCGCCCTGAAGGCCCGCAACCCGCAGGTCACCGAGCGCCGCGAGCCGGAGTTCGAGAAGGTCGGCTGACCCACCGGATCCCGGCATATGGGCCGCCCCGTACCACCACTCGGTACGCGGGCGGCCCTTCTGCATATCCTGACGACCATGTCGACCCTGACCATCACCCAAACCCTCTTCGACCAGATCGTGACGCACGCGCGCGCGGACCACCCCGACGAGGCGTGCGGAGTCGTCGCGGGCCCGGCGGGCACGGACCGCCCCGAGCGGTTCATCCCGATGCTGAACGCGGCCCGCTCGCCCACGTTCTACGAGTTCGACTCGCAGGACCTGCTGAAGCTCTACCGCGAGATGGACGACCGCGACGAGGAGCCGGTGATCATCTACCACTCCCACACCGCGACCGAGGCCTATCCCTCCCGCACCGACCTCTCCTACGCCAACGAGCCCGGCGCCCACTACGTCCTCGTCTCCACCGCCGACACCGACGACGCCGGCCCCTTCCAGTTCCGCTCCTACCGGATCGTGGAGGGCGAGATCACGGAGGAGGACGTGAAGGTCGTAGAGGCATACTGACCGCGTACGCAACAGCCCAACTCGCCGTGACGGAGATGGTGTTGACGCAGCGGTCGAACGCGCGGCGCCCCACGCTGGAGGATGTCGCCCGCTGGTCGGGGGTCTCGAAGTCCACGGTGTCGCGGGTGGTCAACGGCGAGCCCAAGGTGAGTCCGGAGGTCGCGGTCCGGGTCCGGGAGGCGATCTCCGCGCTGGGCTATGTGCCCAACCAGGCGGCCCGGCAGCTGGTCACCCGGCGCACCGGCGCCGTCGCGGTCGTGGCCGCGCAGCCCGAGGACCGGCTGTTCCTCGACCCGTTCTTCGACTGCCTGCTGCGCGGCATCCGCTCCGAACTCGCCCGGCACGGCGCCCAGGCCGTCCTGCTGTTCGTCGACGAACCCGACGACTACGCGCGCGTGGCCGACTACCTCGGCGGCGGCCATGTCGACGGCGCGATCCTGTTCTCGCTGCGCCCCGGCGACCGGATGCCCGAGATGGTCGACCGGCTCGCCCTGCCCGCCGTGTTCGGCGGCCGACCCCTCCTGTGCGACGGCGATCCCGTGCGCGGCCAGGCCTACGTCGACGGCGACAACCGCGGCGGCGCCCAACTGGCCGTCCGCCACCTCCTCGCCCTCGGCAGGCAGCGCATCGCCACGGTCACCGGCCCCTACGACCAGGAGCACTCCGCCGCCGACCGGCTCGCCGGCTACCGGGACGCCCTCCCGGACACCGCGCCCCACCTGGTCGAACGCGCCGACTACACCCGGCAGGGCGGCGCCGACGCCATGGCCGCGCTGCTCGACCGCCACCCCGACCTGGACGCCGTCTTCGTCGCCTCCGACCTCATGGCCTCCGGCGCCCTCCAGACCCTGCGCGAACGCGGGCGCCGGGTCCCGCAGGACGTGGCCGTGGTCGGCTTCGACGACCTCGTCTCCATCTCCGAGTCGACCGACCCACCGCTGACCACCGTCCACCAGGACGTCGCCGAGATGGGCCGCCTGCTGGCCCGGCTCCTGTTCGACCGCACCGAACAGGACAGCGGGGAGGACCTGCCGTCGGCGATCGTGCCCACCCGGCTGGTCGTACGGCAGTCCGCCTGAGCTGCGCCGTCTCAGCCCCCGAATGAATTTCGTCCGAATTGTGAGATCACCTACCGGGGCCCGGACCGGGAATCGATACGATGAGCCCATGGTTCTTCTCGACGTGAGCGACAAGGCGCCGGGCACGCTGCTCGTGGCGCGGCTGCACGTCGACCTGTGCAGGCTGAACAGCGCCATCTGTTGACAGCGCGCTGTCGCCGTACAGGCCGTGCGCCGCGGCAAGCAGACGTGTGCCCACCGACACCAGACGACCCCTCCCGCTTCCGACAGGAGCCCCTTGCCATGGCCATCGAGGTCCGCATCCCCACCATCCTCCGCACCTACACCGGCGGCGAGAAGGCCGTCGAGGGTGCCGGTGAGAACCTCGCCGCGCTCTTCGCCGACCTCGAGACCCGGCACGCGGGCATCCAGGCCCGCATCGTCGACGGCGGCGAGCTGCGCCGCTTCGTCAACGTCTATCTGAACGACGAGGACGTCCGCTTCCTCGACGGCATCAACACCAAGCTGACCGACGGCGACAGCGTCACGATCCTGCCGGCCGTGGCCGGCGGTATGGCCTGATCGTCGATGCGTTACGACTCTCCGCTGGCTGCGGTGGGCAACACCCCTCTGGTGCGCCTGCCGCGGCTCTCGCCGTCCACCGACGTCCGCATCTGGGCCAAGCTGGAGGACCGCAACCCGACCGGCTCCGTCAAGGACCGCCCGGCCCTGCACATGATCGAACAGGCGGAGAAGGACGGCCGCCTCACCCCCGGCTGCACGATCCTGGAGCCGACCTCCGGCAACACCGGCATCTCGCTCGCGATGGCCGCCAAGCTCAAGGGCTACCGCATGGTCTGCGTGATGCCCGAGAACACCTCGCAGGAACGCCGTGAACTGCTCGGAATGTGGGGCGCCGAGATCATCCCGAGCCCGGCGGCGGGCGGCTCCAACACGGCCGTACGCGTGGCGAAGGAACTCTCGGCCGAGCACCCGGACTGGGTGATGCTCTACCAGTACGGCAACCCGGACAACGCGGGCGCCCACTACGCGACGACGGGCCCGGAGATCCTCACCGACCTCCCGTCCATCACCCACTTCGTCGCGGGCCTGGGCACGACCGGCACCCTGATGGGCGTCGGCCGCTACCTCCGCGAGCACAAGCCGGACGTCAAGATCGTCGCCGCCGAGCCGCGCTACGACGACCTCGTCTACGGCCTCCGCAACCTCGACGAGGGCTTCGTCCCCGAGCTCTACGACGCCTCCGTCCTCACCACCCGCTTCTCGGTCGGCTCCGCCGACGCGGTCACCCGCACCCGCGAACTCCTCCAGCAGGAGGGCATCTTCGCCGGCGTCTCCACCGGCGCGGCCCTGCACGCGGCGATCGGCGTGGGCAGGAAGGCCGTGGCGGCGGGGGAGAGCGCGGACATCGCGTTCGTGGTCGCGGACGGCGGCTGGAAGTACCTGTCGACGGGCGTGTACACGGCGGCGACGACGGAGGAAGCGATCAAGACCCTCCAGGGCCAGCTCTGGGCCTGATCCGAGCGCCCCGGGCGGTCACTCCCCGGGGCCCCAGGAGACGACCGCCTCACGGCCCCGGTCGCCCTTCATCCTCGCGTCGACGTGGTCGAGCACCGCGAGGCCGTAGAGCGCGACCGCCATCCGCACCTGGCCCGGGTCGTACGGCTCCGTCGCCGGGCGCGTGGCCGGATCCAGCTCCGCGTACCGTTCGAACGCCATCCTGAGCACCTCGTCCCCCTTGGCGGTCGTGGGTGGCATCGGCCCCGGCGTGAACCGACCGCCGGGCAGCGCCCGCAGTACGGTGAGCGCACCGATGACCAGCGCCAGCGCGGCCCGGATCCAGGCCTGGTCGAGGAGCAGCACGGCCACCGCCGGTACCGTCGCCGCCGCGGCGATGGTCGACCAACGGCCCCGGGCCGGCGGTCAGCCGGGCACGCGCTCGGACCGGTCCCGCAGATAGCCCTCGCTGATCAGCCGCGCCTTCGCCTCCTCCAGCAGGTGCCAGGAGTTCGGGATCACCAGGTCCGACAAGTACTCGCCCTCCAGGTGGATGCGGGAGTAGGCAGGGTCGCGCACATGCGGCGGCAGCGCCGCGGTCCACAGTTCGCGCTCGAACGGGTCGGCGGTCTCGGGCAACCTGCCGCGAGCGATCCAACGCTGCCTGCCGGGTCCGTCGGGCGACGCCCGGCGCAGGAGACCAGCGGCCACCAGGCCGGCCACCGCGCCCTCTCTCATCCTTGACGGGTCCTGGCCGTTCAGCCAGACCAGGCCCGCCGGCCCCAGCCGTTCCACGGCATCCGGCTCGACGCGGACGTCGTTCCGCTCCTGGGCCAGGATCGCCTTCAGCCGGGCGTCCTCGACAGCGTCACGCGCGCGGTTGTCGAGACCCCACGCCAGCCACGCGACCACCAGGCAACCCGCGAGTACGAGCCAGTCCGTCATACGGGTCAGTATCCCCGCACACCGGCGTTCGCCCCCTTCGCACACCACCCCAATTGCCGTGCAATCAGCGGTCGTTGCGCCCTACGCGCCTACCGCGCGAGATGCCGTACCTGGTCCCACAGCACCGGGTCCGCGACCCCCACCCGCCGTCGGAAATCGGCCACCGGCACGGACCGCAGCTCGGCGGTCTCCAGATAGCTCGCCCGCCCCTGCGCGTCCCCGACCGACCCCGGGGGCAGCGCGATCACCCCGCCCCGCTCGTCGTGGTACTTGCTGGTGATCTTCGCGACCGTCGCGGTCCGCCCGCGCACCGCGAGCACCAGACACGGCCGGTCCTTCGCCGCGCCCGGCTGATCCTCGTAGGGAACGTTCGCCCACCAGATCTCGGCGGGCCGCGGCCGGTCCCCCCGCACCTTCCGTGCGGGGCGGCGCCCGCGCCCCCACCCGTCGACCAGCGTGGCGACCAGCGCCAGCAACATCACCGCCGCGAGCGCGAGCCACCAGAACCTGTCCATGCGACGACGTTACCGGCGCGCAATCCCGGCCGCGCGCCCTCTCGCACACCCCACACGCCCCGGTTCCAGCCGAACCGGTGACACCACAGGTGAGTTCCCCCACAACAGCCCTTGGCGGAGGAGCGACCGGCCCTTTTGCGCCTTACGCTCGACGGACCGCACGACCCCCGTCCCCCAACTCCAGAAGTAATCCGCCAGCGGAGGTTTCTGCTTTATGAAGCTCACCGTCGTCGGCTGCTCGGGGTCGTTCCCGTCCGCGGAATCGGCCTGTTCGAGCTACCTCGTAGAGGCCGACGGCTTCCGGCTGCTCCTCGACATGGGCAACGGCGCCCTTGGCGAGCTGCAGCGCCACTGCGGTCTCTACGACCTCGACGCGATCTTCCTCAGCCATCTGCACGCCGACCACTGCATCGACATGTGCGCGTACTTCGTCGCGCGCTACTACCGCCACGACGGCGGCCGTTGCGACCCCATCCCGGTCTACGGCCCCGAGGGCACCGAGCACCGACTCACCACGGCCTACGCCGACACCCCCACCGCGTCCTCGATGAGCGAGGTCTTCGACTTCCACACGGTGAAGCCGTCCACGTTCGACGTCGGCCCCTTCACCGTGCACACCGAGCGGGTCCGCCACCCCGTCGAGGCCTACGCCATCCGCGTCGAGCACGGCGGCCGGTCCCTCACCTACTCCGGTGACACGGGCGTCAGCGAATCCCTGGACGAACTCGCCCGGGACACCGACCTGTTCCTGTGCGAGGCCGCGTTCACCCACGGCAAGGAGAACATCCCCGACCTCCACCTCAACGGCCGCGAGGCGGGCGAGTCGGCGACCAGGGCGGGAGCCCGGCGCCTGGTCCTGACCCACATCCCCCCGTGGACCGACCCCCAGGCCAACCTGGCCGACGCCCGCGAGGTCTTCGCCGGCCCGGTGGAACTGGCGGCGCCGAGGGCGTCGTACGACATCTGACGTCCGCGCCGCGGAATCCTTCGGCAGCCTGCTCCGCTCAGCGCAGCAGGCTGCCGCCGTCCACCGTCAGGACCTGGCCGGTCAGTGCCTCGGCGGCGTCGCCGGCCAGGAAGCCCACGGTCGCGGCGACGTCGTCGGGGACGAGAGGGCGGGGGAGTGCCTGGGTGGCCAGGGCCGCGTCGAAGGCCTCGTCCGGCTGGTAGGCGGTCGCCGGGGTGCGGGTGAGCCCCGGGGCGACGGACGTCACGGCGATTCCGTCCCTGCCCAGCGCGGCGGCCAGGGTGCGCGCGAACGCGGTGAGCGCTCCCTTGCTGGTGATGTAGCCGAGCAGGTCGGGGGTCGGCGGCCGCCACACGGTGTCGGAGGTGATCAGCACGATCCGGCCGAAGCCACGCTCCCGCATCCCGGGCACGAAGGCCTGCGCCAGCAGCAGGACCGACTCGACGTTGACGGCCTGGATCCGCCGCCAGTCGGCGAGGCCGACGGTCTCCCACTCCAGCGCGTCGGCCGCGGCGGCCGAGTGCACGAGCACGTCGACGCGGCCGTACCGCTCCAGGATCTCGGCGGCTGCCCGCCGTACATCCTGCTCCGAGGCGAGATCGCAGACGACGTCTCCGGTGCGGTCCAGGACGACGACCCGGTGTCCGAGCCGGGCGAGTTCACGGGCGATCGCACCGCCGATCGCGCCGGCTCCGCCGGTCACCACCGCGACCCGTGCGGTCGGGAGATCACTCGGGACATCAGCCATGGTTCTCATCTCCTGCGTCGCAGCATCGAAGGCATTGAAGGCATTGAAGGGCGCTTATTGCTCAAGCAAGCAAATTGTGCGCCAGTCGACGGGCGCACGGCAAGTCGCCGCTGCGGCATAGTGGGACGTGTAACCGTCACCCTTACACGCTCCAGGATCGCCATGCCCACCAGTAGTCGCTTCGTCGTCGCCGTCCACGCCCTGGTCGCCCTCGCGGTCACCGGCGACAAACCGCTGCGCTCGGAGGACCTCGCCCACTCCGCCAACACCAGCCCCGTGGTGATCCGCGGCCTGCTGTCCCGGCTGAGCGCGGCCGGGCTCACCAGGTCCCAACTCGGCGCGGGCGGCGGCGCGTTGCTGGCCAGGCCGGCCGAGGAGATCAACCTCCTCGAGGTGTACCGCGCGGTGGAGGACACCCGGCTTTTCACCCTGCACCGCACTCCGCCGCCGCCGGACTGCGCGGTCGGCAGCAACATCGTGGGCGGTCTCCAGCCCGCGCTGACCCGCGCCCGCGAGGCCTTCGAGGCGGAGCTGGACCACACCACGGTCGCCGAGATCGCCGACGAGGTCGCCCGCCTCGGGAAGTTCACGATGCCGCTCGAATGGTGACCGCGTGACGCGGTGGTCCGTGGCGCCCCTCGAAGATAAGTGTCGCTGTGTCGCTTACACAGTGCCAGTGTCGGAGCGTCCGCCGCCCAGGGCGGACGTCCCTCTCGACAGGAGCACACGATGAGCAGCACCCCCTCGGCCGTCGACCTGCTGCGGCGCACCTTCGACACCTTCCTCGCCAAGGACATGAAGGCCTGGACGGATCTGTGCGCCGACGACGTCGTCGCCGAATTCCCCTTCGCCCCGGAGGGATCGCCCGCCCGGATCGAGGGCCGCGAGGCGCTCTACGACTACCTGCGCGGCTACCCCGACCTCATCGACATCCGCGAGATCCCCTCGGTGCGCGTCTATCCGACCGCCGACGAGAACGTGGCGATCGCGGAGTGGAGCGTGATCGGCAGCGTGGTGTCCAACGGCAACCCCTACAACATGAGTTACGCGACCTTCGCGACCTTCCGCGACGGACTCGTCGTCAACTACCGGGAGTACTGGAACCCGAAGGTCTTCCTGGAGGCGCTCGGCGGCGACAGCTTCTGATCGCACGCCCCCGTATGCCGAACTGCTTGCCTGAGCAACTAAACAAGCCTATTGTTGCTCAGGCAAGCAATTACAAGCCCCCTGTATCTTGCGTTCTGCGTCGCGCAGAGAAGAGGTCCAGAACATGGCCGTCCACGCCTCCCGCCGCTCCCTCCTGGCCCGCGCCGCCGCCCTGACCGCGGTCCCCGCGATCGGCTCGGTCGTCGCCGACACGGCACTCGCCGCCCCGGCCCGCGCCGCCGACAGCAGTGACCTGCCCGACTTCGCCCCGGTGCCCCAGTCCTCGCTCGGCCCGGCGCTCAACAGCCAGGGCTACTACGTCGGACGTATCAAACGGAACCTCTACTGGGTCACCGACGGCACCTATGTCTCCGCGTTCCTGACCACCCGCGACGGCGTGGTGCTGCTCGACGCGCCGCCGTCGATCGGCCACAACATCCAGCGCGCGATCGACGACGTGACCAGGCCGAGCGGCCTGAGCAACAAGGTCACGCACCTCGTCTACTCGCACCACCACTCCGACCACGCCGGCGGCTCCGGCATCTTCGGCCGGCACGTCACCCGGATCGGCCACTCCGAGACCCGCAGACTCCTCCTCCGGGACAACGACCCCAACAAGCCCGCCCCCGAGGAGACCTTCGAGGACCACCGGGTCCTGCACATCGGCGGCGAGCGCATCGAACTCGCCTGGCAGGGCGCCAACCACACCCCCGACAACATCTACATCCACCTCCCCGACCACGACACGCTGATGCTGGTGGACGTGGCCCTGCCCGGCTGGGTGCCCTTCGCCAACCTCAACATCAACGAGGACATACCGGGCTCGCTGCAGGCACCGGCCAAGGCCCTCAAGTACCCGTGGACCACCTTCATCGGCGGCCACCTCGGACGCCTGGGCACGCGCCACGACCTCAGGATCCACATCGACTACATGGACGACCTGGAGACGGAGATCCGCACCGCCCTCACCACGGTCGACGCCACCCCCTACTTCGTGAAGTACGGCAACAACACCTGGGCCGCGGTCAAGACCTACCTCGACGAGGTGATCGCGGTCGCCGCCCGCCCGGTCGTCCGGAAGTACACCGGCGTCCTCGCCGCGGCCGACGTCTTCACCGAGAGCAACGCCTTCATGCTCATGGAGTCGATGCGCCTCGACACCGGCTTCGGAATGACCGTCCACGACTGACCCGCCCCCACCCGACTCACCACGAAAGAGGCTGTGATGAAAGCGATTCAGCAGTACGACTTCGGTGGACCCGAGGTGCTCACCGTGACCGACATCCCCGAACCCGAGCCGCGCGCCGGACGGGTCCGGGTCCGGGTGACGGGAACCTCCGTGAACCCGGCCGACCTCGCGGCCCGCGCCGGCTGGCTGCGCCAGGTGCTGCCCGACCTGGCACCGCCGTTCATCCTCGGCGCGGACCTCGCGGGCACGGTGATCGACGGCGACGGACCGTTCGCCCCCGGTACCCGGGTCGCCGGGCTCGCGCCCTGGTTCGTGAACCAGGAGGGCACGTACGCGGAGGTCGTCTCCATCGACCCCGCCCATCTCGCGGCGATCCCGGACGGCGTCGACGACATCACCGCCGCCGCCGTCCCGATCACCTCCGAGACCGCCTGGCAGGCCCTCGACCTGGGCGGACTCGAAGCCGGGCAGACCGTCCTGGTCACCGGCGCGAGCGGCGCCATCGGCGGCTGGGCGGTCCAGCACGCGGCCGGCCGCGGCGCCAAGGTCGTCGCCGTCGCGTCGAACGGTGACGAGAAGTACGTCGAGGGCCTCGGCGCCGACATCGTCCTCGGCCGGGCGGGCGACGCCGGCGAACTCGCCGCCGCGGTACGGAAGTCGGTGCCCGGCGGGGTCGACCTCGTCGTGGACCCCGCCGGTATCGGCGGCGACCTGATCCACGCCGTGCGCGACGGCGGTGTCTTCGTCGTCATCGCGGTCGTGCCGGAGCCCCCGGCGGAGCGCGGTGTCGAGGTACGCCGGGTCAGCGCCCAGTCCGACGGCGCGCTGCTCGCGCGGATCCTCGCCGACCTCGCCGACGGGAAGAAGAAGGCCCGCGTCGGTCTGGTCCTCCCGCTGACCGAGGCGGCGGAGGCGCACCGGAAGAGTGAGGAGAGGTCGGTGCGGGGGAAGATCGTGCTCACGGTGTGAGCAGGTCGGTCGGCCTGCGACGATGCCCGGCCCGGAGTGAACTCCGGGCCGGGCATCGGGTGTTGGACAGGCCTACGCCTTGGTGAGGTCCTCGAGCTCCTCCTCGGGCTCGCGGCCCGGGGTGGGGAGGTTCCACTTGTTGATCGCGAAGCGGAAGACGAAGTAGTAGATGGCGCCGAAGACCAGACCGATCGGGATGATCAGCCAGGGCTTGGTGGCGAGGTTCCAGTTGAGGGCGTAGTCGATGAAGCCCGCGGAGAAGGTGAAGCCCGCGTGGACGCCGAGCGCCCAGGTGATCGCCATGGACAGGGCGGTCAGCACCGCGTGGATCGCGTAGAGCGCCGGGGCGATGAACATGAACGAGAACTCGATGGGCTCGGTCACACCGGTCACGAAGGACGTCAGCGCGAGCGAGATCATCATGCCCATGATGGCCTTGCGGCGCTCGGGGCGGGCGGAGTGCGCGATGGCGAGCGCGGCGGCCGGCAGGCCGAACATCATGATGGGGAAGAAGCCCGACATGAACTGTCCGGCGGACGGGTCACCCGCGAAGAAGCGGGTCAGGTCACCGTGGACGACGGCACCGGTGGAGTCCTTGTAGTCACCGATCTGGAACCAGGCCACGGAGTTGACGAACTGGTGCATGCCGACCGGGATCAGACCGCGGTTGATCAGACCGAACAGACCGGCACCGAAGGCGCCGAGACCGGTGATCCACTCGCCGAAGTTCGAGATGCCCTCACCGATCGGCTTCCAGACCAGGCCGAAGAAGACACCCATGAGCGTCCCGACGAAGGCCATGATGATCGGCACCAGGCGGCGGCCGTTGAAGAAGCCGAGCCAGTCGACCAGCTTGGTCCGGTGGAACTTCTGCCACAGCACCGCGGAGAGCAGACCCATGATGATGCCGCCGAGGACACCGGGGTTGTTGTAGGTCGCGGCCACGTCCGCGCCCTTGAGGATCTTGGCGTCGGTGACCGGGAAGGCCTTGAGCACATTGCTGTAGACGAGGAAGCCGACGAGCGCCGCCAGCGCCGTGGAGCCGTCGGACTTCTTCGCGAAGCCGATCGCGACACCTATACAGAACAGCAGCGGCAGGTTATCGAAGATCGCGCCACCGGCGGTGGCGAAGACCGCCGTCACCTTGTCCGGCAGATGCAGCTTGTCGTGGATGTCGGCCTGGCCGAACCGGAGCAGAATGCCCGCCGCCGGAAGCACGGCGATCGGGAGCTGAAGGCTGCGGCCGATCTTCTGCAGGCCCTGGAACAGGCCGGATCCCCACTTCTTCGCGGGGGCCGCCGTTGGCGCGGTGGCGGTGGACATAGACTTCCTCCATCGGGTGGTGGTCTACACCACTCAGTGGTGTAGACCTGTTGTAGCAGATGAAGTCCGCATAAAGGAACCCGCAAAACCTGCGACCGAATCGCTACCCCGCGTACACGGGGGCAGGCATGGCAAAGGGCCCCCGGATCGATGATCCAGGGGCCCAACTCGCTTACGGCGTCAGGCTTTTGTGACGTCCTCCTGCTCCTCCTCAGGCTCCCGCCCCGGAGTCTTCAGATCGAACTTCGTGATCGCGAAACGGAAGACGACGTAGTACACCGCCGCGAAGCACAGCCCGATCGGAATGATCGCCCACGGTCTCGTCGCCAGATTCCAGTTGATCGCGTAGTCGATCAGCCCCGCCGAGAAGCTGAACCCGTCGTGGACCCCGAGCCCCCAGGTCACCGCCATCGACACACCCGTCAACACCGCGTGGACCGCGTAGAGAAGGGGCGCGATGAACAGGAACGAATACTCGATGGGCTCGGTGATACCGGTCACGAAGGAGGTGAGGGCGACCGACAGCATCAGCCCGCCCACCTCTTTACGACGGCTCGGCTTCGCGCAGTGTGCGATCGCGAGCGCCGCCGCGGGCAGCGCGAACATCATGATCGGGAAGAAGCCCGAGGTGAACTGCCCCGCGTTCGGGTCACCCGCCAGGAACATGTTGATGTCACCGTGCACCACCGTCCCGTCCGGCTTGGTGTAACTCCCGAACTGGAACCAGATGGGCACGTTCAGGAACTGGTGCAGCCCCACGACCAGCAGCGCCCGGTTGGCCAGGCCGAACACCCCGGCACCCACCGCGCCCCGGGCGCTCAGCCAGTCGCTGAAGTGCTCGAGACCCGTGCCGATCGGCGGCCAGATCCACAGCGCCACCGCCGCGACCGCGATCGCCACGAACGACATGATGATCGGCACCAGCCGCCGCCCGTTGAAGAAGCCCAGCCAGTCCACCAGCTTCGTACGGTGGTACCGCGCCCAGAAGAACGCGGTCAGCAACCCCAGCACGATCCCGCCGAACACCCCGGGGTTCTGGTACGTGAACGCCGACACCGAGTGGTCCGCGGCCTGGCACCCGATCCCGGGCAGCGCGTTCGTACCGCCCGTGCAGTCCTTCGGGAACTGGCGCAGCACGTTGTAGTAGACGAGGAAACCGACCAGCCCGGCCAGCGCCGTCGACCCGTCCGACTTCTTCGCCATCCCGATCGCGACACCCACGCAGAACAGCAGCGGCAACCCCAGCTGACCGTCCAGCAGCGCGCCGCCCGCACCCGCCATCACCTTCGAGACATTGGTCCACCCCAGCCCGTCGTCCCCGAACACGTCCGGCTGCCCCAGCCGGTTGAGGATGCCGGCGGCCGGCAGTACGGCGATGGGGAGTTGGAGACTGCGGCCCATCTTCTGCAACCCCTGGAACGCCTTGTTCCAGGAGACGCGCCCGGGACCGGCGGCTGCACTGTCGGCACTCATGGACGCCCCTCGGTAATGTGGTGTAGACCAGTTGGCGACGTGATCGTCACCATCATTCGGCACGCACGACATGACCGCTCGCGAAGCTGGGCCAACTGTGGGTTACTGCGACAAAGCGGTTCGGATCAGGGAGAGAACACCATGGCCACCAAGGCTGAGAAGATCGTTGCCGGGCTGGGCGGCATCGACAACATCGAAGAGGTCGAAGGCTGCATCACCCGCCTGCGCACCGAGGTCAAGGACCCGAGCTTGGTCGACGAAGCCGCCCTCAAGGCCGCCGGCGCCCACGGCGTCGTCAAGATGGGCACCGCCATCCAGGTCGTCATCGGCACCGACGCGGACCCGATCGCGGCGGACATCGAAGACCTGATGTGAAGCGCGGGGATCATCCCCGGCTCCGCGTACTGAGGGGCTCTTCCCGATCCGGGAGGAGCCCCTTCCCGCTCTACCACTAGGCTCTTCGCCATGTCTCGAATCGACGGCCGAACCCCCGAACAGCTCCGCCCCGTCACCATCGAACGCGGCTGGAGCAAGCACGCCGAGGGCTCCGTCCTCGTCTCCTTCGGCGACACCAAGGTCTTCTGCACCGCCTCCGTCACCGAAGGCGTGCCCCGCTGGCGCAAGGGCAGCGGCGAGGGCTGGGTCACCGCCGAGTACTCCATGCTGCCCCGCGCCACCAACACCCGCGGCGACCGCGAATCCGTCCGCGGCAAGATCGGCGGCCGCACCCACGAGATCAGCCGCCTCATCGGCCGCTCACTGCGCGCCGTCATCGACTACAAGGCCCTCGGCGAGAACACCATCGTCCTCGACTGCGACGTCCTCCAGGCCGACGGCGGCACCCGTACGGCCGCCATCACCGGCGCGTACGTCGCGCTCGCGGACGCCGTCACCTGGGCCCAGGGCAAGAAGCTGATCAAGGCCGGCCGCCAGCCGCTCACCGGCACGGTCTCGGCGGTCTCGGTCGGCATCGTCGGCGGAGTCCCGCTCCTGGACCTCTGCTACGAGGAGGACGTCCGCGCCGAGACCGACATGAACGTCGTCTGCACCGGCGACGGCCGCTTCGTCGAGGTCCAGGGCACCGCCGAGGCCGAACCCTTCGCCCGCGACGAGCTCAACGCCCTCCTCGACCTCGCCGTCGCCGGCTGCGGCGAGCTGACCGCCGTACAGCGAAAGGCACTTGAGGCCGCGCTGGAGAAGTAAGAGGCTGGACGGGCCAGGTCAGTAAAGGACGTACAAAGAGAAGCGGGCTGCGGGGTCAACCCGGCAGCCCGCGCTCGCGTCCCTACGCATACGGAACGGAAACGGGGAGTGGCCGCAGCAGCCCACCCCCACGGGGAGGAAACCGAACCATGGCCGCCGCAAGCCGTCGTAGCCGAATCGTCGTAGCCACCACCGTGGCGGTGATCGCTCTGACCACCGGACTCGCCACCGGCTGCGACGCCGTCGACAAGGCCATCGACTGCGTCCAGACCGCCGACACCATCGCCGACAGCGTCACCGGCCTCCAACAGGCGGTGGAGAACGCGGCCAACGACCCCACCCAGACCGACCAGTCCCTCAACTCCATCGAGAAGGACCTCGACAAGATCGGCGACAAGACCGACAACGCGGACGTCAACAAGGCGGTGGACAGCCTGGAGAAGGCCGTCGACAACGTCCGCACGGCGGTCAAGAACGGCGACAACACCCCCGACATCAGCCCGGTGACGGACGCGGCGGGGGAGTTGACGAAGGTCTGCACGTCATAGCCGCGGACGGGACATTGGGATACTGAACGCCATGACACGCCTGATCCTCGCCACCCGCAACGCCGGGAAAATCACCGAACTGAGGTCGATCCTCGCCGACGCGGGACTGCCCCACGAACTGATCGGCGCCGAGTCGTACCCCGACATCCCCGACGTCAAGGAAACGGGCGTCACCTTCGCCGAGAACGCGCTCCTCAAGGCCCACGCCCTCGCCCAGGCAACAGGCCTCCCCGCGGTCGCCGACGACTCGGGCCTGTGCGTCGACGTCCTCAACGGCGCGCCGGGCATCTTCTCCGCCCGCTGGGCCGGCCGCCACGGCGACGACAAGGCCAACCTGAACCTGCTGCTGGCCCAACTGTCGGACATCGCGGAGGAACACCGCGGTGCCCACTTCGCCTGCGCGGCGGCCCTCGCCCTCCCGGACGGCACGGAACGCGTGGTCGAGGGCCGGCTGAGGGGCGTCCTGAGGTTCGCACCGACCGGCACGAACGGCTTCGGCTACGACCCGATCCTCCAGCCGGACGGCGACACCCGGACCTGCGCGGAACTGACGGCGGAGGAGAAGAACGCGATCTCGCATCGGGGGAAGGCGTTTCGGGGGTTGGTGCCGGTGGTGCGGGAGTTGTTGGGCTGAACGACAGACGAAGGGCCGCCCAGCCGGGCGGCCCTTCTGCGTGTGCGGCCGGTGGGATTCGAACCCACACGGGTGTTAACCCACTGGGACCTAAACCCAGCATGACTGCCAATTCCATCACGGCCGCCCAAAACGGTCATCACGCTCGACCGGCAGCGTTCAGTGTAAGGGCAGAGCAAGTTACGCGACGAGGGGCGCCCTCTCCTTCTGACGGCACCAGGTCTCCGTCACCGCGTGACAGTTGGGGCAGGGGTACCGCAGGTTCTCCCGGCGATTGTCGCGCCAGTCTCCGTTGACGTGGTCGATCTGCAAGGTGATCGGTCGGCCGAGCCACTCGCCCGTGTTGCCGCAGGCCTCGCACGCGTAAGGCACCCCGATCTCGGTCAGGGCTCGGTGCAGCTGGCTTCGGTTGGTCCGGCCGGCGCCAGAGGGCAGGACGACCAGAATCCGGTGGGAGACGGGCTCGGGAGAGGGGCGTTCCGGTCGTGCCCATGACCGGCGCTTGAAGTGGCTCGTGTCCAGGCCGAGTCGAGCCGCCGCGCGCCGGACCCGCCGGTGACTGGTGTCGTTGACGTCCAGGCCGAGACCGCGCAGGACGTCCGCATAGCTTGTCGAGTGGTGTACGAGGTCGCGGAGTCTGTCCTCGGGAAGTGATATGCGCTGGTGAGAGAAGTGCGCGAGGCCGATGCCCCCGGCGCGCGGCATGCGATGCAGGGTCGCGCGTGAACGGCTGTCGTCAGGTACGCCCAGGGCGCGAGCAACGCCACGGACACTGGTCGTCGTTTCGGCAGCCGCCTTGAGTTCTTCGGCGGTGAAGGGCAGGTCCAGGTCGGGTCTGCCGGTGCCGGGGAAGTGACTGACGTCGATGCCGGCCGCGTGAATACGGCGACGAATGTGCGACAGCGTCCCTGTCGCGGGGGTGGCGCCGAGTTTCAGCGCCACTTCGCGCAGCGACGAGGATGAGGCGGCGGCTTCGGCGATGGCCGAGTCCGGGTATTTGCGTCAGGGGCTGCGTTTGGCGAAGTGGCTCGTGTCGATTCCGTGCCCCGCTACCTTTTCCTGCAGCACACGCCGTTGTCCTCCGCTTGCCTTGAGCCCGAGCCGCCGCATCAGATCGGTCCAGTTGCGGGCCTCGGCGACGGCCGGTGCGAGCTGTCACGCCCGAACCGTAAAGCGGATTGGTAGACTGCAGATAGCTGAAGCCTCCCAGGGCGTGGACTCTTGTTCCTCCCGGGAGGCTTTTTTCATGACCAAGACCTCGTCCACGACAGTGGACATACGCCCAGCCACCCCCGCCGACCGCCCCACCATCGAGCGGCTCTGGCTGATGTTCCGTCACGATCTGTCCGAGTTCGACACCGCGGCGGAGCCTCAACTGCCCAACCCCGACGGCACGTTCCGCAGTGAGCGGGTGGACTTGGCGTTCGGTGGGGGTGGGGAGGACTGGGCGCCGTATCTCTTTGTCAGGGGGGAGCGGCCCGTCGGGTTCGCGTTTGTGCGGGGGCTCAGTGGGCCTACTCGGGTGCTGAACAGCTTCTTCGTAGCGCGGGGGATTCGGCGGGGCGGGGTCGGGCGAAGGGCTGTCCGCGAGGTCGTCGCGCGGCATCCGGGGCAGTGGGAGATCGCGTTTCAGGATGCCAATCCGGGGGCCGTTGCGTTCTGGCGGCGGGTCGGTGAGGACCTTGCTCCGGGGGAGTGGAGAGAGGAGCGCAGGCCGGTGCCGGGGCGGGCCGACCTGCCTCCTGATGTGTGGATCTCGTTCAGGTACGAAAAGGTACTGGAGGGCTAGATGCCCAGGTCCTTGATGATCTTCGCCACGTGGCCCGTCGCGCGGACGTTGTACAGCGCGTGCTCGACCTTGCCGGACTCGTCCACGATGATCGTGGAGCGGATGACGCCCATGTAGGTCTTGCCGTAGTTCTTCTTCTCGCCGAAGGCCGCGTAGGCGTCGAGGACCTGCTTGTCGGGGTCCGCGAGGAGGGTGACCTTGAGGTTCTCCTTCTCGCGGAACTTGGCGAGCTTCTCCGGCTTGTCGGGGGAGATGCCGATGACGTCGTACCCGGCGCCGGCCAGCACCTCCAGGTTGTCCGTGAAGTCGCAGGCCTGCTTGGTGCAGCCGGGCGTGAGGGCCGCCGGGTAGAAGTAGACGATGACCTTGCGGCCCTTGTGGTCGGCGAGGGACACCTCGTTGCCGTCGGCGTCGGGGAGCGTGAAGGCGGGGGCAACGTCCCCGGGCTGGAGTCGTTCACTCATCGCGCTAGCGTAACCGGGGGTGCTGACAGTGCACTCCGCGCGAGAGCTGACAGACTGTCCGGCACAAGTACCAGCAGACTTCGGAGGCCGTACGGTGGCGGACACGTCGAACACGCCGGACACCAGAACCCCGGCGCAGATCGAGGCGGACATCAAGCGTCGCCGCGATGTCCTCGCCGACACGCTCGACGAGATCGGGGTGCGGGTGCACCCGAAGACCATCGTGGGCGACGCGAAGGCCAAGGTCGCGTCCAGCATCGATCACACCCTCGGGAAGGCGTACGTCGGCGTCAACCGGGTCGTGAGTGACGTCAAGGGGCAGTTCGTGGACGAGGAGGGCGCGCCGAGGGTGGAGCGGATCGTCCCGGTCGCTCTCGTCGCCGTCGGGGTCGTGGGGCTGTTCGTCCTCGGGTCCCGGCGCGGCAAGGGTCGTAAGGGCTGATTTCGTGGGGTACCCGGCGGCGTACCGACGGGTCCGAGGCAGGTAGGTTCGTGGGCGTGAGCGCCAAGAGAGACGAGCAGAGCACCCAGCACGACAAGCTGCCCATCCGGATGCTGCACGACCGTGTGCTCGTGCGGCAGGACAAGAGCGAGGGCGAGCGGCGTTCGGGCGGCGGGATCCTGATTCCGGCGACGGCCGCGGTCGGGCGCCGGCTGGCCTGGGCCGATGTCGTCGCGGTGGGCCAGAACGTACGGACCGTGGAGCCCGGCGACCGGGTCCTCTACGACCCGGAGGACCGTGCCGAGGTCGAGGTCCGCGGCATCGCCTACGTCCTCATGCGCGAACGCGACCTGCACGCGGTCGCCGCCGACCGCTTCGAGGGCTCCGAGGACTCGACCGGCCTGTACCTGTAGTACGAAGCCTCGAGATGCCTCGAAGGGGCTGGTGACCATCGTCACCAGCCCCTTTTATGCTGTGCACCGCCCGTTCAGCGGCCCCCCCGCTCACTCCTTCTTCCGCGCCGTGCTCTGCGGCCCCGCCGTAGTCCCTCCGGTCGTCGTGCCGCCCGTCGTGCCGTCCGTGGTGGTCCCCGTCGTGCCGCCGGTCGTCGTCGTGCCGTCGGTGGTCGTGCCCGTGGTGCCGCCGGTGGTGGTCGTGGAGCCGTCCGTTGTGGTGCCTGTGGTGCCGCCGGTGGTGGTCGTGGTGCCGCCGTCGGTTGTAGTGCCCCCCGTCGTGCCGCCGTCGGTCGTTCCGCCGGTGGTGGTGCCGCCCTGGGTCTGGCCCTGGTCGGTCTGGCCGCCGGTGGTGGTCGTGCCGCCGTTGTTCTGGCCGTCGGTCGTGGACGGCTGGGAGGGCTGGATGCTGGGGGGCGCGACCGTCTCGGCGCCGTCCTGGAGCTGGAGGTCGAAGTCGTTGGCCGGGGTGCCCTTGAGAGCGGACTTGGTGAACTGGGCCCAGATCTCGGCGGGCGCCCCGCCGCCGTTGACGCGGGCGAGGCCCATCGCGCCGTAGAGCGGTTCGTGGGCGGCGGTGGTCGGGTTCTGGCCCATGACGGAGACGACGGTGGCGAGGTCGGGGGTGTAGCCCGCGAACCAGGCCGCCGTGTCCTTCTCGGCCGTGCCGGTCTTGCCGGCGGCCGGGCGGTCGGCGCCCTGCGCTGCGGTCGCGGTGCCGTTGTCGACGACGCTCTCCAGGACGTTGGTCGTGGTGTCGGCGGACTCGCGGCTCACCGCGCGGGTGGTCTTCTGCGCGGGCAGCTTGACCTGGTCGGTGCCGTCCTTGGTGATCTTCGAGATCATCGTGTACGTGTGCCGCTGACCGTGGTTGGCGAGGGTGGCGTAGGCCTCCGCCATGTCCAGGACGCTCGCGGTGGACGGGCCGAGCGCGATGGACGGGGTGGCGGTGAGGTCGGGGGTGTCGGCCGGGATGCCGAGGTCGACGGCCGTCTGTTTCACCTTGGCGGGGCCGACGTCCACGGCCATCTGCGCGTACACCGAGTTGACGGACTTGTCGGTGGCCGTGCGGACGGTGATGTCGCCGTAGGAGACGCCGTCCTCGTTCTCGGGGGCGTAGGAGCCGCCGCTCCAGCCTTCCACGGGGCGCTTGTCGGTGCCGTCGTAGTAGGTGTTGGGGGTGATGGTCTGGCCGTCCTGGGTCTGCGAGCCGTTCTGGATCGCGGAGGCGAGGACGAACGGCTTGAAGGTGGAGCCGACCTGGAAGTCGCCGCGGGTGGCGCCGTTCGTGTACTGCTTCACGTAGTCGATGCCGCCGTACATCGCGACGATCTGCCCGGTCTTGGGGTCGACCGAAGCGCCGCCCGCGCGTACGTAGTTGTCGACCTTGCGGCTCTTCTTGTCGAGCTTGGACATGACTTGGTCGTTGACGGCCTTCACGAAGGCGTCCTGCTTGCTCTTCTGGAGCGTGGTGGTGATGCGGTAGCCGCCGGCTTCGAGGGTGTCCGCGTCGATGATCTTGTTGGTGGCGAGGTAGTCCTTGATCGCGGTGACGATGTAACCCCGCTGCCCGGACATGCTCGTCGAGGCCGTGGCCTCTTTCGGCATCGGGAACTTCATGCCGGCGCGCGCGGCCTCGGTGAGCCAGCCCTTCTTGACCATGCCGTCGAGGACGTAGTTCCAACGGGCCACCGCGGCGGCCTTGTTCTCCGGGTGCGCCACGACGTCGTACTCGCTCGGCGCGTTCAGCAGCGCGGCGAGATAGGCGCCCCGGCCCGCGTCGAGGTCGACGGCGTCCTTGCCGTAGTAGGCCTGGGCGGCGGCCTGGATGCCGTAGGCGTTGCGGCCGAAGTAGCTGGTGTTGA
This sequence comes from Streptomyces hokutonensis, assembly GCF_000376565.1. Taxonomy (GTDB): domain Bacteria; phylum Actinomycetota; class Actinomycetes; order Streptomycetales; family Streptomycetaceae; genus Streptomyces; species Streptomyces hokutonensis. The sequence goes on along the minus strand of NZ_BARG01000006.1, from coordinate 101,300 downwards.
GGTAGCCCTCCAGGATCTGGGACTTGGACTCCTCGCGGTCCAGCTTGATCGAGATGAAGAACTCCTTCACCTTTCGGGTGACGGTCTGTTCCTGGCCCAGGTAGTAGTTCTTGACGTACTGCTGGGTGATCGTGGAGCCGGACTGGGTGCCCTTGCCGGTGGCGGTGTTCCACCCGGCGCGGACCATCGCCTTCGGGTCGACGGCGGACTCGGAGAAGAAGTCCCGGTCCTCGGCGGCCAGTACGGCGTGCTGGGCGTTGGCGGAGACCTGGTCGAGGCCGACGTTCTCGCGGTTGACCTCGCCGTCGCGGGCGAGTTGGGTGCCGTCCGCGTAGAGGTACACGTTGGACTGCTTGGTGGCGAGCGCGTTGGCGGGCGGGATCTTGACCAGCGAGTACCCGAGGTAGAACGCGCCGATCAGCAGCGCCACGAGCGTGACGACCCCCGCGAGCGTCATCCGCCAGGTCGGGATGATCCGCCGCCAACCGGTGCGCTTGGGCCGCTTCGGCTTCTTGCCCCCGGGGGCCTCGGGTGCGGCAGCCGCTTCCGGCTCTCTCGGTGCCCAGCCCTGCTCGGGCTGCTGCGGCTGCGGCTGGTCGCTCATGTCGTGCACGGACTCCTGTTTCGCGTCGTACCGTCCCGTACGGCCCCGCATGTTCCCATACGGTCGCGTACGTTCCTGTACGGCCTTGTGCGCTTCTGCGCCCCCAGACGAAGACTCTCGCACCATGCGTTCCGTTCCCGACCATCGGCACGCACTTGCCCGAAAAATGCGTGGCGTGCGTCACCACCTGCGCACTAGGCTCCTGCGCTTCGGTGTCAAGAGGGCGTGGAGGGTGGGTTTCTGGTGGGTGCCGGTCGGTTGTACGCGGCCGTCGCGGCGGGTGGTTTCAGACGGTACGCGACGTATCGGGCGGCGACGCTCGCCGGGGTGTTCACCAACACCGTGTTCGGCGTGGTCCTCGTCTACACGTATCTGGCGCTGTGGGACGAGCGCCCGCATCTCGGGGGCTACGACCAGGCGGAGGCGGTGACCTATGTGTGGCTCGGGCAGTGTCTGTACGCGACGCTGGCGATCCAGGGCGGCGGGTTCGAGAAGGACCTGATGGAGCGCATCCGCACGGGTGACATCGCCGTCGACCTGTACCGGCCAGCCGACCTCCAACTGTGGTGGCTGGCAAGCGACTTCGGTCGGGCCATGTTCCAGATGCTGGGGCGCGGGGTGATCCCCTTCGCCGTCGGCGCGCTGTTCTTCAAGATGGCGCTGCCCACGGACGTCGGCTCCTGGGCGGCCCTGCTGGTGGCGCTGCTCCTGGCGGTGCTCGTCAGTTTCGGCATCCGCTTTCTGGCCGCGCTGAGCACGTTCTGGCTGCTCGACGGCACCGGCGTCAACCAGGCCATGATGATTCTGGGGATCTTCTGCTCGGGCATGGTGCTCCCGCTGAACGCCTTCCCGGGCGCGCTCGGCGAGGTCGTACGGGCGCTGCCGTGGGCGGCGCAGATCCAGCTGCCGGCGGACGTGCTGATGGGGAAGACCGATCCGCTGCACGCGTACGCCTTCCAGGCGGCCTGGGCGGTGGCGCTGCTCGCGGCGGGACGGCTGCTGCAGTCGGTGGCTACGCGAAGGGTGGTGGTGCAGGGTGGTTGAGAGCCTCCGACTGCGGGACGGCACACGGGAGTTGCCCCGATGGCGCGAGGGGCTGCGCGCCTACGGGCTGATCGCCGGGATGTGGGTCCGGTCGAGCATGACCTACCGCGCCTCCTTCGTCATCACGGTCGTCGGCAACCTGCTGGTGACCGGTCTGGACTTCGCCACGATCCTGCTGATGTTCTCGCGGGTCGACTCGCTGGGCGGCTGGTCGCTGCCCGAAGTCGCCTTCCTGTACGGCCTGTCGGCGACCGCGTTCGGGATCTCCGACCTGGTCCTCGGCTCGATGGACGTGCTGGGCACCCGCATCCGCGACGGCTCCTTCGACACGCTGCTGGTGCGTCCGGCGCCGGTGCTGGCGCAGATCGGCGCGGACCACTTCGCGCTGCGCCGCCTCGGCCGGATCACCCAGGGTGGCCTGGTTCTCGGCTACGCGCTCGTCGCCGTCGACGTCAACTGGACTGTCGGGAAGCTGCTGTTGGTGCCGGTGATGCTGGTCTGCGGGGCGGCGATCTTCGGGGCGCTGTTCGTGGCGGGCGCGGCCTTCCAGATCGTGGCGCAGGACGCGGCGGAGGTGCAGAACGCGTTCACGTACGGCGGCAACACCCTGCTGTCGTATCCGCCGGTGGTGTTCGGCAAGGACTTCGTGCGGGGCGTGACCTTCATGCTGCCGCTCGCCTTCGTCAACTGGGTGCCCGCCTCCTATGTGCTGGGGCGGCCGTACCCGCTGGATCTGCCGCCGGGCGCGGAGTTCGCCTCGCCGCTGGTGGCGCTTGTCTGCTGCGCGCTGGCCGGGCTGGCCTGGCGGGCGGGGCTCAAGTCGTACCGAAGCACGGGAAGTTGAGGACTGTGGACGGGTTTGCGGACGATTCTGTGGACGAGCACTTCATTCAACTCGACCGCGTCGAGAAGGTCTTCGACGTGCGCAAGAAGACCGGGTTCATGAAACGGGAGCGGCGCCAGGTGCGGGCCGTCGACTCGATCTCCTTCGCCGTGGCGCGCGGCGAGATGGTCGGCTACATCGGGCCGAACGGCGCCGGGAAGTCGACCACCATCAAGATGCTGACCGGCATCCTCACCCCGTCCGGGGGCCGGCTGCGGGTGGCCGGCATCGACCCGTCCCGCGAGCGCACCCGGCTCGCGCACCGCATCGGCGTGGTGTTCGGCCAGCGGACCACACTCTGGTGGGACCTCCCGCTGATCGACTCGTACAAGCTGATGCACCGCATGTACCGCATCCCGGACGCCCGTTACGCCGAGAACCTCGCCCGCTGCGTCGAACTCCTCGAACTGGGCGCCCTGTTGGACGTCCCCGTACGTCAGCTCTCGCTCGGCCAGCGGATGCGCGGCGACATCGCGGCGGCCCTGCTGCACGACCCCGAGGTGCTCTACCTGGACGAGCCGACCATCGGCCTGGACGTCATCTCCAAGGCCAAAGTGCGGGAGTTCCTGCGGGAGTTGAACGCCGAGCGCGGCACCACGGTGCTGCTCACCACCCATGACCTCCAGGACATCGAGCAGTTGTGCTCGCGGGTGATGGTCATCGACCACGGCCGGCTGATGTACGACGGTCCGCTGACCGGGCTGCACGAGGCGGGGGAGAGCGAGCGGACCCTTGTGGTGGACCTGGAGCGGGAGTTGCCCCCGATCGAGGTGCCGGACGCGCGGACGGTGAGGGTGGAGGGGCCGCGCCAGTGGCTGACGTTCCCGGCCTCGGCGTCGGCGGCCCCGCTGGTGGCGCGGATCGCGGCGGAGTACCCGATGGTGGACCTGTCGGTGCGGGAACCGGACATCGAGGCGGTCATCGCGAAGATGTACGCGGAACAGGCCGAGAAAGCGGTCTCGTAGCCCTCTGCCGAACGGTCTCGTAGGCTGCCCTGTATGACCGACGACGCAGTCCCGGAGCTCCGCGCATCCGACGCCGACCGTGAGCGGGTCGCCGAGGTCCTGCGCGACGCCGTCGCCGAGGGCCGGCTCGACATGGAGGAGTTCGAGGAGCGTCTCGAGGCGACGTACAAGGCGCGGACGTACGGCGAACTGACGCCCATCACCGCCGACCTGCCGGCCCCCGGGGTCGCACCGCCGCCGGTGAACATGGTCAAGGAGCCGGCGGAGAGCGGGAGTTGGGCCTCGCGGATCGTCGGTGGCGAAGGGTCGTCGAGCGCCGCCGTGGCCATCATGTCCGGGTTCCAGCGCAAGGGGCGCTGGACGGTCCCCAAGCGGTTCACCGCCGTCGCCTTCTGGGGTGGCGGCGAGATCGACCTGCGCGAGGCGAACTTCGCGGACCGCGAGGTCGAGATCAACTGCATCGCGATCATGGGCGGCGCGCAGATCATCGTGCCGCCGGGCGTCGAGGTCGTCGTGCGCGGCATCGGCATCATGGGCGGCTTCGACCACAGCCAGGAGGGCGTGCCGGGCGAGCCGGGCGCCCCGCGCGTGATCGTCACGGGCTTCGCCTTCTGGGGCGGGGTCGGCGTGGAACGCAAGCTCCCCCGTGCCGAGCGCCAGCGGCTCAAGGAGGAGCGGCGCCGGCAGAAACTGGAGGGCGGTTCCTCGACGAAGGAGCTCTACGGCTCCCACCGCGACGCCCTGTCCGGCGGCCTGCACGACGCCCACCGCGAGGCCATGGAGGAGCACCGCGAGGCGATGCGCCGCCGGCACGAGGAACGGCGGGAACGGCACGAGGAGCGCCGCGAGCGGCACCGGGAGCGGCGGGAGCGCAGGCACCGCGACTGGGACTGAGCGGTCCGCTTACAACCGGGCGGGGACCGCGCCCTTGAGGTCCGTCAGGTCGATCGCGTCGGCCATCCTGCGGTAGCCCCGGTCGCTGGGGTGGAGATGGTCGCCCGAGTCGTACTCGGGGGCGTATCTGCGCGGGTCGTACGGGTCGCGCAGCGCCTTGTCGAAGTCGACGACGGCGTCGTACACCGTGCCGCTCCTGATCTCCGCGTTGACCCGCTGCCGTACGGCCTCCCGGGCCGCCCTGTACCGGGGGTAGCCGCCGAAGGGGGTCAGGGTCGCGCCGACGACCTTGATGCCGTGGGCGTGGGCCTCGCGGACCAGGGTGCGCAGGCCGGCCAGGATGCGGTCGGCGTCGGCGCCGTGCAGGGTGTCGTTGACGCCGAGGTCGAGGATGAGGACCTTGACGTTCGGCCGGCCGAGGACATCGCGCGTGAAGCGGGTCAGGCCGCTCTGGTTCTCGGCGGGCCGGCCCGGATGGCTGGCGAGTATCTGGTTGCCGCTGATGCCCGCGTTGACGACGCTGTAGCGCGGCACGTTCTGCTGCCCGGCCGCCACGGCGGCGCGCAGCCGCTGCGAAAAGGCGTCCGGCCAGCGGCGGTTGGCGCCCACGCTCGAGGTGGAGCCGTCGGTTATCGAGTCGCCGAACGCGACGACCGTGCCGTTCGCGTCGTGGCTCAGCACGTCCAGCGCGGTCAAGTAGCGCCACACCGAGGTGCGTCGGGTGTACGGCGTGGCGCTCGGGTTCTCGACCCGGTCGCCGTCGGCCAGGTAGGAGATCTGCCGGGCGTACGGGTGGATGGTGACCGGGCCGGACTCGGCGGGGGCGTAGGTGGTGACCAACACGTCGGCGCCCTGCGGGACTTGGAGGTGTACGGCGTCGCTGAGCACCTGCTGCCCGGCCGGGACGGTGACGGACGTGGCGCCGCCGAAGGTCAGCCGGCGCATGGTGCCGGGAGCGGCGGCGGAGGTGCTGTGGCCGGCCGCGAGGGCGATCGAGGCGTGGGTGAAGGTCAGCGGGGACTGGCCGTAGAGGTTGGAGAGGGTGATCCGGGCGCTCGTCCCGGCGGTGCTCGTGTGGACGACGTTGCGCACCGAGCGGCCCGCCATGCCCGCCGGCTCGGTGCCGGGCTCGCCGCCCACCGGGGCGGCCGACCAGGCGCCGACCCAGGTGCCGGCCGAGGCGGGGTCGGCGGAGTTGGGCCGGCCGCGGCCTCCGGCGGGGGAGTCGCCGGCGCTGCCGTCGCCGGCGGAGACACCGACGTAGATGCCGACGGAAAGGACCACGACCAGGGTGATGATCGCGGACAGCAGGGCACGATGCCTGGTGGGGGACACCCCCTCGTCCCCGGCGGGTCGCTCGGTCACGCGGTGCAGGTCTCCTCGGGTCTCCTCGGGCGAGTGGCAGGGCCCTGCCATTTTGCCCTTTCGGGTGACGTCGGGAACTCCTGTTCTGTCCCGGGAGTCGGTCAGGAAGGGACAATATGCACGGTACCGGCGAACGGGTGGAGCGGATGGAACGTACGGAAGTGGGTGCTGAGAGCGACGGGGCCTCGTCCCGCCGCACGATGACCACGTTCAGCGCGGCCGACGAGGAGAAGCAGCGCGGCGTGCGCCGGATGAAGCTGACGGCGCTGGCCCTGCTGCTCTTCGTGGCCGTCGTGTACGTGCTCGCCAAGTGGGCGTCGAACTCGGGCGCGGGCCCCTGGGCGGGCTATGTCGCCGCGGCGGCCGAGGCCGGCATGGTGGGCGCGATGGCCGACTGGTTCGCGGTCACCGCGCTCTTCCGCCACCCGCTCGGCCTGCCCATCCCGCACACCGCGATCATCCCCACCAAGAAGGACCAACTGGGCGTCTCCCTGGGCGAGTTCGTCGGCGAGAACTTCCTCTCCGAGGAGGTCGTACGGCAGCGGCTGCGCGCCGTCGGCATCGGCAGCAGACTCGGCGCCTGGCTGGCCGTACCGGATCACGCCGACCGGGTGACGGCGGAGCTGTCGGCCGCCCTCCGCGGGGCCCTCACGGTGCTCCGGGACTCCGACGTCCAGGCGGTGGTCGGCGAGGCGATCACCCGCCGCGCCGACGCCCAGGAGATCGCCCCCGGCATAGGGAAGATGCTGGAGAAGATCGTCGCCGACGGCGGTCACAAGCGGGTCGTCGACCTCATCGTCACCCGCGCGCACGACTGGCTCGTCCTGCACGACGAGCAGGTCATGGACGCCGTCGAGGGCGGCGCCCCCGGGTGGACCCCGAGATTCGTCGACAAGCGGATCGGCGAGCGCGTCTACAAGGAACTGCTCCGCTTCGTCACCGAGATGCGCGACATGCCCTCCCACCCGGCCCGCGGCGCCCTGGACCGCTTCCTCGGCGACTTCGCCGCCGACCTCCAGTCCGACACGGACACCCGCGCGCGGGTGGAGCGCCTCAAGGGCGAGGTCCTCGGCCGCGGCGAGGTCCAGGACCTGATCGCCAGCGCCTGGACGTCCGTCCGCTCGATGATCGTGTCGGCCGCCGAGGACGAACGCAGTGAGCTACGGCTGCGGGTGCGGGCCTCCCTGCTGTCGCTCGGCGCGCGCATGGCGGTCGAACCGAAGCTCCAGGCCAAGGTCGACGGCTGGCTGGAGGGCGCCGCGGTGTACGTCGTCACCACCTACCGCAAGGAGATCACCTCCCTGATCACGGACACGGTGGCGAGCTGGGACGCCGAACACACGACCCGCAAGATCGAGGCGAACATCGGCCGCGACCTGCAGTTCATCCGGATCAACGGCACGGTGGTGGGGTCGTTGGCGGGGTTGCTGATCTATACGGTGTCGCGGGTGGTGGGGGTGTAGCCGGGCGTGTAGGGGCCGGTTCTCCGGGGCACCCGGAGGGGGTTCGCGGGACGAGGAGGACCCCATGGCCAGTGTGAGCGCGAGTGCCGACATCCCGGCCGGGAGCGGCGGCCGGACGATCACTTCGTCCATCCCCGCCCGTCTGGACCGCCTCCCGTGGTCCCGCTGGCACTGGACGATCGTCGTCGGCCTCGGCACCGTGTGGATCCTCGACGGCCTGGAGGTCACGGTCGTCGGCAACATCGCGGGCCGCCTCTCCGAGCCGGACAGCGGTCTGCCGATCAGCTCCGGCCAGGTCACCGGCATCGCCGCCGCGCTGTATGTGGCGGGCGCCTGCGTCGGCGCCCTCTTCTGGGGCCGGCTGACCGACCGCTACGGCCGTAAAAAGCTCTTCATGATCACGCTGGCGGTGTATCTGGCGGCCACCGCGCTCACCGCCGTCTCCTTCTCCACCTGGTGGTTCTTCACGTTCCGCTTCCTCACCGGCTTCGGCATCGGCGGCGAGTACGCGGCGATCAACTCCGCGATCGACGAGCTGATCCCGTCGTACTGCCGGGGCCGTGTGGACCTGATCATCAACGGCAGTTTCTGGGTGGGCGCGGTGGGTGGCTCGCTGCTGTCGATCCTCGCGCTGAACACGAGCGTCTTCGCGCCGGACGTGGGCTGGCGGCTGACCTTCGCGCTGGGCGCCGTACTCGCCCTGGTGATCCTCCTCGTACGACGGCACGTCCCGGAAAGCCCGCGCTGGCTGCTGATCCACGGCCGGGACCGGGAGGCGGACGAGGTGGTGACGTCGATCGAGCGCCGGATAGAGGCCGAACAGGGCCGTGAACTCCCGCCCGCCGAGGGGGAGATCACCATCCACCAGCGCGAGAGCGTCTCCTTCGGCGAGATCGCCCGCACGATCTTCCGGGACTATCCCAAGCGCGCGACGCTGGGCTTCTCCCTCTTCATCGGGCAGGCGTTCCTGTACAACGCGATCACGTTCGGCTTCGGCGCGATCCTGACCAAGTTCTTCAACGTCCCCACGGGCAACACGGGTTACTACTTCGCGGTCATCGCTGTCGGCAACTTCCTGGGCCCGCTGCTGCTCGGCAAGCTCTTCGACACGGTGGGCCGGCGCACGATGATCTCGTCGACGTATCTGCTCTCGGGGCTGCTGCTGTTCGGCACGGCGTGGCTGTTCGACCGGGGTTCGCTGAGCGCGGGGACGCTGACCGCGTGCTGGTGCGCGGTGCTGTTCTTCGCCTCGGCGGGCGCGTCCAGCGCGTATCTGACGGTGTCGGAGATCTTCCCGATGGAGACCCGCGCCATGTCGATCGCCTTCTTCTACGCCCTCGGCACGGCCGCCGGTGGCATCAGCGGCCCGCTGCTCTTCGCGGACCTGACGGGCACGGGCAAGGTCGCCGACACGGTGCTCGCGTTCCAGATCGGGGCGGGCTTGATGTGCGCGGCGGGACTGGTGGCGGCGGCGCTGGCGGTACGGGCGGAGCGGCGGTCGCTGGAGGATGTGGCCACGCCGTTGACGGCGGTGGGGTCGGGGCGTGCGGCGGGGGCCGCCGCGCGCCCGGCGTGAGAGGGCGGGCGGATCTGAGTACGCGTACTCTGTCGCGCCCCCGTCCGATGCGGGAACCCTCGTACGCATGACCGAGAAGTTGCTGAGCCCCCTGCGGACCCGCCCCTGGCCGGAACGCTGGCTGACCCGCGCGCTCGGCGCCGCCCTCGCGTCGGCGGCGTACTTCGTGTGCGTCGCCTGGACGGGGGCGTCCGTCCCCGGCGTGCTCGTCCTCGCGGCGCTCCTGCTGCTCCTGGCGGGCTACCTCGGCCGCCGCGACGACCCGGCCTGGCCCGTGCTGCTGGTGGCGGTGCCCCCGGCCGGCCTGATGTACGTCACCCACCCGCGGGGCTATGCCAACTGGCCCGACGAGGCCGAATGGCCCCAGCAGTGGGCGTTCGCGACGCTCGTGATCGGTGTGGGGGTGCTGGTGGCATCGGCGGTGGGCCGACGTTTCCGCCCGTGCGAGGAGGACTCGGCGGAGGGCGTGCTGTCGGCCCACGGCTGCTGAACCGCCGTAGCGGACGCGCTTCTTGGTGACAACTGACAACGCGTCGGGGGTCACGCCTGCCGGTCGGCGACCGCCCAGGACGCGACCGCGACGGCGCCCGCGACGCCCAGGACCGCGGGCCAGGCGCCGACCTTCTTGGCCAGCGGGTGGGACCCGGCGAACGCGGCGACATAGGCGACCGTGAGTGCCCCGGCTGCCTTTCCGCCGGCCCGCTGCCGCCACTGCTGCGCGGCCGCGGCCCCGGCAACTGCCAGTACGGCCCCGCCCAGTTGACGCTTCTTCGTCCAGCGGGCCACGCCGTACCCGCCGACGAGCCCGCTCGCGGCGACCACCGCGCTGGGAATGTTCGGGACCTTGGCCATGATGTGCCTCTCCGATAGCAGGAAACCCTATTCGCGCGACAAGCATAGCCTGTCAAATACATAAGTGAATTCTCTGAATTCAGTCCGCATTGCTGTGGAACCTGAAACTTATTTTATCCACGTGATGGACCGTTGAGATTTCGGTAAGAACGTCGATAATGTTGTCAACAATCGCGCGAACGGCCGGTCGGCGCTCCGCTGACGAGCGGAATCTCTGGAATTACCGAAATCGAAGGAGTCGTTCGTGAGCAGAGACAGAACCCGTCTGGTCCGCACCAGACGGACCTGGCGCGGCATAGCCGGAGCCGTTACCGCAATTGTGCTGGTCGGCGGCGGTTTCGCCGTGGCGAATGCCTCGACGGACACCGGAACCGGTAAATCGGCGGCGGGCGTCAAGCGCCCCGTCGACAAGAAGGCCACCGGCGTCGGCGCCGTGGTCAGCGCGGCCAACGAGTTCCTGAACACGCTGGACGCCGACCAGCAGGCCTCCACCCTGCTCGACCTCACGCAGGCCAACGCCACCGCGTGGTCGAACCTCCCCTGCGGCTCCACCTGCCGTCCCGGCATCCAGCTCGGTTCCCTGACGGACACTCAACTGGCCGCCGCCATGAAGGTGTTGAAGCTCGCCACGGGCACCGGCAAGAACACCGGGTACGACCAGATCACCCAGATCATCAAGGCCGACGACGTGCTCAACGCCGCACAGAGCACCAGCTCCGCGGGCCCGGCACCGTCGGACACCGCGTCGAGCACGGCCTCCGCGGACCCGTCCGCGACAGCCACCGACGCGCCGACCGACGTCCCGACCGGCACCCCGCCCTCCGGCGGCACCGGAGGCGGCGGCCTCGGCGGCTACGGCAGCGGCGTCTACTTCCTCGCCTTCCTCGGTACCCCCTCCGCCACCGGCACCTGGCAACTGCACTTCGGCGGCCACCACTTGGCCCTCAACCTCACCTACAAGAACGGCAAGGTCGCGGGCGCCAGCCCGTTCTTCGTCGGCGTGGAGCCCACCACCTGGACCGACGACGACGGCACCACGTACTCCCCGCTCGCGACCATGCGCGACGGCCTCCTCGCCCTCACCGGCAGCCTGAGCACGGAGCAGCTGGCCACCGCCAAGCTGTCGGAGTCCTTCAGCGACGTACTCCTCGGCCCGGGCCAGGACGGCCAGTTCCCGGAGACGAAGGAGGGCATCAAGGTCAGCACGCTCTCCCCGAAGCAGAAGCAGCTGGTCCTCAAGGCCATCCACCCCTGGATCGCCAACGTGGACGACGCCACCGCGAAGAAGCTCATGAAGACGTACGAGCACGAGCTGAACCAGACCTACGTCGCCTACTCCGGCACCACCGCCCTCGACACCCAGGGCGACTACGTGCGCATCGACGGCCCCGGCGTCTGGGTCGAGTTCGTCTGCCAGAACGGTGTCGTGTACCGGGACCAGATCCACTACCACACCGTGTACCGCGACCACACCCGCGACTACGGCAGCGAGTTCACCTTCTCATGACCCGACCGCGAACTTGGCTGACCACAGCGCTTCGCCTGGTGGCCGGGATCGCGATCGCGGTACCGGCGGCGCTCCTCCTCGGAGCGTCGCCGGCCGCCGCGCACCCGATGCCGCACTCGGTGGTCCAGCTCGACGTGTACAAGGACTCCGTCACCGCCCAACTGGCCCTGCCGGTGGGCGACTTCGCGACGGCAAGCGGCATCGACCTCACCACCGTCAAGTCGACGGCCCTCCCCGCCAGGTCGAAGGCGATCCGGACGTACCTCGCCGCCCACATCCGCCCGACCACCCTCAAGGGCCAGGCCTGGCAGGTCACCATCGGCGCTCTGAGCCTCAGCCGCACCGAACAGACCTCCACGGGCCCCTACCGCGAGCTGGTCGCGAAGGCGGTACTCACCCCGCCCGCCGGCGCCGACGTACGGCACTTCACCTTCGACTACGACGTGATAGTGCACCAAGTAGTCACGCATATAACCCTCGTGACGGTACGTCAGGACTGGGCGGCGGGTCAGGTCACCGGCGACGGCGCCACCCAGGTGGGCACGATCCGCCTCGACGTCCGCCACATGAAGGTCCCGCCACTGACGGTCGACCTCGGCAGGGGCAGCGCGTGGCGAGGCTTCATGGCCATGCTCCAGCTGGGCGCCAACCACATCCTCACCGGCACCGACCACCTCCTGTTCCTGCTCATCCTGCTGCTGCCCGCACCGCTGTTGGCGGCCGGCGGACGCTGGAACGGCGGCCTGGCGGGCCCCCGTACGGCACTCACGCGCATCGCCCGCATCACCCTCGCGTTCACCGTCGGCCACTCGGTCGCACTGGCCACCTCCGCCCTGACCCGCCTCCAGATCCCGGGCCGACCGGTCGAGGCGTTCATCGCGGCGAGCATTCTCGTGGGCGCGGTCCACGCGATCCGCCCGCTGTTCCCCGGCAGGGAAGCCCTCGTGGCGGGCGTCTTCGGCCTCGGCCACGGCATGGCGTTCTCCTTCGTCCTCGCCGAAATGCACCTGTCCACAGGCCAGTTGGCGTCCAGCCTCCTCGCCTTCAACCTCGGCATCGAACTGGTCCAACTCCTGCTGGTCTGCCTGGCGTTGCCGTCGCTGCTGGTACTGGCGCGACTGCGAATACAGCCCGCCCTGCGAGTGACCGGCGCGCTGATCACGGCCACGGCGGCGATCGGCTGGCTGGCGGACCGCCTGGGGCTGCCCAACCCGGTGGCGAGGGCGGCGGACAGTGCGGGGGCGCATACGACGGGGATGCTGACGGTGCTCGGGGTGGGGGCGGTGGTGGCGGTCGGTTGGATGGTGGTTGTCCGCCAACGGGGGCGCGGGGCAACGGAGTTGGAGACGGTGATGGAGCCCGCCGTATAGGGAGGGGTGCAGGTTCGGTCGCTCGAAAAGTTTGCCGTCCCGGCATCTTTTCCCTTCCGGCAAGTCGGAGTACGGTCCGGGGCGTGACGGCGGAGAAGGCTCTGACGGGTCTACGGGAGCGCAAGAAGGCGCAGACGCGCGCCGCGCTGGCGAGCGCGGCGATGCGGCTGGCGCTGGAGCGCGGGGTGGAGAACGTCACCGCCGACGCGATCGCCGAGGCCGCGGACGTGTCGCCGCGCACCTTCCGCAACTACTTCTCCGGCAAGGAGGAGGCGATCGTCGCCGAACTGGTCGACGGCATGGGCTACATCGCCGACGGCCTGCGCGCCCGCCCGACCGGCGAACCGCTGTGGGAGTCGCTGCGACACGCGCTGACGTTCTCGGCGTTCCTGCCACCGGAGCAGTTGGAGCAACTGGCCGTCAAGGTACGGATGGTGATGGCGAGCCGGGCGTTGCTGGGTTCGCAGCTGGCGATCTTCGAGCGACTCGGCGAGCAGCTCACCGAGATCATCGCCGAACGCACCGGAACGGACGCGCGCACCGATCTGTACCCGCGCCTGACCGGCGTCGTAGCGGCGAACGCCCTACGACTCACGGTCTTCATGTGGCTTGAGAGCAAAGGCGAGTCGGACCTCGCCGAGCTGACGGCCGACGCGCTCGCGCGACTGCGGGCGGGGCTTCCCGAGCCGTAGGACAACCATTCCGAGGAGGCATCACTCATGAACGACGCGAGACAACGACCGCCCACTCGAAGTCGCCGACGTCCGGTGCTGAATGTCGTGGCAAGCGTCTGCCTGTTCTTAGGATTCTTAGGGCTCTCGGCGCCAACTGCCCAGGCCGCAACCGCGGTTGGTGCGGCGACGGTCACCGGCCCGGTCACGGGGGGCAAGGGTGCGGTCGTACTGCAAGGCACGACATTCGACCTCGCGAGCGTGGGATACACGCAGTCGGAGTTCTTCCTCTCCGGCGCGGCCAGCTCCTACACCTCGGCCGTACCGCTGGGGTCGGACGGCCGCTGGGACGTGACGCCGGCGAGCACCGCGCCGTACACCACCAGGCTTGTCATGAACAGGCCATCTAATCCGGCCCGTTTCAACGGGACGGTCGTGGTCGAGTGGCTCAACGTCTCCGCCGGCCTGGACGTGGCCCCGGAGTGGATCTACACCCACAACGAACTGATCCGCGAGGGCTACGCCTGGATCGGCGTCTCCGCCCAGGCGACCGGCGTGGCCGCCACCAAGGCCGCCGACCCGGCCCGTTACGCGGCCCTGTCCCATCCCGGGGACAGCTACTCCTACGACATCTTCTCCCAGGCCGGACAGGCCGTACGGGACTCCGCGGCCACGATCCTCGGCGGCCTCCGCCCGCGCGCGGTGCTGGCCGAGGGCGAGTCACAGTCGGCGTTCCGCCTCACGACGTACATCGACGCGGTCCAGCCCCTGGCGCACGCGTACGACGGATTCCTGGTCCACAGCCGGGCCGGATTCGCGGCAGCGCTCTCGCAGGCACCCCAGGCCGACGTACCGACCCCGTCGGTCGTCCAGTTCCGTACCGACACGGACGTCCCGGTGCTCACCGTGCAGACGGAGACAGACCTGATGCTCCTGGGGTACCTGACGGCCCGTCAATCAGACACCACCCGCCTGCGGTTCTGGGAGGTGGCCGGCACCGCGCACGCAGACGACTATGTCGCCAACGTCGGCGCCGCGGATACGGGTGACGGAACCGTCAGCCAAGGGGAGTTGGGGGCCATGCTCGACCCGCCGACCGGCACCCCCGGCTTCTCCTGCGCCGCCCCGATCAACACCGGCCCGGCGCACTACGTCATGGACGCCGCCCAACACGCCCTGCGCAGCTGGGTCTTGACCGGGCTCCCACCGGCCAGGACCCCTCAACTCCAGGTGGCCACAGGCAGCGACGGCACACCCGCGTTCGTCCTGGACGCCAACGGCAACGCCGCTGGCGGAATCCGTACCCCCGCCGTGGACGCGCCGGTCGCCGCGCTGTCGGGCCTGGGGCAGACGGGATCGGCGCAGTTCTGCTTCTTGTTCGGTACGACAACTCCCTTCAGTGGCGCGAAGCTTGCCGCTCTGTACCCCACGCACGCGGAGTTCGTGCGGCAGTGGGTGACCCGTACGGCGGCTGCGGTCGCGGCCGGGACGATCAGGCCGGCGGACGCGGCGGACCTCGTCGAGGCGGCGGTGAGGTCCGACATCGGGGCCTGAACGGGAGGGGCGGGTGCGGTTCGGGAGCCGCACCCGCCCGCCCAATCAGTTCTGCCTGATTGCCGGTTGGCTCACGAGGAGAGCCACTCCGTGGCGTTGAGGGCGAGGGCGGCGTTGGTGGCGCCGGTGTCGTTCCAGCCGTCGTAGAGCGTGTTGCCGGACTGGCCGGTGCCGTCGTCGACCGGCGAACTGTCGCCCCAGAACGCGACCTTGCCGCTCCCGAAGGTGCTGGTCGCGAAGAAGGCGCCGGTGTTGCCGGAGTAACCGCTGCGGTACAGCAGCCCCTTGGCGGCGGAGTTGTCGGCGGGCTTGATCGTGGCGGTGGTGCCGTTGGCGATCAGGCTCTTGGTGACGGTACCGAAGGAGCCGTGCAGCACCGGGTTGGTGCTGTCGCTGATGGCGGCCGGGTAGCCGGAACTGATGTTCAGCGAGTCGATGGAGAACCCGAACGGGTCAGTGGAATCAACGCTGTTGTTCGTCATCAGATCGTTGAGGATCTGGACCGCGTCGTACCCGTCGTTGTTCCGGTCGGACCCGGTGTGGTCGGAGATCATGAACAGCCCGCCACCGGCCTTCACGAAGTTCATGATGGCGGTCTTCTCGGCCGTAGTGAACTTGATGTTGGGCTCGGGGAGGACCAGCGTGTCGAAGTTCGAGAGGTCGTTCGCCGACGAACCCCCGTAAGTCAGCGCGCTGGTGGCGGTCTTGAGGCTGTAGTCCCCGGTCTTCTGCAGCGCGATGCCCCACGACGACAGCGCCCCGGTCCAGTCCTTGTCGGATGAGGGGGAGGAGTCCTGGGCGAGCGGGTCCGGCTTGCTCGTGGAGATGATCCAGTCGGCGTTGCCGGCCTCCTCGGCGTGCCCGTCGTCGAACAGCACGCGGTGCGTGGTGGCCGCGGTGGCCGCGGCAGCGGGGGTGACGGTGGCGGCCTGAGCGACGGCCCCGGTGGCGAGAAGCCCGAGGACGGTGAGGGCGGTGGTGAGCCTACGACGTGACGTGAACTTGCCAAGACTGGGCATCCGGTGAACCTCCGTGAAGTGGGGGGATTCCATGAGTGGGGGTGGAATGAACGGGGGGTGCGGGTGCTGCGGAAGGGGCTGGGGGTGGCGAATCTCCGCGCGTAGAACGGTAGTTGAGTGATCACCGATCAACACAAGGGAGGACGGTACACACGGGACCGGGACCGGCGGGAGGGCCTCCCGCCGGTTCACGTAGATCTCTTACTCGGGCGAGCCGAGCCGCTTACCGGACGTCGACGAAGTCGCCGGCCGCGGTTGCCGCGGCGGTGGTGGAGGTACCGGCGAAGACGTACCGGTAGTACCCGTCGACCGTGGCCTTGGTGGTGGTCTTCAGAACACCGGTGCTGTTGGTCTTGATCGTCTTGAGGGTGGTGTAGGTGCTGCTGCCCTTCTTACGGAACTGCAGCTTCGCGGGCTGGGACACGTACCCCGCGTACTTGCCCGTCGCCCAGTTCGCCCGGGCGAGCTTCCCCGTGACCGTGATGGTCTTCCCCTTCTTGACCGGCTCAGGAGTGGCGTCGGCGGTCAGCGTGGAGGCCTTCTTGATCGAGGCGGTGGCCACGTCGTCGTTGTAACTGGCGTTCGCGTACAGATCCCAGGCCCCCAGGAACAACTTCCAGGTCCCGGCCACGCCGTTGTCCTTCATGTCGGTCGCGGGGTGGATGTTGAAGACGGCCTTGCAGGTGTACGTCCCCTGCGTCGCCGTCTCCGTGCAGTCGGGGTCGTCGTCCGTCCCCAGCCCACCGGTGATCCCGTCCGTGGTCGAACTGTCCGTCCCCTGCCACAGGAAGGCCTCGGTGAGCGCGACACCGTTCTGGTCGGTCGCGGTGTACGTGACGGTGACGGACTTCGTACCGCTGGTACCGAGGACGATGTCCTTGCCCCCGTTGATGACAGCGTGCGAGAACTTGGTGTTACCCAGCGAGTCTCTGGGCTGAACGGCCGCCGAGGCGAAGGACTTCAGCTCCGCCGAGGCCCCCCTACGCTCCGCCGCCTGAGCGGCAACCGGAAGAGCGAGCGCGGACAGAACCACAGCACCGGAGACAACACCGGCCGCAACGCGTATACGCATGAAACCCCCACAGGAACCCGAGAGGCCCGCCCAAGTCTCCGCCTGGCCGGGCCTGTTGATCTCCGCATCATATGAACTCAGGTCGGAAATGGTGAAGATCTCTTGTGCAATAAGTGCGTAACGGGGCAGTGGGGATTGGGGAGTTGGTATCGACCAGAGGGTGCCGTCGTGACGGGCGCGGGGGCGGCCCCCGTCCGGTCGTAGCTCGCGCCCACGACCGCAGGTGGGCCTGCCTGCCTGCCTGTCAGTCGAGTCGATGCCTGCCGCAGTGGCCCTGGGCGCGCGGCGCGAGATTGGCAGATCGACAACTCCCGGTGACCGGTTGGCTCGTGACAGGTTCTCCCGCCATGGAATTCTCCGAGGTGGTCCGTCGCAGGCGCATGATCCGTCACTACTCCGACAAGCCGCTGACCCCGGAGGTGACCGAGCGCATCCTCGCCTCCGCGCTACGAGCCCCCTCGGCCGGCTTCTCCCAGGGCTGGGCGTTCCTCGCCCTGACCGACCCGGCCGACCGCGCCCGCTTCTGGCCCTTCGTCCCCACCCGGGTCGAGAAGACCCCGACCATGCAGGACGCCCCGCTGGTCGTCGTACCCCTGGCCCACAAGGCGGCGTACCTTGAGCGCTACGCCGAACCCGACAAGGGCTGGGAGGACCGCGCCGAGGCCCGCTGGCCCGCGCCGTACTGGCACATCGACACGGGAATGGCCGCCCTGCTGATGCTCCTGACCGCGGTCGACGAAGGCCTCGGCGCCTGCTTCTTCGGCATCGCACCCGAGCATCTCCAGCCGTTCCGGGCGGAGTTCGGGGTCCCGGACGAGTACGACCCGATCGGCGGGATCACGGTCGGGTACCGGGCTGAGGATGTTCCCGAGCAGAGTGGGCGTATCGCGGAGCGGCGGCGGGGTGTGGAGGACGTCGTTCATCGGGGGCAGTGGGGGCGGCAGGCCTGAGAGGTGTTCACTCCACCGGCCCACTGTCCTTGAAGGCCTGAACGAAGGAATGCCAAGGGCCGCTTCGAACGGTGACCACTGGGCCTGTGGCGTTCTTGGTGTCACGCACCAGTGCGCGGCCACCGGTCGTCGCACACTCGACGCACTCACCCCCGGCGCCGTTGCTGTAGGACGACGTGAACCAGACCAGACGGTTGCGGGTCCCGGCCTCTGCACTGTTCAACTTGCGTATTCCTTCAGAACGGACTTGATCAACTGGGCGGAGCGTTGAGGGCTGAGTGCCGCAGCCCGTAGGCCGTCGAACGCCTTCGTGTACTCGCGAACGTGATGCTCGCCCTCCAGGTACACAGCATCGGTGATGCCGTCCCGGTACACCAGGTCCGGGTCCTCCGGAGCGGGAAAGCCCAGGATGGTGAACGTGCCCGTAGCTGGATATGTGCCCGAGTCGAAGGGAAGCACCTGCAGGGTCACGCTCGGCAACTCGGCTGATTCCAGCACGCGTTCGAGTTGTTCTCGCATCAACGCCCGATCCCCGATGACGTTGCGGAGCGAGCCCTCGTTCACCACGAACCAGGCATCGGGGGAGTCGGGTCGCGTCAGCATGGCCTGCCGTTCCATGCGCACTTGTACGGCCCTGGCGATGTCCTCGGCGGACATGTGGGCTCCCGTCCTGTGGAGTTCACCGGTGTACGCCTCGGTCTGCATGAGTCCCGGGATCAACTCGCACTGGTACTGCCGGAACGTGGAGACGTCCTGCTCCAGGCCGATGTAGATGTTGAACCACTCGGGGACGCCGGCACCGTGCACCTGCCACCACCCGCGAGTCTTGGCCTCCCGAGCCAACGACTTGAGGAACTCCCGCAGTTCGTCGGTCGTGTCGTAGAACCGGCACAGGGCGTCGATGTCCGACGGCTGGACCCGGCCACTGCCCGTCTCCATGCGGTTGACCTTGGAGCCGCTCCAGTCCAGCGCCTGGCCGACCTGCGCGCAGGTGAACGCGTTCGTCTCCCGGAGCTTCTTCAGCTCGATCGAGAGACGACGACGGCGCGCCGTCGGTGAACCGGCCATCTCGAACCTCTCAACAATCCGTCGACTAGCGGGTGTTCAGTCTCGCGCCAAGACCTCTGCGTGCCAATCACTCGGAAGTGGGAATCTCTTCCTGCACATTGCACGACGGGATGTGTCGGCATCACTCTGGTCGACAACGCCACTCACGGTGAGGGCATGTGACGCTCCGCCGAGCATGCGGAGATGTCGTGCCACGAGAGGAGTCCTGGTGATCCAAGAAGCGTGTATGTCACGAAAGCCGTGGGACCTGGCCTTCACGGCGGATCCCGAGGAGGTTGCTGCGCTGCGCCGCGTCGTGCGTTTGCACCTGGGCATGTGGGGTCTGCACGACGTGACCGACGGGGCTCAACTCTGTGTGAGCGAGTTGGTGTCCAACGTCATCACGCATGTGGGCGCCGGGACCCCGGCCACCCTCGCGGTCTCCATGAACGGAACTCGCCTGCGGATCGAGGTGCACGACCCCGACACGCGAGCCCTGCCCACTCTCGTCGAGGCGACCTCCGACTCCGAGGGTGGACGGGGCATGGCCCTCGTCGACGGAGTCGCCGACCGTTGGGGTGTCCTGCTCCATCCTGACCGAAAGGTGACTTGGTGTGAGCTGGAAACAAGGCTCACATCGCCGAGCGGACATGTCGACGACGCAGGCGTGACGCGGGCCGAGGCGCTCCTGGGCTTCTACTCCGCGGCGCTGCCCGTTGAACCGAAACAGAGCCGTCTGAGCGCGGCTCTGGCCGAGGAGGCCGTGATCGATGTCATCACGGACTTCCTCCACTGGCTAAGGGCGCACGGCTTCGACGGAGACAAGGTTCTGGACCGGGCACAGACACGTTTTGAGGCGTAGATCGTGGAAGCTGGAGGGCTGTCGTTCCAAAGCCCAGGGTGAAGCGATCTTCGGGGTGTTGTTGTCAATGGTTCACCATAGGCGCTGACGTCGACATCAGCTGCGATGTCGCTCAAGTATTGACTGCGACACGTCAGCGACAATTGCTGGTTCCTTCTGTCCGTAGTATGCAAAATACAGTTCGCTTCTGGCGCGCGTACACAGGACGTGGAATCGCATACGAACGTTGGCGCCAGACGGATCCTCAGAATACGAGTCCAGGTCCGGGACGAAGACGGTGTCGAACTCCAATCCCTTCATGCTCGCTGTATTGACGATGCGGACTGGTCTCTTGGAGAAGTCGACTGATGATCGATTCAAGTCGTTGGAAACGTAAGTTTGTATCGAGAGTTCGAGACCGTGTTTGGCCAGATGCAGCTCAACTGCTCGTTGCGCCTCAGTGGTTCTGCAGAGGACTCCAATCTCAAGATGGGGATGGACCTTGATGTAGCGGACCACATCGCCGAGGAAGGATTGGGGAGATCCCCAATGCGTGACGTGCGGCTTTATTCCCGCTGGCTCAGGGCTTAGCAGGAACTGATGCCCGGAGTGAATCTCGTAGTGGGATGCGAGCAGCGCGATCTCACGAGTGGTGCGGTGGTTGCCCTCCAATGGGACGAACTCTCGGGTGATGTCAAGTGCCGTTGCTATCTCCGCAATCGTACTCTGTTCTTCGGTGATGCGTTGATCTTCATCCGCAAAAACCGTAATACTGACCCCGAGGATGCTGCATAGATCGTAGAACCCATTGGGCAGATCCTGGCCCTCGTCGATGACCAGGTGTTCCACGGCTGGACGTTTTCTGACACAGTCGTGGATCATTTCGATCCAGTCATAGCTCCATTCACCGGCTCCGCCATTTGGTGGGGGCTTGTCGTAATTTTGCTGCCAGGTGGTACGCAGCCAGCGATGGAAAGTCATGATGCGGAACTGGTCGGACAAGCGTTGTGCGATGTGTGCGCAGTACTGGTTGAGTAGGTTGGAATGGGTGATCAGTACGGCCGGTCGACCCGCGGTGCCTAGCATCCACGCCCGGTAGATGGCCATCACGGTCTTTCCACTGCCAGGTGGCCCGGTGACGATGTGTTGCCCCTCGAACGGCATGTCGGTGACCGCTTCCTGTTCCGGAGAAAGCTCCAGGAGCGTAGGAAGCTTCATGAAGCATCGACGGATTCTGCAGATTCCTTGAGCGCTGCTCGAATTACATGCTCGAAGAAGCCGGCCACATTGCCCTCCCCGATCAGGAGCGTGCGATCCAGAAGTGTATTTCCAGTCTCGCAGCAGGTCTCAGGCAGCAATGTGCAGGCGTGACATGCGGCCCGATTCAGATTGGCTAGAGACCGGCCGGTGGAGTCGGCGCACAGTGGGTCTTGTGAGCACCATTGAGCTGATTCAAGTAGGCGTACGAAAGTGTCCAGCAGGTTGGGTGGCTCGCCCTGGCGGACCAGTCCGCCGAGCGTCCCTTCCGAATCACCCGCGGCAGTGTAGACGAAGATCCCGGCTTGGCTTGGATTGGGAGATTCTTTGGGATGGCCCTTCGCATAGATTCGTTCGCGCAGCGAGGCGGCATTGTAGCCGCTGTCGTAAGAGAGCTGTCGGATGAATTGATGGGCCAATGTATGCAACATGACGAAGCGAGGCAGTAGCTCGACGCCTGTCTTCTCCCGGAGGCGGTCGATCTGGAAGGAGGCCTCCATGTTCTCTTCGATTTTCCGGGTCCAGAGGCGAATGGGTTCCTTGGATTCCCATTCCTGGATCTCTTTTTCCTCAAAGGAGATGAAGATCCCCTCGCCGTACGATTCCACGGCCGGCAGCCACTGCGGTTTGGATACCGGATTGACGGAGACAAGTCTCTCGTGGCTATCGGGTTCATAGCGTGAGAACCCCGCAAGCGCTCGGACTTCCCGGATTCGGTCGGCTACGATGACGCGATCGATCCGTTGAGCGATCAACTCGAAGGATTCGCTGTCCGTCGGGCGTACCCCGAGATCAACTTGCCTGACGGCGAAGTCACCGGTGGTGCGGGAACTTCCGGTCACGGAAGTAAAAGCAGACCATTCGTCGATGCTGAGATCTTCATCCGTTCCCCGTGAAACCGGTCGAGCGGTAACATCATTCATGTGATGGATGCGGAGTTTCTCGACAAAATCCACGGAAACCCCGCACTGCTTGGCGATGATCTTCCTGAGTGCATCTGTCATCGGAGACTCTTCATCGGCGCTGGTCAAATCCGGCCACAATGCATTTCCGAGAACGGCTTGGGTGTATTTTTCATCCCCGCTGGGATCTGAAGGGGAGGGGATGTCGATTGCCGAATGCACTTGAGGGAAGTAGACATTGCTAGCGCCACGTTGTACGACTCTCGGGGTTTCGTCGCACTCGACCTGTTCATCGCTTCCCAACTGCCAGGGTTGAATTCCGGAACAGTGGATTCCGATCCTTTTTAGGCTGTTCTTCTGGCTGATTCCCTCGAGGGATCGACGCGAAAGGCAGTCCAGACAATGAATTACAAGCGCATCGAGGCCTGACGAATCGGGTGTGGTGACGAATTTGAGCCTCTTTCGTTGGCATTGGCGATGTTCAGGGCTGTCTGCTGTGGAATGAGCCCACCTGCGCCAGTCAACGTCAGACATGTGGCCATTTCTGCAAACTTGGATGAAACGCATAGGCACCAACTGTGGGTTTCCCGCACAGCGTCCGCATGAAGGCTGTTTATCCTTCTGCTCCATTTCGGATCGCCAGAAGGTCAAGATTCTGCAGTGTGGGCAGAAGAGCCAACGCGGGAACCGTGTATAGACTGGGCCTACCTTTGAGACGAACTCCATCTTCCCAGGGGGAACCACGGGTGCTGATCGAAAGGATTGGACTCCCAGCTTCCGTGCCAGGCGCGGAGAGTCCACTTTATCCCCATGCCCGCCCCAGCTACGAATATCGGCTGCTACGAAGGACTCGCCCTGCAAGTCGATAATGCCCCCCACGCCGAAGGGGGTGATCGTCTGGGTACGCCGGACTTTTCTCCTGACGTCTTTCACCGGTCACACTCCCTGGATGGCGACCAGGCAATCCCGGTCGACATTGCGCATCGATTGCGGCGTTTCCCACAAACCGTGTGTCTTTCCGAAGTCCATGAGGAGCGAAAATTGAGCGCGCCCTTGTGGTGAGTAGTAGAGCCGGTTGCCCTGCCCATGAGCAATCTCGGCCTCTTGCCTCCAATCAGCGATCAGCGAGTCCAGTTCAAACCCAGCAGCCTCGACCTCGGTCTCGTCTGACCTCCCCACATGATCAAGGATGAGCTTGCGAATTTGAGCAACTCCCTCAGGGTGCTCAAGGATGTCGCCGGCTCTGTCCTCTGCGGTTAGCCCGAGGCCATGTCGCACGAGGATGGTCAGAGCGGCATGGAGAGCCCGCTTGCGTGAGGGCAGGGACCAGGGGGTCACACTCGTCGGTTCCACGTGCCGATAGAGGGAGGAATGGTAGACGCCGAAGGATTCGTAGTGGGAGCGGTCGCGTGGCTTCGTGGAACGGCACAGCGTCACGATCAGACCAGGCACCTTTCGCCTCCCCACACGGCTGGTTGCCTGGATGTATTCAGAGGTTGTCTTTGGCTGACCGTTCATGAGCATCAATCCCAATCTGGGCACGTCGACTCCAACGGAAAGCATGTTCGTTGTTGCCAGAAAGGAGATGCTGCCCTTTTCCTTGAACGTTCTGCCCAGTCGGTCCAGCAGTCGCGGTTGCGCCGAACGCTCGACGTTGCTTGTCAGCTCTAGGACCGAATCGTCGGACAGGCTGCGACGCGAAGCGTCGTTGGGCATCAGATGCTCCAGACGAGCCGGGATGTCGTCCTTGGCGATGGTGACTGTGCGGCCGAGTTCGCGAAGACTGTTGTGGTAAGCGACCACCGTCCAGTAGGCGTCTCTTAATTCGTCGTCGGAACGGAGCTGCTGCGGAGCCTGTAGCGCTGCCGCTCCAACATGAACCGTGGCTGTGGAAGCGGTGTGGCCTTGAGCCATCACCCCGACATAGAGGCGCCCTGGGCGCTCATCGTCCGGGACGGCGAAGTACGAGTCGCGTGCATCTAGCCCGGAGGGTGGGAACAACTGTGTTCTCCGGCCGTACAGATTCTTGATCTGGCTATGCGAGCGTCGGATAGTCGCTGTAGATGCGATCACCTTTGGTTGGATTCCATCCCAGCCGCACAACTGCAGGATCGCGGACTCATACAGCCCTACCGTCGTGCCCAAAGGGCCGGCGAGTAGGTGCAATTCATCCTGGATCACCAAAGAAGGCCGGAGCGTGTCACGGCCTCCGAAGATACGGCCGGCCTTCGGCTCCCACGCCAGCCGGGCGAACTTGTCTACGGTGCCGAGGACGAACGTCGGCGGTCGCTCGTAGAGATGCTGGTCAACCACGGCCACTGGCAGACTCTTGTGGAACACGCAGGAGTCGCGTGGGCAATGGAAACTGAAGTCAGATGCGGTAGCTCGAATACCAAAGTCATCACGTCGAGACTTGCGCTCAGGGGCGATCTCAGTTCCACACCAGGGGCAGCGTTCCAGCAGGAAGCGATCGTCAGGCTCCGGCATCTGCAGGAGAACTCCCAGTTCTCGTTCGGCCTCGGCGAACGAGTTGGGTGTCGTCGCCTTACCCACCCACAGCCCGATGGAGAAGGGCTCGTTGCCAAGCTCCTTGATGTGCTGGCCATCATGCCCCAATCGCATGTACTCCAGGGCGCAGATGGCGGTGGCCGTCCGTTGGAACTGTTGTGTTGTCAGGAGGCTGAGCGTGTACCGACTGATGACCGCAGTGCCACCCCCCGCCGAGCCATGATGCAGACGGCGCCAGATCATCTCGAAGCAGGCGGTCAGCAGATAGGCCTCCGTCTTGCCACCACCGGTGGGAAACCAGATAAGGTCGACGACCTCGCGGTCCTCGTGATTCGGCTCCATGAGGCCGCGGACAACAAGCAGAAAGAACGCGAGCTGGAAAGGATGCCAGGTGGCACTGCCGTCAGGTTCCGAGATCTCCACGATCGGATCCTTGCGGCGATGACGTGAGCCCGCGAGCTCACGTTGGCTGCGGAGCATTTGTAGAGCCATGGCTCGATTGGCCAGGCGGAAAGCGTCGCGTGCATTCTGCCCCGCGCGACCTTCCGCTGTGAGCGCAGCGATGCCGTCTTCAAGGCGCTTTACAGTGCCATCAATGCGGTTGAGGATATGCGAGACAGGTGCAGCAGCCCACTTCGGAAGCGAAGTCGCGTGGTTCTCCAATGAGCCGAACCAGTCGCGATAGCCGGCAACGAACGACTCCAACTCGGATCGGAGTTCACTCACGGGTACGTTCTGGCGCGACAGATGGGCAAGATTCAGAATCGGAAGATCGCGAGGCCCGCCTGGACGAATGTGCCCCACAATTGCTTGTGGCATCACTTCGGCGCGGACCTCTGTGACTTCGTTGCCCTTGGTGTCCCATTCGACGGCGCAGCCATGTCCGACAGCGCGGGTCACGATGTGGCGGTATTGGACGCGGAGTTCCTGTTCTTCAGGATCGCGGCTGTTGAGTCGTGTGCTGGGGTACTCCAGGATCCGGCCCCCGACGGTTGTGGCCTTCAGCATGGCCTGGAAGAGCATGAGCTCCCATCTGTTGCGGAGGTCTTCGTCCTCTCTGTGAGCGTTCGCAAGCACGCACGTGACCAAGTGTCCGGTCCCGAAAGGACGCCACCGCATATGAAGCCGGGCATGACCGTCCAGCACTTGCTCGGAGGCTGATGACTCCTTTGTGAACTGGACCGTTTGTTCCTCTCGCGGTTGTCTGGTCCACACCCGCCGACCGCTGACCCGTGATGTCTCGTAGCGTGCCGCACCACAAGTGACAGCGATCACCGAGGCATCGGTGAAGAAGGAGAAGCCGAGTGAGGACGGTAGCCAGGCATTGGCCTCGGCCACGGGATCGTCGGCGAATCCGTCCTCCTCCCCGGTACCTGCCGCCTCCTCCGAGGTCTCGTATTCCCCGGCTTCGGCGGTGTGATCGCGCAGATCCTGGCCTCGCGGGTACAAGGTCCCCATGAGGTATCGCCGATCCGGTGGATCGACGAGAGTCTCCTGATCGTCTGGACCGGGGCCGACCAACTGCCGACGCAAGTAGGTGACAAATTGATCGCGATAGTCGGCGAGTTCGTTCTCGGAGACCGTCACCCTGTCTCCCCTCCTCGTTCGAGGATTGCAGCACCCATGTCACTCAATACTCGCTTTGCTTCTGGGCTGCATGCGATCCAGAGCTGAGCTCGTGCACGTGTCCAAGCAACGTAGACCGCATCAAGCCGCCCCTTGAGCATCTCTGGTTCGAGGTCGATGACACACACGACTTGGTTTTCAAGGCCCTTGAAATCTGTAACGGACGACCAGGTGACTCGATTTCTTCTGCGCTCGGCTGCGATGGTGTCGGCATACCGCTCGATCTTGGCGAACCGATGAGACAACCGTGCCGCGGTGTTGTCCCAGTCTCCGGAAGCGGACAGAACCGTGATGTCCTTGGGCTCCAATCCGTCCGAGATCAACTCATCGATGTACTCGTCGAGTGCTACCGCCTCCTGTGCGGCTGATTCTACGGTTCGATAGCGAACTGGTTCACCCTCACCGGCGATGGCTACCCCGATGTCGGCGCCGGTGTAGTTCTGGACCTGCTTCACGATCTGGACTGTGTTGCGGCAGTTCCGCGAAAGTGAACTCGATGCTGCTCCCAATTCACGCAGATAGTCCCAAGCGTCGGCATCGAAGGTCTCGGGGGACAGCACCTGGTTGTTCCGGTCGATCAGAAAGATCCACTGGCCGCGCTCCAAGCCGTCTGTCAAAAGTTCCTCAAGGCGGCTCAGATGCTCGAACGTCATGAGGTCCTGCGCCTCGTCCACGATCAATTGGTCGAAGACCTGACCGTTCACCTCGCTGAGTCGCTCGAAGGGCAGGACTACGACGTCTGCGTCGGCGAGGACTCTGGACACGTAGGCGGCGAGAGTTCGGCTCGCGCACGTGAATAGGACGCTGCCATGCACCGACTTGCGGCGAGCGGCCTCAGCTGCCAAGAACGTCTTGCCGGTGCCAGCTCCACCGGACCAGATCAGACGGCGGTTCTCCGCCAACTCGTCGATCCTGTCGTACTGTTCCGTGGTGAGACGCTCGAAGCGAACCTCCAAGTCAGCTATGCGCGATCTCAGGTTGGGGACGAGATCGAAGTCCGGGCGAATGGCCTCGAGGATGCGTGTCCGCAGCCTGTCTGGGATAGGAGTCCGAGCCCACGGGTTCTGACGCAACCAGGAGCGACTGGCTTGACGAATCCCCTCCTCGAGACCCCGGCCTCCGTCATATTCACTCATGCCCAGGTACTGGGCATGAGTGAAGGTCGTTGTCTTGGGTAGGTCGACATGGGGCGTGATCACCAAGTAGCCGCTCGCCACCCCCTGGTTTCGCAGGCTTCCAATCGCCTGGCCAAGCTCCCTCTCCAGCTCGTGCATCCCCGAGTTCGCCTGCTCGAAAGGACCTTCGCGCTTGGTAGTGGAGCGATCAAAACGGTCTGTGTAGGTCCAGTTTCCTCCTGTTTGGCTGATTCGACCGCCCTTCACTTCCAGGAACAACAGCAACTCGGGGGTGATGAGGACAAAGTCGATCTCCCCCACGCGCTTGTATCGATGCTCCGGGAGGTGGACCGAGTGCAGTGCCACCCCCATCGAGTTGGGCAACCTCTTGAGCGCATCGAACACGCCCCGCTCCGCCGCGCTCGTGGTCGTACCTGAGATCTCGCTTGGGATGATCCGCATCAACGCTCCCGTGGGCCTGCTGGAAGGGCCAAGATAGCGACTGTGACCAGTTCCAGCGCGTCGTCCGGCACTTGAGGCCGAATGCTGTGGGAAGGCGACTCGCTTGAGTAGGGTCGCAGGGGGAGGACAGCAGTGCAGGGGGATCTGTGAGGGCGAGACAGGGGAGCGAGGCGCAAGGGCTTCCAGGTACCGCTGGCTGGGAGCGGTTGCTCACCGTGTCGCGTCGCTTCCTCGACGAGGGGGTCATACCCGACCGTGTGGTATTCGAAGTCGCCCGAGCAGCGTGCCTGGATGGGGAACAGTGCGAGCAACTCGCCCTCGATCTCGGTGTGGAGACCGACAGGCGACCGAACGAAGCTCGGAAGTCCGGAGATGCGATTGATACATATCCGGCCGAGGGGCGCGGTGTCGAGGCCGACGATGAAGGTGGCGATGCTCGTGAGCTCGTTGAGCTAGACCTGGAGCAACTCGAAGCTCCGGACGGTGACCTGCTCGCCGAGAGTGAGCGGGTACAGGACTTCGACGAGGCACGTAGGGCTGCGCGATGGGTGCTGCGAAACGACCGGTTGACTCCTGGCGCAGCGATGCAGGTGCTCACTGCGGAACAAGAAGTGGGGCTCTGCCTGCTGATGCGCGCAGGCGCATCGTTGGACGGCGACCTGCCTGAGGAGTACTTCGCGGGTTTGCTGCGTGGCAGCGAGTCCTACAAGGCGTACACGGCGCTTGTTACTCACAACACGGGGTTGGTTCGGAAGTCCGCCGGCGCCAGGGAGCGGTTCGGCGAGGGGTTGTCGTTCGAAGATCTCGTTCAGCACGGTTACTTGGGGCTAATTCGTGCTTTGCGAAAGTTCGACATTACTTTGGGATACAAGTTCTCGACCTATGCAACCTGGTGGATTCGACAGTCCATCGACAGAGGTATTGCCAACGAATCTTCGATCATTCGACTTCCTGTTCACGTAAGGGAGACGATAGAAAAGGTCCGCAGGGCGCAGTCCAAGCTTCTGACGCTCAGGAAACCCGCAGGTCTCATGGATCTGGCGCTCGAGTGCGGTATCTCCCTGAAGAAGGTCCAGGAATCTTTGCGGCTGAGTCGTGGACTTGTCAAGTCTATTGACTCAACCATAAGTGAGAATGTGACTCTTGGGGATCTTCTGACGAGTGAGCGTCATTCTCTGCCAGGGCCAGAGGAGATGCTGGAGGCCATGTTCGACAGGGAGATTCTGCGGCCGCTGTTGGAAACTTTGAGTGATCGCGCACGTGAGGTTCTTCTTTATCGCTATAGATTTGTCGACGGTGAACGATGGACTCTGCAGGAGCTAGGTGAAAAGTACGGTGTGACGCGCGAACGTATTCGGCAGATCGAAAAAATGGGAATGATAGATCTTCGCGTTCAGCTTGGGCTCGAGGCTGATGGTCCTGCCTCGGCAAAACGGCGAGAGAGGGCGAGTGAAGCCAGGTCGGAGGGGGTGCGCGCGAAGCGCAAAACAATTTCACCGGTGGAGTTTGGGAACGAGGCACCGTCGACTGATGGAAGCGGCGACGTGGCTGTATCAGCGGGGGAATCTGCCGAGAAGGAGATGCAGATGAGTTTGGGTGGGGATTCTTTTGGCCCCAGGCTATCCCAGCATATGAAAGAAGTGGGCATGGGCGATGCCCAACTTGCCGAGTTGCTCGGGGTGACGCCGTCTCTGGTCGCAGCCTGGCTGGACGAGCGATCGGTTCCCAGCGCGGAGATGTCCTCCCAAATTCATCGAGTGCTGGGTGTCTCCGGTGCCCCTGGATCTGGGGCCTTCGGTGAACTCAAGCAGGAAATTGAGCAGTCAGTGGATGGGAGTCAACCGATCTGGTATCACCGTCCTGGCCATGCCGATGGCGGTCGGGAATTGGGCAACGCCGCTGCTTTCGCCTTCGACGCCGATTTGTCGGTGCTGGCCAGAGAAACCTGTCAGAACAGCCTCGATGAGCGGCTTATTGCCAACGGCCGGCCTGTGCGTGTGTGCTACACCCTTCACGAGCTCACCGGTGAGACACTTGCGAGATTCCGGGAGGCCATCCAGTGGGAGGCTCTCTTCCCACATTACGAGGCGGCGGCTGCTCAGGAGCAGAAGGTCGGCCGGGTCATTGACGCTGGGCTGCGAGACATGCAGGAGCGCGACCGCATCGTGCTCTTGAGAGTGGACGACTATAACGCTGCGGGCTTGACGGGCGATGACTATGACGACGGCCGTTTCGCGGCGGTGGTGCGGCGTCAACTCGACAGCCACAAGTCGGGTGGTTCGGCGGGCGGTTCGTACGGCTTGGGCAAGGCCACGTTGTGGGCCACCAGCCGGCTGGGTCTCGTACTTATGAATTCCACGCTGTCCGAACCACACGAGGGCCGCACCGAACGTCGCCTCATCGGACGCCTCGATCTGCCATGGCGTCAGGTCGACGGGAAGGCATGGGCCGGGCCGGCGTGGCTGGGGCGCCCTGATGTTGGCTCGGCGGGACCTGCGGTGGCGCGTTCTTGGTGGGCGGATGAAGAGACCGTCGAAGCACTTCACCTCAAGCGTGAGAGCGACGAGCCGGGGACGTCGTTCCTGATCGTGGCAGCCCACGACGTGGCCAGCCTCGTAGATGACAATGCCGCACCCGAGGGTGACGAGGGCGAGGACGACGACAGTATCCAGCGGATGCACCACAGGCTCGTGCGTGCCCTGGGTAGGAACTTCTGGGCTGCGATGACCGGCGGCGGTAACCAGCTACCACTCTTGGAGGCTTCTGTGCGTACTCTGCGCAACGGCGCCGTGATCCTCGCGGAGGAGCGCGTGGACCCCACGATCACTCAGCCCTCACGTACGCGCGCGCTGAAGGCATTCCTCGACGGTACGACTGTGGAGCAGCTCACCGAATCCGGTCAGGTCGCCGCGAGCATCGTGCCTCTCAATCTTCCCGTTCGCGGTAGTGGACGAGCCTCTCTGGGCGAGCACCGTGCGGTACTCCTGGTGACAGATGCCGAGGACGCGGACGGCAAACCGAATCGTGTAGTGGCGATCCGCGGCAATCGGATGACTGTACGGGACAGCTCAATTTCAGGGTTGCCGTTGTCTGTCAACCCCTTCCAGGCTGTTCTGCTGACCGGCGACGCC
Source organism: Streptomyces hokutonensis (assembly GCF_000376565.1). Lineage (GTDB taxonomy): Bacteria > Actinomycetota > Actinomycetes > Streptomycetales > Streptomycetaceae > Streptomyces > Streptomyces hokutonensis. The sequence goes on along the minus strand of NZ_BARG01000006.1, from coordinate 70,622 downwards.
GCGGGCGCAGATGCCCCATTCGCCACCGAGGCAGAGGAGTTCCTCCGTGCGGCCGAACCTCCGGAGCACAACAAGTGGGGACAGACAGAGGAACTGACACTCGCCTACTCGCCCTCGGCATACCGGCGGATCAACTCCCTCACCCGGGAAACGAATGCGGCGATCAAGAGGCTAGTGGTCCGCCCGAAGAGACACTCGAAAGAGGGGGGAGGGCGCTTGACCCCGAAGCTGACAGTTGGCGCGGGGAATAAGCGGCCTCGGTTGCTGGCGGCGACGCTGCCAGTCTTGGAGGAGTTGGACGCACGAGTGCTTGACGACGGCGCTTGGCAGGTGACCGGTGAGATCAGGATTCCTGCCGGCGGACACAACTGGAGGCTCGTCCCGGTGGCCAAGTTCGACGTGCGCTCAGGACCGCGCCCGACCATTGCTTGGGCCGAGCTTTTGGGCGTGGACAACTGCCAGGTGGTGGAGGGCACTTTGCACTTCGATGCGGCTCGTACCGCAACCTTCATGGGCATTACGGACCCTACGACGCACGCTGTCAGGACTAGTCTGAGTGGGCTCGTCGTCGAATTGCGCACGGGTGAAGGGGAGTCGCTGTCATGAAGGTGTTCCCGTACCCGCGCCTGCGTGGCACGGTCTCCCTTCGAGTTGATGCGGCGAGAGTCAAGGCGCCCGAGCAGCCTCGCGAGCAACTCGACTCCCGCGCACGGTCCGTGGTCGAACGTGTGGTTGCGCTAGGCCTGGCGGAGACAGAGAACTGGGAAACGGCGACGCTGACCGTTTCGGCGACGATCCCTTCGAAGGCCACCGAGCGGGGCAGCCCATGGTCCGACGTCGCTGTGGTGGTGGTGTTGGCCGACAGGGCGACCAACACTCGTGTCACATCGATGCTTGCCCCCGAGTCGGAAGGCGGCCGTGAATGGCGTGGTGAACTACAGGTGCTCCGAGCTGACCTCTTCGATCGCGCCACAATGATGGTTCAAGTGGTTGCGACAGTCGACGGTGTACCGGGGCGGATCATCGCGGAGGGGGTTGACGACTGGATCGTCGACGTGAGGAGTGACGCCCCGACACGCGAGCAGGCCTTCGATGTCAAGGAGGTCGGGTTCGCCAAGGGGCCGAGGTGGCTGCAGCAATTCACCGACGCTCCGTGGATCGTGAACGCTGCGGGGGCTCTGCCGACAGTACACATCAATACCGACTTCGAGGGAATGACGGACATTCTTGGCGCCGAGGGGCGGGGTCCTGAAGGTCTGGTCAACGAGATTATGGTGGCGCAGATGGCCGCTGATGTATGGATCGCGGTGTTCCACTCTGCTGTTGGTGACCTGGAGATCGAGGATGACGGCACCCCGCTGTTCCCGCATGGTTGGCAGGGCGAGGTCCTCAGGGAGATGCTTCCCGATGTCGTGCCCGAACGGACTCTCGAAGATGCCTTGTGCGAGGTACACAGCCGCCGTGTCGGCGTGACGGGATGGACCGAACTGCAGCCGCGTATCCAATACGCAGCGATGCGACGAGCCGAGGTGCCGCGGGTGTTCTTGGAGACGGCACGTGGCCTGGACAAGCTCAAGCGCGAGGACGAGGCATGACGGACAGTCCTTACCACCTGCCCGAGTACTTGGCGCGGCTCGCCGACGAGGATGCGGTGCGCTTCATCACGGACGGGTTGTTGTCTGGGAAGGACGATGTTCCCACCATCGCCGTCAACCAGGCTGCTGAGCCTTTGCCCGAGAGCCCTCGGTGGCGGCTTCGTGCAATTCGGGACCTGATTGACGACGCGATGCGCACCTACCAGGACAACAAACCGACGCAGGCGGATGCCTGGCTTGCCCCGCGTCTGCACTCGATCCTTCGTCTGACACGGGCAGAGGCCGCGGACCCCGCTCTGTGGAACTACCTTGCACTCGGCGTCGCTCCCGATTTTGTGGTTTGGCGGCATCTTTCCGAGAAGAAGAAGACTGTCAACCCCCGGTATTTCAAAGGCCCATACCATAAGCAGGCCTTTGCGCGGCTCTGGTGGTCAGCCGAACTGTTCCGAAACGGGTCCGACTATGAGCCCGTTGAAACGGCCTGCGGCAATCAGGACATGCTCAACACAGTGCTGAGGCTGGACGTCATCGATCATCGCCCCACAGCGCAGGCGTTGGTCCGGCTGTTGAAGCGGGAGATCGTACGAACGGGTCGTGATGCGAACGCCCTGGGCAAGGCTGTCAACACAGCAGGCGCGACCCTGATGTACGACGTAATCGCGCCCGACGTGGTGCGAGATGCAAATGCTGTGCAGAGGTGGATCGGTGAAGGAGATGAGGGGCTCGTTATGCGCCACCGCTCTCTTCCAGTCGGACCTGCAGAGGAAAGAGCCCTCGAGGAATCGATCGAGCGCTTGGCGGACTACTTTGCGGAGCTCTTCGCGGACGCGCCGGTGCGCGGAAAGGGTGAGGCCACGGAAGATGCGGAAGACGACTGACCGCCCCCATCCTACGAGTGCCCAGGACGCCAAGTCTTGAATGCTTCGATGGCTCGCTGCTTGCGGCCTTCCTCCAGTTGTAGTGCTGTGCTCAGGACATGCACGGCCAAGAGGGGCGGGATCGCGTTGCCGATCTGCTGTGCGATGTCGGTACCCTGCCATGGGTAGTTCACCGGGAAGGTCTGCAGCAGCCCGGCCTCCCGGAATGTGAAACGCTCTTGTTCTGCGCCCAGTTCAGGCTCACCGTCCGCGTCGAAGCCTTTGAGGTCGAACACTTTGTTGCGGCGGACCTTGCCGGTGACGGTCGCGGCCGGCGAGTTGGAGGTGCGGCGTCCTCGTCTTTTAGGGTCGCCGCCTGATCCGTAATTGGAGACGACGACGAAGTCTCCCGAACGTGAGTCACCGAGCGCATCGCCCATGGAAACCCAAGGTTGAATCTTAGACTCGTCGACGTGGTCCGGTGTTTCGAAGAGCCCGCTCTGTTGCGGAGTACTGATTGGTGTTGTGGATTCAGGCACCGCAGGGAGGCGTTCTATTCCCTTGCGATAGCGCTGATGAGTCACGTCAGGGAACTCAACGTCCTGGCCTTCACTATTCCCATGGTAGCGGGCGATCAATACTGCACGACGGCGTGTCTGTGGCACCCCATATTCTTCGGTGCGAAGAATGTCGCAGTCTGCGTCGTAGCCGAGCTCTTGAAGGATCTCGCAGTATCTCTTCCAAACAGGCAGAACGGTGGGGACCTGCTCCAGCACCACGACCTCGTAGGGGTTGGACTTGAGCTTTTTCTCGACAATCCACCGCAAGGGTTGGAGCACGAGCCCAGTGCGCTCGTCGGTCCATTCCAGTTCGTCGGCTGCTCGTTCCACCACCGCCCAAGCACTCTCCAGTTGCTCGACGGTCTCGCTCTGTCCCACGAGTAGCGCCAAGCGCTTCACTACTCCAAGGGCTTCGTGCCCTTCGCGGTTACCTGCCACCGAGAAGGTCTGGCAGGGCGGACCTCCGGTGAGGACGCGGGCTGAGCGAACCTCGGGGTCCAGCGGGTTCAGTTCTGCCACGTCGCGGATCTTGGCGGTGCGTAGGCCAGCTGCGCGGCGGGTCGCTCGAGTTGATGTCTCCCACTCCACGCCGATACTGGGCACGCCGAGCATCTCGGCCGCGATGTCCAGGCCGCCCGGCCCTGCGAACAGGTCTACAATGGCGGGTGGATTGTCCTGGTTTGCGCGTGGATGAGGTGCTCGGGTCATGGGGTGACAGTGTAGCCGGCCGAAGGTGGTCTATACCTCCACTGTACTGCTGTTGCTGGAAATTTCCTGACCGCTTCTCTGGCCTGGAGATTCTTCGTTCGGGGGCGAATCGTAAGGATGATGATCCAGTCGAACGTTTCGCCCACCAGCGACGTAAAGGGGCATTCGAACTGCCGATATCGGCAATTCTTGCTTTCGGGTGATCTCCCAGCCCTCGGTGAAGCTCTGGAACAGGGGCTATCTAGTCGACTATGAGAGTCAGGCCAGGCCTTCGCTGCCCGGTTCGGTACCCAAAGAAAGTTGAACCCGGCGGTCTCGTTTCCTAGTGAGTGGGTGTTCATCCTCCGGCCTCCCCTCTTCAGCTGCTGTTCCCCCTCGCCCGACTCGGCCCGAACGGCAGTTGCGTTGGACGTCACCCTGGGTAGTCCTGCGGACAGCAGGTCGACGTCGAGAAGGCCCCCGAGCACAGATCGAAAAACGTCAGCCCACTCATCGATTCGTCCCCCGTGTCTGCTGGGCCCGTCGCCGTTTCACCGTCGCTGCGACAGCCACGGCCACGCCCTCTGCCGTTTCATGCTCCCAGAACCGAAGGACTTCCCACCCAGCTGCGATGAGGTGCTCAGTGGTCTCCGCGTCACGCGCCATGTTGCGATCCAGCTTCTGCCGCCACCAATCCGCGTTCGACTTGGGCTGCGTCGCGTGTTCGGGACAGCCGTGCCAGAAGCACCCGTCGATCAGGACGGCCACCTTGACCGAGGTGAAGGCCACATCGATCCGGCGACGGGCTATGCCCGGCACCGGATACTCCACGCGATAGCGCAGCCCGGCCGCGTGCAGCAGCCGACGGACCGCGAGCTCGGCGGCCGTGTCCTTGCTGGCTTGTCTGCTCATGCGTGCTGAGACGGCAGGAGACGACGGCTTCATCGTGCTCAAGGTGGCGGTGCCTCGCGATCATGGATCGGTTCGATCGATCGACTGCCGAGTCCATGCGGCCCGATTCGGACGACGGCGGCCCATCTGCGTCGGGGTAGTGGCCTGTTGGAGAACCGTCAGGCCCCCAGGTCCCCATGACAGCTCGCGTACGAGTCACCCGACCCACACCAACAAGAAGCCCCCCGCTGCGGAGGCCACACCACAGCCCGCCCCCGCGCCGCCAACGTCGTCGCATACTGCGGCAGCAAGTCAACGTCCCCCGGCGAAGCCCCCTCGGACGCCGCGAACGCCTCATAAGAAGGCACCGTCCCCGTCACGATCCCGAGGTTCGGGGTTCCCGAAGCCGCCAGTTCGCGCAGTGACCCCTCTATCGTCGCCAGGTGCTCCTCGTGCGAGGGGTACTCCTCGGCCAGCGAGGCATACGACCCCACCAGTTCCGCCAACTCCCCCTCGGGCCAGTGCAGTACAGCAACCGGGAACGGCCGGGACAACGCCTCCCGGAACGCCCCCAGCTCCGCCCGCAACCGAGAGATCTCGGCCTCGAGCTCCGCCGGGTTGTCCGACCCCAGCGACCACACCCGCTTCGGGTCATGCAGCTCGTCCAAGGAGACGGACGACGAATGCAAGGAATCCGCCAGCGTGTCCCACTCGTCGTGGGACACGCCCAGCATGCGCCGTACGCGGTGTCGGCCGAACAGCAACGGGTGGGTGGAGTACGGCGGTTCGGGTACGTCCGTCAACAACAGACTCACCCCCTCCGTGAACGTCTCCTGCGCCGCCTCCAACTCGTCGTGGGACTCAAGGGACTCCGCGACGATCACCCAGGGGGCGGGATCGCGTGGGGACGCTGCGCGGACGCCGTCGATGATCGCCCTGGCCTCGGCCTCGTGGCCGTACTCCCAGAGGTTCGAGGCCTTGAGGGCTCGTACCAGGTGGGGGGTTTCCAGGGTGTCCGGCGACGACAGCAGGCGGTCGTAGAGCGCGGTGGCGGCGGGGCGGTCGCCGGCCAGTTCCAGGTGGGCCGCGGCCTGGAGGAGCAGGGCCTCGGCGTCCTCGGGGTAGCGGGCGGCCGTCCGCTCCAGGCGGGCCGCTTCGGCGGGGTGGTCGACGTTCTCGGCGGGCGTGTCGGGGCGCATGAACGACACGGTACTGCCGATGCCGGCGCAGATGGAGGCAAGGGCAGAGATATCCGCAGGTCGGCCGGTGAGAGAGACGTGGGGCAGGTGTGAGACGGACGTGCGGAGGCCGGGCCGCCGGGAACGCCGGGTGGCTCCCGGGCCTCCAGCAGGTTTACGACCGCTGCACCACCGCATCCTCCGCCGACGCCAACGCCGTGGCCCCTGCCGACCCCGCCGCGCGTGCCGTCCACGCCGCCCAGCCCATGACCGCCACCCCCACCCCCACAATCCCCGCCCCCACGAACAACGGCCCCGTATACCCCCACCCCGCACTGATCACCAAGCCCCCCAGCCACGCCCCCACCGCGTTCCCCACATTCGACGCGGAGACATTCGCGCTGGCCGCCAGTGGCACCCCGCCCGCCGCGTCCGTCACGCGCGTGATCATCCCGGGGACCGTCGCGAACCCGAACACGCCCAGCAGGAAGACCAGGATCACCGACGCCGGGCGACTGCTCGCCAGCAGGCCGAAGGCCGTCAGCGTTGCCGCTAGCCCCACCAACGAGACGATCAGTGTCGCGTCCCTGTTGTGGTCCGCGCCCCGGCCGCCCGCGATGTTGCCTACGACCAGGCCCGTGCCGTAGACCACCAGGAGCCACGCGACGTCCGTCGTCGAGAAGCCCGTGACCTCGGTGAACGTGTACGCGAGGTAGCTGAACGCGCCGAACATGCCCCCGTAGCCGAGAGCCGTGGCCGTCAGCGTCAGCCATACCTGGGTCGAGCGGAAGGAGCGGAGTTGCGCCCTCAGACCTGCACTCCCGCTCACCCGTCCCACCCAGCCGGGCACCAGTACCGCGATCGCCGCCAGAGCCACCGCCCCCGTCCCCGTGATCGCCCAGAACGTCGCCCGCCAGCCCCACCGTTCGCCGACGAGGGCGCCGAAGGGGACGCCCAGGACGTTCGCCACCGTCAGGCCGGCGAACATCATCGCGACCGCTCGGGAGGCCCGTTCGGGTGGGACCAGGCGGCGGGCGACGAGTGAGCCGATGCCGAAGAACGTGCCGTGGCAGAGGGCGGCGACGACGCGGCCCAGGAGCATGGTCGGGTAGTTCGGGGCGATCGCGCAGAGCAGGTTGCCCGCGACGAACAGGGCCACCAGGCCTACCAGGACCGGTTTGCGCGGTAGGCCAGCCGTTACCGCCGTCACCCCTATCGCGCCCACCGCTACCGTCAGCGCGTAGCCGGAGATCAGCCAACCCGCGGCGGCCGTCGACACGTTCAGGCTGCGGCTCACCTGCGGCAGCAGCCCGGCGATCACGAACTCGGTGAGACCGATTCCGAAACCGCCGAGCGCCAGCGCCAGCAGGCCCAACTGGCCACCGCCGTGCCGGAGTTCGTGCTGCGCGGTCAGATCACCACCCCGTCGATCTGCAACGTCTGCACCGCCCCGGCCGCGAACGTCGCGCTCACCGTCTTGCCGCTGAGGTACGTGTCCGAGTGGGAGGTGTACAGGTCGCCCCCGCCGCCCGTCACCGTGTTCCACCGCGGGACCAGGCCGCTCGTACCGCCCGCCACCGTCGTGAACTTGGAGAGGTCGAAGGTCAGGGTCGTCGAGGACGAGCCCGTGTTCGCCGCGACGATCACCAAGCGCTTCGCCGACGCGTCGTAGCCCGCCGCCGCGTAGCTCACGCCCGTGTCGAGGATCGTCATGCCGGGGCGGATGTGGCGGCTGAACTGGGCCATCACGTAGTACTTCGTCTGCACCGCGCCGGCCGTGAGCGTGCTCTGGTCGTACGCGATCATCGCCCAGCCGGACGACGGGTCCATGACCTGCCAGTACGTCCACGCCGTGGGGTGCAGCCAGCGGAAGTCGTAGAGCAGGTTGCTCGCCATGGTGAGGCCGGTGGAGTCGCTGTCGCCCGTCTCGGAGTTCCAGAGGGCCTTGCCCGATGTCGTCACCACGTCCGTGTAGAGCAGGTCTCTACGGCCGCCCGAGCCCTGGTAGCCGTGGACGTTGACGCGGTTGACGTACCCCTTCGTCGTGGAGGAGAAAGAGCTCCAGGTTGTGCGTGCCAGGTCGTAGCTCGTCTCGTCGGAGGCCGAGATCTTCGTGCTCGTCAGGCCGCGCGCGTCCAACTCGCTGCGGACGTACGGGAGTACGGCTGCCTGGACCGTCGAGTCCATGTGGCAGCCCTCCTGTGTGCCGGTCGCCGTCCACCAGCTCGACGAGGGCTCGTTGAAGGCCTCGACCGTCGCGAAGTTCACGCCCCAGTTGTTCTTCGCGTAGAGGGCCACGGCCGCCAAGTGGGAGGCGTGCTGGCGGTAGTTCCAGGACTGGAGGTTGTTGCCGCCGCCCGAGGCGCCGGACGGGTTGTGGTTCAGACACATCCACCACATGGGGGAGTTGGCGAAGAGCTCGGTGGTCGCGCCTCGTGCCGTCGCCTTCACCAGCATCGCGCGCTGGGTCGCGTCCGCCGTCCACTTCCAGGCCGAGGACGTGGGGTCCTCGTTGTTCCAGTCCTGCCAGTAGCCCTCGATCTGCTTGAACGCGGGGATGTTGGCGGAGGCGACCATCGACTCGCCGCTCACCGAGTTCCAGCTGCACGCGCCGAGGTTGTAGCGGGCGATGTTCAGGCCCAGGCCGGGGAGCGAAGTGCCGTTGTACGTCGTCGACTTGGTGGTGAAGAAGATGTCGGCGAAGTCGTCGCGGGCGCCGAAGACGTTCGCCCACCAGGCGAGCGAGGTGCCCCAGCCCTCCCAGGTGCCGTACTTCGTCGCCGGGTTGACCGCGATCGTCGCGTCGGCGCGTGCGGTACCGGTCGCCAGGGCGGTGCCGAGGAGGCCACCGCCCGCCGCGGCCAGCAGGGTTCTGCGTCGGATCATTTCTTCTCCCGATTCGCTCAACCGCCGGTCGTCCCACCGGCGTCGGCCATCCCCCCGGCTCGTGCCACCAGGAAGCATCGGGTGTGGTGCCTGGGGTTGTCGAGGGTTCTGGCACCCCTTTCTAAAACCCGTGTACGAAGGATCGAACGGCGGCCTTCACGCATCAACGACGGTGACAACGGGAGGGTCAACGGAGCCACGGCTCTGGTGAGTTCGGGAACCCGCCCTTATCGTGCCGCCCATGCGGGTCCCCGTCGTGCAACAGCACAGCCGTCGACGCCGTGCGCTGCGCCGACGCGCCCTGTGGACCGGCGGCGAGTTGCTCGTCACCGCCGGGGTCGTCCTGCTCCTGCTCGTCGTCCAGCAGTTGTGGTGGACCAACCGGGAGGCCCGCCAGGGCGCGGAGCGCCAAGTGCAGGCGCTGGAACGGCAATGGGGGACTCAGACGCCGACATCGCCATCGTCGACACGGCCATCAACATCGCCGTCGACACCGGCCAACACGGGTGCCGCCGACGGCAGTTCACCGAACCGGACCACCACCACCGCCACCACGGGATCCGGAGGATCCACGACCATCCCCCACCCCTCCCAGGCCTACGCCATCCTCACCATCCCCCGCCTCCACCTCCGCGTCCCGATCGCGGAGGGCGTCAGCAAGCGGAACGTGCTGAACAAGGGGTACGTCGGCCACTACCCCGGCACCCAACAGCCGGGCCAGGCAGGGAACTTCGCGCTCGCCGGGCACCGCAACACCCACGGCGAACCCTTCCGGTATCTCCCGCGACTGCGGCTCAAGGACACCGTCCAGGTCGAGACGAGCACGGCCACCTACACCTACACGGTCGACAAGATCCTGCCGCAGACCTCCGCCGCCGACTCCGGCGTCATCCGTCCGATACCGCGCTCGACCGTCAAGCCGTCCTACGGCTACAGCCGGCCCGGCTACTACATCACCCTCACCACCTGCACCCCGGAGTTCACCTCCCGGTACCGCATGGCGGTGTGGGGCACGCTCCAGTCCACACGCCCCCGTTGACACTTCACGCCCGCTCGCGCAGGACCACCACACTCCCCGCCGCCAGCACCGCGAGTGCCGCCGACACGACCATCGCGATGTCCGCGCCGCGGGCGAGACCGCTCCCCGCCGACGTGGCGATCGCGATCGTCAGCGCGACGCCCGCGCAGGAGCCGATGTAGCGGAAGGTCTGCTGCGCACCGGAGCCCATCGCGGCCCGGGCCGCCGGTACGGACTCCACGGACAGCAGCGGCAGCGCGGCGTTCAGCAGGCCGCTGCCCACCCCGGCGATGACCAGGCCCGGCAGCAGCCGGGTCCAGGAACCGGAGTCCAGTGCGCCGAGCATGGTCAGGACGCCGGCCGCGTGGAGCAGGAATCCCAGGGCGAGTTGGTGGCGGGAGGAGACGCGGCCCGCGAGGCGGCGGGCCTGGAGGGCGACCGTGAAGGACAGGCCCGACCAGAGGAGGAACAGCCAGGCCGTGTCGATCGCGGACAGGCCCAGCGTCTGCTGCAACAGCGCCGGCAGGAAGCTGAACAGGCCGATCACCGCGAAGCCCGTGAACAGGCCGCCCGCCGACGACGCCAGGAAGAGGCGGTGGCGCAGCAGACTCAGGTCGATCATCGGGGTCGCGACCCGGCGCTCCACCAGCGCGAACACGCCGACGAGCAGCACGGCCGCCAGCGCCAGCAGGCCCACCGGCGCCCGCAGCCAGCCGTCGCGGCCGAGTGTGAGTGCGGCCACGAGGGCGACCAGCGCCATCCCGAAGGTGACCGCCCCGGCCAGGTCGGGGCGTCCGCCTCGCGGCGCGCGGGACTCGGACAACCAACGGACGCCGAGGGCGGCCACCACCAGGGCGGCGGCGCCGAGCACGGCGTAGGAGAGGCGCCAGTCGGGCATCGCGCCCGTCACCAGGGGGCCGACCGCTATGCCGCCGCTGACGAACGCGCCCCAGACGCCGGTCGCGTGCAGCCGGCCGCGCGGGGTCGGGAAGGCGTGCACGATCAGGCCCAGGCTGCTGGCGAGCAGTGCCGCGCTGGAGGCGCCCTGCGCGATGCGGGTCAGGGTGAACAGCAGGGTCGAGGAGGTGAGCGCGGAGAGCGCGGTGGTGATGCCGAGCGCGAAGGTGCCGGCGAGGAAGATCCGGCGGCGGCCGTAGTCGTCGGCGAGGCTGCCGGCGACCAGGAGCAGCGCGGCGAGGCCCAGCGGGGTGCCGTTCAGCAGCCAGGCCTGGGCGGAGAGGGGGGTGTGCAGGGCGGCGGCGATGTCGGGGAGCGTGACCATCGGCGCGGTGTACGTCATGAGTGCTACGGCGGTGGCCGCGCTGGTCAGGGCGAGGGTGGCGCGGGGGCGGGGCGCCTCGGCCTCGGTGACCTCGTGCTTTTCGGAAACCGGGGAGAGGGTTCGTTCACTGAACCTAGTCATGCGGAGTACCGTAGCACTGTGGGTTCGTTCATTGAACCTTGAGTCGGAAAATGGCTAAGGTGGTCGGCATGGCACTGGGCAAGGACTACGCGACGCAGGAGTGCTCGATCGCCCGGGCACTGGAGGTGGTCGGCGAGCGCTGGACGCTGCTCGTCATCCGCGACGCCCTCTACGGCGTACGGCGCTACAACGACTTCCTCGTCCACCTCGGCATCCCGCGCGCGGTCCTCGCCGCCCGCCTCCAGGCGCTCACCGCCGAGGGCATCCTCGAGAAGCGCCGCTACCAGGAGTCGCCGCCGCGCGAGGAGTACGTCCCGACGGACCGCGCGCTCGCCCTGTGGCCGACGCTGCGCTCGCTCGGCCGCTGGGGCCGCGAGCAGTTCGACGAACCGCAGCTGCGCTACTTCCGGCACGCCGACTGCGGCACCGAACTCGGCCTGTACGGCGAGTGCCCGCGCTGCGCGCTCGTCGTCCCCGTCCCCGACGTCCTCGTGGACCCGGGCCCCGGCCTCGACCCGAACCCGGCGGACCCGATCAGCCGCGCCCTCCTCAAGCCGCGCCGACTGCTCCAGCCGTTCGAGAGCGAACCGGCAGCGGGGCAGTAGGAGTCGGTGTTCACGGTCCAGTCCGTGAACCGGGTATTGCGGACTGGACCTTGAGCTTGGAGGATCGACCAGTCCTCCGATGGCTGCACCCGTCGGTCGACGGCGCCCGCGCGATCGATGGAGATGGTGAAGATGAAGCTGCTGCGAGTCGGTACGGCAGGGGCGGAGCGGCCCGCGCTGCTCGACGCCGAGGGGATCCTGCGGGACCTGTCGGGCATCGTCCCGGACATCGACGGGCCGCTGCTCGCCGACAGCGCCGCGCTCGGCCGGATCCGGGCGGCGGCCGACGCGGGGTCGCTGCCCGCGCTGGACGCCGACGGGCTGCGGGTCGGGCCGCCGCTGGCGCGGATCGGCAAGGTCGTGTGCATCGGGCTGAACTACCACGACCACGCCCGCGAGACCGGCGCCGAGCCGCCCGCCGAGCCGGTCGTCTTCTTCAAGGCGGCGGACACGGTCGTCGGGCCGTACGACACCGTGCTCGTCCCGCGGAAGTCGGTGAAGACCGACTGGGAGGTCGAACTCGCCGTCGTCATCGGGCGTACGGCCCGCTACCTGGACTCCCACGAGGAGGCGCTCGCGCATGTCGCGGGGTACGCGGTCGCGCACGACGTGTCGGAGCGGGAGTTCCAGATCGAGCGGGGCGGGACCTGGGACAAGGGGAAGAACTGCGAGACGTTCAACCCGCTGGGGCCGTGGCTGGTGACGTCCGACGAGGTGCCGGATCCGCAGGCGCTCTCGCTGAAGTTGTGGGTCAACGGTGAGCTGAAGCAGGACGGGACGACCGCGGAGCAGATCTTCCCGGTCGCCGAAGTGGTGCGCTACGTAAGCCAGTTCATGACCCTGTACCCCGGTGACGTCATCAACACCGGTACGCCGGCGGGGGTTGCGATGGGGCGGCCCGAGCCGAAGCCGTTCCTGCGGGCCGGGGACGTCGTGGAACTGGAGATCTCCGGACTCGGGCGGCAGCGGCAGGAGTTGAAGGACGCCTGACGAACAACGGGGAACCATTGTGATGTGAATCATCGGAACGCCCTTCGCCTGTAGGACAGTTCCGGGTATGACGTACACCCCGACGGCCGCCGGTCCGGCGCGCGACACGGCACCGGACCCGCGGCCCGCTCCTGCGGCGAGGCCACCGCTGCGGCCCGACATACAAGGGCTGCGCGGCCTCGCCGTCACACTCGTCGTGCTGGCGCACTCCGGAGTCCGGCACGTCGCCGGCGGCTATGTCGGGGTCGACGTCTTCTTCGTGATCTCCGGATTCCTCATCACCTCGGGCCTGTTGCGCGAGACGGAGCGCACCGGCTCGCTCTCCCTGCGGCGCTTCTACGCCCGCCGTGCCGTGCGCATCCTCCCGCTGGCGACCCTGGTGTCGCTGGCCACCATCCTGGGCTGCCGGCTCTTCGCCTCGAAGATCCGCTACGCCGAGTTCATGCACGACGCGGCGGCGGGCGCGCTGTACTTCGTGAACGTCGACCTCGCGCGGTCGGGCACCGACTACCTGCGCGAGGGCAGCTCGCCCTCGCCCTTCCAGCACCTGTGGTCGCTGTCCGTGGAGGAGCAGTTCTACCTCCTGTGGCCCCTGCTCCTGCTGGTCAGCTGGAAGTTGATACGGCGTCCACGGCTACGGGCCCTGCCGCTGGGCGTGTTGTGCCTGGTGTCGTACGTCCTGGGCGTCCGGGCGACCGAAGTCTCGCCGTCCTGGGCGTACTTCGGTCCGCACACGCGGCTGTGGGAACTGGGCGTCGGAGCCCTGCTGGCCTTCGGTGCCGGGTCACTCGACCGGCTTCCGCGCCAACTGGCAGCCGCCGGCGTGTGGTTGGGGCTGGCCGGCATCGCCGCGGCGGCGACGCTGTACGACGCCGACACCCCGTTCCCCGGCCATTTCGCGCTGCTGCCCGTGCTCGGCGCCGCCCTGGTGATAGCGGGCGGCTGCGGCGCCGCCGCCCCGTCCGCGCCCTCTCGGCTGGTCGGGGTGCGCCCCCTGGCCCGGCTGGGTGACCTCTCCTACGGCTGGTACCTCTGGCACTGGCCGCTGCTGGTGATCGGCCCCATGGCGCTGGAACGGGCGGCCGGGCCCCGGACGAACCTCGCGCTGTGCGCGGTGGCCCTGGCGCTGGCCCGGGTGAGCCTGCGCCTGGTGGAGAACCCGGTCCGGTTCAGCGGCGCGCTGCGTCAACGACCCACGGTGGCCGTGTGGTTGGGCCTCGCACTGTCCGCGACGGTCGTGTCCGTCGCCGTCGTCTCGACGTCCTTCCCGCCGGCGATCGGCTCCACCTCCCGTGTGCCTGGTCTGGCCGAGGCCCTCACGAAGGCGTCCGACCCCCAGGCCCGGCTCGCCGACCTCCTCGACGGCGCCGAGACCGCGCTGCCGGGCAACCTGTCCCCGGAACTCACCGCCATCAAGGCGAAGCGCTCGGCCGTCTACCTGGACAGCTGCCACCTCAACTACGTCGTCACCCGCTCACCCGCCTGCGTCTACGGGGACCCCTCGTCCACCAAGGTCGTCGTCCTCTACGGCGACTCGCATGCCGCCCAGTGGTTCCCGGCGCTGGAGAAGCTGAGCCGCGAATACGGCTGGAAACTCGTGTCGTTGACGAAGTCGTCCTGCAAGACGGCCGACATCACGATCATCAACAACCACGGCCCGTACACCTCCTGCGACACCTGGCGGAAGGACGCGCTGGACCGGATCGCCGACCTGCACCCGATGCTCGTCGTGGCCTCCTCCTCCGAGGTGGCCGCGCCGTACAAGCCGATGCAGGACCCGTCGGCCGAGTGGACGGCGGGCTACGCGCGCGTCTACGACCGCCTGACCCGCGCCGCGGACCACGTGGCCGTCGTGCTCGACACCCCCTGGCCGCAGGGCGACCCCGTCGAATGCGCGTCGACCCACCCCCTGCGGCTGGAGAAGTGCGAGCAGGACCGGCGCGACGCGACCAAGAACCGCACCCTCCGCGAGGCCAACCGTCAGGGCGCCCTCCGGTCCGGCGCCACGGTGATCGACCCGAAGCCCTGGCTGTGCCCCATGTCGGGCCGCTGCCCCGTGGCCGTCGGCGACACCTTCGTCTACCGGGACGAGAGCCACATGGCGGAGACCTACGCCGAGGCGCTGACACCGGTGCTGGGACAGGAGTTGGGGAAGCTGGGGGTCGTCGGAGGGTGACCCCGGTTCAGGCCAGCAGAGAAGCGAGGGTGCGCCATGCCTCGCGGGGGAGGGACTCGCGTGAGGCGCCGTCCACCACCTGTAGTGCCACGTGGTCCGCGCCCGCCGCGAGGAACTCGTCGATCCGGGACCGGATCCGGGTCTCCTCGCCCCACGCGAACACCGCGTCGACCAGGCGGTCGCTGCCGCCGTCCGTGATGTCGTTGTCGGTGAAGCCGTTGCGCAGGAAGTTGCCGGTGTAGTTCGGGAGCGCGAGGTAGGGGGCGAGCGCTTCGCGGGCCAGGGTGCGGGCGCGGGTGGGATCCGTCTCCAGGACGACCTTCAACTCCGGTGCCAGCAGCGGTGTTTCGCCCAGGATCTCGCGGGAGCGCGCCGTGTGCTCCGGGGTGACCAGGTAGGGGATCGAGCCGGCCGCGTGGTCCCGGGCCAGTTCGATCGTCCTCGGGCCCAGCGCGGCGAGGAGACGGCGGTCCGCGGGTACGCCGGCCGTGTCCAGGGCGTCCAGGTATTCGACCAGGGCCGAGTACGGGCGGCGGTACCCGGCCGTGTTCCTGGCGTGGGCCACTCCGAGGCCGAGCAGGAAGCGGCCGGGGTGGGCCCGCTCCAGTTCGGCGAAGCTCGCCGCGCTCTCGGCCGCCGGGTACTGCCAGATGCTCTGGATGCTGGTCCCGAAGACGATCCGTGACGTCGCCTCGATGAGCGGTACGGCGTTGCGGGCGGCGCTGCTGCCGCCCAACCACACCGCGCCGTACCCGAGTTGCTCCAGCTCGGCCGTGGCCTCGGCCAACTCGCCCTGCCGGGACGGATCTTCGGAGCGCAGAGCCACGCTCCAGATGCCGTACCGGCCGACTGTCTCCTTCAGGGCACTGCTCATCGGTCCCGTTCCCTCCGGTGTCGGATGCGCTGAACGTGCTGGACAGTCCCAACCGGAGGGCGCCCGGGGTTAATTCCGGTCCTCGTCCTTCGTGTCGTCGTCCAGGAACTGTTCCAACGCCGCCACCACGAACCGGTGGTCCTCCAGTTGCGGCAGGCCGCTCACCGTCACCGTGCCGATGACGCCGACGCCGTCGACCCTGATCGGGAACGAGCCGCCGTGGGCCGCGTACTCGTCGGGGTCGAGGCGGGAGGAGTCCTCGAAGGTGGTGCCCTTGGCGCGGAAGCGGGTGCCGACCAGGTAGGAGGCGGCGCCGAAGCGCTCGACGACCCTGCGCTTGCGGTCGATCCAGGCGTCGTTGTCGGGGCTTGAGCCCGGCAGCGCGGCGTGGAAGAGCTGCTGGCCGGCGCGGCGGATGTCGACGGCGACCGGGGCCTGGCTCTCACGGGCCAGTTCCACGAGGAGGGAACCCAGCTCCCACGCGTCGTCGAAGGTGAAGTGCTGGAACACCAACCGGCGTTCCTGTGCTTCGAGTTCCTCCACCGTCGGGGTGATCTCGGGGGCGATCCGCTGGGTGATCGCGGGCTTGTGCTGGGTCACAGGGTCACCGTCACTCCGTCTCGGGCGCTGCGGCGCGCGGCTTCCAGAACGTCGAGGGCGGCGGCCGCCTCCAGGGCGGTCACCGGGTTGGGGGCGCCGTCGCGGAGGGCGGCGGCGACGGCCGCGTAGTACGCGGGGTAGTCACCGGGGAGGGTGGGTTCGGGGCGGCCACCGCCGGTGAGGGGAGACTCGCCGGAGCCGACCCGGCCGTAGAGCGACTCGGGCTCCTCGCCCCAGCTGGGCGTCGTGCCCGGGCGCTTGCCGTCCCGCAGGTCCGCCTCCTGGGGGTCGAGGCCGTACTTGACGTAGCCCGCCTTGGAGCCCAGCACCCGGAAACGCGGGCCGAGTTGGGCGGTGGTCGCGGAGACGTACAGGTGTGAGCGGACGCCGTTCGCGTGGGTCAGCGCGATGAACGTGTCGTCGTCCGTCTCCGCGCCCGGGCGGCGGATGTCCGACTCGGCGTACACGGAGGTCACCGGCCCGAAGAGGGTCAGCGCCTGGTCGACGACATGGCTGCCGAGGTCGTAGAGGAGACCTCCGATCTCTGCCGGGTCGCCGGACTCGCGCCAGCCGCCCTTGGGCTGCGGGCGCCAGCGCTCGAAACGGGACTCGAAGCGCCATACGTCACCCAGCTCGCCCTCGGCCAGCAGCTTGCGCAGGGTCAGGAAGTCGTTGTCCCAGCGGCGGTTCTGGAAGACGGAGAGGAGGAGCGAGTGCTGCTCGGCGAGGGCCGCCAGCTCGCGGGCCTCGGCCGCCGTGCCGGCGATCGGCTTGTCCACGACGACCGGCAGACCGGCCTTCAGGGCGCTCGTCGCGAGCGCGACATGCGTCTTGTTCGGCGACGCGATGACGATCAGGTCCAACTCGGCGGCGCGGTCCAGGAGTTCGTCCGGGGACGCGGCGATGCGGACGTCCGGGAACTCGGCGCGGGCCTGGTCCTGGCGCTCCGGGTTCGAGGTGACGACCGTGTCGAGGGCGAGGCCCTCGGTGGCGGCGATCAGCGGGGCGTGGAAGACGGAGCCCGCGAGGCCGTAGCCGACGAGGCCGACGCGGAGGGGTGTGCGAGTGGTGCGTCCAGTCATGCCCTCCACTTTCGCAACGCTGTTGCCAAAGTGCAAGTGGTGGGGAGAATGGGGGAGTGAACAGTGCGCGGAGCGGGAGTGGAGCCGGATCGACGGCGGGTGCGGGGGCCGGTGCGGTGGGGGCGAATCTGCTCGCCGTGCGCAGTCACAACACCGCGCTGGTGCTCGATCTGCTGCGGACCGCTGGTCCCGACGGGATCAGCCGGCTCGAACTCGCCGACC
Organism: Streptomyces hokutonensis; assembly: GCF_000376565.1. Taxonomy (GTDB): domain Bacteria; phylum Actinomycetota; class Actinomycetes; order Streptomycetales; family Streptomycetaceae; genus Streptomyces; species Streptomyces hokutonensis. The sequence goes on along the minus strand of NZ_BARG01000006.1, from coordinate 52,978 downwards.
GCACCGGGCTCACCCCTCAGGCCGTCAGCAAGATCACGGCCCGGCTGCGGGAACCCGGCCTCGTCACGGAGGCGGGCCGCCGCGCCTCCACCGGCGGCAAACCGCGCACGGTACTGCGCCTGGTCCCGGAGGCCGGTCACGCGGTCGGCGTGCATCTGGACCGGGACGAGCTGCGGGTCGTCCTTGTCGATCTCACCGGGACGGTGGTCGGGGAGCGGAGCGCCCCGCTGGATCTGGGGGCGGGCGCCGCGGTGGTCGTGGAGGGAGTGGCCCGGGAGGTCGAGGCGCTGGTGGGGGAGGCGGGGGACGGCGACCCCGCGCGTCCCACGTCCGCCCCGCTCGCACGCCTCGCGCCCGCCCCGCTCGCCGCCCGCGGTCACCTGCTCGGCGTCGGAGTCGCCCTGCCCGGGCCCCTCGACCACATCCACGGTGTGCTGCATCGCGTCACCGGATTCCCCGAGTGGGACGGGTTTCCACTGCGGGACGCGCTCTCGCGGCGGCTCGGGGTGCCGGTGGTCGTCGACAAGGACACGAACGCCGCCGCGCTCGGGCTGGCCGTCGGCGGGGAGGGCGGGGCCTTCGCCTATCTGCATCTCGGTACGGGACTCGGCGCCGGGCTGGTGATCGGCGGGGGCGTGCACCGGGGCGCGCGGACCGGGGCCGGGGAGTTCGGGCACCAGGTCATCCAGCTGGACGGGCCGCCCTGCGGCTGCGGAAACCGGGGCTGTATCGAGGCCCTGTGCCTGGCCGCCGTAGCGCGCGGGGAGCTGGACGAGGCGGCGCGGGTGCTCGGTGCGGGCGCCGCGAACCTCGTGGGCCTGCTCGACATCGACCTCGTGCTGCTGGGCGGCCGTACCGTCGCAGCCGACCCGGAGCCCTTCGTCCGCGGAGTCGCCGCCGTCCTCGGCGAACGCGCCCGGCGCGAGGGCGCGGGCGAGGCCGCCGTACCGGTGCGGGTCGCCTCCGGCGGGGGGCGGGGCGTGGCGGAGGGGGCGGCGCAGCTGCTGCTCGGACCGCTGTTCGGGCGGGCGGACGGGTAGGCCGTCCGGCGGGGGGAAAGCGGCAGGAAGGGTGCCGCGCCCGTTCGAGGCACAGATCCGCGCCCGTTCGAGGCACAAATCCGCGCCCGTTCGAGGCACACCTACGGCCGCGTCACCCTCCAGCGGCCCCCGTCTCCGGCACGCTCATGTGCTTATGCGACTGCCCCTGAGACCGCGCACCCCACTGCGCACAGCCCTGTCCCTCTGCCTCGCCGCAGCCGCCCCCCTCCTCGTCACCGCCCCACCGGCCCACGCCGCCGACACCACCCCCGGCTGCGCCGCCCCCGGCGCCCGCACCTTCCCGCTCACCACCCGCATCCACGACGGCCCCGACACCTACGAGGCCGGCGGCGACTACGGCATCTGGTACCTCGACCTCACCAACACCACCGCCCGCCGCTGCACCGCGATCCACCCGGTCGTCGTCCTCGTCGACCAGCAGCGCGCCCTGAAGCCCGCCCAGCCCAGACTCGACTTCTACGACGGCACCGGCGCGCGCCCGCACCCCGTCCGCTTCGCCACGACCGACGAGGCCGAACTCGTCGGCGCCTTCGACGACGGCTTCCCGGGCTTCACCGTCGACCCCGGCAAGACCCTCACGGTCAAGGTGCGCCTCGCCCTCGCCCCCGACACCGGACCGAACGAGATCACCGCCAACGCGGCCGTCGTACAACGCCACGCCGACGACGGCGACTGGGTCGGCCAGTCGAACGACTACCGCTTCGACGTCGAGGCGGCGGCCCCGGAAGCCGGCACACCCACCGCCCCCACCACGACCCCCGCCGCGACCGCGCCCGCCGAGGACCTCTCCTTCACCGACGAACTCGCCCGCACCGGAATCGGCACCGCCCACCTCGTCCTCGCCGCCACCTCCGTCCTTCTCGTCACCACCGGCGCCCTGCTGCTGGCCCGGAGGCGCCGATAAACGCGGGACGTCGTTTCTGCGACCATCTCCGCGTGGACTACCCGAACGACCAGGCCCCCGGCGCCCCCGTCCGCTCCGGCATCCCGGAGCACGGCCGCATCCCCAAGTACTACGCGGTGAAGGCCCAAATCGCCGCGCTCGTCGACGAGTTGGGGGAGGGCGCGCTGATCCCCACCGAGCGCGACCTCACCGAGCGGTACGAGGTGGCCCGCGAGACCGTCCGCCAGGCGCTGCGCGAACTCGTCCTGGAGGGCAGGCTGCGCCGGCAGGGCCGGGGCACGGTCGTCGCGGGACCCAAGATGGAGCAGCCGCTGTCCCTGGCCAGCTACACCGAGGGCGTACGACGACAGGGGCGCACCCCGGGCCGCAGCCTCGTCACCCTCGACCGCTTCCCCTGCCCCGCCGCGCTCGCCGCCGAGACCGGACTGACCCGCGGCGAACCCGTCTGGCACCTGGAGCGCGTCCTGCTCGCCGACGAGGAGCGGGTCGGCCTCGAAAGCATCTACGTCTCCGTCGCCCGACTCCCGCACCTGGACACCGACTTCGACCCCGACTCCTCCTTCTACGGCTACCTGGGCGCCCGTGGCATCCGCTTCGGCGACGCCGACGAACGCATCGAGACCGTGCTCGCCACCCCGCGCGAGGCCCTGCTCATCGGCACCCCGCCCGCCCTCCCGATGCTGCTGATCCACCGCGTGTCGAGGGACACGGACGGCCAGCCGCTGGAACGGGTGCGTGGCCTCTACCGGGGCGACCGCTTCTCCTTCACCACCCACCACACGGGCTGAACAACACGCACGCCACCCACTCCACATCGATCACGAATAGATAACGGGTCTAGCCCAAATGTGATGGCTCGTTCACGCTCTCGTTGGGAGCCGGACCTTTCCGGTTCCCGGATCCCGAGGAGCGTGGCCGTCGTGAGAGTGACAGTCGTCGGAGGCGGTGTGGTCGGCACCATGCACGCCTGGCAAGCGGTGGAACGCGGCCATGAGGTCGTCCAGATCGAGCGCGAGACGGAGGCTCGCGGCGCGTCCCTGCGCAACTTCGGGCAGATCTGGGTCAGCGGCCGCGCGGGCGGCGAGGAACTCGAAACCGCCCTGCGGGCACGGGAGTTGTGGGAGGAGATCGGCGCCCGCGTCCCCGGGCTCGGCTTCCGCGCCAACGGCTCGCTGATCCCGGTCCGCGGCGAGCGCGAACTCGCCGTCGCCGAGGCCGCCGTGGCCCGCGAGGACTCGGCCGCCCGCGGCTACAAGCTCCTCACCCCGGCCGAGGCCCGCGCCCTCAACCCCGCCCTGCGCGGCGACTTCACCGCCGCCCTGTACTGCGAACGGGACGCGGCCGTCGAACCCCGCACCGCCCAACTCGCCCTGCGCGCAGAGCTGTCGAAGTCCCGGAACTACACCTTCCTGCCCGGGCGTGAGGTCCGCGAGGTCGTCGGCGAACACGTCGTACGCGACGACCACGGGGACGTGCACCCCGCCGACGCCGTGATCCTGTGCACGGGCGCCTGGCTCGGCGGACTCGTCCGCGAACTCGCCGGACCCCAACTCCCCGTCCGCCGGGTCCGCCTGCAGATGATGCAGACCGACCCACTCGGCGAACCACTCCCCACCTCGGTCGCCGACGCGGACAGCTTGCGCTACTACCCCGCCTACCGGGGCCCCGCTCTCGACCAACTCGCCGCGCATCAGCCGCAGTTGCCGACCGCGGCCGCGCACGCCATGCAACTCCTCATGGTGCAGCGCGCCGACGGCGGCCTGACCATCGGCGACACCCACGAGTACGAGCACCCCTTCGCCTTCGACACCGTCGAGGACCCCTACGACCACCTCACCGAGGTCGTCGAGTCACTGCTCGGCCGCCCCCTCCCGAAGATCCGCCGCCGCTGGGCCGGCGTGTACGCGCAGTGCACCGACCCCGCCCGGGTCGTCCACCGCCAACAGGTGCGCGACGGCGTGTGGTTGGTCACCGGCCCCGGCGGACGCGGCATGACCTGCTCCCCGGCGATCGCCGAAACCACCGCGAACGAACTGGACTGGTGAGCCACCCATGAATCCGGATATCCGTCTCGTCGTCCTCGACATGGCCGGCACCACCGTCGCCGACGGCGGCCTCGTCGAGGAGGCGTTCGCCGCCGCGGCCCGGCACCTGGGCGCGGAACCCGCCGACATGCTCGACTACGTCCGCGCCACCATGGGCGAGTCCAAGATCTCCGTCTTCCGCCATCTGTTCGGGACGGAAGCGCAGGCCCAGGAAGCCAACAAGGCCTTCGAGGCGGCGTACGCGGACCTCGTCGACGCCGGCCGGGTCACGGCCCTGCCCGACGCCCGCGAGACCATCGAGACCCTCAAGTCACAAGGCCGCACAGTGGTGTTGACGACCGGCTTCGCCCGCCCCACCCAGGACGCGATCCTGGCCGCCCTCGGCTGGCAGGACCTCGCGGACCTCACCCTCTGCCCCGCCGACGCCGGGGGCCGGGGGCGCCCGTACCCGGACATGGTCCTCACCGCGTTCCTGCGGACGGGCGCCGCCGACGCCGTAGAACAGATGGCCGTCGTCGGCGACACCTCGTACGATATGCTCAGCGGGGTCCGCGCCGGAGCGGGCGTGGTCGCCGGTGTCCTCACCGGAGCGCACGACACCCACGCGCTGCGGACCGCCGGAGCGACCCAAGTGCTGGACGGCGTAGGCCAGTTGCCGGGAGTCCTCGGATGACCGGCGGCATCCGCTTCGACTCGGTCACCGTCGCCTACGACGGCACCGTCGTCCTCGACGCCCTCGACCTCGCCGTCGAACCCGGCGAGGTCATGGCGCTGCTCGGACCGTCCGGCTCCGGCAAGACCACCGCGCTGCGGGCGGTCGCCGGCTTCGTACGGCCGGTGTCCGGGCGGGTGTTCCTCGGCGGACGCGACGTGACGGACCTGCCGCCGTACCGGCGCGGCGTCGGGATGGTGGTGCAGCAGTACGCCCTCTTCCCGCACCTGCGGGTCGAGGACAACGTGGCCTTCGGACTCAAGGCCCAGAAGGTCGCCAGGGGCGAGATCCGGCCCCGGGTCGCCGAGGCCCTGGAGCTGACCGGGATGGCGGAGTACGGGCGCCGCTATCCCCGCGAGTTGTCCGGCGGCCAGCAGCAACGCGTCGCGATCGCCCGCGCGTTGGCGATCCGGCCCGGCGTCCTCCTCCTCGACGAACCCCTCTCCGCGCTCGACGCGCGGCTCCGCTCCGGCATGCTCGCCGAACTCGCCCGGCTGCACCGGGAGTTGCCCGAGGTCTCGATCCTCTACGTCACCCACGACCAGGTCGAGGCCCTCACCCTGGCCGACCGCATCGCCGTCATGGACCGGGCCCGCCTCCAGGAGTGCGGGACGCCGCGCGAGCTGTACCGGGCGCCGAAGAGCGAGTTCACGGCGGGCTTTGTCGGGAGCGCGAACCTGTTGCCGGTGACGGTGGGGGAGCGGGGGGTGTTCTTCGGGGAGCAGCGGATCGAGGTGCGCGGGGTCGTGCCGGGAGCGGCGACCTTGTGCGTACGGCCGCATCTGGTCGGCCTGGGGGCCGGGCCCAATCAGCTGTCCGGGACGGTGAGCGAAGTGCAGTGGCGGGGGGCTACGCATCGGCTGTACGTCGGGGTGAATGGGCATCGGGTTGTGGCTGACGTACCGGAGTTGAAGAAGCCGCCTGTCCATGGGGATGCGGTGACGTTGCATTTCGCGCCGGAGGATGCGGTGTTGCTGGCCGTTGGAGTTGGCGATGAGTGAAGTGGTTCGTCGGGTGCGGGCCGGTGGGGGCTGGTCGCGCCCACGCGGCGGTAGCCGCAAATCGAATACGGCCCCGCGCCCCTGGGGGGTTGCCCTGGCGCCGGTTCTCATCCTGACCCTCTTCTTCCTTTACCCCCTCGCCCTCATTGTTCGGCAGTCCTTTCAGCCGGTCTCCGCCTACGCCGACGTCTTCTCCTCGGAGTTGTTCCGCACCGCCCTCTGGACCACCGTCTGGATCGCCGTCGCCTCCACCGTCGGGTGTCTGGTCCTCGGGTTCGTGCTCGCGCTGGTCATCGCCTTCGTGCCGTTCCCCGGCGCGAGGACCGTCTCGCGGTTCATCGACGTCTACCTCTCCTTCCCCTCCTTCCTGATCACGCTCGCGCTGCTCTTCATCTACGGCACGACCGGCATCGTCGGCTCGTTCCAGTTCCTCGCCACGCCCTGGGGGGTGCTGCTCGCGGAGGTCACGTACTTCACGCCGTTCGTGATGCGGCCGCTGCTCGCGGCGTTCTCGCAACTGGACACCGCGCAGTTGGAGGCGGCATCGAGTCTCGGGGCGCGGGCGCCGAGGATCGTGCGGCAGGTGATCCTGCCGGAGGCGCTGCCCGCGCTCGCCGCCGGCGGGAGTCTCGTACTCGTCCTGTGTCTCAACGAGTTCGGGATCGTGCTGTTCACCGGCGCGAAAGGCGTCACGACTCTCCCGATGCTCGTCTACAGCAAGGCGATCCTGGAGTCGGACTATTCGGGCGCGTGTGTGGTCGCCGTCGTCAACGTCCTTATATCCGTGGGGCTTTACGGCCTCTACCGGGTGGTGAGCCGTCGTGCTGGTGCATAGCCGCAAGGCGAAGTGGGCCGTGTGGCTGGTCTTCCTCGTTCTCTTCCTGCCGCTGTTCGCGCTGCCGCTGCTCGTCGTGCTCGGTGCCTCCTTCGCCACCAACTGGTCGGGCGTGCTGCCCTCCGGCTTCACCACCGCCCACTACACCGCAGCCACCCGCGGCGAGTCCCTCCAGGCGCTCACCACCAGCCTGGTCACCGCCCTCACCGCGAGCCTGCTCGCGCTCGCGCTCGGCACCTGGGCGGCGCTCGCCGCCGCCGGGCTCAAGAAACGTCAACGCAGGCTGCTGGACGCCCTGTTCGTGCTGCCGGTCGCCGTGCCGTCCGTCGTGGTCGGACTCGCGATCCTGGTCGCGTTCTCCAAGCCGCCGCTGCTGCTCAACGGCACCCGGTGGATCGTGATCGTCGCCCACACCGTGCTCGTGACCGCCTTCGCCTACCAGTCCGTGTCCGCGGCGCTCGTCCGCCTCGACCCGGCCTACGAACAGGCCGCCGCCTCCCTCGGCGCCCGGCCCGTGTACGTCCTGTGGCGCATCCGGCTGCCGCTGCTGCTGCCCTCGCTCACCGCCGCCGCGGGCCTCTGCTTCGCCCTGTCCATGGGCGAGTTGAGCGCCACGATGATGCTCTATCCGCCCGACTGGACCACGCTTCCGGTCCTGATCTACTCGGCCACCGACCGCGGCGCCCTCTTCGCCGGGTCCGCGCTCGCCGTGGTCCTGATGACGGCGACCCTGCTCGTCCTGCTCGTCGTCTCCCGCGTCCGTACCAGAGCCTCGTACCGCTGACCCTCAAACACCTCTGAAACGCCAGGAGTTGGCCTCGCCATGCCCAGAAACAGCCTCACCGCCGCCATAGCCCTCTGTCTGCTGGCCGCACCCCTCACCGCCTGCGGCGGAACCTCCGCCGCCGCCGACGCCAAGGTCGTCACCGTCTACAGCGCCGACGGCCTCAAGGGCGAGAACGGCGACGGCTGGTACGACGAGATCTTCAAGGACTTCCAGAAGCAGACCGGCATCAAGGTCGAGTACGTCGAGGGCGGCTCCGGCGAGATGGTGCAGCGCGCCGTCCGCGAGAAGACCAACCCGCAGGCCGACGTCCTGGTCACCCTCCCGCCGTTCATCCAACAGGCCGACAGCAAGGGGCTGTTGCAGAAGTACGCCCCGGCGGGCGCCGACCAGGTGAGCACCGCCGACAAGGCCGGTGACGGCACCTGGACCTCCGTCGTCAACAACTACTTCGGGTTCGTCTACAACAAGAAGCAGCTCACCCAGGCGCCCACCACCTGGGAGGAACTGCTCGACGGCAAGTACAAGAACAAGCTCCAGTACTCCACACCCGGAGTCGCCGGCGACGGAACCGCCGTACTGATCAAGGCGATCCACGACTTCGGCGGCAAGGACCGGGCCCTCGCCTATCTGAAGAAGCTCCAGTCCAACAACGTCGGCCCCTCCGCCTCCACCGGCAAGCTCGCGCCCAAGGTCGACAAGGGCGAACTGCTCGTCGCCAACGGCGATGTGCAGATGAACTACGCCCAGTCCAAGACCATGCCGAACCTCGCCATCTGGTTCCCGGCGAAGCAGGGCGGAAAGCCCACCACCTTCGCCCTCCCGTACGCGGCCGGTCTCGTCACCAAGGCACCGCACAGCGCCAACGGAAAGAAGCTCCTCGACTACATGCTGAGCCGCACCGCCCAGCAGCAGGTCAGCTCGATCGGCGGCGGCTTCAGCGCCCGCCGGGACGTCAAGGTCACCGACGCCAACGCGACGGCCCTGACCAAGCTGATGGACGGCGTCGAGATCTTCCGGCCGGACTGGACCGAGATCGACAAGAACCTGACCTCGTACGTCGAGTCGTGGCAGGAGGCCACCGGAAGCTGACCGTCAGACGAGGTCGACGATGTCCGCGATGGACTCCACGACCTTCGTCGGGCGGTAAGGGTAACGGTCGAGGTCGGCCCTGGTCGTCAGACCGGTCAGCACCAGGAAGGTCGTCATACCGGCCTCGAGACCGGCCAGCACATCGGTGTCCATCCGGTCGCCGATCATGGCGCTGGTCTCCGAGTGCGCACCGATGGTGTTCAGCGCGCTGCGCATCATCAGGGGGTTCGGCTTGCCGACGAAGTACGGCTCCTTGCCGGTGGCCTTGGTGATCAGCGCGGCGACCGAGCCGGTCGCGGGGAGCGCGCCCTCGGGGGAGGGACCGGTGTTGTCGGGGTTGGTGGCGATGAACCGGGCCCCGTCGTTGATCAGCCGGATCGCCTTGGTCAGCGCCTCGAAGGAGTACGTCCGGGTCTCGCCGAGGATCACGAAGTCGGGATCCGAGTCGGTCAGCACGTACCCGGCATCGTGCAGCGCCGTCGTCAACCCGGCCTCGCCGATGACGTAGGCGGTGCCGCCGGGGTGCTGGTTGTCCAGGAAGGCGGCGGTGGCCAGGGCCGAGGTCCAGATGTTCTCCACCGGCACCTCGAGGCCGATCCGGTTCAGCCGGGCGTGCAGATCGCGCGCCGTGTAGATCGAGTTGTTGGTGAGGACCAGGAACGGACGCCCGGTCTCCCGCAGCTTCTTGATGAACGCGTCCGCGCCGGGCACCGGGATGCCCTCGTGCATCAGCACCCCGTCCATGTCGGTGAGCCACGATTCGATGGGCTTGCGCTCTGTCATGGCGACCATGCTATGCACTCCGGATGTCACCTCCCCCATACGGAGCAATCGGGCCCCGCCAGGGATGCGCGACCAGGTGACCAGGAGGAGTCTCCAGATATCTGGAGGTTCACGATGGGCTCACTGAAAGTCACTCTCTGTGCAGGTGTCGCGGTCCTGGCGGCGCTCACCCCGACGGCGTACGCGGCGGACGGAGGCACTGTCTCGGTGACCCCCGCGTCCCCCGCCCCCGGCGCCGACGTGGCGCTCAGGATCAGCGGCTGCTCCGGTACGACGGGCTCGGCGGCGTCGGACGCGTTCGTCGCCGACGCGAAACTCGTCGGCACGGCCGGCACCCTCGCCGGCGAGACCCGGGTCCGCTCCTCGCTGGAACCGGGCAGCTACGACGTGAAGATCACCTGCGGGAGCGTGACGGTGAAGGGCGCGATCAAGGTCGTGGCGAACGAATCCGGATCGCCCTCCGCGCAGCCGCCCGCCTCGCCCGTCGCCCCCGTCCACGCGGGCGGTGGCGGCACCGCGCACCTCGCCGCCGTGGACGCCCGCGCGGCCGGTCCCGGTACCGCGCACGCGGTGGTCGGGCTGCTGCTGGCCGGTGTCGCCGCGACGGCCGTGGCGCTGCGCAGCGTCCGCCGGAGCCGTAGGCCCAGCCGGACGGACTGACCGGCCATGTTCGATCACGACCGGCCCGCCGAGCACGAGCGCTCCACCGGCACCGGACGGCTGCTGACCGGCGTGGCCTGGGCCGTGCTGCTGCTCGGCCTGTGGCTGTGGGGCCAGGACCTGACCGACATACGGCAGGGCATATCCGCGCCGACCACCGGCGACGTGGCCGCCGTCGGCCGTCCCGCCGAGGCCGAACTCCCGCCCGCGGCAAAGCCGTTGGGCGACGCCCTGCCGCAGCGCGTCGACATCCCCGACCTCGCCGTGCAGGCGCCGGTCGTGAACCGCGGCCTCGACGCGCAGGGCGCGATCGACCCACCGCCGTTCGACCAGGCCGGAGTCGTCGGCTGGTACGGCGGCGGGGTGCGGCCGGGGGCAGCCGGCACCGCGCTGATGGTCGGGCACGTCGACACCGAGACCCGGCCCGCCGTCTTCTACAAGCTCAGCACGCTGCGCCCGGGCCGCGTCATCCGTGTCGTCCGCGACGACGGCAAGGTCGCCGACTTCACCGTCGACGACGTACGCGTACTGACCCGCGCCCACTTCGACGCCCAACAGGCCTACGGCACAAGGCAGTCGGGCCGCGCCGAACTGCGCCTCATCACCTGCGGCGGCACCTTCGACCGCGCCGACCGCAGCTACACGGCGAACGTGATCGTGTCCGCCTACCTCACCGGAACCGGTTCCTGAACCGCACCTGGCCCGGCCGACGACCCGCTCCCCCCGAAGCCGCCGACCGGGCTGGTCCTCGACCGCGCGCGCCCGGGCTGCGGGAGTAACCCGGCGAACTGCGCGGGAGGCATGGGAAAACACCGTGGTGGAGGGTACGAACCGGCCGGGGGCTGGGGCCGTTCGAGTCGACTGTAGAACGAATGAGCGCCCGGGCCTAGAGGGCGAATGACGCCATGTCCCTACGTGGTAGCTCCCTGTCATATGCACAGGTGATTCAGGGTTCTACGGACCCCTCAACTCGGCATCGTCCACGCTCCGTTCGATCACCGACCGGGCCACCCGGTCCAGCGGCAGCCGACGTCGCCGCGCGTACTGGCGCAGCTCCATGAACGCCTCGTCGGTACCGACCTGCCAGCGCTCCGCGAGCATCCCCTTGGCCTGCTCGATCCGTACCCGGCTCGACAGCGCGTCCTGCAACTGCCCGGCCAGGGACCGGTATTGGGCGTACGTGCGATGGTTCTGCAGCCCCAGTCCCGCCGCGTCGGCCAGTGCCTGCGCCACCGCCAACTCCCAACGACCGCCGTCCGGGCCGCCGTTGGGCAGCGTCGGCACGAACACATTGAGCGCGCCGAGCAGCGTGTCCCGCCGCCGCACCGGCACCGCGAAGGTAGCCACGATCCCGTGCCGCAGCGCCCGCTCGGTGAACTCCGGCCAGCGGGCGGCCGCATGGGCCACCCCGATCGACACCGGCGCCACGGCCCGCCCGGAGCCGTAGCTCTCCAGACAGGGTCCGCCAGCGTGCTGGGCCGCCAGCAGATCGAGCGCCACCGCCTCCCGGTGACTGCTCCCGGCCAGCGACACGGCCTGACCGCCGTCGATCAGCATCACCCCGGCCGTCCACGCCGACAGCAGTTCCACGCAGTGGTCGGACAGCCGGCGCAGATAGTCCCCGGTGTCGAAGGTCTCGGTCAGCGTGTCGGCCGCCTCCACCAGCGCCGCGGCCAGCCGCCCCTCCCCGTTCGTACGGTGCATGACGGCCACCTTCCCCCTGCGCCCTAGGGCCGGGCGCCTACCCAACGCGGCCGTGCTGTAACAACCGGCCGACAACATCCCGGGCGTTCTCGTGGGCGGCACGCCACGTATGTCACGATTGAGCCTTGGATCGGTACAGCCAAGGGGGAGTTGGATGTACGGCAGCCAGGGGACCCCGGTCCCCTTCGGCACACGGGCGTCGGCACTGGTCCTGGGGGCGGCACTGCTCCTCGCGGGATGCTCGTCGGGGGGCGGGGACAAGAAGCCCGACGCGGGGGCGAAGATCAGCCAACAGCCCGGCGGCACCGACCCGATCTGGGTCAACCCGGACACCAACGCGGCCCGGCAGGTCGCCGCCTACGCCAAGGCCGGCAAGACCGCCGACGCCGAACAGATCAGGAAGATCGCCGAACAGCCCACCGGCGAGTGGATCGGCCCGGAGAACCCCAAGGCGGAGGCGCAGGGCTTCACCGAGGCCGCCGACAAGGCCGGCCGCACCGCCCTCCTCGTCCTCTACAACATCCCGCACCGCGACTGCGGTCAGTACTCCCAGGGCGGCGCGGGCGACGGCGACTCCTACCGCGCCTGGATCGACGCCGTGGCCCAGGGCATCGCCGACCGCTCCGCCACGCTGATCCTCGAACCGGACGCCCTGCTCCACCTGGTCGACGGCTGCACCCCCGCCCAGTTCCAGGACGAGCGCTACGACCTCCTGAACTACGCCATCACCAAGCTCAAGTCCCTCCAGCACACGAAGGTCTACCTCGACGCCGGAAACGCCGGCTGGGGCCACCCCGACGAGATCTACCAGCCCCTCCAACGAGCAGGCATCGCCAAGGCCGACGGCTTCGCCGTGAACGTCTCCAACTTCTACTCCACGCAAGACTCCATCGCGTACGGCAAACAACTCTCGGCCAAGACCGACAACAAACACTTCGTCATCGACACCAGCCGAAACGGCAACGGACCGTATACGGCAGGAGACGAGGACGAGAACTGGTGCAACCCGCCGGGCCGTTCCCTGGGCGAAACCCCGACGACAAAGACGGCAGACCCGTTGGTGGACGCCTACTTGTGGATCAAACGCCCGGGAGAGTCGGACGGCGAGTGCAAGGGCGGCCCGAAGGCGGGCGAGTGGTGGGCAAGTTATGCCTTGAAGCTGGCGCAAGCATCAAGGTCTTAGGGGCGCGGGGCTGTATCGATTTGCGGCTCCGCCGCGCGGGCGCGACCAGCCCCCACGCACCCGCACCCAACCGACAACCTTCTACGGCACCTTGACCCACACAGCCTTGCTCGGCGTCCCCTGATCATCATCCACGAACAGCATGTACCACCCCGACTGCACCAAGTTCTTGTCCTTGGGCACGGTCACCGTGATCTTGTTCCCGGCCGTCTTGAAGTCCAACGCGATAGACCGCTGATCCACATCCGTGACATGCGTGGACGCACTGGGCCGGATCAGCCGCACCTTCTTGATCGACGACGCGTGCTGCGAGGTGAACGTCCCGGACGAGCCGCGCGCAATGCTCTCCGGCCCCCCGGAAATATCCGGCCGAGAATCCCGGTACAGATACGGCGGCGTATAGATCTCGATCCGCTGCTCGAAAACCCCCGGCTTCGTGTTCGCCTTGTCCGCGTACAAGGAGTTGGACCCGAAGAACATCACCCGCCCGTCCGGCAGCAGGATCGACCCGGAGTGGTAGTTCCGCCCCACCAGCGGATCGGCGACCTTCTCGAAGGTGTTCGTGTCCGGGTGGTACAGCCGCGCCTGAAGGATGTCGGAGTCGCTCCGCCCCCGATAGTCCTCCGACCCGCCCGACACCAGCACGGTGTCGTCCGGCAGGATCGACGTCTGCGCGTACCGCGTGCCCTTCTCCAGCGTGGGCCCGTCCACGAACTTGGGGTTGGCGTCCTTGAGATCGACGAGCCGCGTCTTGTTCGTCGACAGCTTCGACTCACCGACACCCCCGCCCCCGATCACCATGTACTTCTCGTCCTGCGCCGGAGCGAGCAGCACGGTCGCCGAGGTCTCCATCATGTTCGGATCACTCAGCCCGGGAATCTTCGTGAACTGATTGGTGTCGACGTCCCAAATGCCGGGATCGCGGCCCACGTTGTCGGGTCCGTACCCCGCGTTCGACCCCGAGTAGAACAGCTTTCCGTTCTCCATCAGGAACAGCGCGGGATACGTCGGGAACTGCCGCTTGGTCTTCGTGTACGTCCACTTCTTCGTCGCCGGATCGAAGATCTCGTTCTTCCCCGGCACCAACTGCCCGATGTCGTCGAGCCCGGAGACGCTGAGCACCTTCCCGTCCGACAGCGTCGTCAGCGTCGGATACCAGCGCGCCTCGTTCATCGGATCGACCTTGATGTACTTCTCGGCGACCGGATCGAACTCGTAGGCGTTCTTGATCCCCTCGAAGTCCCGCTTGTCGAGCCCGAACTTGTTCCCGATGCCGTACGTGTTGCGCTCGTCGGCGCCGGTCAGCCCCTGGATCCGGTAGTTGTCCTGGGTGCCGGTCTCGTACTGGGTGCCCTCCTTGGGCGCCTCGACGACGACCCGGGCGTAACCGGGGTTGTTCCGCAGGAACCTGCCGGTCTTCTTGTCGAACACCTTGGTCGCGCGCGGAATCAGCGCCGAGTCCGTGGACACGAAGGTCTTGCCGTTCGCCTTGCCGGTGAACTTCGTGCCCTGGGGCAGTGTCATCGGCTTGTCGGGGTTCTCGTTGTAAAGGATCATGACGCCGCCGGCCTTCTTGACGTCACCCTTCAGCTTCTCGTACTTCTTTGTGCCGCCCGCGATGAGGATGTTGCCGTTGGCGAGCTGGGTGTGCCCGGTGCAGAACAGGTCGGCCGGGGTGGGCACCTTCTTGATGGTGCCCTTGACCGGGTCCCAGATCCGGGTGTCGAACCTCTTCGCGTTGAAGTTGTCCTGGTTGTTGCCCGACCCGGCGATGAGCAGCACCTTGCCGGTGCGCAGCAGCGCCGCGTGGATGGTGTCCTGCCGGTACTTCTTCGGGAACTGGATGATGTCCCAGTGCCCGTTGTCGGCCTTGTACTCGGGTTTGTTGATGACGTACTGGTGGTATCTCTCGGTGCCGAATCTGTACAGCCAGGGCCCGTTCATCCCGGCCAGGGCGATGACGACCACCGTGCTGATCGCGAGTCGACGGGCACGGCGCCGGCCGGCTTCCTTCATTCCTTACGTCCCCCCGGTCCGCCGAGCGCGATCTGCATGGTCTGCTCGCTGTTGGTGGCCGAGGCCGCCCAACTGGGCTTCTGCTGCGGCACATGCGCGGCCGGCACCGGCTGCGGCGGGACGGCGTCCCGGGGTTCGGCCGGGAGGGCGGGCGGCTGCTTCTTCTCCTGGCGCAGCATGTACCGCCAGGCCAGGATCGGCGACGCGGTGATCAGCAGGGCGAACGTGGCCCACGTGATCATCGCGGGGTGGGAGTGCCCGTTCTCGAACCCGGCCATCAGCGAGCCGCCGAAGATCAGGATGAAGAACCAGTGCACCCGGAACGTCCCGAACAGCGTGTCGGGGCTGGCCGAGTCACCCTTGGGCGTCACGACGAACTTGCTCTTCCTGCGCAGTACGGCGTCGAAGAGCGAGCGCGCGTAGATCGGCGCCGACAGCGCGGACATCACCATGCCGGCGACCCCGCCCGACCCCTCCGGCTCGTGCGGGGAGACGTTGTGGCGGCGGTTCCAGATGTAGAGGCCGATCTGCAGCGCGGACGCGTTGCCGTAGAGCATCAGCCACATCGTCGGGTCGATGTTCACACCCGAGGCGCCCAGCCCCAGGAACAGGGCGCAACTCAGCGCCGCCAGTATCCAGTTGAGGGCCGACATCGGATAGAAGATGATCATCATCGTGTAGTTGAAGAGCTTGCCCGGAGGCATCGAGAAGAAGCCCTTCCAGTACTGCTTGAGGATCGTCTCGTACGTCCCGCGCGACCACCGGAGCTGCTGGGTGAAGAAGTCCGTCCAGGCGCTGGGCCCTTCGCCGACCGCGAGGACGTCCGGTGTGTAGACCGACTTCCACTTCTTGCCGGTGGCCGGGTTCTTGGCCCGGTGCATCTCGAAGCCGGTGGCCATGTCCTCGGTGATCGAGTCGTACAGCCCGCCGATCTGCTGAAGTGCCTTGATCCGTACGGCGTTCGACGTGCCGACGAACATCGGCGAGCCGTAGCGGTTGCCGGCCCGCTGGATCAGGGCGTGGAAGAGGAACTGCTGCGACTCGGCGGCCTTGGTGACCGGGGTGTCGTAATTGCCGTACACCTGGGGGCCGATGACGAAGCCGACGTCCGGGTCGCGGAAGAAACCGAGCATCCGCTCCAGGTAGTTGGGCAGCGGCACGTGGTCGGTGTCGACGGAGGCGAAGTAGTCGTACTCGTCGCCGTGCGCCTCCAGCCAGGCGTTGTAGTTGCCGTGCTTGGTCTTCGCGCGGTTGGGTCCCTTGGGCCGGTTCCACTTCTCGACTCCCTTGCGGGAGAAGTGGTGTACGCCGAGCCGCCCGCAGACGGCCTTGACCTCGGGATCGTCGCCCTCGTCGAGGAGCCACACGTGCAGAAGCCCCCGGTGGCGCAGCCGTACGGCCGCCTCCAAGGTCTTGGTGACCATCTCCAGGGGCTCCTTGCCGGGCACGAACGTCGTGATGAACGCGACTCTCGTGCCGGTCTCGGGCACCACCGGGATCGGGTCGCGGGCGACCAGCGTGGCGTGCGCGTTGGACAGCACGTTCATGCAGCGGAAGAACTCGATCAGCCCGATCGCGACCAGCATCACGATGTCCAGCGCGGGCAGGAAGTCGTAGGCGGGATAGTCGCGTTGGGTCCAGTGCTTGGGCTGCAGCAGCCAGCCCAGCAGGATCAGGGACAGCAGCGGCGCCGCACCCAGCATGAGCGCGGCGCGGACGCGGTGCGTCTCCTGCGACAGCAGCGACCGGTACTGGACCTTGTACGGCCGGTCCGGGGCGGGCTGGGTGAGGGGTCCCGCAAGGCGGCTGTAGTGCTCGTAGTCGTATCTCGGAAGTGTCTTCTTGATCCGGCGGAAGCTGCCGGTCCGGTGTCCCGGGACTCTGAGTTCGGTGGTTTGTGACGGGTCGAAGCCCTGTCGGGCGCCCGTCGGCGTCGACGTCATGAGTCATCCCCCCACACGCAAAAACGCGCGTGTTTGTTTGTCGCGGCCGCCCGTCAGGGTCCCCCTCGACCCTCGACGGGCGTGTCAGTGGTGGCCACAGTCACCACACAGTCCACTCACAAAGACATGCGACTGCGACCGTCCGGTTGCGCGATGCCCCCTCAGACATCTGTTCCCGGGCGGGGCCCCTCCTCCCCGCGAAACCGCGCAACCGGTTCCGTACCCCCTCAACTGCCGTGTACCGACAGCATCTTCAAAACCAGGGTTCTACGGTGTTCATCTTGATCGCAAGACACGAAACGCGCTGTTTACCGGTCATACGCGTTCATTGGGGCGCGTGTGAGGATCAGGTGGAGTCGTTGTGGACAACCTTGTGCGCACGTTGTCGAAGTGTTCCCTTATGGCCTTCTCGGCGCGTTTCGCATCCCCGGACCGGACCGCGTCGAGGATCTCCCGGTGCTGACGACAGGTGACTTCGGGGTCCTGCGGGCCGGTGGCGAGATCGGCGCGGACGCGGTGGAAGGCGTCCCAGAAGGCTTCCAGGACCTCGCTCAGCAGCGCGTTGTCCAGCCCCCGGTAGAGAGTGGCGTGAAAGGCGCGGTCGGTGGCCGCGAGCCCGACTCCCTCGGCGGCCTCCCGCTCCATCTGCCGTACCAGCGCGTCGAGTTCGACGAGATCCCGGTCCGGCAGCCGCCCCGCGAGCCTCGCGACGAGCCCCGACTCCACCGCCTCCCGCAGTTCGAGCAGCTGCAGCAGACTGTCCTCGCCCCGGTAGTGCCCGACGACGGTGCGGAACGCGAGGCCCTCGACCATCGGCGCGAGCGACATCGGCCCGACGTACGTCCCGAACCCGTGCCGGATCTCGACGATCCCCATCGCCTGCAGGGCCTTGAGCGCCTCGCGCACCGAGTTCCGGCTCGCGCCGAGGAACACCATCAGCTCGGGCTCGGTCGGCAGCGGCGCCCCCGAGGGCAGCCGACGGTCGAGGATGAGCTTCTTGATCCGCTCCTGGAGGTCACGGGCTGCCATGGCGAGAGGGTAACCGGCCAAACAAGGAACAGGCCCCTCGTCGGTACGAGGAGCCTGGTCGATCAATGGCCCTGAAGGCCGGGCGCGGTCTCACGGGCGGCGGCCCGGTCGAGGCAGATGATGACCCACTCGGCCAGGTTGCGGCCGTGGCGCTCGGCGGCCTGCACCCACTTTCGCTCCTGCTCGCTGCTGACGCTCACCTGGAGGCGTACCTCCTGCGCCCGTTTGTCGTCCGGAACGGTCAGGGTCTGGCGCACCTGCTGGCGCAGCGTGTTCCGCGACCAGCCCTCCCGCGCGGCGCGCTCCAGCCACCGCCCGCGCTCGGCGGGCTGCAGCGAGGCCACTTCCGCATGGTGCTGGAAACTGAGCCTCGCATGCCGTTCCAGGACGGAGAACCTCTTCGATATCCAGGCGTAGTTCCGCAATGTTTTGTAGTTGAGTCCTGTTTCGCCGATTGCCTGGCGATAGCGGCCCGGGTATTTGTTCTCGCCGTATACGAGCCAGTCGCCGAGCCACCAGCAGGAGGAGTCCGACATCAGGAAGAGATGCCTGCCGAACCGTTTCCAGCCCGCCAGTGAGAAGTCGGGCGGAAGGAGGAGCGCGGTGCGGCGAGTGAGTTCCGGATCAATGGGAGAAAGAGCAGGGATCTTGCGTATGTCGGCCGTGTCGGCGTAGTTCCCCATGCGGTCACTTCCCTCGACAGAGGACTGGCAGACGGTCTGCTGAGGAAAGTGTGGAGAATCTGTAACGGGTTTGTCCCGCGCTGTGCCGTTGAGCGGACCGGCGTCAGCGGGAGGCCGTGCGGTAGCCGACGCGCACGGCCGACACCCACTCCCGGCCCAGGGCGTCCAGGTCGGCGCTCAGCGGCGCGTCGCCGACGACGGAGACCGAGCGGGCACCGGAGTCCACCTGGGCACCGAGGAAGTCACCGGACTCGCGGGCCACCAGTACCGCGGTGCACCGGGGCGGTGCGTCGGCGTCCGCCACCTCGGTGGCGGGCCACAGACCGTCGCGTTTGATCCACGAGACCCCGGTGCCCTCCAGCGTGCTGTGGACCTCGCCCAACACACCGCTCTCGTGGTCCGCATACCGCTGTGCGGCCCGCCGGGTCGGCTGCGGGTACCGGGTCTTGACCCCCAGCGCCAGGTCGATGATCGCCGGTTCCATGGGGGCCCCGGTCGCCAGGTGCCACAGCGCGGTGATCGCGTCGCCGGGCAGCCGCGCGGCCACCTCCATCAGTACGGCGGTGCCCCGCGACAGCCGGAACTCGGCGTGCGTGATCCCGTCGCGCAGGCCGATCTTCGTCAGCACCCCGGCGTTCGCCGAGGTCAGCGCGGCCTCCTCGGCCGCCGTGAGACCGGGCGCCGGGCAGATGTGCCCCATCTCGGTGAAGAAACGCCCGCCGTCCTCGTTGGTGCGCTTGGCGGTGATGCCCGACCACAGCACGTCGCCGTCGTGGACCAGCGCCTCGACGGAGAACTCGGGGCCCTCCACCAGCTCTTCGAGCAGTACGGACTCCTCGGGGCCGAACTGGCCGAGGGCCGCCCGCAGTTGCCCGGCGTCGTCGACCCTGCACACGCCCGAGCTGTACATGCGGCCGGCGGGTTTGACGACCGCCGGGTAGCAGGGCGGTTCGGCCCGGGAACGCTCGGCCGGGGCGACGGCACGCCAGCGCGGACCGAACGCGTTCAGCGCCGTACGCTGCATGACCTTGTCCCGGCAGACGCGGGACGCCCAGCCGCCGGGGCCGGGCAGCCGCAGCAGCTCGCCGAGTGCGCCGGCCGGGTCCACGAAGACCTCGCCGCAGCAGACGGACCCCTTCACCTCGTACTCCCGCACCCAGTCCTGTACCGCGCAGAGCACGGTGTCCACCGCGGCGTCCGGTACCCGGATCACCTCGGTCAGGAGCGACAGCGGATGCGCGGGGTCGGCCATGTGGACGCGCAGCCGGTCCATGGGCGTGTCCGGTCCGACCAGGACCAGCGGGACCAGGTTCCGGGAGACGATCTCCTCGATCAGCCGGGTCTGCCGTGCCAGGACGACCAGGTCGCTCATCACGACGACCGCGGGCCTGCGGGACACCGGGGGCGGTTCGGTGGCGGGCATGGAATCACCTCACAGAGGATGGGCGGGAGAGACCGGGGCTCCGCCCGGCTCGGTGACGGGTGGAGCGGGTATCGCCACCGCGACCGCGGCGCGCATGCGCAGCACGAACACGGTGAAGACGGCGAACGCCAGGGCGAGCAGCGCGACGAAGAGGGTGATGGACACCCGCAGGCCCAGGACACCCCCGGCCCAGCCGCCGAGCAGGGCACCCAGCCCGATCGGCCCGAAGGCGAGCAGGCGGTAGGCGGCCGAGACACTGCCCAACCGCTGCGGCGGGGTGAGGAGTTGGCGCAGTGAGACGGCGTGCACGTTGTACAGCGTCATGCCGTATCCGTAGACCAGGAAGGCGATGCTCGCCGTCGTCATCAGTACGGGGCGGGAACCCCGGGCGAAGACCAGCAGCACGGGCGTGAGCGAGGCCAGCCCCATGCCGACCACCAGGGCCCGCACGGTGGACATCCGGCCGCCCCGGCCGCCGGCCGCCACCGCTCCTACGACGGTGCCGACGCCGCCCACCGTGATCGTCAGGCCGACGGCGCCGGGGGACAGCCCCCAGACCCGGACGGCGAGCAGCAGATAGATCGTCAGGACCGCCTGCTCCAGGCCGTTGAAGACGGCGGCCTGGACGGTCGTCACCCGCAGGACGGGGTGGCGCAGCAGAAAACCCACGCCGGACAGCGTCGCGGCGCGGACCCGGGGCTGCCGCCCGGAGTCCGGGACCGGGCGGCGGGGAATCCGCAGCCCCAGGCTCAGCAGGCCGGCGGCGAGACAGAGCGCGCTGATCACCAGAGGTCCGGGGCCCGCGCCGAACCGGTCGTAGAGCAGACCGGCGGCGCCTGGGGCACCCACCTGGCACAGGCAGTACACGAACTCCAGCCGGCCGTTCGCCGCGACGAGCCGGTTCGGCGGCACCAGGTCCGGTGGCACGGTCTGCGCGCACAAGTCGGCGAAGGCCACCAGACAGCCCATGACGGTACAGACGCCCACCAGCACCAGCACGCGATGCCGGCCGTCGCCGTAGAGCGGAACCAGCAGCAGCGTGACGCTGTTGCCCAGAAAGGCGGCGGCGAAGCAGGTGCGACGGTCCCAGCGGTCGAAGGCGCCGCCGAACAGCAGCGCCACCACCACGACCGGGAAGTACTGGAGCGCGCCGAGGAAGCCCAGCACGGCGGGGCTGACGCCGTAGCCGCTGATCGCGAGCAGGGGCAGGAAGAGCAGTGCCACCTTGGCGCCGACCTGTGCGCAGACCTGGATCAGCCAGAACCGGAGGAAGGGGCCGGTCAGGACCCGTCCGGCGGCGCCGCTCACAGCAGTTCCGCCAGGGCCGCGCCCTCGATGGCCTCGGCGACGGTCCTGGAACTGCCGACGAGTGCCCGCAGAGTGCCGGAGTTGGCCGCGGCCACCTGCTCGTCGAGTCCCTCCAGGACACTGCGCTCACCGAGGTCCAGCATCCACAGCCCGTGCAGCCGCCCGCCCCGCAGGGCCTTGGCCTCGGCCGCCTCGATGCCCGCGTGGATACGGCGCACACCGCGC
Source organism: Streptomyces hokutonensis (assembly GCF_000376565.1). GTDB lineage: Bacteria > Actinomycetota > Actinomycetes > Streptomycetales > Streptomycetaceae > Streptomyces > Streptomyces hokutonensis. Next base: position 31,587 of record NZ_BARG01000006.1, on the reverse strand, counting down.
CCGGAGGCCTCCTCCAGCGGAAGGTAGTAGACGAGGTTGAAGTACTCCCCGGCTCCGGCCACGGCCTCGTAGTCGAATCCGGCGGCCCGCAGGAAGAGGGCGTCGCCGAACACGTAGTACAGACAGAAGCCGATCGGTCTGCCGTCGGACGCGCGGGCGAGGAAGACCTCGCCGCGTCCCGACATCGCGCGGGCCTGCGCCTCGAAGGACTCGGCGAGTTCCTTGGCGTCGGCCGGATGTCCGTAGCGGCGCTGGGTGCAGGCCAGCAGATGTCCGGCCTCCTCGCAGCACTCCGCCAGGGGCAGGTGCTCCACCCGGTATCCGGCCTCCTGGAACCGGCGGCGCTCCCGGCGCACCCGGACGGAGCGCTTGTACCCGAGGTGCTCCAGATAGCCCGCCCAGCCGCCGTCGGGGACGGGGATCCAGGCCTCCAGCTGGAGCAGGACCGGCGGCGCGGTCACCCCGGCCCGCCGGAAGGCCCCGACGGTACGGTCGTCCAGGTACATCGCGAGGCACGGCACCGGGTCCCGCGGCGGGGTTCCGGTGAGTTCCCGGGTCCCGGTGTCGGCGGCCAACCGGCGCAGTTCGGGGAGCAGTTCGGCGGCGGCCCGGTCGTGGGACAGGTCCGGGGAGTGCAGCAGCTGCGTGTGGTAGCCGCGGTGCTGACCCGCCATCAGGCCCGTCGGGCCGGGGCTCGGCAGACCGAGCCCGGTCAGTTTCTCGTGCCACTGGTAGAAGGAGTTGTCCATGCTCCGTACGGCCGTGACCGGGACCGCCGACCGGGGCCGGTCCACGCCTCCGGTGAACACGGCGCCGACACGGCCCGGATCGTCCCCGTGGCAGAACGCGAGCCAGCCGGACGACGCGTACAGATGGGGACCGGCCAGGCGGTCCCAGCCACCGGGAGCGATGCCCCCGGTGGCCGTGGCGAAGGCGTTCATCCCTGCCTCGCGCGGTGGTCGGTCCCCTGGGCCCTGCGGTGGTGGAGGGCCCCGCCGGCGCGGGCGCCCCGGCGCCGGCCGGCGAGCCGCTCGGCCGTGGCCGTCACACCGGCTCCTTCCGCAGGTCGTCGGGGACGATCTCGTTCGCCGTCAGCTGGTCGACGGTCTGCCGGGCCCGGATGAGCGCGAAGGAACCGTCCGGGCGGCGCAGCACCTCGGGCGCCTCCGGGTAGGAGTTGAAGTTCTTCATCGCCATGCCGGCGCAGTAGCCGCCGGACCGTTCCACGACGAGGTAGTCGCCGGGCTCCACGGCACCGAGCCGGACCGGGCTGAGCTCCTCGACGGAGCCGGGGCGGGTGGTCAGCACGTCACCGGCGATGCAGCAGTGGCCGGCCACATCGCTGAGCGGGCCCTCCGGAGGCAGTTCGCCCTGCCGGTCCACGGCCACCAGGGGGTGCGGCGAGCCGTAGTAGGAGGGGCGCAGGATCTCGGTGAGCCCGGCGTTGATCTTCACGAACCTCCGGCCCTCGTCGCCGGTGGTCACCACGTCGATGACCTTGGCCACGATCGACCCGGCGTTCGCGACGAGGAAGGTGCCGGGCTCCATCTCCATGTGCAGCGCGCGGCCCGTCGCCTCGGCGAACAGGCGCAGGTCGGAGGCGAGTTCCCCGGCCCACTCGGAGTGGTCGTACTCGGGATCGTCCGCCATCACGCTGATGCGGTAGCCGCCCCCGAGGTCCACGGCACGGACGTCGGCGAAGTCCTGGGCGATCTCCAGCAGCCGGCGCGCGGCCGGCAGGAGGACGTCGGCGTGGTGGCCGGAGCCGATATGCACATGGAGCCGGGTCACCGTGAGGGAGTGGCGCTCGGCGACGGCCTTCACCTCGGCCACCTGCTCGTGCCAGATGCCGAAGCTGGAGTCCGGGCCGCCCGAGGTCAGCCGGCGGACCAGGCCCGAGCCGAAGCCGGGGTTGATGCGCACGGACACCGTGGTGCCGGGGAAGGACTCGCCGTACTCGGTGAGCTGCTGGAGCGACCCGGCGTCGAACTGCAGCCCCCGGCGTATCAGTGCGGGCAGCTCGGCCGAGCCGAAGTCCGCCTCCTGGGCGGTCAGCAGGATCTTCTCCGGTGCCACGCCGGCCCGGACGGCCCGGACGACCTCCCATACGGAGCTGGCGTCGAAGTGGACGCCCAGGTCGTCGAAGACACGGATCACCGCGGCGCTGGGCGATGCCTTGAGGGAGTAGCGGACGGTGTGCCCGAAGGCGCTGGGGAGCTGCTGGAGCAGGGCGACCCCGTCGCGGACGCGCTGTTCGTCGTAGACGAATACGGGGGTGCCGAACGTCTCGGCGACCTGGCGTACTTCGCTCGGCGAGAGGAATTTGAGCCGTTCCAACGGGCGGTTGTCCGGGGAGTCGGTCGATGCGGGCATCAGGGATTCTCCGTTCGTGTGGGCCTGTCGTCAGCGGGTCATGCAGTTCTCGGAGTTGTCCTGGTAGGTGATCCGGCCGGTGAAGACGTCCCGGTAGAAGGACCAGTAGGACGGCGCCACGGTCTCCACGCGGTCCTCGATCACCCGGTGCAGGGCACGCACGTTGACCATCGGGACGCCCTGGTGGAAGTGGTGCGCGGTGTGCACGTCGTTGCCGTTGGTGAACCACTTCGCGAAGCGGCCGGCCTCGATGGTGCGGGTGTTGGACAGGACGTCGGGGTCCGTCTGGGTGTTGAGGCCGTAGTGCTCCGGCATCTCGATGAGGAAGTGGGTCGGCTCCGCCACCAGCAGGGTGGGCAGCACCCAGACCCAGACCAGATAGAGGTCCCGGGCCGCCACCGAGTAGACGACCGCGGCGGCGAACAGGACGGCGAAGAGCTGGTACTCCGTGCGGATCTTCTTCGCCGCCAGCGTCTTGGTGATCCCCGGGTCGGTACGGCCCAGCAGGGACCGGCCGGTGTCCCTGGCGACGTCGTTGTACCGGCCCAGGTGGTACGCCCCGCGCAGGAAGCCGGGTAACGATCCCAGGCCCTGGAAGCGGTAGTTGAAGAACTCCTGGTTCTGCGGGGTGCCGAGATACGCGTGGTGGCGCAGGTGGTCGTGCTTGTAGTGCCAGTACGAGGTCAGCATCGGCACACCGGCGAGGAATCCCATGAGGCGGTTCAGCGAACGCCGGTTGTACGCGTGCTCGTGCAGGCACTCGTGCTGGAGCTCCACCAGGTGCGCGTACATGAGCCCGTTGACGACCACGGTGACCGCGATCACCCACCACACCGGCTCGAGGGCCACGGCGGTCCAGGCGGCGGCGACCGCCACCACGGCGACGACGAATTTCGCGGTGAAGACGGACGGTCGTTTGACGAACATTGACTTCGGGAGTTTGCGGCGCTCGTCCGTGCCGCGGACCGGGGCGAGTAGGACGTTGGTGGTTCCGTCGAGATCAGGTTCGACTGTCTGGCTCAATTTGCTTTCCTCCTTGTCAAAGATGCCGGGAATCCTTGCGTGGCGACTTGAAATACGGCAAGGAACGGCTGAGGAGGTGCCTGGAACTCCGCTTCGCTATTCAGCGGTCGCATGTCCCGCCGGCGAGACGCGGGGAAGGCGCGCAAACGACCGAAGGGCACCCTCCGCTGAGGAGGATGCCCTTCGGTCGCTGTCTGTGCGCCGCCAGGGACTCGAACCCCGGACCCGCTGATTAAGAGTCAGCTGCTCTAACCAACTGAGCTAGCGGCGCCTGCTGACCCGGACAACTCTACCGGACGCGGAGGGGTGCTCCTGACCACCCCCGCGGGCTCCCGCCGGGCCCTTGTACATCATTCGGACCGTCAACATGCGAGTCCGGAAGACAGTTGAGAAACTGGCGGACGTGCACGAGCGCGGAATTTTCCACCTGGAGTGTGAGGGGCATCGCATGGAGACTCCGGTATTCGAGGAATTCGATCCCGCGAGCGATTGTGATTGCCCAGGATGTGTTCACCGGCGGCGCGCCCTGCCGCATTCCCCGACCGGTCACCCCGTCGCCGGGCGGGTTCTCGTGGTGGCCGCCGCCGCGTCCGCGACCCTCGCCGCCGGGCACGCCGTACCGGCCCTCGCCGCCCCCCACACCTCGCCCCGCCCCGGCGTCCCCGCAGGTGACACGGGTGACGAACCCGCCACCCCGCAGGGCACCAAGGCCCCGCTGCACGGCCCGAGCGGGAAACCGGCGAAGCCGGCCGGTGTCCTCAAGGCGCCCGCGACCACCCGCGCGGAGATCATCAACCGGGCCAAGACCTGGATCGCGGCGCAGGTGCCGTACAGCATGAACGACTACTGGTCCGACGGTTACCGGCAGGACTGCTCGGGGTTCGTCTCGATGGCCTGGGGGCTGCCGGGGAACGAATGGACCGGCAGCCTCGACCAGTACGGGACGCGTATTTCCAAGGAGGAACTGGAGCCCGGCGACATTCTGCTGTTCCACAATCCGGAGAATCCAGAGAAGGGCTCCCACGTCGTCATCTTCGGCGGCTGGACCGACTACACGCACACCTACTACATCGCCCTGGAGGAGACCCCCTCGCACGCCCGGCGCCAGTCCACGCCGTACGCGTACTGGAGCCACTCCGCCAACTACGTCCCCTACCGCTACAAGGGCCTGACGATGAGCGCGGCGGAGGTGAACCCGAAGCCCGCGGTGCCTTCGAAGCCCGCCGTGCCCCCGGTGACACCGGCCGGCGCGGTCACGCCGAAGACGGCGTACCCGGGAGCGGCGTATTTCGGCCCCGGAGCCAACAACAAGTACGTCACCCAGCTCGGCACGATGCTCGTCGCCCGCGGTGCCGGCGCCTACTACACCGCGGGCCCCGGCCCGGTCTGGTCGGACGCGGACCGGCTGGCCACCCGGGCCTTCCAGCAGGCCCAGGGCTGGACCGGCGCGGACGCGGACGGCCTGCCGGGACCGCTGACCTGGGAACTGCTGATCACGGGCAAGGGCAGGAACATCGGCGGCGGCGCGGTCGTCGGAGCGGCGGGCCCGCCCGCCTCGCACGCTGTCCCCGGCTATCCCGGCCGGGGCATGTTCCGCCCGGGCGCGACCAACAAGTACGTCACCGAGCTCGGAAAGCAGCTGGTCAAGAAGGGCTTCGGCAAGTACTACACGACCGGCCCGGGACCGCGCTGGGGCGAGCCGGACCGGCGCAACGTCGAGGCCTTCCAGCGCGCCCAGGGCTGGCGGGGCGGCGCGGCGGACGGCTACCCGGGGCCGGAGACCTGGCGCCGGCTCTTCTCCTGACAAGGCTCATCCACCCGTTGTGACGCATCTGGCGCGGAGGCTGGAGGCAACCATGAGTACGACGACCACTTCACAGACGCCCGAGAACGAGGAACCCGCGGGACCGCCCGAGGCGGCGCAGGCCCGGCCCGCGCGCCTCATCCAGAACGAGGCGACCACCGAGATCCCCGTCCACCTGCTCTTCCGCGACGACCCCGACCCGGTGTCGCTGCCGCTCAGACCCGCCGTCGTAGGACGCCGACAGGGCACCGGCGAACAGCCCCGCTTCCGCCGCCCCCTCCCGGCCAAGCCGCGCCCGGCACCGGAGGTCGACCCCGAGCTGGTGGAGCGGCCGGCCCGGGTGCTGCCCGGCACGGCGGGTGTGCTCGCCGGTTCCTGCGGACTCGCCGGCTGTCTCGCCACCTCGTGGTGGGCGGGCGTCCTGCCCCCGCTCGCCGCCGACGCGCTGCGGCTGCCGGTCTACGCCGGTGCCGGGCTCGGTCCCGCGCAGTGGGCGGCGTACGCCGGTGCGGGCGCGCTCGGTCTCTTCGGCTTCGGCGGTCTGGCCCGGGGCCGTACCGGACGGGCCTGGGTGCTCGGCCTGTTCGGGCGGTACCGGGGGACCGTCCGGCGCACCGGGCTGATGTGGGTCAACCCGTTGCTGCTGCGCCGCCGGGTCGACGTACGGCTGCGGCACTGGCGCAGCGAGCCGATGCCGGCCGCCGACGCGAACGGGGTCGCGCTGCGGGTCGCCGTGCTCGTGGTGTGGCGGGTGCGGGACACCGCGCGGGCCACGCTCGGGGTCGAGGACCACGAGACGTATCTGCGCGAGTGCGTGGAGGCGGCGCTGACCCGGGTGCCGGTGGAGCCGCCGGGCGGCGGCGCGAAGGGCGCGGCCGAACTGGCCGTCGACGCGCTGACCCGGCTGGTCGCGGCGGACGCGGGGCCGGTCGGCATCGAGGTGTTCTCGGTGCAGCCGCTGCGCGTCGAGTACGCCCCGGAGGTGGCCGCGGCGATGACCCGCCGCCGTATCGCCACGCTGGACGCGCAGCAGCGGGCGACGATGCTCACGTCGGTGGTCGACTCGGTGGAGGACACCGTCACCCGGCTGACCATGCGCGGCCTGGTGGAGCTGGACGACTACGAACGCAAGGCGCTGGTCAAGGACTTGACGGTGGCGTTCTGCTCGGGGCGGGGGGAGGCCGCGCCGTGACGGGCCCGGAGACGTCCCCGCAGACGGACACGGCTTTTGGTATGGACACAGTCAAGTAGGGGCAATAATCTGGGACTTGGTCTAGACCTGCACGGCTCACGGAACTCCCCACACGTTCTCCAGGAGCGGCAGCATGCGCAAAAAGACCAAGTGGTACGCGGGCGTGCTCGGGCTCACCACGGCCGGGGCCATCGTGCTCTCGTCCGGGGCCGCGAGCAGCCACGGCTACACCGACCTCCCCATCAGCAGGCAGAAGCTCTGTGCCAACGGCACGGTGACGAACTGCGGTGACATCCAGTACGAGCCGCAGAGCGTCGAGGCCCCCAAGGGCTTCCCGGCCGCCGGTCCCGCCGACGGCCAGATCTGCAACGGCGGCATCAGCCGCTTCGCCCAGCTCAGCGCGCCGAAGACCCCGTCGGGCGCCGCGTGGCCGACGACAAAGGTGACGGGTGGTCAGTCGTACACCTTCCGCTGGCAGTTCACGGCCATGCACGCCACCACGGACTTCAAGTACTACGTCACCAAGGCGGGTTGGAACCAGAACCACAACCTGGCCCGCTCGGACCTCAACACCACGCCGTTCCTCACCGTCCCCTACAACGGCCAGCGCCCGCCGGCCACCCTCTCGCACAGCGGCACGCTTCCGTCCGGCCTGACCGGCCACCACGTGATCGTGGCGGTGTGGACGATCGCGGACACGGCCAACGCGTTCTACGCCTGCTCGGACGTCACTTTCTGAGCTTCGCTTGAGACAGTCCGGCGTTCCCCGGGGGTAGGTTCCCTCCACCAAGCGGTATCCGACCTCGGGGGACGCACCATGGACCTGATCTTCTACCTCATCCCAAGCCTCGTCATGGCCTTCGCCCTCTTCATGGGGTATCGCGTGACACGCCGCTGGCTCCAGGTGCGCGGTGCCTGGAACAGCGGCCTGACGGCCGAGGGGCGTTGCCTGCGCTCGTACACGACGGTGAGCGGCGGGCACGGTGACACCTCGGTGCGCACGACGCTCCACCACGTGTACGAGTTCACCGCCCGCGACGGCCGCTCCGTGCGGTTCGAGGAGGAGGGCGGCCGGGGGACCGTCATCGAGGGCGACTACGTCACCGTGTACTACACCGACGGCCGCGAGGTGGTCGCCACCGCGCACGAGCCCAGCCGGGGCAAGCAGGCGGCGGCCACCTTCGGCATCCTGGCCTTCCTCGGCGTGATCGTCGTGTTCTGCATCGGTTTCATCGCCTCCTACGCCACCACCTTCGCGGGCTCGGGCCCCGACGGGTTCTGACCGGCACACCCCTCCACATCTGACGGTATGTCAACTACCGTGCGCCCCCATGGAGTCCAGGAGGCGTACCGTCGCGGAACTCGTACAGGCACGGTGGGAGGACCACCGCCCCGGGCTGTGGTGCGAGGGGCGCACGCTCACCCACCACGAGGTGGCGGCCGGCGCCGCGGCCAGAGCGGCGCTCCTCACCGACCTCCTGCCGCCCGGCGCCGCACCCCACGTCGGCGTCCTGCTCGACAACACCCCTGAATATCCCCTGTGGTTGAGCGCGGCGGCCCTCGCGGGCGCGGCCGTCGCCGGCGTCAACCCCACCCGCCGGGGCCCGGAGCTGGCCCGCGACATCCTGCACACCGAATGCCGGCTCCTGATCACCGAGCGCGCACACCTTCCGCTGCTGGAGAACCTCCGACTTCCGGGTGTGCGCGTCCTGGTGACGGACACTCAGGCCTACGACGACCTCCTCGCGCCGTACGCGAACACCAAACCGGACGCCTTCTCCCGGGCCACGCCCGACGACCGCATCCTGCTCTACTTCACCTCGGGTTCCACGGGTGCCCCGAAGGCCGCGATCTGCACCCAGGGCCGCCTCGCCGCCGCCGGAGCCTCGCTGGTCGACAGCTTCGGGGTCCTCCCGGACGACGTGCACTACATCTGCATGCCGATGTTCCACGGCAACGCGGTGATCGCCGACTGGGCACCGGCGCTGGCGGCCGGGGCGGGGGTGGCGCTGCGCCGCAGGTTCTCGGCGTCCCGCTTCCTGGACGACGTACGGGCTTACCGGGCCACGTACTTCACCTACGTCGGGCGTGCCGTGCAGTACGTCCTGGCCACGGAGGAACGCCCCGACGACCGGGACAACCCGCTGCGGATGGGCTTCGGCACGGAGGCGGGGGCGGTGGACGCGGCGGCGTTCGAGCGGCGGTTCGGGGTGCGGCTGGTGGAGGGGTACGGGTCCTCGGAGGGCGGGGCGGCGGTGCAGTGGTCGCCGGGGACACCGACCGGGGCGGTCGGACGGGCGGCGCCCGGGCTCGCCGTACTCGATCCGGAGACCTGGGAGGAGTGCCCGCCGGCGGTCTTCGACTCGGCCGGCCGGCTGCTCAACGGGGATACGGCGATAGGGGAGTTGGTGAACCGCGGGCCCAACCCCTTCGAGGGCTACTGGCGCAACCCGGAGGCGGACGCGGAGCGTCGGCGGTGGGGGTCCCCCCGCTCGAGCGAAGCCGAGAGTGGGGGAGGGTGGTACTGGACCGGTGACCTCTTCTACCGGGACGCCGACGGCTACCTCTACTTCGCCGGCCGCACCGACGACCGCCTCCGCGTCGACAGCGAGAACCTCGCCGCCGCGATGATCGAGAACATCCTCGCCCGCTACGAGGGCGCCGACGCCGTGGCGGTCTACGCGGTACCGGACCCGGTCACCGGCGACCAGGTCATGGCCACCATCGCCGGCCACTTCGACCCACTCGCCTTCGCCGAATTCCTCCTGTCCCAGCCGGACTTGGGGACGAAGATGGCGCCCCGCTTCGTACGGGTGGTGCGACGGATGCCGGTCACGGCAACGAACAAGATCCATCGGGCGGGGCTGCGGCGGGAGGGGGTGCGGTGCGCGGATCCGGTGTGGTGGCGGCCGGCGGGGGAGGGGGCTTATCGGTTGCTGAGTGCGGAGGACGCCGAATCTGAGACTCCCTTGAACCTCCGAACCTGATCCTCCAAAGCCCGTCGCCCGGCGTGTGCCTCGCCTGCGGCGCGCAGGAGTTTTGCACGCCCCGGAATGCTCCCTCTGCTACCGCTTTCCCTTCGCGCACAAGAACCCTCTCCGTGAGCGACGCGTCCCCTCCAACGTAAGCAGTAACGGCGGGAGGGTGGGACATGAATCGTCCCGGGCTGGCACGGACGGTTTTCGCGCTGGCGGGCGCATGCTGTCTTTTGATCGCCCCGCGCACCGCGGGTGGCTCCTTGGCCAATCAGATGCTGATCAACGTGGGAATCATCTTTCTCAGCACGGCGCTGCTCACCCTTCTCTGGGACATGATGGGCGGCGAGCCGCTCACCCCGGGAACGAGTGACATCGCGCGTGACGTGGCCCTGATTCAGCAACGTGCCACGGAGTTGAGCCAGTTGCTTTCCACCGCGGAGACCCTGCGCGCGGCCGGTCTGGTCCGCGCAAGCGAACGCAACGCCGGCCACGGCACACCCCGTGAGTGGCAGAATCTCCTCGCGGGCGCCGGCCAAGAGGTCGTCCTGTCCGGCGTCGCGCAGCACAACTGGGTGCTGGATCGGGATTCCTTCTTGAACAGCGTGTCCGCCGGTGCCGCTCAAGGCTGTCGCTATCGCATCATGCTGTATGCGCCGATTACGCAGGACAGTGAATCGATGCTGGAAGTCGTGGAGAGTGAGCCGAACAAAGGGGGCTCCACTTCCGCCCACAACAGGGAATCACTCTGGTTCTTCCACAACGTGGCGAAAAAAATTAGCGAGGAGCACGGTGACGCATTCCAAGTGCGGGTCCTCGAAGGAGTGATCCAGTACGTCATGGTGTCCCGCTTCGACCAGACACTGATCGCGACACCCTATCTTTACCATGCGCCTGCGGAGTCCTGTCCCGCTCTGGAGATCAAGGGCGCCAACCGCTCTCTCTTCAGGGTGTACATGAGTGAATTCAACACCCTGTGGAACGAAGCTCGGCCCCTGACGGATGCCGAGATCGCGTTCCTCGCCCCTCCACCACGCCATCCGTCACGCAATGGCGCGCGTTAGCTGGAAGACGACCAAGGGCACCCTCCCGAAGAAGGATGCCCTTGATCACACACTGTGCGCCGCCAGGGACTCGAACCCCGGACCCGCTGATTAAGAGTCAGCTGCTCTAACCAACTGAGCTAGCGGCGCATGACTCACGCCTTCCGCTGGATCGGTGTCTCGCGGAGGGCGACGAGAAAATACTACCTGGTCCGGAGGGGTGCTCTGGACCAGGGTCGGAGCAGCCGCTAGATGGCCAGGGAGAGCAGGACCGGGCCCGCCTCGCGGTTCAGGGTGTCCGCCGCCTGGCGGAGGCGGTGGGCGTGTTCGATCGGGAGGGAGAGGGCCAGGCAGCCCACCGAGGAGCCGGCCGTGATGGGGACGGCGGCGCAGACCGTGCCCACCGCGTACTCCTGGAGGTCGAGATGGGGGACGGTCGGCGGCTGGGTCTCCAGGCGGGAGAGGAGCAGCTTGTCGCTGGTGATGGTGCGCGAGGTGAGGCGGGCCATCTTGTGGCGGGAGAGATGGTCGCGGCGGCCGTTGTGGTCGAGCTGGCCCAGCAGACTCTTGCCGAGCGCGGTGGCGTGCGCGGAGAAGCGGAAGTCGACCCACTCGTTGACCGCAGGGGTGGTGGGCCCGGCCGCGTACTGCGTGATCGTGACCTCCCCGTCGACGTACCTGCTGACGTAGACCGCCGCGCCCAGGGAGTCGCGCAGCCGGTCCAGGGTGCGCTGGATCTGCTCGCGCACCGCCTGGTCGCGGCCGGCCGCGGAGCCGAGCCGGCCCAGGGCCTCGCCGGTGACGTAGGCGCCGTCGGTGAGCTGCTCGACGTAGCCCTCGCGGCGCAGGGTCCGCAGCAGTATGGTCAGGCGCTCGACGCCGAGGCCGGTGCGGCGGGCCAGTTCGGTGTCCGTGACACCGGTGGTGTGTCCCGCGACGGTCTCCAGGATGCGCAGTGCTTCCTGTACCGAGTGGTAGGGAGCGGTCGGCTCGTGCATCAGCGCCACGGTGTTTCTCCCTGCGCTCGCTTTTTGGGCCGTGATACCGGACAGCGAATCCTCTCCACGATAGCTGTCAAACGGCCGATGTGGAGCGGCTGTTGGCGAGATTGTGTTCCTGCTCATGCCCTCCCAACTGGGACGCGGGACCATTGGCATATGCCTAAGGCATGCCACGTGGCGTAGACCTTGGGTGTTCGGTTGTTCACTTGGCGTAGTTGAACAAACGTCAAAGAATCGCGCCGAGAAATTCGCGGGTCCGCTGCTGTTCCGGATCGCCGAAGATCCGCTCCGGCGGGCCGGATTCGATGACCTTGCCCGCGTCGAACATCAGGACCTGGTCGGAAATGTCCCGGGCGAAATTCATCTCGTGGGTCACACAGAGCATGGTGATGTCGGTGGTGCGGGCGATGTCCCGGAGCACGTCGAGCACGCCCGCGACCAGCTCCGGGTCCAGCGCGGAGGTCACCTCGTCGAGCAGCAGCACCTGCGGGCGCATCGCCAGCGCCCGCGCGATCGCCACGCGTTGCTGCTGGCCGCCGGAGAGCCGGGTCGGGCGGGCGTCGGCCTTGTCGGCGAGGCCGACCAGGTCCAGCAGCTCCAGTGCGCGCGCTTCCGCTTCGTCCTTGGGCATGCCCAGCACGGTGACCGGTGCCTCGGTGATGTTGCGCAGGACGGTCATGTTCGGGAACAGGTTGAACTGCTGGAAGACCATCCCGATCTTCTTGCGGATCTCGCGGACCCGCTTCTCGGGCGCGGGGAAGAGCTGTTCCCCGTCGACGGTGATCGTCCCCTCGTCCGGCTTCGTCAGGGTCATCAGCAACCGCAGGATCGTCGTCTTGCCCGACCCGGAGGGCCCGATGAGCGTGACGTGCTTGCCGGACTCTACGGAGAAGTCGAGGTCGTCGAGGACGGTGTTGGACCCGAAGCGCTTGGTGACGTGGTCGAGGCGGATCAGCTCGCTGCCGTCGACCGGCGGGTTGGCGTGGGCGTCGGGATCGTTCACGAGGGGCGTGTCAGCGGACAAGGCGTCGCTCCAGGGCTCGGATCAGCAGGGAGGCGGGATAGGAGATGAGAACGAAGGCCACCCCGATCACGGTGATGGGCTCGGTGAACTGGAAGTGCTGCTGGGAGAAGAGCCGGGCCTGCCCCAGCAGTTCCAGCACGGTGATCACCATCAGGATCGGGGTGTCCTTGAGCATCGCGATCACGTAGTTGCCCAGCGCCGGGACCACCCGGCGGATCGCCTGCGGCAGGATCACGGCCGTCCAGGTCCGGCGCACCGGCAGATTCAGCGCGGTCGCGGCCTCCCACTGGCCGACGGGCACCGCCTCGATGCCGGCGCGGTAGACCTGCATCGTGTACGTCGAGTAGTGCAGCCCGATCGCGAGGACACCGGTGGTCAGCGCGGAGAAGGTCAGCCCCCACTCCGGCAGTACGTAGAAGAGGAAGAACAGCTGCACCAGCAGCGGAGTGTCCCGGACGAACTCGGTGACGGTCCCAACGGGCCAGCGCACCCAGCGAGTCGGCGCCCGCATCAGCAGCGCCCACACCAGCCCGAGCCCGAACGAGATCAGCGACCCGAGGAGCAGCGCCTGGAGGCTGACGGCCAGACCGTCCCAGAAGTACGGCATGAAGTCGCGTACGGCGTTCCAGTCCCAGTTCATGCGACCCGGCCTCCGACCCCTGTGGTCTGGGCGCGCTTCAGTTCACGCGCGGTCTTCTCGTTGCCGGGCGCCTTGCCGATCCCGGCCTTCAGCCGCTTCTCCAGGCCGCGCATCAGCCGGGTGAGGGTGAAGGCGATCACGAAGTAGATCAGCAGGATGTACGTGTAGATCTCCGCGCTCTGCTGCAGTGCGAGCCGCACCAGGTTGGCGCTGAAGGTGAGATCACCCATGCCCATGACGGACACCAGGGCGGTGCCCTTGAGCAGTTCGATCAGCAGGTTGCAGAAGGGCGGGATCATCTCCGGCACCGCCTGCGGCAGCAGGATCAGCCGCATCCGCTGCCAGGGCGTGAAGCTCAGCGCGACCCCGCCCTCCTGCTGCGCCGGGTCGACCGCTCCGAGCGCACCGCGCACGATCTCCGAGCCGTACGCGCCGTAGGTCAGCCCGAGTGCGAGGGTGCCCGCCCACAGCGGGACGAGCTGCCAGCCGAAGGCGACCGGCAGGACGAAGAACACCCAGAAGATCATGACGAGGGCGGAGGTGCCGCGGAACACCTCGGTGTAGAAGCCGGCGAGGAAGCGAACGATCCACAGCCGGTGGGTGCGGGCGACGCCGACGACGAACGACACGGCGGTCGCCAACAGCGCGCTGAGGACGAGGAGTTGGACCGTGGTCCAGATCCCCTTGAGGACGAGTTCCCAGAGTCCCGAGGTCATGCGCCGCAGAGCTCCTTCGCGGTGAGGTCCGTCATCTCGGCCCTGGTGAACCCGAAGGGCCGCAGGATGCGGAACAGCTCCCCGCTCTTCTTGAGCTGGTGCAGCTCGACGTTGAAGGCGTCGCGCAGCTTCGTCTCGGTCGGCCGGAACGCGAAGGCGCCCCCGTCGATCCGCGGTTTCCCGTCGACGAGCGGCGCGAACGGCCGGGTCGACTCCGCCTTCGCCGACTTCTGCACGACCGCGCGGGTGGTGAGCGCCGTACCGGCGAAGACGTCGACCCGCCCTGCTTCCACGGCGTTCAGCCCGGCGACCTGGTCCGGGACGATCAGGATGTCGCCCTGCTTGTACCCGGCGTCGACGGCGTGCTGGATCTGCGCGTACCCCGTGCCGGTGGCGAACTTCGCCTTCTTCGCGACGACGTCCTTGTAGTCGTACAGCCCCTTCGGATTGCCTTTGCGGACGACGAAGGAGTCGAGCACCTGGTAGTCGGGGTCGGCGAAGATGACCTGCTCACAGCGTTCCGGGGTCACGTACATCCCGGCGGCCACGACGTCGAACTGCTGCGAGTTCAGGCCGGGTATGAGCGAGCCGAACTCGGTGGGCACGGGCTGCACCCTGCCGACGCCGAGCCGCTTGAAGATCGCTTCCGCCAACTTCGGTGCCTCACCGGTCAGTCGGCCGTCCTTGTCGATGTAGCCGAACGGGATCTCACCCGCTATGCCCAGCCGTACGACGCCCTGCGCCTTCAGCCGGTCGAGCAGATCGCCGCCGTTGCTGGTAGACGCGGTGGCCACGCGGCTGCAGCCGGCCGCGCCCAGCGCACCGGCCGCCGCCACCCCGGCGAGCAGTGCCCGGCGGGTGTGACCCGGCGTGTGACCGGATGTGTGTCTGTCGTTCCCATGTGGTGGAGCCATGGGCGCGCAGCTACCCGACCGCATCGGGGTTATGCACCCTGGAAGGCATGACGGATCAGTTCATCGAGGTTTCACTCGCAAAGCGGAACGTCCACTGCCGGGCAAAACTGCTGGTGGAACGCGCGCCGCTGACCTGTGCGGCGATCTGGAACGCACTTCCGCTCGCCGGCGAGGTCTACCACGCCAAGTACGCCCGCAACGAGATCTACGCCCTTTTCCCGCCATTCGCGGAAACGGAACCCCCGCTGGAAAACCCCACGGTCACCCCCATACCGGGTGATCTCTGCTATTTCGCCTTCGCCGGCACGGAACTCGGCACGAAGGCCTACGGCTACGACCGCGAGGTCCGCGCCGGCACGACGGTGGTCGACCTCGCCCTCTTCTACGAACGCAACAACCTCCTCCTCAACGGCGATGTGGGCTGGGTGCCGGGCATCGTCTGGGGCGAGGTCGTCGAGGGGCTGACGGAGATGGCGGAGGCCTGCAACGACCTGTGGCGGACGGGAGCGGCGGGGGAGACGCTGAGCTTCAGGCGGGCGTGACCCCGGCCGTGAGGCAGGCGTGCGCCGCCCGCAGCACCAGGTCGTCCCGGTGCCGCGCCCCCATGATCTGCATCCCGATCGGCAGCCCGTCGCCGTCGTTTCCCACGGGGACGGTGGCGGCGGGCTGCTGGGTCAGGTTGAAGGGGTAGGTGAACGGGGTCCAGCCCGTCCAGCGGCGGTGCCCGGAACCCTTCGGGACCTCGACTCCCGCCTCGAACGCGGTGATCGGGAGGGTGGGGGTGACGAGCAGGTCGTAGCGCTCGTGGAACAGGCCCATCCTGCGGCCGAGTTCCATCCGGACGTCCACCGCCGCGAGGTAGTCCAGTGCCGAGAGGCGGGCCCCGGCGGCGCGGATCTCCCGCAGTTCCGGGTCGAGCAACTCCCGTTGCTGCGGGGCGAGTTTCTGCGTCACCCGGGCCGCCCCGCCGAACCACAGGGCGTGGAAGGCGTCCACCGGGTCCGTGAGGTCGGGGTCGGTCTCCTCGACGTACGCGCCGAGCGCGGCCAGCCGCTCCACGCCCCTCCGTACCGCCGCCGCGACCGCCGGACGCACCGCGACCTGGCCGCCGAGGGACGGGGAGTACGCGATCCGCAGGCCCTGGATGCCGTGCGCGAGCTCCTCCGTGAAGGAGCCCGGCCGGCGGTCCAGGCACGACCAGTCGCGGGCGTCCGGGACGCCGATCACGTCCAGCAGCAGCGCCGCGTCCGCCGCGTCCCTGGTCATCGGGCCGACGTGCGACAGTGTGCCGAACGCGCTCGCCGGGTACAGCGGCACCCTGCCGTACGTCGGCTTCAGGCCGAAGATCCCGCAGAAGGACGCGGGGATACGGACGCTGCCGCCGCCGTCCGTGCCCAGGGACAGCGGGCCCGCGCCGAGGGCAACGGCCGCCGCGCTGCCGCCACTTGAACCGCCGGCCGTGCGCGAGGGGTCGTGCGGGTTGCGGGTGATGCCGGAGAGCGGGGAGTCCGTGACGCCCTTCCAGCCGAACTCCGGGGTCGTCGTCTTCCCGATGAACACCGCGCCGTGTTCGCGGAGTCGGGCCACCGAGGGCGCGTCCTCGTCCCAACTGCCCTGCTCCGCAATGGTCCTGGAGCCGCGCAGGGTCGGGGCGCCGCGCTGCAGCAGGATGTCCTTCACGGTGACCGGCACGCCGTCCACCAGCCCGGCCGGCTCGCCGCGCCGCCAGCGCTCCGCAGACTCGGCCGCCCGCGCCAACGCGCCCTCCGCGTCGAGCCGTACGAACGCGTTCACGACGGGCTGGATCTCCTCGGCCCGTTCCAGGGTCGCGCGGGTCGCCTCCACGGGGCTGAACTCCCCTCTGCGGTAGCCGTCCAGGAGTTCCACGGCGGTCAGCTCGGTGAGTTCGGTCGTCATCCGGCCCTCCAGAGTGGGGAGTTCAGTGCCCCGGTACGTACCCGCGCTTCTTGTCGACCACGTTCCGCAGCGGCTTGCCCGCCGCCCAGCGCTCGTACAACTCCACGAACTGCGCGCCGAGTTCGTCCCGCCAGCCGACCGTGTCGCCGCTCATGTGCGGGGAGACGATCAGCCCCTGGACCTGCCACAACGGGCTGTCGGGGGTGAGGGGCTCGGCCTCGAAGACGTCCAGGGCGGCGCCCGCGATCCAGTGCTTGGTGAGTGCCTCCGCGAGCGCGTCCTCCACGACGAGCTGTCCGCGTCCCACGTTGATGAAACGGGCCGAGGGCTGCATACAGCCGAACCGGCGGGCGTCGAACATGCCCCGCGTCTCGTCGGTCAGCGGTGCCGCCGAGATCACCCAGTCGGCGCGGGCCATCAGCCGGTCGAGTTCGCCGGGGCCGTGGATACCGGTGCGCGGGGTACGGCCCACGAGCGCGGTCGTCACGCCAAGTGCCTTGAGAATACGGACGATCGCCCGTCCGATCGGCCCGGAGCCGACCACGCAGGCCCGGGTCCCGGCCACCCGCTGCGCCTCGCGGTGCCGCCAGGTCCGCTCACGCTGGAGGTCCAGTGTCCGCGGCAGGTCCTTGGCCATCGCGAGGACGAGGGCGGCGACGTACTCGGCGATCGGATCGTCGAAGACCCCGCGCGCGTTCGTCACCACCGTGTCGGAGTCGGCGAGTTCGGGGCACATCAGATGGTCCACGCCCGCGCTCGCGGTGTGCACCCAGCGCGGTCTCGGACCCCCACCCGGCCAGGCGGAGCGCACCGCGTGCGAGGCGAAGTCCCACACCAACAGGACGTCGGCGGACGGCAGTTCTTCCGCGAGTGTCGACGCGTCGGCGTGCCGCACGCGCACACGGCCGGTGAGCTTTCCGAGGCGGGGGAGCGGGTCGGCGTCCAGGACGAGAAGGGTGGGCGGGGCAGCGGGAGTTGCGGTCATGCGGAGCCGTTTCTCGCGGGAAACAACCGGGGTGCGGCGGTCTGACATGCGCGGATTGACCACGCTCGCACTCGAACCTACCTTCGTCAACACGGACGCCCGCACGGACCGTTGTCACCCCGTTTCTCTCGGTGAGGCCGGTGTTGCCATGCACGTTTCCTTCCTGGGCGGACCCCGCCCGCAGCGCGGTGTCGGTGTCGTCGCCCCCTTCGACTTCGCGCTGGACCGCGAGTTGTGGCGCTGGGTGCCCGACGACATCTCGCTGCACCTCACGCGGACGCCGTTCGTGCCCGTCGAGGTCAGCCTCGATCTGGCCCGCCTGGTCAGCGAGCACGAGACCCTGCACGACGCGGTCCGCACACTCAACGCCATCGCCCCCGAGGTCGTCGCCTACGCCTGCACCTCCGGCAGCTTCGTCGGCGGACTCGCCGGGGAGCGCGCGATGTGCGAGGCGATGACCCGGGCCGGCGAGGTGCCGTCCCTGACCACCTCGGGCGCCCTGCTCGCCGCCCTGACCGAACTGGGCGCCCGCCGTATCGCCCTGGTCACGCCGTACACCGTGTCCGTCACCCAGTCTCTGGAGGAGTACCTCGCCGAGGCCGGCGTGGAGGTCACAGGCCGCGCCTTCATGGGCCTGACCCGGCACATCTGGAAGGTGCCGTACCGGGACGTCGTCGACATGGCCCGTCAGGCCGTCAAGGGCGCCGCCGACGCGCTCTTCATCAGCTGCACCAACCTTCCGACGTACGACGTGATCCCCCAGCTGGAGGCGGAACTCCGCATACCGGTGATATCCGCCAACCAGGTCACGATGTGGGCAGCCCTCCGCAGGCTGGGTACGCGTGCCGTGGGCCCCTATCAGGCGCTGCTGGACGAGTCGGCGCGCCACCGGGGGCCGGTACTGCCGGAAGAACACCAGGAAGGCTGGTCATGACCGCACTCGGATTCCTCTACCCGGGCCACTCCGCCGAGGACGACTACCCGCGCATCGAACAGCTCCTCGGCAGCGACGTCCGCCTCGACGTGGTCCACACGGACATCGGGGAGGACGCGCACCGCGTGGACGCGCTCCTGGAGATGGGCTCCCCCGAGCGCCTCACGGCGGGCGTCGAGGCGCTGCGCATGTCCGGCGCCGAGGCGGTGGTCTGGGCCTGCACCAGCGGCAGTTTCGTCTACGGCTGGGAGGGCGCCCACGAGCAGGTGCGCGCCCTGGCCCGGGCGGCCGGGCTGCCGGCGTCGTCGACGTCCTTCGCCTTCGTGTACGCGGCGAGGGAGCTGGGAGTGCGACGGGTGGCCGTAGGGGCGACCTATCCGGACGATGTGGCGGCGCTCTTCGCGGACTTCCTGCGGGCCGGGGGAGTGGAGCCGGCCGTGGTGCGCGCCTCCGGGATCATCACCGCGGCCGAGGTCGGCACCTGGGGCCGGGACGAGGTGCTGGCGCTGGCCCGGTCCGTGGACGGCCCGGACATCGAGGCGGTCCTCCTGCCGGACACCGCCCTGCACACGGCCGGCCACCTCACCGACCTGGAGAAGGAGCTGGGCAAGCCGGTCCTCACGGCGAACCAGGTCACGGTCTGGGAGGCGCTGCGGTTGGCGGACCGCAGGGTCAACGCGCCGGAGCTGGGCGCGCTGTTCACCAGGGAACCCCTCGTACAGGCCGACTGAGCGGCCCGGCCGAGCGCCGGGAATAAAGCGGAGACAGCCTCCTGTTAGCCCCGGAAGGACACCGCACAGCTCACACCAGGAGGCACCCACCGTGGCGACAGACGACGAGATCCGGGGTACGGCGCAGGGCACCGCCCCCGTCCCCCTCTCCGTACTGGACCTGGTGACCGTGGGCGCCGGCCGCACCGCCACCGACGCGCTCCGGACCAGCGTGCGGATCGCGAAGCTCGCCGAGGCCCGCGGCTTCCACCGCTACTGGGTCGCCGAGCACCACTCGATGCCGGGCGTCGCCTCCTCCTCGCCCGCCGTGATCCTGGCCCACCTCGCCGCCCACACGGACCGCATCCGCCTCGGCTCGGGCGGCGTCATGCTCCCGAACCACGCCCCGCTCGTCATCGCCGAACAGTTCGGCACCCTGGAGGCGCTCGCCCCGAACCGCGTCGACCTCGGCCTCGGCCGCGCCCCCGGCACCGACGGCGCCACCGCCGCCGCCCTGCGCCGGACCGAGCGCCTCAACGAAGGCGCCGACGACTTCCCCGAGCAACTCGCCGAGCTGACCCGCTTCCTGGACGACGACTTCCCGAGCGGCCACCCCTACGCCCGTATCCACGCGGTCCCCGGCCCGATCCAGTCCACCTCGCCGGGCGGCGTCCAGTCCCCGCACCGCCCGCCGATCTGGCTGCTCGGCTCCTCCGGCTTCAGCGCCCGGCTGGCCGGCATGCTCGGCCTGCCCTTCGCCTTCGCCCACCACTTCTCCGCGCAGAACACGATCCCGGCCCTCGACCTCTACCGCGAGTCGTTCCGGCCCAGCGCGGTGCTCGACGCGCCGTACGCCCTGATCGGTGTCTCCGCCCTCGCCACCGACGACGAGAAGGAGGCCCGCCGCCAGGTGCTGGCCGCCGCCCTCAACATGGTCCGGCTGCGCACCGGCCGCCCGGGACTCGTGCCCACCCCGGAAGAGGCGGAGGCGTACGAATTCAGCCCCATGGAGCGGGAGTTCATCACCTCCTGGAACGCCAACGTCATCCACGGGACCGCCGACCAGGTCCGCGACGGCCTCGACGACCTCCAGAAGCGCACGGGCGCCGACGAGTTGATGCTCACGTCCCACGCCCACAACGCCGACCTGCGGCTGCGCTCGTACGAACTGATCGCCGACGCCTATGAGTTGACGGCCGCTCAGGACGCCTGATTGCAGGCCTTCGTACCCAGCAGCTCGGAGATACGATCCGGCGCCACCGGGCGGGAGTAGAGCCACCCCTGCCCGGTGTCGCAGCCGATCCTGCGCAGCCGGGACGCCTGTGACGAGGTCTCCACGCACTCGGCGGTCACCGACAGGCCCAGCCGGTGGGCGAGTTGGATCATCGCCTCGACGATGACCTCGTCGGCCGGGTTCGGCGGGACGCCCTCGCCCTCGTACTGGAAGCCCCGGACGAAGGAGCCGTCCAGCTTCAGGACGGAGACCGGGAGGCGGCTCAGGTACGCCAGGTTCGAGTAACCCGTGCCGAAGTCGTCGATGGCGATGTGGACACCCATGTCGCTCAGGGCCTGGAGCGCCTGCAACGGGCGGCCCGCCGAACCCATCACCGCGGACTCGGTCAGCTCCAACTGGAGGAGATGCGGGGCGAGTCCGGTCTCTGCCAGAACATCTGCCACGTCCGCGACCAGGTCGGAGTCCCACACCTGGCGTACGGCCACATTGACGCTCACGAAGATCGGCGGCTCGTCCGGGTGGTCGAGCTGCCAGCGGCGGGCCTGACGGCAGGCGGTGACCAGGACCCAGCGGCCGAGCTGCACGATCGAGCCGTCCTCCTCGGCCAGTCCGATGAACCGATTCGGCGTCAGCATGCCGAACTGCGGGTGGTTCCAGCGCACCAACGCCTCGACCCCGCGCAGCCGTCCGTTCTCCATGCCCACCAACGGCTGGTACTCCAGGGTGAATTCACCCCGCTCGATGGCCGGGCGGAGGGTGGAGGCCAGTGCCTGGCGGGTCATGCGGTGCGCGTTGCGCTCCGGATCGAACAGCGTCCAGCGGGACTTGCCGTCGGCCTTCGCCCAGTACAGCGTGGTGTCGGCGGCCTGCATCAGACACGTGGCCGTCGTACCGGCCGCCTGCCGCTCGACCACCCCGATCGACGCCGACAGCGACAGCCGCTGCCCGGACAGGTTGAACGGCGCCTGCAGCGCCTTGAGCACCGACTCGGCGAGATCGGCCAGTTGGTCGGTGCCGGTCGAGTCCTCGACGAGCAGCGCGAACTCGTCACCGCCCAGCCGCGCCACCAGCGGGGCGGTGGCCCGGGCGAGGCCCGCCTCGTCCGCGCACCGTGTCAGCCGCTCCGCCACGGCGGCCAGCAGCCGGTCGCCGACCCGGTGGCCGAGGGTGTCGTTGACCGCCTTGAAGCCGTCCAGGTCCAGATAGCACAGGCCGATCCGCCCGGTGCCGCCCTGCTCGTACGACTCCGCCTCCAGCGCGGCCGAGAGCCGCTCGAAGAACAGGGTGCGGTTGGGCAGCCGGGTCACCGGGTCGTGCATCTCCAAGTGCCGTAGCCGCGCCTGGAGTTCACGGCGGTCGCTGATGTCGGTGAGTGACAGCAGCACACCGTGCTCGGCGGCCGGCAGCGGTGCCGCGGTCACCTGCACCCACAGGGAGTGCCCGTCGGGGTGCTTGACCCGGCGGGTGCGGCTCAGCTTGGCCTGCCGGCCGCGCAGCACCTCGCGGTAGGCGTGCCAGGTGCGGGCGTCCGACCTCAGGTCCACCAGATCGGCCGCGACCAGCCCGGCGAGGGCCGCACCGCCCTTGCCGAGCAGTGCGCCGAACGTGTCGTTGGCGCTCACCACCAGCCCGTCGCGGTCCACGACGGCCATGGCGAGGGGGGACGCGGAGAAGGCGGACCCGAGCCGGCCGTCCGCGGGAAGACTGACACCGGGCGACGCGTCGCCACTACTCTCTGTTACGGCCGGCCGGATGAGGTCTGCCGCGGGCGCCGGCCCTTCGGACGTTCCGCTCACCGCTCGCTCCCGCAGTGCACTCGATCTTCGGATGGGTCTCGTCGGGATGGCCGACCGGGTAGGAGGCCGCCGTGCCGTGTCCGTGCAGGAAAGTGTGCCGATCATAGAGGTTGGCCCCCGGCCCTTCCAGCCACTCTCCAGTGTCCCGGAACAACGGCCCGTTCCGGCAGATCGATTCCGCCCGCACCTGGGCAGGTTCGCCAAATGGCCGACCACATGTGACGTTCCGTGAGTGTTTCCGGATGTCGGCCCGGGCGTGTCTCAGCCGTCCCAGGCGTCCCCCTCACTCGTCTGGTGCAGATAAACGAGGCATACCCCAACAAACCATCACAGGCTGGGTGTCGGTGTCCCGCGAACCGCTCCCGGAGGTCCAACGTGCCGTGTCAGCTCCCCCTCAAGGGGCTCTCCCGTACGGCGCTCAAGGAGCTCTCCCAGTGGCGGACGCGCCCCCGGCTGCGCAGCACCGCTGCCGTGTTCACCACGATGTCCGCGCTCGCCGCGACCTCCATCATGTCCAGCCAGTCGGTCGCCGAGCCCTACTCGTCCACCCCCTGTGCCCTCAGGCGCACCGAGGTCCACCACTCCGAGGGCCTGGACACCTGGAACGCCGCCTACCCACGCCCCACCCGCCCGCTCGACGCGGTGATGATCTTCCTCTCCTTCCCCGACGCGACCCCGCGCGCCACCCCCGCCGAACTGGCCGCCGACCACTTCCCGGCCACCACCCGCTTCTACGAACGCGCCTCCTACGGCAGGTTCACGCTCCGCCCGCACCCGCTGCGGAACTGGATCCGCATGCCGAAGCCGTCCACGTCGTACGCCATACAGCGTGACTGGAACCCGGCGGACCGTGCCGCGTATCTCCGGGACGCGCTCGCCGCCGCCGATCCGCAGGTCGACTTCGCGCGCTACGACGTCGTCTACTTCGTGGCCGATCCGGACGCGCCCGGGGTGGACTCGGACGCGACGAAGGTCGTCAACCTGGACACCCCGCTGCGGGCCGACGGCACGGACATCCGGCGGGTCGTCACGGTCTTCGAGAAGCACCCGCCGGACCGACTGGTCCTCGCCCACGAGACGGGCCATGTCTTCGACCTTCCCGACCTCTATCACCGGCCGGTGGACGGCAAGGGCGACTGGGACACCTATGTCGGCGACTGGGATCTGATGGGCAGTCAATTCGGCCTGGCCCCCGACCTGTTCGCCTGGCACAAGTGGAAGCTGGGCTGGCTGGATCCGCGCCAGGTGGTGTGCGTACGAGGGGCCGGGCCGACCCGGCTGACCCTGGAACCGCTGGCCGCCGAGCCGCCGACGGCCGGCAACGCCGGATCGCCCGCGTTCGGACTCGGTCTCGGCGTCAAACTGGCCGTGGTGCGGACCGGCACCGACAGCGCGCTCGCCTTCGAGGCCCGCAGCCCCGTCGGCAACGACAGCACCGCCTGCAAACAGGGCGTCCTCGTCTACCGGGTACGCGGCGGAGCGGCCTCCGGCAGCGGCCCGATCGAGGTCGTCGACGCCCACCCGCGCACCGAGGCCTGCTGGGAGACCTCGGTCTACCCACCCCTCGCCGACGCCCCGGTCGCCCTCGGCGAGACCTTCACCGTGCCCGGCGACAACGTACGGGTGGCGGTGGAGGGACGGACGGATTCGGGGGCGTGGAAGGCGACCATCACGCCCGGGGACAGCCCCTGAACACCGGGTACGTCAAAGGGCCCCTCGCTCTCGCGAAGGGCCCTTCACAGGTGCGCCGCCAGGGACTCGAACCCCGGACCCGCTGATTAAGAGTCAGCTGCTCTAACCAACTGAGCTAGCGGCGCCTGCTGACGTCGTAGACCTTAGCATCCTGATCGGCGGGAGGAAAAATCGATATGCGCACGGTCGCGCGAGCGGCGCGCACGGCCGCCCAGAGCAGGATTTCCGCGCCGGGGAGCCAGGGTCGGCGCGTGTCCGGGGCGACCAGCCAGCGGGAGTCGGACGGCGCCCGGTCGGCCGCGCCGACCAGCGCCGGGACGGTCACCGCGTCGCCCTTGCCGTGGCACAGCAGCGGTGGCACGTACTCCGTACGACCGTGCTCCGCGGCAGCCGCGCCCCACTCCTCCCAGCCCAGCAGCGAGGGCAGCCGCTGAGCCGTCCCGGGGGTGGCGAACAGGAGCATCCGGCCCCGGTACGTCGCGACCGGCCCGGAGCCGGGACCCTCGTCCCACAACCGGTCGACCATACGGCGGCCGAAGACCGCCGGGGCGTTCACGATGTCGAAGGCGGAGCCGCAGGGCAGGACGACCGGGGCGTCCGGCCGTTCCCGCCACAGGGCGAGCGTGCTCCGCGGATACGTTCCTGCCGAGGCGAGCCAGGCGGCACCGTCCGGTGTCACGCCCGAGATGTCGAAGCGGTCGGCGAAGGGGTCGTCCTGAGTGCGGCTCATGGCGAACAGATCTACCGGCCGTGAGCGCGCGCTCTCCGAGGGTTGCCCGAAATCGGGACAGGAGGGGGCGGGAGGGAGTATCTTGCCCGCCGGGCATATGCCAAACGCGATGCCGAAAGCTATGCCGAGAACCCCCTCGCCCCTCGGGTCACACCGGGTCGGCGCCCCCGCTGTCCCGCCCCTCGGTGCCGCGCAGCAGATCCCGCCCGAACTCGACCATCTTCTTCGCGTAGTCCTCGGTCCACCCGGCCCGCTCGGCGATGTCCGCCGGCGTCAGCCGGTCGAAGCGGCGCGGGTCGGCGAGCTGGGCCGCCGCGATCGCCTGGAACTCCACCGCGCGGTCCGTCGCGGCGCGGAACGCGTGCGTCAGCTCCGTCGCCCGCGCCAGCAGCGCGCGCGGGTCGTCCATCGACTCCAGGTCGAAGAAGTGCTCCGGGTCCTCGGCCGCCTGCGCGGGCTCGAAGATCAGGGGCGCGGGGCGTAGCCGCGATTGGTTGCGACGCGGCGTGTGCTCCGCCATGTCTTCTCCTCCTCGTACGTCACCGATGACCCGCCTCACGAGCCGGACCACCGTCCATTGTCCCCCGGCCGCGCAAGAGGCCCCGGGCATACCACCGGGGCACGGTCCCGGAACCCTCAAGCCTCCCGGACCACGCGGCGTTCCCCGAGGTGCGCCGGCACCGCGTGATTGGCTGCCCAGCCGTCAGGGTCTCCACACCACCCGGTGCTCGGCCAGGTGCGCGAGTACCGCGTGATTCGCCTCCCACCCGTCCGGGCTGCATCCATTGGCCGCCTCCGGCGGCGAGCCGGACTCCGTCCGGCGGGAAGCGGCCAGGCGCCCGCCTGCCCAGCGCCGGAACGCCGGTTCACGGTCTCCACACCACCCGGTGCTCGGCCAGGTGCGCCAGCACCGCGTGATTGGCCTCCCACCCATCGGGAAACTTCACCGTCACCCCCAGCTGCACCGGCTCCGTCGACGGGTGGTCGTCCAGGAGTTCGCTCACGCCGGCCCGGCAGACGACGATGCAGGCGTGCCGGTGGCGGGAGGTGAGGACGCAGAGGCGGCCTGTCTCCAGGTGGAAGGCGGTGGCGTCGGGGCGGCCGGAGAGGGGGTGGAGGACGACCGTGACGTCGAACTCCCGGCCCTGGAGCCGGTTCGCCGTGTCCACCGTCACGTCCGTGACGCCCAGCTCCGCCAGCGCCGCGCGGACCGCCGCCGCCTGGTCCCGGTGCGCGGTGCCGACCGCGATCCGGTCGGCGGTCAGCGGAGTGGGGTCGGACGAGCGCTCCGACGTGGCCGCGCCGCCCCGGTCCAGCAGCCGCCGTACGACCGTCGCCACCGCCCGTACCGCCTCCGGGTCCGTGCGGGGTGTGTGGCGGGCGGGGAGTTCCAGCAGGCCCCAGCCCGACTCCGCCGCCTCGTCGAGCACCCGGTCCGGGCCCGAACCGTCCGACGGGACACCGAAGGCGAGCCGCCGGTCGCCGTGATCCGTGCCGCTGCGGAAACGCGTGTACGGGTAGAACGCGTTCGACACCAGGGGAGCGGCCGAGGCCGGGAGGCGCCAGGACACCGGCAGGCGGTGCTGCGGCAGTTCGGGGTTGTGCGCGAGGAGGGTCGTCACCGCCGAGGCCGAGGGGTCGTACGACAGACCCGCCCACTGCTCCGAGCCGACGATCGCGAACGGGTCCAACTGCCCCGGGTCGCCCACGAACAGCGCCCGCTCGAACAGCCCGGCCACGGCCAGCAGGGAGTCCGAGCGCATCTGGTACGCCTCGTCGACGATCGCGTGCCGCCACGGCTCGTCAACTTTGACGTGTGCCCACTTGGCCGCCGTGGAGATGACGACCGGAAGCCCGGCCAGCTCACCCGCCTTCGCCGACTTCCGTACGTTGGGCAGGTCGTCCAGCGCCTTGTCGTACGGGTCCGCGTCACTGCTGTGGAGGCGGCCCACGGGCAGCTCGCCGTTCTTCTCGGCGAGCCGTACGACGAGGTCGTCGACCTGGGCGTTGGTCTGCGCGACCACCATCAACGGGCGCCCCGCGTCGGCCAGTTCGAGCGCCGCGCGGACGACGAGCGTGGACTTGCCGGCGCCGGGCGGGGAGTCGACGACGACTCCGCGCGCGGTGCCGTGCAGGGTGTCGCGCAGGATCGCGTCGGTGGCCCGGCCGGCCTCGGCACCGGGGTCGAAAGCCGTGTCCGGCGTCACAGGACGTCCTCCTCGGTCACCGGATCCGCCGACTCCTGGACGGTGCTCTCCTCGCCCGGCGGCCCGCCGTGCGTCCACGGTGTCTCCTCCGGGTCGGGCAGTTTCGCGCCGCCCCGCTGCTCGTGCTCGAAGAGCGTGAAGCAGATCCGGTCGCCCTTCTCCGGCACCGAACCGGTCTCCGGCTCCTTGCCCCGGCCCATCTTGTCGACGACCCGGAGGACGACGAGGGCGCCTTCCTCCTCGTGGTCCACGAACTCCGCCGACTGCGGCTTGCCGCCCAGTGACCGGAACACCTTCGCCCGCTCCCCGAGATGCGGCCGGTCGTCCGTGCGTACGGTCACCAGCGGGCGCGGGCGGGGGCTCTTGCCCTCGCTGTACGCCATGACGACATCCGTGACCTCGCCCGCGAAGGCCTCCCCGGCGAGCCGCCGCCCGGCCATCACCAGCGGGTCGTCCAGGGCCTCCTGGGCGTCCAGGCGGGCCTGTTCGCGCTCGCGCGTGGCGAGCTTGTTGGCCGCGGTCACCGCGTCGTCGCGGCGCGGCTGCGGGGGTTCACCGGCGGTGATCCGGTCGCGGTGACCGGTGAACGACCAGCGGTCGCGCGTCCACCGGTCGACGGCGTGCGCGCCCTCCGGCAGCCCTCGCAGCAGGTCGAGCCCGTGCCACACCGCGTCCCAGGTCGGGCGGGTGACGCTCTCGACGAGGGCCCTGATCTCCCGCTCGGCGGCGGTGAGTTCACCGAGCCGGTCGTCGGCCTCCATGCCGTCCTCGGCGGCGGCGAGGGCGGTACGCGCACGGTCGTAGCGCTCGATGGCGGGGGCGAGCAGCTTGTTGTCGAACGCCGGGTCCGTGGCCGGGCCGGCCGGCGGGCACACCAACTGGCCCTGCGCGTCCCGCCGCAGCTCCGCGTCGAGCGCGGCCTCCGCACCGGAGACACCGTCCGGCGGGTCGATCCAGGCGAGCAGCGCGCCCAGGTGCTGGTCCTCCAGGCTGGACTGACCGGTCGCCCAGTGCCGGCCGAGCACCTCGGTGAGCGCGAGCAGCAGCGCCGAACCGGGCACCCGGGCCCGCTCCCCGAAGTGGGTCAGCCAGCGCCCGAGCAACGGCACGTGCGGCGGCGCGGGATGCGGGGTCTCCGGGTCCTGCTCGGCCGTACGGCGAAACCGCATCGAGCGGCCGAGCAGCCGGACCAGCTCGACGCCCGCGCGGCTCGGCACGATCAACTGCGGGGCGTCCGCGCACAGTTCGACCTCGACCTTGATCCGCTTCCCGGTCTCCGGATCGGTCTCGTTGCGCTCGGCGGCCTCCACGTCCTCGGTGAACGTGTCGATGTACGGCAGGACCACGTCCGCGAGTTCGGCCAGGAACGCGAACCTGAGGTCGCGGTCGCGCGGCTGCGGTACGACGAGCAGCCGCGGCGCGTCCCGGTCCGTACCGACGAGCGCACCCAGGGGCGCGCCGGCCTCACCGGCGGTGGTGAGCGGCACCAGGACGAGCGGGCGCTCGGACAGATGCCGGTGCCGCACGGTGGCGGCGGGCTGGGCGCGGCCGGTGCGAACGGCCTCCAGGCGGGCGAGAGTTGAGATCAGCGACATGGGGCGCCCTCCGGCCGGGCGTCGCCCAGGACTGCCTGTCGGCTGTGCGGATCCTCGGGGTGGGCGCCCAGGATTCCCTGGTCGCCGTGCGGCCCCTCCGGGTGGTACGCCAGCGCCTCGGCCCGCAACTCCGCCGCCCTGCGCAGGGCAGCCACCGCCGGGTCGTCCGGGTCGCCGGCCTCGCCGTGGGCCGCCGCCAGGACCTCGTCGATCGTGGTCAGGTCGCCCAGCTCGGCGCGCAGGGAACGGCCGAGAGCGGTGACCGCGCCGGATGCGCGGGAGCGGTCGCGGCAGTGGAAGGCCAGCTCGCAGGCGGCCAGGCACTCGGGGGCGTAGGCCGCCGGGACCGACTCGACGGCGGCCGTCAGCTCGGCGACCGGGCGGTCGGGGGCGAAGCAGGTGCCCTCGGGGAGGGTGTCGGCGATGTCCTCGATGCGGGTGAGCCGGGCCAGTTGACGACTGGTGACCGCCCGCTGCTTGCGGACGTCGACGGCGGACGCGGTGGGCAGGTTCGAGAAGTCCTTCGGGCAGACGAGCAGCACGCGCGTGCGCACCTGGGGGACGGGAACGCTGTCCTGGGCGCTCCGCCTCCGGGGCGCCTCAGCCGGTGTTGAGGGGGCGACCGTGCTCGACCCTTCGGGCCTCCGCGCGCTCACCCCCTCAACACCGGCGCGCCCCTCCGGCTCCGCGCCGAGGCGGGCGGCGACCTCCTCCAGCGCCAGCACGTACACCGCCGACTGGCGGGCCGCCGCGCCGACCTTCGCCGGGTCCGCCGAACCGTCCAGCATCGGGAAGGACTTGATCTCCACGACCGTCCAACTGCCGTCCGGGTGCACGACCACCGCGTCCGGCTCCAGGAAGGCCGGGGAGCCCGCCACGTCCAGGGCGAGCATCGGGTGGTCCAGCAGCGTCCAGGCGGCGGCCTCGGTCGCCTCGCGCAGCGCCAGCGCCGTACGCGCCGCGCGTCCCTCGGGGCCGACCGCGGTCAGCTCGGGCACCCGGGCGCGGGTCGGCGGCTCGGCGCCCGGGTCCAGCTTCTCGTGCACCAGCCGCAGCAGCTCCGCGCCGCCGTCCGCCTTCACCCGGGCCTCGAACGCGTTGCCCCGCATGAAGGCGAACTGGGACTGCCCGAAGGCGGACGGCGAGCCGAGCGCGTCGGCCAGCACCGCCTTGTTCACCCCCGCGCCGTCCAGGATCGCCCGGCGCTCGCAGCCCGGGTTCGCGGCCAGGGCCGCGAGGGCGCGCGCGTCCAGTGCCTTGGCCGGGACGTCAGGGCCGCGCAGCTCAGCGAGCCGGTGCCGGAGCGCCGTCCCCCGCGTCCGTGGGGGAGGCACCCGGCTCGGCTCCGGTACCGAGCTGTGACTCGCGCTGCCGTGGAATTCGCTCACCCGGGGAAGTCTGGCATCCGCCACTGACAATTGAGGTTTCTGAGCCGAGAGAGGCGCCGCGGGACCGGGCCGCGACGAGCGAGCCGCGCCCCTCGAACCGCGTCCTGATCCGGTCCGCGGCCTTCATGACCTGCGGCGCGAGCAGGAACCCGAGCCCCATCACGACCACGCCCGCGACCGCGTCGAGGAGATAGTGGTTCGCGGTGCCCATGACCACGATCGCCGTCAGCAGCGGATAGGCGACACCGAGGACCTTCGTGAGCCGCGTACCGCCGTAGCGCCACAGCATCACTCCGCACCACAGCGCCCAGCCGCAGTGCAGGCTCGGCATCGCCGCGTACTGGTTGGTCATCCCGCCCAGGCCGCGCGGCGCGCTCGCGTCGCCGCCCCACCAGCCGTACGAGCTGTACTTGGCCATCGTGTCGACGAAGCCGTAGTCCGGAGAGAGGAGCCGGGGCGGGCAGGTCGGGAGCAGGGTGAAGCCGATCAGGCCGATGAACGTGGACGTCATCAGCCAGGTGCGGGCCGCGCGGTAGACCTGTGCACGTGAACGGAACAGCCAGATCAGGATCGCGGGCGTGACCAGGTAGTGCAGCGACGCGTACCAGAAGTCGGCCGGGATACCGAGCCAGGCCTCGCGTGTGAAGAGCCGGTTGAGCGGGTGCTCCGCGTTGATGTGCAGGACCTTCTCGATGCGCAGGATCGCCAGCCCGTGGTCCACGGCGCTCGCGGTGTCGCCCCTGGCCAGCAGGCGGCCCGCCGAGTACGAGGCGTACACCATGAGGATCAGCGGCAGCTCGGTCCACCAGCGCAGCCGGCTTCGCCGGTCCGCCTCGATGCCTGGTGTCTCGGTCTGCGGCATCCGATCGCCCTCCCCCTTCTGTCCTGGTGCGGTGCCCGGTGCTCCGGCTTCCCGGTTGCTCGGTCGGGACAC
This sequence comes from Streptomyces hokutonensis, assembly GCF_000376565.1. Taxonomy (GTDB): domain Bacteria; phylum Actinomycetota; class Actinomycetes; order Streptomycetales; family Streptomycetaceae; genus Streptomyces; species Streptomyces hokutonensis. The sequence goes on along the minus strand of NZ_BARG01000006.1, from coordinate 760 downwards.
TTTACGGCGTATGTGCGCGCCCCGTTTCGGGCGCCCCCGGACCTCAAAGACGCAGAGATCGCCCCCCGGGTTGCCCTTCTCCAGGGTGCGCGATGATGGAATGACCCGCCTCTGGACATCTCCCGGAAAGGTTCCCCATGGCACCGCGCATCCTGCTGGCCCGGCACGGACAGACAGCGTGGTCGCTGTCCGGGAAGCACACCGGCAGGACCGACGTCCCGCTCCTCGAAGAGGGCCGGCGCGGCGCCAAGGTGCTCGGCGAGCGACTGCACCGGCCCCCACTGGACGGCCTTCCCGGGGTCGAAGTCCGCACCAGTCCACTGGCACGCGCGCGTGAGACCTGCGAACTCGCCGGCTTCGGCGACCGCGCCACCGACTGGGACACCCTCATGGAGTGGGACTACGGCGCCTACGAGGGCATGACCCCGGAGGAGATCCAGGACGTACGCCCTGGCTGGCTGATCTGGCGCGACGGCGTCCCCGAAGGGGAGACCCTCGCGGAGGTCACCGCCCGCGCGGACGAGGTCGTCGCCTGGGCACGCGCCGAGGACCGCGATGTCCTCGTATTCGCCCATGGCCACATCCTCCGCTCGATCGGCGCGCGTTGGCTGGACCTGCCGATCGACTTCGCGGCGCGGATACGCCTCAACCCCACGTCGCTGTCGGTACTGGGCTGGGCCTACGGCGAGCCGGCGATAGAGAGCTGGAACGACCTGGGGCATCTAGCCGCGTAAGAGCAGGCTTTTAGGGGCGCGGGGCT
>NZ_BARG01000007.1 GCF_000376565.1 Streptomyces hokutonensis | reverse complement strand
TGGGAGGTCTCTCGCGGAGCCTCGGTCGCAGGACGCGGCGGAACCGTCGACCCAGCAGCCGCTACCGGGCGAGACGACGGCTCCTGCCGCGACCAGTCGGACGACTGACGCGGAGCCTCGCCCGCAGGGCGCGGTGGGACAGTCGGGCGCGGCGGGGTGTCGGAGGCTGCCGGCGGGGTCGGGCGGAGGGGTGGGCTCGTGTCCGGCCTGGTTTCCCGGTGCGCTTCGCCGGTGCCCGTCGCCGTCGGCCTGTGTGGCGGCCGGGGCGGGACTGTGGTGGGTCGTTCGGGGTTCGCGCGGCGCGGGTCGGTCGCGGACGGCGGCGGTGTGTCCGGGAAGCGTGCCGAGGCCGGCGGAGGGGGAGGGCTCACCGTCTCGGCGGCGAAGGGCGAGAAGGGCCGAACACCGGGGAAGCGCGGCCGGGTGTCGGAGGAGCCGACGGCCGACACGCCAACAGAACCTGAACCGGCTTCAGACCCCGTCCCAGACCCAGCCCCGGCCCCTGACCCAGACCCAGCTCCGGCTTCGGACCCCGTCCCAGACCCTGACCCAGCTCCCGTTTCGGACCTCGTCCCAGACCCAGCCCCGGACCCAGCCCCAGCCCCGGCTTCGGACCCCGTCCCAGACCCAGACCCAGCTCTCGTTTCGAAACCCGCCCCGGACCCAGCCCCTGCCCCGCTGCGGGCCCCAACCCCGTCGCGGACCCCCGCTCCATCGCGGCCCCCCGACCCACCGCCCGCGAAGCCGTCGCTCTCGAAGTTCTCAAAGTTCGTGAAGCTCTCGAAGCCGCCGCTCGCGAAGCCGTTGCCCTCAGACGCCCCGCGTGCGTCAGAACCGTTGCCCGGACGCCCGCCACGAGCCTCGAAGTCGTCGCCCGGAGAGACCGAACCCCCATCGAACCCGTTGCCCGGAGCCACTACGCGGTCCGCCCCCGAACCGTTTCCCCGGAAGTCGGCGCCCGCGTCGGCCCCGGCGCTCCGCCGCGCCGCGCGTCTCGCGTTGCCGCCCTCCCACCACCCCGTACCGGACTGGTCGCCACCCCAGGTCACCCTGCCGCTACCGCTCCCGGCCGACGCCCCGGGTCCGCCCTGCGCATCCTGCGTACCCGACACCGGCGGAACCGGAGGCACCGGAGGCATTGACGGAACCGGCGGAATCGGCGGAATCGGGCCCTGCCCCGAACCTGCCCCCGAAGCGGCCCCGGAAGATCCCCCCGTGCCGGAATACGGTCCGTCCAAGTCTTCGCCTGTTGTGTCGTTCACGGGCTGCGTCGAACTCCCCGAAGGGGCCTGCGGCGAGGTGGGACGGGGCGGTACGGGGGCGCGCCGCGCTTCCGTGCTCATGCACCCCCCGTTTCCTCGTACCCGGGCCACCATTTGTTTCTTGTGCGGGCCGGTGTTCTCCTGCCCTTGTTCGTATACGCACCGGCGTCCGCCCCGCCTCACCCGGCACGCTCACAAAAAAAATCAAAGCCGTCCCGAGCACGCATACCCGCCGCGGCGGACCGCCATCCCGGGCGCGGTCGAACGACCGGCGGCGTTTCCTCCGTGCGTGCGCGTCACTCTACGGGTTGCCCCCGCTCGAACGGGAACCAGTCCACACCCCCGGGGCTTCTGCCCGGAACGTCCCCCTACCCTGCGGTAATCCTGTCTGGCAGGCTGCGTTCATGACTGCGCGCGCCGCCGACCGGGCCCGTTACGACCGGGCCACCGCCCACCTCGACGCCCCTCTCGCGATCGTCGACCTGGACGCCTTCGATGCCAACGCGGACGACCTCGTCCGCCGGGCCGGTGGCAAGCCGGTCCGCGTCGCCAGCAAGTCCGTCCGCTGTCGAACCCTCCTCGAACGCGTCCTGGCCAGGGACGGCTTCGCGGGCCTGATGTCCTTCACGCTGGCCGAGTCCCTCTGGCTCGCCCGCTCCGGCTTCGACGACGTCCTCCTCGCCTACCCCTCCGCCGACCACGCCGCCTTCGCGGAACTGGCCGGCGACCCCAAGCTCGCCGCCGCCGTCACCGTGATGATCGACGACCCGGCGCAGCTCAAGCTCATCGACGACTCACGCGCCGGCGGCACCGAAGTGGTGCGTGTCTGCCTGGAGTTGGACACCGCGCTGCGGATGCTCGGCGGCCGGGTGCGCATCGGCGCGCTCCGCTCCCCCCTCCGCTCCCCCGCCCAACTCGCCGACATCGCAAGGACGGTGTCGCGTCGCCCCGGCTTCAAGGTCGTCGGGATCATGGCCTACGAGGGCCACATCGCCGGTGTCGGCGACTCCGTCGCGGGGCGGCCCTTCCGCTCCCGCGCGATCCGGCTGATGCAGGCCACGGCCAAGCGCGAACTCGCCGAGCGGCGCGCCGAGGTGGTGCGTGCCGTGCGGGCCGTCGTACCGGATCTGGAGTTCGTCAACGGCGGTGGCACCGGCAGTGTCCAGTACACCGCCGCCGAGGACTCCGTGACCGAGATCGCGGCGGGCTCCGGCCTGTACGTGCCGCGCCTCTTCGACAACTACACGTCGTTCAGCGCCCGTCCGGCCGCGCTCTTCGCCCAGCCCGTCGTACGGCGCCCGGGCGTCGGCGTGGTCACCGTCCTCGGCGGCGGCTACCCCGCCTCCGGCGCCGCGGGCCCCGACCGGCTCCCGGTGCCGTACCTCCCGGAGGGTCTGCGCTACGACCCCCAGGAGGGGCCCGGCGAGGTGCAGACGCCGCTGCTCGGCTCCCCCGCCGACGACCTGCTCATCGGCGACAAGGTGTGGTTCCGGCACGCCAAGGCCGGTGAACTGTGCGAGCGGTTCGACGCGTTGCACCTGATCGAAGGTGACCAGGTGACGGCCACCGTCCCCACCTACCGGGGCGAGGGCATGACCTTCCTGTGAGACTCCACGGGGTCAACTGCCCCCGCTCCGGCGGGGGTTCACGGACTACATCGGGGTGACGTACGCCCCCGAGATGCCACCGTCGACCAGGAAGTCGGCGGCGTTGACGAACGACGAGTCGTCGCTCGCCAGAAACGCGACGGCGGCGGCGATCTCGGTCGCCTCGGCGAAACGGCCGACCGGGATGTGCACCAGGCGGCGCGCGGCCCGCTCGGGGTCCTTGGCGAACAGCTCCTGGAGCAAAGGAGTATTCACCGGTCCCGGGCACAACGCGTTGACGCGGATGCCCTCGCGGGCGAACTGCACGCCCAGTTCACGGGACATGGCCAGCACCCCACCCTTGGAGGCGGTGTAGGAGATCTGGGAGGTCGCCGCACCCATCCGCGCCACGAAGGACGCCGTGTTGATGATGGAGCCCTTGCCCTGGCGGCGCATGTAGGGGATCGCGGCCTTGCAACACAGGTACACGGAGGTGAGGTTGACGTCCTGGACGCGCTTCCAGGCCTCCAGGCCGGTGTCGAGGATGGAGTCGTCGTCGGGCGGCGAGATACCCGCGTTGTTGAAGGCGATGTCGACGCTGCCGTAGGTGTCGAAGGCGGCCTTGAAGAGCGCCTCGACCTGCTCGGGGTCGGTGACGTCGACCTTCACGAAGAGCCCGCCGACCTCGTCGGCCGCCGCCTTGCCGTGGGTCTCGTCGATGTCACCGCAGACGACGTTGGCCCCCTCGGAGGCGAGCCGCCGCGCGGTGGCGAGGCCGATGCCGCTGCCGGCTCCGGTGATGACGGCGGTACGGCCGACGAGTCGCCGGCAAACAATCTCTGAGGTCACTGTGCGGGGCCCTCCGTGCTGGTGGAGACGTTGGTGGGGGAGACGTCGCTGATGAAGACGTTCTTGGTTTCGGTGAAGGCGGTGAGCGCGTCCGGGCCGAGTTCGCGGCCGATCCCCGACTGCTTGAAGCCGCCGAAGGGGGTCCAATAGCGGACGCTGGAATGGGAGTTGACGGACAGGTTGCCCGCCCGGACGGCCTTCGAGACGCGCAGCGCGCGGCCGACGTCCCGGGTCCAGATGGAGCCGGAGAGGCCGTAGTCGGTGGCGTTGGCGAGGGCGATCGCCTCCGCCTCGTCCTCGAAGGGGAGCACTACGGCGACGGGGCCGAAGACCTCCTCGACGGCCACGCGTGCGTGCGGGTCGACGCCGGTGACGACGGTGGGCGGGAACCAGAAGCCGGGGCCCTCGGGCGCCTTGCCGCGGATGCCGGCCAGGTCGTCGGTGACGTACGAACGGACGCGCTCCAGCTGGACCTTGGAGATCAGCGGGCCCATGTCCGTCTTCTCGTCGGCCGGGTCGCCGACCGTGACCCCCTCGATCGCGGGGGTCAGGAGGTCCAGGAACCGTTCGTAGACGCCGCGTTGGACCAGGATGCGGGTGCGGGCGCAGCAGTCCTGGCCGGAGTTGTCGAGGAAGGACATGGGGGCAGCGGCTGCGGCTGCCTCGATGTCGGCGTCGGCGAAGACGATGTTGGGGCTCTTGCCGCCGAGTTCGAGGGTGACGCGCTTGAGGAGTTCCGAGCCCTTCGCCAACACCTGTTTGCCCACGGCCGTCGACCCCGTGAACACGATCTTCGCGACGCCCGGGTGCTCGACGAGCGCGGTGCCCGTGACCGGGCCGTGGCCGGGCAGCACCTGGAAGAGACCCTCGGGAAGGCCTGCCTCCAGGGCGAGTTCGGCCAGTCGGAGCGCGGTGAGCGGGGTCGTCTCGGCCGGCTTGAGGATGACCGCGTTGCCCGCCGCGAGCGCGGGGGCGGTGCCCCAGGCGGCGATCGGCATGGGGAAGTTCCAGGGCGCGATCACGCCCACCACGCCCAGCGGTTCGAGGATCGTGACGTCGAGGCCGCCCGCGACCGGGATCTGACGACCCGTCAGCCGTTCCACTCCCCCGGCCGCGTAGTCGAGCAGATCACGGACGTTGCCGGCCTCCCAGCGGGCGTTGCCGACCGTGTGCCCGGCCTCGCGCACCTCCAACTGGGCAAGTTCTTCCAGGTGTTCGTCCACCGCGGTCGCGAAGCGGCGCAGCAGGCGGGCCCGGTCGGCGGGCGGCAGGGCGGCCCACTTCGCCTGGGCCCGGGCGGCGCGTACGACGGCGGCGTCCACGTCGGCCGCGGTGGCGGCCGGGACGGTGGCGATGACCTCCTCGGTGGCGGGGTTCAGTACGTGCAGCGGGTGCTCGGCAGGCAAGGGAGTCCTCACAGACGTTCGTCGGCAGGCAAAGGGAGCGGGGTCCTCACAGACGTTCGAAGGAGCGGCGCAGCTCCCAGTCGGTGACGGCGGCGTCGAAGGCCTCGAGTTCGACGCGCGCCATGTTGCGGTAGTGCGCGACGACCTCGTCCCCGAACGCGGCCTTGGCGATCGGGCTGTTCTCCCACAGCTCGGCGGCCTCACGGAGGTTGGTGGGCACGTGCGCGTACTCGCCGGTGTAGGCGTTGCCGACGCAGGCCTCCGGCAGCTCCAGCTTCTGCTCGATGCCGTAGAGCCCGGCCGCGACAAGCCCTGCCACCGCGAGGTGCGGATTGACATCGCCTCCGGGCAGCCGGTTCTCGAAGCGCATGGAGCGGCCGTGGCCGACGACCCGCAGCGCGCAGGTGCGGTTGTCGTAGCCCCAGGCGACGGCGGTCGGCGCGAACGAGCCCGGCTGGAACCGCTTGTAGGAGTTGATGTTCGGGGCGTAGAGCAACGAGAAGTCGCGGAGCGCGGCGAGTTGGCCCGCGAGGAAGTACCGCATGACCTCCGACATGCCCCCCTCGCCGTCTCCGGCCATGGCGTTGCCGCCGTTGCCGTCGCCGAGCGAGAGGTGGATGTGACAGGAGTTGCCCTCGCGCTCGTTGTACTTCGCCATGAAGGTGAGCGAGACGCCTTCCTGGGAGGCGATCTCCTTGGCGCCGGTCTTGTACACGGCGTGCTGGTCGCAGGTGACGAGGGCGTCGTCGTAGCGGAAGGCGATCTCGTGCTGGCCGGGGTTGCACTCGCCCTTGGCGGACTCGACGGTCAGCCCGGCGGCGGCCATCTCGTTGCGGATCCGGCGGAGCAGCGGCTCGATGCGCCCCGTCCCCAGCACCGAGTAGTCGATGTTGTACTGGTTGGCCGGGGTGAGGCCTCTGTAGTTGGCGTCCCAGGCCTGTTCGTACGTGTCCTTGAACACGATGAACTCCAGCTCCGTACCGACCTGCGCGGTGAAACCGTGCTCGGCGAGGCGCTCCAGCTGGCGGCGCAGGATCTGGCGGGGTGCGGCGACCACCGGCGATCCGTCGTTCCAGGCGAGGTCGGCGATGAGCATGGCGGTGCCCGCGTTCCAGGGCACACGGCGGAGGGTGGAAAGGTCCGGGTGCATGGCGAAGTCGCCGTAACCGCGCTCCCAGGAGGACATCGCGTAGCCGTCGACCGTGTTCATCTCGGTGTCGACGGCGAGGAGGTAGTTGCAGCCCTCGGTGCCGTGTCGGAGCACGTCGTCGAGGAAGAAGCGGGCGGCGAACCGCTTGCCCTGGAGCCGGCCTTGCATATCGGGGAAGGCCAGGACGACAGTGTCGATCTCGCCACTGGCGACGAGGGCGTGCAGCTCCTCGACGCTCAGCGGGGGTGTGCGGTCTGCCACGGGAAAGCTCCTTCGGCTTCTGCGCGCTTTTTCCGGCCGGGCCGGAAGCCATAAGGTATTGCGGAGAACCATTGCTTGGGAAGGGGGTGCCGCCATATGTCGCTGGATGCGGAGGACGGCGTCGAGGACCGGTTGACCCCGGTGCTGCGGCCGGTGCGGGCGGGCAACGGCTTCGAAGAGGCGCTGGAACAGATTCTGCAGGTCGTACGGCTGGGGCTGGTGCCGGGGGGCGAGCGGTTGCCGGCCGAGCGGGAGCTGGCCGAACGGCTGGGGATCAGCCGGGTGACACTGCGCGAGGTTCTGAAGGTACTGCAGGACCAGGGACTCGTGGAGTCGCGGCGCGGGCGCTACGGCGGGACGTTCGTGCTGCCGAAGTCGGACGCCGGCGGCGAGGACGAGCTGCGGCGGCGGATCAGCGCGGTCGACATCGAGGACGTGCTGCGGTTCCGGGAGGTGCTGGAGGTCGGCGCGACGGGCCTGTGCGCGACGCACGGCCTGAACGCCGAGCAGGCGGGCCGTCTGCGCGACGCCCTCGCCCGCACGCACGACGCCCCGCTCGCCGACTACCGCCGCCTGGACACCCTGCTCCACCTCACCCTGGCCGAGCTGTGCGGCTCCCCGACCCTGACCGCGCAGTACGCGGCGGTACGTGCCACGGTGAACGACCTCCTCGACTGCATCCCGCTCCTGGTCCGCAACCTGGAGCACTCGCAGCGGCAGCACATCGCGCTGGTGGAGGCGGTGCTGGACGGGGACGCGGACGGGGCGCGGGAGATGATGCGGGAGCACTGCGCCGGGACGGCGGCTCTGCTGCGGGGCTTCCTGGCGTGACGGGTGGGGTTGTCTAATGGTCCCCGTCAAGTCCATTCACGTCGCTTCGCGGTCGGAGGAAAGCATGGCGGGCAGGCCGCTGATCGGCATCAGTACGTATCTGGAGGCGGGAGCGCGCTGGGGCGCCTGGGAGCTGGAGGCCGCGCTGCTGCCGGCCGGCTACCCGCGCCTCGTCCAACAGGCGGGCGGCCTCGCCGCGATGCTGCCGCCGGACGCCCCCGAGCACGCGGCGGCGACCGTGGCCCGCCTGGACGGCCTGGTGATCGCGGGCGGTCCGGACGTCGAACCGGTCCGCTACGGCGCCGAGCGCGACCCCCGCACCGGCCCTCCCGCCCTCGCCCGCGACGCCTGGGAACTCGCCCTGATCGAGGCCGCGTTGGCAGCCGGCCTCCCCCTGCTGGGCATCTGCCGCGGCATGCAACTCCTGAACGTCGCCGTGGGCGGCACCCTCGTCCAGCACATCGACGGCCACGCGGAGACCCCGGGAGTCTTCGGCCGCCACCCGGTCAAGCCGGTACCGGGGACGCTGTACGCGACAGCGGTACCGGAGGAGACCTCGGTCCCGACGTTCCACCACCAGGCCGTGGACCGTCTGGGCGCGGGCCTGGTGGTCTCGGCCTGGGCCGAGGACGGCACGGCAGAGGCGGTCGAACTCCCCTCCGCAGACTGGGTGTTGGGCGTCCAATGGCACCCGGAGATGGGCGAGGACCTGCGCGTGATGCGGGCGCTGGTGGAAGCGGCCACGGTCGCTACTACGACACGACCGTCCCCCACCGCGTCCTGAGCCAGCCGAGGGCCGCGTCACCCTGCGCCCGCTGGAAGGCGCGCAGGGTGGGGAGACCCGGCGGCGGAGGCAGCAGCGAGTGCTCGACAAAGAACGCGGCGAGCCCCGCCAGGGTGGCGGTGACACCGGCCGGATCAGCACCCTCGGCAAGGGGATGCCGACGGAACAACTCCTCGGGATCCGGCCCGCCCTGAGCCCGCACGCACGGCAGCATGACCAACAGGTCGAACCAGGGTGCGGCAAGAACGGCATGCGGCCAGTCGACGAAGACGACCCCGCCGTCGTCCGTGAGCAGCATGTTGTCGGCACGCAGATCGCAGTGCGCGAGAGTGCCACCGGAGGCGAACTCGGCCCAGGGCGCGGCGAGTCGGGCAAGCTCGGGAAGATGCTCGACCGTCCAGGGGTCGAGCCGCCCGCCGACATCCCCCACCTCCCCGTCGAGCAGACGCCGCCACCCGTCGAAGTCGTGGGCAAGTCGGTCGGCCACGGGTGGTGCGACGACGGGAGACGGCGTGAGGGTACGGCCGAGCCGCTCCACGGCACGCAGCACCCGCGCCAACTCGCCTTTCCGCCAAGGGACATGGGGCTGCCGCCCCACCACTTCCTCGAAGACCAGCACAACCCAGGTGCCGTCGTCGTGGCTGCCGAGAAGACGAGGGGCGGGAACCCCGACTGGGAGGGCCGCAGCGTTACGAGCCTCGGCGCGATGCAACTCCGGGCTGTGCGGGTTCACTTCGGCACTGACCGCCTTGACGAAGGCCCGAGTGCCGTCGGCTGTCCGCACCCGAGCGGCAGTGCCCGGTGAGAATCCGCCGACCTGAGTGACGGCCCGGGTCACGGGCGAACCGAGCAACCGCGCGACGGCGTCGTGGACGTGGGCGGGGAGAGCTTCCCAGGGCGTACGGACGCCGGTGGCGGGCGGGGCGGTGGGAAGAGCCATGCCGGTCATGGTGAGGGAGGGACACGGGCGCGTGCCAAGGGTTTTCGCCCCCCCGGCGTCAATACTTCGGGCTGGGGTGACGCATCGCTCGGCTGCTCCGGGTCCTGTCGCGCACTTCTCAGCGCGGAGTCGGGGTGGCGCACCGCTCGCCCTACCGGGCCAAGGCCGCGAGCCTCTCGGCTTACTGAATCGGCGGAGCGCGCCCCCTCGGCCCACCGAGCCCGGGTCGCGAGAGTCTCACTCCACCAAACCAGGGCCGCACCCCCTGGCCCCACCAAGTCAGGGTGGCGCACCGCTCACTCCACCGCGCCAGGGCCGCGAGCCTCACGCCCCACCGAGCCGAGGCCGCACACCTCTCAACTCACCGAGTCGGGTGGTGGGTGGGCACAGGTCGGGGGTCTGGGGGCGGAGCCCCCCGGGACGGGACGCTAACCCCGGGTCAGGGACAGGAGCTCGCGGGCCGGGCCTGTCGGGCGGTGGCCCGTGGGCCAGACCGCTCTCAGGTCTCGGGCCAGGGTGAGGCCCTCGACCGGGATGCGGACGAGGCGGCGGGTCGACAGTTCCTCGCCCACTGCGAGTTCGCTGAGGACAGCCGGGCCCGCTCCGCTGACCGCGGATGCCTTGACCGCCGTAGTGGAGGACAGCTCGATGAGAGGGCGGGCCAGGCCGCCCAGGGCCGCGTCCAGGACCTGGCGAGTGCCGGAGCCCTTTTCCCGGAGGATCAGCGGTGTGGACGCCAACTCCGTCGCGGGGACGGGGCGTCGGCGGCGGGCCCAGGGGTGGGTCGGGGCTGTCACGACGATCAGGTGGTCGTGGGCGATCACCGTGGAGTCCAGGCCGGGCGGTACCGACAGGCCCTCCACGAAGCCCAGGTCCGCCTCGTCGGACAGGAGCTGCTCCGCGACCGTCGTGGAGTTGCCGGCCAGCAACGACACCGCCGTGTCGGGGCGTTGGGAGCGCAGGGCCAGGAGCCAGCCGGGGAGCAGGTACTCCGCGATGGTCATGCTCGCGGCGACCCGGAGCCGGGAGTCGCGCCGGTGCCGTAGCGCCTGTGCACCCGCGTCGAACGCGGCGGCGGCCTCGACGACCCGCCGCGCCCAGTCGGTGACCAGAGCACCCGCGTCGGTCAGGCGTGAACCTCGCGGGGAGCGGTCCACCAAGGCGACACCCAGCTGCCGTTCCATCGAGCGGATCCGGCTGCTCGCCGCCGGCTGGGTGATGCCGAGCTCGCGTGCCGCGCCGCCGAGGCTGCCGAGCCGGGCCACCGCCAGCAGCAGTTCCAGCGCGCCCAGATCCGGCACCCGGTGCGCTATCGAACCTTCCCGCCCGCCGTCCGTCTCGTCACTGCTCATAAATCCAGTTTATGTCTCTGCCCGACAGGCGGATACCGGCCAGGACACCTGAAGCCACTCCGACCAGGGGCTTCGCAGCGGCGAGGGGCCAGTCGGGCCCACCTGGAGAACGGCCGGTCATTCAGGTCAGGTATCACCGCCGGTATCACGCCCCGACCTGCGACTTCTCAGCAACTCCCGTGAACCAAGCGGCAGTTGATGTGGACAGCGATAACTACTCACCGTAATATTTAACTACATACAGTCACCAAGTGGTGGCCGCCCCGGAACAGGAAGAGGAAGAGACGATGGCTCAGACCGCAGCCCCCAAGACCCCGGCCGCCAAGGCCACCAGGAGCACCGGCGCCGCCGAGACGCCCGCCGCGCCGGTCGCGGACGACCTCAGCGCCCTTCTCGCCCCCAAGCGCTACGAGGCGGGCACGAGCAGCGTTCCCCAGGAGGTCGCCACCTTCGTGGAGAACGCGTACGAGGCGTGGCAGACGGACAAGAACGCGTGGCAGGTCGTCACCCTCAGCGGCCCCGAGGCGCTTGAGCGCGTCTTCAAGCAGGCTCGTCGCTACTGCTTCGACCGAGAGACCAAGCTGACGTTCCAGCGTCGCCGCACCGACAACCCGAGCGAGCTGGTGTACCGAGTGCGGGACAAGATCGCCGTGAAGCGCACCAAGAAGTAGCGGGCGTTCCCAGAAGCGGCGTGACGCGGACCAGCGCGTCACGCCGCTTCTCGTTGCGCTAGGAGGCGAGCGTCACGGGCATCGCCAGCCATGCGACCGAGTGGGTGCCCGTTGCGCGGCACGACCTAGTTGCACACGTGCGCACACTCACGCGTGAGTGAGGCGAGACAGAGGCGAGCGAGAGCTGAGACTCACGGCTTGACGCGCTGACCGTGGTCAGATGAAGCGAGCGAGGCGAGGCGATGGTGCGCGAGAGAGTGAATGGGCGAGCAACGCTACGGAGAGCGTGGCGATGGGCCTGACTCTCTTCGTATAGGGCGCCGTGGAGGTCGGACACCTGCCGGAAATTGCAATCCGTCCGCGCCAGCTCCTTCTAAGCGTGTCCACACGTTTCTTCTCTCGGCACGAGTCCCGCGCACGTAAGCATGTCCACACCTACCGCAGCGCCTCGATCGCCCGGAGGACCAGATCTCGGGCCTCCGCCCCGTACACGGCCGAGGCCCGGAGCTCCTCGAAGGCCTTGAGGTAGAGGGCGATCTCCGACGGCTGGTTGATCCGCACCCGCGCCGACACGAGCTCCACCGACACCAGCTTGTCGTCGTAGACGTGGAAGGTCTCCCTCGGCCACTGGGCACGCTCCGTGGCCGTCATCGGGATGATCCCCAGGGACACCGCGGGCAGCGCCCCGGCGGTGAGCAGGAAGCCGAGTTGGGCCGCCATGGCGTCCTCGTCCGCCATCCGGCAGCGGAGGACGCCCTCCTCCATGACGAGCACGAACCGGCGCCCCGGCTCGTACAGCACGCGGGAGCGCTCCACCCTGGCCCGCGCCGCCGCCGCGCTGTCGTCCACGGGCACGTCCCGGAACCGGGCGGCGCTGGCCAGGACACCCGCGGCGTACCCCTCCGTCTGGAGCAGCCCGGGAACGAGCGTGGCGGAGTAGACCCTGAACAGCTCGGTGTCCTCGAACAGCCGCGCCGAGCCCTCCTGGAGCTGCCTGAGGCCGTTCCGGATCTGGTGGCGCCACTCCCGGTACATCGACTCGGCGTTGAGGGACTGGACGATGAGGTCCTGCGCCTGGCCGACCGCCCCGGTCGCCTCGCACCAGGCGCGGATGTCCCGGGCGGACGGGGCGGTGAGGGCGTTCTCCACCCGGGAGGTCTTCGCGTGGTGCCAGCCGCACGCCGCCGCCAGTTCCTTGACCGTCAGCCCCGCCTCCCGGCGGAGGTCGCGCAGGCGCCGGGCGACGGCCTCGCGCGCGGCCTGGGCAGAGGAGGACGGGGAGACGGACATCAACGGGCCTGACGTTCCTTGCTCTTAGCGGATCTCGTACCGGTCGTGTGGCGTGGCGCGGCCCCAGACGGCCTCAAACGCCTCGGCGCACAGCTTCGCAGACGCCGGGTCGTCGCTCAGCTCCTGGCCCGCTGAGCCGCCGTCACCGGTGAAGTGGTTCCAGCGGATCAGGCGGCCGTCGAGGAGCCAGAAGTCGTTGCCGGGCAGCGCGAGGTCCGAGGCCCGGCGGCGGGGCAGCCAGCGCACCTGCTCCCCGGCGGCCACGTTGGTGAAGGTGAACGAGTGCTCGTAGCGGATGTACTCGCTCACCGGCTCGGAGACGACGCGGGCCCGGCGCACCTCGACCCCGCGGGCGACCGTCTCCTCGACCAGGCTGAGCCACGGCCGCCACCAGGACGCGCGGTCAGCCGGGTTGAGCCGGTGCCCGTCGCGCCAGGCCGCGAACCGCTCGGCCTCGCTGGTGACGGCGTAGACGTCGCGCATCTCCAGGTGAACGGCGGACCGCTCGCAGCCCGCGAGGAGCTCAGCGAACGGCGGCACGCTCGACGACATCACACGCCTCCCTGATCATGCCGACCATCCTGGCCGGGATGCGCACCACGGCCTCCCCCTCCGGGACGCCCCTGCCGTGGCCGGGCACCTCGAACGCGGCGCACTCCGCCTCCAGTTCCGTGCCCGGCTTCCACCCCTGGAAGACGAGCTCCCCCTTCTCCTGGTCGACCCACACGGTGGGGCTCTCGTCGTCACCGGTGTTCGGGTCGATCCCGATGAACCGTAGCGTCACGGCGTTCTCCGCTCTCTCGGTGTGCAGATTTTTGCGGTCTATTCTCCCCCAGGTGTGAGCCCGGTCAACCCGTGGTGACCCGTCCACCTCCCGCCGGGTGAGGTGGGTTGCACACTTCTGCACACGCCTGGCTTTGATCAGGGGGCGGGTTCTAGCCTCGGCAGTTCTAAGGGGAGACCCCCGCGAGGTGGACTAGACCTCCGGGGGCGTGGCCGACGCTGCAAAGGAGCGCCAACATGGGGCAACGTACCGCCCGCCCACCCACCACTGAAGAGCCGGACCGCCGGCCGCTCGACGTCCAGGTCATGCGCGACGGCGCGCGCCGCCTGCTCACCGAGGACGCCGAGCCGCCCGCCGCCGACGAACTGAGCACGCTCACCGCGCGGCTCCGCGGCCACATCGTGGTCGCCGTGCCGGACGTCGAGACCCTCGCCTGGGCCCTCCCCGAGGACGACGTGCCGCGCGCCTGCGCCCTCGCCTGCTGCGGCGAGGCCCGGATGCGACTCCGCCTCGGCGACGGGGGCACCCTCGCCGTCCGCGTGGCGTCGGCGCGGCGGCTCGCCCGCTCCGTCCTCGCCCTCTGCGACCACTACGAGAACCTCGGCGGGGGTGAGAGCCGTGGGAACGCGGGTTGAGAGGCAGTGGCGTGACCGCCCATCAGGTCCGCCGTACCAGCAGCGCGTTCTCGTCCACGACGAGAACGGCAACGACGTCCCCACCGAGGACCTCCCCGGCGAGACGCCCGCGCAGGCCGCCTACCGCCACCTGGTCACCCACGCCTCCGGGTGTCGAGCCTGCAAGGCCGTGAACGCGGACGGCTGGGCGGACGGCACCTGCCCGCACGCTCAGCACCTCTACCAGACCTGGCGGCGGCTGTGGCACGCTCCAGCCCAACGCGAGAAGAACGGAAAAGCGTGAGACTCAACCGGAAGACGGCCACCATCGCGGGCGTCGTGGCCTTTTGCGTGGGCAGCGCCATCTACTCCCAGGTGGCCAAGCCGGACGGCGGCGACGGCAAGGTCAGCGCCGCCCGTCACGAGACGCGGCACGCGTCCCCGTCGCCGTCCGCCACCCGCGCGGCGGCGGCCAAGCCGACACCCAGCGCGCAGCCGAGTGACCTGCCGCGCCTCGACCACCAGGGCGACGGGTCCTCCAACTGCGTCCTCCGCTACCGGGCGGGGGCACACGGCACCGCGGGCTGGGCGGTGTTCGCCTCCCGAGCCGGGACGGTGGAGCTGACGGCGACCACCACGACGGGCAAGGCCTACGACAAGACCTGGTACGCCGACACGAGCGGCGGCAAGACCATCTACGTGACGGGCATGGACGTGCCCGTGCCCTTGACTTCTCTCAGAAGCATTGAGGGCACGCTCGTGGACGCCGACACCGCCAACGAATACCGCTGCCTGGTGGGACCGGGGGCGTAGCCTCACCGAACACGACACTGGCCGTCCTTCCACCCGGAGGCCGGCCGGTCGTCGTTTCCCATCCCTCGCCTCGGTCGCTGGGCGGCAGTCAGGGAAACTTGGGGTCGGGAAAGCCCCAGTCCATCGCCATGGTGACCAGCGCCTCTCGCACGGCTTCGTCCCACCGCGGGGGGTCCACCAGACTGCGCAGCAGCGTCTCGCCACCGTGACTGATGCCCTGGCTGCCGACCCGCTCACCCAGCGACCCCAGTGAAACGAACTCGTCCAGGCTGGGCCGGACCGCGTCTCCGTGATTATCACGTCGGGTTCTCGACGCGACATGAATCTCGGTCAGCGGAACCGGCATCGCGTTGATCCCAATCGTTGCCTCCGCAATCACCGGCAGCAGCGTGTTCGCCACGATCGGAACGCTCTCATCGAACACCTTGAGGAAGAGGTCGAGTCCAAGTGGAACGCCGGACGGAAGCCACACGGCGCTGTCGAGCAGAACCTCAAGTTCCGATGCGGGCTCATCACCGGTCAGGGAGACGGTGCAGACCAGTTGCGCGCCAGGTCGCGAGGGCGCAGACCCGTCCGCACCGCTGGTGGATATCCGCAGCTTCACCCGTCGGCTCGTGGCGGCGAGGAGCTGCCATGACGTCAAGGTGACCTGTCCGCCATCCACGAGCGCGAGCCCCAGTCTGCCCAGCAACAGGTGCGCGCCTGTGTCCTGCAAGGCCTCGGTGACCTTCCCCGCCAGCCCGCTCGGGAACCGCGTCCGTTCCCGCCCCTGCCACAGGGGCAACGCACTCGACGCTCGCAAGGCAACATCTGGGTTGTTGCCCACGTTCACGAAGAGAGATTCGTGACGATAGAGGCTCCGCGTCGCCGCCGACGGCCGGGGCTCCGGCTGCGAGTTCGGGTCGTCCAGCAGCATCCGCATCATCTGCCGGTTCGCCTTCTCATTCCGAGCGTCGAGGCGCACGAAGATCGAGCCGTTGAGGACGATCGGCCGCGGGACGGTCGCTCGGTCGATGCGGACCACCAAGACGACCTTGTCACCCTGCTCGTTGCAGGGCACCTCGATCACCTCGGGCGACCAGGGCGGGTCGAAGCTCGTGCCCATCTGGTTGACGAGCCTCTCCTTCTCGCCGAGAGGGACTCCCGTAATCTCGGAGGGGACGCCCTTGTCTCCCTCGGCAACGCCCACGAAGAGCAGGCCACCGTAGGTGTTCGCGAGCGCCGCTACCGCCTCGATCGGCTTGTCACCGGCGCGCTTGTACTCGACTGTGAGACTCTCTCGGATCTTCAAGTTGATGAAGTCCTCCACCAAGGGCAACGTGACCTCGGTGGACGGAACCTGAAACAGCGGATGCATCCCCAGAGGATGACAGCCCCACGCGTCTCATCGCACACGGTTTCCGCTCATATGCCGACTTCAAGCTGGGTCTCAGGCATCCGGTCTGGCTGGCCAACCAGGAGAAACCCCTGCGCCCGGGCGAAGGGCCTCAGACGGGCACTCAGCTGCCCCGAGAGGCAGTCGGGACCCGCCCGTGGGGCCCCTGCGATGCTTGGGACTCAGTCCTGGCCGGCCAAATCCGCCATGCGCGACTGGTGGAACTTCCCGACCCACGCTCCGAGCTGCCTCAGGAGCTCGTCCGACAGGTCGGGTTCCTCAATAGTGTCGAACGGCGAGCACGCCAACTTCATAGCATCCATCGCCTCGTCCGTGCACGCACACCCCTGACGGTGCCTCATCCGCGGCGGGGCGGCCACCACCGAGCCCGGCATCATCGTCTTCTTGACGCGGGGCTGTCCTCGACCGCGCCGTACCGGCGGCACTCGCCGTTGAGCGTGGCGGCAAGCCGGTCGCGCCACGCCTCGAACACTCGACCCGCCAAGGGCAGGAGCAGCCCGCGAAGGGGGTTGAGTGACGGCGAGCGGCTGCGGCCGGCCGCGCCCTGAGAACCAGTCAGGCCCGCCAGAAGCGGGCCTGAGAGGGGACTTGGCGGGCCGTCAGTTCAGTTGCGTGAGACCCGTTGGCGCCCACGGCTCGCTGTCCGGGTAGGTCATCTGCGCGACGCTGGCGAGCACGCTCGGGTCGGCGTCGGTGAGTGTGAGGTTCGACAGGAACAGCGTCCTCGCGGTGCTCGGCGTTCCGCCCTCGGTTGGCACCAGCGTCGCGTACGTGGCTCCGTTCGGCGCCTGGAAGCTGTTGACCTGCTGGGTCCAGGTGGCCGCTGTGAGGGAAACGATGCTGTACGACGTGTCCAGGTAGACCTGGTTGCCGTCGAACCAGTTCACGCTCAGCGACACGTTCGACCAGCCAGGGGGCGAGTAGAGCCAGCCCTGAGCCTCGTACCACTGACCGGGCGTCACGCGGATGAGCTCCGACGAGGCGTACACCGTGGCTGAGGTGCCGTTCGGCGTGATGAGGCCCGACTCGGTGAGGCCGCCGTGAACCTGCGCGTTCGACTGGGTGAGCGTGCAGTTCGTCGCCACCCACGGTGAGGTGCCGGTGACGAACGTCGGGTTCGAGTTCAGCGCGTCGTTGGGCGAGAGGATCCCCTCGCAGTAGCCAACCAGACGGCCGTACCAGTCGTTGACGAACGTGGAGCTGGCGGCCGCGAGCTTGGAGCTGTCCGGGTCCTGCCACAGGTGAAGCGGCTGGCCTCCGTTCGGGGTGTTGTCGTACACCGAGATCAGGACCGACCGAGACGCGTCGGCGGACCAGGCGCCGCTGGAGCCCACCGCCCTGTACTCGAAGGTGCTGGCGAGGCCACCGACGCCCGCGCCAAACTGCAGGTAGTCAACCAAAGGCACCTGCGTTGGGGACTGGTGCAGCGCTACGTGATAAGTCGCCCCGTTGGTGAGACCGGTCGCTGGCAGCGGCACCGACACGAGCGGGACGGGCACGAAGTTGTAATAGACGTATGTGCCGTTCTTGAAGAGACGCACCAGGCTGCCCGTCTCGTCGCCCTCCGTGAACAAGCTGGCACGGTAGATCTGTTCGCTCAGGGTGGCCTCGTTCGTGAGGAACCACTGTCCGGGGCCGTCGTCAGCGGTTACCGACAGGACCTGAATGTTCGGCGAGAACGTGGTGCTGGCCGCATCCATGGTGCCGCCGACGACGACGAGGGCGTCATCGGTGGTCGAGAGTGCCCAGTTCGCCCCAATGCCTGTCCACACCGGGGTCGGCAGCGTGGGACCGGTGAACCAGCCACTGAGTGAGCCGTCATCGTGGATCTTGGCGTAGTACGTGTTGCCGGTGATGGTGCTGTTGCTCAGGACACCGCCGGTGACGACGAGCCAGCCGTTGATGACGGCGGAGAACATGAAGTGCTCCGCTTGTGGCAGGTTGGGGCCTGTCAGCCACGTTGAGCCGAGTTGCCCGTTGTTGACCGTGTTGTAGTAGACGGTGCTCACCGCGCCGGAGGAGAAGCCGTCGGTGCTGCCGCCGATGACGTACACCACGTCGACGCCGTCATCGATCGGCCAGGTAGCCGCACCTGAGTGGCTAAGGGCCACCGGCAGCGCCGTCTGAGCGCTCCAGCTGCCAACAGTCCCGGTGTTCGGGTCCCAGCTCGTCGCCCACGTGTTGCTGAGAAGGCCCGTCGACGCGGCGGTCTGCCCACCGGCAACGACGATGCTGGAGGCGGTGACCGCACAGGCCGAGCGAAAGCACGCCAGGGGCAATGAAGGCTGAGGAGTCGGGGCAGCAAGCAGCCCATCTCCCAGGAACTGGGTGCTTGTGACGTCGTCCGTGGCCGCGCTCACCGTGATGTCGTAGCCGCCGATGAGGATGAAGTAGTCCCCGCTGGTCACGATGCCACTGGCGTCCGGGGCGCCGTTCGGGCTACCTGCCGGGCTCGCCCACGTTCCCGTGCCGGTCGCGGTGTACAGCAGCGTCCCGCTGTCCACGGAGACGAGCGGGCCGCCAGCGGACAGACCGAGCGGAGAGGCGAGGTTGGTCAGCGTGCTGGCAGGCATGACGGTCTGAGCCAGCGGAGCGGACAGGTCGGGCGCGCCCGCGGCGTCCGGGCACAGGCTGACCGTGAGGTCTGAGCCAGCCCCCTGGGTCAGGACCGGGACGGTGACCCGTCCGACCGCCGTGCCCGACATCACGAAGGGCTGGTCGAAGTCGTTGAGGGTCGCGCTGTCGGTCCAGCTGAACGTGGCGCCGTTCGGGGCGAGGACCTGCAAACCGGGGTAGATCACCTGTGTCGCCGGGGTGCCCAGGAGCTGGTTGACCTGGTCGGCGTGGTTGGTGGCGTTGAGATTGCCGGGGAGGCCGTTCCGCGCTGCCCGCTGGCGGGGGTTGAACGTCATCTCAGTCCTCCAGCAGCGCTTCGAGCTCGTCGGTGACGGACGGCAACTCGTCTGCCTGCACTGCCAGTTGGAGGCGTTGTCGGAGTGCCTGCGCCTGAAGCAGAGTGGTCTTGGCGTTCGCCTGCTTCGCCTTGAGCGTGTCGAGGGACTGCTGAGTGGCGTGAAGGTTGGTCGCGTTGATGCGTACCAGCATCGCGGCCTCACAGGTGGCAACTTGCCGGTCGATCTCACTGCGGAACGTCACGGAGTCGGGACCGGTGTTGAGGATGGCTCGCGCACTCGCAATGGCAGCCTCGCACTGACGAGTGGCGTTGGAAAGGTGCTGATCGGCCTCGGCAAGCTGCCTCTCGAACTCGCTGACGTCGTGCTCGGCACCCAGGATCCAGTTTGCGACCTCGGCCAGGTGGCAGACCAGGCGGTCTCGGTACGTGGTGGTAGGGGTGGCCATCGGTGGTCTCCTGAAGTGTGCGGCCGACTGAGGGTGCCCTCTCCGTCCCGACTCCCGTAGAAGGGAGGACGGATCGAAATGGGGACGGCGGTGCGTGGGTCGTAGCCCACGCACCCGCTGGGCGGAGCTGAATGGTGGCTCCACCCGGCGGGCGTCCTCACCCGTTGGCCGGCCTCACCGCGAAGACGGGAGAGGTGGGGTGGCTCGGCCGAAGCGGGTGCCCCTTGGCGGGCATGTTCCGCTCAAAGGCGGCGTTGGCACGCGCCTTGTCGTGCTGCTCGATGGCCGCCACCTCGGTCCAACGGGTGACCCCCGTCAGCTTGGCCGCGTCCTGGACGAGCCCGGTGACGACCGCCGTGGCCTCCTTGTCGAGCTGCTGGCCCCACGTCAGGCGGCGGAAACCGTCGAGAAGAGCCGTTGCGGCCGACGTGGGCGCCTTCGGCGGGTTCGTCATCACGGTGTGGGCGACCTCGTTCGCGGCCTCCCGCTGCCGCACGTCGTCACGAGCGGCAGCGAGCGTCTTCTCCACGGACTCGCGGTGCGCCCTAGCACCCTCCACGCTGGCCTGGAACCTGGCGGCGACGTCGGCGGCGGCGCGAGCGCGAATCAGAAGGTCGGTCTGCTCGGTGGCCGAGAGCTTGTGTCCCACTCGCTCCGCCTCGACGGCCAGGCGGTGGTTCTCAGCAGCCTCACGGGCCCCGTCCTCGGCGTCTCGCTCGGCCTGGATCGCAGCTTTCACGGCCTTGGTGAGTCGGTTCTCCTCATGGAGAGCCACCTCATACAGTCCATCGAGCTCGTGCTCCGCCTCCCGCAGCTTGGCCCTGAACTCCAGGCAGTCCGCCTCGTCCAGCAGCTCGGCGATCTTGAGCTGAAGGCGAACCGCCTCGGCCCGGAGGAGGGTCGGCGTGAGCTGATCGTTGAGCTGGGCGACGGCCTGGGCATCGCCACCGTGCTGGCCGGCCAGCACGGTGAGCTGATCAAGCAGGGCGGTGACCTGCGTGGTCTCGGCGCTCATCGCTGGCCCCCTGGGTGGATCGGCGCGGTGTGGAACGGAACCTGCCCCGGGGCGGGAGCGTGCGGGAGGGTGCCGGTCGGCGCGCGGTGGTTCTGCTGCCGGACGGTCGTGGTACCCGGGTTGAACGTGGGGCCCGCGTATGCAGCGGGCTCCGTGGTCTGGAGGTCGGCCAGGTGCTGAGGCATCCGAGCGTTGCGCTGCGCGGCGTAGACGTGACCGGCCAGCGCCTGTGTGATCGCGCCGTTCCCCTGGACGACCGGGTTGGCGCGTGGGGTGAGCGACGGGACGAGGCCCTTGAAGGCATCGCTCTCGCTCTTGTCGTCCGCCTCAACGTCGTCCGTCTCGACGGGCTCAACGTCGTCGTCCGAGTCGCTGGCGGTGAGCAGGGGCGCGGTTCCGAGACGGGCCGGGACGAGACGCGTGCCGCCGTCGGCGTCCTCAACCTCGCGGTAGCGCTGGCCCTTCAGTGCCTCGGCCGCGGCGACCATGTCCCGGGCCTCTTGGGTGACGAGTCCGATCATTGCCGGTCCCATCCCTTCGTTGCGTGCTCGTATGCCTGCCGCCATGCGCGCTCGCGCTCGGCGGGGTCGGCACTGCTGGGGTCCCCGAGGAGAGGCGAGTTGTCGGCGGCGATTGCCTGGGACTTGGCAACGAGGTCGTTGAACTGCCGCTGCCAGGCCGCCTCGCGGACGACGGGGTCGGGGTCGTTGTCGGCGCTGTGGCCGAACCACAGCGGGTCGGTAACCGGGGCGGGTGCGGGAACAGGCGCGTTCTTCGCCACGCTGCCCGCAGCGATCGGAAGCGCGGTGCCGCACTCCACGCAGAAGTTGGCGCCGGGCTTGCCCTTTCCGCAACCCTTCACGCAGTGGCGCATGGCGACCGTGGCCGCCTTCGTGACGGCTCGCTGGCGCTTGGCCACGATGCCGGTGTTCTTGCTTCGCACTTGATCCCCTCTCGCCGCCAAACGGCGTGATCGTGCTGGGGGCTGACTATCGGGTTCATCGCGAGACACTCCAGGTCACGGCCACCGGCCGCTCAGCCCTGGCTGGCACCGCCGCCCAGGTCCAGGAATCCGTAGCGATGGGGAGAGACTTCTTGACAACCGGGGTCCGCTTCGCGCCGCAGCTCGGGCACTGACGGGATCGGCTGGTCTTGCTGCTGCGGGTGCCACCGCAACCGCGCGGGCACTTGAGGCGGCTCATGCGGTCTCCCCCACCGGGTTCGACCCTTTCGTGATGACGGGCGTCAGTGCCTTCTGAACGCTCTCTGCCGTGATGAGCAGTGGTCGACCGCGTCCCGCACCGCGGGGGCGGACGACCACCAACTGACCGTCCTTGCACATCCGATTGACGGTCGAGAGCGACAGGTGCAGGGCACCCGCTGCCTGTTCCCTCGTCATCAGATTTGTCATGCCCCGACCATATTTCGCCATGATCGAGAGTTC
The DNA here is from genome assembly GCF_000376565.1 of Streptomyces hokutonensis. Lineage (GTDB taxonomy): Bacteria > Actinomycetota > Actinomycetes > Streptomycetales > Streptomycetaceae > Streptomyces > Streptomyces hokutonensis. Next base: position 159,192 of record NZ_BARG01000007.1, on the reverse strand, counting down.
CACTGAACCTACTTGCGCGACGACTGGCGACGCGGGTGAAGATCGTCAGTCGCTCGCGAGCGAGTCATGTTGCGGCCCAACCAGTGCACTCAAACGCGAAGCGGAAAATCCGCGGAAAACGTCGCCATGGTGATGCATCACTCAACTTCACCTCAGCCTCTTGCGCCGGTGAGAAATCGGTCGTAACGTCACACAGTCACTCAAACAGAGTGTCGGCGCGCCCGTCGGGGGCAGCGTCTTCCACGTCCTATCGGAGGACAAGATGGCTTTGAGTAAGGTCGCGAGCGACTTCGCCCGCGAGATTCGCAACCACGATTGGTCTGACGCGCCCTATCGGCTCGACCGGGCGGGCCACGACCGCGCCACGGACACTCGTGCCGGTGAGCGTGTCCTCACGGCCGAGGAAACCGACGCCGTGCGGACCAACGTCATGTGGGTGACTGCGCAGGTGCTCGGACACCAGGACCCGAACCTCGACGTCTACGAGTTCGCCGAGGCGTGCGGCATCAACACACTCACCCGTCACGGGCAACGAGACGGCAGCATCGAGGCGGGTGTCCGCAAGGAGCATGATCGCTACGCCCGCCCCGGCACCTGGGAGTTTGATCTGGTGTTCATCACCACAGCGACGAGCGATTTCTATCACCGTACTGTCGACTGCGGGCAGTTCAAGAACGGCTACCGTGGTGCTGAAGTCCTCACGTTCCCGGTGGACGATGGGGTGCCGCCGAAGTGGAAGCCCTGCGTCTACTGCGTTGCGGTAGACAGGACCTGACCACTCCGTTCTTCGCCGGACCCCCGCCAACGGACCTCGCCCCGCCCTGCTCCCAACGAGCGGAGCGGGGTCAGGCCGTGCGCGGTGCCGACTGATCACACCACCCCCTCATTGGGGCGCCCTCGCGGCACCCCCCTTGCTCTCAACGACAGTTGGTCGCCGAGAGGACCACGATGTCAGTGACGATCGCTACCCTGACGACGTGGTGACTGACGCGGCGATGCCATACGACGACCTGACCGACACGCAGTTCGAGGAGTTCTGCTTCGAGCTGATGAAGGAGCTCGGGTTCGTAAACATCGACTGGCGCAAGGGCACGGGCTTGAACGCGAGCCCCTCGGACAACGGCCGGGACATCGTCGCCGAGCGCCAGGTTGAGGAGTTCGACGGCGCGGTTCACATGCAGCGCTGGTTCGTCGACTGCAAGAAGTACACAAAAGGCGTCCCGCCCGACAAGATCACCGGACTCCTCACGTGGGCCAGCGCGGAGCGAGCGGACGTGGCGCTGATCATCGCCAGCAGCTTCCTCTCCAACCCGTGCAAGGAGTACCTGAAGGCGTACGAGCTCAACAACCGCCCGCCGTTCCGTGTGAAGTACTGGGAGCGGCCGCAACTCGGCAAGCTGCTGGACGGCGTTCCCGAGTTTGTGGCCAGGTACGTCGACGCCCGGTCCCGCACAGAGGCGGAGATCGTCGCCGCTGAGGAGTACCGCACCAACAAGCTCTGGTACTCGCGCAAGCAGCTGCTGTATCACTTCATCGAGATTGGCCAGCGGGAACCGCTCGACCCGAAGACGGATCAGTTGATCAAAGACGCGATGCGCCAGACCGAGGAGCAGTACGCCGACGACCCCGACTTCCTCATCCCCGAAGACGAGCAGGAGACGTGGAACGTCGCGTACCTCCTCGGTGAGCTGTCGGCGCTCCGGTGGGTGCTTGGTGACGACTGGAACAACGGCGACAGCTGACGAGGCGTCTCACGTGACAGTTGGCCGCTTGCCGGAACGGAGGCGGTCGATGGCCGATGAACCTGCCTCACGCTTCTTCGCGCGTCTCAACCTGATCACGTTTTCATGTTGGGCCCTCATCAGCGAGTTCCAACTCGGTCGAGAAGACGGCTCCGCAGGCGAAACACAGCGGTGTGCCGCTACCCGGGACAGCAGTCGTGTCAGCCTCAAGGACCAAGGCGTCTTCGGCGCAACTTGGGCACACGCGAATCGGCCAACTCGCCCTGTCCTCGTAGCCTGGCTCCCACTCCTTCCCCAGGGTCACTCCGACGTAGAACACCGCGAGGTTTGCGGCCCTGGAATGTTCCTCCTCGCAGAAGTGACAGCGAAGCAGCGGACTACCCACGACCAGGGCTCGCTGAGCGCAGTCCGGGCACTCGACGGTCCGAGCGGCGACAGGCGCCAGGGTGGGACGGATCCGGTCCATCCGAACGTTGATGACCGCCCTCATGCTGCCAAGCTTTGCCCGGAGGTAGTAGCTACCCTCGCTGACGTACATCACATCCTCGTTATCGAGATTCGACGTCAGGTGCTCATCGATGAACAAAAGGAGGAAGTCGAAGATCTGAGCAGCGCGCGACTCCACCGCGGAGGCTGGGGTAGTCAAGCCGTAGTGCTGGAGGGCGTTGCGCCACTTGGCGAGTTGGTTGATCTCATCGACGGCTTGCTTGGGGAGGTCGACACCGAGGATGTTGCGCAGACGATTGATGACCTCTGGAGTTCCGCAACTCTCGAAGTCGCCGCTCTTGAAGCGGGCACGGTCAGCGCGGCCAGGCTCCCTGAAGACCAAACTCCAGTGTTCCTGAAGCAACCGCGCCTTTAGGAGAACCTCGGTGGCAGCTTGCAGGTGGAGCACGGCGTACTTCAGATCGCGGGACGTGGGTTCCCCAGACAGGCAATTGGCCACGCTGTCGAGGTAGTCCATCCCGTTTCGGATCGGCGGGTAGTCCACGTGCAGGGGCCCACCCGATTTCCTCTCAGTCACGCTCGGAGCCTACGGCCAGGGAGGAGGGCAGTCGAACCACGCATCCAGGGTGGGGGCGGCGGGCGGCCGTGAAGGCTCAGTCGGCGCGACGACGGGCGTGCCAGGCGGTGACACTGGCGGCGATCGCCGCCCGGTGCTCGGGGGTCTTGGGACGGCCGCGCGTGGCGAGACTGAGGCGGCGCCGGGTCTCTGCGCTGACCAGGTGACCACGCATGGCGGCGCTGACTGCGGCGACCGACCAGCGCACCCGCTCCACGGCGGCGGGGTCCACGCCGGGGAGCTCAGTCAAGGGCTCGTACGGCCGTAGGTTCACGAGGCGTGCCACTGGGTCGCGGCGTAGACGGCGGATCCACGTCTCCTCCGCCTCGTTGGCGTCCGCAGCCGCAACCACCTCCAGCACCCTGAACGCTGGCGGGCCGTCAAGTGTCCGGAGCCACACGGCCAGTGGCCGGCCGTCATCGGGGTACCGCCGCGCGTTGTCCCAGTGCCTGGCCGCCCTCGCCCGGCTGCTTGCGCTCTGGCCGATGTAGCGAACGGTCCCGTCCGCGTCGACCAGGGCGTACACCTCTCGGGTTGGCAGGGGACTCACGCGGTCACCCCCGCGGGCAAATGGCCCGCACTGACCCGAGAACGGGGACGAGTGACCGCGAGCGGGCGCGAACCGGCAAACCCAGGGGTTTCCACCTGTGGCCAGGTCGGGGACGGCGAGCGGGTCACTCGTGCCCGCAGCTCCACCCAGGTACGCGGCAGGGCGCCGAGCGTGGACAGGGTCACCCGCGCGTCCCAGTCACCGAGGCCGGCCGCCGCCAGGAGCAGGGCCATCGCCGCGGCCTCGTCTCCGCGCGTCTCAACGCTGAGGCTGGTGGAGCCCGCGAGCACCTGGCGACGGACGTGGTCGAGACCCTCAGCGCGGCGCGGGTCCGCGGTGACCGGGAACGGCATGGCTGTGATGAGCGGCAGGGCGGGCGGCGTTGGCGTCATCGGGGCCTCCGGTTGGGCGGATTGGCTGGCCGTTGCTGCGCGGGGCGGTCGCGGTGAACGCGGTACCGCTCGCCGTCGGGGTATGCGGCCAGATCCGTGGTGGCGTGGCCGTTCTCGTCGAGGGCGACCGTCCCATTGGGGTCAGGGGTGGCGTCGACGAGCGTGAAGCGCCAGGCGGAGCCGTCGTAGCGGCGGGTCACCTTGATGATCGGGTCGCCGCACCACCGGCAGGGCACGACGCGGGCCGGGCACTGGTGCGTGGTGTAGATCCCCGTCCCGGTGTTGCCGATGACCGCCTCGTCGTCGGCGGTGAGGTCCGCGTCTCCCACCGGCTCCGGCAGCGCCACCGCGTCCAGGTTGACGTACCGCCAGGTGACCGTGGAGCGCGCCGCTTGCACGGGGTACCGGTAAACCTGCAACCCGCACTCACGGTGTGTCTGGATGACGTCGCTGCTCACGAGTTGCTCCCCTCCAGGCCGCTGGGACTCTCGCTCGCCCACTCGGCAAGCAGGCGGCGAGCGAGGCTTGCCCGCGTGCGGTTCTCCCGCTCCGCTTCAGCGTCGATGCGGCCATGAAGCTCAACCGGCACGTACGTTGTCAGCCGGACGAATACGCTCCCGGCGCCGTTGGTCATGGTCGTCGCGATCGCCTGTTTAATCATCGTGCACATGACATGACAATCTTACCCAAGGTGGCATAGTCTGTGCCACTTTGCACCTCTGGGGAAACGCCCGCCTCTAGCCGAGGTGCGAGGAATCGCGGTCAGCAGCGACGGCGGAAACGGTCACGGCGGCGGCGTGAACCGGGACGGGGCGCCTCCTGCGTCGCTACCTTCGCGGCCTGAAGGAAGCCGTCACGCGCGGTCACGACCCGCTCGGTGGCGGCAGCGTAGGCGTCCCAGTCCGGCCAGTCCTCGCCGCCGGCCCTCGACCGCACCGCGTCCCGCAGCACTGTCAACGCGGCCACTAGCTGAACGGCCGCGTCATCCACGGCAGGTGGACCGAGAAGCTGAACCCGCTCGATCACCCGCTTCACCGCCTCAAAGGCCTCGTGGGTGTCCTCGCGGATGGACTTCTCCAGCTCCTCCCAGCCGTTGCCCTGGAAGTGCTCGGCGGCGTAGTGCGCGCCCTCCCAGTTGCCCACCAAGTCGTCGAGCTGCTTGAGCCCGTCGTCCCACGACACGAGAAGCGCGGCGAACGCCTCCTGCCGCTGCCCGCGCAGCCACTGGCCATGCTCCACCGCTGCCTCGTCGGCGACCTGCCGCCTCCCGAGAAACGTACCGCCCAGGGCACTTACCGCCACGATGAGGGCAACAACGATGTTTCCCCACTGCTCTCCCATGCGGGACATGGTGCCGTGCCCGGTGCCGGTCAGCGGCGAGAGTGTAGGAATCACCCGACGAGGGAATGCACCGGGCGACGGAGACAGCGAGCCCAGGGGGACGCACATGTCGTATGTGGCGCTACCGCGTCACCGGCATGCCGAACCCGGTGACCGGCCACCCCAACGGGACTGAGACGAGCGACCTCCCGACAGCATGGGCATACCCACCACCACCGCTCGGCCAGTTCCACGCTCCTCGGCAAGACCGTGTGAGGCCCGTCGCAGGCCTCGCCCCATGCCTCCGGAAGGCCGACCTCCCGTGCTGCCCGACCTCTCAGCGGTCCCATCCTGGGCCGCGGCGTCCATCGTCATCCTCACCACCGTCACGACGACCGTCGTTGCCCTCGCGCGCGTCCTCGTCCGCGCCCTCCCCCAGACCGCCCCGGCGCGGCTGGAGTGGTGGCGGGAGGTACTCCGCTACCGCCTCACGGTTCGCGAGCTCAAGGACGCCCGCAGGGCTAGGCGCCGCACCCTTAACGTCCGTATATCCAGTGGCGATACGGACGCTGCCCGTACAAAGGTGGGTCAGCGCAAGAGCGCCGATCCCTGAAGGACGCGGCGGCCGGCCTTACTTGGCGGCCACGGTCAACCGAGGATTCGCACCCGGGGCGCCTCAGGCACGTCCAGGTCATACGGCACCTCCCACGGGGCGAAGTCGTCCCGGCGGCAGATAAGAACCAGGCGCATCGGCTTGTTCAGCCACTTGTCCCGCCAGCGGGCCTCCCGGTCGTTGCCGTCCCACCAGAGGGGCGCCCGGGTCCGCTCCAGGGCACGAGGCTGGCCAGCGCCCACCCGCAACGGGAAGCCCGGCATCACCTGCCCGTTCGCGTCGGCTTCGTTCACGTGCGGCACGAACCGGTACGGGCCCCACACCTGCGCGGCCACCTGCTCTGGCGTCGCAGCGCCAGGGAGCGTGGGGGTGTAGTCCATGTCGTCACTCTGCTTGACCTGCACGCTGACTTCGTCCAGGTGTCCCAGGGGCAGCGGCCCAGCCAGGTACACGTTGAGCGTCGCGCGGTCACCGTCACCCCGCTCGATCGTCACACGGAACTGCGGCGTGAGGTCGGCGTGCCAACGGTCGCGCTCGATGCGACCGACCGCGTCCGCCGTCGAGTTGGCGCGGTGCGCAGCGCGCCACGAACCCACGGCGGCGATGGCGCTGAAGACGGCCGTCGTCCCGCCGACGAGGGCGGCCCAGGGTGTTCCCATGGCGCCGGATAGTACCGGGAGTTGCGGCGGGCCGTGACGACCCACGAGGTCGCCGTCACTCAGCGAACGGCAACGAACCACCCGACGACCACGGTCACCACCACGACACACACGACGGCGACGGTTCTCGCGCTCACGCCGCCCGGGAGCCGTCCTCCCGCCTCAGGGGTTACCCGGCCACCCGCGCTCGTTCCCACTCTTCCGAGGAGTGCCGCGCGAACGTAGCGAGACTCGCCCGTCTCCCACCGGATGTCACCGTCCGAGCGGCCGAGAAGACCGCGATGGAGGTCTCCCGACGCGAGTCGGCGCCAGAACCGACCAGCGACGTCGGTGAACTCCACGACGCAGCGCGCCGGGTCGGGCGCCTCACCGTTGACCGGAAGCACCTTCGTGACTGACGCGCCGGGCCCCAGAAGCCCGTTGAGTGCGGCAGGCGCAAGCAACTGGTCGCCGTAGCGAAGGGCCACGCTGGTGAACGGCTGCGTGCTGTCGTTCGTCACGGTGAGCCACCAGAGGGCGACCGACAAGCCGAGACGGGACGGCTGCTTGCCGACCGCCATTCGCAGCATGGACGCGTGCAGCGTTGCGTCTTGGCGCTCCGCGTCGCGTTCCCGCGCCTGAAGAGCAACCTCTCGGACGCCCAGTTCCCGTGTCTGCTTCCACTGATGCCTGAGTCCGAGGTAGGTGAGCGCCAGGCCTCCAGCGCCGACCACCGCTTCCATGATGTTGAGCGCCAGCTCCCCCATGGCGGACAACTGTGAGGCTCGGCGCGGGAGGTTGTCCATCGAACAGCGGCCCGCACGAGGGCGAGGCCACCCCGCCGCATCCGACCGGTAACAACCCGGTCACTTACCGCCCCCTTGCGCGGTCATCCGGGCAACGTCGGCCCGTCGGCTCGGCATACTCCTGCCATGGCCGCACCCCCGGTGATCGCGAGAACCGTCACCTACCACCACACCCGCATCGGACGGACCGAGCTCGACAAGCTGTTCCTCGTGGCCGGTGAAAACGCAGGCACGGGTACGGTGGCGGTGAAGTGCACGGTGGGCAGTGCCCACCTCCAGGAGGACACGCTCGACGACCTCATAGCTGCCCGGGTGGCGCTGCCACACGTGTCCGACCGGACACCGTGGGCGGAGCTCACCCTCGAACGGGACGAGGGGGCGGCCAGGTACGTCGGCATCGAGTTCGAGGATGGGCTCGTCACGGTGACTGTGCGCTCAACCGACCCCATCTGGACCCACGGCCAGGCGCACCGATTCGGGGAGATCCTGGAGGGGGCGCACGGCGCCGCGGAGCACCGCGACCGCATACCCCAGGTCCGTCAAACGGCTCTCCTCATGGCCGCGGTGCTGATCATCTGGGTCCCGTCCATGACGTATACCGGACCCCGCAGCTTCTACGACTACCTGACGCAGATCTCGGGCGTCGCGGCCCTGATCCTCGGCGGCACGCAACTGGTGAGGGAATGGGTGAAGGGCCGGGCTGACCGCCCCGTCTTCAAGGTGACGGAAGACGTCGAGTGGGGGTCAGCCTGGTCGCGGCTGTCCAGCGGGGACCGCATCGCCATGGTTTCCGCGGTGATCGCGGGTCTCACGCTGATCGCCACGGCGGCGGCGCTCATCTGACACGGGAAGGTCGCACGCGCGGCCCGGAAGCGGCACCTGCATCACGCCGTCATCACGGTGTGTCAGACCCGCTGAGCGCGACGGTGAACCGGCGCTACGGTGGCGCCCTCACTCCGGGGGGACCCATGCACGTCAGACCCGCGGCACTCGCCGCCACCCTCACCTGCCTGCTCCTGACGGCCGGCTGCGGCTCCGGGACCGGCGGCGGGGTCGGCAACCTCGGGATGCCGCACACGCTCGTGGGCGAGGACTACGACTCGGTCACCCTGCTGGAGACCGACGCCTCCGGCACGACCGTCACGGGGACGCTCGACACCACGCAGGTGGACGGCACCGACGTCAGGCACCAGCACGGCAAGGTCAGCGGGACCGTCAAGGGCGAGCGCGTGACGCTGACCGTCGACTTCGAGCTCGGTCACACGGCGCTCAAGGGCACGTTGAGCGGGAGCACTCTCACGCTTCAGGCGCCTCAGCCGGACGGCCAGATCGAGGACTACGTCCTCAAGCCGCACGACGTGGCCTACTACAACCAGCGCATCCAGGCGCTTCAGGCGGGCGCGACGCCGACGCCGTCAGCGGTGCCGTCCTCGTTCTTCGACCAGGAGTGAACGAGCCCGCGGCCCTGGACGAAGCAGCCGCGGTGAGCTCAGCTGGCGGCACATCGCGTCAAGCGAGTGCCCACCCCGGGTCACCGGTCGATCGACGGTGGCGACACCCGCTCAACGTAGAGCGGCGTGGCGAGCACCACCGAATACTCCGGCAGCACTGCAGTGACCCGAGCGTAGCCAGCCATCCAGGCGGCCGTCAGCTCAGGTTCTAGTTCCTGCTCCATCGCAAAGATAAGGGCCATCACTCGATGCAGAGAGCCGCGTTCAGCAGTGTCTTGCTGCCGCACGTGGTTCAGCCGTCGCAGGGACTCAACGAACCTGTCAAGACCGGAGTACGTGGACAGATTCAGGTGGTCTGGGGGACGACGGCCGCCGGACTCCGCCGACCTCCTATCCCGCAGGTGCCAATGTGAGCCGTGCATGAGAAGGCGAACGCGGTTCCCCTGCGAGGCGCTCTCAGACGACGGCTCATAGTCGACGAACAGCACTCCAACGGGGCGGAAAGGTCGGAAGCGCAGTCCAGGTTCAACCAGTGAGTAGCAGAGTGGAACCTCGAAGTACACCCACTGCCCCGGTTGCACGTCGTCATCCGCATACCACAGTGCCGCGCGGTCAGAAGCCTCCAACTTGGAGATTATCGCTTCCAGGTCAGGCACAGCCCGATCGCCTGAAGCGCGCCTTAACGGCCCGAGCTTGACGCCCCCGAGGCCAGGAAACTTGAACTCCGCCTCGACGGGGATCCGCAGCGCCCAGCGCCGACGCTTCCCGGGAAGCAACTGGCTGAGCTTGCGTTCGGACAGGTAGACCAGCTCGCGCATGGTTGAAGCTTGTCAGGCCAGACACTCACTAGGCGGCGGTTCACCCGGTCCGCTCATCCGCCGCCATGGAGCTACGGCGTTTCCCCAACGGCGCATACGGCAACTGACGGACTCGATACTACGTGGCAACAGGAGACCGCAGGCGCGGTGCAACTCAACACTGTTGGTTCAACGCGTACTTGACGGAACGCTCACGACAGAATCGTGAGAGCAGCAGAAGCGGAGAATCGCGGAGGAAGAGACCACCTGAGAGCGCGTGAGAGCGGTGAAGAGCCTCACGCATAGCAACCGCCTTGGTATACCAAGTTCGCCAACCCGCCTCGCACCCCTCTCAGCCCCTCTAGCCGCACGGGTGACCTGGACCAGGGCACGCAACCGCACGCTGCCGAGCGGGTCACGAGGGGCCCGAGCGGACCTGACGAGCAGTCACCAGGGTTGGCCGGCCAGGCGGGCGCCGCGAGCGACTGGCGCGAGGTCGGTGGTGAGCGTGGTGGTCGAGCGTCGACCGCCACGAAGACGGCCGCGAGTACGACTAGCGATTGTCGAGGTCGTCCCGCATGACTGCCCCGAGGTTGCGGTGCGCCTCTTCGCACGCCAACTCCGCTTCCCGATGCGCCAGGGAGCCAACGGCAGCTCCCTCGGCGACTCGGTTTCGCAACCGGCGCATGCAGTGGAACGCGTGCCCTGCCGCCTCACCAACTCCTTCCGGAGCCGTGATGCGCATCCTCTCCAGAGCAACTGGCAGGTTGCTGGACCGAAACGCTTCCCGGGCTGCCGTGGTTCGGGGGAGATCGGTAAGCAGATCTCCCAGTGCCACGGCCCGCAGTTGTTCGCCCGCATCGTGCAGTGCTAGAAGGTACTGGCTGTACAACTCCCGTCGCGTCTCCGAAGCCTGACGTCGTTTCTCCCGACGCCATCGACCGCGGTCCGCGATCGTGGTTGCTCCCACACCAACGAGAGCGCCCATGAACGTAGTGACGACCGGACTCCAGTCCATAGGCATCATCTTCGCGCTACGGAGCGCAAGCGTTACCCCTGTCGCGACCTGAGCAACGTGGATCACGCCCGCTGCCCGCGCCCTTGATGAAGGCGTTCAGCGTGAACACCCTGGCAACGATCTTCCGCATGGCCAGGGTCACTTGAAGTGATACGAGCCATGCCCAGGGGCGTCGCCTCGACGGATCCCCCACCGGGCTCGACGCCGTGTCACCTGTACGGACACGGACCGTATGGAGGGGGCGGCTCTCGTAGCCCACCCCTTCGGGTAACTCGAACGAACCAGGGGGCGCAGCACGGGCGTTGGGACGAACTCCGCCGTGAAGGCGGTGACGAGTGGCTTCCGCCAGGGGTGACGGCTGGGTGGCTGGCCGGGGCGGCGGACGAGAGCGAGAGGGGTCGCGTTCCAACCTCTGTTCCAACGCTGTTCCACCCCACGTTCCAACTGCCAAATGACCCCCACCAGGCATGTTCCAATGTTCCAACTGTTCCAACTAGGAAGAATCTCCTATAAGTGGCAACTCTCTCGCTCGTCATGGGTTCTCGGGTCCTCAGCCGCTCCCGCTCTTTTCTCTCCAAACCCCTTGGAACGGATGGAACGTTGGAACATCCCTGGTAGGTGGCTTGCGGGGGTTGGAACGATGCGTGGAACGAGGGTTGGAACCGCGTTGGAACAGGCCCTCACATGGCCGCCCCACCGCCCCGTCACCCTGGAACAACGGCCAGGACATGGAACTGCCGAGCCCGCGCCGCGGGCTCGGCAGTTGGAACAGGGGCGGTCAGCTGCTGGCGGTCTCGTTGGAACTGCCCGGGTCGCCCGCCCACTTCCTCTGCACACGCTTGTCGAACGGCACCACGTTGTCGCCCTGCTCCTCAACGTCGTCGGTGCTCTGAATGCTGCTGAGGTTCGTCACTGAGATCATCCACGGCAGCTCGGTGCCGATGCGGCGGCGGTGCTGATACCCAGAGCTGATCTTGAGCCACTTCTCGTCACGCCACGCGGCGAGCGTCGCCTCCACCTGGTAGCCCCGGTTCGCCAGTTCCTTCTCCACCGTCTCCTTTCCGATGCTGACCATCGTGTCGTTCTCGTCCCAGCGGCCGAGCCAACCGCCGCTCGGCTCGGTCTCGACGTTGCGGATGTCGTAGAACTTCTCCCGGTTGCGAACGGCCCAGCTCAGCAGGTCCCGGAGCGCTGCCGCTGGCTGGTAGTCCTCGTTGCCGGTATCCGCGCCGGTGGTCAGGTCCAGCCACACCTGCCCCGGCACGAGCGGCGTCAGCCCTGCCTCGTGCGCGAGCTCATTGGCCAGGCGCAGCACCGCCACGCTCTTGCCGCGGCGCCTGGCGATGGAGCTGTCGGTAACGGCGTCGAGCGCCTGGCAGAGCGCCTTGTGACGGAGCACGAGGGTCACCGGGTCCTGGCCGAGGACGTGAGACACGAACGCCGGGCCGGCCAGCCCGAAGTGACGGCGGGCAACCTCCGCCATCTCCTCGGCCTGCTTGTGATCGGCCAGAGGCTTGCCAGCCACCGTGATCACGCGGGCGTTCGCGCCGTTCTTCTTGGTGTTGGCCAGCAGCGACGACTCACCGGTGACCATGAGAACGGTTTCCCACTCGGTGGTCTGCTGGAGACCCTCGCCGCTCTTCTGACCCTTCGCCTTGCTCCGTCCGTGAGAGATGTCGTAGGCGAGCTTGATGAGTGACGGCGTGTCCTTGTCATCCATCGACTGCGTCTCATCGAGGAGGACTGGTACGCCGCGCGCCATGGCGAGGTAGTGGCCGATGGAAGCCATCGAGTCCTGGCATGTCAGCGTCGCCGCGTCCGGCTCCGCGAAAGCCGACAGCGCGAACTGGCAGCTCGTCGTCTTGCCGATGCTGCTGAACCCGGCAACGTCGAGAACGAAGTTGTTCACCCCCAGCACTCGGATCAGGGGCGCGGCGAACGCGGCGCTGATGATGACCTGCGCAACGTGCTGGTCCTTGATGTCGTGGGTCATCTTCACCCACTCCTGGAGGTCACCCTCCGGCCGGAACGCCTCCAGCCAGCGCCCCGTGCCGCGCACGTCCTGGACCAGGTGGGGGGAACCGTTGCCCGCGGTGAAGGTCGCCAGCTTCGTGCTGCGCGGCCCCCAGCCGATCGCCGTCATCACCTGAGAGGCGGTCTTCACGAGCCAGTCAGCGTTGTGGCTGATGAGCAGTGTGAGGTACTCCGAGAACGCCCGCGCGTTTGCGGACGTCACCGCCGCGTCCTTGAAAACGCGAAACAGCTTGTTGTGGTCGGTGATGGTCTCCGCGTTTACGACCTCACGCTTGACGTCACCGGCGCGGTTGATCCATGCCACCTCGAAGCTCACGCCGCCCTGGTCGTCGTCGAGCTGACGACTGACGATGATCGGCAGGGTGGCGATCTGCCCGCGTCGCTCGCCCTCGCGACTGGTGAAGTAGTGCCGCCAGACTCCCCGCTGGTTGAGCGTGTACCGGTCACCGTCTTCCGCTCCGTTGACGCTCTCAAGCATCATCTCGAACGTCTCGTCGCCCGTCAGACGCAGCAGGACCGCCGCGTCGTGGTCGTACACGCGGTCTGGATTGGGCGGCGTCAGGTCGACCTGTGGAGCGGGGTTGTTCTCAGTCATGGCTCACGCCTCCAGGTAGCTGTTGTCACCTGGACGAGCGGCGCGCCAGGCAGAGTTGATGGTGTCGAGGGCCTTGCGCTCTTCCCGCGTGTTGACGGGGGCCGCGGCCGTGAGAATGAGGTTCCTGCCCACCGCGTACGGCAGCTCGGCCTCGGTGAAGAGCGTCCACGCGCAGCGGTTCAGCGCGTCGTTCCAGCCGCCGTGCTGGTTCGCAAGCTCCACCTCGTACAGCTCGTGGGCGATCCACTCGCGGTAGTAGTCACGGCGATCACCGGGGGTCACGGCACGCTCGTAGTCGGCCCGCGCTCGCTGCCGGACCCTGGTCGCGGCCTGGCGGCGCTGCCCGCCCGGCTTGGGCCAGGTGCTGACCTCGTTGCGCAGGAACTCGGCCAGCCACGTGGGCATCTGAGCCACCCGGAGGTCACGGATGACCTGGTACTCGGTGGTGGGCGGTGCGGCGACCCATGACCGGTCTCCGTGGTCGTTGTGGGCCACGATGTCGACGCGCCAGTTGTCCCTGTGACCCATCGTCTTCAGCTTCAGCCGCGGGGGCGACTGGTAGTAGAGGTGGACCCCGCCGGACTTCGTGCTCACCGCGTACGTCGCGAGCTCGGCCATCGTGTGGCCGAGGCGCTCGACCTCCCGCTGAAGGTCATCGATACCCCGCTTGACGACCTTCGGAGCCGGGCTTACGACCCGTCCCCGCTTGACGAATCCAGCGACGTAACCCGTGTCCTCCTCGTACTCCTTCACGTCGCAGTCGATAACCACGAGTCCGCTGATCGCGGGCATGAGGGCGACGTCGAAGCCCTCACCGGTCATCTGAGACACGGTCTCCCAGTCCTGGGGGAAGACCTGTTCCCAGTACCGCTCGCTCAGCTCACGACCCTGAGGCGTGTCGTAGGGGCTGCCCGCCAGGTTCTCCGGCTTGCGGATCAACGGCCGACGAGGCTCCTCGCCCTGGGCGCGACGGAGCGGGCGGTGCTGCCACTTGGCGGACCAGTTGGCCGGCGGTGAGGCGTCCTCGCGGGCGTCCTCGTGACCCTGGGTGTTCAAATGCCCTCGGGACGCGGTAGAATGGCTACTAAGAGTCACGTTTTGCTCCGTTCATGAAGACGGACGGACAACGGACGCGGAGTGGAGACCGCGTTCCGTTGGTTGCCACAGGTGGGTTGTGGTGGTCCACCTGATGGCGTTGCTCGTGGAGAGCTGGTCAAGAACGAAAAGCCCCGGTGACCGCATACGCAGTCATTCCGGGGCTCTTCCGTTTCCTGGGGTACTACTGCCGCGCGGTAGTGAGCGGCACGGGGGTCTTAGGCGCTGAGCGCCTCTCGCTTTGGGCGCGCGTCCAGCCACTCGCGAACGGCGCGCCGCAGCAGCGCCGCACGCGTGTCACCGGTGAGACTGGCCTCCGCGTCGAGGTCCTTGACGACGTCCTCCGCGAGGTCGAAGTTGACGTGATAGACCGTCACGCCGCGGGCGTTTACTCGGGTGGTCATTAGTGGCCTCCTTCGAGATCAATAATATCCTGCGAGTGATCGGGAAAACCCGGGAAACAATCGGGAAAAGCACCCACGCTCAAGTCGGTAAAGGCATATCGATATGCCATTGCCATTCCGCTCAATGCGGCGATATCCGCACCCTCAGCGGCCGGCCTCCGCAAGCCCCAACACCTCCCCCACCCGGTCCAGCAGTACCCGCAGGGCACCCACGGACAGCGCGGCGTCATCGAGATCAGGAGGCAAGGTCGCCGCGTCGTCGCAGTCGGTAAAATCGGACATGGCTCGTCTCCAGTCGAGTTGAGGGCGCTGTTGCACCTGCCCTCAAACGGCCAAAGCCGCCCCGCAAGGGGCGACTTCCGCCGCCTCTTCCTGAACCGCGTGGAGTGGGGCGGGCGTTGGGGGCGGCCTGTCGACCAGCGCGCGTTCCCGTATCCACGCCACGGGAACGCGGAGCTGCTGCCCGACACGCACGGCGGGGATCTCTCCCCGGTCGATCGCACGGAGCACCGTCCGGCGGTCGACGTGGAGCACCTCGGCGGTCTCGGCGACGGTGGCGAACCAACGGTCGTGGAGGCGCTCCGTGGCGTTCACTCGTCGTCCTCGACTTCCTCGCACTCAAGACCCTCGGGGAGGTGTATGCATCCCATCTGCTCGCCGCTCTCGTCACAGATCACGCCGCCCGAAGTGAAAACGAAGCGTCGACAAACCGGGCAGACAACGCAGGAAAGATGACCCGGGCGCCACGTGGCATCCTCATCCTCCTCGACAGAGACGTAGACATCGCCAGGCTCGATCCAGACCGGGCAAAGCAGGCATGCCATGCGCCTCGACGCGACTCGAATCGGGTAGGCGTCGGCGGGACGCTCGCGGAGCTGTCGGCCCTGCCACCTGGCGAACTCCAGGACCTCCGACAGCACTTCCACCTGCGGCAACTCGGAGATCGGCACCAGTCGCTCACCCTGGTAGGCGACCGCTTCCATCACGGCCGTTATGTCGTTCTCGCGCTCACTCATGAGCGTTTCCTCTCGATCATGCGGAGAGGAAACCCCTGGAACGACAACAGCCACCACGGCATGGAGGGGCCCAGGAGATTCCTCTTCCTGTTCCGCTCCTCGGCCGGGTGGCCTCGGTTCGTCCACGACTGTACGGCCAAGTGACCGGTGGTGCAAATCAGTTGATACGGTCATATCACTGACCCTTGCTCGGCACGCTTGCGCTCCTGGTGGCGTCGGACGGCCGCCGAGATCTTCACCCTGGTCACCGCGGAGTGGGTCTTGCCGCGCAGCGCCTCGCGGCGCGTCTCACTCTTCGGTATCCCTTGCTGGGCGGCACCGATCTTCGCGCGGTGCACCTCGCTCAGCGGCTTGCCAGTCAGGGCCGCACTGATCTTGGCGCGCGTCTCCGGGCTCTTGACGCGACCTCGGCTGGCCTCCCCGATCTTCCGGCGATGCTCCGCGGACTTCGGCCGTCCCCTGTGTGCCGTGCTCATCTTGGCGCGGGCCTCCGTACTCATCTTTCGACCCAGGTTCGCGGTCGCCAGCTTCGCTCGCGTCTCCGCGCTGGGCTTAGCGCCGACGTGCTTGTTCAGCAGGGGGTAACCGAGCCTGCGGAGGTACAGGGTCCAGTCAGCCTCGGCCGCGTAGCGGTCCTCGGGCGCGACGCCCCGGAGAACGGCGATCAGCGGCGGCTCATCGAGCTCGTTCAGCCAGGAACTGACCACGTGACGCTGCTGCCGACGGTGGCTCCAGTGGTACCTGAGCCGCGCCTCAACGTCCACGGTGCTCCCCACGTAGCGAGGGGTGCCTTTCGCGTCAATGAGGGCATAGACGAAGGCGATAGACGCCTCTTTCACCGCTCCGCGCCCTTCTCGGCGGTGAGCATCCCCGGGCCGTTGATCCACCGGTCGAGAAGCGCGTAGTAGCGCTCCGTCGCGGCGCCCCGCGGAACCCTGGCCTCGTTCTCCCAGCGGTAGACCGTGCGCAGCGTGACGCCGCACGTCTCCGCCACCCGTTCGCGGGTCCAGCCCGCGCCTTCCCTGGCTTCACGCGCCTTGCCCGTGGCGATCCACGTGACGAGCCTGGCGCGATCCATTGGCGTGTTCATGACGATATCTTACCCTGAGTGACAATCGGATGCCATTTCGCGCACACGCTCCCACCAGGAACGATTACCGCCCGTATGTCATTTCAGTGACTCTCAGTATAAAATTAGGGCTAAGGGTGCTACGCAATGTAGCTGTTCCCGATCGGTAAAAACCGGGGGACACGATCCCCCGCCACTGAAGGAAGTGATCATGACCTCTTCCAAGCCTCGCCGCTCCCCCGGTGAGGGCGGCGTGTACGAGTACCGCCTCCGCAACGGGGAGAAGCGGTACTACTGGAAGGCGACCATCCAGGTCGGCAACGAGCGAAAGCCCGTCGTCCGGCGCGGGTTCACGTCCCGTCCGGAGGCCGCGAAGGACATGCGCGCGGCCATGAAGCAGAGCGACGACGGCCTCTTTGCCGACCCCGGCAAGGTCACCGTGGGCGAGTGGCTCGACGCGTGGCTGGCCGGCCTTCGCCTCTCCCCCACCCGCGACACGTACGAGCAGATGATCCGCGTCACGCTCAAGCCGCACGTCGGTGACGTGAAGCTCGCCAAGCTCACGACGGCCCGCGTCAACGCGCTGTACCGCAAGCTGGAGGAGCGCGGGAGCGCCAGGGGCGGCCCGCTGGCCGTTCGCTCCGTGCGACTTGCCGCCGCGGTGCTGAGCATGGCTCTCAAGGCCGCCGTAGAGGCGGAGCCGCCGCTCATATCGAGGAACCCCGCCGCCAGGGCGACGCCGCCCCGTCTTCGCGACGAGCTGGCCTCCACCGTTCTCGCGTGGTCGTCGGAGCAGCTCGACTCCTTCCTCACCTGGGCGGCCGAGCATGACCAGGAGCACGTGGCGCTGTGGTACGTCGCCGCCACGACCGGCATGCGGCGCGGGGAGCTTCTCGCGCTCGACTGGCGGGACGTCAAGGGGGACGTGATCAGCGTCTACCGCAACGCCCGTCCCGGCCCCGGTGGCAAGCCCGTGATTGGGCCGACGAAAACCCGCAAGTCCCGCACCGTCGACCTTGACGACGAGACCGTGGCGGTTCTCAGGGCGTGGCGCGTGAGACGCGGTGGCCTGCACCTCGGTCTCGTGCGGGAGAGCGCCCCCGTCTTCGGGGACGAGAACGGCCAACGGCTCACGCCGAAGAGCGCGAGCACCGCGTTCGACCGCGCCGTGGCTCGCTGCCGCGCGGCTCTCGGGGAGGAGGCGTTCCAGCGCATCTCGCTGCACGGCCTCCGCCACACGATGGTCAGCATCTGGCTCACGGCGGGCGTGCCGGTCAAGGTCGTCGCGGAGCGCACGGGCCACACGGTTGCCACGATGCTCTCCACGTACGCCCACGTCATTCCGGGCTCTCAGGCGACGGCTGCCAACCAGGTTGCGGCCCTGCGACGGCACAGCGCCGGAGCCGGTGACGAACCCACCGTCGAGGGGACGGCTCTCCGGCTCGCGAGGGGCAAAATGCCTGGTCAGGGGGCGTGACCGGGTGCATGATCAGTATCACTGAGGTATCACCGGCCTGGGAAACGCCAGGTCACAACCCTAGGACCAGGGCCGATGACATAAATCCAGTTTATGTCCCCATAGACACATACTCCCTGGTCGCCCGTCTCAGCCGGCGAGACGCTGGACACATGGTCACCGCAGTTCGTCACCTCGGCCCCAACTGGTACGCGTCCGTCATGGGCACCGCCATCGTCGCCACGGCCGGCGCCGGGCTCCCCGGCCACCTCCCGGGACTGCGCACGGCCTGCACCGCCGTCTGGGCCCTCTCCCTCGCCCTGCTCCTGACCCTGCTCACCGCCCGCACCCTGCACTGGACCCACCACCGCGACCAGGCCCGCGCCCATCTCCGCGACCCGGCAATGACCCCCTTCTACGGCTGCCTCGCGATGGCCCTGCTGGCGGTGGGCGGCGGCACGCTGGTCGTCGGGCAGGACTGGATCGGGGTCCGGGCGGCTGTCGTCCTCGACGCCGTACTGTTCGGCGCCGGTACGGTCGTAGGCCTGGTGGCCGCCGTAGCCGTCCCGTACCTGATGGCCGTACGGCATCACGTGCACCCCTCGGAAGCGACCCCGGTGTGGCTGCTGCCCGTCGTCGCGCCCATGGTGTCCGCCGCCCTCGGGCCGCTCCTCGTGCCCCACCTGCCGGCCGGGCAGCCCCGGGAGACCCTCCTCCTCGCGTGCTTCGCGATGTTCGGGCTGAGCCTGCTCGCCACGCTCCTGATGCTCCCGCTGGTCTTCGCCCGACTCGTCGCCGGCGGACCGCTGCCCCTCGCACTCACCCCGACGCTGTTCCTGGTGCTCGGCCCGCTCGGTCAATCGACCACCGCCGTGGGCAAGTTCGCGGACTTCGCGCCCGGTGTCGTACCGGCCGCCTCCGCCCAGGCCTTCAGTCTCCTGGCCGTGCTCTACGGCGTTCCCGTCATGGGCTTCGCGCTGCTCTGGTTCGCCCTCGCCACCGCGCACGTGGTCCGCGCCCGGCGCCGGGGCATGGGCTTCGCGATGACCTGGTGGGCGTTCACCTTCCCGGTCGGCACCTGCGTCACCGGCGCCGAGTCCCTGGCCCGGCACACGGGCCTCGCCGTCTACGACGGGCTCGCGTTCGTCCTGTACGGCGTGCTCGTGGCCGCCTGGGTCACCGCCGCCGTGCACACGGCGCGGGGTCTGGTCAGCGGAGAGCTGCTCGCAGGGCCTCGGCCAGCACCCGTGGCGCCTCGGCCAGTGACGGCCCGTACCACGTCAGATGCCGGCCGCTGACGAGTGCGCAGGGCAGTCCCGGGAAGGCCTCCGGTCCGTCGGCGGCCGTGAAGCGGTACGGCTCGTCGGGGAGGACCACCAACTCCGGTTCTGCGGCCCGTAGTTCATCCAGAGTGACACGCGGGTAGCGCTCGGCGTGCGTCGCGTACGCGTGGTCGACTCCCAGGCGGGACAGCACATCGCCCGCGAAGGTGTCCCGGCCGAGCACCATCCAGGGGCGGCGCCAGACGGGGACGACGGCGGTCAACCGACGTTCGGGGAGCGGGAGTTCGGTCCACGCCCGCTCGGCCTCGTCCAGCCAGCGCGGTCGTACGGACGCTCCGCAGGCGTCGAGGACCCGGTCCAGTTCGCGGAACGCCTGCGGGACGTCCCGCACTTCGGTGACCAGGACCTCGACTCCCGCCTCCCGCAGGGCCGTCAGGTCGGGCTCGCGGTTCTCCTCCTCGTTGGCGACCACCAGGTCGGGCGCGAGGGCGAGGATCGGGTCGAGTTTCGGGTTCTTGGTGCCGCCGACGCGGGTGACGTCCAGGTCGGCCGGATGGCTGCACCAGTCGGTCGCGCCGACCAGAACTCCCGGCAGCGATACGGCGATTGCCTCCGTGAGGGAGGGGACGAGCGAGACGACGCGCATCAGCGCGGGCGGTCCTGGACCGCCTCGATGTGCTCGGCCACCGCGACCACGACGACCCGGGTGTCCGGCACGGTCGCGCGCCAGCGGTGCCGCACCCCGCCGGTCAGATACATCGTGTCGCCGCGCACGAGCCGGTACGCGCGCCCCTCCGCCTCGATCTCGACGGCGCCGTCCGCGACGTACATCAACTCGTCGTTGCGGTGCTGGAATTCGCGCCCGGCGTCATGGTCGCCGGTGAACTCCGAGGCGTGCAGCTGGTGATGACCCCGTACCAGCGAACGCATCCGGGGCGCAGCCGACTCGGGCTCCTCGGCCCGTACGACGTCGACGCTGCACGCGGGGTCGGCGGCGGCGAGGAGTTCGACGGCCGTGGTGCGCAGGGCGTCGGCCACCTTCTCCAGGGAACTCCGGCTGGGGCGGGCCCGGTCGTTCTCGACCTGGCTCAGGAAGGGCACCGACAGACCGCTGCGCTCGGCCACGACGGCGAGCGTCAGGTCCAGCGCGCGGCGCCGCCGCCGTACGGCCGCACCCACCCGAAGGGGCTGTTCTTTGTGGTCGCCCATCGCTCCGGCTCCCTCCTTCGCTCGTCGGCCCGCAGCCGGTTCTGAAACTGCCTCTGATGAGTTCTCTGCACCCTACGCATGTTCGGCAAACCGTTTCATGCGCCTGTCACATCCACGTCACACAGCGTGCGATCGGACTTCACAGTTCTGGCCAGTGCGCGAGGTCCCGCCGCCCCTCGATCAGCGCGAGAGTTCGTCCCTACTCTTCAATGCGTACGCAGCCGCCTGTGTTCCCGCTCACATCACGGGCCCGATTGCGCGGTTTCGTAGCGCTATGTGGTTGGCCGAATCCTTTTCGTACCGGACAGGGGCACAGAGAAAGGTGGGCCCCGCCGCACGAAGGGGGGAACGCGCGGCGGGGCCCACCTCCGGGGCGGCGGCTGGGACTGTCAGGTCATCCGGCCGCCTGGCTCTTCTGGTTCTGCTTCACCGGTGCCCACCGGTCGACGAGGCCCGGGTGCTGCTTCAGCCAGGTGCGGACGGCGGACTGCTCCTGGCCCTTGCCGGACTTCTGGATCTGCGCCTCGAGCCCGGTGAGCTGCGCCTCGGTCATCCGGAAGTCCTTCAGCCACTTGCCGACATCGGGGTTGTCGGCGGCGAAGCCCTTGCGGGACACCGTGTGCACGCCGTCGCCCTTGCCCCAGGCGCCCTTCGGGTCGCTGAGCTTCTTCAGCTTGTAGTCGCTGTACGCCCAGTGCGGCGACCAGAGCGTGACGACGATCGGCTGCTTCTTGGCGTACGCGCGCTTCAGCTCGGCCAGCATCGCCGGGGTGGAGCCGTCGACGACGTCGTAGCCCTGAAGGCCGTACTCCTTGAGGACCTTGGTCTTCAGGAGGCCCATCATTCCGGCGCTGGGTTCGATGCCGGTGATCTTGCCGCCGAACTCCGAGGCGTGGGTCTTGAGGTCGGCGAGCGTGTTGACGTCCTTCACGTACGACGGCACGGTCAGCTCCAGTGATGTGGAGCCGTACCAGCTGCCGAGGTCCTCGAGCTGCTTGCCGTACTTCTTCCAGTACTCGGCGTGGGTGGTGGGCAGCCAGGCGTCGGTCTGGAAGTCGACCTGGCCGGTGGCAACGCCGGTGTAGAGGGGGCCGGCGGCGTACTGGGTGGTCGTCACCTTGTAGCCGCGCTCCTCCAGGAGTTCCTTCCAGAGGAAGGTGGAGGCGATGCCTTCGTCCCAGGGGATGTAGCCGATGGTGATGTTCTTGCCCTTGCCGACGTCGGTCGCGGACGTCGCCTTTGTGCCGGAGGCGGAACCGAAGACGCCCAGGCCGCCGGCCACCAGGGCGAGGACGACCACGCCGATCACGGCGAACGCGGGGCGGGGGCGGTAGTTCCAGGGCTTGGCGCTCTCCGCCGTACGGGCCTTGGCGGCGGCCCTGCGGCCGAGCGGGGAGATCTGGGTGCCGAGCGCGCCGGTCATCCGGTCGAGGTAGATCGCGAGGACGACGATGCCTACGCCCGCCTCGAAGCCGAAGCCGATGTCGAGCTGGCCGATGGCCTCGTTGACCGCGCCGCCGAGGCCGCCGGTGCCGACCATGCCGGCGATGACGACCATCGACAGGCCGAGCATGATGACCTGGTTGACGCCCGCCATGATCGTCGGGAGTGCAAGGGGCAGTTGGACGCGCAGGAGGGTGTCGCGCGGTGAGGTGCCGAACGCCTCGGCCGCTTCGACGAGTTCGGCGTCGACCTGCCGGATGCCCAGCTCGGTCATGCGGACGCCGGGGGCGAGCGCGAAGATCAGGGTGGCGATGACGCCGGCGGAGGTGCCGAGCCCGAAGAAGAGGATCGCAGGGATCAGCAGCACCATCGACGGCATCGTCTGGAGCAGGTCGAGGGCAGGCCGCACCACCGCGCTGACCGTCTTGGAACGGGCCGCCCAGATGCCCAGCGGGATCGAGATCACCAGGGCGATGACGGTCGCGACGAGCACCAGGGCCAGCGTCGACATGGACCGGTCCCACAGGTCGAGCGAGTCGATCAGCAGGAACCCGGCGAAGGCCAGGACACCCGCGACCAGTCCGCGCAGCCACCAGGCGAGCACCGCCAGGATGCCCGCGAGAAGCAGGGGTTCGGGCGCGGTGAGCACCGCGTTGACACCGTCGTACATGCCCTCGACGACCGTCTTGATCGCGTCGAAGAGCCAGGACATGTGGGCGACCAGCCAGTCGACACCGGAGTCGACCCAGTCACCGAGCGGAAGCCTAGGCACGGGCGGTCACCTGCTCCGGCCCGGTGGCGGCTTCCCCGCCGAGGAACGCGACCAGCCGTTCCTGCGGTACGACTCCTACGACGGCGTCGGCCGCGTCGAGCACCGCGACCGGGTGGGTGAGGCGGGCGCTGAGCGCGCACAGGTCGGTGAAGGGGGTGTCCGGCGTGGCGGTCTCGCAGTCGCAGTCGGCCTCGTGGCCGTCGACGCCGGTGTCCATGACGGCGGACGCGGTCAGCACACGGGAGCGGTCGACGTCCTGGATGAAGGAGGCGACGTAGTCGTTGGCGGGGCGCAGCAGGATGTCCTCGGCGGTGCCGGTCTGGACGATGCGGCCGTCGCGCATGACGGCGATGCGGTCGCCGAGGCGCATGGCCTCGTTGAGGTCGTGGGTGATGAAGACGATGGTCTTCTTCAACGACTTCTGGAGTTCCAGGAGTTGGTCCTGCATGTCCCGGCGGATCAGCGGGTCGAGCGCGCTGAAGGACTCGTCCATGAGGAGCAGGTCGGCGTCGGTGGCCAACGCCCGGGCCAGACCCACGCGTTGCTGCATTCCGCCGGAGAGCTCGTCGGGCCAGGAGTCCTCCCAGCCGGCCAGGCCGCACAGGGCGAGGGCCTCGCCGGCGCGGGCCTCGCGCTCGGCGCGGGGCACGCCCTGCACTTCCAGGCCGTAGGCGGCGTTCTCGCGGACGCTGCGGTGCGGGAAGAGCGCGAAGTGCTGGAAGACCATGCTGATCTTGTGGGCGCGGACCTGGCGCAGCTCGCGGTCGGTGAGCGCGGTGAGGTCCTGGCCGTCGAAGAGGACGCGGCCCGCGGTGGGCTCGAGGAGTCCGTTGAGCATGCGCAGGAGCGTGGACTTGCCGGAGCCGGACAGGCCCATGACGACGAAGATCTGGCCCGGTGCGACGGAGAAGGAGGCGTCGATGACGGCCGCGGTGGTGCCGTCGGCGCGCAGTTCCTCCCGCCCGGCTCCTGCTCGGAGCCGTTCGACTGCCTGGTCGGGTCGTCTGCCGAACACCTTGTACAGATGTTCGGCTTCTAGCCTGGCTGACACGCGTACCTCTCGATAGGGGGCGGAATGGGCGGCGCCTGCCCGGGCCCGTCTCCGGCAAACGCGAAGGTGGCTCAGGTCACTCGCGTCGTAGGATCGGGGCCGAGTCTCTGGGGGTGGGTGTGGACAGACCGGACGACCGCCTGCCGTCGGTCTTTCGTTTCAGTACGGAACTCGTCGCCTGGGTGGGCATGCCGTGGGCGCTGGCCGGTCATTCCTGGGTGCTGGCCGTGCTGTCCCTCGTGGTGCTGATCGGATTGCCGGCCGTGTTCGCCACTCCGGGTGACAAGCAGCGGGCGGTGGTGCCGGTGCCCGGGTGGGTGACGATCCTGCTGGTGCTGCTGGAGATCGCCGGTGCCCTGGTGGCCGCCTGGTGGATCATGCCGCTGTGGGCCGCCGTGCTCGTGTCCGTGCTGGCCGCCGTCACTCTGGCCACGGAGCTACCGCGGTGGACCTGGCTGCTCTCGCTTTCGTCCCGCGCCGACACCTGACAGTCCGCGCGGTGCGGCATGATGCGTGACGTGACCGGACGACTGATGCTCCTCGACACCGCCTCGCTCTACTTCCGCGCCTACTTCGGCGTCCCGGAGTCCGTGAAGGCACCGGACGGGACGCCGGTGAACGCCGTGCGCGGGCTGCTCGAGTTCATCGACCGGCTGGTCAAGGACCACCGGCCCGACCAGCTGGTCGCGTGCATGGACGCGGACTGGCGGCCCCAGTGGCGGGTCGACCTGATCCCCACCTACAAGGCGCACCGCGTCGCCGAGGTCCGCGAGAGCGGCCCGGACGCAGAGGAGGTGCCGGACACGCTCTCCCCGCAGGTCCCGATCATCGAGGCGGTCCTCGACGCGGTCGGCATCGCGCGCGTGGGCGTCGAGCCGTACGAGGCGGACGACGTGATCGGCACGTTCACCGCGCACGCCAAGGGCCCGGTCGACATCGTCACCGGCGACCGCGACCTCTACCAGCTCGTCGACGACGCCCGTGGCATCCGCGTCCTGTATCCGATCAAGGGTGTCGGCTCGCTCCAGCTCACCGACGAGGCGTTCCTGCGCGAGAAGTACGGCGTCGACGGGCGCGGTTACGTGGATCTGGCGCTGCTGCGCGGCGACCCCAGCGACGGCCTGCCGGGCGTGCCCGGGATCGGCGAGAAGACGGCGGCCAAGCTCCTCGCCGAGTTCGGTGACGTGCCCGGGATCATGGCGGCGATCGACGACCCGAAGTCCAAGCTGACCCCCTCGCAGCGCAAGCGCCTCGACGAGTCGCGGCCGTATGTCGCCGTCGCGCCCAAGGTCGTACGCGTCGCGGACGACGTACCGCTGCCCGATGTCGACACCGCCCTGCCGCGCGCCCCGCGTGATCCGGAGCTGGTGGGCGCACTGGCGGAACGCTGGGGACTGGGCGGATCATTGCAGCGACTGCTCACCACGCTGGACGCGTAAGCATTGTTCTTGCCCTGTCTTTGTTGCCTTTCACAGAGGATGTAGTGCTAACTTAGGTAAGCCTAAGCATGGGAATTCGGGAGGCCGTCATGGCAGAACGTCCGGCACGGAAGCCGCGTAAGCCCCACTCCGCGCAGGTCGTCCGCACCGAACGGCTGACGCCCCACATGCAGCGCGTGGTGCTCGGTGGCGAGGGTCTGGCCGAGTTCTCGGCGGACACCTGCACCGACCATTACGTGAAGCTGCTCTTCCCGGCCGGGGGCGCGACCTACCCCGAGCCCTTCGACGTGGAGCGCATCCGCGCGGAGTTCCCGCGCGAGCAGTGGCCGGTGACCCGCACCTACACCGTGCGCGCCTGGGACGCCGAACACCTCGAACTCACCCTGGACTTCGTCATCCACGGCGACGAGGGCCTCGCCGGCCCGTGGGCCACCCGCGTCCAGCCCGGTGAGACCGTCCACTTCATGGGACCCGGCGGCGCCTACGCCCCCGACACCGACGCCGACTGGCATCTGCTCGCCGGGGACGAGAGCGCGCTGCCCGCGATCGCCCGGGCGCTGGAGTCGCTGCCCGAGGGCGCTACGGCCCACGCCTTCGTGGAGATCTCCGGGCCCGAGGAGGAGCAGAAGATCGACTCGGACATCGAGGTCGTCTGGCTGCACCGCGGGGACCGTCCCGTCGGCGAGGCGCTCGTCGAGGCCGTGCGGGCCCTGGAGTTCCCCGAGGGCCGTGTGCACGCGTTCGTGCACGGCGAGGCGGCCTTCGTGAAGGACCTGCGGGCTCTGCTGCGGGTCGAGTCGGCGATCCCGCGCGAGGACCTGTCGATCTCCGGGTACTGGCGGCTCGGCCACAACGAGGACGGGTGGCAGGCCTCCAAGCGGGAGTGGAACGCGAAGATCGAGGCGGAGCAGGAAGGCGTTGCCGCGTAGACGCGCTGCTGGGGGTGCCACGACGGACCGTTGGCGTGTGCGGCGCCGTCGTGGCTGGTCGCGCAGTTCCCCGCGCCCCTTTGGGGGCGCTAGACGGACCGCTGGTAGGAGCGGAACGTGCGGATCGACAGCCACACCGCTGCCACCGCGAGGCCCAGTAGCGCGCCGCCCCTGCTGAGTACGTCACCCCAGTCGGGGTGCTCGCTCATCGCCGAACGGCCTGCCACCATCGCCCAGTTGAGTGGGTTGAAGTCGGCTATGTGCCGCATCCAGGAGGGCATCTGCGAGGGTGCCATGAAGGCGCTGGAGAGGAAGGTCAGCGGCAGCAGCAGGAAGGTGTTGATGCCGATGATGGACTCCCGCTCCTGCACCAGCATGCCAAGGGCGTTGGAGAGCGCCCCGAATATCGTGCCGAGCAGCACCGAGGCGACGATCAGGATGGCGATGCCGCCGACGCCGCCCGGGTAGTCGGCGCCGCCGAGCAGACCGAGCAGCACGATGACCAGCGAATGGAACGCGGTCACCAGGCCGTTGTTGACGACATTGCCGTTCATCAGCGCGGCCCGGCTGACCGGGGTGGTCAGGAAGCGGTTGAGGGTGCCGCGCTGGATCTCCTCCAAGGTGCCCATGCCCGCCCACATGTTGGAGCTGAGCGCGCTCATCACGACCACCCCGGGGACGAGGTAGTCCAGGTACGAGGTGGTGCCGAAGCCGCCGAGTTCGACGACCTTCTTGAAGAGGTTGCCGAAGAGGAACAGCCAGATCACCGGCTGGATGAGGGTGATGACCGCGAAGGCGGGCTGCCGTGCGAACACCCTGAGTTGACGCTGCGTCATGTACCAGGTCTGGGAGACGGCGGTGCTCATCGCGCACCTCCGGCGACCGCGACGGCGAGCTGCTCGGTGCTGTCCGCGTCGGCCTCGGAGTAACGGCGGCCGGCGTAGCGGAGATAGACGTCGTCGAGCGAGGGGCGGGCGACGGTCGCGGCGGCCACTCCGACGCCGACGCGCTCGAACGCGGCCAGCAGGACGGGCATCGCGGCCGCTCCGTCGTCGGCGCGGGCACTGACCCGGCGTCCGTCGACCAAGACCTCGTGCACGCCCGGCAGTCCGACGAGGGCGCTCCTGAGCAGCGTACGGCCGGCGTCGCCGACCGCTTCGCGGAGCTCCAAGTGGACGGCGTCGCCCCGGAGTTCGCCCTTGAGGGAGTCGGGGGTGCCCTCGACGACGACCCGGCCGCGGTCGACGATCGCGATGCGTTCGGCGAGCCGGTCGGCCTCTTCGAGGTAGTGCGTGGTGAGCAGGATGGTCAGCCCCTCCTCCCCCGCGAGCCGGCCGATCTCGTCCCACATCGCGGTGCGGGCCTCGGGGTCGAGGCCGGTGGTGGGCTCGTCGAGGAAGAGCACCTCGGGCCGGTGCACCAGGCCGAGCGCCACATCGAGGCGGCGGCGCATTCCGCCGGAGTAGCCCTTCACCGGGCGCTTGGCGGCGTCGGCGAGGGTGAAGCGGTCGAGGAGTTCGTCCACCCGCTTCGTGAGGGCGGCGCCCCTCAAGCCGTAGAGCCTGCCCTGGAGTTGGAGGTTCTCGCGGCCGGTCGCCGTCGGGTCGGCGCCCGAGTTCTGTGCGACCACGCCGATCGCGCGGCGTACCCGGTCGGGGTGGCGCAGCACGTCGTGTCCCGCGACGGTGGCCGTGCCGGAGTCGGGGCGGGCGAGGGTGGTGAGGATCTTGACGGTGGTGGACTTTCCGGCGCCGTTCGGGCCGAGGAGGCCGAAGACGGTGCCGGGTTCGACGGTGACGTCCATGCCGTTGAGGGCGGTGACGTCGCCGGGATAGGTCTTGATCAGTTGGCGTGCCGCTACTGCGGGCGCACGGGTACTGCCCATGACAGCTCTCCATGAATGAGCGGATGTGAGACGTGAAAGGTCACGACTGATCCGCGTGCAGAGCGCCGGGCTATCCTGGGTGTGCCGCACCTCGATTGCCTGGCTTGCCGCACGGCGGGTCGGTCTCGGGGTTCGTGACCCCGGCAGGGCTGCTGCAACAGCCCGGTCGGGGTCAGTCTTCGCTAGGTGAACTCCGGTGGCTGTTACCCCGTTTCGTGGAAGTGGCGCCAGCCTTCGACGCCGAGCATGGAGCCCTCTCTGAGCTCCTTCAGCAGGCCGCGGACCCACTCGGTCTGCGCCTCGGTCATGTGCA
Source organism: Streptomyces hokutonensis (assembly GCF_000376565.1). Taxonomy (GTDB): domain Bacteria; phylum Actinomycetota; class Actinomycetes; order Streptomycetales; family Streptomycetaceae; genus Streptomyces; species Streptomyces hokutonensis. The sequence continues at coordinate 130,809 of NZ_BARG01000007.1, read as the reverse complement.
GCTGGTACTCGACCTCGACGAGGAAGAGGCGGGGCACCGACTCGTAGAGCTTCTCCAGGGCTCCGCGCTCGCCGGCCGCCTGCACCTCCAGGTTCTTCACCCGCTCCTCCAGCAGCGTCACCGCCTCGTCGGGGTGCAGGGCGCCCAGCAGCGAGAGGGCCGTCTCGAAGATGGGGAACTCCTTGACCGGGCGGGCCAGCAGCTCCGACAGCCACTCGGTCATCTCCTCGCGCCCGGCGCCGGTCAGGCCGTAGACCGTGCGCTCGGGGCGGTTGCCCTTGCGCTCTATGTCGGCGACCTCGACGAAGCCGTGCTTCTCCAGGTTCTGCACGACCGTGTAGAGCGAGCCGTAGTTGATCTTCGTGCTGGTGTCCTTGCCCTGGCGGCGCAGGGTCTGGGCGATCTCGTACGGATGCATGGGGCCCTGACAGAGGGTCACCATCACGGCGAGTGCCAGCGGATTGCTGAGCTTGCGACGCTTCGCGGCCACGGGGACCACCACCTCCCAACCCTCTCTCGAGCACACCTCGCATCCGAATATTCGTGATCGAACATATCGCGAGTCACCGCGGAACGTCAATACACGATGTATCGCGATTTTGCTGCGAGGGCAAGAGCATGAGGACTTGGGCCCGCCCCGGACACGGCCGCGTGACGCGTCCGAAACAGGCCGTCCCTAATTTCTGTCACCCGACAGGAATTCGCGCCGAAGGCAGGTGCCGCCGTGGCCACAACCACCCCCTCCGACGTACGCCCCGATCCGCCCCACTCCCCCGACGACGGCTCCCTCGCCGAGTTCGGCTACCGCCAGGAGCTGCATCGCAGCCTCGGCCGGTACGCGTCGTTCGCGGCCGGGTTCTCCTTCATCTCCGTACTGACGACCGTCTTCCAGTTCTTCGCCTTCGGGTACGCGTTCGGCGGCCCGGTCTTCTTCTGGGCCTGGCCGATCGTGCTGGCCGGCCAGCTGCTGGTGGCCGCCTGCTTCGCGGAACTGGCCGCGCGCTACCCGATCTCGGGCGCGATCTACCAGTGGTCGTCCCGCCTCTCCAACGCGACCTTCGGCTGGTTCGCCGGCTGGATCATGGTGATCGGCCAGATCGTCGTCGTGGCAGCCGCGGCGCTCGCGCTCCAGATGGTGCTGCCGGCGATCTGGTCCGGCTTCCAGCTGGTGGGCACCGACCCCACGCCCACCTCGGCGGACGGCGCCGCCAACGCGGCCGTCCTCGGCGTGATCCTGCTGGTCCTGACGACGGTCGTGAACATCCTCGACAACCGTGTGATGTCCGTGATCAACCGCGTCGGAGTGACGGCGGAGATCATCGGCGCGATCCTGATCGTCGTCCTCCTGCTGACCCACTCGAAGCGCACCCCGACCATCACCTTCCACACCACCGGCAGCCTGGAGGGCGGCCTGCTCGGCGCGCTGCTGGTCGGCTCGTTCACGGCGGCCTACGTGATGATCGGCTTCGACAGCGCGGGCGAGATGAGCGAGGAGACCCACAACCCCCGCCGCACCGCGCCCCGCACGATCCTCACCGCGCTCGGCGCCGCGGGCCTGCTCGGCGGCCTCATCATCCTCGGCGGCCTGCTCGCCGCGCCCAGCCTGACCGACGGCCACCTGGGCGTCGACGGCCTCAGCTACGTCCTGACGAGCCGCCTGGGCGACGGCGTCGGCAAGGCTCTGCTGGCCGACGTGGTGGTCGCGATCGCGGTGGCGACCCTCGCCATCCAGACCGCGGCCTGCCGCATGCTCTTCTCCATGGCCCGAGACGGCCAACTCCCGTTCTCCACCCGCCTGTCCAAGGTCAACCCCCGCACGGGCATGCCCAGCGCCCCCGCTCTGGTCGTAGGCGTCCTCGCGGCAGCCCTGCTCCTCCTCAACTTCGCCTCCCCTGACGCCTTCCTCGCCATCGGCACCACCTGCATCGTGATGCTGTACCTGGCGTACGCGATGGTCACGGGTCCCCTCCTTCTCCGCCGCCTGCGCGGCGAGTTCACGACAGAGGGCACGGACGAGACGGGCGCCCGCCTGTTCTCGCTCGGCCGGTGGGGGGTGCCGGTCAACGCCCTGGCGCTTCTCTACGGCCTCGTCATGACCGTCAACCTGGCTTGGCCGCGGGCTGCTGTTTATGACCCGGCGGGTGGGCACTGGTACTTCCAGTGGTTCACGGTGTTGTTCTTGGGGGTCACGGTGGGGGTCGGGGTCCTGTATCGGCTGACGGGCGCACGGCGGGTGCGCTCTGTCGAAGGGACTTGATCCGCTGAGCCAAGTTCGGGGCGCGGGAAGACATCGTGGCCGATCAGCACCGAGCCGGCCCGGCCGGCGTGGTGCTGTTCGGTCCCCCCGACCGGATCCATCCGTCCAGTTTCAGCCATGCAATCGCTACTGCGTCTTCCCCGTGGCAAACGATGACCTGCCCAACGAGACGATCTTGCCTACAGACCGCCACCGGGCCCGCCGCACCGTCCAAATCGCGACCTCGTCCATGGTCTGCCCACTGCCCGAATCAAGCACGAAATCCGGTGCGGCAGGGACAGTTGGTGCTCCCGCGAGGAGATAGTCGCGGGAACCGATGTTTTGTGGCCAGAAGTAGCTGTTCCACAAAGAGTCCAACATATCGCATCATAAATTACATGAATAGCGACACGTTCACACGGGAGTTGTCAGTTCCAAGTGTGTTGTGCCCTTTTCCGGTCACTTACGACGAGAGGGCGGCCGGCCGGGCTGACGCGGAAATTACCGCTTGGGCACTGAGCCTTGATCTCTTCCCGGGGCAACGGAGTGAGCTGGACGGATACCGGTTCGGCACGTTCGCGGCGTTGACGCACCCCGACGCCGTCGATCATGACCACCTGATGCTCGCGGCCCGCAACATAACCGCCCTGTTCGCCGCGGACGATCACTATTGCGACGAGGGAGTCGAAGGCGTCCGTCTCGCCATGAGCGCCTCACGGCTCGCCGCGTCACTGACCGCACTGGAGAACGGCCCCCGGCTGCCCGACTGCCCCTCGGTCGAGGGCTTTGTCAGCAACGACCCGGTGGCGCGTGCGCTCCGTGAGACCGCAGAGCACATCACCCGCTTGGGTACGGCGGCCCATGTGGGCCGTCTGCGCCACGAGACGATCGCCACGTTCTTGGCGATGGCGGCGGAAAACGCCTGGCGCATCGCCGAACACGTTCCCGATCCCGCGGAGTATCTGGCTCATCGCAAGTACAACGGGGCCATGGCCTGCCTGGTACTCATCGATGTGGTCGGCGGTTACGAACTGCCCGTCCGTGACTGGGAAGAGCCTGGTGTTCGATCTCTGTCGCTCGCCGCCTCATTGATGATCATGCTGGTGAACGACCTGTATTCGGTCGCCAAGGAAAGCGCCGACATCGGCAGCCACAGCCTGCCCACCGTGCTCTCCGCACGCCATGGCTGGACCCTCGAACGGAGCATGCGCGCGACAGGCGAACTCCACGACCGCCTCATGCGTGCGTATCTGCGTACGGAACCCGAAATCGCCCGCCGTGCCTCGCCCGAACTCGCCCGCTATCTCGCCGGACTACGGCACTGGATGCGGGGGAATCTCGAATGGCACACCCTCACCGGGCGACACAACCATCGCGCGGGACGCCCAACCCCGAAGACAGGTCCCCACGGTCCCGTCCATGACCGAATCGAGGTCGACGTTCACGATGTGGCCGCCGTCGGTGTCTGTCCGCACTGCGGAGACCTCCACACCAGGGCTACAGCGGCCGCTTAGAGCAACCCGGAAGAAGCCGCAGAAGAGCGGGCAGGGATGAGCGAGATCGGCGCGCCGCGCCCCACATATGCTTGATCGTAATGAGACGCCGCACCCCGCCCCCGCCATCTCCCCTGCCGCAGCGCCAGGGGGTGGATCCGGTGCGGGTCCGGTTGCCGGCCGGGGATGCGTGGACGACCGTGCGGGATCACCTCGTGGCGCGGCTCTCGGCCGGAGCCGGGGTGATCGACACCATGCTCGACGAGGGCCGGATCGTGGATGCCGCCGGGCGTCCGGTGCCGCGGGACATGGCGTACGAGCCGGGGATGTACGTGTGGTTCCACCGGGAACCGCCCGACGAGGAGCAGGTGCCGTTCGAGATCGAAGTCCTTTACCAGGACGAGCACTTGGTGGTGGCGGACAAACCGCACTTCCTGGCCACCACTCCACGCGGCAGCCATGTCGCCGAGACGGCCCTGGCGCGGCTGCGACTCCGGCTGGGGATTCCGGCGCTGGGCGCCGCCCACCGGCTGGACCGGCTGACGGCCGGGCTGGTGCTGTTCACCGTCCGCCCCGAGGAGCGCGGCGCGTACCAGTCGCTGTTCCGGGACCGGCAGGTGGCAAAGGAGTACGAGGCGGTGGCACCGTACGACCCCGCGCTGGACCTGCCCCGCACCGTACGCAGTCGGATCGTCAAGGAGCGCGGAATCCTCGCGGCCTTCGAGGTCGAGGGCGAGCCCAACGCCGTCAGCCGGGTCGAGTTGCTGGAGCACCGTGACGGACGCGCGCGGTACCGGCTGTTGCCGCAGACCGGACAGACGCACCAACTGAGGGTGCACATGAGCGCGTTGGGAGTGCCGATCCTCGGCGATCCCCTCTACCCGGTGACGACCGGCCCCGTGCCGGCCGGTGACTTCTCCCGCCCGCTCCAACTGCTGGCGCGAGTCCTGGAGTTCACCGATCCGGTCACGGGGCGCGAGCACCGCTTCGTCAGCCGACGGACACTGCGGTCCTGGTCCTCCTACGGGGAGTGGGCAGGGTAGTTCCGTGCCCGGTCGACTCACTCGCCGCGCCACCAGCGCAGGAAACGCTGGAACACCCCCGGTCGGCGAGGCGATTTGGGCACCGGCGGGCGCGTGGGCTCGGCGGCCGGGACGGTGGTTTCCTGGCTCTTGGGCTGTGGCTGCTCCGCGCCCGCCGGCCAGTTCTTCGGTCGTGGCGACGGCACCGTCCTGACGGCGGGCCCTTCCACGACCTCCATTGGGCTCTTCGGCTCGAACTTCACCGGCAGTTCCACCAGATGCCGGTTCGCGACGGACGACCGCCAGCGCAACTCATCCTCCTTGCAGGCGAGTTGGATGTCCGGGACGCGGGCCAGCAGGGCGTCGACGCCGACATCGGCGATGGCACGGCCGATGTCCTGGCCCGGACACCCGTGGGGTCCGCCGCTGAACGCGAGATGGGAGCGGTTGCCCTGCATATTGGCCTTGAGGTCGGGTCGAACGCGTGGGTCGACGTTGCCCGGTGCCATGCCGAGAAGGAGTCCGTCGCCCTTGCGGATGCGCTGACCGCCCAATTCCGTGTCCTGTTTGGCGATGTAGGCGAAAACCGTGCTGAACGGCGGCTCGTCCCACAGGGACTGCTCGACCGCCTCGGGCACGGTCATCTGACCGCCGTTCAGCTGGGCTCGGAAGCCCGGATCGGTGAGCACCACCCGCAGCACGTTGGCGAGAAGGTTGGCGGTGCTCTCGTACGCGACGATCAGAATGAGTCGCAGATGATGGCCGATCTCTTCGTCGGTGAGCCCCGCCGGGTGGTTGATGAGGTGGCTGGTGAAGTCGTCCCTGGGTTCGGCCCGGCGCCGGGCGGTGAGCCGCATCAGGGCATCCATGACGTACTGGTTGCTGATGATCGCGGTCTCGGTGCCCTTGAGCATGTCGCGGGCGGCCTGCACCAACCGGTCGCCGTACTCCTCGGGCATGCCGAGGATCTCGCACATCACCGCCATCGGCAGATGTTCGGAGAACTGGGCCACCAGATCGGCCCTGCCCTTCGTGATGAACTGGTTGACGAGGTGCTGGGTCGCACGGTTGATGTGGCGGCGGATGCCCCGGTGGTCGATGGTCGACATGGCGCCGGTGACCGCGCCGCGCAGCCGCAGGTGCTCGTCGCCTTCGGCGTGGGCACACATGGGCTGCCAGGCGAAGTGCGGCATCAGCGGGTGGTCGGGCTTGACCGTGCCGTCGAGCATGGGGGTCCACAACCGGCTGTCCTTGCAGTACTGCGTGGGGGTACTCACCATGTGCAGGTTCTCGCCGTGACCGAGAACGATCCAGATCGGCACGTCCTCGTGGAGCAGCGCCGGGGCCACCGGGCCGTGCTCGGCGCGGAGTTGCTCGTACACGGCTCCCAGGTCCTCGGCCTCGGGGCCATAGAGCCGGCGCAGCCCGCCGGGGCCCGTGCCGTGTGCGGGGCAACCGGGGGGCGGCCCGAGCATGGGGTCGTCCGTACCGGTCGGAAAGTGGGATTCAGGCGTCACGGTGATCGCTCCGAAAGTGAAGTGGATTCGGTGCCAGTGGAGTTGACGGACCGTCACACAGGTGAGGTCTTCGTCATCTCCAGGGAGTACAGGAAGCGCATCAGCGCCATGAGCGTGTCGCGGCTGGAGGCCCGGCGGCGTGCGTCGCACTCCACGATGGGAATCTCCGGCGCCAGGTCGAGTGCCGAACGCAGGTCCTCGATCGGGTAACGGGGCGCGTCCGGAAAGGAGTTGACGGCGATGACGAAGGGCACACCGCGCTCCTCGAGCCGCCCTATGACGTCGAAGCTCACCTCCAGGCGCCGGGTGTCGATCAGCACCACCGCGCCGAGCGCCCCTTCGAACAGGCCGTTCCACAGGAACCAGAAGCGTTCCTGGCCGGGGGTGCCGAAGAGGTACAGCACCAGTTGCTCGGTGATGCTGATGCGGCCGAAGTCCATGGCGACGGTGGTGGCCGTCTTGGTGTCCGAGCCGTAGTTGTCGTCGACTCCGACGCCGGCCTGCGTCATGGTCTCCTCCGTGGTCAGCGGCCTGATCTCGCTGACCGAGCCGACCATGGTCGTCTTGCCGACCCCGAAGCCGCCGACGATCACGATCTTCGCCGCGGCCTGGGCCGTGGACGGGAGATGGTCCTCGGTTCGGGGACCCGTGATGGTGTCAGAGCTTTTGAAGTCCATGCATCACCGCTTCGAGGAGGGAACGGTCGGGGAGCGCCTGGCGGACGATCGGGGCGCGCGCCTGCACCAGTTCGGCCGCCAGCAGCTCGGTGAGCAGGACGGTCACCACGCTGTACGGCAGATTGAGATAGGCCGACAGCTCGGCCACGGACAGGGGGGCGATACAGAGCCGGAGCAGCGCCGCCTGCTCCGGAGTGGCGGACTGCGGCGCGTCGGTGCGAGCCACGATCAGCGTGACCAGGTCGAGTTCGGCGCGGTCGCCGTCCTCGGCGGCGCCGGTGAGCACGTACAGCCGTTCCGGGATCTTCCCTTCGGCCTGTTTCCCGGCGGGCTGCGGTAATTCCGTCGGATGTCGCCGTCGGCGTTGCGGAGGAGTCATACGGTCTGCCCGTTGCGCCTCGGCGGGCTGGTGAGGTGGGCGCCGATTCTGACGACGAGGTCGCGCATGCGGTTGCTCATCAGGCCGGGCTCGGCGACCACGTCGGACAGGACCGCCAGATAGGCGTTGGCACCGGCGGCCATCAGGTAGAAGTAGCCGCCGTTGATCTCGATGATGACCATCTTCATGCGTCCGTCGCTGCCCGGGATCTCGGAGGCGACGGCACCCGCCAGGCTCTGCAGTCCGGCGCAGGCCGCGGCGACACGGTCGGCTGCGTCGGGGTCACCGCCGTAGCGGGCGATGCGCAGACCGTCGGCGGAGAGCACCACGATCTGCTGGATGCCAGGCACGCCGTCGGCGAGGTCCTTGAGCATCCAGTCGAAGTTGGCTCGCTGCTGGATCACTTGAGATCCCCCTCGTCGTCGGCCTCGACACGGGCCGGCTCGGTCTTCTGGGTGAAAGCGGTGGGGTCCGGGTCGCCCTTGAGGCCTTCCATGAACGCCTCGACCCACAGGCCCGGTTCGGGCTCTTTCTCTTCCGGCTCGGGCGCCGGCTGGGGCGCCCCCCAGCCGGATCCGGCCTCCCGTGCGGCGGCCTCGGCGCGCTCGGCGGCGGCGGCCTCGGCATAGCGCTGCGCGAGCGGGATCTTCACCCGGCTGCGGCGCTGCGGCAGGCCACCCGTCGTCCACTCGGTGACCTCGGGGACGTCGTCCTCCATGGACACCGAGCCCGCGATGCGCGGGTTCGTGGGCCGACGCCGCTTGATCGTGCGCTTGGGGCCTTCCACGGCTCCGAGCTCCACCTTGGGCAGGGCGGTGGCGCCGATGCCGTGGGCGAGTCCGGGGGCCGTACCGGCGGTGAGCATCTCGCTCGGCACGACGAGTACGGCGCGGACCCCGCCGTAGGCCGAGGCACGCAGCGAGATCTGCATGTTGTACGCGGCGCAGAGCCGGCCTACGACGGCGAGGCCGAGGCGCGGGCTCTCACCGAGGTCCTGGAGGTCGGTGCCGGCCTTGGCCCGCTCCAGCATGCCCTCGGCACGGGCCCGGGACTCCTCGCTGAGGCTGACACCGCCGTCCTCGATCTCGATGGCGACACCGGTCTGCACTTCTACGGCGGTGACGTGCACCTTGGTCTGCGGGGGCGAGTAGCGGGTGGCGTTGTCGAGGATTTCGGCGGCCGCGTGGATGACCGGTTCGACGGAGATGCCGCGGATGTTGACCTTGGCGATGGAGTGCAGCTCGATGCGCCGGTACTCCAGGATGCGGGACATCGCGCCGCGCAGCACGCTGTACAGCGGTACGGGCTCGGGCCACTGGCGTCCGGGGCGGCCGCCTCCGAGCACGGAGATGGAGTCGGCGAGGCGGCCGATCAGCGCGGTGCCGTGGTCGATGCGCAGGAGGTCGTCGAAGACCTCGGGGTTGCGGCCGTGGTCCTCCTCCATCTCCCGGAGTTCCTTGGCCTGTTGGTGGACGATGGCCTGGACGCGCCGGGCGATGCTGACGAAGGAGCGCTGCGCGGAGTCGCGCATGTTCTCCTCGCGTTCCACGATGCCGAGCACGGTCCTCAGCAAGTCGCGCTGCGGCGCGGGAAGTTGCCGCCAGTCCGGGTCGGTGTCGACGACTTGGCGAATCACCTCTCCGGGGGATTCTCCGCTGCTGAGCCGGTGCAGCGCCGCGGGCAGGATCTCCGTGCCGAGGCGGACCACCTCCTGGGTCTGGTCGGCGATCCGCCGTTCCAGATACGCAGTGTGACGGTCGTGCCGGGCGCGTTGGTCCCGGAGGCTGCGTCCACGGCGTACCGCTTCGGCCGCCGTGGCGATCACCAGGAGCGTGGCGACGGCTCCGCAACAGCCGACGGCGAGCCGGGCCGGCCCCGCCACCAAGGCGACGGCGGCTCCGGTCGCCGCGGCCATGACTATGGCCGGCAGCAACAGCACGCGCGCGTAGGGAAGTTCACGGTCACCGGGAGGCGATTGAACACTCACCATGTAAGCCCTCTGAGACGGGTCGGCTGGGGGGTCGGGGGAGCTTCTATATCTTTTGCATGTTTGGGAACAAACGCACGAATACAGCCCAACTCGGTGCGCTGCGGGCGAGCTTAGTCCGACCGGATCATCGCTGTGTCATATTCAGCAAGCCCCTGAAAAGGGACACAGGAGAGGAGTACGCTCAGCCCATTTACACGCAGTGCCATCGCTCGAACACGGCACGTGACGGCGAACGGGCATACGGAAATCACTCACCGTAAGGAGTGAAGCCCCGATTCCGGCCCCGAACCCGGCCGGCTTTTCGACCGGATTTCCGACCGAATTTCCGACCGGGCCTCCGGCTCAGATCCCCGCGATACGCAGCGCCGCCTCCGCCGTAGCCTCCGCGAAGGCGGACACCGGCCGCTCGGGGTCGGAGCGGTGGACCAGGATGACGCCCTCGATGAGCCCGAACAGCAGGTCCGTGCGGAGTTCCAGCTCGCTCTTGGCGAGCGCCCCGCCGGCCGCGGTCGCCGCGAGCAACTGCCGGTAGGCGTCCTTGAGTTCGGCGCGTACGGCATGGAAGCCGGCGAAGCGTTCGGCGCGCACCTCGGGCAGCAGATAGAGCCCGCCGAGGTTGTGCGCGCCGCCGCACAGCAGCTCGACGTCGGTGCGGCACAGCTCCCAGAGCCGGTCCTCGGCCGGGGTGGTGTCGTCCGCGAGGAGTTCCCGGGCGCAGGTCAGCGAGGGTGTGACCGTGGACTCCAGGAGGTCCGCGAGGAGTTCCTCCTTGCCGGAGACGTAGTGGTACATGGACGCCTGCCGCATGCCCGCGAGTTCGGCGACGGCCCGGGTGGTGGTGGCCGCGTAGCCGCGGGTGGTGAACAACTCGGCCGCTGCGGCGAGCAGTTCGGCGCGCGGGGACAGCCCGCTGTCCGGCCGCTGATCGGCCCGCGGCCTGCCCACCCGGCGGCCGCCCTGCGCACCCGTTGTCCCCATGCGTTCGATCCTCGCACACGGCACCGCGCCGCAAACGCCCGGTGATCTTGGTGAGGGCTCGGTAACCGACCGGCAACACCCGGGCAACCCCGACGACCCGGCCACCTCCTAATTTCTGTCGAGCGACAGAAATAGCGACAGGAATGTCGTACGACCCAGACGTCCCGCAGCCGGAGGTCCCCCGCGATGGCGACAGCGACCACTTACGGAGCCCGCGCCCACGCCCGCGCCCAGGAGGGCAAACGCGCCGAGGCGATGCCCGTCGTCCCGGCCGCCGACTGGCCGGCCCCACCCTGCGAGGCGGGCCACCTGGTCTGGGCCGAGACCGTCGCGGGCGGCAACTACACCCACCGCGTCCTCGCCCGCGGCACCGAACTCCGCCTGACCGACCTGCGCGGCGACGCCTGCGCCCACCTGCTCCTCCACGCGGCCGACCGCCCCTGGGAGCGCCTGAACGTCGCCGACACGGTCAAGGTCCAGTGGAACGCCTACCTCGGCGAGGGCCAGCTCCTCCTCTCCGACCAGGGCCGCGTCCTCGCCTCCCTCGTCGCCGACACCTCCGGGCGCCACGACGCGCTCTGCGGCACCTCCACGCTCGTCCGCAACACCGAGCGCTACGGCGACGGCACCCCGCAGTCCGACTCCCCCGCCGGCCGCGAACTGTTCAAGCTCGCCGCCGCCAAGAACGGCCTCGAACCGCGCGACCTCCCACCGTCCCTCTCCTTCTTCCAGGGCGTCGAGATCCGCGACGACGGCTCCCTCGACTTCACCGGTTCGGCCGGCCCCGGCGGCAGCGTGACCCTGCGCGCCGAGCAGGACGTGACCGTACTGATCGCGAACGTGCCCCACCCGGCCGACCCGCGCGCCGACTACGTCAGCACCCCGCTGGAGGTGCTCGCCTGGCGCGCCGAGGCCACCGCGCCGGGCGACCCGCTGTGGGAGGCCACGCCCGAAGGCCGCCGCGCCTTCCTCAACACCACCGAATTCCTTGCCGCGAGGGGGCTCGTATGAAGACCGAGGACGCAACACCCGTACGGACCGCGGAAGTTCCGGCCCGCGCCGCCTGGTCCGCCGTCGTCCGCACCGGCGAGACCCTCACCATCACCGACCTGCACGGCAACCAGGCCGTCGACTTCCTCGTCTACGACGCCCACGACACGTCGGTCCGGTACAGCGCCCCCGACACCATCCACGCCCAGGGCGGCATCTTCCTGACCACCGGCAGCGTGCTGATGTCCAACGAGCACACCCCGCTGATGACCGTCACCGAGGACGAGGTCGGCCGGCACGACACGGTCGGCGGTGCCTGCTCCAAGGAGTCCAACACCCTGCGCTACGGCCACCACACCTGGTCGCAGCACGCGTGCGTGGACAACTTCCTCGCGGAGGGGGCCCGTTACGGCCTCGGCAAGCGCGACCTGGTCTCCAACATCAACTGGTACATGAACGTGCCGGTCGAGAAGGACGGCACCCTCGGCATCGTCGACGGCCTCTCCGCACCGGGCCTGAAACTGACCCTGCGCGCCGAACGCGACGTCCTCGTCCTGGTCTCCAACTGCCCCCAGATCAACAACCCTTGCAACGGCTTCGAGCCGACGGCCGTGCAGATGACCATCGGAGTCTCCGGATGAGCTTCGACACGCTGCTGATCGCCAACCGTGGCGAGATCGCCGTCCGCATCATCCGCACCGCCCGCGAACTCGGCCTGCGCACGGTCGCCGTGTACTCCGACGCCGACCGCTCGGCCCCCCACGTACGGCTCGCCGACGAGGCGGTACGGCTCGGCCCCGCACCGGCCAAGGAGTCGTACCTGGACGCCGACTTGGTGCTCAAGGCGGCCAAGGACAGCGGCGCGGGCGCGATCCACCCCGGCTACGGCTTCCTCTCCGAGGACGCGTCCTTCGCCCGGCGCTGCGAGGACGCGGGCATTGTGTTCGTCGGCCCGACGCCCGCCCAACTGGAACTGTTCGGCGCCAAACACACGGCACGGGCGGCCGCCGAGGCGGCGAACGTCCAACTCGCCCCGGGTACAGGCCTGTTGGCTGACGTGGACGAAGCGCTCATCCAAGCCGCGCGCATCGGCTACCCCGTCATGCTCAAGGCGACCGGCGGAGGCGGCGGCATCGGCATGTCGGCCTGCCACTCCGCCGACGAACTCACCGAGGCCTGGGAGCGGGTGCAGCGCGTCGCCGCCGCCTCCTTCTCCTCCGCCGGCGTCTTCCTGGAACGCCTCGTCGAGCACGCCCGCCATGTCGAGGTACAGGTCTTCGGCGACGGCGAGGGCGGCGTCGTCACCTTCGGCGACCGCGACTGCTCCCTCCAGCGCCGCAACCAGAAGGTGGTCGAGGAGGCCCCCGCACCTGGACTCCCCGACCACGTACGCGACCAACTGGCGGCGAACGCCCGCGACTTGTGCGCCTCGGTCGGCTACCGCTCCGCCGGAACCGTCGAGTTCGTCTACGACGCCCGCCGCGAGGAGGCCTACTTCCTGGAGGTCAACACCCGTCTCCAGGTGGAACATCCGGTCACCGAGGAGATCTACGGCGTCGATCTGGTCGCCTGGATGCTGCGCCTGGCGCGCGGCGAGCGGGAGGTCGTTCGCGACCCGGGCAGCCCGCGCGGCCACGCCGTCGAGGCCCGCGTCTACGCCGAGGACCCGTCCCGCGAACACCGGCCCAGCGCGGGCCTGTTGACCCGCGTCGAGTTCCCGCACGGCGTCCGCGTCGACGGCTGGGTGGAGACCGGCACCGAGGTGACGACGTCGTACGACCCGATGCTCGCGAAGGTCATCGCCTACGGCTCCGATCGCGCCCACGCGCTGCGACGGCTCGACGAGGCGCTGGCCCGCACCCGCGTGGACGGCATCGAGACGAACCTGGGCCTGGTCCGGGCGGCCCTCGCCGAGCCGGACTTCCGTACGGCGGCCCACTCCACGGCGACCCTCGCCGGCGTCACCGACCCCACGCCCCGCATCGAGATCGTCGCGGGCGGCACCCTCACCACGGTCCAGGACTGGCCAGGGCGCACCGGCTACTGGCAGGTCGGCGTCCCCCCGTGCGGCCCGATGGACGACCTCTCCTTCCGCCTCGGCAACCGCGCGCTCGGCAACGACGAGGGCACTCCCGGCCTCGAATGCACGCTCCAGGGACCGACGTTGAGGTTCACCCACGCCACCACGGTGTGTGTGACGGGCGCCCCGGCGCCAGTGACGGTCGACAGCGTTCCGGTCCCGCAGTGGGAGCCGGTGACGGTCCCCGCCGGCGCGGTCCTGGAGATCGGCGCACCGGCCGATCACGGCCTGCGGACCTATGTGTTGTTCGCGGGCGGCCTGGACGTGCCCGCCTTCCTCGGCAGCGCGAGCACGTTCACCCTGGGCCGCTTCGGCGGCCACGGCGGCCGGGCGCTGCGCACCGGTGACGTCCTGCACGGCGGCACGGTCGCCGAGGGCACACCGGTACCGCCCGCCGACCGCCCGGCCTTCGGCACCGTGTGGGACGTGGCGGCGGTCGAAGGCCCGCACGCGGCACCGGAGTTCTTCACCGAGGACGACATCCACGACTTCTACGCGGCCGACTGGAAGGTCCACTTCAACTCGGCGCGCACAGGCGTCCGCCTGGTCGGCCCCAAGCCGCGCTGGGCCCGCACCGACGGCGGCGAGGCGGGCCTGCACCCGTCCAACATCCACGACACCCCGTACTCGGTCGGTGCCGTCGACTACACGGGAGACATGCCGGTCCTGCTCGGCCCCGACGGTCCCTCCCTCGGCGGCTTCGTCTGCCCCGCGACGGTCATCAGCCAAGAGCGCTGGAAACTGGGCCAGTTCAGGCCCGGCGACACGGTCCGCTTCCTCCCGGTGAACGTCGACGGCTCACCCCGCCCGTCCATCGTGGACGGCGGAATCCTCGCCCGGGACGGAGACGTCACCTTCCGTCGCAGCGGCGACGACAACCTCCTGGTCGAATTCGGCCCCATGCAACTGGACTTGGCGCAGCGCATGCGCGTCCACGCCCTGATGGAAGCGGTGTTGGAGGCCGACTTCGATGGCGTCACGGACCTCACCCCGGGCATCCGCTCCCTCCAGATCCAGACGGACCCGACCCGCCTGCCCCAGTCCCAACTCCTCACCTCCGTAAGGGAGATAGCGGCGGCCCTCCCGCCCACCGACCAGCTGATCGTCCCCTCCCGCACGGTCCACCTCCCCCTCTCCTGGGACGACCCGGCGACCCGCGAGGCCATCGCCCGCTACATGGCGGGCGTCCGCGACGACGCCCCCTGGTGCCCCTGGAACATCGAGTTCATCCGCCGCGTCAACGGCCTGGACTCGGTCGAGGACGTCTACGGCACGGTCTTCGACGCCGAATACCTCGTACTCGGCCTGGGAGACGTCTACTTGGGCGCCCCAGTGGCCACCCCGCTGGACCCGCGCCACCGCCTGGTGACCACCAAGTACAACCCGGCCCGCACCTGGACGGCGGAGAACTCGGTCGGCATCGGCGGCGCGTACCTCTGCATCTACGGCATGGAGGGCCCCGGCGGCTACCAGTTCGTGGGCCGTACGACCCAGGTGTGGTCGGGCTGGCAGCAGCGCGGCGCGTTCGAGCCGGGCTCGCCCTGGCTGCTGCGCTTCTTCGACCGGATCAAGTGGTACCCGGTGGAGGCGGACGAACTCCTCGAACTTCGGGCCGACATCATCTCCGGCCGCTTCGTCCCCCGCATCGAGGAGGGCACGTTCTCGCTCGCCGAGTACGAGGCGTTCCTGGCCGAACACGCGCAATCCATCGCGGAGTTCAGGACCCGGCAGCAGACCGCGTTCGGCGCGGAACGCGATGCCTGGGAGGCGGCGGGCGAGTTCACCCGGGCCGAGGCGGCAGCCGCCCCGGCACCACCGCAGGCCGAGGTGACGGTCCCGGTCGGCGGACGCCTGGTCGAGGCCGAATTCGCCGCGTCCGTCTGGCAGTTGAACGTAGAGCCCGGCGACGAGGTGACCGTCGGCCAGCCCCTCCTGGCCCTCGAGGCGATGAAGATGGAATCCAGGGTCCACGCCCCGATGGCCGGTGTGGTGGCCGAGATCCTGGCCAGGCCCGGCGACCAGGTCGAAGCGGGCACGGCGCTCCTCGTCCTCGCCCCCGCAAGCTGAACAACAAGGAGCACCAAGAGATGTCGACCCCCTCGACCACCGTGTCCCGAGTCCGCGCCGCCTACGCCCGCATCGAGGCCGTGGACCGTCCCGAGATCTGGATCGACCTGCGCCCGCAGCCGGAGGTCGAGCAAGAGGCACAGTCGCTGGACGAGCGAGTGGCAGCGGGCGAGCAACTCCCCCTCGCGGGCCGCCTGTTCGCGGCCAAGGGCAACATAGACGTCCAGGGTCTGCCCACGACGGCGGGCTGCCCGGCGTACGCCTACGCCCCGGAGACGGACGCCCCGGTGGTCGCCCGCCTCCGCGCGGCCGGCGCGATCGTGCTCGGCACCACGAATCTCGACCAGTTCGCCACCGGCCTGGTCGGCACGCGCTCCCCGTACGGCGCGGTCCGCAACGCCCACGACCCGGCGCGGATCAGCGGCGGCTCCAGCGCCGGTTCGGCGGTCGCCGTGGCCCTGGGCATCGTCGACTTCGCCCTCGGCACCGACACGGCGGGCTCGGGCCGGGTCCCCGCCGCCTTCAACGGCATCGTCGGCCTCAAGCCCACGCGCGGCCTGGTCCCGACGAGGGGAGTCGTCCCGGCCTGCGCCTCGATCGACTGCGTGACGGTCTTCGCCCGCACCCTCCCCGAGGCCGAACAGGCCCTGTCCTTCATGGCCTCCCCACCCGACCGCGACCTCCCGCCCCTCCCCCAGCGCGCGCCGGGCCCGTGGCGCATCGCGGTAGCGGAACGCGAACAGCTCGGCGAACTGGACGAGGGCTGGGCGGAGGCCTACGAGGCAGCGGTGGAGCAGCTCAGGGGCGCGGGCGCCGAGATCCGCACCCTCGACCTCACCCCCTTCACGGAGGCGGCGGCGATGCTCTACCAGGGCGCGTTCGTGGCCGAGCGCTATACAGCGGTGGGGAGTTTTATCGACAAAGCAATCGCAGACGGCGTCGAGGGCCTGGACCCCACCGTCACCGGCATCATCACCCGGGCCCGCGACATCCCGGCCCACCAGCTGTACGCGGACGAGGAACGTCTGGCGGCACTCCGAGCCCACGCCCTCTCCGAACTGGCCGACGCGGACGCCCTGTTGCTCCCGACCACACCTGGCCACCCCACCCTGACCGAGGTCGCGGCCGACCCCCTGGGCGCCAACGCCCGCCTGGGCCGCTTCACCAACTCCACCAACCTCTTCGACCTGGCAGCGGTGGCCGTCCCGTCGGGCGAGGTGAACGCCCTTCCCTTCGGCGTGATGCTGATCGGCCCGGCATTCACGGACGACCGCCTGGCACAGATCGCCCACGCCCTGGAACCGACAGTCCAACTGGCCGTCGTAGGAGCCCATTTGACGGGCCAGCCCCTGAACCCCCAACTCCTGTCCCTGGGCGCCCGCTTGGACCGCACGACGACAACGGCCCCGGTGTACCGCCTGCACGCCCTCGCGACAACTCCGCCCAAGCCGGGTCTGGTACACGTGGGCGCCGAGGCCGGCGCGGCGATAGAAACAGAGGTATGGCGCCTACCGGCAGAGGGCTTGGGCCGCTTGCTGGCGACCCTCCCCCGCCCGATGACGCTGGGGAGCGTGGAGCTGGCGGACGGCACGAGGCTGCCGGGCTTCCTCTGCGAGCCGGCGGCGCTGGAAGACGCCGAGGACATCACAGCCCACGGCGGCTGGCGCTCATACCTGGACTTTTAAAGGGACGCGAGGCCAACTCCCTAGGGGCGCGGGGAACTGCGCGACCAGCCACAGTCAACCCGCACCCGCCAACAACCCCGTCACCCCACGGACGAGTAGGCCACAACCCCCCGCAGCAACAAATCAACCGCCTTACGCGCATTCTTCGCCACAGTAGAAGACGCCTCCCCACCAGAAACCGGCGCCGCCGCCGAAATCTGCCCGAGCACATCAATCACCTGCTTGCACCACCGAACAAAGTCCCCGGCCGGCATCTCCACCTCCCGAAGCACCTCGTCCAGCCCCTTCCCACTGGCCCACATGAACGCGGCCCAGGCGAAGCCGAGATCGGGCTCGCGCTGCCCGACCCCCTCGGTCTGAGTGATCCGGAAATCTTCCTCCAGGGCGTCAAGACGCCCCCAGATCCGCACCATCTCCCCCAGCGCGGCCTTGGCCGCACCGGACGGCACCTTCGGCGTCGTGGCGTCGTCGCTGACCCGCGCCTCGAACACCAACGCCGAGACGCACGCGGCGAGTTCGGCAGGGGCGAGCCCCTCCCACACACCCTCGCGCAGACACTCACTGGCGAGCAGATCGAGCTCGCCGTAGAGCCGCGCCAGCCGCTTGCCGTGCTCGGTGACCTCGTCGCCGCGCAGATAGTCCAGCTCGGTGAGGAGCGCGACGATCCGGTCGAAGGTGCGGGCGATGGTGTTGGTCCGCCCCTCGATGCGCCGCTCCAACTGCGTGGTGTCCCGCTGCAGCCGGTGGTACCGCTCGGCCCAACGGGCGTGGTCCTCACGGTCGGTGCATCCGTGGCAGGGGTGCGCGCGGATCGCCGTACGCAACTGCGCGATCTCCCGGTCGTCCGCGGCCTGCGAGCGCTGCTTGCGGGCGCGCTCCGGCGGGATGTGCCCGGCCTTGGTCCGCAGCGCGGAGGCCAGGTCCCGACGGGACTGCGGAGAACGGGGGTTGAAGGATTTCGGGATCCGCATCCGGTCCAACGCCTCGACCGGCACCGGGAAGTCCATCGACGCGAGCCGCTTGACCTGCCGTTCGACGGTCAGGACGAGCGGACGCGGGCCGTCGTGCTGCTCGAAGCCGCGGTGACCGTTGGACCGCCCGGCGGGCAGTCCCGGGTCCAACACCAGGGCCAGACCCGCGTACTTGCCGGTCGGGACGTGGATGACGTCTCCCGGCTTGAGCTTCTCCAGGGCTACGGCGGCCTCGGCGCGCCGCTGTGCCACGCCCTGCCGGGCGAGCTCGGTCTCGCGGTCCTTGAGCTCGCGGCGCAGCCGCATGTAATCGTCGAAGTCGCCCAAGTGGCAGGTCATGGAGTCCTTGTAGCCCTCCAGGCCCTCTTCGTTGCGCTGCACCTGCCGCGAGATCCCGACGACCGACTTGTCCGCCTGGAACTGCGCGAAGGAGGTCTCGAGGAGCTCGCGCGAGCGGTGCCGCCCGAACTGCTCGACGAGGTTGACCGCCATGTTGTACGACGGCTTGAAGCTGGAGCGCAGCGGATACGTACGCGTGCCGGCCAGTCCCGCGAGGTGCTCGGGGCTGATCCCGCGCTGCCACAGCACGACGGCGTGACCCTCGACGTCGATGCCGCGCCGGCCGGCCCGACCGGTCAACTGGGTGTACTCGCCGGGGGTGATGTCGGCGTGCTGCTCGCCGTTCCACTTGACGAGCTTCTCCAACACCACCGAGCGCGCGGGCATGTTGATGCCGAGCGCCAGGGTCTCGGTGGCGAACACGGCCTTCACGAGGCCGCGCAGGAACAGCTCCTCGACGACCTCCTTGAACGTCGGCAGCATGCCCGCGTGGTGGGCCGCGATGCCGCGCTCCAGGCCTTCCAGCCACTCGTAGTACCCGAGGACATGCAGGTCCTCGGACGGAATCGACGCCGTGCGCTCCTCGACGAGGGCGCGCACCTTCTCCCGCGCCTCGTCGTCGTTGAGCCGCAGCCCGGCATACAGACACTGCTGTACGGCGGCCTCGCAGGCGGCGCGGCTGAAGATGAACGTGATGGCGGGCAGCAGGTCCTCGCTGTCCAGCCGCTCGATGACCTCGGGGCGTCCCGGTGTCCACACCCGCGAACGCGATCTGCGCTCGCGCTCCCGGTCGGCCTCGCGCATGGCCCGGCCGCGTCTGCGGTCCTGGTAGGAGGGGCGCTGCGCCTCCATGCGGGCCAGACGGGTGAGGTCGGGGTTGACGGCCTTCTTGTGGCCCTCGCCCTCCTCGAAGAGGTCGTACATCCGCCGCCCGGCGAGCACGTGCTGGAACAGCGGCACGGGCCGGTGCTCGGAGACGATCACCTCGGTGTCGCCGCGGACGGTGTCGAGCCAGTCGCCGAACTCCTCCGCGTTCGACACCGTCGCCGAGAGGGAGACCAGGGTCACCGACTCGGGGAGGTGGATGATCACCTCTTCCCAGACGGCGCCGCGGAAGCGGTCGGAGAGGTAGTGCACCTCGTCCATGACCACATAGCCGAGGCCCAGGAGGGTCTGCGAACCGGCGTACAGCATGTTCCGCAGGACCTCGGTGGTCATGACGACCACCGGTGCCTCGGAGTTGACGCTGTTGTCGCCGGTGAGCAGGCCGACCTTGTCCGCGCCGTAACGGCGGCACAGGTCGGCGTACTTCTGGTTGGACAGTGCCTTGATGGGGGTCGTGTAGAAGCACTTCTTGCCCTGCTGGAGGGCGAGGTGGACGGCGAACTCGCCGACGATCGTCTTGCCGGAGCCGGTGGGCGCCGCGACCAGGACGCCCTTCCCCGCTTCGAGCGCCTTACAGGCCTCGATCTGGAAGGGGTCGAGACCGAAGTCGTACATCTCGCGGAAGTCCGCGAGCGCGGTGGCCTGCTCGGCTGCCCGCAGGCGGGCTGCCGCGTACCGCTCGGCCGGGGAGAGGTCCTCTGTCATCGTGCTTTCGAGCGTACCGGGCGCCACTGACAACAGGACGATCATTATCCGTTCCCATAGGTCCTCCACACACGGAGACCGGCCGCCCGCGCTGCGGGAACGGCCGGTCTCCGAGGAGGTCGGGAAGGTGATCAGGTCACGTCGTCATACCCGTTGACCCGGTCCGAACCGGTGCCGCTCGCCTGCTCGGGCAGGGCCGCCCGGCCGGCCGAGACGGCTTCGACGTCGCCGATGTCCTCGGGGGTGAGGTCCAGGTCGGAGGCCTCGTCGTCGGCCGGTCCGGACTCGTCGCGGCGGCGCTTGCGCCGGTCGTTGAGCAGCGAGAAGAGGACCGCGCCGAAGTACAGCACCCAGATGGGCCCGGCCAGGGCCAGCATCGTCAGCGGGTCGGTGCTGGGGGTGGCGACGGCCGCGAAGACCGTGATGCCGAGGATCATGGCGCGCCACCAGCCGAGCATCCGCTTGCCCGTCAGCGCACCGGTGAGGTTGAGCATGATCAGCAGCAGCGGCAGCTCGAAGGAGAGGCCGAAGACCAGCACCATGCGCGTGACCAGGTCGAGCAGGTCGTCGAGCGGCAGCAGGTTGTTGACATCCTTCGGCGTGAAGCCGAGCAGGACCTTCGCGGTGGTGGGCAGCACCCGGTAGGCGAAGTAGGCGCCCGCGAGGAAGAGCGGAACGCCGGTGCCGACGAAGCCGAGCGCGTACTTCTTCTCGTTCTTGTGCAGGCCCGGGGCGACGAAGCCCCAGAGCTGGTACAGCCAGACCGGGGACGCCAGGACGACGCCGGCCATCAGGGACACCTTCAACGCCAGTGTGAACGGCGTCAGCAGACCGTTGATGGTGATCTGCGCGCACTGGTGGGTCTTGTCGCCGGCCTTCCGCAGTTCCTCGAAGGTCGAGGCGCAACCGACCGAGTCCAGCACCGGCTTGGTGATGATGTTGACGATGTCGTTGTAGAAGAAGGCGGCCACGCAGGTCACCACGATGATGGCGAGCATCGCCTTCGCGAGCCGGTTGCGCAGCTCACGCAGATGGTCCGCGAGGGGCATCCGCCCCTCGGGGTCCTTCTCCTTCTTGCGGGCAGACTTGGGCAACCCACGTCCTCATCTCGTGCGGCGGGCCGGGGGCGTCCCGGCCCTGCGTCAGCGCTTGGTCGTGTCCGACGGCTCGGTGACGGGGCGCGAGCTGGTCACGTCGCCGGGGGCCGCCTGGATGGTGCGCTGCACGGGCTCGTCGGTGTTCGGCGGGCCGGCGGGGGCGGGGGTGCTGCTGCCCTCTTCCTTCATCGCCTTGGCCTCGCTCTTGAGGATGCGGGCGGACTTGCCGAGGGAGCGGGCCATGTCCGGAAGCTTCTTCGCGCCGAAGAGCAGCACGATGACGACGAGGATGAGAATGATCTCGGGAGCTCCGAGCCTTCCGAACATAAGTCTTTACCTTCTCACCGAGGCGGCTGGGGTGGGGGTGCTGTCCGACCGGTCGGACATCTGTCCGACCTTCGTGCTGCCAGCGATCGTAACGCTCAGGGGTAAACGTCAGGCAATCCCCGTGCGTACTCCCGGTCCGCGCTCCGGGCCTCGTTATCCGGACCGCGATCAGCAGCGTACCCGCCTTGAGCGACAACGTGACAGGGCAAAGTGACGCGAAGCGCATCAGCCGCGCAACTCACACCCCACGCATACGTGACTCACAGTGCGTCGACGGAACGGGCCGTGGAGACGGCCGCTTTTTCCAGGTCCTCGGCCGCCCTGTTGATGCGCTGCGCGGCGTCCGCGACCTGCAGTCCGAGCCGCCGCGCCTCCAGGAAGACCCGGACGGCGAGCACGCCGAGCACGGCGAGACCCAGAAAACCCACAGCTACCGCGACCATCGCCCAGAACATGGGGCGAGCCTAGACCCTGCTATCCGACGGAGGTCAGCCGCAGGGTCTTGACCCCGCCGCCGGTGAGCAGCTCGACGATCCGCTCGCCCGCGGGCTTGCGGACCGCGGCCCCGCAGTCGGGGCAGGTGAAGGAGTAGAAGGTGGTGCGGCTGGTGGCGCCGATGGCGAGGCGCAGGGCGCTCGCCGCCAGTTCGAAGTTGCCCCGGCAGTCCGGGCAGCCCGCTCTGAACACGACCGGCATCACGTTCTTCATCCCGGCGAAAGCGGCGGCCACCGTCATCTCCTGGACACCGGACATCGTCGACTCGCTCACAGCTCCTGCTCCTGCCTGTCGTCAACACCGTGCACACCGTCAACCACGCTCTGCGGTCCGTCGTACGCCGCCAGCGCCTCGCGGGCCGCGCGGCGGGCGCTGTCGGCGAGGTCGCCCGGCGAGACGATCCGGCCGTCGCGCCCGAGCCGCAGGGCCAGGCGTCTCAGAGACGTCGGGTCGGGGGTGCGCAGGGTAATACGCAGCCCGCCGTCGGGAAGCTCATCGGCACTGTCGTGCGGGTAGTACTCGGCGACCCAGCGCCCGCCCGGGCCGACCTCGACGACGACCTCCGGGTCCTCGGCGGCGGGCTGCACCAACGCCTCCGACAGGTCCCGCAGCTCGATCTCGGGGGGTGCGGACGGCTCGTCGAGGATCTTGATCTCGGCGACCCGGTCGAGGCGGAAGGTGCGGCGCGCCTCGGAGCGCCGGCACCAGGCCTCGACGTACGTGTGCCCGACGCTGACCAGTCGGATGGGGTCGATCTCGCGCTCGCTCAACTCGTCGCGGGCGGGCGAGTAGTAGCGGATCCACAGGCGGCGGCGCTCCGAGATCGCGCGGTCGACGTCCGCGAAGACGCCACCCTCGGACTCGAAGGTCACCGAGAGACGGGCACTGGCCCCGGCCGCCTCACCGGCCGCCGCCTCCAGCTTGGCGTTGGCCCGCAGCAGCGCCTGCCGGTCACTCTCGCGCAGGCCGGGCAGCGTCGACACCGCGCGGGCGGCCACCAGGAGGGCCGTCGCCTCGTCGGCGGCGAGCCGCAGCGGTTCGGCGACGTCGTCCGGGTTGTGCCACCAGATGCGCTCGCCGTCAGTGTCGATGTCGAGCAGGTCACCACCCCGGAAGCTGGTCCCGCACATGGGCAGGACGTCGAGGTCGGAGACGAGCTCCTCCTCGGTGACCCCGAAGGCGCGCGCGACGTCCTCGACGCGTGCTCCGGGGCGCTCCTTCAGATAGGTCACCAGGGAGAGCATCCGACGGGTCTGGTCGATGGCATTGACTGGCCTGACCGGTTTTCCTGCCACAGTTCTCTTCCGCTCCCCCTCAGCCCTTGGCCACGGCACGCAGCCGGTCCACCACGTCGGCCCGCAGCTCGGCGGGCTCCAGGACGACCACGTCCGGCCCGAACTCGACCAGCCAGGCGTCCAGTCCGTGGCCGTACGGAATCTCCAACTCGTCCCAGCCGTCCCCGAGTTCCCGAACCGCCGCGGCTTTCGCCCGCAGGGGGTACCCGGAGCCCGTGCGCAGCCGGATCAGGGCGGAGCGGTCGGCGGTCTCCCCCGCCCAGCTCGCGACGGTCTCGCGCACTGTGACGACATCCGGGACGTCCGCGGTGAACCGCCCGTTGCGGGAGCGCACCTTGCCGGTGATCCGGGAGAGCCGGAAGACACGTTCGGCACCCCGGTCCCGGTCCCAGCCGGCGAGGTACCAGTGGCCGCGCCAGCACTCCAGGGCCCACGGCTCGACACTGCGGGTCTCGGGGCGGGCGGCGGTGGCCTTGCGGTACTCGAACACGACCGGACGGCGATCGCGGCAGGCCAGCATCAGCGGCTCGAACGACGCCTCGTGCACCGGAATACGAGGCTCCAGGGCGCCGTGCGGCTCGTACGGGTCGAGGTCCTCGGGCATTCCGGCGGCGCGCAGTTTCTGCAGTGCGCCGCTGGCCGCGCCGGCGAGCCGGGCCTGCTGCCACACCTTCGCGGCGAGACCGAGCGCGGCGGCCTCCTCGGCGTCGAGGGTGATGGGCGGGAGGCGGTTGCTGTCGCGGCGGGCGAGATAGCCGACCTCGCCGTCCAGGTTCTCCACCGTCTCGATGACCAGCCCGAGTTCGCGCAGATCGTCCTTGTCGCGCTCGAACATCCGGTTGAAGGAGTCGTCACTACCCGCTTCGAGGTAGGCCTCGATGGATTCCCGCAGCTCACGCTTGCTGAGCGGCCGCCGCGTCCCGAGCAGACACAGCGCGAGGTTCATGAGCCGCTCGGCCTTGGCAATGGCCATCGACGCCCTTCGCCTTCCTCTGTACTTACGAACGATGACCGTACCGCCCCGGGATGGCCTGACAAAAGCCGAGGGCCCATGCCCGAGCAGGCATGGGCCCCAGGTGATCGGGTCCGGTCGGATCCGGTGATCAGACGGCGACGAGGTCGACCACGAAAATCAGGGTCTCGCCCGGCTTGATCGCCGGGGTCGGGCTCTGGTTGCCGTAGGCGAGGTGCGCCGGGATGGTCAGCTGGCGGCGGCCGCCGACCTTCATGCCCTGCACGCCCTGGTCCCAGCCCTTGATGACACGGCCGCCACCGAGCGGGAACTTGAACGGGGTGCCGCGGTTCCAGCTGGCGTCGAACTCCTCGCCGGTGCTGAAGGCCACGCCCACGTAGTGGACGGTGACGTTCTGGCCCGCCTTGGCGACCTCGCCCTCGCCCTCCCAGAGGTCCTTGATCTCCAGGTCGGCCGGGGGTGCGCCCTCAGGGAAGTCGATCTCGGGCTTCTCGATGCTCACGTCTCTAGCTCCTGCTTGTGTACGACAAGACAACTCGGACAGTCTCGCATCCCGGCCGCGCTCGTGCGTCGGCCAGGCAGTTCACTCGCGGGACTACATCGCCGCCAGGATGTCGACCGCGAACACCAGGGTCTCGCCCTTCTTGATGGTGCCGCCGGTCGGCGGGGTGTCGCCGTAGGCCAGGTCCGGGGGCGCGACGATCAGGACGCGGCTGCCGACCTTCTTGCCGGTGACGCCCTGGGCGAGGCCCTTGACGACCGACTCCATCTGCGAGATCGCGAACTGGCTCAACCGGCCCTGGGAGTACGTCGATTCGAACTGCTTGCCGGTGGACCAGACCACGCCCTCGAACTGGCACAGGATCGTCTGGGACGCCTTGACGACGGCTCCGTCGCCCTCCAGGACGTAGTTCGACACCAGCTTCTTCGGCGGGTCCACCTTCGGGACGGTGACCGAGGGGGCCTTGCCGTCGGTGTTCGTACCGACCTTGGGCAGCGCGGAGTCGGACTGGGCGACGGCCTTGCCCTTGGCGGAGCTCTTGATGTTGAAGGCGTCCTGCACGTCGATCACGAAGACGAGCGTGTCGGTGCCCTTGATGCCGGCCTGGCTGTTGCCCGTCGTGCCGTAGCCCCAGGTCGGCGGGATGGCCATCTCGACGCGGCTGCCGACCTTGCGGCCCGCCAGGCCGTAGCGCCAGCCGTCGATGATGCTGCCCTGGGCGAGCTGGATGACCAACGGGGTCTTGCGGTCGTAGGAGTTGTCGAAGACCTTGGCCGTCGACCAGATCTGGCCCAGGTAGTTGACCTGGACGAAGTCGCCCTCCGCGACGGCCTTTCCGCTGCCCGCGATGACCGTCTTGACCGCGAGGTTCTTCGACGGATCGCCGGTGCCCTTGGCGACCGTCGGCTTCTCGTCGAACTGCGTGCCCGCGGTGATCGCCGGCACCGGACCGTCGACGACCTTCGGCGGCGGAACGGTCGAGGCCGAGGCGGACGGCGACGGCGACGCGCTGGCCTTGCTGGAGGAGGAATCGCTGTCACCGCACCCCGCGAGCGTCACAAGTCCTGCGGGAACAGCGATGAGAAGGGAGCGTCGGCGCACGGTGAAGGCCTCGTATCGGTCGATCTTGTTGATGGCGTGCGCGCAACTCTACGGCGTGGCACGGGCCCCGTACGTGAAACGTACGGGGCCCGTGTGGCGTACCGAATATGTATCCGGACATCGGCATCCGGACGCTTTTGTCTACATTCCGGCGATCAGTTTCTCCACCCGGTCGTCCACGGAACGGAACGGGTCCTTGCACAACACGGTGCGCTGCGCCTGGTCGTTGAGCTTGAGATGGACCCAGTCGACGGTGAAGTCCCGCCGCTGTTCCTGGGCCCTGCGGATGAAGTCGCCGCGCAGCCGTGCCCGAGTGGTCTGCGGGGGAACGGACTTGCCCTCGAAGATCTTCAAGTCGTTGCAGATCCGGGCGGCTTGGCCCTTCCTCTCCAGGAGGTAGTAGAGCCCTCGGCGACGGTGGATGTCGTGGTACGCGAGGTCGATCTGCGCGACCCGCGGGTGGGACATGGTCATGTTGTGCTTGGCCCGGTACCGCTCGATCAGCTGGTACTTCATGACCCAGTCGATCTCGGTGCCGATCCGGTCGAGGTCCTCGGCCTCGATCGAGTCCAGCACCCGGCCCCAGAGTTCGAGGACCTGCTCGACGGTGCCGGTACGGATGCCGCGGCGCTCGCAGAAGTCCACGGCCTTCTCGTAGTACTCGCGCTGCACCTCCAGCGCGGAGGCCTCGCGGCCGCTGGCCAGACGCACCTTGCGCCGGCCCGTGATGTCGTGGCTGACCTCGCGGATCGCCCGGATCGGGTTCTCCAGGGTCAGGTCACGCATCACCGTACCCGCCTCGATCATGCGCAGCACCAGGTCGGTGGCGCCGACCTTGAGCAGCATGGTCGTCTCGGACATGTTCGAGTCGCCCACGATGACGTGGAGACGGCGGTAGCGCTCGGCGTCCGCGTGCGGTTCGTCGCGGGTGTTGATGATGGGCCGGGAACGCGTCGTGGCCGAGGAGACGCCCTCCCAGATGTGTTCGGCGCGCTGGCTGACGCAGTACACGGCGCCGCGCGGAGTCTGGAGCACCTTGCCCGCGCCGCACAGCAGCTGACGCGTGACCAGGAACGGGATGAGGATGTCCGCGAGCCGGGAGAACTCGCCGTGCCGTGCCACCAAGTAGTTCTCGTGGCAGCCGTACGAGTTGCCCGCCGAGTCGGTGTTGTTCTTGAAGAGGTAGACGTCGCCCGCGATTCCTTCCTCGTGCAGGCGTCGTTCGGCGTCCACCAGGAGTCCTTCGAGAATGCGCTCGCCGGCTTTGTCGTGGGTGACCAGTTCGGTCACGTTGTCACATTCGGGGGTCGCGTATTCCGGATGTGAGCCCACGTCGAGATAGAGCCGGGCGCCGTTTCGCAGAAAGACATTGCTGCTGCGGCCCCATGACACGACACGGCGGAAGAGGTACCGAGCCACCTCGTCGGGGGACAGACGCCGCTGTCCCCTGAACGTACACGTGACGCCGTACTCGTTCTCCAGCCCGAAAATGCGGCGGTCCATGAGTGAACATTACGCCCGATCCCCTGTGCTGAAACGGGGTTCGACCGCACGGTTTGGATCATTTTCCGATGAAGCCGCAACGACCGCTCCCCCGGCGGGAGCTGCGAGGACCCGCCCGGTGGCCAGCAGGACCAGCAACGACACCGCCCCGGCGGCCCCCGGCACGGCGAACCCCCACAGGGCTCCGCCGGCCTCTACGACCGGTCCCGCGACGCCCGTTCCGACCGAGGCGCCCACGGTGAACGTCGTCACAAGCCAGGAGAAAGCCTCGGTGACCGTCCCTTTAGGGGCATGCCGGTCCACGATGATGAACGCACAGGCGAGGGCGGGCGCGAGGAACACCCCGGCGAGCACGGTCAGCAGCACCATGGCGACCGCGCCCGGCATGAGCATCAGCGGCAGGTAACACACCGCCAGGAGCCCCACCAGGACCCGCAGTCGGCGCTCGGGCACCCCGGTCCACTGCCGCGCCCCGTAGACCGTGCCGCCCAGCAGCGCGCCGAGACCGATGGCCGCCATGAGCCACCCGTACACCACGTCACCGCCGTGTCCGTCCGCGTACGGCACGGAGGCGACCGTGATGGACCCGAGCGCCATCCCTACGAACAGGAAGGCGCCCAGGAGCGCCAGCAGCCCCGGCGAGCGCAGGGCGCCCAGCCAGTGCGCGGCACGCGGAGCCGACCGCCACGCGCGCGAGGGCGGCGACACCACTACGGAGAGGGCGCCCAGCACCCCGATGACGTTCAGCACGACAAGCGCCACCGGGGCGGACCACAGCGACACGAACACCGTCACGAGCAACGGCCCCACGGTGAACATGACTTCCTGCGCCACGGCGTCCATGGCGTAGGCCGTGTGCACCTGTTCCTCCCGGCGCAGCACGGCCGGCCACAGGGCGCGCAGACCGCCCTCCAGTGGCGGCGCGAAGAGGCCGGCGGCGGCCACGGCGACGTAGGCGAGCGGGAGCGGATCGGTGCCCCAGCAGGCGAAGACGGTCATCCCGAGGGCGGAGAGGATCGCGGCGGGCAGCTGCACGCGCGGCTGCCCGTGGACGTCCACCAGCCGGCCGAGGAGGGGCTGCCCGACCGCGTTGGCGATGCCGTAGACGGCCGCCAGCGCCCCGGCGAGGCTGTAGGTGCCGCCCTCGGCGCGGATGAACAGCACGATCGCGATCGCGGCGGTGGCGTTCGGCAGCCGGCCGACCAGCGTGCCTATGAGCAGGCGAGTGGCGTGTCTCGCCCTGAGGATCTCCAGATATCCCACGGCCATGCCCCACCCTCACGTTTTACGTATAACTTCCATCGTCATACGTACCATGTGCCCTGTCACGAGTCCAGACGGAGCCCGGCCGAAGGAGCAGCCCCACGGTGGCACGAGGCAGCACCCGCCCCACGAGCCGCGACGTCGCCCAGGTCGCCGGGGTGTCACAGGCCGCCGTCTCGCTGGTGCTCGGCGACAAGTGGCGGGGCCGCGTCTCGGAGACCACCGCCGAACGCGTCCGGGAGGCCGCACGCGACCTGGGGTACCGCCCGAACCTCGCGGCCCGCAATCTCAGGCTGGGACGCACTCGTACCGTCCTTCTGGTCGTCCCCGCGCTGACCACGGAGTTCTTCGCCGGCGTCTACACCGGCGCCGCCCGGGTCGCCGCCGAACACGGCTTCGGCGTGGTCCTCTACCCCTCCCCCGAGGGCATCGGCCCCGCCCGCGACCCCTTCGCCTCCGCACAGGCCGCCCTGGACGGCGTCATCGCCTCCTCCATGGCCGCCGACGCCCTCACCGCGATCCGCGGCGACCAGCTGCCCCTGGTGATGCTCGACAGCGACCCGGAGGGCAGCCTCGGCGCCGCGACCGTCAACCTGGACATCGCCGACGGCGTCCGCCAGGTCGCCGAGCACCTGCTGGCCCTGGGCCACCGCCGCTTCCTGCACCTCGCCGCGGACATCCCGTCCTGGACCTTCGAGGTGCGCGCGCGTGAACTGGCCGCGCGGGTGGGCTCCGTGGCAGGCACCTCGGTACGGACGACCCGCGCCCCCATCTCGATCGAGGGCGCCCTGACCGCCGCAGGCGCCGCCCTCTCGGCACCGGGTCCCCGGCCCACCGCCCTGGTCTGCGACGACGACAAACTCGCCGCCGGCGCCTACAAGGCCGCCCGCCGCCTCGGTCTGCGCATCCCGGAGGACGTGTCGATCACCGGCCTGGACGACCTCGCCCTGGCCACCGCCCTCGACCCGGAACTCACCACGGTCCGCCTCGACGCCGAACTCTTCGGGGAACACGGCATGCGCGCCCTCCTGGCGGTCCTGGACGGCCGCGTGCCGGAGGAGGGGGACATCCCGGTGGAACTGGTCGTACGAGGCTCCACGGCGCCGCCGAGCGGCCCCTGAGGCCCCTCGCAACGCCGTGTGCCCCGGCCGATGACCGGCCGGGGCACACAAGGGGTTAAGGGTTTGGGTGAACTCCCATTCACTTCTCGGCGTCGTCCTCGCCGTCGTCGTCGGACTCCGACGAGGCGTCCGCGCTCTCGCCGAGCAGCCGGGACAGCTCGCCGCCGACGATCCGCTTGAACTTGCGGGCCTGCGGGCGGGTACGGTCCAGCACCGCGACCTCCAGGCGCTCGGCGGGGATCTCCCGCTCGCTGCCGTTCGTGTCGCGGGACAGGGACTGCACGGCCAGCTTGAGCGCCTCCGCGAGCGTCATGCCGTCGCGGTGGCGCTGGTCCAGATAGCTGCTGATCGTCTCCGCGTTGCCGCCGACCGCGACCGAGCCGTGCTCGTCCACGATCGAACCGTCGTGCGGCAACCGGTAGATCTGATCGCCGTCGGAGGTGTCCCCGACCTCCGCGACGACCAGCTCCACCTCGTACGGCTTCTCGGCCGCGCTGGAGAAGATCGTGCCGAGCGTCTGGGCGTAGACATTGGCGAGACCGCGGGCGGTCACATCCGCGCGGTCGTAGGTGTAACCACGCATGTCGGCGTAGCGCACGCCGCCGATCCGCAGGTTCTCGTACTCGTTGTATTTTCCGGCGGCCGCGAACCCGATCCGGTCGTAGATCTCGCTGAACTTGTGCAGCGCGCGGGACGGGTTCTCGCCGACGAAGACAATGCCGTCGGCGAACTGCAGCACGACCAGGCTGCGGCCACGGGCGATGCCCTTGCGGGCGTACTCCGCCCGGTCGGCCATGGCCTGCTGGGGTGAGACATAGAACGGCGTCGACACCGGTATCCGTCCCTCTCTTTAAAGTTCCGTCGAAGTCACTGGATCACCTTGAATGAGAAAGGGCCCGCGGTCAGAGCAGCGCGGCGCGCGGACCGTCGGGCTGCTGCAGTCGCCGCTCCAGGATCGAGGCGGCGATCTCGGAGGACTCGTCGTCGGTGAGCCGGCGGAAGCCGTCCTCGGTGATCACGGTGACGATCGGGTAGATCCGGCGGGCCACATCGGGACCACCGGTCGCCGAGTCGTCGTCAGCGGCGTCGTAGAGGGCCTGCACCACGAGGGTCGTGGCCTCGGACTCGGTCAGTCCGTCGTGGAAGAGCTTCTTCATGGCGCTGCGGGCGAAGACCGAGCCGGAGCCGGTGGCCGCGTAGCCGAGCTCCTGGGAGCGGCCGCCCGTCACGTCGTAGGAGAAGATGCGGCCGACGCCGCGGTCCACGTCGAAGCCGGCGAAGAGCGGGACCACGGCCAGGCCCTGCATGGCCATGCCGAGGTTGGAACGGATCATGGTGGACAGTCGGTTCGCCTTGCCCTCCAGGGAGAGTTGGGCGCCTTCGACCTTCTCGAAGTGCTCCAGCTCCAGCTGGAAGAGCCTGACCATCTCGACGGCGAGGCCGGCGGTGCCGGCGATACCGACGGCCGAGTACTCGTCCGCCGGGAAGACCTTCTCGATGTCCCGCTGTGCGATGACATTGCCCATGGTGGCCCGCCGGTCGCCGGCGAGCACCACGCCGCCGGGGAACGTGACGGCGACGATGGTCGTGCCGTGCGGGGCCTCGACGACGCCCTGGGTGGGCGGCAGTTGCCGGTTGCCCGGGAGCATCTCCGGCTGGTGGTCGGAGAGGAAGTCCATGAAGGACGACGACCCGGGCGTCAGGAAGGCAGCTGGTAGACGCCCGGTGCTACGAGTGTTGGCTTCCACGAGGATCCTTCCAAGTAGGCGGCAGCCCGACGAACAGCGTCGGGATCATCTCCCAACTTGCCGATGGCCGAATTGCAGTTGAAGCACAGTACGCAACGGACCCTACCCGTCTCCCGGCAGTGATCCACATGAACGGCGGAGACATTCCTGCACCGCTCGGAATACCGCTCCGAACGCGGCCGGCTCTCCCCGAATCGCACGCGATTCGTGTGCTCGGATGCGAAGACTGCGCGCGGCTTGGTCCCACCGCACCGCACGCAGCACTTCATCTTCGCCTCGCCCGCCACCACGCCACCCCGTTCACCTTCGAATCGAAGGGCAGAGCGACCTACTGGCCGCCCTTTTGAACGAAGGACCGCACGAAGTCCTCGGCGTTCTCTTCGAGTACGTCGTCGATCTCGTCCAGAACCGAGTCGACATCGTCGCTCAGCTTCTCGTGGCGCTCCTTGAGGTCGTCGGTAGCCTGCGCTTCCTCGGCCTGCTCCTCGACCTCCTCCGTGGAGCGCGTCGCCTTCTGCTGTCCGCCGCCGGTGTCCTTGGTCGCCATAACCCTCACCCCGCTCGGTTCGACGTTCTTGATCAGACCCTACTTGCAGGGACTGACATCGGCCCCGCAGTTCCTACAACGTACGGCGGCCACCTCGATGATTCCCGGCCACCGGACATTCCACCCTGTCCGAAGCCCCGGATCCGAGGGTCCTGTCAGCCGCCCGACAGGACCCTGACCAGGTCTTCCGCCGTACGACAGCGGTCCAGGAGCTCCTTGACGTGATTACGCGTTCCGCGAAGCGGTTCCAGGGTTGGGACGCGCTGGAGCGAGTCCCGGCCCGGGAGGTCGAAGATCACGGAGTCCCAGGAGGCCGCCGCGACGTCGTCGGCGTACTGCTCCAGGCAGCGTCCGCGGAAGTACGCGCGCGTGTCCTCCGGCGGTGTCGTACGCGCCCGCTCGACCGTGTCCTCGTCCAGCAGCCGCTTGATACGGCCGCGGGCCACCAGGCGGTTGTAGAGGCCCTTGTCGGCCCGTACGTCCGCGTACTGGAGGTCGACCAGCTGGAGGCGGGCCGCGTCCCAGTCGAGGCCGTCGCGGCGCCGGTAGCCCTCCATGAGCTCCCGCTTGGCGACCCAGTCCAGCTCGCCGGCCAGGCTCATCGGGTCGTTCTCCAGGCGGTTGAGCGTGTCCTCCCAGCGGGCGAGGACGTCCTTGGTCTGGTCGTCCGCGTCGGAGCCGTAGCGCTCCTCGACGTACTTGCGGGACAGCTCGAAGTACTCCATCTGCAGCTGGACCGCGGTGAGTGTCCGGCCGCTGCGGAGGGTGACCAGGCGCTTGAGGGTGGGGTCGTGGGAGACCTGGTGGAGGGTGCGGACCGGCTGGTCCACGGCCAGGTCCACCGCGATGAAGCCGTCCTCGATCATGGAGAGGACCAGGGCCGTGGTGCCGAGCTTCAGATACGTCGAGATCTCGGAGAGGTTCGCGTCACCGATGATCACGTGCAGGCGGCGGTACTTCTCGGCGTCCGCGTGCGGTTCGTCTCGGGTGTTGATGATCGGGCGCTTGAGGGTGGTCTCCAGGCCGACCTCGACCTCGAAGTAGTCGGCGCGCTGGCTGAGCTGGAAGCCGTGCTCGTGTCCGTCCTGGCCGATGCCCACGCGGCCGGCTCCGGTGACGACCTGTCGGGAGACGAAGAAGGGCGTCAGGTGGCGCACGATGTCCGAGAAGGGGGTCTCCCGCTTCATCAGATAGTTCTCGTGCGTGCCGTAGGAGGCGCCCTTGTTGTCGGTGTTGTTCTTGTAGAGGTGGATCGGCTGGGCGCCCGGGAGTTGGGCGGCGCGCTCGGCGGCCTCCGCCATGATGCGCTCGCCGGCCTTGTCCCACAGAACGGCGTCCATGGGGTTGGTGACTTCGGGAGAGCTGTACTCCGGGTGTGCGTGGTCGACGTAGAGGCGCGCGCCGTTGGTGAGGATGACATTGGCGAGGCCGATGTCCTCGTCGGTGAGCTGGGTGGAGTCGGCGGCCTCCCGGGCGAGGTCGAAGCCTCGCGCGTCCCGCAGCGGATTCTCCTCCTCGAAGTCCCAGCGGGCCCGCCGGGCCCGGTGCATCGCCGCCGCGTAGGCGTTGACGATCTGGGACGAGGTGAGCATGGCATTGGCGTTCGGGTGGCCGGGGACGGAGATCCCGTACTCCGTCTCGATGCCCATTACTCGCCGTACGGTCATGCGGCCCTCCTTGCCCGGCGGCGCCCTCGGTCGGGGGCGCCGCTCAAGTACCGCTGGCGCTCCGGTGCGTGTGCGGTGCCCGTCCCCGCACTGCGCGACTCGGCGGTACCGAAGAGCCTAGAACGGCTTTGCGCTGGTGGGGAGATCATTTGCGTCATTGCCTTGCGCGCCCCTTGTCGCGGTCATGGCCTGAAAAACAGTTGGCTGCGGGTACCCGCTTAGGGCACCCGCAGCCACCCTGCTTTTTACAGGTACTGACCGGTGTTCGCCACCGTGTCGATGGAGCGTCCGGTGTCGGCGCCCTGCTTGCCGGTGATGAGCGTACGGATGTAGACGATCCGTTCGCCCTTCTTTCCGGAGATCCGGGCCCAGTCGTCCGGGTTGGTGGTGTTGGGCAGGTCCTCGTTCTCCTTGAACTCGTCCACGCACGCCTGGAGGAGGTGGGAGACGCGGATGCCCTTCTGCTTGTGGTCGAGGAAGTCCTTGATGGCCATCTTCTTGGCCCGGCCCACGATGTTCTCGATCATGGCGCCGGAGTTGAAGTCCTTGAAGTAGAGGACTTCCTTGTCACCGTTGGCGTAGGTGACCTCCAGGAAGCGGTTCTCCTCGGATTCCGTGTACATGTGTTCCACGGCCGTCTGGATCATGCTCTGGACGGTGGTGGTCTTGTCGCCGCTGTGCTCGCCGACGTCGTCGGGGTGGAGCGGGAGGCGCTCGGTGAGGTACTTGCCGAAGATGTCCTTGGCGGCCTCGGCGTCGGGACGTTCGATCTTGATCTTCACGTCCAGGCGGCCGGGGCGCAGGATGGCGGGGTCGATCATGTCCTCGCGGTTCGAGGCGCCGATGACGACCACGTTCTGCAGGCCTTCCACGCCGTCGATCTCGGCGAGCAGCTGGGGGACGATGGTGTTCTCCACGTCCGAGCTGACACCGGATCCACGGGTGCGGAAGAGGGACTCCATCTCGTCGAAGAAGACGATGACGGGTGTGCCCTCGCTGGCCTTCTCACGGGCACGCTGGAAGACGAGGCGGATCTGCCGCTCGGTCTCGCCGACGTACTTGTTGAGGAGCTCGGGGCCCTTGATGTTGAGGAAGAAGCTCTTGCCGGTGGCCTGGCCGGTGACCTCGGCGACCTTTTTGGCCAGCGAGTTGGCGACGGCCTTGGCGATGAGCGTCTTACCGCATCCGGGAGGCCCGTACAGCAGGACGCCCTTGGGCGGCCGCAGTTCGTGCTCCTTGAAGAGGTCGGGGTAGAGGTACGGCAGTTCGACCGCGTCGCGGATCATCTCGATCTGGCCGCCCAGACCGCCGATCTGCTCGTAGCCGATGTCGGGGACCTCTTCGAGGACGAGTTCCTCGACCTCGCTCTTCGGGACGATCTCGTAGACGTAGCCGGAACGGGGTTCGAGCAGCAGGGCGTCGCCGGGGCGGATGGTGATGTCCAGCAGTGGCTCGGCGAGCCGCACCACCCGCTCCTCGTCGGTGTGCCCCACCACGAGGGCGCGTTCGCCGTCCTCAAGGATCTCCTTGAGGGTGACGATGTCGCCGACGCGCTCGTACTCCATGGCCTCGACCACGTTGAGCGCTTCGTTGAGCATTACTTCCTGGCCGCGGCGGAGCTCTTCGAGATCCACGCTTGGGCTGACGTTCACCCGGAGTTTGCGGCCGCCGGTGAAGATGTCCGCGGTGCCGTCCTCGTTGGCCACGAGGAAGACTCCGAAGCCGGCCGGTGGCTGTGCGAGCCGGTCGACCTCTTCCTTGAGGGCCACGATCTGGTCGCGGGCCTCACGGAGCGTGTTGGCGAGTCGCTCGTTCTGGGCGGACACTCCGGCCAGATTGGTCTGCAGCTCGACGATCCGCTCTTCGAGAATCCTCGTGTGTCGCGGAGAGTCGGCGAGCTTACGTCGCAGGACGGCGATCTCCTGCTCAAGGTAGGCAATCTGCCCGGACGGGTCGTCGGACCCTCGTCCCGGGCGGATGCCGCGGTTCATGTCGTCGTCGTGGGCTGCCACGGTCCTCACCTCCTCCAAGGGGAGCTGGACGCTTCCAGACCCTACCTGGGTGGGTGTCGATTGAAACCCCTAGATCACAAAGACTGTCAAGGTGTGTCGTCGGTCACCCTGCGCTCTCCCTCGTGCCGTCTGAATACCCACTCAACGTGATTCAGAAGCCGACTGTTCCAAGGGTGGGTCGGTCAAAATCCTTCATGGGGGACGTGAGTTGCCGTGACGGCGGGTTCGGAACCCGGCGAAATCCCGCCGGGGCGCCCCCTGACGGAGAGTGTCCGGGCGGACGGTGCCCGTCATGTCGTGGCGTGAAACCAGGGATCTCCAGGAAGTGTCGCCCGGGTGCGCAGAGGTAGGGTCGAAGCGTTCAACACCCGGCGGAAGCAGGAGACATCACCGTGCAGGACGAGGCCGCGGCCGACGGAGAGGCGCTGGAGGTCTGGATCGACCAGGACCTCTGTACCGGCGACGGCATCTGCGCCCAGTACGCCCCCGAGGTCTTCGAGCTGGACATCGACGGTCTGGCCTATGTGAAGAGCCCGGACGACGAGCTGCTGCAGGCCAAGGGCGCCACCACGCCCGTGCCGCTGCCGCTGCTGGTCGACGTGGTGGACTCCGCGAAGGAGTGTCCCGGCGACTGCATTCATGTGCGCCGGGTCGCGGACCGGGTCGAGGTCTACGGCCCCGACGCGGCCTGAGGGCTGCCGGGGCGGTGGGTCCGGGGCGTCAGACGCTCTGGGTGTTGCCGGGCGTGGAGCGGACGAACGTGCCGTTCTTCCACTGCCACTTCGCGCTCTCCTTGACGTCCGGACAGCAACTGGGCACGTCCTGGGTCGAGTAGCCGAGCATGGTCGCGAGTACGGCGCCGTCGCGTACGGCGAACTCGGTGACCGTCTCCCGGGATTTCGGCGCGATCAGGGTGGCCACCACGCGCGGCTTGGCGGCGTGGGCGGCCTGGGTCAGGACGTAGACGGCGTCGGGCGGGGTGCCCATGCCGGCGTCGCAGTGGACCACGGCGACCGTCTCCGGCCTGCCGTCGCCGTCGAGGTCGCCGGAGGCCTGCTTCTGGACGACGGCCTTCTGGGGACCGCACTGGATGGGGAAGTCGACCCCTGTGGTCGCGGGGGCCGCTACGGTGGCGGGCGCGTGCTTCGTCTGCGGGCCGGAGGCCTGGGCGGCGCGCGCCGAATCGGGCTGCAGGACCGAGGAGAGCGCCACGACGGCGGCAAGTGCCGTGGCGGTGGCGACCCAGTGGATGGGCCGGGTGTTCGTGTGTGCCAGTTCCAGTTCCGGGACGGCGGAGTGCTGCACTAGGAGTGTCTCCTGTGAGGGCTGTGCCGGTGGGGGTGGCCTGCATGGTGCCACACGTCACAATGCGGGGGAACGGCGGGGTCGGCAGTTCGTTCGCGTGATCGCCCGGGAGGGTTCGGCCGTGGCGGTACGTCAGAAGAAAGACGCCGTGGCCGAGTTCCGGAGGTCTTCCGGGAACTCGGCCACGGCGTTCGTGCGTTGAGTGCGGCACAGGGCCGCCAAGGGTGCGGCGCGGCGGGTGCTAGCGGCCGCCACCGCCGTCCGCGTTCGGGCCGGTGTAGTCGTCGCCGTAGGCGCCCTTGGAGGGGCGGCGGCGGCGCATGGGGGGCTCGACGCCGTCCGCGAGGCGGCGGGCGGTGAGGAGGAATCCGGTGTGGCCGATCATGCGGTGGTCGGGGCGGACGGCCAGGCCCTCGACGTGCCAGTTGCGGAGCATCGTCTCCCAGGCGGTCGGCTCGTTGAAGCTGCCGATCTCGCGGATGGACTCGACGGTGCGGGCGAGCTGGGTGGTGGTCGCGACGTAGCAGCACAGGATGCCGCCGGGCACGAGCGCCTTGGAGACGGCCTCCAGGCACTCCCAGGGGGCGAGCATGTCCAGGATGACGCGGTCGACGTCCGTGTCGGAGAGGTTGTCCTGGAGGTCGCCGACGGTGAGCTGCCAGGCGGGGTGCGGGCCGCCGAAGTAGCGCTCCACGTTCTGCTGGGCGATCTCGGCGAAGTCCTCGCGGCGCTCGTAGGAGTGCAGCATGCCCTGGTCGCCGATGGCGCGCAGCAGGAAGCTGCTGAGCGAGCCGGAGCCCACGCCCGCTTCCACGACGCGCGCGCCGGGGAAGATGTCCGCGAAGGACAGGATCTGCCCCGCGTCCTTGGGGTAGACCACGGCGGCGCCGCGGGGCATGGACAGGACGTAGTCGGGGAGCAGGGGGCGCAGCGCGAGGTAGGCGACGTTTCCGGTGGTGCGGACAACGCTGCCCTCGGGAGCGCCGATCAGCTCGTCGTGCGGGAAGGAACCCTTGTGGGTGTGGAAGTTCTTCCCCGCTTCGAGCGTGAACGTGTAGTGGCGGCCCTTGGGGTCGGTCAGCTGAACCTGGTCCCCGACCTTGAAGGGCCCGCGCCTGCGGGCGGCACCGGTCGGTTCGGACATGTGACCAGCCTACCGGCGATTGCGGGGGCCGCCGACCACGCGCGCGTGCCTCAGTTCGGGCGGGCCATGGCCTTCACGAAGGCGCGCTCCACGTCGGCCGCGGACAGGACGCCGTAGATCTCGCCGGTCTCCTCGACCACGAGGTATTCGGTGGCGGGGGTCGCGCGCAGGGTGTCGAGGAGGTCCTCGCCGGCCAGTTCCGCGGAGACGCGCATGCCCTCGGTGAGGTCCTGGGCGAGGCCGCTGACCGAGACCCAGGGGCGGCGGTGTTCCGGGACTCCGACGATGGCGGCCTCACGGACGAGGGAGAGCGGCTGGCCGTCGGCGTCGACGACGACCAGGGCGCGGGCGCCGGCCGCGTTGGCGCGGCGCAGGGCCTCGGAGAGCGGGGTGTTGGTCTCGACGGGGACCGCGCGGCGGGTGAGGTTGCGGGCGCGGAGGTCAGGGAGATGCTCCCGCAGGCGGGCCATGCGGAGGCTGTTGCCGGCGCCGGTCCAGATGATCGCGGCGAGGATCGCGGCCAGGAGGGCGTCCGTGACGGTGTCCATGCCGCTGATGTCCTCGGTGTTGGTGCCGAGGGCGCCGGTCTGCGTGAGCAGCGGGAGGCCGATCAGGACGGAGACGGCGAGGGCGCGGCCGACCCAGGCGGCGGCGATCGTGCCGCTCATGGGCCTGCCGGTGATCTTCCAGACGACGGCGCGGAGCATCCGGCCGCCGTCGAGGGGCAGGCCGGGCAGGAGGTTGAAGGCGGCCACGATGAGGTTGGAGACCATCAGGCCGGCCAGCAGGACGCCCGGGACGGTGCCGGGCTCCACAGGCTGCATGGCCAGGTAGAAGATGCCCGACAGGATCAGCGAGAGCAGCGGGCCCACGAAGGCCAGCACGAACTCCCTGCCGGGGGTCTCGGCCTCCTTCTCGATCTCGGAGACCCCGCCGAAGAACTGCAACTGGATGCGGCGGACCGGGAGTTTGAAACGGAGGGCGGCGACGGTGTGCGCGAGCTCGTGCACCAGGACCGAGCCGTAGAAGGCGACCGCGAAGAAGAGGGCCACGAGGTAGCGGGCGGCACCGAGTTCGGGCAGCACACGGTCCAGCTGGCCGCCGAACACCCAGGTGATCAGCGCCGCGACGAGGAACCAGCTGGGCGCCACGTAGACGGGCACCCCGAAGGGCCGCCCCATCAGCAGGCCCCCACCGGGCTCCTTGGGGCGCTGCGGGGGGCGTCCCTTGGGCATGGGGGTGCCGGTGGGGAGGGCGTCGGGGGGTGTGGGCGCGTCCGTGTAAGGGTGCGGCTCTGTGTGGGCGTGGGGGCGGTCGGGGGCCCGGTCGGTGGGGGGCTGGTCGGCGTGGGGGGTGGTGCCTACGTCGGGGGTGCCGGTCGCGGTGTCCGTGTCGGGGTGTGGGGTGGGGGTGGTGGACTGCGTGCCGGATACCGGGGTCGACGGAGCGGCGGAGTCGGCGGGCTGCGTGCCCGATACCGGCGACGAGGGGTCGGCGTTCGCGGCGGAGTCGCCGGACTGCGTGCCCGCTTCAGGCGCCGGTGCGGCCTCGTGCGGGGCGGAGCCTGCGGACGGCGTACCCGAAGCCTGCGCCAACAGGCCGTCGTGCGAGGCAGAGTCAGCCGACAGCGGACCGGATACCGCCCCCAACGCGTCGTCGTGCCCGGTGGAGTCGACGGACGGGGTACCCGAAGCCTGCGCCAACAGGCCGTCGTCCGAGGCAGAGTCAGCCGACAGCGGACCGGATACCGGACCCGACACATCGTCGTGCCGGGTCGAGTCGGCAGACGGGGTACCCGAAGCCTGCGCCGACGGGTCGTCGTCCGGGGCAGAGTCAGCCGACGGCGTACCCGATGCCCGCGCCGACAGGCCGTCGTCCGGGGCAGAGTCGGCTGACGGTGTGGCCGATGCTCGGGTCGGCAGGACTTCGTGCGGGGTGGTGATGTCGGACGGCGTGACCGATTGCGGCGACGGCGGGCCGTCGGTCGCGGTGGGCTCGGACGCTGGTGCCGGCTCGTCGCGGTCCGTCGGTGTCGTGCCGGACGGAGTCGGGGTCTCCGGGTCGTCGGAGGTGGTTGGCTTCGTGTGGTTCGTGGGCGGCGTGTCGGGGTTCTCGACGTGGCGGGTGGGCCGCTCGGCGCCGTTGTGCGGGGTGGAGTCGTGTTTCGGTTCGGGGGTGCCGGGATCGGCGGCCGGGGTCGTGGCGCCCGTGGCGTGTTCGGTCGGCTCGTCGTTGCCGGACCGCGGCTGTGCGCTGCCGCCGCTCTCGTCCACGGTGTCCCCTCGTTCGAAGCGTCCTCCGCGCCAGCCGGGCGGAGGGGTCTCGGGTCGATGGTATGCGGCGGTCGCGACGCG
This sequence comes from Streptomyces hokutonensis, assembly GCF_000376565.1. Classification (GTDB taxonomy): domain Bacteria; phylum Actinomycetota; class Actinomycetes; order Streptomycetales; family Streptomycetaceae; genus Streptomyces; species Streptomyces hokutonensis. Next base: position 90,341 of record NZ_BARG01000007.1, on the reverse strand, counting down.
TTCCGCCCCGGCACCCCCCGTGTTTCCCCGGCTGTCGCGGGCGCGTCGGGCGGGGGCGGGTCACTGTCAGTGGCGGGCCGTAAGGTCTGTGGGCATGGAGACGAGTGCGGAGGGCGTCGCGGGGACAGTCGGCGACGAGGGCGCGACGGCGGAGCCGGGCGCGGCAGCGGCAGTGGAGACGGCGACGGTGGGTGTGGTCGAGCGTGTCGCCATAGCGCCCGCCTCGCTGTCCCCCTCGCGTGCCAGCGACTTCATGCAGTGCCCGTTGCTGTACCGGTTCCGGGTGATCGACCGGCTGCCCGAGAAGCCCAGCGAGGCGGCGACCAGAGGGACCTTGGTGCACTCGGTCCTCGAGCGGCTCTTCGACGCGCCGGCCGCCGAGCGTACGGCGCCGCGCGCGAAGTCGCTGATCCCTGGGCAGTGGGACCGCTTGCGGGAGACCCGGCCGGAGGTCGTGGAGCTGTTCGCCGACGATCCGGAGGGCGAGCGGCTGGCGCGCTGGCTCGGGGAGGCGGAGCGGCTGGTGGAGCGCTGGTTCTCCCTCGAGGATCCGACGCGGCTTGAGCCCGCCGAGCGCGAGATGTTCGTCGAGGCCGAGCTGGACTCGGGGCTGAAGCTGCGCGGGATCATCGACCGGGTCGATGTGGCACCCACGGGTGACGTACGGATCGTCGACTACAAGACGGGCAAGGCGCCTCGGCCGGAGTACGCCGAGGGCGCGCTGTTCCAGATGAAGTTCTACGCGCTGGTGGTCTGGCGGCTGAAGCAGGTCGTGCCGCGGCGGCTTCAGCTGGTGTACCTGGGCAGCGGGGACGTGCTGACGTACGACCCCGTCCTCGCGGATCTGGAGCGGGTGGAGCGCAAGCTGCTGGCGCTGTGGGAGGCGATCCGGCTGGCCACGGAGACGGGCGAGTGGCTGCCGCGGCCGACCAAGCTGTGCGGCTGGTGCGACCACCAGGCGGTGTGCCCGGAGTTCGGCGGCACTCCCCCGCCGTATCCGCTGCCGGTGCGGGCGCCCGGCAGTGTCCCGACCGAAGGCACTGCAGCGGACGGTGACTCCACAGGGGGCTAGCGGCAGCCGACGCCGCTTCAGCCCACGAGGCGATGAGGCGACGGCGCAGCGGCCCACTCCGGCACCGCCCCCGAAGTCAGCGGCCCACGCCCTCCCGGTGGGCCCCGTCGGCCCGGTCGGGTAGTCACCTGTCGCGCAGGGCAGAATGGGCCCGGGCTAGCGAAGGAGACTCACGTGGCCATCCGCGTCCTACTTGTCGACGACCAACCGCTGCTGCGCACCGGGTTCCGGATGATTCTGGAGGCCGAGCAGGATCTCGCGGTCGTCGGCGAGGCCGGTGACGGCCTGCAGGCGCTCGACCAGGTGCGGGCTCTGCAGCCCGATGTCGTGCTGATGGACATCCGTATGCCGCGGATGGACGGGGTGGAGGCGACCCGGCAGATCACCGGCCCCGGGCGGGACGGCCCGGCCAAGGTGCTGGTGCTGACCACCTTCGACCTCGACGAGTACGTGGTGGAGGCGTTGCGGGCCGGTGCCAGTGGCTTCCTGCTGAAGGACGCGCCGGCGAACGAACTTGTGCAGGCGATCCGGGTGGTGGCGGCCGGCGAGGCCATGCTCGCGCCGAGCATCACGCGGCGGCTGCTCGACAAGTACGCCGGTCATCTGCCGTCCGGTGACGAGCCGGTGCCGGACGCCCTGCACACACTGACCGAGCGTGAGGTCGAGGTGCTGAAGCTGGTGGCACGCGGGCTGTCGAACGCGGAGATCGCCGCCGATCTGTTCGTCAGCGAGACCACCGTCAAGACGCATGTGGGGCACGTCCTCACCAAGTTGGGCCTGCGCGACCGGGTCCAGGCGGCGGTGTACGCGTACGAGAGCGGGCTGGTGCGCCCCGGCGCGCAGTAGAGACGACGTAAGAGCGGAGAGGGCGCCCCTTCCTGACAGGGGCGCCCTCTCCGTGTCTGCGGGGCGGATTCAGTCCTCCAACAGGCCAGTGGCCGGCCCCGCCGCGATGGGCGGGACCGGCCACTGGTGGAACTGCTCACTGCGTTGTCAGGCGGTCAGACTCCGCGGCCGAGCTCCCACAGCTGAAGCGTGGAGGAGGAGTTGAGCACGTACGCGGTGCCAGTGATGTCGTCGCGGGCGGCGACGTACTGCTTGCCCTGCCAGAGCGGGATCAGCGGGACGTCCGTGGCGACGATGTCCTGGATGCTGGTGAGGCTCTTGGCGGCGGCGAGCCGGTCGGCCTCGCGGCGGGACTCCGGGATCAGGGTCTTGATGATCTCGGGGTTGCTGTACGGCAGCTTGAGGAAGTTGTCCGTGTCGAGGAACGGCGCGAGGTAGTTGTCGGCGTCGGGGAAGTCGGGGAACCAGCCCATGCCCCAGACGTCGTACGAGCCCTTGCGCTCGGCCGGGACGAACGTCGACCAGGGCTCGCCCTTGATGGTGACGTCGAACAGGCCGCTGCTGTTGAGCTGCGTCCGAAGCTGCTCGAACTCGTCCTTGGTGGCCGAGCCGTAGTGGTCGGTCGTGTAGTGCAGCGTGAGCTTCACCGGGGTGGTGATGTTGGCCTTCTCCAGCAGGGACTTGGCCTTGGTGGCGCTCGGGTTGCCGTACTTGTTGAAGAACGAGTTCGAGTGGCCGGTGATGGTCGCGGGGACCATCGAGTAGAGCGGCTCGGCCTCGGTGCCGTAGACCTTGGAGACGAGTTCGCCGCGGTCGATGAGCTGGGCCATCGCCTCGCGCACGGCCTTCGTCTTGACGGTCGCGGCGTCGGTGTTGAAGGCCAGGTAGCGGATCTCGAGACCGGGCATCTCGACGAGGTCGATGTCGCCGTTCGAGTCGTCGCCGAGCTTCTGGATCTGCTCCGGGGACATGGTGCGCGTCATCACGTCGATGTCGCTCTTGCTCAGCGCGGTGCCCATGGAGGTGGCGTCCGCGAAGGTACGCATCTCGACCTTGCTGTTGTTCACCTGCAGAGTCCCCTTGTAATTGGGGTTCTTGGTGAACGTGGCCGTGGTGATCGCGTCGTCCTTCTGCGAGACCGAGAGCGTGTACGGGCCGGAGCCGTCCACACTGAAGCCGTCGCGCAGCTTGTCCTTCTGGTAGTCGTCGGGGTTCACGATGCCCGCGACCGGGGTGGACAGCTTGTACGGGAAGGTGGCGTCGGCCGTCTTCAGGTGGAAGATGACCTCGCGGTCGCCCTGGGTCTCGACGGTGTCGACGGTCGACAGCAGGGCGAACACACCACTGTCGGCCTTGATGCGCATCGCGCGGTCGATGGAGTACTTCACATCGGCCGCGGTGATCTTGTCGCCGTTGGCGAACTTCAGACCCTCGCGCAGGGTGCAGGCGTAGCGCTCGCTGCCGGTGTCGGTGAAGCCGCACTTCTCGGCGGCCTCGGGGACCGGGTCGCCCTCGCCCTTGGGCTGGATCATCAGGGTCTGCACGGTCTGGCGCAGGATGTTCCAGGTGCCGACGTCGTAGGCGTAGGCGGGGTCGAGCGGCGCCGGAGCGTCCTTCGTCGCCTCGAACCGGTCCGTGGTGCCGACGACTATCGCTCCGTCGCCGGAACTCCCGCTGCCGGAACCGCCACAGGCGGCGAGCACCGGCGCGAGCAGGCCGACGACGGCCGGCAGCACCAAAGTCTTGCGGTTCATGCTCGAGTTTCTCCAGAGCTGTTCGATTCCGTGTATCCGGCATGCATGGGGTGGTGACGCCGATCACGGGGACAAGGGCGATGTTCTCGCGTTGAGATTAGTCCGGACCCGCACAGGGGTTCGCGGCCACCGTAGTTGAGTTCCCATCACGCTGCGGAACCGGCTGTGGACAGACCGAAAACCCGTCGGCGGAAGGATTAGTGCAGCGTTTCACCAATCGGGACACAACGGTGCGTGATCGGCCTCAGAAATGGGGTGAACAGCACAGGACGGCCGCGATGTCGACTCCCGTGCACGTGGGGAACCTCACACCCTCAACTCGGTTGGAGAGCACCCGAATTCGACCGGTCGACCGAGCGCGAATTCCTTTCCCATTGGACTTTGCACGCTCGGTGAACGGCTGACGCATTTCCGTCATCGGTCGGTCATCAGTCCGCGCAGAAATGCCAGGTCGACGACTTCCAGCGAGGTCACGACGGTGCGCCGGGCGGCCGGGGCGATGGGCTGCACGGACGGCACGGCCACCACCAGACAGCCGGCGGCCTCCGCCGCCGCGACACCGGTCGCGGTGTCCTCGACGACCGCGCAGCGGGCCGGATCGACGCCCAGGCGGGCGGCGGCGAACAGATACGGGTCGGGGTGGGGCTTGGTGCGCGCCACCTCGTCTCCGGCGACGGTCAGCGCGAAGTGCTGGGGGCCGAGCGCGGTCAGGACGCGGTCGATGATGCGCCGGTGCGAGGCGGAGACCAGGGCGGTGGGGATCTCGTACTCGGAGAGCTCGGCCAGGAGTCTGGCGGCGCCCGGCATCAGCGGCAGGGCTCGCCCGATGCGGTCCTCGAAGCCCGCGTTGAGCAGGACGGACAGCTCGGCGAGGGTGATGTCGGCGCCGGTGGCCTCGATCAGGAAACCGGCGCTGCGGGTCATGGGGCCGCCGACCACGACATGGCGCCAGGAGTCGTCGAGGGTGTGTCCGAGGGCGCCGAAGACCTCGACCTCGACGTCCCACCAGAAACCCTCGGTGTCCACCAGGGTGCCGTCCATGTCGAGGAGTACGGCCTGAAGCGCGGAGCCTTCGGCCGTACGGGTTCCGAGCGCGGGAACCGTGCTGGTCATCCTGGCGCACCTCCTTGAGGGACGATCAGGCCGGCCACCCCTGAAACACACAAGGGCGACCGGCCTGCGGTGGACCGACCAGTGTACGACTTATCCGATCAACGTGCGTTGAAGTACTTCGCCTCGGGGTGGTGGATGACGATCGCGTCCGTGGACTGCTCCGGGTGCAGCTGGAACTCCTCCGACAGGTGGACGCCGATGCGCTCGGGCTCCAGCAGGTCGGCGATCTTCGCGCGGTCCTCCAGGTCGGGGCAGGCGCCGTAGCCGAGGGAGAAGCGGGCGCCCCGGTACTTGAGGGCGAACATGTCCTCGACGTTCGCGGGGTCCTCACCGGCGAAGCCGAGTTCGGAACGCACGCGCGCGTGCCAGTACTCGGCGAGCGCCTCGGCCAACTGGACGGACAGTCCGTGCAGTTCGAGGTAGTCGCGGTAGGAGTTGGACTCGAAGAGCTTGGCGGTCTCCTCGCCGATGCGGTTGCCGACGGTGACGATCTGGAAGCCGACGACGTCCTTCTCGCCGGACTCCTCGGGCCGGAAGAAGTCGGCCAGGCAGAGCCGGCGGCCGCGGCGCTGGCGCGGGAAGGTGAAGCGGGTCCGCTCGTTGCCCTCGTCGTCCAGGATGATCAGGTCGTCGTCCTTGGACACACAGGGGAAGTAGCCGTAGACGACGGCCGCTTCGAGGAGGTTGTCGGTCTGGAGCCGGTCCAGGAGGCCGCGCAGCCGCGGGCGGCCCTCGGTCTCCACCAGCTCCTCGTACGACGGTCCCTCGCCCGTACGGGCCTGCTTGAGGCCCCACTGGCCCTTGAAGAGGGCGCCCTCGTCCAGCCAGGAGGCGTACTCCTTGAGCTGGATGCCCTTGATGACCCGGGTGCCGCGGAACGGCGGGGTGGGGATCGGGTTGTCGACGGCGACGTCGGAGCGGACGTGGCCCTCCTCGGGGCGCTCCTCGACCTCTGTGACGGCCGCGGTCGCCCGCACCCTGCGCTGCTTGAGCTCGGGCAGCTTCGCGCCGGGCACGCCCCGCTTGACGCCGATGAGGGCGTCCATGAGGCGCAGGCCCTCGAACGCGTCGCGGGCGTAACGGACTTCGCCCTCGTAGATCTCGTGCAGGTCCTGCTCGACGTAGGCACGGGTCAGGGCGGCGCCACCGAGGATGACCGGGTAGTCGGCGGCCATCTTGCGCTGGTTGAGCTCCTGGAGGTTCTCCTTCATGATCACCGTGGACTTGACCAGGAGGCCCGACATGCCGATGACGTCCGCGCGGTGCTCCTCGGCGGCTTCCAGGATCGCGGAGACCGGCTGCTTGATGCCGAGGTTGACGACGTTGTAGCCGTTGTTGGACAGGATGATGTCGACGAGGTTCTTGCCGATGTCGTGGACGTCGCCGCGCACGGTGGCGAGCACGATGGTGCCCTTGCCCTCGGCGTCCGACTTCTCCATGTGCGGTTCGAGGTAGGCGACCGCGGTCTTCATGACCTCGGCGGACTGGAGCACGAACGGCAGCTGCATCTGGCCGGAGCCGAACAGTTCGCCGACGACCTTCATGCCGTCCAGGAGCGTCTCGTTGACGATGTCCAGGGCGGGGCGGGTCTGAAGTGCCTCGGCGAGGTCGGCCTCCAGGCCGTTCTTCTCGCCGTCGATGATCCGGCGCTTGAGCCGCTCGTCCAGCGGGAGGGCGGCCAGCTCCTCGGCGCGGCCCGCCGTACGGGACTTGGTGGTGGCGCCCTCGAAGAGGGCCATCAGCTTCTGGAGGGGGTCGTAGCCCTCGGCGCGGCGGTCGTAAATGAGGTCGAGCGCGGTCTGCACCTCCTCCTCGGTGAAGCGGGCGATCGGGAGGATCTTCGAGGCGTGCACGATCGCCGAGTCGAGGCCCGCCTTGACGCACTCGTCGAGGAAGACGGAGTTGAGCAGGACGCGGGCGGCCGGGTTGAGGCCGAAGGAGATGTTGGACAGGCCCAGGGTCGTCTGGACGTCCGGGTGGCGGCTCTTGAGCTGTCGGATGGCCTCGATGGTGGCGATGCCGTCGCCGCGGGACTCCTCCTGGCCGGTGCAGATGGTGAAGGTCAGGGTGTCGATGAGGATGTCCGACTCGTGGATGCCCCAGTTCGTCGTGAGGTCCTCGATCAGCCGCTCGGCGATGGCGACCTTGTGCTCCGGGGTGCGGGCCTGGCCCTCCTCGTCGATGGTCAGCGCGATGAGCGCGGCGCCGTGCTCCTGCGCCAGCCTGGTGACCTTCGCGAAGCGGGACTCGGGGCCGTCGCCGTCCTCGTAGTTGACGGAGTTGATGACCGCGCGGCCGCCGAGCTTCTCCAACCCGGCCCGGATGACCGCGACTTCGGTGGAGTCGAGGACGATCGGCAGGGTGGAGGCGGTGGCGAAGCGGCCGGCCAGTTCCTCCATGTCGGCGACGCCGTCGCGGCCCACGTAGTCCACGCAGAGGTCCAGCATGTGGGCGCCCTCGCGGATCTGGTCGCGGGCCATCTCCACACAGTCGTCCCAGCGGGCCTCCAGCATGGCCTCGCGGAACTTCTTCGAGCCGTTGGCGTTGGTGCGCTCGCCGATCGCCATGTAGGCGGTGTCCTGGCGGAACGGAACCGTCTGGTAGAGCGAGGCGGCCCCCGGCTCGGGCTGCGGGTGGCGCTCGGTGGGGGTCGCCTCGCGGACCCGCTCGACCAGCTGGCGCAGGTGCTCGGGCGTCGTACCGCAGCAGCCGCCGACCAGGTTCAGGCCGTAGTCGCGGACGAAGTGCTCCTGCGCGTCCGCCAGGCCCTCGGGGTCGAGCGGGAAGTGGGCGCCGTCCTTGGTGAGGATGGGCAGGCCCGCGTTCGGCATGCACAGCAGCGGGGTGCGGGAGTGGCGGGCCAGATAGCGCAGGTGCTCGCTCATCTCGGCGGGGCCCGTCGAGCAGTTCAGGCCGATCATGTCGATGCCGAGGGGCTCGAGCGCGGTGAGCGCGGCGCCGATCTCGGAGCCCAGCAGCATGGTGCCGGTGGTCTCGAAGGCCATCGAGACCAGCAGGGGTACGTCGACTCCGGTCGCCTCCATGGCGCGGCGGGCGCCCAGGATCGACGACTTGGTCTGGAGGAGGTCCTGGGTGGTCTCCACGATCAGGGCGTCGGCGCCGCCGGCGAGCAGGCCCTCGGCGTTCGCCTGGAAGCCGTCGCGGAGGGTGGCGTAGCCGATGTGGCCGAGGGTGGGCAGCTTGGTGCCGGGGCCGATGGAGCCGAGGACCCAGCGGCGGCGGCCGTCGCGGGCGGCGAAGTCGTCGGCGGTCTCGCGGGCGATGCGGGCACCGGCCACGGAGAGTTCGTGGACGCGGTCGGCGATGTCGTACTCGGCCATCGCGGAGTGGTTGGCGCCGAAGGTGTTGGTCTCGACGCAGTCGACGCCCGCGCCGAAGTACTCCTCGTGGACCGAGCGCACGATGTCCGGGCGGGTGATGTTGAGGATCTCGTTGCAGCCTTCGAGGTTCTCGAAGTCGTCGAGAGTGGGCTCCTGCGCCTGGAGCATGGTGCCCATGGCTCCGTCGGCGACCACCACGCGGGTGGCGAGTGCCTCTCGGAGCTCGGACACACGGGTCCGGCTGTCGGCAGAAGGGGTCAGTGGCGACGAGGCCATGAAGGGGCTCCCTGGAGTGCGACGGCTGTCGGCTTTGCGGCTTCCCTGGGAACCTCTCACGGAACTCCCCGGGGAGCTTGCACGCCGCCAGGGTAACGGGGTCGGGCGGGAGAATGCTCGGCACGTCCATGGGGCGGACCGGGGTGACGGGCGGATCAACCCCGTCTAGGTTCTCGCGACGAGTGACGTAACAGGTGTCGACCGACCATTGGCGGGAGGTCGGCATGGACCGGTAGTGTTCGACATTGCCGAACGGTGGCGGCAGCGTCGCGCATCGGCGGTCGAACGGGACGGAGGCAGTACGGCGATGGCACGGAACATCCAGTCGCTCGAACGGGCGGCCGCGATGCTGCGCCTGCTCGCGGGCGGCGAGCGACGGCTCGGCCTCTCGGACATCGCCTCGTCGCTCGGCCTGGCCAAGGGCACCGCCCACGGCATCCTGCGCACCCTCCAGCAGGAGGGCTTCGTCGAGCAGGACGACGCCTCCGGGCGCTACCAGCTGGGCGCGGAACTGCTGCGCCTCGGCACCACGTACCTCGACGTGCACGAACTACGCGCGCGTGCCCTGGTGTGGACGGACGACCTGGCCCGCTCCAGCGGCGAGAGCGTGCACCTGGGCGTCCTGCACCAGCAGGGCGTCCTGATCGTCCACCACGTCTTCCGGCCCGACGACAGCCGCCAGGTCCTGGAGATCGGCGCCATGCAGCCACTGCACTCCACGGCCCTGGGCAAGGTGCTGTCGGCCTACGACCCGGTCGCGCACAGCGAGGTCCTGGAGGCCGACCGCAAGCCCTTCACCGAGCGCACGGTGTCCGAGCTGGCCGACTTCGAGCACGTCCTGGACGTGACCCGCGCGCGCGGGTACGCGGCCGACGTCGAGGAGACCTGGGAGGGCGTCGCGTCCATCGCCGCGCCCATCCACGACCGGCGGCGCATGCCGGTCGGCGCGGTCGGCATCACGGGCGCCGTGGAGCGCCTGTGCCGGCCCGACGAGGACGGCGCGCTGCGGCCCGAGCTGATCGCCGCGGTACGGGACTGTGCCCGCGCGGTGTCGCGGGACCTGGGCGCCGGGCGGTTCTGACCTCAGCGGTTCCACAGTCCGACCTCACCTGTTTCACAGCGAGAACTCACCGGAACGTCATTGGGACGTTCCGGTATTAGTCGTACTCTGGACGTCAAAGTCGGCCAAAACGTCAAATCGCCACACACAGTGTCCGCCCGACTGCCGTGCGCATCGACCACGAGACCGATAGCTCACGCCAATCAATAACGATCGTGTTTTCGATAACAGCACTCTTGACGCGCCTGTAACCCCGGAGCAAGACTCCCGTCCATCGGTCGGCATTGTCGAACACCTACCGGCAATACGCGCTAGAGTGTGGCAACGCCAAAGGCCGGCATCGCTCTCACCCCCGAGGGCGCACGAACCCCCGGCGGGACCCGGGGTTCGGCTTCCCTGGACGAAGGACAAAGGAGTCGCGGGTGTCCAGCTCCGACATCTTCATCGGCGAGACCATAGGTACCGCCGTACTCATCCTGCTCGGCGGTGGCGTCTGCGCCGCCGTCACGCTGAAGGCCTCCAAGGCCCGTAACGCCGGCTGGCTGGCCATCGCCTTCGGGTGGGGTTTCGCCGTCATGACGGCCGTGTACATCTCGGCACCGCTCTCCGGTGCCCACCTCAACCCGGCCGTGACGCTCGCACTCGCGATCAAGGACGGTGGCTGGGACAACGTCCCGATCTACTGGGGCGGCCAGCTGCTCGGCGCCATGATCGGCGCGACACTGGTCTGGGTGGCCTACTACGGCCAGTTCCAGGCGCACCTGACCGACAAGGAGATCGTCGGCGAGCCGGCGGCCAAGGCCGTCGAGGCCGAGGAGAAGGGCGCGGGCCCGGTCCTGGGCATCTTCTCCACCGGTCCCGAGGTCCGGAACGTGGTGCAGAACCTCGCCACGGAGATCATCGGCACCGTCGTCCTGATCCTCGCCATCCTGACGCAGGGTCTGAACGACAAGGGCAACGGCCTCGGCACCCTGGGCGCCCTGATCACCGCCTTCGTGGTCGTCTCCATCGGTCTGTCGCTCGGCGGCCCGACCGGCTACGCGATCAACCCGGCCCGTGACCTGGGCCCGCGCATCGTGCACGCGCTCCTGCCCCTGCCCAACAAGGGCGGTTCCGACTGGAGCTACGCCTGGATCCCGGTGGTCGGTCCGCTGATCGGCGGCGCCATCGCTGCAGGCCTCTACAACGTCGCTTTTGCTTAGAAGCAGAATTCCAAGCACTTCCGAGCACTGAAGCAGCCGTAGAACCAGTCCTCATGACCACGGAACCCCTCAGGAGCACACAGTGACCGACGCCCACACCGCCGGACCGTTCATCGCGGCCATCGACCAGGGCACGACCTCCAGCCGCTGCATCGTCTTCGACCGGGACGGCCGTATCGTCTCCGTCGACCAGAAGGAGCACGAGCAGATCTTCCCGAAGCCGGGCTGGGTCGAGCACAACGCCACCGAGATCTGGACCAACGTCCAGGAGGTCGTCGCCTCCGCCATCGAGAAGGCCGGCATCACCCGCGACGACATCAAGGCCATCGGCATCACCAACCAGCGCGAGACCACGCTGCTGTGGGACAAGAACACCGGTGAGCCCGTCCACAACGCCATCGTCTGGCAGGACACCCGCACCGACGCGCTCTGCAAGGAGCTGGGCCGCAACGTCGGCCAGGACCGCTTCCGCCGCGAGACCGGTCTGCCGCTCGCGTCGTACTTCGCAGGGCCCAAGGCCCGCTGGCTGCTCGACAACGTCGAGGGCCTGCGTGAGCGCGCCGAGGCCGGCGACATCCTCTTCGGCACCATGGACAGCTGGGTCATCTGGAACCTGACGGGCGGTGTGAACGGCGGCAAGCACTACACCGACGTCACCAACGCCTCCCGCACCATGCTGATGAACCTGCACACGCTGGCCTGGGACGAGAAGATCGCCGAGTCCATCGGCGTCCCGCTGAACATGCTCCCGGAGATCCGCTCCTCCTCCGAGGTCTACGGCGAGGTCACCGGCGGACGCCTCGGCGAGCTGCTCGGCGGCATCCCGGTCGCCTCCGCGCTCGGCGACCAGCAGGCGGCCCTGTTCGGCCAGACCTGTTTCGCCGAGGGCGAGGCCAAGTCCACGTACGGCACCGGCACCTTCATGCTGATGAACACCGGCGAGAAGATCATCAACTCCTACTCGGGCCTGCTGACCACGGTCGGCTACCGGATCGGCGACGACGCGCCGGTCTACGCCCTGGAGGGCTCGATCGCCGTCACCGGTTCGCTGGTGCAGTGGATGCGCGACCAGATGGGCCTCATCTCCACCGCCGCCGAGATCGAGACCCTCGCGCTCTCGGTCGAGGACAACGGCGGCGCCTACTTCGTGCCGGCCTTCTCCGGTCTGTTCGCCCCGTACTGGCGCTCCGACGCCCGCGGTGTGATCGCCGGTCTCACCCGGTACGTCACCAAGGCGCACCTCGCGCGTGCGGTCCTGGAGGCCACCGCCTGGCAGACCCGTGAGATCACGGACGCCATGACGAAGGACTCCGGTGTCGAGCTCGCCGCGCTCAAGGTCGACGGCGGCATGACCTCCAACAACCTGCTGATGCAGACGCTCTCGGACTTCGTCGACGCCCCCGTGGTGCGCCCGATGGTCGCCGAGACCACCTGCCTCGGCGCCGCCTACGCCGCCGGTCTGGCCGTCGGCTTCTGGACCAGCACCGACGACCTGCGCGCCAACTGGCGCCGGGCCGCCGAGTGGACCCCCAACATGGCCGCGGAGAAGCGCGACCGTGAGTACAAGAGCTGGCTCAAGGCCGTCGAGCGGACCATGGGCTGGCTCGAGGACGAGGAGTAAGAACCCCACATGACCAGTCAGTCCACCCTGCAGTCCGTGCCTGCCCTCGGTACGCACCCGGCCTCCGGCTCGAACCCGAGCCGGGCCGAGACCCGGGAGCAGCTCTCCAAGGCGACGTACGACCTCCTCGTCATCGGCGGCGGCATCCTGGGCATCTCCACCGCCTGGCACGCCGCGCAGTCCGGGCTGCGGGTGGCCCTGGTCGACGCCGGCGACTTCGCCGGTGCCACCTCTTCCGCCTCCTCCAAGCTCCTCCACGGCGGTCTGCGCTACCTGCAGACCGGCGCGGTGAAGCTGGTGGCGGAGAACCACTTCGAACGCCGTGCGGTGTCCCGCCAGGTGGCTCCCCACCTGGCGAACCCGCTCACGTTCTACCTCCCCGTCTACAAGGGCGGTCCGCACGGTGCGGCGAAGCTCGGGGCGGGCGTCTTCGCCTACTCCGCGCTCTCCGCGTTCGGCGACGGCGTCGGCCACCTCCTGTCCCCCGCCAAGGCGGCGCAGGACGTGCCCGAGCTGCGCACCCAGAACCTCAAGGCCGTGGCCGTGTACGGCGACGACCAGATGAACGACGCCCGCATGGCGCTGATGACGGTCCGCGCGGCCGTCGAGGCGGGCGCGGTCGTCCTCAACCACGCCGAGGTCACCGGCCTGCGCTTCACCCAGGGCCGGGTGACCGGGGCGGAGCTGCGCGACACGACCTCCGGCGACGAGTTCGGCGTGAGCGCCCGCCTGGTGCTCAACGCGACCGGCCCGTGGGTCGACCACCTGCGCAAGATGGAGGACCCGAACGCGGCCCCCTCCATCCGCCTGTCCAAGGGCGCGCACCTGGTCCTGAAGCGCACCTCCCCCTGGAAGGCCGCGCTCGCGACCCCGATCGACAAGTACCGCATCACCTTCGCCCTCCCCTGGGAGGACATGCTGCTGCTCGGCACCACCGACGAGGAGTACGAGGGCGACCCGGCGGACGTCTCGGTCAACGAGAAGGACATATCCCAGATCCTGGACGAGGCCGCGTTCTCGGTCCGCGACCAGCAGCTCTCCCGTGACCTGATCACGTACTCCTTCGCCGGTCTGCGCGTACTGCCCGGCGGCCCCGGCAGCACGGCGAAGGCCAAGCGCGAGACCGTGGTGACCGAGGGCAAGGGCGGCATGCTGTCCGTCGCGGGCGGCAAGTGGACCACCTTCCGGCACATCGGCCGTACGGTCATGCAGAAGCTGGAGTCCCTCCCCGGCCGCCCGCTCGGCGAGGACTTCGAGCCGATCTCCTCCCTCCCGAAGAAGCTCCCGCTGCCGGGCGTCGCCAACCCGCGCGCGGTCGCCCGCCGCCTCCTGGTCGACAACCCCGCCCCGGGCCCGCGTATGGCGGCCGACACGGCGAAGCACCTGGCCACGCACTACGGTTCCCTGGCCTTCGACATCGCCCGACTCGCCAACGAGAACCCCGAGTTGGGCCAGCGCGTCCACCCCGACGCCCCCGAGATCTGGGCGCAGGTCGTCTACGCCCGCGACCACGAGTGGGCGGAGACGCAGGACGATGTCCTGCGGCGCCGGACGACGTTGACGATCCGTGGGCTCGCTACGGACGAGGTCCGGGCGAAGGTGCAGGATCTGCTCGACAAGAAGTAGTCGCTACGACGTGGAAGGGGCGGTTCCCGGCCGGGAACCGCCCCTTCCACGTGCCCGGCGCATGCTGCTCACACGTGCCAACGGCCCATGCCCCGCCGACGATTCGCACTTCCGCACGCCCCGCCGGTGATTCCGCGCGCTCCCTCACACGGGTAGCCGACCGGCGGTCCACAGCCCGTCCGGCCCGTTAGAACAGTTGGCTTCCGGCACAGCGGTCGGGCCATGGGGTCCGGCCCGGGGAGCAGCGGTCGTATGCAAGGTGGATGGCACAGCGCGCGGGTGCGGCGGCGGCTCGGGTTCGCCGTGTGCGGGGGCGCGCTCGCGGCGCTGGCCGGGGTGCTGCGGCTGTGGTGGAGCGACGCGGCCACGGCCGGGGTGATGGTGTCGGCGATCGGCGCGTTCGTGTCGATCGCGGCGCTCGTCGCCGATGTGCTGCGCGGCGACGCCGATCCGCCCCCGCGCTCGGCCGACGAGGACCGCCGCCGGGCCGCCGACGCGCTGGCCGAGGCCGTACAGGAGCAGTGGTCCGCCGAGGCGAGGCTACGGCGGCTGCAGGACCCCGCTCCGCTGGACGTGGCCTGGGCTCCGGCGGACCGTTGGCTGGCCGATCACCCGGAGAACATCCGGCGGGGCCGGCCGCTGCCCGCGCCCCGGGGGCAGCGGATCGAGGACGTCACCGGGTCGTTCGCCGCGCTGCCCGGACGGCGGCTGGTGGTGCTGGGTGGTCCGGGGTCGGGCAAGAGCGTGCTGGCGATGCGGTTCGTGCTCGGCCGGCTGGCCGCGCGGCGGTCCGGCGGTCCGGTCCCGGTGATCTTCCCGCTGGCGGGCTGGGACCCGAGGCGGACCGGGCTGCGCGACTGGCTCGCGGGGCGGCTGGCCGCCGAGCACCGCCCGCTGGCCGCGGTCACCGACGGACGGCACACCCTCGCCCGGGGCCTCCTCGACGCGGGGCTCGTACTGCCGGTCCTCGACGGCTTCGACGAACTGCCCCGCCCCGTCTACGGGGAGGCCGTACGCCGCATCAACGCCGAACTCGACGGCAATCTCCCGCTGTTGCTCACCAGCCGGGCCGAGGCGTGGGCGAAGGCCGTGACCGAGGGCGATGTGCTGACCGCCGCCGAGGTGGTCGAGCTGCGCCCGCTCGGCCTCGCGCAGGCCGGGGCCCATCTGGAGCGCACGGCACGGCCGTTACGCCCTGGGGAGGGTGCGCCGGGCACCGTGTGGACACCCGTGCTCCGGGAACTCACGGCGCGGCCGGACCGCCCGGCGGCGCGGGCGCTCACCACTCCCCTGATGGTGGCGCTGGCCCGCGCGGTCTACGGCGACACGTCCCGCGACCCGTCCGAACTCCTGGACCCGGACCGCTTCCCGACCGTGGAGGCCGTCGAGGAGCATCTGCTCGGAGCGTTCGTGCCCGCCGCGTTCGCGGACTCCGGACCGGCGGCCACCTCTGACGCGGTGCGCCGACTCACCTTGCTGGCAAGGGCGTTGGAGCGGCGCGGCACCGGTCGGCTGGCGTGGTGGGAGCTGGAGTCGATGCTGCCGAGGGCCGTCTCCGTCCTGGCACCGGGACTGCTGTCGCTGGCCCTGCTGTCGTTAGTGGTGCTGCCGGTGACGGTGGCACGCGCGGCGAACGAACTGGCGGGAGTGGAGGATCTCGCGTCCGTACTCGCCACCCTCCTCGGCCAGACCGTGGGCTTCGCGTTCGGGGAGGCGTTCCTGCTCCCGTCTGCGGACACCTCGTCGGGCCGCCGCGCCCTCGTCCGCCAAACGCTGATCACCGCCGGGATGAGCGCACTGCTGTGGGCGGGCTTCGCCTACGCCGACGATCTGCGGTTCGGCTTCCGCTTCGGCGCGGTGACGGACGGCTGGGTGCCCGATCTGCTGGGCGGCTGCCTGTTCTCGCTCCTCTTCACCCTCTTCTTCGGCATCGCCGGGCTGTCCCGCCACCCGGTGCCGCTCTCACTGCCGTGGAGCGGCAGCGCGGAGCGCGCGGTGGCCCGGACCTGCGGTGCCGCCCTGCTGCTGAGCGGCCTCGGCCTGGCGTGCGCGGTGGTGACCGGCCGGTCCGGCAACCCCTGGACCGGGCTGATCGGCATCACCTGCGCGGGAGCGGGCGCGGCCCTGCTGATGAGCGGTGGCCGCCGGGCCGGGCAGGACCTCGCGCTCGCGCCCCGGTCCGGCCGCATCGCCCGACGGTTCGCGGCGGGCGCGGTCCGAGGCACCGCCGCCGCACTGCTGATCGGGGTCACCGCTTGCACGGTCGCGGGGCTGACGGCGGCCGGGGTGACCGTGCTCAAGTCCGGTTCCACGGCCGCCCTTTCGGGTCGGACGATCGACGGCTGGCGTTTCACGCAACACCCCGGCCTGCGGACGGCGACCACCAGGCGTGAGCTGCACGGCACGCTGCTCCTCCCCGGCAACGGAGCCCGGCCGATCGCCTACCCCGAGGGCACCCGACCCCCCGACTGCGCGATCCCCCTCCTCGCCGACCGCCACTGTGTCCCCTTCACCGCGCGGCGCACGGTCTTCGAGTCCCGGGACGGCGCGGTGGTGGTCCGCCTCGGCCTCACGGACCACACGGCTACGACGGCGTACGCGGCGAACCTGCGGTCCGTGCTGCCGGCGTCGGCCCGCGACTGGCTCACCGCGGGCCCGCCGTCGGGCGTGCTCCGGCGCTGTCTGCCGCCGCTGATGGCAGGCGGTGTGCTGGTCGGGATCGTGGGCGGCTGCGTGTGCGGCGTCTACCGCGCGCTGAGCGTCCCGTCGGACGTCATGCGCGCGGCCGGCCCCGGTTCGTCCCTGCGTACGGACCGTGCGGCGTCCTTCACCCGCGGCGGCCTGGTGGCTCTGCTGGTGGCCGCGGTCTGCGTACCGGTGGTGACGCTGCCGGGCGACTGGGGCGGACTGGTGCACATCGGCACCCAGTTGTGGCTGCCGCTGGGTTCGGCCGCGCTCGCGCTGAGCGCGTGGGGACGCTTCACCGTCGCCCGAGCCTGGCTCGCGGCGACGGGCCGGATGCCGTGGCGCCTGTTGACGTTCCTGGAGGACGCCCACCGCCGTGGTGTCCTACGGCAGTCCGGCGCGGGTTTCGAATTCCGACACCAGCGGCTTCAGTCCCACCTGGCGGGCCGCGATACGCCCCCGGCGGTCACCGGTCGCCCGGCGGACGGGCCGGCGCGACCGCGCGAGTCCCAGGACCGCTCGGTGCAGGCAGGGGGACCCCTCGGCTCCCACCCGGCCTCAGACCAGCCCCCGGACAGCCTCCGGTGAGGTCAACTCCCCGCGCCGCACAATGAGTTCACGCCCCAGCAGCAACGCCCGCCGAGACGCGGGAACCGGATCCGGCAGCGTCGTCAGGTCCGTCAGGTGGGCGAAGCCGATGATGCGGCGGACGATCTCCGTGCCGGCGTAGCCGACGGAGTCGGTCCAGACGTGGGAGAGGAAGCGGTCGAGGTAGGCGTCGTCGAAGAAGGTGTCGACGCGGGTCTGCCACAGGCGGCGGAACTCCGTCTCGAACGCCTCCCAGGAGAGGCGGAGTTGGTCGCCGTGGTCGGTCGACGTGCCCAGCGCACGCGCCCGTTCCTCCGACACCAGCACATTGGCCCAGTACAGCCCGAGGTCGTAGCCGATCGGGCCGACGAAGGAGAACTCGGGGTCGAAGACCCGTACCACCGGGGCACCTTCGCGCTCACCGACCATCACGCTGCCGGTGTGCAGGTCGCCGTGGAGGAGGGCCTGTGCGCTGGTCATGAACGTGTACCGGAGGTCCGCGACCTCCGTGCGCAGGCGTGCGTCCTCGCGGAACTCGGCCGCCAGGTCCGTCAACTCCGGGAGCCAGTGGTTGTGTTCGTGCTCGATGTACGGCTCGGACAGCACCACGTCTTCCGTGATCTTGCACAGCTCCGGGCTCACCGAGGCCGCGATCAGCGCCTTGCGGTCGGCGGACTCCATGCCGAAGTCGCTGGTCGCGAAGGCGAGTTGGGCGACGAACTCGCCGATCCGCGCCGAGGTGTCCGGGCCGTAGGACGCGCCCTCGTTGAGGACCGTGCGCAGGACCTCCAGGTCGGACATGTCCTCCATGACGAGGGCGTAGTTGTCGGCGTCGTAGCCGTGGATCGTCGGGATCTTGTCGGGGGCGACCCGCGCGACCTGCTCGTATGCCCTTGCCTCGGCGTCGGCGCGCTCCGGGCTCATCGGCCAGGAGGGGCCGGCGACCCGCACCCAGGGCAGCGCCTGCTTGATCGCGAGGCTCTGGCTGCCGTCGGCGTTCGAGGCGAGGAACACCCGGTTCATGTTGCCGTCCGACACCTCACGGACCTGGATGTCGGTCACGTCCGCCCAGTGGCCGCGCTCGTGCAGGTACGCCGGGATGTCGTCGGTCTCCAGGATGCGGTAGCCCATCGTACGAACTCCTCGAACTTCCTTATGCGGTGCGGCGCTTGGACAGGGTGAAGCTGAAGACCAGGGCGAGGATGAGGACCGCGCCCTCGACGACGTCCTGGGTGTAGTAGGGCAGGCCCTTGATCGTCAGACCGGTGGTGATGATGCCGATCAGTACCGCGCCCAACGCTGTGCCCCACACGTTCGGGCGGCCTCGGCCGAGGACCGACGTTCCGACCAGCGCGACGGCTACCGCCTCCAGCAGCTGCGACGTGCCCGCGCTCACGTCTCCCTGGCCGATGCGGGACGCCAGGATCAGGCCGCCGATGGAGGCGAGGACGCCGGAGAGGACGTAGGCGAGGGCCCGGTACGCGCCGACGCGGATGCCCGCGAGGCGGGAGGCCTCCGGGTTGGCGCCGATGGCGTAGAGGACGCGGCCCCAGCGGGTGCGGGCCAGGAACACCCAGGCGATCACCGTCAGCGCGCCGAAGATCACCACCGAGATGGGGACGCCGAACAGCGTGCCGCGGTCGATGCGCAGGAAGCCGGCGGTGAACTTGCCGGGGGCGGTGGTGCCGTCGGACTGGGTCATGCCGGCGGAGATGGACTGGCCGTCGACCAGGATGAGTTTGGTGCCCTGGATGACGAACATGGTGCCCAGCGTGGCCAGCATGTCCGGGATCTTCATCACGACGATCAGCAGGGCGTTCAGGAGTCCGGCCAGTGCGCCCGCCGCGATGACGGCGAGGATCGCGACCGTGCCGACCTGGTTGTACGTCACCATCGTCTTCGCGGCGACGGTGACACCGAGCCCGGCGACCGCGCCGACGGACATGTCCATTCCGCCGACGGCCATGGTGAGGGTGACGCCGAGGCCGAGGATCGCGGCGACGGAGACGTACCGGAGGGTGTCGAGGAGGGTCGCGGACTCGCGGAAGGAACCCTCGGTCAGTGCGAAGTACAGGAAGAGCACGACCGTGACGAAGATGAAGCCGTACTTGATGACGGCGTTCTGGACGAGCACGGCGGTGGAGACGGCGGGCCGGGCCGCGGCCTTCGGTGCGGTCTCGGAGCTCTGGGTGGTGGTCATGGCGTACTTCCTGCCGTGGCTTCGTGCGGGGCGGGCATCTCACGGACGCCGTGCTGAGCGGCGGGCATCATTCGGACGCCGGACTGGTCGGCCGGTATCACTCGGACGCCGGACTGGTCGGCCGGCATCACACGGACGCCGAGATGGTCTGGATCACGCGGTCGCGTTCCGCGTCTTCGCCGTACGCGTCGAGGTGGACCTCACCAGCCGCCAGCACTGCGACCCGGTCGGCGATCTCAAGCACCTCGTCGACGTCGGCCGACAGCACGAGTACGGCCGCACCCTCCGCAGCCAGCGCACGCGCCCGGCGGCCGATGTCGCGCCGGGCGCCGATGTCCACGCCTCGGAACGGCTCGTCCAGGATGAGGACGCGAGGAGTGTGTGCGAGCCAGCGGCCCACGACGACCTTCTGCTGGTTGCCGCCGGAGAGTTCCTCGACCGTGCTGTGCTCGTCGCGGGCGACGACACCGAGGGCGTCGATGGTCTCGCGGCCGAGGGCGTCCTCCTTGCCCGTGTTCACGAGTCCGCCCCGGGACAGGGACTTGAGGAACGGCAGCGAGATGTTCTGCGCCACCGACCAGCCGGGGACGAGCGCGTCGGCGTGCCGGTCCTCGGGGACGAGATGGACGCCGGCGCGGATCGCGTCGGCCGGGCGGCGCGGCGCGTAGGGCTTGCCGTCGAGCGTGACCGTGCCGGTGGCGAAGGGCTCGGCGCCGAACAGGCCGCGGGCGAGTTCCGTCTTGCCCGCGCCCAACAGGCCTACGACACCGGTGACTTCACCGGCGCGGAGGTCGAGGTCCAGGGGTGCCCGTCCCTCGAAGAGGCGGACGCCGTGCAGCGCGAGGACGGCGTCCCCGTGCTCGCCGGAGTGCTGCGGGCGGGCCGTCGTCACCTCGTGGGCCTGGGCGAGCATCGCGCGCAGGGCGCTGTCCCAGTCGAAGGGCTTGACCTGGTCGTCGGTGAGACCGCCGTCCCGCAGGACGACCAGGCGGTCGGCGAGGGCGTCGATCTCGCCAAGGCGGTGGGAGACGTAGAGGACCGCGATGCCGTCGTCGCGCATCTTCTCGACGAGGGCGAAGAGCCGCTGCGCCTCGGCGGCGGAGAGGGCGGAGGTCGGTTCGTCGAGGATGAGCAGCCGGGGGCGGGTGGCCAGCGCGCGGGCCAGGATGAGCAACTGGCGGTCGGAGATGCCGAGTTCGGTGACGTCGCGGCGCAACACGGCGTCGCTCCAGTCGAGTTCCAGCGCGGCCTGGATCTCGCGGGCGCGGGCCAGCACGCGGCGGCCGTTCAGGAACGGGTTGCCGCGGCGCCGGGCCAGTTCCTCGAAGACCAGGTTCTCGGCGACGGAGAGGCCGGGCACGATGCCCTCGCCGATCCGCTGATGGACGGTCTGGATGCCCAACTGACGGGCGGCCGAAGGAGATTGGAGAGCTGCGGGTTCCCCGGCGACCCGCACCTCCCCGCCGTGGTCCGTGTGCACGCCCGACAGGATCTTGATCAGCGTGGACTTGCCGGCGCCGTTCGCGCCGAGCAGCGCGACCACGCTGCCCGGGGCGATGTCGAGCGAGACGGAGGCCAGCACCGTCTTGCCGCCGAAGGCCATGCTGACGTCGCGGAGCGAGACCGCGGCGTCAACGGCCGTGTCAGTGGGCGACATTGGGGATCCAGTCGGCGGTGCTCACCTTGGAGAGGTTCAGGGCGGGCAGGGCCGCGCGCAGCTGGTCCATGTTCTCGATCTTGTTCTTGCGCAGGAAGTCCTGGGTGATGGCGACGGCCGGGAAGTCGACGGAGGTCTTGTTCAGCTGACCGGCCAACTCCAGTGCCGCCGTGCGGACCACGGCCGCGCCGACGGCGGACGGGTCGGTGCCGGCGGTGGCGACCCACGGGCTGTTCGCGGCGGTCATGTTCTGGATGTCGGCGTTGGAGACGTCCGCGCCGAAGACCTTCACCTTGCTCTGGAGCTTCTTGTTCTGGACGGCGAGGACGGTGCCCTTGGCGAGCTCGTCGTAGGGGGCGAAGACGCCCACCACGTCGGAGTGCTGGGTGAGCGCGGCGGAGACCAGGGGAACGTTGTCGGTGGCCGTGGAGTCGGTGACCTTGCCGACCTTGAACTGCTGCTTCCAGCCCTGGGCGGCGACTTCCTTCGCCCAGACGGTGTTGCGCTTGTCGAGGGCCGCGTAGCCGGCGACGTTGACGTAGCCGACCTTGGCGTTCTTGCCGACCGTCTGGGCCATCACGTCGAGGACGGCCTGCGCCATGCTGGCGTCGTCCTGCTCGGTGCTGATCACGGACTTGTTGGTCTGGTCGACGTCGTAGACGACGACCTTGATGCCCTTCTTCACCGCCTGGTCGATCTCGGGCTGGATCGTCGACGGGAAGCCGTGGTCGATGATGATCGCCTGCGCGCCGGAGTTGATGGCCGAGGACAGGTCGGTGGCCTGCTTGGCGTTGTCGGCCTGGGCGTCGTACACGGTCAGGTCGACGCCGAGGGCCTTGGCCTGCGCCTTGGCGCCGTTGCCCCACTGCTCGAAGTAGTCGCCGGCGCCGCTCTGCCGGACGAGCGCGATCTTGACCGTGCCCTTGCTGAAGGGGGCCGGCTTCTTGCCCGTGGCGGCCGAGGCCGAGGCGGCGGTGTCGGCGGTGTTCTTCGACGCGTCGCCGGACTGGGAGCAGCCCGCGAGGAGGAGGGCCGAGGCGGAGGCCAGCGAGAGCGCGGCGAGGGGGACACGGGTGCGGGACATGAGGGGCTCCAGGTGCAAGGTGGTGCAGAAGGGGTGAAGGACGGGCGTGCGTGACCCGGAGCGTGGGAAAAGGAATCAGCCACCGCGAACGGGTGGTGGACCGCGGCACGAAAGGCTCGCGGGGCTCCGGATGTGGTCAGCGACAGCTGGCTGTGGTCGACCGGAGCAAGTCCACGTACAGCCGCCGCACGAGCAGCAGCGTCTTCATAGGGAGATCATGAGAATGTTTTCAGCCATTGGTCAAAGGGATGGAAGCGGTTTCTCAGCTGGTGAGACAACGACTACGTCACATCAGGCCTGTTCACCGGTGGCGGTTACCATCACATAACCGGTCGCGACCCAGTACAACGGGCCGCGCAGCAGCCGCTTTCCGCCCTCCACCGGTCCGGTGTCCGTCTCGGTATCCGGACATCACGCCCACTTTTTCGGAGTTGTTCCCATGACCCTGCTCACCACCTGGCCCGAGTCCGGTCCCGAGAACCTCGTGCGCCGCACCGCCGACCCCGTCGAGATCGCCGCCGCGCTCGCGCCCCTCGGTGTGCGCTACGAGCAGTGGCCGATCCGCGAGGACGTCCCGGCCGACGCCGACAGCGAGACCGTCTTCGCCGCCTACGGCCCGGAGATCGACAAGCTGAACGCCGAGGAGGGCTTCACCACCGTCGACGTCCTCGGTCTGCACCCCAGCGACGACCCGGAGTACCCGGCGAAGGCGGCCGGCGCCCGCGCGAAGTTCCTCCAGGAGCACACGCACGACGACGATGACGAGGTCCGCTTCTTCGTCTCCGGCTCCGGCATCTTCTATCTGCACGTGAACGGCGAAGTGCACGCCGTCTACTGCGAGAAGGGCGACCTGCTCGGCGTGCCGCGCGGCACCACCCACTGGTTCGACATGGGCACCGAGCCCGCCTTCACCGCGATCCGCTTCTTCCACGAGGAGGACGGCTGGGTCGGCAACTTCACCGGCTCGACCATCGCCTCGCGCTTCCCCGACTACGACACGATCGACGCGGGCTACCAGCAGGACAAGGCCGCCGCGTGACCTTGCGGTACGACGTGGACGCCGTGGTGCTCGACATCGAGGGCACCACGAGCGCCACGGGCTTCGTGGTCGACGTCCTCTACCCGTACTCGCGCTCGCGCTTCGCGGCCCTGCTCGCCGAGCGGGCCGACGACCCGGCCGTGTCCCGGGCGATCGCGCAGGTCCGCGAGTTGACGGACACCCCGGACGCCGACGCCGTACAGATCGAGAAGACCCTCAACACCTGGCTCGACGAGGACCGCAAGGCCACGCCCCTCAAGACCCTCCAGGGCATCATCTGGTCCGAGGGCTTCGCCCGCGGCGACCTCGTCTCACACTTCTACGACGACGTCGTGCCGGCCCTGCGCTTCTGGCACACGGCGGGACTTCGGCTGTACGTCTACTCGTCCGGCTCGGTGGCAGCGCAGCGCGCGTGGTTCACCTCCAGCCCGGAGGGCGACCTCCTCCCCCTCGTCTCCGGTCTCTACGACACGGAGAACGCCGGTCCCAAGCAGGAGCCGGAGTCGTACCGCCGTATCGCGGCGGCGACCGGCACCGAGCCGTCCCGGCTGCTCTTCCTCTCCGACCGGCCCGGCGAGCTGGACGCGGCCGTGGCCGCGGGCTGGCACGCGGTGGGTGTACGGCGGCCGGGAGAGCCGTACTTCGAGCAAGGCGCCGGCGACCACGCGCAGGCGGGGGCGTTCGACGAGATCGGCATCACCAGTTCAAGGAGCACCACGTGACCACCGAGATCAGTGACCTCGACCTGAAGGAGGCGGGGGCCCAACTCGCCGCCGAGTCCGCCCGGTTCGCCTCGTTCGGCTGGATGCGGGGGACCTCCGGGAACCTGTCCGTGGTGCTGGCCCGGGATCCGCTGCGGCTTGCTGTGACGGCGAGCGGGCACGACAAGGGTGAACTGACGCCCGCGGATGTGGTGTTGGTGGACGGGAACGGGGCCGCCGTGCGCGGCGGCAGGCCGTCCGCCGAGGCCGAACTGCACGCCCGTGTCGCGGCGTTGACCGGTGCCGGTGCCGTCGTCCACGTGCACACCGTGGCGTCCGTCGCGATGGGGCGGCGTGAGCCGGGCGGGATCGTGTTCAAGGACGTCGAGATGCTCAAGGGTGTTGGTCAGCCCGCGCATGACGTGGAGGTGACCTTGCCCGTCATCACCAACAGCCAGGACATGAAGGTGCTCGGGGATCGGCTGGAGGCGGCTCGGGACCCGAGGATGCCGGCGGTGGTGGTGGCCGGGCACGGGCTCTATGTGTGGGGCGCCGACCCGCGGCAGGCGCGGCATCACACCGAAGTCGTGGAATGGCTGCTGGAGTTGGAGCTCACCCAGCGCTGACCGGCGCCGGGGACGTGCGTGGTCGCAGGCGCTCCCCCTGCGGCCCGAACATGATCAGGTACTCGACCGGAGCGCCGGAGCCGGCGTTCGCGACCCCGTGCGGGGTGCGGGTGTCGAACTCGGCCACGTCCCCGGCCGTCAGGACGAGGTCCTGGTCGCCGAGCGCGAGCCACAGCCGCCCGTACAGGACGCACAGCCACTCGTAGCCGTCGTGCGAGACCTGCCGCGGACGCGCCGACGGTTCCTCGACGGCGGGCAGGACGTGCTTGTGGGCGTGCAGACCGCCGACATAGCGGGTCAGCGGCAGGACCGCCTTGTCGTCGCCGAAGCTCAGCGGCACCGGGGTGCGGCGCTCGGCCGCAGGTGCGGTCGCGGTGCCGGCCAGCTCGTCCAGGGAGACGCCGTACTCCTTCGCCAGGTGCAGCAACACCTCCAGGGTGGGCCTGCGCCGGCCGGTCTCGATCCGCGACAGCGTGCTCGGCGAGATGCCGGTCGCGCGGCCGACGCCGGTGAGCGTGGCGCCGCGACGCTCGCGTGCGGCCCGCAGCCGGGGGCCCATCGCCGCCAGCGTCTCGGCCAAGCCGTCGCCTGCCATCGCCCCTGCACCTCCCGAACACGGTCCCGCACTGCCCTGTCCTGCAAGTTTGCCAGATTGGCAACGCTCTTCGCGTCGGGCGGTCGCCGCGCCGCATGATCGACGGGTACCCGCGACCACCGGCGAACCGAGGAGAAGCCCCATGCAGTCCGAGCCGCCCGCCGCACTCCGCCACCGCACCGTCGAGGGCCCGGCCGGGCGCCTGCACCTGGTCGAACAGGGCACCGGCCCGCTGGTCCTGCTCGTGCACGGCTTTCCCGAGTCCTGGTACTCCTGGCGCCGGCAGCTCCCGGCCCTCGCCGCGGCCGGCTACCGGGCGGTGGCGATCGACGTGCGCGGCTACGGCCGCTCGTCCCGGCCCGCGGCGGCCGACGCGTACCGGATGCTCGACCTGGTGGAGGACAACGTCGCCGTCGTGCGCGCCCTCGGCGAGGAGGACGCGGTGGTCGTCGGCCACGACTGGGGCGCCGGCATCGCCGCCGCCTCCGCCCTGCTCCACCCCGGGGTCTTCCGGGCGGTCGGCCTGCTGAGCGTCCCCTACGCTCCGCCCGGCGGGCCCCGCCCCAGCGAGGTCTTCGGCCGGATCGGCGGCCCCGAGCAGGAGTTCTACGTCTCCTACTTCCAGGAGCCCGGCCGCGCCGAGGCGGAGATCGAACCCGATGTCCGGGGCTGGCTCGCCGGCTTCTACGCGGCCCTGTCCGCCGACACCATGCCCGCCCCGGGCGAGCCCGACCCGCACTTCGTCGCCCGCGGCGGCCTGCTGCGCGACCGCTTCCCCGCCGGTGTCCTCCCGGCCTGGCTCACCGAGGACGAACTCGACGTCTACGCCGGGGAGTTCGAGCGCACCGGACTGACCGGAGCCCTCAACCGCTACCGCTGCATGGACCGCGACTGGGAGGATCTCGCTCCCCACCGCGGAGCCCCGATCAAGCAGCCGTCCCTGTTCGTCGGCGGCACCTCGGACGCCTCCACCATCTGGATGTCCGACGCGATCGCCGCCTTCCCGACCACCCTCCCCGGCCTGACCGCGTCCCACCTGCTGGACGGCTGCGGCCACTGGATCCAGCAGGAACGCCCCGAGGAGGTCAACCGCCTGCTGACCGGCTGGCTCGACACTCTCACGGGCTGAGGGCGGGGTGCCCTGTCGCCCGGACCGGGTTCACGCTTCGTCGCGGTGGGTGAGGTGGCCGTCGGTGAGCCGCCAGTAGTGCTGATGAGGGGTCAGTCGCCAGGTCTCGTCGGCGTCGATCGCCCGCGTGACCCATGCGTGCAGTTGCGGGAGGGCCTGCGCCCGCAGAACGGCGCGGGTGGCGGCACGTTCGGCGGCATCCACCGGGTGGACGTCTATACGGAAGCCGACCATGTCCGGGGGCATGCCGCGGCCGTAATTGCGGGAGATCGGAGCGATCCACTCCGCGCCCAGAACGATGGTCCCGCTGTCCTGTCCGGTGAGGAAGCGCAGGTCCGTGACTCGGGTCATGAAGGGGCCGAGACACTCTTCGATGTCGGTGGTGGTCAGTGGCCAGGCACGGTGCCTGGGCAGTCTTCGATTGCGTGCGGACATGGCACGCAGAATGACAGAACCGGTCGGACGGGACGAGGAAGAATCTCCTGGCCGCGAACCCAGGGACTCAGCGGAGCTCGGACGAACTCACGGAACGTCCCATGTTCAGCCGGTCTCCGGGGAGTTCACCGGCCGACACCTCCAACACGCCCCGCTCCGTGACCAGTCCGGTGACCAGGCGGCCCGGAGTCACGTCGAACGCGGGGTTGTGCCCGCGCGACTCCGCCGGAGCCGTCCGCACCCCCGCCCACTCCAACACCTCGGCCTCGCCCCGGAGTTCGATGTGGATCTCATCGCCGGTCTTGGTGGCCAGGTCGACCGTGGTGGTCGGGGCCGCGACCAGGAACGGGATGCCGGCGTCCGCGCAGGCCAGGGCTACGCCGACCGTGCCGACCTTGTTCGCGGTGTCGCCGTTGGCGGCGATGCGGTCGGCGCCGACGACGGCCGCGTCGACCTCGCCGCGCAAGATCGTGCCGGCTGCGGCGCCGTCGGCCTGGACGTAGTGCGGGATGCCTTCCTGGACCAACTCCCAGGCGGTCAAGCGGGATCCCTGGAGGAGGGGGCGGGTCTCGTCGGCGTAGACGACCTCCACCAGCCCACGCGCGTGCAGTTCGCGGATGACGCCGAGCGCGGTACCCCACCCGGCGGTCGCCAGCGCACCGGTGTTGCAGTGCGTCAGAATCCTCAACGGCCGCTCCACACCCACCCGTTGGACCAGCCAGTCCGCGCCGAACACACCCATCGCGCGGTTGGCCGCGACGTCCTCACGCTGGACGGCGGCGGCCTCTTCGAGGACCGCGTCGAGGCCTTCGCCGAAGCGGGTCATGACCCGGTCCACGCCCGCCATGAGGTTGACCGCGGTGGGCCGGGCCTCACGGACGCGGGCGACCGCCGCGCGCACCTCGGCCTCGGTCCAGCCCTCCCGCTCGCCCTCGATGATCGCGAGCGCGACACCGTACGCGCCGGCCGCCCCGATCGCGGGCGCCCCGCGCACGACGAGACGCTGGATCGCGTCGACGAGGGTGTCCACATCGTGGACAGCCACTGTCTCGTGGCGGTGCGGGAGCAGGGTCTGGTCGATGAGCGCGAGGCCGCTGCCGGTCCAGTCGACCGCACGCAATTCCTGGGGCATAACGGGACACTCCTGCTGTTCCGATGGTGTCGGACACCGTACATGACCTCGAAGAACCACAGTTCGAGACAGTCGAGCAGGTGTCTCAAAACGAATGTTAAAGTCCAGCACCCGCAGCCCGAAGGCCGAGACGAAGGAGGACGTGTGCTGCTCACCGTGCGCCGTTTCCTCGATCACGGCCGCTGCGCGAGCGACTGCTGTCGACGCTGACCTGTCCCTCTCGCGTCCACCTCTCGTCTCCCCGTCTCACCATCTGGTCGAACGCGCTCCCGCCGGAGCGTGCCTTGCCGTACCCCGGAAGGTCCCCATGCTCCGCAGATCACGTCGCACCCTGCAGCTCGTCGCCGCCACCACGCTCATGGTCACCGCCGCGACCGCCTGCAACGCCGCCGCCAAGACCGACGCCTCGGACGGTGCGAGCGGCAGCAGTGGGAAGTCGTTCACGCTGGTCACGCCGGACGCGGTCGGGCAGAACGAGTTCCTGAAGCTCGCCGTCACCGGGGTGAAGGCCGCCGCGAAGACGCACGACGGGACCGAGAAGGTCTACGAGTCGACGGACACCGCGTCCCAGCAGCAGAACGTGCAAGCCGCCGTGGACACGAGCCCGAACGTGATCGTGCTGGTCGGCTTCGAGTTCGCGGACATCGTCGCGCAGCAGGCCAAGGCGCACCCCAAGCAGCAGTTCCTCATGATCGACGCGTGCACGACGAAGACGTTCACGAACGTCACCTGCGCCGTCTTCCGTGAGCACGAGGGTGTCTATCTCGCGGGCGCCGAGGCCGGGTTGCTCAGCAAGAGCGGCAAGGTCGGCGCGGTGGACGTGCTCGACACTCCCCAGTTCCGGCGCTACAGCGACCCGTTCGCGGCCGGCGCCAAGAAGGTCGCCGCGAAGACCTCCGCGTCGACGCGCTTCGTCGGCGGCCAGTCCCCGTTCGACGACTCGGCGCGCGCCAAGGAGCAGGCCGACTCCCTGCTCTCCAAGGGCACCGACCAGATCATGGCGGCCGCGGCGGCCGGCAACTACGGCGTGTTCGAGGCCGCGAAGGCCAAGGGCGCGTTCGCATACGGCGTCGACGTCAACCAGTGCGTCTCCTCCCCCGGCACGGTCGTCGACAACGTGATCAAGAAGACGGACGTCGCCGTGGAGAAGGGCGTCGAGCAGGTCCTCGCGGGCAGGACGGGCACCTCGGTGTCCTACGGCCTGAAGGAGGGCGGCATCAGCCTCACCGGTCTGGAGGCCGGCGTCGACTCGTCGAAGTGCGTGATCGCCCAGCACAAGGACGTCCTCGCGAAGGTCAAGGCGCTGCGCGACCAGATCGTCTCCGGAGAGCTCAAGGTCGATGATCCCGCCGCCAGTTGACCCCGCGGTCGAGCTCCGGGGAATCACCAAGCGCTTCCCCGGCACGCTCGCCAACGACGACGTCGACCTGACCGTCGGACGCGGCGAGATCCACGCCCTCATGGGCGAGAACGGCGCCGGCAAGTCCACCCTCATGTCGATCCTCTACGGCATGGAGCGCGCCGACGCGGGCTCCATCCGGATCGACGGCCGCGAGGTGACCTTCGGCGACCCGAGCGCCGCGATGGCCGCCGGACTCGGCATGGTCCACCAGAGCTTCAAGCTGTTCGACTCGCTGACGGTCGCCGAGAACGTCGTCTACGCCGCCGAGCCGCGCCGCTTCGGCCTGGTGGACCGGGCCGCGGCCCGCCGCCGGGTGCGTGAACTGGCCGAGGAGCACGGGCTCGCCGTCGATCCGGACGCCCGGGTCGGGGAGCTGCCGGTCGGTCTGCGCCAACGCGTGGAGATCCTGAAGCTGCTGCACCGGGGCGCCCGCACGCTGATCCTCGACGAGCCGACCGCCGTGCTCACCCCGGCCGAGGCGGACGCCCTGTTCGCGGTCCTCAAGTCGCTGGCCGCACAGGGCCGTACGGTGATCCTTGTCACCCACAAGCTGCGCGAGGTCCTCGAAGGCAGCGACAACGTGACCGTGCTGCGGGACGGCCGCGTGGTCGCCCGCCTGGTCACCGCAGACACCTCCGCCGACGAGATCGCCGCCGCGATGACCGGCCGCGCGGTCGAGCTGGACCGCGTGCACACGCCCGGAACACCCGGTGACGTGGTCCTGGACGTGAGAGACCTCACCACCGACGCCGTCCACGATGTGGGACTCACCGTCCGCGCCGGGGAGATCGTCGGCATCGCGGGCGTCGCCGGCAACGGCCAGAGCGAGCTGATCGAGGCACTGGCCGGGCTACGGCCCGTCGCCTCCGGACAGGTGCGTCTCAAGGGGCGGGACATCACCCATGCCTCGGCCACCGAGCGCCGGGCCCAGGGCCTCGCCTACGTCCCGGAGGACCGGCACGCGGTCGGTACGGCACCGGCGGCGACCGTCGCGGACAACCTCGCGATGGGCCACCACCGAACGTCCCTGTCCACAAAGGGTCTTCTGCCGCCCGCGTCCGTACGCGTCCACGCCGGACGGCTCATCGAGCGCTTCGGCATCAAGGCGGCCACCCCCGAGGTGCCCGCCTCCGCGCTGTCCGGCGGCAATCTGCAGAAACTGCTGATCGGCCGCGAACTCGCCCACGAGGCACCACTGTTGCTCGTCGAGCAGCCCACGCGCGGGGTCGACATCGGCGCCATCCAGAACATCCACGACCAGATCGTCGCCTACCGCGACGCCGGTCACGCCGTCCTCCTCGTCTCCGCCGAACTGAGCGAGATCCGGGGCCTCGCGGACCGGGTCCTGGTGATGTACGAGGGCCGGGTCACGGCGACGTACACGAAGGACGAGGCCGACGAACGGGCGCTCGGGCTCGCCATGGCGGGCGGGGCCGCAGCGCCGACGGAGGCCGTCGACTGACATGACGAACACTCACATACCGTGCATATCAGGGGTGTTGCGCTCCCCCATCACCTTCTCCGTCCTCGCGGGCCTGGTCATCGGCGCGCTGTTCCTCGTCGGCACCGGCGCGGACCCGCTCACCGCCTACAGCGCCGTCCTCACCGGCTCGCTCGGCGCCGACGGCATCGGCTCCACGCTGAGCACCGGCACCAGCGTGCTCGGCATGGCGCTCGCGCTGGCGATCCCGCTGCGCGCCGGGCTGATCAACCTCGGTGGCGACGGACAGATGGTCCTCGGCGGCATCACGGCGGCCGTGACCGGCCTCTACTCCCCGCTGCCGGCGCCCCTGACCGTCGTACTGGCGCTGCTCGCGGGCATGGCGGTGGGCGCCGCGTACGCCGCGCTCGCCGCCCTGTGCGAGAACCGCCTCGGCGTCCCGCTGCTGGTCAGCAGCCTGCTGCTGAGCTACCCGGCGGTGTCCCTCGCGTCCTACCTCGCGCGCTGCCCGCTCAAGGAACCCGGCTCCAGCCTCCCCCAGACCCGCGCGATGCCGGACGGTGTCGCGCTGCCCGCGTTCGGCGATTCGACGGTCACCATCGGGCTCGTCCTGGTGGTGCTGGCGGCAGCCGGGTACTGGTTCACCGACAAGCGCACGGCCTTCGGCTACGAGATCCGGATGACGGGCCTCAACTCCCGTTTCGCCGCCTACGCGGGCGTCGAACGCCGGGGCCTGACCCTCAAGTTGATGTCCGTGTCGGGCGCGCTGGCCGGACTCGTGGGCGCCATAGGGGTGTTGAGCTTCCCGTACCGCTTCGTCGACGGCTCGCTCACCGCACCCGGCTACACCTGGACGGGACTCACGGCGGCTCTGTTGGCAGCCGCAGCCCCGCTCGGCACGGTCGTCGCCTCCTTCTTCTTCGCCGTCCTCGCGGTCGGCGGCCTGGCGATGGAGCGGACGACCGAGGTGCCGCGCGAGCTGACGCAGGTCCTCCAGGCCATCGTGATCGTGTTCCTCGCGGCCCGACTCCGCTTCCCGACCAAGTGGTTCAGCAGGCGTACTCAGGAAAGCGGGGCCGTGTGATGTTCTTCGACTCCGATCTGCTGATGTCGGCGCTGCGCGCCCTGACCCCGATCCTGCTGGCCGCGCTGGGCGGTGCCCTGTGCGAACGCGCGGGTGTCTTCAACATCGGCCTCGAAGGCATGATGCTGATGGGCTGCTTCACTTCCGTGGCCACGAGTTGGTTCACGGGCAGCGCCTGGCTCGGTGTCCTCGCCGCCGCCCTCGCGGCGGCCGCGTACTCGCTGGTCCTGGCCGTGGGCGCGGTAACTCTGCGCGGGGACGCGGTGGTTCTCGGAATCGCCATGAATCTCCTGGCAGTTGGCCTGACGAGCTTCCTGTTGCGTACGGTCTTCGGTGTGCAGGGCACTTTCGACGATCCGTCACTCGCCGGGCTGCCGTTGATCGGTGGCTTCACCCCGCTCGCGTATCTGGCGTTCGTCGCGGTCGCGGTGGCCGCGGTGATGCTGTCCCGGCATGTGTGGGGGCTGCGGCTGCGCGGGGTCGGTGAGGCGCCGGACGCGGCGGCGACGCTGGGGGTGAGCCCGGCGAAGTACAAGTACGCGGCCGTGCTGGTCTCCGGTGTGCTGTGCGGGCTCGCGGGGGCCCAACTCGCGCTCGGGAACGTCACGTTGTTCTCCGAGAACATGACGGCCGGCCGGGGCTGGATCGCCGTCGTCGCGGTGATGCTCGGCCGCGCGGCACCCGTCGGCGTACTGCTCGCCGCGCTGCTCTTCGGTCTCGCCGAGGCCGCCGGGTTCCGCCTCCAGGGCGTGGGCCTGCCCCAGCAGGCCACGGATGCCGCGCCGTACGTCGTGACGCTCGTCGCCCTCTTCCTCTCGACGGCCCGCCGCCGTCGCCGTACCGCCAACTCCCCTTCCGGAGACACCACATGACGCAGGATCTGCTGCCCATCACCCGAGTACCGCGCACCGGACTGCCGGCACACGCGGTCGTCGTCGGCGACCCGGCACGTGCCGCCGCCGTCGCCGCGCTGCTCGACGGCGCCGAGGAGGTGTCGTACCACCGCGAATACCGTGTGTTCAGCGGGAGTTGGAAGGGCCTGCCGGTCACCGTCGCCTCGCACGGGGTGGGCGGTCCTGGTGCGATCCTGCTGTTCCAGGAGCTGGCGGACGCGGGGGTCCGCACCTTCCTGCGCTTCGGCACGGCGGGCGCGATGAAGCCCGGCATCGGCGACGGCGACCTCGTGATCGCGGAGGCGGCCGTACGCGACGACGGTGTCACCCAGCAGCTGCTCCCGCCGGAGTACCCGGCGGTCGCCGCGCCCGAGGCGGTCCTCGCCCTCCAGCGCGCGGCTCGCGAGGCCGGCGCCCCGCACCACCGGGGCATCGTGTGGACCCGAGCGGCCTTCCAGCCCGGTCTCATCCCCCTCTTCTCCTACGACGGCGCCGGGCTCGCGGCGATCGAGATGGAGCTGTCGGCCCTCCTGGTGACGGCCTCGCTGCGGGGGCTGGTCGCGGGTGGGGTGCTGGTCATCGACGGTGCCAACGCCGATGAGCTCGTTGACGAGGACGCCACCGGCGGGTACGACCCGCACCGGGACGTCGTCGCGGCCGGTGTCGAGCGCGGTGCGGTGGTCTCGCTGGAGGCACTGCGACTGCTGGCGGAGGGGAACGAGGCATGAGCATCGACCTGTTGGTGCACGGCGGGGATGTCCTGACCGTCGACGAGGCCGGAACTGTCGTACAGGACGGGGCAGTTGCCGTCCACGAGGGCGAGATCGTCGCCGTAGGACCCGCCGCCGAGCTGGCGACCCGCTTCACGGCTGCGGAGTCCATCGACGCCTCGGGCTGTCTCGTCCTGCCCGGACTCATCAACACGCACACCCACCTCGCGATGACGCTGCTGCGCGGTCGTGCCGACGACGTGACTCTCCAGGGCTTCCTGGAGCGGGTGTTGAAGTGGGAGGCCGAGCTGCTGGCGCCGAAGAACGTGGCGGCGGCGGTGCGGCTCGCGGTGGCCGAGAGCGTGCGGGCCGGGGTGACCTCGGCGCTCGACATGTACTGGTTCCACGAGGCGGCCGAGCAGGCGGCCCGTGAGGCGGGCTGGCGGCTGCACTCCGGGCCGACCTTCATGGACGTACCGGAGCCGCCGGACGGTATGCCGTACGAGGACCGACTCGACTGGGCGCGCAGGGACTTGGCGGCGCGGGGCGCGGCACGCCCCGGTCGGCGGCCGATCCTGTTCGCGCACTCGACCTACACCCTCTCCCCCGACCAGCTGATCGAAATCGCCGCCCTGGCACGGGAGTTCGGGGCGCTGCTGCACATCCACGCGGCGGAGAACGCGACCGAGGTCGCGACCGTCGAGGTCAAGTACGGCAAGCGGCCTGTGGAGTTGCTCGACTCGCTCGGGCTGCTGGGTCCCGATCTGCTGCTCGCGCACGCCGTGGACCTGACCGGTCCGGAGATCGCGGCGCTGGCCCGTACGGGCACGTCGGTGGCCCACTGTCCGGTGTCGAACCTGAAGTTGGGCTGCGGGATCGCGCCGGTGCCGCGGCTGCTCAGCGCGGGTGTCACCGTCGGGCTGGGCACGGACGGGGCCGTCAGCTCCAACACGCTGGACCTGCTGGGCGCCGTACGGCAGGCGGCGTTGGTGCACAAGGCGGGTGGTGACCCGACGGCGGTCGGTGCCGAGCAGGCCGTACGGATGGCGACGATCGAGGGTGCGCGG
This sequence comes from Streptomyces hokutonensis, assembly GCF_000376565.1. Taxonomy (GTDB): domain Bacteria; phylum Actinomycetota; class Actinomycetes; order Streptomycetales; family Streptomycetaceae; genus Streptomyces; species Streptomyces hokutonensis. The sequence continues at coordinate 55,962 of NZ_BARG01000007.1, read as the reverse complement.
GCGCTGGGGCTCGGGGAGCACCTGGGGTCCCTGGAGGCCGGGAAGCGGGCCGACCTGATCGTCCTGGACCTCGGCGCTCCGCATCTGCGGCCGCTGCACGACCCCTGGTCGATGCTCGCCTACGCGGCGCACTCGGCGGACGTCCGGGACACGGTGGTGGACGGCCGCGTGCTGATGCGGAACCGGACACTGGGCACGCTGGACGAGGAAGCCGTGATCGCGGAGCTCGAATCACTTGCCTGAGCTGTGGATTTCCCTCCCGTTCAGCCCACTGAACCCCCATAATATGCCTGATACATCGGATGTCTGAGCAACAGGGAGGCCGGTCATGGCAGTGACCGATGAGGCGATCGAGAAAATCAAGGGAATGATCGTCTCCGGCGCGCTGCGTCCCGGGGACCGGCTGCCCAAGGAGAGCGAACTCGCCGCCGAACTCGGCCTGTCCCGCAACTCCCTCCGGGAGGCCGTGCGCGCGCTGTCACTGATCCGCATCCTGGACGTGCGGCAGGGCGACGGCACGTACGTCACCAGTCTGGATCCCCAACTCCTGCTGGAGGCGCTGAGTTTCGTCGTGGACTTCCACCGCGACGACACGGTGCTCGAGTTCCTGGCGGTGCGGCGCATTCTGGAGCCGGCGGCCACCGGGATGGCGGCGCTGCGGATCAGCGAGCAGCAACTCGACGCGCTCACCCTCCAGTTGGACGCGCTGGGCGGCGCGCCGTCGGTGGAGGAACTGGTCGCCTGCGACCTGGAGTTCCACCGGGGCATCGTGCAGAGTTCCGGCAACTCGGTGCTCTGTTCGCTCCTCGACGGTCTGTCGGGTCCCACCACCCGGGCCAGGATCTGGCGCGGGCTGACCCAGGAGGACGCGGTCAGCCGGACCCTGCACGAGCACCGGGCGATCCTGGGCGCGCTGCGCGACCGGGACGCGGAGGCGGCGCGGTCGTGGGCGACGGTGCACATCGCGAGCGTGGAGCAGTGGCTGCGTTCGACCCTGTGAACGAGTGGGTGGGCCCGCTGATCCATCGGAGGAGTGACCGGCCGGTCCGCGTCCGCACAGGATGGCGATCTTGTGTGTTCGACCGGTTCGGACGGGGCAGGCATGGGGTCACTCCCCCGTGCAAGGGGGCTGCGGGCGCCCCCGTCGGACGCCGTAAGGTTGGGGCGTACGCGAGGGCAGATCGGAAGGAGGCGCTGGGTGATCGAGCTGGAGGGGGTTCCCGAGCTGATCGACCCAGTGATGGTGGCCGCGTTCGAGGGCTGGAACGACGCCGGCGACGCCGCCTCCACCGCGGTCGCGCATCTGGACAAGGAGTGGAAGGGCGAGGTGTTCGCGGCCCTGGACGCCGAGGACTACTACGACTTCCAGGTGAACCGGCCCACGGTGTGGATGGACGCCGGTGTGCGAAAGATCACCTGGCCCACGACCCGTCTCTCGGTGGTCCGGGTCGGCGGTGAGAAGCCGCGCGATCTCGTACTCGTCCGAGGTATCGAACCGTCGATGCGCTGGCGCTCGTTCTGCAACGAGCTGCTGGGCTTCGCGCACGAGCTGGGCGTGGAGCTGGTGGTGATCCTGGGCGCGCTGCTCGGTGACACCCCGCACACCCGTCCGGTGCCGATCAGCGGGACCACGTCCGACGCGGACCTGGCGCAGCGGATGGACCTGGAGGAGACCAAGTACGAGGGTCCCACCGGGATCGTCGGCATCCTCCAGGAGGCGTGCACGCACGCGGGTGTCCCGGCCGTGTCGCTGTGGGCGGCGGTGCCGCACTACGTGTCGCAGCCGCCCAACCCGAAGGCCACCCTGGCGCTGCTGAACCGCCTGGAGGACCTGATCGACGTGCGCATCCCGCTGGGCGAGCTGCCCGAGGACGCGCGCGCCTGGCAGGTCGGTGTGGACCAGCTGGCCGCCGAGGACAGCGAGGTCGCCGAGTACGTCCAGACGCTGGAGGAGGCCCGCGACACCGCGGAGCTGCCGGAGGCGTCGGGCGAGGCGATCGCCCGCGAGTTTGAACGCTATCTGCGGAGGCGGGACGGCGGCGGCAGCCCGCCCGGTGGGCATGCCACGGCGGACGGCAGCGACAGCGCGTCGTACCTCCGGGACAACCCCGGCCGCGCGAAGCCGACGAGGCCCGCGAAGCCGGAGACGGAGCCCGGTACCGGGCCCGACACCGAGGCCGACGACGAGGACTCCTCCGAGGAGTGAGTCCTTCCGTCAACAGGGCGTGAAACAGGGGCGGTTCCTCTTTCCGGAGAGGAACCGCCCCTGTTCTGTTCGCCGTTGCTAGAGGGCCACGCCCAACAGGGCGTCCACCGCGCGGGAGACGACGCCGGGGGCGCCCTCGTCGCTGCCGCCCCGGTCGCGCTGGACGGCGGCCCAGCGGTCGACCGCGGCGAGCGCGGCCGGTGCGTCGAGGTCGTTCGCGAGGGCTTCGCGCATCTCCTCGACGAGCTTTAGGGCGGACGGCCCGTCGGGGCGGGAAACGGCCGCACGCCAGCGGCCGAGCCGGGCGACCGCGTCCGCGAGCACCCCGTCGGTCCACTCCCAGTCGGCGCGGTAGTGGTGGGCGAGCAGCGCCAGCCGGATCGCGGCCGGGTCGACGCCCTCGCGGCGCAGCGCCGAGACGAAGACCAGGTTGCCCTTGGACTTCGACATCTTCTCGCCGTCCAGGGCGACCATGCCGGCGTGGACGTACGCCTTGGCCATGGGGAACTCGCCGGTCAGCACCTGGGCGTGCGAGGCGCCCATCTCGTGGTGCGGGAAGGCGAGGTCGGAGCCGCCGCCCTGGACGTCGAAGCCCATGCCGAGGTGGTCCAGGGCGATGGCCACGCACTCGATGTGCCAGCCGGGGCGGCCGGCGCCCAACGAGCCGCCGTCCCAGCTCGGTTCGCCCTCGCGGGCGGCGAGCCACAGGATCGGGTCGAGCGGGTTCTTCTTGCCCGGGCGGTCCGGGTCGCCGCCGCGCTCGGCGGACAGCAGGCGCATGGCGGCGGCGTCGAGGTTCGAGACCTTGCCGAAGTTGGGGTCGGACCCGACGGAGAAGTAGATGTCGCCCTCGAGCTCGTAGGCGGCACCGGCCTCCCTGAGGCGCTCGACGAGCGGCACGATGCCGGGTATCGCCTCGACCGCGCCGATGTAGTGCTTCGGGGGCAGCATGCGCAGGGCGGTCATGTCCTCGCGGAAGAGCGCCGTCTCCTTCTCGGCGAGCGCCACCCAGTCGACGCCGTCGCGCACCGCGCGCTCCAGGAGCGGGTCGTCGACGTCGGTCACGTTCTGGACGTAGTGAACCTGCCGCTTGGTGTCGAGCCACACGCGCTGCACGAGGTCGAACGCGTTGTAGGTCGCCGCGTGCCCCATGTGGGTGGCGTCGTACGGCGTGATGCCGCACACGTAGAGACGGGCGACGGGACCGGTGTCGGGGGTGACCAGACCGCCGGTCGCGGTGTCGTGGATCCGGAGGTCGCGGCCCTTGCCGGGCAGGGCGGGGACCTCAGAAGCGGGCCAGGCATACATGTCATGAGCGTAACCGGACGGATGTTTCGCATACGAACCGGACCAGGCCGGATGGCCGGTTGGGCGCTCTTGCGCGGTCCCCGCCGGTATGCAGCTACACGGGCGGCCACGGAATGGCCGGCCACTCCCCGCTCGGCTCGGGATGCTTTCCGGCCGCGAGCAGCGCGTCGACCCGCGCGCGCGTGGCGTCGAGTTCCACGGCGGTGATCAGCTCGGCGAGCTTCCCGGCCAGCCCTGCACCGTCCCTGAGCGCCTCTCTGAGCCCCTGGAGGACCTCGATCGACTCCTGGGTCAGGGACTCGCCCGCCCAGCCCCACAGGAGGGTGCGCAGCTTGTTCTCGGCGTTGAAGGTGACACCGTGGTCGATGCCGTAGAGGCGCCCCTCGTCGGCGGGCAGCAGATGGCCGCCCTTGCGGTCGGCGTTGTTGATCACGGCGTCGAGGACGGCGAGCCGCCGCAGCCGCTCGTCGTCGGCGTGCACCAGGAGGGCGGTTTTGCCCTCGCCGACCTCGGCGAAGCCGATGGCCTTCCAGCCCGCCTCGGGCTCCTCCGCGTCGACCAGGGCGAGCAGTTCGGACTCGGCCGCCGCCTCGATCCACAGTTGGCACATGCCCTCGCCGTACGGCCCGTCGCGCAGCACGGTGGTCGGCACGAGCCCCCAGCCGGTCGCCTCGGAGACCTCGTAGGCGGCGACCTCGCGCTGCGCCAGGTTGCCGTCCGGGAAGTCCCACAGGGGGCGCTCCCCGGCGACCGGTTTGTAGACGCAGGACGCCTCACGGCCCTCGTACGTCACGGAGCAGAACAGCACCGCGTTCGACGCCTCGCGGATGCGTCCGCGTACCTTCAGCTCGCCCTTGGCGAGCAGCTCGGCCGTGGTCACGCTCCGCGGCGGTATCCGTTCTGGCGCGGACATACGTGTCCTTCCGGGTCGAGCGGGAGGCTGCACAGCGGGCAGGGCGGACGGCCGGCGTTGACGACGTCGAGAGCGCGCTTGGCGAAGGCGCGGGCCTGGGCCCCGGTGAGCCGGACCCGCAGCATCGGGGGTCCGTTCTCCTCGTCCTGGAGCAGCCGCTCCTCGGCCTCGGCGAGGTCCTCCTCGGACTCCGCGTCGAGTTCCACGAGGGCCTGCGCCTCGACGATCATGCGCTGTTCCTCGCCGTCCCAGGCGAGCGCCATGGTCCCGACGCGGAACTCCTCCTCGACGGGGGTCTCCAGAGGGCGGGTGTCGGAGATCTCGGTGGGGGTGACGGCGGGGACGGCCGCGCTGCCGCCGCTGCGCCGTACGACCTCGTCCAGAAGCTCGTCCATGCGCTCGGCGAGCGCGGCGACCTGCGTCTTCTCCAGGGCCACGCTGGTCACCCGAGGGCCGGCGGCGGCCTGGAGGAAGAACGTACGGCGCCCGGGCAGACCGACCGTACCGGCTACGAAGCGGTCCGGCGGGTCATAGAGGAACACCTGACGTGACACGTCCTGTCTCCATGGGAATCGACTGCTGACAAGTGCGGCGCTACTGCGACCGCTTCACCCTACTGCGGCCGACGATCACGGTGCGCCCGCGCCGCCCCCGACCGTGGCCTCGTCGCCCGGGGGCTCCTCGCGCGGCGCCAGGGAGGCGAGATCGCCGGTGTCCCCGAGCCGTACGAGAAAAGGCCTGAGACGGGTGTAACGGATCGCGGTGATGGAACACGGTTCTACGGAGATCCGCTGGAAGAGGTCGAGATGAAGTCCGAGTGCGTCCGCTACGAGGGACTTGATGATGTCGCCGTGCGAGCACATCAGGTAGACGGCGTCGGAGCCGTGATCGCGCTCCACGCGCGCGTTCCACTCGCGTACGGCCTCGGCCGCGCGGGTCTGCATCGACCGCATCGACTCGCCGCCGGGGAACGCTGCGGCCGAGGGGTGCGCCTGGACGACCTCCATGAGGGGCTCGTCCTTGAGCTCGGCGAGCTTGCGGCCGGACCAGTCGCCGTAGTGGCACTCCCCGATCCGCTCGTCGGTGTGCGCGCGCAGCTCGGGGCGGGCGTCCAGGAGGGGCTGGAGGGTCTCCTGGCAGCGTTGCAGCGGGCTGGTGACCACCTCGGCGATCGGCAGCGCGGCGAGCCGTCCCGGGAGCGCGGCGGCCTGCGCGTTGCCCCGCTCGTCGAGGGTGACACCGGGCGTCCAGCCGGCGAGCACTCCCCCGGTGTTGGCGGTCGAACGTCCGTGCCGGACAAGGATCAACGTGGGCATGCGGCCAAGGGTAGGCGCACTCCGGGGTGCGCCTTCGGGCAGATGGCGGGAGAATACGCACCGTGATCGTCGACTACGCCATCTACCGCGACGGACGCCGGGCGGAGGGGCCCGGCGATTTCTCCGACGGCCTGGACCACTGCCGTCGGGTGGGTGACGCGTTCGTCTGGATCGGTCTCTACGAGCCCACCGAGGACGAGTTCGACAAGGTCACCGAGGAGTTCGGGCTGCACCCGCTGGCCGTCGAGGACGCCCTGACCGCGCATCAGCGGCCGAAGCTGGAGGTCTACGACGACTCGCTGTTCATGGTCCTCAAGCCGGTGGGCTACGAGGCGGACAGCGACGTGGTCACCTCCGGCGAGGTCATGGTCTTCGTCGGCGACTCCTTCGTGGTGACCGTCCGGCACGGCGAGGAGGCCCCCCTGGCGGCCGTACGGCACCGCCTGGAGGAGGAGCCGGCGATGCTGCGGCACGGTCCCACGGCGGTGCTGTACTCGATCGCCGACGCCGTCGTCGACCACTACGTGGACGTGGCGGGCGAGTTGGGGACCGACCTGGAGGAGCTGGAGGCGGCGGTGTTCTCGCCGACCGGCGGCGGCTCGCGGACGACCGCCTCGCGGATCTACGCCTTCAAGCGGCAGATCCTGGAGTTCCGCCGGGCCACCGGACCGCTCGCGCAGCCGCTGTCCCGGCTCGCGGGTGTGGGTCTCACCGGGGACCGGGTGCCGTTCGTGAACGACAGGTCGCGGCCGTTCTTCCGGGACGTGAACGACCACCTGATGAAGGTCAACGAGTCCGTGGAGGGCCTGGACCGGCTGGTCTCGGACGTCCTGGCGGCGCATCTCGCGCAGACCGGTGTCCGGCAGAACGACGACATGCGGAAGATCTCCGGGTGGGCGGCCATGGCCGCGGTGCCCACGATGATCGCGGGCGTCTACGGCATGAACTTCGACCACATGCCGGAGCTGCACTGGCTGTGGGGGTACCCGGCGGTGATCGTGCTGATGGTCGCCCTGGAGGTGCTTCTGTACCGGACGTTCAAGCGGCGCGGCTGGCTGTAGGGCGCCGGTTGGGCTCAGGCGAACTCGGGTGCGGTCGTGGCCGGTCCGCCGAGCGCGTCGCGTCGTTCCGGCATCCTCAGGGACACCATCCGCCGCCAGCCGCCGAGCCGTTCGTAGGCGTACACGGCGTGGATGCCTGCGGCCAGGGCCGCCGACTTGGCGCGCGGCCAGCCGAGGACGCGTCCCATGTGGGCCATCACGGCGAGGCTGACGTCCCGGTAGATCCGGATCTCGGCGAGCGCGCACTCACGCAGGGTCCCCTGGATCGCGCGGCCGTGTCCCGCGCGCGCGAAGCGCAGCAACTCCTCGTGGCAGTAGGCGAGATGGTTGTCCTCGTCGTTCGAGATCATCCGCACCGCGCGGCCGAGGTCGGGGTGGTCGGCGAAGTGCCTGCGCAGGAGTTCCATCTGCTCGGAGGCGCGCTGTTCGGTGACCCGGCTGTGGGCGAGGTAGGTGACGATGTCCTGGACGGTGAGCGGCGTCCCGCCCTTGAGCTTCTCGTGCGCGAGACCGATGCCGTGCCGTTCCAGGAGCATCGTGTAGTCGGTGTCCGGGGGCACCGGTACGGGTTCGAGGCCGCGCTTCTTCATGAGGGCGTTGAAAATGCGCCCGTGCTTGTCCTCGTCGGCGCCGTGCCGGCTGATCTTGGGGGCGAGGTCGCGTTCGGCCTGCGGGACGAGGGCCGCGATCCGCCCGTTCTCCCAGCCGCCCTGGGACTCGCCGCTTGCCGCGATGGAGCAGAACAGCCGGAAGGACTCGTCGTCGTCGAGGATCTCCTGGAACAGGCTCTTGGCCGAAAGCATCTGAAGGCACCTCCATGCAGGATTCCGCCGCATTCCGCAAAGAACGAGTCAAATGCGACGCCAGAGGTGCTGCAACAGCTGTGTCGGACAACTCCGCCAAAAGGAGGACGACAGATGTCCCTACGGGGGCGTAACCGCACGGGCCGCCGCGCGTTGTTCCCCGTGACGGCCGTGGCGGGGAAGACCCCCCGAGCCCCCACCACGGCCGTAGAAAACTTCCGTACGACAGGGCCGCGTTACGCGAGACCCGCGCGCTCCAGTGCCTCGGTCCCGGCGCGGAGCGCGGCGATCCGCTCGTCCAGGGTCCAGCCCGCAGGGGCGAGCGTGAGGGTGGTGACCCCGGCCGCCGCGTACTCCTTCATCCGGTCCGCGATGCGGTCCACGGAGCCCAGGAGTGTCGTCTTGTCGATCAGGTCGTGCGGGATGGCGGCGGCGGCGCCGTCCTTGTCGCCGGCCAGGTACTTGTCCTGGATCTCGGTCGCCGCCTCCTCGAAGCCCATGCGCCGGGCCTGCTTGTTGTAGAAGTTCTGCTGCCGGCTGCCCATGCCGCCGACGTACAGCGCGGTGTACGGGCGGAAGGTGTCGGCGAGCTTCTCGACGTCCTTGTCCTCGCCGAGGGCGAGCGGGAGCGTCGGGACGATGTCGAAGCCCTCGATGGTCTTGCCCGCCTTCTCGCGCCCGGCCCGCAGATGCCGGACGGCGGTGTCCTCCAGGTGCTCGGCGGACGGGAAGATGAGCAGCGCGCCGTCGGCGATCTCGCCGGTCTGCTCCAGGTTCTTCGGGCCGATCGCCGCGATGTACAGCGGGATGTGCTCGCGCTCCGGGTGCACCGTCAGCTTCAGGGGCTTGCCGGGGCCGCCGGGCAGCGGCAGCGTCCAGTGCTCGCCGTCGTACGACAGCCGCTCGCGCGTCATCGCCTTGCGGACGATCTCGACGTACTCACGCGTGCGTGCCAGCGGCTTGTCGAACTTGACGCCGTACCAGCCCTCGGAGACCTGCGGGCCCGAGACGCCGAGGCCGAGGCGGAAGCGGCCCCCGGAGAGGGAGTCGAGGGTCGCGGCGGTCATCGCGGTCATCGCGGGCTGGCGGGCCGGGATCTGGAAGATGGCCGAGCCGACGTCGATGCGCTCGGTCTGCGCGGCGACCCAGGTGAGGACGGTGGCGGCGTCGGAGCCGTAGGCCTCGGCGGCCCAGCACACGGCGTAGCCGAGACGGTCGGCCTCCTGGGCCACGGCCAGATTGTCGCCGTCCATTCCGGCACCCCAGTAGCCGAGGTTGATCCCGAGCTGCATGGCAGACCCCTTACCCATCAGTAACGTCGCTGTTGTGCCGACCCTAGCGCGAGGTGGTCCGGGCGGACAGGACGGGTGCCGGTGAGTGGTCACGGAGCGTGCCGTGCGAGGGACTGTGGATCATCGTGGAAATCGGTTATCCACAGGCAACCACAGGCCAGGTTCAGGCCAGTAATCTCGGCGTTCATGGAGCAGAGGCATCTCGGCCGTACCGGCCTTCGTGTGTCCCGGATCGGACTCGGCACCCTCACATGGGGACGCGACACCGACGAGCATGACGCCGCGGACCTCTTGAAGGCGTTCTGGGAGGCCGGCGGCACCCTCGTCGACACGGCGGACGTGTACGGCGACGGGGAGGCCGAGTACCTGCTCGGACAGCTCATAGAGGGGCTCGTGCCGCGCCGGGACCTGGTCATCTCGACGAAGGCGGGGAGCGTGCCCGACCCCGACCGCCGCTTCGACTGCTCGCGCGGCCATCTGCTCGCCGCGCTGGACGCCTCGCTGGCCCGGCTCGGCACGGACTACGTCGACCTGTGGCACATCCACGCCTTCGACCCGTTCACGCCGCTGGAGGAGACCCTCCAGGCCCTCGACCTGGCGGTCAGCAGCGGCCGGGCGCGCTACGCGGGCGTCTCCAACTACTGCGGCTGGCAGCTCGCCAAGGCGGCGACCTGGCAGCTCGCGGCGCCGGGCTCACGGACGCGGCTGGCGAGCACACAGCTGGAGTACTCGCTGCTGCAGCGGGGCGTGGAGCGCGAGGTGCTGCCGGCCGCGCTCGACCTGGGCATCGGGCTGCTGCCCTCCTCGCCGCTCGGCCGCGGGGTCCTCACCGGGAAGTACCGGCACGGCACACCGGCCGACTCGCGCGGCGCCTCGGACCACATGGGGCTCTTCGTCGCGCCCTACCTCGACGACACGGCGAGCCGCATCGTGGACGCCGTGACGACGGCCGCCGACGGGCTCGCCGTGACACCCCTCCAGGTCGCCCTGGCCTGGGTCCGCGACCGGCCCGGAGTGGCCGCCCCGATCGTCGGCGCGCGCAACGCGCAGCAGCTCACGGCCGCATTGTCAGTGGAGGCGCTTAGTCTTCCTGACGAGATCTGCCGAGCGCTCGACGATGTGTCGGCGCCTCTGCACCGCTATCCCGATCACGACTGGAGCACGCTGTGAGCACGGACCCGGAGACCACGGAGACCTCGCCGGCCGAGGGCGCGGAGGCGACGCGGGACGCCGTGACGGACGCCGCCGACGACACGGGCACAGACGTCGGCGAGGGTGCCGGGGGCGCGGACGGGGCCCCGGCCGGGGAGAGTTCGGCCGCCGACGGCGCGGACGCGGATGCCGAGGGGCCGGCTGTCGCGGCGAGCGCCGAGAGCGCGGACGCCGGCGAGGCCGCGACCGCAGAGGGCACCGGGGGCGCGGGAGCCGACCAGGCCGTGACCGCAGAGGGCGCCGAAGTCACGGAAGCCGCCGGTGAGGCCACCGCCGAAGCTGCCGCCGCTCCCGAACTCTCCGAAGCCGCCGCCGAGTTGCTCGCTCAGCGGCTGGAGCGGGAGCGGATCGAGCGGCGGAAGGCGGAGAAGGCCGGGCCCATCGCGGCCGGGACCAAGCTGAGCGGTACGGCCGCCGATCTGCTCGCGGCCGTCCGGGCCGTGGAGAGCGGCGAGAAGCCCGTGACCACCCCCTTCGCCAAGCCGCAACCCGCCCCGCGCCCGTCCGCCACCCCGGAGGCGGTGCGGCGGCCACAGCCCGTCGCGGCCGAGCTCGGCGCCCCGGCCGGCGAGACCGTCGCGTCCGTACGGCAGGTGCTGGTCGAGGGCGGTGCGCCCGAGACGCTCGGGGCTCAGGTCGCGGCGGCGCTCGGCGAGGGCGCGGACGACCGACTCCGCGAGGATCCCTGGCAGTTGCTGCGCGTCCCGGGGGTACGGCCCGAGCAGGCCGACGGGTTCGCGCGGGCGCTGCTCGGTGCCGAGTGCGCGCCGGACGACGCGCGGCGCGGCCGGTCCGTGATCGGCTGGCTCCTGGAACAGGCGGCACTGGCCGGGCATACGGCCCTGGAGGCCTCGGCGTTGACGGCCGCACTGGCCAAGCAGGGCGTGCCCGACCCCGACGCGGCGACACAGAGCGCCATCGCGGAGGGCGAAGTGCTGGTGTTCCAGGACGCGTTGGACGAGCCCGCGGTCCCGGTGCAGCGCACGGACGACGAAACGGAAGCAGAAGAGGACGCGGAGCGTCCGGTGCGGGTGCTGATCGGCCTGGAGCGGTACGCGCTCGCCGAGGAGAGCCTCGCCGACGGACTGGCCAAGCTGATCAACTCGGTGCCGAAGGAGGACGGTTCGGCGGCGGAGTGGGAGCAGGCGGGTGCCGCCAAGGGGTCCACCGGCGAGCTGATCCGCGCGGTCGCGGGACACGCCCTGGTACTGCACACCGGCGGGGAGGCGTCCCTCGAGGAACCGGCCGCACTGCTGCACGCGGCGGCGGGCTTCGGGCTGCGCGCCTGGGCCGCCGCGCACAGCCCGGTGGGCCGGGACCGGTTCACCGCGCTGCTGACGCGGTCCGCGGAGGCGGAGGATGCCGGGTCCGCCGAGGGACCCCAAGTGGCAACCGTGGCCGGGCTGTTGGCCGGCGCCGAAGGGCCCGGACGGGACGCTGACGGTGCCCTGGACCTGGATCTCCTCGTCGTGCTCGACGCGCCTCAACTGGACGTCGAGACGGCGGCCTTGCTCACCGAGTCGCTGCCGGACGGCGCCCGGCTGGTGCTGGCCGGGGACCCGGCGGTGCTGTGGTCGGCGGGCCCCGGGCGGGTCTTCGCCGATCTGCTCGCGGCGCGGGCCTGCCCCCACGTCGTCTCGCGCCGCCCCGACCTCGGTCCCGTGGGCGAGCTGGTCTCCGGCATCGGCATCGGCGAGCTGAACCAGGTGGAGGCCCCCGGCAAGGAGGTCGTGATCGTGCCGGTGCGGGACGCCGGCGAGGCCGTGCACCGGACCGTGCAGCTCGTCGCCGACTCGGTGCCGCGCGTGATCGGCGTCCCCGCCGAGCAGACCGCGGTGATCACACCGGGCCACGGCGGCGCGGCCGGCACCCGTGCCCTCAACGTGGCGCTGAAGGAGCGGCTCAACCCCGGCCCCGGCCGGTTCGGCGGCTTCGACCCCGGTGACCGGGTCGCGTACTCCCCCGCCCCGGGCCGTACCGTCGTCGGCCAGGTGGTGAAGGCCGACGCCGAGGGGCTGCACCTGTCGTGCGCGGGCGAGCCCGTCGTCGTACCGAAGGAGCGGGTGGAGCAGTCCGTTCGGCACGGGTGGGCGCTGACCGCGCATCAGGCGGTCGGGGCGCGGTGGCCCGCGGTGGTCGTGGTGCTGCCTGGGGACGCGGCGCAGGCTCTCAGCCGGCCCTGGGTGTACACGGCGTTCAGCAGGGCGGACCGGCATCTCTCCGTGGTGCACGGCGTGGATCAGGCGCTGCCCCGGGCCGTCGCCGAGATCCCGGCCAAGCCGCGCACGACCCGGTTGCCGGTGCTGCTGCGACCGCAGGTCCCGGTAGGGAGCTGAACCTGACGACGGCGGCGGTCACGGAGGGGCTTCCTCCGTGACCGCCGCCGTCGTCGTTCGTCACTGTCGGCGAGGCGCGGCTCAGCGGTCCGCTTCGAGCGCCTCCAGGTCCTCGTCCTCGTCGAGATCCGCGTCGAGATCGGGATCGAGTTCGTCCTCGATGCCGTCCTCGATCTCCGCGCCGGGCTCGTCCACCTCGTCGAGGTCGTCCAGTTCGTCGTCGATCTCGTCGTCGAAGACCGCGCTGACGTCGAAGCGGCACACCACCCGCTGGGGGTCGACCCCCTCGAAGGGGGCCTCCAGCCAGGCGCCGGGTTCGGCCGCCTCGTCGGCCGCGGTCACCCACAGCGTGGAGTCGCCCTCCTCGAGGCCGAACTCCTTGGGCCGGGAGGCGATCTCGTCGGCCTCGAACTCGTCGAAGAGAATGCCGAGCGCGCCGTGGATCGTGCCGGAGGCCTCCGTACCGGTGCCGTCGCCGACCGCCGCCTCGACCCGCTGCGCCTGGGCCAGCAGCCGCTGCGGCTCCGCCACCGCGTAGTCGCGACGGATCAGCACGCTCACCGCGTTCGGCTCCTCGGGGCCGGTGTACGGCGGCAGGGAGTCGTCGGTACCGGGGATCTCGAAAGGCGTGACCTCGTCATAACGGTCGTAGAGCAGCTCGTCGTAGACCTCGGCCGCCGCGGCGAGCTGGTTGAACGCCTCGTAGACGGCCGGGTCGTCCTCCCCCGACCGGCCTTCGACCGCGGCCAGGTGGCGGTCGAGCGCGGTCTTGACCGCCTCGGCGGCGGCGCGTACCTCGGCAGCGGTGGGCTGCGCAGCATCAGACATAGTGCAGACGCTATCCGTACCGGGGCTCTGCCCGCACAATAGATGCGATGCCGGAATACGAATTTGTCGACGTGTACGTACCGCGCGGGGTCTCCCGCAAGGACGCCACACGTCTGCTGACGGACCACGCCGAGTACGGACACTGGGAATTGGACCGACTGAGCCTGCTGCGCGACGGCAGCCGCAGGGTGCGGCTGCGCCGGCGGATCATCCGCCAGGTGCGTGCCACGTGGTGAGCTGAGTCGGGCGAAACGGAGCGGGCCCCGGCTGTGCGGGGCCCCTCCGTTGCGCAGATCACATGTTCCCGGGCGCCTGTTCCCAGTTCCCGGGTGCTTGTTCCCAGGCGCTACGCCATGGCCTTCGCCTTGCGGTAGAGCACCGCGCCCGCGAGCAGCGCGCCCGCTCCGACCGGCAGCGCGAGGCCGAGCGGCAGCTCGCTGCCGGTGTGCGCGAGCTGCGGGGCGCCCTGGGACCGGACGGCGGACTGCGCGGCGCCGGGCTGGGTGACGTGTGCGGTGCCGGCCGGCGTGTGACCGCCCGTGACCGGCGAGATGCCGCCCGGCGAACCGGGGTGGACGGGGGTGCCCGGGTGAGCGGGGGTCCCCGGGTGACCGGGAGTTCCGGGGTGGCCCGGAGTACCCGGGTGGCCCGGCGTCCCCGGCGTGGTCGTCCCGTGGCCGCCGCCCGGAGGCGTGCCGTGGTGGCCGCCGCCGTGGTGACCGCCACCCCCGTGGTGGCCGCCACCGTGCTCGCCCCCACCACCATGGTGTCCGCCGCCACCGTCGTGGCCTCCGCCGTGGTGGCCCCCACCACCGTGCTGCCCGCCACCGCCCGGAGGCGTCCCGTGGTGGTGGCCGCCGTCGTGCCAACCGCCGCCGTTGGCGCAGTCGTTGCCGGTGGCGGCGTTGCCGATGCCGATGACGTCGACGCTGTTGCCGCACACGTTCACCGGCACGTCGATCGGTACCTGGACGTGGTTGCCCGAGCCGACGCCGGGCGAGCCGGAGGTGTGGCCGCCGGCGTACGAGCCCCCCGAGCCGCCGTGCGCGCCGTGTCCGCCGGAGCCCCCGCGCCCGCCCGAGCCGCCGTAACCGCCGTGGCCTCCGGAGTCGCCGTAACCGCCGGACGAGCCGTGACCCCCCGAACCCCCGTGGCCGTGGCCGTGCCCGCTGCCGCCGCCCTGGTTGGCGCACTTGTTGCCGACCGCCGGGTTGAGGATCCCGACCACGTTCACGGTGTTGCCGCAGACGTTGACCGGCACATGCACCGGTGCCTGCACGGTGTTGCCGGACAGTACGCCGGGCGAGTCCGAGGCGGAGCCGCCGGCGCCCGAGTCGGCGTGGGCGACCCCGCCCGCCGCGGCGATCACCCCGGTCGCGGCCGCCATGGTCATCAAGCTCTTTCGAGTGACCTGTCGCATTGCTGTATTCCCCCCTGCCTTCATTCCTGACTGAAATTCCTCGCGCGACTTCCCGATCGACCTTTCGCTCGATTTCTCGGTCGATTTCTCAGTCGATTTCTCGCGCAAAGACCGTCGGCCCCGGAGCGCATGGCACGCGCTCCGGGGCCGAGGACGTGGTCACCCCTCAGTGGGGCGACGTCACTTGTTGATGCAGGTGTTGCCGAAGGCGGGGTTCAGCAGACCGATCACCGAGATCGTGTTGCCGCACACGTTCACCGGGACGTGCACGGGCACCTGGATGACGTTGCCGGAAACGACACCCGGGGAGTGCACGGCGGCACCCTGAGCGCCCGAGTCGGCGACGGCCAGGCCCGCTCCCGCGAGAACCAGGCCACCGGTGGCAGCCGCAGCGGCGACGACCTTCTTGATCATTATTCCTCCTTGTTGGCAAAAGCGATCTCGTGTTGCCGATCGCATCACCTGTAACGAGGAGGGAGTAATGGAGCTACGAGCTTATGAGCACATTCACTCGTCCCAGTCGCCTCCCGCACGCGCGGTCGAATTCAGGCGTCAACCGGTGTCACCCGGCGTCTCACGACGCGTCGATGAACCGGTCCAGCACCCGCACCCCGAACTTCAGCCCCTCCACCGGCACCCGCTCGTCGACGCCGTGGAACATGCCCGCGAAGTCCAGCTCCGGCGGCAGCTTGAGCGGGGCGAAGCCGAAGCCGCGGATGCCCAGGTCGTCGAAGGACTTGGCGTCCGTACCGCCGGAGAGCATGTACGGGATCGCCTTCGCGGTCGGGTCCTCGGCGAGCAGCGAGGACTGCATGGCGTCGACCAGGGGGCCGTCGAAGGAGGTCTCCAGCGCCTTGTCCGAGTGGACGTCCTCGCGCTTGACCTTCGGGCCGAGGATCCGGTCGAGGTCGGCGAGGAACTCCTCCTCGTGGCCCGGCAGGAAGCGCCCGTCGATGTTCGCGGTGGCCTCGCCGGGGATGACGTTGACCTTGTAACCGGCGTTCAGCTGCGTCGGGTTGGCGGTGTTGCTGAGGGTCGCGCCGATGAGCTTGGCGATGCCGCCGAGCCGCTTGAGGGTCGACTCCATGTCCTCGGGGTCGAGCGGCGTGCCGAGCGCGTCGCCGAGTTCGTCGAGGAAGGCACGGGTCGTCTTCGTGACCCGCACCGGGAACTTGTGCCGGCCGACCCGGGCGACGGCCTCGGACAGCTCGGTGATCGCGTTGTCCCGGTGGATCATCGACCCGTGTCCGGCCGTACCGGCGACGGTCAGCTTCAGCCAGTGCATGCCCTTCTCGGCCGTCTGGATCAGATAGAGCCGCCGCTCCTCGCTCACCGTGAACGAGAACCCGCCGACCTCGCTGATGCCCTCGGTGACGCCGTCGAACAGCTCCGGGTGGTTGTCGACGAGGTGCCGCGCCCCGTACGTGCCGCCCGCCTCCTCGTCCGCGAGGAAGGCGACCACGATGTCGCGCGGGGGCTGGCGCCCGCTGCGCAGCCGGTCGCGGACGACCGCCAGGGTCATCGCGTCCATGTCCTTCATGTCGACCGCGCCGCGCCCCCACACACACCCGTCGGCGACCTCGCCGGAGAAGGGGTGGTGGGTCCAGTCCGCCGCGTTCGCCGGTACGACGTCCAGGTGGCCGTGGATGAGGAGCGCGGGCCGGGACGGGTCCGTGCCCTCGATCCGGGCGACCGTGGAGGCGCGCCCCGGGTGCGACTCGAAGATCTGGGGTTCGAGGCCCACCTCGGCGAGCTGCTCGGCGACGTACTCGGCCGCCTTGCGCTCCCCCGGGCCCGAGTGGTCGCCGTAGTTGCTGGTGTCGAACCGGATCAGCTCGCGGCAGAGGTCCACGACCTCGTCCTCGCCGGTGACGCCCCTGGCCGTGTCCGTGTCGCTCACGCTGCTTCCTCCCACTGTCACTGCTGGTGGTCCTGCCCCTCATCCTCTCTCTCCCCGGCCCGCACCCCAAGGGCGGTCCGCGCCCGTCACACGCCGTTCACGCGGGAGGCGGGCGGGAACAGGGGGTGATCGGCCACCCCTGGAAGCCTGGTAATGTTTCCTTCGTCGCCGCGGGGGAAACCACGCGCGACAGACACCTTGTCCGGGTGGCGGAATGGCAGACGCGCTAGCTTGAGGTGCTAGTGCCCTTTATCGGGCGTGGGGGTTCAAGTCCCCCCTCGGACACCAGCAGAAACCCCAGTTGATCTGGGGTTTTTCTGTTTCTCCGGCCCGGGTCGTACGCCACGGACCCCTGACTGTCAGAGGCAGCGGCTAGCTTGCGCCCATGAGCGATGAGCAGAAGCGGCCGGGAGCCGATGCGACGCCGAAGGGCATCGCGCTGTATCACGACATGCGAGTCGAAGAGGACTTCACCAAGTGCGCCACCCGCCTCTTCACCGTTCTCAAAACGGCCGCGGGGACAAGCCCCGGCGCTCCCCGTCACCTGTATCTCGACATCCAGGGGCACCGCAACGCGGCCGGTGGCTACGACGCCGACGCCCTGGAGATCATCCGCGATTTCCTGCTGGGGTTCCTCGGCCCCTATCTCACCGAGATCAGCACACCGCTCTACCACGTGAGAAACCCCGAGCCGCAGCGCGAGGACGTCCCCGACGTCCTGAACATACGGGACCCCGACCGTGAACATGCCTACGACCACCGCGAGTTGCCCGTACGCAACCGGGACGAGAGTCCTGACGCGCGCCGGTCCAGGCCCCCGGTCCGGGCCATCGCCGACTACCTCGGTCTCGATGAACCGATCTGTCTGATCTGCTGGCAGGCGCCGGTGGAGAGGGCCCATGTGGTCCCGGTGTCTCTCGGCGGTTCCAACGATGTGCGCAACTTCGCTCTTCTCTGCCCGCGCCATCACCGTGAGGCGCCCGACGTCGCGGACGCCGAGGCGTTCTGGTCCTGGGTCGACTACGCCTGTGAACGCGACGGACATATGAAGTGGGAAGGCATCGACCCGGAGACGCCGGCGCAGGCGGAAGGCATCGGCCTCCGCCTTGAGACGCGAGGACCGGTGCGGAAGAGCCTGCGCCATTTCGACCGGGTCCGTGACGAACTCGTACGTCACTACGGCTGGTGCCCGGAGGACTTCGCCGGCGGCTATCACTGGGGAGCGCTGATGGAGGAGTTCCACACGGTGATGGACTCGGCGACCAGCACTCACTTCAACGTTGCCAAGAAGGCGTCCACCGAGGCATGGGCCTTCGAAGTGGCCCGCAAACGCCTGGGAGACGGAGTCGCGGAGCACGAGGCCCCCAGTGACCGGTCGGCGGTACCCAGCCGCCCGTCGGTCGAACTGGCGGAACGGACGGTGCGCAAGTCGCCCGACAGCGTTGGTGCGCAGGGCCTGGTCGATGCCGCACGGCGCGTCGACATCGCGGTCGAGGCGGCGGCACTCGTGCGTGACCTCATCGATTCGGCGGGGGTCTCCAGTGCCGAGGACGTGCTGCGGGGCATCAAGGAGGAGGTGGCGGACCGCACCGCGCAGTTCGAGCGGCTGAACGACGAGTTGATGGGGCTCGCGACCTGCCGGTACTGCGGCCAGGCCATCGCCCGGATCGGGGACTCCGCCTGGCGCCACAGCGCCGCGGCCCCCATGTCCCGTGGCTGCCGGGCCGCGAGTTTCGACCGGGACGGCACTTGGGACGATTCCCTCGACCGAGCGTGGAAGGCGAGTCCGCCCAAGACATATCGGTGAGGGTGGGTTCGACAGGCCGAGCCGGCCCTCGCCGGTTTTGTGGGGGATGTCTCCCTGGATCAGAAGATCACCAGGTCAGAGCGTTGCCGGATGCTCACGGAGCGCCCCCGTTCGGCTCCCCCGAGTGGCCGTCGGAAGACCTGGGGCCTAGCGTCGTACTAAAATTTCCGGCTTGTTACGGAACGGAGCTGGAGCTGGACAACCCCAGGCAGACCTGCGGGCCCGCCAGCGCCCCGGAAGTTACCGGGCTTGAGACGCGAGGACCGATGGCAGCCATACACGAGAGCAGTGCTCTCGGCCTGCTCGACGAAGAGATCCGCACCCAGTTCGGCGATACGGCACGTTTCTCCGCGGCACCCGCCGCCTCGCCCCGCACGCTTGTCGACATCTTCGACGCGTCGGTGCGCTCGTATCCCGACGAGCTCGCCCTGGACGACGGCACCGTCCGCCTCACCTACCGCGCGCTGGCCGTCGAGGTGGAGACCCTGCGCCGCACCCTGGCCGCCGCCGGTGTCGGCCTCGGCGACCGGGTCGGCGTGCGCGTCCCGTCCGGGACCAACGACCTCTACATCGCGATCCTCGCCGTCCTCGCCGCCGGCGCCGCCTATGTCCCCGTCGACGCCGAGGACCCGGACGAGCGGGCGGAGCTGGTGTTCGGCGAGGCCGACGTCCGTGCCGTGATCGGCGCCGAGCACGCGCTGACCGTGCTGGGCCACAGCGACGCCCCGGCCGCCCGGCCCGGCATCGAGCAGGACGCCTGGATCATCTTCACCTCCGGCTCCACCGGCAAGCCCAAGGGCGTCGCCGTCACCCACCGCAGCGCGGCGGCCTTCGTGGACGCCGAGGCGGCACTGTTCCTCACCGACGACCCCATCGGTCCGGGTGACAGGGTCATGGCGGGCCTGTCCGTGGCCTTCGACGCCTCCTGCGAGGAGATGTGGCTCGCCTGGCGCTACGGCGCCTGCCTGGTCCCCGTACCCCGCTCCCAGGTCCGCAGCGGCGCCGACCTCGGCCCCTGGCTGGTCGAGCAGGACATCAGCGTCGTCTCGACCGTGCCGACCCTGGCCTCCCTGTGGGAGCCCGAGGCGCTGAACGACGTACGCCTGCTGATCTTCGGCGGTGAGGCCTGCCCGCCCGAGCTGGTGCAGCGCCTCGTCACCGAGGGCCGGGAGGTCTGGAACACCTACGGCCCGACCGAGGCGACCGTCGTGGCCTGCGCCTCCCTGATGACCGGCGACGAGCCGATCCGTATCGGACTCCCCCTGAACGGCTGGGAGTTGGCCGTCGTGGACGAGGCCGGGGTGCCCGTACCGATGGGCGGCAGCGGCCAGTTGGTGATCGGCGGGGTCGGTCTCGCCCGCTACCTCGACCCCGAGAAGGACGCCGAGAAGTACGCGCCTCTCGAGTCGCTCGGCTGGGAACGGGCGTACCGCAGCGGTGACTTGGTCAAGGCCGAGCCCGAGGGCCTGATCTTCCTCGGCCGGGCCGACGAGCAGATCAAACTCGGCGGACGCCGGATCGAGTTGGGCGAGGTCGACGCGGCCCTCCAGGCACTGCCCGGAGTCGCGGGCGCGGCCGCCGCCGTACGAACTGCCCGCAGCGGCAACCAACTTCTCGTCGGCTATGTCGTCACCCAGGAGGGCTGGGACCAGCCCTCCGCCGTAGAGAAGCTGCGGGCCGAACTGCCCGCCGCCCTCGTCCCGTTGATCGCCCCGGTCGAGGACCTCCCGACCCGCACCTCCGGCAAGGTCGACCGCAACGCACTCCCCTGGCCGCTCGAAGGCCTGGAGACCGGCGGCGCCAAGGAGCAGCTCTACGGCACGGAGGCCTGGCTCGCCGAGCAGTGGGCCGAGGTCCTGGGCATCCCCGTGAGCACCGCCTCCGACGACTTCTTCGCGATCGGCGGCGGCAGCCTGGCCGCCGCCCAGCTCACCACCCGGCTGCGCACCCGTTACCCGAGCGCGGCCGTCCTCGACATCTACCAGCAGCCCACGCTCCGCAAGCTGGCCCGGCACCTGGAGGACTCGGCGCAGGGCGACGGCACGGCCCGCGTCATCGCACCGGTCCCGACCCGCGCCAAAGTCATCCAACTCCTCGCGCTGGTCCCCCTGTTCACCCTGGCCGGTCTGCGCTGGACGGTGGCCCTGGCCGCGCTCGGCAACGTGCTGGGCGGCTACGCCTGGCTGCCCACCGCCTCCTGGTGGCTGGTCGCCGCCGGCGCGCTGCTCCTCTTCAGCCCGCCCGGCCGGCTCGCGATCGCCGCGGGCGGTGCGCGCCTGCTGCTGCGCGGGGTGAAGCCGGGCCGATACGACCGCGGTGGCAGCGTCCATCTGCGGCTGTGGGCGGCGGAGCGGCTGGCCGAGTTCAGCGGGGCGACCGCGCTGACCGGCTCCTGGCTGGAGCGGTACGCGCGTGCCCTCGGCGCCAAGGTCGGCCCGGACGTAGACCTGCACTCCCTCCCGCCGGTCACCGGCATGCTCAAGCTGGGCCGCGGTGCCGCGGTCGAGTCCGAGGTGGACCTGTCCGGCTACTGGCTGGACGGCGACCGTCTGGAGATCGGCCCGGTGAAGGTCGGCGCACACGCCGTCGTCGGCACGCGCAGCATGCTGTTCCCCGGCGCCCGGGTGGGCAAGCGGGCCGAGGTGGCGCCGGGTTCGGCCGTCACCGGCACGATCCCGACCGGCCAGCGCTGGGCGGGCGCCCCCGCCGTCAAGCTCGGCAAGGCCAAGCGCAACTGGCCCAAGGAGCGGCCGCAGCGGGGCACCTACTGGCGCGTGATGTACGGCATGACGGGCTTCGCGCTCACCATGCTGCCGGTGGTCGCGGGCGCGGTCGCGCTGCTGGTGACCAGCCTGTTCGTGGCCCCGGGCGACGGTCTCGGCGAGGCCCTGCGGGGCGCGTCCCTGGCCCTGGTCCCGGCGACGCTCGCCTTCGGGCTGACGTACGCCCTGCTGATCCTGATCGGTGTCCGGCTGCTCAGCCTCGGCCTGCGCGAGGGCACGCACCCCACGCACAGCCGCATCGGCTGGCAGGCGTGGACGGTCACGCAGCTGATGGACCTCTCCCGCGAGACCCTGTTCCCGCTGTACGCCGGGCTGGTCACGCCGGTGTGGCTGCGGCTGCTCGGGATGCGGATCGGGCGGGGCGCCGAGGTGTCGACCGTCCTCGCGCTGCCGAGCCTGACGACCGTCGGTGAGGGCGCGTTCCTGGCCGACGACACGTTGACCGCGCCGTACGAGCTCGGTGGTGGCTGGGTGCACATCGGGCGGGCCGAGATCGGGCGGCGGGCGTTCCTCGGGAACTCCGGGATGACCGCACCCGGGCGGAGCGTGCCGGACGGCGGGCTCGTCGGGGTGCTGTCGGCGACGCCGAAGAAGGCGAAGAAGGGCACGTCGTACCTGGGGCTGCCGCCGGTGAAGCTTCCGCGCAGCACGAGCGGCGGCGACCAGAGCCGGACCTACGACCCGCCGGCCCGGCTGCTGTGGGCACGCGGGCTCGTCGAGCTGTGCCGGATCGTGCCGGTGTTCTGCTCGGCGGCGCTGGCCCTGCTGACGGTGGCCGCGCTGTGCGCGCTGGGGGTGTGGGCGCCGCTGCTGGCGGGCCTGGTGCTGCTGGCCGTGGGCGCGCTCGCCGGACTGATCTCGATCGTGGCCAAGTGGGCCCTCGTCGGGCGGCACCACGGTGCCGAGCACCCGCTGTGGAGCGGTTACGTGTGGCGCAACGAGCTGGCGGACACCTTCGTCGAGGTCGTCGCGGTGCCGTGGCTGGCCGGTTCCGTGCCGGGCACTCCGGTGCTGACGGCCTGGCTGCGCGGGCTCGGCGCGCACATCGGCAAGGGCGTCTGGGTGGAGAGCTACTGGCTGCCCGAGACCGACCTGGTGACCCTGGAGGACGCCTCGACGGTGAACCGCGGCTGTGTGCTCCAGACCCACCTCTTCCACGACCGGATCTTGCGGACGGATACTGTGGTCCTCCGTGAGGGCGCGACGCTGGGTCCTGGCGGAATCGTCCTGCCCGGCAGCGAGGTCGGGGCGCGCACCACTCTGGGCCCCGCATCGCTCGTGATGGCGGCGGAGTCCGTCCCGGACGACACCCGCTGGCTGGGCAATCCGATCGAGTCATGGCGATCCTGAACACGGGTCGCGCGGCGTCGGCTTCGGAGGGCGGTGCACGGGTACGAGATACGAGCACAGCGCAGGGAGCAGACGCAGCAGTGACCGTTCAGCAGGCGGCGGGTCCGGACCCGTATTTCCCGGCAAACGGCGATGCCCGCTACCGGGTGCACCGCTATGAGCTAACGCTGGACTACCGCCCCGGCCCGAACCGTCTCTCCGGCACGGCTCGTATCAACGCCATAGCGGGCCGTGCTCCGCTGCCCGAATTCCAGCTGAACCTGGGCGACTTCAAGATCGGCCGGATCCGGGTGGACGGCCGCCAGCCGCACTACACGCACCGCGGCGGCCGACTCCGTATCCGGCCCGCGAAGCCGCTGCGGGCCGGTGCCGCGTTCACCGTCGAGGTGCACTGGTCGGGCAACCCCAAGCCGGTCGCCAGCCCCTGGGGCGGCCTCGGCTGGGAGGAACTGACGGACGGCGCGCTGGTGGCGAGCCAGCCGATCGGGGCGCCGTCCTGGTACCCGTGCAACGACCGCCCCGCCGACAAGGCCTCGTACCAGATCTCGATCACGACGCCGTCGGCGTACGCGGTGGTGGCGGGCGGCAGGCTCCTGACGCGAACTACCAAGGCCTCTACGACCACTTGGGTGTACGAACAGTCGGCGCCGACGTCAAGTTACCTCGTCGGCCTGTCGATCGGGAAGTACCAGACGGTGCTGCTGGGCGACCCGGGTCTGGGCGGTGTCCCGCAGCACGGGCACATCCCGTCGGACCTACTCCCGGAATTCTCAAGGGACTTTGCACGACAGCCCGCCATGATGGAGCTGTTCCAGGAGCTGTTCGGCCCGTACCCCTTCGACGAGTACGCGGTCGTGGTGACGGAGGAAGAACTCGATGTCCCCGTCGAGGCACAGGGGTTGTCGCTGTTCGGCGCCAACCACGTCGACGGGGCCCGGGGTTCGGAACGGCTCGTCGCCCACGAGCTGGCCCACCAGTGGTTCGGCAACAGCGTCTCCATCGCCGACTGGCGGCACATCTGGCTGAACGAGGGCCTCGCCAAGTACGCGGAGTGGCTGTGGTCCGAGCGCTCGGGCGGCCGTACGGCCCACCAACACGCCGCCGCAGCGCACCGGTTGCTCTCCACCCTCCCCCAGGACCTGCGCCTCGCCGACCCCGGCCGCAAGTCCATGTTCGACGACCGCCTCTACGAACGCGGCGGCGTCACCGTCCACGCGGTGCGCTGCGCACTGGGCGACATCGCGTTCTTCCGCATGCTGCGGAGTTGGGCGAGCGTCCACCGCAACGGCACGGTGACGACTGCGACGTTCACGTCTCACGCGTCCCGGTTCACTTCCGAGCCGTTGGACCAGCTCTTCGAGGCGTGGGTGTACGGGACTCGGCTGCCGCCGATGCCTTCGGCGGAGACGGGGATCGCGGTCTGAGGTGTCGGCTCCGTTGCGGGGATGGAGCTGACGGAGTATCAAGTGGCTTCATGGCAGCCGCTTGGAGCCGGGGGTCCACGGAGACGGGTGAGTGGCTGGAGGTCTACGGGGAGACCGAGCCGCAATCCGTTCCGCTGGAGCAGATGTTCGCCACAGGGTCGGACACCGCACGCCCTTTCACCGGGTACCTCTACGTCTGGTCGCTCGGGTACACCGGGGACGACGCGCCGTCCGTGACGGTCACGCTGCTGTTCCCGGCCGCGAGCGGTTGGCGGGTGAAGGACGTCCAGGCCGTCGTCTACCACCTGCCGCCGGTGGCGGACGAACGGGCGTGGCGGACCACCCTGGCCAGGGACCTACGGGCGGCCGGCCCCGTCCTGGAGGCCGCCGGCAAGCTCACGGCCGAGCTGGCCGGCTTCCCCGAAATCAACGCGATGACGTCGGCTGCGGCCCACCTCAGGGCGCGCAGCGCGCCGCAGATGCGGGACGAGGAGTGGTTCGTCAGGAGAGTGCACCGCAGCCCCGGCGGGACCCTGCACCAGGGAGTCGAATGGACGCTCCCGGCGAACTTCGTGCAGCAGATCGGGACCCGGGTCACCGGCGCCCTCCTCGTGGAGTTCATCGGCGCGGCACCCGCGTACGAGGACACTGCCCCTCCGGGCGGCGAACCGCTGCCACTGCTGGCCTGCGCGACTCTCACCCGCGACAAGGAGGTGAGGCTGCCCGAGGACGACTATGTCCGGCTGCCGCTCCGGGTCACCCCGGAACGCCCGCGCACCTAGCCCCGGCACAATGTGCCCATGACCCCACGCACCAACTGCCCCTGCGGCCTCCCCACCCCCTACGACAACTGCTGCGGCCGCTACCACTCAGGCACCGCCGCGGCCCCCACCGCCGAGGCGTTGATGCGCTCCCGCTACAGCGCCTTCGTGCGGTTGGACGCGCCGTATCTGCTGCGCAGTTGGCACCCGCGGACCCGGCCGGCCGAACCGCTCGAACTCGATCCGGGGATGCGGTGGACCGGGCTCGAGATTCTCGGCACGAGCGGCGGGTCGGCGTTCCATTCCGCGGGGACCGTGACGTTCCGGGCCTCGTACCGGGGTGGGGCGATCCATGAGCGGAGTCGGTTCGAGCGGGTCGACGGGGCGTGGGTGTACGTCGACGGGGAGTTTCTCGACCAGCCCGACTACGGGGCCAGGATGTCCAGTTCATGAAGCGCGCCGATCGTGATCTCGCGGGTCAGGGTCTCCGCGCGGACCGCGTCGCCCTCGCGGACGGCCTCCGCGACCTGGACGTGGAGGGTGACGGCGGCCGGGTCGGGGTCCTCGAACATGACCTCGTGGTGGGTGCGGCCGGCCAGGACCTCGGTGACGACGTCGCCGAGGCGGGCGAACATCTCGTTGCCGGAGGCGGCGAGGATCACCCGGTGGAAGGCCACGTCGTGGACGAGGTAGGCCTCCAGTTTGTGGCCGCGTGAGTTGGCCACCATGCCGATCGCGCACTCGGTGAGTTCCGCGCACTGCTCCGCCGTGGCGAACTTGGCGGCGAGGCCGGCCGCGATCGGCTCGACCGCGGAGCGCAGCACCGTGAGGGACCGCAGTTGCTGCGGGCGGTCTGCGCCGGCCAGCCGCCAGCGGATGACCTGCGGGTCGTAGACATTCCACTCGGCCTTGGGCCGTACGGTGACGCCCACCCGGCGGCGGGACTCGACCAGGTGCATGGACTCGAGGACCCGGACCGCCTCGCGCATCACGGAGCGGGACACCTCGAAGTCCTTGGCGAGCTCGTCCGTGCGCAGGACGCTGCCCGGCGGGTACTCGCCCGCGGTGATGGCGGGGCCGAGGGAGTCGAGTACGCGGCCGTGCAACCCGCGGCCCGGAGTGGTCATGCACTCAGCGTACGGGTCGCGTCACCGAACCAAAAAGTCAGACTTATATGTCACAGACTCTTGAATTCGTCGTACCTAATCGGTTTCAGTGGGATCGACATCAGGTGTCGACGGAGACAGTGAGGCAGCGATGCGTACCCCCCATGTCGTCGTGGTGATGGGCGTAGCGGGCACCGGGAAGACCACCATCGGTCCCCTGCTCGCGGCCCGGCTCGGTGTGCCGTACGCCGAGGGCGACGACTTCCACCCGCAGGCCAACATCGCCAAGATGTCGGCCGGGCACCCGCTGACGGACGAGGACCGGTGGCCCTGGCTGGACGCCATCGGCTCCTGGGCGCACGGGCGCGCGGGGCTCGGCGGGGTCGTCAGCAGCTCGGCGCTGAAGCGGTCGTACCGCGACCGGCTGCGGGCCGCGGCACCCGGGGTCGTCTTCGTGCATCTCACCGGCGACCGCGCGCTCATCGAGGACCGGATGTCACACCGGCACGGGCACTTCATGCCGACCGCGCTGCTCGACTCGCAGTTCGCCACGCTCCAGCCGCTGGAGCCGGACGAGGCGGGTGTCGCCGTGGACGTCAGCGGCAGCCCCGAGCAGATCGCCGAGCGGGCCATGACCGCGCTCGAACAGGTCCCCGAGCCGACCTCCTAGTACCGCCTGTCACCCCAACTCCCCGTATCCGCAAGGAATCCACCGTGACCAGACTCAGCGTCGAGATGCTGGCAGCGGACCCCGTCGAGCCCATCACCTCGGCCGGCCACGCACAGCTGGGCATCGCCGTACTGGCGGGCATCGCCGTCATCGTCCTGCTCATCACCAAGTTCAAGATGCACGCCTTCCTGGCGCTGACCATCGGCTCGCTCGCGCTCGGCGCGTTCGCCGGGGCGCCGCTGGACAAGGCCATCACCAGCTTCACCACCGGGCTCGGTTCGACCGTCGCCGGTGTGGGTGTGCTGATCGCGCTGGGCGCGATCCTCGGCAAGCTGCTCGCCGACTCCGGCGGCGCGGACCAGATCGTCGACACGATCCTCGCGAAGGCGAGCCCCCGGTCGATGCCGTGGGCGATGGTCCTGATCGCCTCCGTGATCGGGCTGCCGCTGTTCTTCGAGGTCGGCATCGTGCTGCTGATCCCGGTCGTGCTGATGGTCGCCAAGCGCGGCAACTACTCGCTGATGCGCATCGGTATCCCGGCGCTGGCGGGCCTGTCGGTCATGCACGGGCTCATTCCGCCGCACCCCGGGCCGCTGGTCGCCGTCGACGCCGTCAAGGCCAACCTCGGTCTCACCCTCGCGCTCGGCGTGCTGGTCGCCATCCCGACCGTGATCATCGCGGGACCGCTGTTCTCGAAGGTCGCCGCCCGCTGGGTGGACGTCCAGGCGCCGGACCGCATGCTCCCGCAGCGCCCCTCCGAGGACCTGGAGAACCGTCCCGGCTTCGGCGCGACCCTCGCCACGATCCTGCTGCCGGTCGTGCTGATGCTCTCCAAGGCGCTGGTCGACATCATCGTGGACGACCCCACGCACACCGTGCAGCGCGTCTTCGACGTCATCGGCTCCCCGCTGATCGCGCTCCTCGCGGCCGTCATAGTCGGGATGTTCACGCTCGGCCGCCCGGCCGGCTTCACCAAGGAGCGGCTGTCGTCGACCGTCGAGAAGGGGCTGATGCCGATCGCGGGCATCCTCCTCATCGTCGGCGCGGGCGGCGGCTTCAAGCAGACGCTGATCGACTCCGGTGTCGGCCAGATGATCCTGGACATCTCCAAGGACTGGTCGATCCCGGCGCTGCTGCTGGCCTGGCTGATCGCGGTGGCGATCCGGCTGGCGACCGGTTCGGCGACGGTGGCCACGATCTCGGCGGCCGGTCTGGTCGCCCCGCTGGCCGCCGACATGTCCTCGACCCACACCGCTCTCCTCGTGCTGGCGATCGGCGCGGGCTCGGTCTTCTTCAGCCATGTCAACGACGCCGGATTCTGGCTGGTGAAGGAGTACTTCGGCCTGAGCGTCGGCCAGACCCTCAAGACCTGGTCCGTCATGGAGACGATCATCTCGGTGGTCGCCGGCGGACTGGTCCTCCTCCTCTCGCTGATCATCTAGGGGTACGGGAATGAGTCATCCTCTCTTCGACATCAGCGGCCGTACGGCCCTGGTCACCGGCTCCAGCCGGGGCATCGGACTCGCCCTCGCGCAGGGCCTGTTGGAGGCCGGCTGCACGGTCGTCCTGAACGGCCGGGACGGCGAACGCCTCACCAAGGCCGCCGCCGAACTCTCCGGCGATGTCCACACGGCCGCCTTCGACGTGACCGACGGTCCGTCAGTCGCCGCCGGAATCAAGGACATCGAAGACCGGGTCGGACCGCTGGACATCCTGGTCAACAACGCGGGCATGCAACTGCGCGCCCCGCTCCTGGAGTTCACCGACTCCGACTGGCACCGGATCATCGACACCAACCTCACCAGCGCGTTCCTGGTCGGCCGCGAGACGGCCCGGCGGATGACGGAACGCGGGCACGGGAAGATCATCAACATCTGCTCGCTCCAGAGCGAGGTGGTCCGCCCCGGCATCGCGCCCTACGCCGCCACCAAGGGCGCGTTGAAGATGCTCACCAAGGGCATGTGCGCCGACTGGGGCCCGTCCGGCGTCCAGGTCAACGGCCTGGGCCCCGGCTACATCGAGACGGAACTGACCCAACCCCTGGTCCAGGACGAGGAGTTCAGCGCCTGGGTACGGAAGCGCACCCCGGCCGGTCGCTGGGGCAGCACACGGGACCTGGTCGGCGGGGTGCTGTTCCTGGCGTCGCCCGCCGCGGACTTCGTGAGCGGACAGGTGCTGTACGTCGACGGCGGCATGACGAGCGTGCTGTAGAGAACGGGAGTCCAGAACATGCTGGGTTGTGTGATTCACGGTCAGGACGACCTGCGGGTCGAGGAGTTGACGGTCCCGGAGCCCGGCCCCGGCCAGGCCCTGGTCGCCGTCCGCTACGGCGGCGTCTGCGGCTCCGACCTCCACTACTGGCGCCACGGCGGCGTCGGCGACTTCCGCCTCAAGGAACCGATGCTGCTCGGCCACGAGGTGGTCGGCACGGTCCTGTCCTACGGCCCCGGGGCCTCAGGTCCCGCCCCCGGTACGGCAGTTGCCGTGCACCCGGCCACTCCTTGCGGGGTCTGCCCCGAGTGCGCGGACGGGCGGCGCAACGTCTGCCGCGACACCGCGTACCTGGGCAGCGCGGCCCGCTTCCCGCACGTACAGGGCGGATTCGCGGCGCAAGTCACGGTCCCCGCCGACCAGTTGAGGCCGGTCCCGGCGGGCCTGGACCTGCGCCGGGCCGCCCTCGCCGAACCGCTCTCCGTCGCCCTGCACGCCGTGCGCCGGGCCGGGGACGTGACCGGACGCCGTGTTCTCGTCACCGGCGCGGGACCGATCGGCTGTCTGGTCGTCGCGGCGGCGAAGGCGGCCGGCGCGACACACGTGACGGTCACCGATCTGCTTCCGGCGGCGCTGAGTTACGCGACGGCGGCCGGTGCCGACACCGTCGTACGGGCCGATGATCCGGACGACAACGGGTGGCCGTCGGAGGTCGACGTGGCCATCGAGGCGTCCGGGGTGGCGGCGGGGTTGGACACCTGTCTGCGGCTGGTACGGCGGGGCGGGGTGGTCGTGCAGCTCGGGATGCTGCCGCCGGGACAGAGTCCCTTCGCCGGGAACCTGGTCGTCAGCCGGGAGATCGAACTCCGGGGCGCGTTCCGCTTCGACACGGAGTTCGACGACGCGCTCCAACTCCTCGCGGTGGAGCCGTCGTTCGACGCGCTCGTCAGCGCGGCGGTACCGGTCCGCGACGCGGAGTCGGCGTTCACGCTGGCGGCCGACCGGAGCCGGTCGTGCAAGGTGCTGCTGGACTTCGGGGGGTGAGGTGGTGCTGCAAGGTGCAGCTGGATTTCGGGAGTTGAGCCGGTGCGGCAAGGAGCAGCTGGGCTTCGGGAGTTGAGCCGATACTGCGAGGGGTTGGTGGACTTCGGGGGCTGATGCGGTCCTGCAAGGTGCGGCTGCGCTGGGGGGCCAGTCCCGCGAGGCGCTGCCGGGCTTCAGGGGCTGAATCGGCCCTGCACAGGGCAGCCGCGCTTGGAAGGTGAGCCAGTCCCGCTGGGTGCTACTGGGTTTCACGCCCTGAGTCGGCCCCGCAGGGCACTGCCGGGCTTCGCCGGTTGAGCCCGTCCCGCAAGGCACTGCCAGGCTTCACAGGCTGAAGCGGTCCCGCAAAGCGCAGCCGCGCTTGGACGGTGAGCTGGTCCTCCGGGGTGCTGCCAGGTTTCGGCTATTGAGCCCATCCCGCGAGGCGCTCCCGGGCGTCGCGCCCTGAGCCAATCCCACAGGGCACTACCGGGCTTCGCCAGTTGAGCCCGTCCCGCAAGGCACTGCCAGGCTTCACGGGCTGAAGCGGTCCCGCAAAGCGCAGCCGCGCTTGGACGGTGAGCTGGTCCTCCGGGGTGCTGCCAGGTTTCGGCTGTTGAGCCCATCCCGCAAGGCGCTCCCGGGTTTCACGCCCTGAGCCAATCCCACAGGGCGCTGCCGGGCTTCGGCAGTTGAGCCCGTCCTGCAAGGCACTGCCGGGCTTCAGGGACTGAAGCGGTCCCGCAAGGCGCAGCCGCGCTACCGGGCCAAGGAGTGCTGACCGCGCTCACGGCTTCCAGAGCGGGTGCTCCCGCTTCGCCCACTCCCTGCTCACCTTCCCCGTGCGCAACCCCGCCCGCGCCTCCGGGTCCCCCAGCGCCATGCCGATGTGGCCGCCCAGCACGATGCCGATCGTGAGGGCGAGCCAGTCGTGGACGAAGGTCGCGCTGGTGCGCCACATGATCGGGGTGAGGTGGGTGAACCACATCATGAGGCCCGTGCCGAGCATCACCAGGCTCGCGCCGGCGATCCAGTTGGCGTAGATCTTCTGGCCGGCGTTGAACTTGTCGGCCGGGCGGGCCGAGCGGCGTTTGTCGCGCATCAGGGCGCCGCGCAACCAGACCCGGTCGTGCGGGCCGAAGCGGTTGAGGAAGCCGAGGTTGACGCGGAAGCCCCGGGAGAAGAGGCCGAAGAGGACGGGCACGGGGAGCGCGACCCCGGCCAACTCGTGGATGCGCACGACGAGTTGGCGGCGGCCGACGAGTTCGGCGAACTCCGGGATGTAGAGGCAGGCCGCGGTGGCCACGCAGATGCCCATGAGCGCGGCCGTGGTGCGGTGCACCCAGCGGTCGGCGCGGCCGAAGCGGCGGACGTGTGACGACGGCTCCGTGGCGGGGGCGTGGGCTTCAGCTCGTAGGGTCATCGTCGCGTCCGTTCGACTTGCCGACCCAGGCGTCGACGTCGTAGCCCCGGTCCTCCCAGTAGCCGGGCTTGACGTGCTCGGTGACCGTGATGCCGGAGAGCCACTTCGCGGACTTGTAGAAGTACATCGGAGCGACGTAGAGGCGGACCGGCCCGCCGTGGTCGTGGCCCAGGGGTTTGTCCTGCATGCGCAGCGCGACCAGGATGTCGGAGCGGCGGGCCTGGTCGAGGGTGAGGCTCTCGGTGTAGGCGCCGTCGAAGCAGGTGAAGCGGACCGCCCCGGCCTTGGCGCGCACTCCCGCGGCGTCCAGGAGCCGGGACAGTCGCACCCCCTCGAAGGGGGTCCCGGGGACCCGCCAGCCGGTGACGCACTGGACGTCCTTGACCAGCCGGGTCTGCGGCATCGCGCGCAGGTCGGCGAGGGTGTAGGTCGCCGGTTTGTCGACCAGGCCGTCGACGGTCAGCCGGTAGTTCTGGGCGTTCCTGTTCGGCACGGACGCGGTGACCGAGTAGTAGCGGAAGCCGCCGCCGTTCGGGAGCAGTCCGGTCAGCCCGGTGGGGTCCTTGCCGGAGACGGCGCCGAGGAACCCGTCCATGCCCCTCTGCAGAACGGGCGCGGACACGACGCCGAGGGCGCCCAGGCCGAGGGTGCCGAGAAGGACACGGCGGCCGATGGGCCGACCCTGCGCTTCCTTCTCCTCCTCGGGTGGATCGGACGACTCGGTCGGTTCAGGGTTCACGCATTCATTCGAACACCCGCGACCCCGGCGCGGCCAGGGATCGCGGATGCTCGTCAGACTTCCGTAACCACTTCTTACGTGCTTCTCAGCTACGACAGCTCCGCCACAGGTTCCTACGGCGCTTCCGTCGCCGCCTTGTCCAGCTGGAACGCCTCGTTGCCGAGCCCGATGCGGGCGTGCGCCTCGGGGTTGCGGGCGCGCAGGAACAGGCCCTGGGCCAGGCCGACGAGCAGGGCGAGGCCGACGATCCCGGGCAGGATCCAGCTCAGGGACGAGCCGGGACCGGCGCCGACCAGGACGTCGAAGTCTTTGACCGTGTAGACGGCGATGACGACCAGCGCGATGCCGGACAGCGCGGAGGTGACCAGCCGCCAGGCCTGGGCGCCGGCGGAGCCGCGGCGGGCGAAGAAGACGATCACCGAGAGGGAGGCGGCGGCCATCAGCACGATCACGCCGAGGGCGCCGATGTTGCCGAACCAGGTGAACAGGTGCAGGACCGGCTCGGTCGGGTCGCCGGTCGGCTTGTCGTCGGCGACCGCGAAGACGATCACGATCACGGCGGACACCGCGGTCTGCAGCAGCGAGCCGGTGCCGGGGGCGCCGCTGGAGCCCGTCGTACGGCCGAAGGCGGACGGCAGCAGACCCTCGCGGCCCATGGCGAAGGCGTACCGGGCGACGACGTTGTGGAAGCTGAGCATGGCCGCGAACATGCCGGTGACGAACAGGACATGGAGTACGTCGGTGAAGGTGCCGCCGAGCCGGGAGTCGGTGAGGTAGAAGAGCAGGCCCGCGCTCTGCTTCTGGGAGACGCCGACGATCTGGGAGGGCCCGGTCGCGACGGTGAGCGCCCAGCAGCTGAGCGCGAAGAAGACGGCGACGCCGCTGACGGCCAGGAACATCACGCGCGGCACCAGGATGTGCGGGCGGCTGGTCTCCTCGGCGTACACCGGGGCCTGTTCGAAGCCGAGGAAGGCGGCGATGCAGAAGCACAGGGCGGTGCCGACGCCGGCGCCGCTGAGGGTGTCGGGGTTGAAGGCGTGCAGGGACAGGCCCTCCTTGGCCGGGTCGGCGACGGCCGCGATGTCGAAGATGACGACGAGCGCGACCTCGACGATCAGCAGCACGCCGAGCACGCGCGCGTTGACGTCGATCTTCAGCCAGCCGAGCCCGCCGACGACGGCCACGGCCACCAACGCCGGTATCCACCAGGCGACTTGGACGTGGGCGTAGGTGGAGAAGAGCCCGGAGACCTCGAAGCCGAAGATGCCGTAGATGCCGACCTGGAGGGCGTTGTACGCGACGAGCGCCACCAGGGCCGCGCTGGCGCCGGCGGTGCCGCCGAGGCCGCGGGAGATGTACGCGTAGAAGGCGCCCGCGTTGTGGACGTGCCGGCTCATCTCGGCGTAGCCGACGCTGAAGAGGACCAGGACGACGCCGAGGAGGACGAAGAGGAGCGGCTGCCCTTCGATGCCCATCACCGCGAATGTGGTGGGCAT
Organism: Streptomyces hokutonensis; assembly: GCF_000376565.1. GTDB lineage: Bacteria > Actinomycetota > Actinomycetes > Streptomycetales > Streptomycetaceae > Streptomyces > Streptomyces hokutonensis. The sequence goes on along the minus strand of NZ_BARG01000007.1, from coordinate 22,574 downwards.
GACACCCGCGACCACCATGAGGGGCGCGGTCGCCGCGAGCACGGAGAGCAGCAGGCCCCCCGTGCCGAGGCGGTCGGCGCGCAGGGCGCGCTCCTGCCCTCTGAACGTGCTGATGCCGCTGCCGCCGCCGTCCGCGGTGGCGCTGCTCGTGCTGGAACTGCCCGTCGTCATGGCGGGAACGTCCTTTCGGGGTCGCTACGAAGGCGTTGGTACGAAGGCGTTGATACGAAGGCGTTGATACGAGTGCGTTGATACGAGTACGTCGGTACGGGTGCGTTACGTCGTACCGAGCGCATGGTCGCGCGCGGTACGGAAAGCGGTGAGCGGGTCGCGGTCCGGGTAGGACCAGGGGGCCGGGGTCGGGTGCTCCCCGATGCGGTGGAACAGGGCGGCGGCCTCGGCGCTGCGGCCCTCGCAGTACTTCGCGTGGGCAAGGAAGTTGAGGTCGACGAGGCGGCGCGGATGGCCTTCGTGCTCCCACTCCAGCCACCAGTCGAAGGCGGCCTTCATCACCTGCCGGGCCCGGCGTCCGGACCAGTGCTCGGAGGCGGCCGGGTCGGCGGGTTCGAGGCCGGCGGCGGCCAGCACGCGGTAGCGCTCGGCGTGCGCGACGACCGGCAGGATGGCGAGCGGGGAGTCGGCGGGGGCCTGCTCGGCGGCCCAGTAGGCGAAGTCGTAGACCTCGTGCAGCGGGTCGAGTCCGGCGGTGGCCCGGCGCTCGGCCAGCCTGGCGACCATCAGGTGGTGGGCGTGGTGGTGGTCGGCGTGCCGGTGGCGGACCTCGTCGAAGAGCTGGACGACGCCCTCGTCGGTGCCGAGGCTGTGCTCCAGGAGGAGCAGTCCGAGCCAGGGCGTGGGATCGGCGGGCACGCGGGCCGCCGCCGTACGGCAGGCGTCGCGGGCCTTGACGGGTTTCTCCTTGCCGGCCAGTACGCGCTGGACGAGGGCGACGGCGAGCAGTACGGAGGCGTCGGCGGACTCGGGCTCGGCGAGCAGCCAGTCACGGGCCCAGGCGGTGGTGTAGGACTCCAGGGCGAGGACGGTGACCCGGTGGGCGCGCAGATCCCACTCGTCGCCCGTCTGGGCGAGCAGCCCGCGCACCGCCTGCCAGCGTCCCTGGGCCAACGCGGCGCGCGCGGCGACGAGTTCTCCGTCGTCGAGGGCGGCGTCGAATGCCTGGGCCGCTCGTTTGTGGCGGCGTCCGAGGGGTGGCGGGGGCGGTGACACCCGGGTATTCCTCACGATCCTCACGCGACGCTGCGGGACATCGGCGCGCTATCGGCCGATCACGCACAGCCAACCCCCAGCCAACACTTCACGTCAAGTGCCGAACGCCTGTTACTCCTGTCAACTACCTTCACGCAAAAGGCACTTGTGGCCACAACCCCTACCCGGGACGGTACGCTGCCAAGCGTTCGCGGGTAACCGATGTGTCGTACGCCATGGCGCTCGGGCGCGCGGCGGCGGACCATGGCAGCACGGTCCCGCTTCCGGGAACTTCCAGGGGCACGCCGGACCCCGGGGCGCTACAGTCGCCCAAACGCATCCCGTAGCCCGGCCCAACGATCGAGGTACGCAGCGTGTCGGTTCTGGTTCTGATGCTCTCCGTGAGCGCGGCCTGTTGCCTCGGCTTCGGGTTCGTGCTCCAGCAGAACGCGGCCCAGCAGGCACCCCTGAGCGACTTCCTCTCCCCGAGACTGCTCCTCGACCTCATGAAGGTGCCGCGCTGGCTCGGCGGTATCGCCCTGATGGTCGCGGGCATGGTGCTGGGCGCGATAGCCCTGTCCCAGGGCGAGATCTCCCTGGTCGAACCACTCCTCGCCACGAACCTCCTCTTCGCCCTGGCCCTCTCCCGCAAGCAGACGAGACAACCCCTGGGCCGCCAGGGCTGGACGGGCCTGGCGCTCCTGGCCGGCGGTGTCACGACGTTCATCGTCGCGGGCGAGCCGCGCAGCGGCACGGCAGTGACGGACCCCTTCCGCCACTGGCTGATCATCGGCGCGATGGTGGGCCTCGCCCTCCTCCTCACGACCTACGCCAAGCGCTCCCGCCTCAGCGCGGCCCCGGTCCTCCTGGCCCTGGCCGCCGGCCTCCTCTACGGCGTGCAGGACGCGCTGACCCGCGTCAGTGGCCAGCGCTTCACCGCGGGCGGCCTCACCGAACTGGTCACCGGCTGGCAGCCGTACGGAGTACTGGCGCTCGGTGTAACCGGCCTGGTCTTGGTGCAGAGCGCGTTCGAAACGGCCCCCCTGCGTATGTCACTGCCCGCACTCACCGCGGCCCAGCCCCTGGCCGGGATCATCTGCGGGGTGGGCTTCCTGGGCGACCAGTTGCGCACCGACACCGGCGCACTGGCCTGGGAGGCGGTCGGCCTCGCCGGAATCGTCGTAGGCATCCTGCTCCTGGGCATGCACCCCGCGATGCCGCGCGGCACGACGAAACCGCAACCGGCCCTGAACCTCCAACCCCGCTGACCACCCCTCCCCTCCCCTCCCCTGTTTGGATGGGGTCATGAGCGCAGCAGACGAAATCCTGGACATCGTCGACGAACACGACCGCGTGATCGGCCGATCCCCGCGAGGCGAGGCCTACGCCCGGGGCCTGCGCCACCGCGCGGTCTTCGTCCAGACCCGAGACGCCCAGGGCCGCGTCTTCGTCCACCGCCGCACCCCCACCAAACTGGTCTTCCCCTCCCTCTACGACATGTTCGTCGGCGGAGTGGTCGGCGCGGGCGAGTCCTACGACGAAGCGGCCCTGCGCGAAGCCGAGGAGGAACTGGGCGTCACCGGCCTGCCCCAACCAGGCTTCCTCTTCAAATTCCTCTACGACGACGGCGCCGGCCAGACCTGGTGGTCGGCGGTCTACGAGGTGCGCTGCGACCTGCCGGTCAGCCCCCAGGTCGAGGAGGTCGACTGGCACGCCTTCCTGGAGGAGGGCGAGATCGTACGGCGCCTGAACGAGTGGGAATGGGTACCGGACGGCCTGGCGGCCTACGAACGACTCCAGGAGTACCAGTCCAAGACGGCCGGATAGGCTCGCTCCCGTGATCGATTTCGCACGGAACGTCCGGCTGTGGTTCGCGCCCCAGGAGATCAGCGAGGAGGGCGGCACCCCCGACTACCGCTTCTCACTGGCCAACGAACGCACCTTCCTGGCCTGGCTGCGCACCGCGCTCGCACTGATCGGCGGCGGCTTCGCGGTGGACCAGTTCCTGCCGGACCTCCGCTGGGCCTGGCGCGTAGGCCTGGCCCTGGCACTGCTCGCCGCGGGCGTCATGTGCTCACTGCGCGCGGTCAACCACTGGGTGCGCTGCGAACGGGCGATGCGCCAGGGCAAGGATCTGCCCGTATCCCGTTTCCCCGCACTGCTCAGCATCGCCGTGGCGATCGTGGCCGTAGCGATGGTCATCGTCGTACTGGCCGGATGGGAAGGATGACCAGCCCCCCGAACCGCGACCCGGGCCTGCAACCCGAACGCACCCGCCTGGCCTGGCGCCGTACGACCCTGTCGAGCACGGTGGCCGCGGTCCTGGCCGCAAAGGCGGCACTGCACGGCGGAGTCACCCCAGAGGGCGTCATCATCTGCGCCCTCTGCTGCGCACTCTGGCTCGCCTTCCTGACCCTGGCCCACCACCGCATCACCACCCTCACAGCCGACAGCGGACCACCCCCACCCCTCGCCCCCCGCCACGCCACCGCGGCAGTGCTCTGCACGGTGGCCGTGGCGGTATGCGCGGCGGTGCTTGTGTATTGAAGAGGTGGGGATGGACCACGCACCCGCAGCCGCCGACGGACGGGAGCGGGTCGTGGCGGTACGGCGCAGCCCGCCGCTTAACTGGTCCCAACGCCGCTCACCGTGGAACCAACGGAGGGGCGCAACCCGCGGCGGGCTCGCCGTACCGCCACGACCCCGACCCCACCCCGGCGCCACGCGGCCGGGATGCCCCGATATGCGGCGTTCGCATGGCAGCCTGTGCGACGGCATCGACCGCACCTCCGAAGGCGAGCACCATGACCACCCTGCACCTGGAGCACTCCGCGCACACCCACACCCACGGCCCGGACTGCGGCCACACGACGGTCCCGCACGGCGACCACGTCGACTACGCGCACGACGGCCACCTGCACCGCGAGCACGGCGGCCACTGGGACGAGTGCGAGCCGGGCGGCCACGTAGCCCACCAGGAGCACGAGCACCAGCACGGCCAGGACTGCGGCCACGACAGCGTCCTGCACGGCGACCACGTCGACTACGTCCACGACGGCCACCGCCACGCCCTGCACAACGGCCACTGGGACGACCACTGAGCCTGAACGGCCTGAACGCGCCACCCGACAGCTCCCCGCCACCCCGCGCGGGGAGCTGTCGGCCTATCGTGGCCCCTCGTGGCCCCGGTCACGTTTCGCTCCCCCACTGGACGACATACCGACCGGTCGGCATGATGGTGCCAGACCTGTTCGCCCGTCCACAGGAGTGATGTATGAGCCCCGACCACCCGCCCGGACTCGATCTCGACCGGCTGCGCGGTCTGCTCGACCGCGAGCGGCCCGGTCTGGTCACCGGCCCCCTGTCCGGCCGGCTGATCGAGGGCGGACGGTCGAACCTCACCTACGCGGTCACGGACAACGCCACCAAGTGGGTCGTACGACGCCCCCCGCTCGGCCATGTCCTGGCCACCGCGCACGACATGAAGCGCGAACACCGGGTGATCAGCGCCCTGCACCCGACGAACGTACCGGTGCCGAACCCAGTGTTGCTGTGCGAGGACGACGAAGTACTCGGGGCGCCCTTCTACGTCATGGAGTTCGTGGAGGGCACCCCGTACCGCACCGCCGACGAACTGCTCCCGCTCGGCCCGGAGCGCACCCGGGGCGCGGTGCTCGAACTGGTCGACACCCTGGTCGAGTTGCACGCGGTGGACCCCGCCGAGGTCGGCCTCGCGGACTTCGGCCGCCCCGAGGGCTTCCTGGACCGCCAACTCCGCCGCTGGGGCAAGCAGTTGGCGGCCTCCCGCAACCGCGAACTGGCCGGAGTGGAGGAGTTGCACGCAGCGCTGGGCCGCCGGCTCCCCACCTCCCCCACCCCCACGGTCGTACACGGCGACTACCGCCTGGACAACGTCCTCATCGGCAAGGACGACAAGATCAAGGCGATCCTCGACTGGGAGATGTCGACACTCGGCGACCCGCTCACGGACCTGGGCCTGCTGGTGATGTACAGCATCCCGCTGGAGCTGCCCAACTCCCCCATTTCCACCACCGCTTCGGCCCCGGGCCACCCCGCACCGGCCGAGCTGGTCGAGCGGTACGCCGCGCGCTCGGGGCGCGACGTGTCGTCGGTCGCCTGGTACACGGCGTTCGCGTGGTTCAAGCTCGCCGTGATCCTGGAGGGCATCCACTACCGCTACACCCTGGGCCAGACGGTCGGCCGAGGCTTCGACCGCATCGGCGAGCTGGTCCCCGTCTTCATCGAGCACGGCCTGACCACCCTTCAGGAAGGCTGATCCACCATGGACTTCGCGTTCGACGCACGCACCGAGGAACTGCGCGCCAAGCTCCTGGCCTTCATGGACGAGTACGTCTATCCGGCCGAAGCCGTGGCGGAAGACCAGCGCGCCCAGCTCGCCTCCCGCTGGGACACCCCTGCCGTAGTAGGCGAGTTGAAGGAAGAGGCCCGCAGGCAGGGCCTCTGGAACCTCTTCCTCCCCGACGCCGAGTACGGCGCCGGCCTGACCAACCTCCAGTACGCCCCGCTGGCCGAAATCACCGGCCGCTCCCCGCACTTGGCCCCCACCGCACTGAACTGCGCGGCACCGGACACCGGCAACATGGAGGTGCTCCACCAGTTCGGCGACGAGCAGCAGAAGAAGCAGTGGCTGGAGCCGCTGCTGGCAGGCGAGATCCGCTCGGCGTTCGCGATGACAGAACCAGAGGTGGCCTCCTCGGACGCCACCAACATCACCACGCTCATCGAGCGGGACGGCGACGACTACGTCATCACCGGCCGCAAGTGGTACATCTCCGGGGCGATGAACCCGGACTGCAAGATCTTCATCGTGATGGGCAAGACGGACCCGACCGGCGCCGACATCCGCCGCCAGCAGTCCATGATCCTCGTCCCCCGCGACACCCCCGGTGTCACGGTCAAGCGCGCGATGCAGGTCTTCGGCTACGAGGACCACTCCCACGGCGGCCACGCCGAGGTGATCTTCGACCACGCGCGCGTGCCGGCGACGAACCTGATCGGCGAGGAGGGCGGCGGCTTCGCCATCGCCCAGGCGCGGCTCGGCCCGGGCCGTATCCACCACTGCATGCGGCTGATCGGCATGGCCGAGCGGGCGATCGAGCTGATGTGCCAACGGGCCGTCTCCCGCGTCGCGTTCGGCAAGGCGCTGGCCCAGCAGGGCGTCGTCCATAACTGGATCGCGGACGCCCGGGTAGCCGTGGAGCAACTGCGGCTGCTGGTCCTGAAGACGGCCTGGATGATGGACACCGTAGGCAACAAGGGTGCCCACGCGGAGATCCAGGCCATCAAGATCGCCACGCCCCGCACGGTGGTCGGCATCCTCGACAAGGCGATCCAGCTGCACGGCGCGGGCGGTGTCAGCCAGGACTTCCCGCTGGCGGAGCTGTACGCGAGCGCCCGCACCCTGATGCTGGCGGACGGCCCGGACGAGGTGCACCAACGGTCTCTCGCCCGCCGGGAGTTGAAGAAGTACCTGTAAAAGCACGAAGGGGCTGGAGGGGGTACCGGTACCCCCTCCAGCCCTTTTCCCCCGAGGTGATGGTCAGTTGGGCGTGCTCGCCTTCAGCGTCCAGCCCTGCCGGCAGGTGTGCCCGAAGGTGCCGATGTCGCAGCCCTCGACGACGAAGACATAGGCGCCGGTGTTCTGCTCCCGCACCCGGATCCGGCCGGCGGTTCCGCCGCCGAACTCCCGCTGGGTGCCCCCGGGGTCGGAGGCGCTGGTCCAGCGGACCAGGAACGAGTCGTAGCGGTACGGGGCCGTCGTACCCCAGTTGAAGTAGGCGTAGCCGCGGTCCTCCCACGCGGCGACGACCATGTTCGAGCCCTGGCGCGGCGACCAGGTGGCGGTGCCGTAGGTGAAGTACTGGCGCTTCCCGGCGTAGGCGCCGTTCAGGTACACGTCCCTCGTGCCGGTGGTCGGGCAGCCGAGCCAGCCGCTCGCTCCGCCGAGCGCGCTCCAACGCTGGTAGATGTGCGGCTCGTTCACCGCGCTACCGCACCCGGCCCGCGCCGGTGTCTGCGCGGCGGCCGGCACCGCCGCCGTACCGCCGAGAGCGAGCACGGAGCCCAGGACGACGCCGGTCAGGCGCCGCTTCGTTGACAGCATGATGTTTCCCCCGTTGTTCCGGTCGGTCGACCCGGCGGTGCGCCCGCCGTTCCGCTGCTACGAGCATCACGGCGACGGGGGCCGGGAGTTGAGGGGAAGCCCCCGGGCAAGGCCGGGGACCTCTCCCGGGTGGTCCGGGAAGCGTTCCCATGACACCCGGGTGCCGGGCCCCCACGATGGGACGCATGGAAGACCGCGACGGGCGCACCCGGCCCCACTCGGCCGCCGCGTACGCGCTGTTGGGGCTGGCGGCGCTCCAAGTGGCCGTCGGGTCGGTCGCGTTGGCGGTGGCCGATGTCCCGGTCGCGGACCTCGTCCACTACGACATGGTCGTCGACCTGGCGGTGGGCCTCGCCTACCCGGTCTGCGGCACGGTGATCGCCCTGCACCGCCCCCGCAACCCCATCGGATGGCTGCTGATCGCGTACGGGCTGGGCCACGCGTTCACCGGCATGTCGATCGGACTGGCCGTCCAGGGGCTGCGGCTCGGCTGGTCGCCGGAGCTGCTGCACGCGGTCACGACCGTCGGCCGCCACACCTGGATCCTCGGCAGCTCCACGGCGTTCGTGCTCGTGTTCTTCCTGTTCCCCGACGGCCGGCTGCCCGACCGCCGCTGGCGCTGGGCCCTGGCCGCCCAACTCCTGTCCTCCCCACTGGACTTCGCGATCTGGGCCCGGGACGACTGGGGCCTGTTCCGCGGCACGCCCGCCCAGCCCTCCTACCTCCCGGTGCCGCCCGGCTGGATGCCCCTCCTGCGGGACGTCGAGACCGCCAAGGCCTGCCTGGTACTGGCCGCCGTGTTCGCCGTCATGGCCGTCCGCTACCGGCGCGGCGGCGAACAGGACCGCCGCCGGCTCCTGTGGCTCATCGCGGGCATACTGCCCCTCGCCCTGAGCGTGGCCCTGCAGATCCTCGGCTTCCCGGCCGTGTACACCTCGTGCTGCACCCTGTTCCTGCCGACCGCCATCATGATCGCCGTGGTCCGCGAGGAACTCCTCGACATCCGCCTGGTCGTCTCCCGCAGCCTCCTCTACGGCACGCTCACGGTCGGCGTGATCGTCACCTACGTCGGTCTCGTCACCTCCGTGCAGGCCCTCCTCAACCCCGACCCCGCCCTCCTCGGCCCGGCGCTGATCACCGTCACCCTGGCCCTCGCCTTCGCCCCCGCCCGCCGCCTCCTCCAACGCACGGTCGACCACGCCCTCTACGGCGACCGGCACGACCCGGTGCGCGCGGTCTCCCGCATCGGCGAACGGCTGGCCGGCACCGGGGTCGACGGGGTCCCGGAGGCGGTCGGCGAGGCGCTGCGGCTGCCGTACGTGTGCGTGGAGTCGAAGTCCGGGGTGACGGACGGCAGTTGGGGCGAACCGGGCGAAAGGATCCACGCCATACCGCTCGACTACGACGGCCGGACCGTCGGCGCCCTGGTGATCGGACTGCGCCCCGGCGAACAGCAGCCCACCCCGGCCGACCTGGCCGTACTCGAACTGCTCGCGGTACCGCTGGCCGCCGCGCTCCACGCCACCGACCTCACAAGGCAGTTGCAGCACTCCCGGGAGCGGATCGTGGCCGCGCGCGAGGAGGAGCGGCGCCGGATCCGCCGGGATCTGCACGACGGGCTCGGACCGACTCTCGCCGGAGCGGCTTTCCAGGCGGACGCCGTGCGCAATCTGCTGGCCTTCGATCCGGAGCGGGCGGCGGTACTGCTGGCCGAGCTGCGGTCCGAGGTCGGGGGCGCGGTCGCGGAGGTGCGCCGGCTGGTGGACGGGCTACGACCCCCGGATCTGGACCAGTTGGGGCTGCTGGGCGCGCTGCGGGAGCGTGCGGTACGGCTGTCCTGGCGCGCGGACGGCATCCCGCTCCAGGTGCGGGTCCAGGCACCCGAGCGGCTGCCGGCGCTGCCCGCCGCCGTGGAGGTGGCCGCGTACCGCATCGCGATCGAGGCGCTGACCAACGCGGCACGGCACGCCCGTGCCTCCCGCGTCGACCTGCGCATCGAGATCGGGGACGGGCTGCGGCTGGAGGTGTGCGACGACGGTGTGCCGTCGGGCGAGGAGACCGCGTGGACGCCGGGCGTGGGCATCACGTCGATGCAGGAGCGCGCGGCGGAGCTGGGCGGCCGGTGTGTGGCGGGCCGGGGGCGGGTGGTGGCGACGCTGCCGCTGGGAGGGGCGTTGTGACGGGGCGGGAGGACAGCGAGGACGCGCTGCGGGTCGTACTCGCCGACGACCATCCCGTGGTCCGCACCGGGCTGGCCGCGCTGCTGGAGTCCGTGCGGGACGGGAGCCCGCGGGTGCGGGTCGTCGGGGTCGCCGCGAGCGGGCGGGAGGCGGTGCGGGCCGCGGTGACCCTGCGTCCGCACGTCGTGGTGATGGACATCCGGATGCCCGACCTCAACGGCATCGAGGCCACCCGGGAGATCGGCCGGGTGGCGCCCCGGGTGGCCGTGCTGATGCTCACCATGGTCGAGGAGGACGACTCGGTGTTCGCCGCGATGCGGGCGGGCGCCCTGGGCTATGTCCTCAAGGGCGCGGGCCAGGACGAGATCGTCCGCGCGATCCGCGCGGTGGCCGCCGGCGAGGCCATCTTCGGCCCCGGTGTCGCCCGGCGCGTGCTCGGCCAGCTCAGCCGACCGCCGGACCGGCCCGACCCGTGTCCGACACTCACCCCGCGCGAGAGGGACGTACTCGCCCTGATCGCCGACGGCCAGCCCAACTCGACGGTGGCCACCCGGCTGGGCCTGTCTCCCAAGACGGTCAGCAACCACATGTCGGCGGTCCTGGCCAAACTCGGCGTGGCGGACCGCGCGGAGGCGGCGGCATGGGCCCGGGAGGCGGGGCTGGGCCCGACTCCCGAGCCGTAGACCTACGGCCGCAGCGCCCGCAGCAGCAGGTCCGCGAGGTGGTCGGCGACCTCCTGGGGGCTGAGCGGGCCGCCCGGCCGGTACCACGTCGACAGGTGGTGGACCGAGCCGAAGTGGTAGTCCACGACCAGGTCCGCCGGGGTCGCGGTGGAGAAGACGCCCTCGCGCTGGCCCTCCTCGACGAGCGCGCGGAAGCGCTCGTGGTAGCGGCGGCGCTCGGCGCGCACCTGCTTGTTCTTCTCCGGGCTCAGATGGTGCATGGACCGGAAGAAGATCGCCGCGTCGTCGAGATTGTCGATCGTGGTCACCACGACATCCGCGGCGGCGTCCCGCAGCCGCTTCTCCACCGGCTCGTCGGCGCCCGCGAACACCTCCAGGCGCTCCTGCTGGAGGCGCAGCACGCGCGCGTACACCTCGTGCAGAAGGTCGTCCTTGGAGCCGAAGTAGTGGTAGAGCGCCCCCTTGGTGACCCCTGCGGCCTCGACGATCTCCTGCACCGAGGTGCGGTCGTAGCCCTGCTCGGCGAAGAGCCGGGTGGCGGCGGCCAGCAGCCGCTGCGGGACAGGAGCCCCGTCTCCGTCGGTCGTCCTGGGCACTGCCGCCACCTGCCTTTCCTAGGTGTTCACTCGCTGTCGTGCGACCGGGAACGCAGTTCCCGCCGGAGGATCTTCCCACTTGCCGTCTTCGGCAGCTCGGGCAGGATCTCCACCTGGCGCGGGTATTTGTAGGCGGCCAGTCTCTCCTTGCAGTACACGGCGAATTCATCGGGGTCGGTTTCGGCGCCCGGACGGAGACTGATGTACGCCTTCACGGTCTCGCCCCGGTACCCGTCGGGCACCCCGACGACGGCCGCCTCGCGCACCGCCGGGTGGGTGTACAGGACGTCCTCGACCTCGCGCGGCCACACCTTGAAGCCGGACGCGTTGATCATGTCCTTCTTGCGGTCGACGACGTACAGCCAGCCCTCCGGGTCCATGAATCCGATGTCCCCGGTGCGCAGTTCACCGTCCGGGAAGGTCTCGGCCGTGGCCTCGGGGCGCCGCCAGTACCCGGGCACGACCTGCGGCCCGCGTACGACGATCTCGCCCTGCTCCCCGAAGGGGACCTCGTCGCCCTGGTCGTCGACGATCCGTACGACGGTGTCGGGCCCCGGCACACCCACGGCCAGCGTCCCGGACGCCGGGTCGACGGGCGCCTCCAGCTGCGGCGGTACGGAGGCGCAGGGCGCGGTGCACTCGGTGAGGCCGTAGCCGTTGCGGATGTACGGCCCGAAGCCGGACCGGAACTTCTCGACCAGGGCGGGCGGTACCGGCGCGCCGCCGGAGGAGATGTTCCGGAAGGACGCGAAGTGGTCCGGGGTGACGTCAGGATGCGCGGCGAGCGCCATGAAGGCGGTGGACGGGCCGACCGTGTAGTGCGGCCTGTGCTCGGCGAACGCGTCGAGCACCACCCCGCCCTCGAAGCGGTACACCAGCACCAGCGAGCCCCCGCTGACGAGCGAGGCACCCAGCTGGCACACCATCCCGGTGATGTGGAACAGCGGCGCCATCGCGAAGTACACGGGCGGGTCCGGCAGCCCGAGCCCGGTGCGCTGCCGTTCGGCGTTGTAGAGGATGTTGCCGTGGGTGTTGGTGGCGCCCTTCGGGGCACCGCTCGTCCCCGAGGTGTAGCTGATCAGCGCGATGTCGGCGGGCACCGGAGCGGGAACACCGGGGGCCTGACGGCCCTGGCGGGCGACGGCCACAAGGTCCTCGGCATCGGAGGCCTGCGGAAGCCGCTCGAAGGTGAGCACGCGCGCGTCGCCGCGAGTCTGGAAATCCAACTCACATGCCGTGAGCACGATCCGCACCGGCGACTCGGCCGCCGTCTCGCGCAGATACGACTCCCACGCGCGGTCCGAGCAGATCAGCGCGGCCACCTCGCCGTCCCGCAGGACGTGGGTCACCTCGCCCGACTTGTACATGGGGTTGACGGGCACGACGATCGCGCCCGCCTTCCAGGCGCCGAGCAGCGCGATGACGAAGTGCGGCGAGTTCTGGAGCAGGACGGCGACCCGGTCACCGTGCTCAAGACCCCGCGCGGCCAGGTACCCGGCGACGGAGTCGCTCAGCTCGTCGACCTCGCGATAGCTGAGCCGGCCGTCGAAGTAGGTGAGGAAGGTGCGGTCGGGCGTCTCGGCGACGACCCGCCGCAGGGCGTGGACCAGCGAGTCGTCCGGGCTGACGGGCCCGCGCTGGGCCTCGTTGAGCAGGCCGAGCCAGGGCCGGGCGGCATAGCGGGAGTCGGTCACTCTCCGGCCTCCCACTTCTGCTGGATGTGGTTCATGGTGGTCAGCCAGCGGTCCGGTTCGGCGGCCCTGTGCTGGTAGAACCCGGCGACCTCGGGGTGCGGCAGGATCAGGAAGCGCTCCTCCTCGATCCCCGCCATCAGAGCGTCCGCGACGGCGTCGGGCTCGATCGCGGTCGGCTGGAGCACCAGGTCGCCCGCGCTGCCGGTGGCGGCCAGCATGTCGGTGCGAACACCCTGGGGACAGATGGCGTGCACCTTGATCCCCCGGTGCCGGTACGTCAGCGACAGCCACTCGGCGAAGGCGTACGCACCGTGCTTGGTGACGCTGTAGGGCGCGGCCCCGATCATGGTGAGCAGCCCGGCGGCCGACACGGTGGACACGAACCGCCCACTGCCCCGCTCCAGCCACCCCGGAATCAACGCCTCAGCGGCCCGCACATGGGCCATCACATTGACGTCCCAGGCCTGCGCCCACACCTGCTCACCTGCGGCCTCGGACCCACCGGAGCCGAGTCCGGCGTTGGCGCAGTAGATGTCGACGGTCCCACCGAGAGCGTCCCGGGCCTCACCGACGACGGCCGAGGCATCCCCCGGCACGGCGATCCCACCGATCTCGTCGGCGACGGCTTTCGCCCGGTCACCGTCCAGGTCATTGACGACGACCCGGGCCCCTTCGGCAGCGAACCGCCGCGCCAGCGCGGCCCCGATGCCACCCCCAGCCCCCGTGACGACTACCCCGGCACCCTGAACGGCTTCCACCATCGGTCTCCTTCGACTGCGGCTCCACTGCACGGTCAGACTAACCGGTCGGTATGTAACACCGGAAGGGCAGTCGTCTTTTGCCTTTAGGGGCGCGGGGAACGGCGCGAGCAACCACACACAGCCCGCAGCCGACGATTCACGCGCGGCAGCCCATACCGTGCCGACATGCCCCTCACCAGAAGAACTCTCCTGGCAGCAACCCCGGCGGCAACCCTCACCCCCACACTCCCCAAACCCGGCAACCTACGCACCGGCTTCGAACAACTCGCCGCACACGACTACACCCAGCTCAACGGCCAACGCATCGGAATCGTCACCAACCCCACCGGCATCACCAGAGACACCCACCACATCGTCGACGTCATGCACGCCGACCCCCGCGTGAACCTCACCGCGGTCTTCGGCCCCGAACACGGCTTCCGGGGCACCGCACAGGCAGGCGGCTCAGAAGGCCGCCACACCGACCCGGCCACCCAACTCCCCGTCTACGACACGTACTTGAAGAGCGGCCAACCCCTCGCAGACATCTTCAAGACCTCCGGCGTGGACACCGTCGTCTTCGACATCCAGGACGTCGGCGCCCGCTTCTACACGTACATCTGGACCCTCTACGACTGCATGGAGGCGGCCCAGCTGGCCGGCAAGCGCTTCGTCGTGCTCGACCGCCCGAACCCGGTGACCGGCCGCACCGCCCAAGGCCCGGTCCTGCACCGGGAGTTCGCGACCTTCGTCGGTCGGCAGCCGATCGCGCAGGCGCACGGGATGACGGTGGCGGAGCTGGCCCGGTTGTTCAACGGGGAGTTCCTGAAGACACCTGTCCAGCTGGAGACCGTACTGATGACGGGCTGGAAGCGGTCGGAGTTCTACGACGCCTGGTCGCTGCCGTGGGTGCCGCCGAGCCCCAACATGCCGACGCCGGACACCGCGCTCGTGTACTCGGGGACGTGTCTCTTCGAGGGAACGAACCTGTCCGAGGGGCGCGGCACCACCCGCCCCTTCGAACTGCTCGGCGCGGAGGGCATCGACGGCCGCTGGGCGGCGGCGGTGAATCGACTCGCCCTGCCCGGTGTGCACTTCAGGGAGGCGTACTTCGCGCCGACGTTCTCCAAGTTCCAGGGGAAGACGGTCGGCGGGGTGCAGATCCATGTGCACGACCGGGCCGCTTTCGACCCCGTGCGCACCGGGATCGCGCTGCTGGTGACCGCCAAGAAGGTCTGGAGCGGCTTCGGTTGGCGCTCGGACCACTGGATCGACAACCTCACCGGGTCGGCGCGGGTGCGGACGGCGATCGACGCGGGCGCGAGCACCGACGAGGTGGTGGCGCAGTGGCAGGAGGAGTTGAGAGTGTTCCGGGGGATTCGAACTGAATACCTCCTCTACAAGTGACTCGCTACGTATGGCCAATCTTCACCGGTAGCGGGACGATGCGCCCACATTGAGCCACTCCGGGGGACGAGGAGGCCGGTCATGGCGGATCCGGCGATGAGTGTGAGCCCTTACTGGGAGTTGACCTTCGACGCCGACGGGGACGTCGACCAGGCGGAATGCGATCGTCTGCTGCGCGAGGCGCGGCAGCGCGGGGTCGGTGACCTGATCGTGTTCTCGCATGGCTGGAACAGTCAACGTGCCGGTGCCACGAAGCTCTACAGCCGCTTCTTCGCACCGATTCCGAAGCTCGCGCCGAAGGCCCGCATCGGGTACGTGGGCGTGATCTGGCCATCGATGGAGTTCCCGGACCAGCCGGTCCCGGACTTCCCGCACACACCGGCTGCCGTAGCGGCGGCGACGGCGACTCCGACGGCTCCGGCGCTCGACGACGACACCCGGCACGCGCTGCTCGACGCCTTCCCGGGCAACGCGACGCTGATCGACCAGATCGCCCGCATGCTGGACCAACAGCCCGCTCAGGAAGCCGAGTTGGAGGAGTTCGGGCGGCTGGTGCGGACGCTCGTGGAGGTGGTGCCGCCCGGGCCGCAGGCGCAGTTCGGCGCGGACACGCTGGCGGGTGGGCTGCCGCAGAACGAGCCGCGGATGCTCGCCGTCGGCTGCACGGCCGAGGTCTGCGACCAGTTCGCGCAGGCCCTGGAGCATCTCGCGGCGCCCCGACCGCCGGGCACCACCGCGGAGTTCACACTGCCGAACCCCTGGAAGGGGGCGCGGGAGCTGCTGCGGCAGGCGGCGTACTACGCGATGAAACGGCGGGCGGGGACGGTCGGCGAGCGGGGGCTCGGTCCGGTGATCGGGCGGCTCGCGGGGGTGGCGCCGGAGGTCCGGGTGCATCTCGTAGGGCACAGTTTCGGCGGGCGCCTGGTGTCGTTCGCGCTGCGGGGTCTGCCCGAGGGGGTGCACTCGGTCAAGTCGGTGACGCTGCTCCAAGGGGCCTTCTCGCACTACGCGTTCGCGTCCCGGCTGCCGGACGACGCGCGGACCGGGGGTGTGCTGCAGGGGCAGCAGAACCGGGTCGACGGTCCGCTGGTGTGCTGCTACTCGCACTTCGACTCGGCGCTCGGCACGATCTATCCGCTGGCCTCGCGGATGGCGGACGACGACCGCTCGTTCGCCGCGTTCGACATCGGCCGGGTGCTGGGCGACAAGTGGGGCGCGATGGGCCACGACGGGGTGCGGGCGGTGCCCGGCACCCAGGCGCTGACGCTGGCCGAGGCACTCAACTCCCCGCTGCCGACCTCGGGTTGTGTGAACGTCGACACGTGTGCGGTGGTGTGTCACGGTGGCGCCCCGAACGGGGCGCACAGCGACATCGTGCACCCGGAGCTGGCCCGGGTGGTGCTGGCGGCGGGCCGGATCGGCCGGCCCACCGCCGCTACGGCGTCACCGGTGTGACGTGTACTCCACCACTTGCTGGAAGGTGGGCCGGTTCTGCCAACTGATGTTGTAGTGCTTGATGCCGCCCAGGGTGCGCTGGACGATCGAGTCGGCGCACCACTGGTCGCCCGCCGAGCACAGGGAGTCCCCGGGGTAGACCGTGGCCGCGGTGGTGCCGGCCGCCGTCTTCAGGGTGCTGATGAGGATGTCCCGGCACGCGCTGAGGCTGCCGCCGCCGCAGTACTGCTCGGCGAGCGGTCCCGACACGGTCTGTCCGAGCACCGACCGGATGTCCTTGTCGACGTAGCTCCACCAGCCGTACTGGAAGGAGCTTCCGGCGTGCGACCCGGTCGGGCCGTGGGCGGCGGACGGGGTCTCGTCGATGTACAGGTTGTTGGTGAAGGCGGTGTAGAGGTCGTCACCGAGGCCGGGTTGGAACTCGGCCTTCACCAGCAGCGGCCACCAGGCGTCCAGGATCCGGATGGCGTCGGAGTTGGCGTAGGTCTTGGACCCGGCCGAGGTCTCCGTGCGTTTGCCGCCCGCGGTCAGCCAGGTCTGCAGCTTGGTGACGGCCGCCGCCGCGGTGGTGTCGGTGACCGTGCTGCTGTTGACGACCTTCAGCAGGTCGGGCAGGACGTCCTCGGCGCGCAGGTCGGTGAGCGAGGCGTCCGACATGGCCTTCACCAGCGCGGTTCTGGTGACCCCGCCGGCCGCGACGAGTTTCTTCACCCGGTCGTCGAGGAGGTTGCCGCGATGGACGGAGCCGTCGCCCCAGCTGGCCGTCGTGTAGTTGAGGGCCTGTTTGTTGTTCCAGGAGATGTAGTAGTCCTGGTCGATGGAGTTGGGGTGCGCGGAGGCCGGGGTGTAGTCGGAGGTGTTGGTGGTGGGGTCCCAGTTCTGCCACTCGTAGGCGGCCTGGCCCCAGACCGGGAACTCGGGGTCGACACCGCTGGGCCGCACCGGGTTGTTGCCGCTGTTGTAGTACGCGGTGTGCTGGGAGTCGGCGTAGAACCAGTTGAACGTGAAGTTGATGTGCTGCGCGGCGCTCTGGAAGGTCGCCGGACTCTTCACGTAGTCCGGGTCGTTGAGCATCTGGAAGCCGATGATCGAGTCGGCCTCATGCATGTAGGAGGAGCGCAGGGTGGTGTAGGCGACCTTTTTCCCGCCGACGGTCGCTCTGTATTCGACGGGTCCGTACTTGGTCTTCCACACTCTCATCGTGTACGACCCGGCCGCGGTGCCGTCGGCCGTGGTGGGCTTCCAGGAGTTCTTCTGCTCGATCTCGTCCATGGCCGTGCAGGTGCCGTGGAAGAGGTAGTGGTAGTCGTCCGTGCAGAGTTCGACGGCGTAGGTGTCGATGATGTCCTGGCCGGAGGTGGTGGCGGACCACGAGTAGTCCTGGCCGCGGCCGAGTTCGACGTACATGCTCAGGCCGGCGAAGGAGGCGCCGCGGGCGCTGATGCCCGGGCCCTGGATCTCCTGGAGCATGAGCAACTGGGGTGCGAAGTAGCCTGTTTGGGGCCCGAAGACGGCGATCGGGTGGCCGCTCGCGGTGTACTTGCCGCTCACCACAAGGGCGTTGGACATCCCGCGCTTGGCGGAGCTGAGGGCGGTGGCGGTCGCCGCGGCGGAGGCCGCGGAGGCGCTCTGGTCGGCGCCGGTGCCGGTGGCGTCGTAGATGAGCGGCTCGGTCGTCACCGAACCGGCGTCCGGCAGGGCCTCGCCCAGGGCGGTGGTGGGCTTGGTGCCGTAGGGGAAGCTCTCGCCGTTGTGGACGGTGAGGACGGCCTCGGGGTCGTTGCGTTCGCGGAAGGACTCCCAGACCTTGGTGCCCTCCGTCACGCCGTACTTCTCCTGGGCGGCGAGCAGCGAGATGGCGTTGTTGACCTCGCCGCCGCCGCCGGAGCCGAAGAGCGAGCCGATGACGGAGGCCAGCGCGACCAGGTCGGTGATCTTGAAGTGGTCGATCGTGCCGGCGTTGGTGATCGAGTCCTTGTGGCCGGTGAGGACGTATTCGCCGGGGAAGTAACGGCCGCTGTCCGAGGCGTCGATGTAGGCGTTGATGCCGGCCAGGTAGGCGTTGGCGTCGGCGAGGGCCTGCTGGCCGCGGGTGCCGTTGTTGGCCACGGCGTTGTCGATCTGGGACTGGAGCTCGGCCTCGGAGTACGGGGCGTTGCGGTAGAACTCCTGCTCGAGGCCCTGGTTGGAGGTCGCGCCGCCGGCGAAGGTGGTGAGCTGGCCGCGTCCGACGTGCCGGAAGACGTCCATCAGCCACAGCCGGTCCTCGGCCGCCGCGTAACCGGCGCCGTACTCGGTGCCGTAGCGCGTGGTGCCTGTGATGTGCGGCACACCGGTCGCCTTGTCGCGGACGATCGTCACATCGGTGCGGCCGCTGGGGTTCTCGGTCGAGGCGACGTTGGCGGCGGGGACCCCGAACGAGGCGTCGTTGAAGAAGGTGTTGATCTTCGCGTCGGTCAGCGTGGAGGCGCCCGTGGCCAGGTTGGCGTAGGGGCCGAGCTGGTCTTCGGCGTGCGCGGGCTGGGAACCGAAGGCCTGGTTCAGCAGGATCTGGGCGAGGGTGGCGTTGCCGTTCTCGCCGGCCGGGAGGATGTCCGAGCACTGGCCGCCGCAATAGTCGTTCGAGGCGGTCGCGGCCGTGGCGGTCCCCTGGGCAAGAGGAGACAAAAGGGCGGCAATGAGGGCGCATACGGATGCGGCCTTCAGGAACCCGGGGAATCTTCCGGGAGTTCTCAGTCTGTCGAGCAAGTTACGTGGGGTGCGCCGAGGCATAACGGCTCCTACCGACGGGGGTGTGGCCGGACGTTACCGCCGGTATCCCCGGGATTGAAGATGAACATGCGTCAAGTTTTGGATGAGCAGGAGCGGCTTATGGGGGCCATCGGAAATCGGATGGAGCCAAATCGCTTGTCGATACGTCTATTCGGCGACGTCCGTACGACGACGCCGAGGTGACCGAAGTACAGGTGCAGGTGTGACGGAGGTGCAGGGCGATGGCCGGTTTCCGGAGTCTGGCGAGACAGGTGCGAGACCCTCGGTGCGATCTGGCGCTGCGGCGCTACTCGCTGCGCAAGTGCCTTGAGCGGTTCGCCCCTTATGGGCACAGGGCGACCTGGGACCACTTGAGCTCCCGGGCCGGGTTCGGACCCGAGGACCGCTCCCCCGACCCGGCGCGGCTCGTGGCCGCACTGGACGAGTTGGAGGAGGCGCGCAAGGTGTGGCTCGCCTATGAGGCGGGGTTCGCCGAGCGCCGCAAGAAGGAGAAGCACGACGGGCTGCGCCGCCCGGGCAGCGTGGACGACTGGCACCGGCTGACCTGGGGCGGCTTCGGTGTCGCCTGGTGCGACGACCCCCGTCTCCACCCCCATGAACCACTGGCCGAGGTGCTGCGACGGCTGATCGCCGCCCTGGAGCGCGAACCGGGTTCCGTGTGCCCGGTGTGCGCCGGGGAGCGCCTCCAATGGAAGTACGACCTGGCCCACGAACCCTCCTCGGGCCCGGTCTGCACGGACTGCGGCATCGTCGTCCCGCGTCCGGTGCTCACGCCCGAGGCCCTGGCCTACGCCAGGCGCGGACGGCTGCTGATGTCGGCCTGAACCGGGGCAATCGAAGAAGGGCGCCAGGGGTGCGCCGGGGATGCCGCACCCCATATTGACGCAGCCGATTTGCGCTTGCCGATGCAACGGCCGAGGCTGCCGACGGTGTTCCGTCGACAGCCCCGAAGCGGTGCGCCGCAGGCGCCGGCAGGTGTCAGCTGGCCTTCCAGACGTCGGCGAAACTTCCGCCGGAGATCGAGCCCGGCTGGGCGCGTACGGCGGAGCTGCTGCTCTTCGTCATGACGATCTCGTTCGGCGAGAAGGTGTCCAGGTTGCTGCCGTTGGCCTTGGCGCCGGTGAAGGTCACGGTGCCGAAGTTGGCGAGGCTCGCGACCGAGCCGCCGACCTCGGGGGCCTCCGCGATGACCTCGGCGGAGGCGTTCTTGAAGCCGGACGAGCCCGCGTGCGTGGTGGTCTTGGTCCAGCCCTCGGTGGAGTCGGCGAGGGTCATGGTGAAGGTGGAGCCGGTGTAGGTCACGGTCGCCGTGAACTTGTCGCCGCCCTTGACGGTGACACCGGAGTACGCGCTCTCGGACGCGGGCAGCACCTCCCACCAGGCGCCGTAGGTGGCCTTGCCGCCGATGCAGTCGGCCTCCGTACCGGTCTGCTCCAGCGCGGAGTTGCTGTAGCCGTCGAGACCGACCCAGAACGACGAGTACGTGGTGGCCGAGGAGCAGGTGACGCTCGGCTGGGTCCAGGACGAGGTCACCGACGTGTACGCGCCGGTCGAGCCGGTGGCCGCGTAACCGGACCAGTTGGTGGACGAGACCGTGGCGTTGACCTTGCCCGGCTGTGCGAGCCCGTGCAGCGCGTGGCTCTCGTGGCTCGCTATGGACTGGGTGAGCTGGGCGGGGGTGTTCGAGGCGGCCAGCGAGGGCGTGGCCAGGGCGGCGGTGAGGGCTGCGGCGGTGACGAGAACGAACCCGGCGGAAGATCTCGGGGACATGACTCTCCGTCATTCGAGGGGGTGGGGGGACTGCCGTGACGGCAGTGGACAGCAGCTTCCGCGAGGCTTCATGCGCATGGCAAGACAGCCAAGGTCCTTCAGTCTTGAGGGAATTGACGGCGCAACAACTGAGAAATCTGACAGGTTCATTCAAATTTGATCAATCGCCGGGCAAGACTGACCAAACTTCAGGGCAACGGTCTTCCGCCCCACGGCCGCCCTGACCTGAGCTGGAGTGCGTGACTTCCAGACCGGAGTACGCGACACCCGGCACCGGGGCGATGCCGTTCCACGAGGCGCTGCGCGCGGCCATCGCGGCCAGCGGGCTGAGCCTGGACCGGATCCAGGACCGGCTGCTGCGCCGCGGTACGCCGGTCGCGTCGGCGACGCTCAGCTCCTGGCAGTCCGGGCGCTACCAGCCCGAACGGCAACGGTCGTTGGCGGCGCTGACCGTACTGGAGGACGTCCTGCGGCTGCCGCCCGGCGCGCTCACCGGACTGCTCGGGCCGCCCCGGCCGCGAGGCCGCTGGCTGCCACCGGTCGGCGACCACCCGGATCTGGCCCGGGTCTGGTCGGACCACCAGGACCTCACCGCCGTCCTCGCCGCGCTCGACACCCGCTGGGACGACAGCCTGACCCGGCTCAGCTGCCACAACCGGGTCGACGTGGACGCCGACCGCAGCGTCCGCTCCATGACCAGCCGCCGGCTGCTGCGCGCCGAGGCGGACGGCGCGGACCGCTGGATCGCCCTGTACCGCCTCGACGCCCCCGGCCCCCTGCCGCTGTTCCGCCCGGCGGCACCGGCCCGGCTGGGCACCGTCGTCGAACTGCCCGCCGAGGGGCTGGTCGCGGCCGAGCTGCTCTTCGACCGCCCGCTGGTGCGCGGCGAGACCGTGATCGTCGACTACACGGTCGAGCACCGGGATCCGCGCCCGTACTCCCTGCGCGCCGAGACGACGATTCACGTGCCGATGCGCGAACACCTCCTGGAGGTCCGCTTCGCCAAGGGGTCGCTGCCGCGCGCGTGTTACTCGTTCCGCACGAACGGCCTCGACTCCCACGCCGGTACCGCGCGCCCCAGGGAGCAACGGCTGCGGGTGGACGCGTCGGGGTCGGTGCACACGGTGGCGCTCGGGGTGGGGCCCTGCCGGGTGGGGATTCGGTGGGTGTGGGCGTGAGGGGGCGTTGTCAGTGGTGAGTGGCACCATCGAGGCATGGTGCAGGTCTGTCTCAACGGGGTCCGTGGGGCCGTCGACGGGGTGATGGTGCCGGTCTCGCCGGGGGCGATGGCCGACGCCGCGGCCGACGCCGTCGCGGTGGGGGCCACGGAGGTGCACGTCCATCCCAAGTCGCCTTGCGGGGACGACACGTTGTCGCCGCGCGTCCTCGCGGTGACGCTCGACGTGATACGGGCGCGGGTGACCGTGCCGGTCGGTGTGACCACCGGTGCCTGGGCCGAGCCGGAGCCCGCCGCCCGGCTGGAGCGGGTGCGCGGCTGGACCGTGCTGCCCGACCACGCCTCGGTCAACTGGCACGAGCCGGGCGCCGAGGAGGTCGCGGAAGTGTTGCTGGACCGGGGCGTCGGCGTGGAGGCCGGCATCTGGTCCGGCACGGACGGGGCGGCGCGGTTCGCCGCCTCACCGCTCCGCTCGAAGGTGCTGCGGGTCCTGGCGGAGGTGACCGACCCCGATGCGGACACGGCGGAGGCGTCCGCGCGTGCCCTCCTCGCCGAGCTGGACACCGACCACGGCCGCCCTGTTCTGCTGCACGGTGAGGACGGCGGCGCCTGGCCGGTGCTCCGGCTCGCGGGGCGGCTGGGGCTCGCGACCCGAATGGGGCTGGAGGACACGCTGTTCCTGCCGGACGGTCAACGGGCCCTGTCCAACGCCCGGTTGGTCGCCGAGGCACTGGTCCAGTACGGAGGTC
>NZ_BARG01000008.1 GCF_000376565.1 Streptomyces hokutonensis | reverse complement strand
CTGACAGCCACCGTCTGCCGGGGACTCCATCGCTGCTCGACCGTGGCCATCAGTTCCCAGCCCAGCCGCTCGTACAGGGCGGCCGCGGCGGTGTCGGTGGTGACGACGTCGAGCACCGGATGCAGGCCGTGCCGCCGCGCCTCCCGCACCGCCCGGCCGATCAACTGTGCGCCGATCCGATGTCCCCTCGCCCGCGGGGAGACGAACAGTCTGCCGACGACGGCGGCCGTACCCGGCGGCACCCCCGTCCGCTCGCCCCACAACACCGGTGCCAGATCGCCTTCGCCGGCGGGCGCCAGTCCGACATGCCCGACGAGGCGGCCCTCGCGTTCGGCGACCCAGGAGCCCAGCGAGGGACCGTGTGTCAGCCACTCGCCGGGCCGGTCGGGCCAGTTGACCGGATAGCCGTCGTGCGCGTGCACCTCCGCGAGGACCCGCACGCACTGCTCGACATCGCCGTCGGCCCTCTCCCGGATGTTCACTCCGGAATGGAAACACAGGCCACGGAGTCACGACCAACCGGTTTCGGCGCCCGCCGTGGCCCGGCCCTAGCAGCCGAAATTCCACTCGCTCAACCCGGTTTCGTATCAGGACAGTTGAGGACGATGAAACCCAGCTGAGGAACCCGAGGAGCCCCGATGTCGACGCTGCGCGTCACCGCCGAAGTGCTGACCGTCCACGAACACCCGAACGCCGACGCCCTCGAACTGGCCCAGGTCGGCCTGTACCGGGCCGTCGTCGCCAAGGGCGAGTACCGCACCGGTGACACCGCCGTCTACATCCCCGAGCAGTCCGTGCTCCCGGCCGCGCTGATCGAGGAGTTGGGGCTCACCGGACGCCTCGCGGGGAGCAACGCCGACCGGGTCAAGGCGGTGCGCCTGCGCGGTGAGCTGTCGCAGGGCATCGTGTGCCGGCCCAAGGCGCTCGCGGACGTCGATCTGGCCCGGGCCGCCCTGGACGGCACCGACTTCGCGGACCTGCTCGGCATCGTGAAGTGGGTACCGCCGATCCCGCCCACCATGAACGGGGACGTGGAGTCCGCGCCCGATCTGCTGCCCTGGGTGGACATCGAGAACATCCAGCGGTTTCCCGGGATATTCGAACCGGGCGAGGCTGTGGTCCTGACCGAGAAACTGCACGGCTCGGCCTGCCTGCTCACGTACTTCGCCGAGGACGGCCGCGTCCAGGTCTCCTCGAAGGGCTTCGGCGCCAAGTCCCTTGCCCTGAAAGAGGATCCGCGCAATCTGTACTGGCGGGCGGTCCTCGGCCACGGCGTCCCCGAGACCGCCGCCCGCCTCGCCGAACGGCTCGGCGCGCGCCGGGTCGGCATCTTCGGCGAGGTGTTCGGCGCGGGCGTACAGGACCTCTCCTACGGCGCCGACGGCCGGCGCAGCACTCTCGGCTACGCCGTGTTCGACGTCTCCGCCGAGATCGACGGAACGGTGCGCTGGCTGGACGCGGCCGAACTCCTCGACGGGGAGCTGCCGTTGGTGCCCCGGCTGTACGAGGGGCCGTACGACATCGAGCAGGTACTGGAGGTCGCGAGCGGCCGCGAGACCGTGTCCGGGCGGGAGCTGCACCTGCGGGAGGGCGTAGTGATCCGCCCCGCCGTGGAGCGCTACAGCCCGGTGACCGGCGGCCGGGCGATCGCCAAGGCGGTGAGTCCGGCGTATCTGACGCGGAAGGGCGGCACCGAGTACGAGTGACGCCCCGCCGGCGATGCGCTCAGCCGCGCTCCTCGGGGCCGGGTCCCGTCCCCCGGCCCCGAGGCTTGCGTGTGCGCGGTTCCGGCATCAGGCGGGAACCCGCGCCCCGTTCGCCGATCACGTCGTCCGGGTTGGAGAGGACGCAGGTCGCCAGGGAGAGGCAGCCGCAGCCGATGCAGTCGGTGAGGTGGTCGCGGAGGCGGTTGAGCTGCTTGATGCGTTCGTCGAGTTCGGAGCGCCAGGCCTCGGAGAGGTGGGCCCAGTCCTCGCGGGTCGGGGTGCGCTCCTCGGGGAGCTCGGCGAGCGCCTCGCGGATGGTGGCCAGCGGGATGCCGACGCGCTGGGCGGCCCGTACGAACGCGACCCGGCGCAGGGTGTCACGGGTGTACCTGCGCTGGTTGCCCGTGGTGCGGCGGCTGCTGATCAGACCCTTGGCCTCGTAGAAGTGCAGGGCGGAGACGGCGGCACCGCTGCGTGCGGCGAGTTGGCCGACGGTCAGCTCGTGGATCTTCTCGGGAATCTGGGGCACCCCTCGAACCCTACCCATCCACCGGCACGGGTGTTCCGTTGACAGCGGCCCGGCATACGACCATGCTAAGCAGTTGCTTAGACATTTCGAGACGCGTGATGCTGGATGACGTGAGAGGCCGGGACATGGCAGAGCCGAGGATCTTCACCTCCGTCGACGACCTGCGGGCGGCGGTCGGGGAGCAGTTGGGGTACACCGACTGGCTGGAGGTGGACCAGAAGCGGATCGACCTGTTCGCGGACGCGACGGGCGACCACCAGTGGATCCACGTGGACCCGGAGAAGGCGGCGGCCGGACCGTTCGGGACGACCATCGCGCACGGCTACCTCACCCTGTCGCTGCTTCCGCTCTTCGGACCGCAGCTCATCAAGGTCGAGGGCGTGAAGATGGGCGTCAACTACGGGACGAACAAGGTCCGTTTCCCCGCCCCGGTCCCGGTCGACTCCCGGCTGCGCGCCACCGCGACGATCACCGGCGTCGACGACGTACCGGGCGGCGTCCAGGTGACCGTCGCCTTCACCGTGGAGCGCGAGGGCGGCGACAAGCCGGTGTGCGCGGCAGAGTCGGTGTCCCGCTACTACCTCTGAGCGGCCGGATCCCGCGCTACGGCGGCTAGTTGGCCCCCACCATCCGCAGTACGAGGTCGGCGTAGAGCGCGCCGACCTCGTCGGGCGTCCGGGGTCCGTCGAGGCTGAACCAGCGCGCCACGTCGATGCACAGCGACAGGATCGCCAGGGTCGTGCCCTTCACGTCCGGCACGTCGAAGGAGCCGTCCGCGACCCCGTCCTCGACGATCCCGCGCACCTCGGCGTCGACCTGCCGGCGCAGCGCGAGGATCTCGGCGCGGGCGTCCGGGCCGAGCGAGTCGAGTTCGTACTGCACGACCCGCGCGGTGGTACGGCCGCCCGCGTGCCAGCGCACGAAGGAGCTCACCGCGTCGGCGAGCCGCTCGGCGGCGCCGCCCTCGCGCGCCGCCGCCGTCCGCAGGATGTCGAGGGCCTTCTCGTGGCCGATCCTGCTGATCCGGTGGAGCAGCTCTTCCTTGGTCTTGTAGTGGATGTAGAGCGCGGCCGGGCTCATCCCGGCGCGGCCGGCGATGTCCCGGGTGGTCGTCGCGTGGTAGCCGCGCTCGGCGAAGGCCTCCACGGCGGCGATCAGCAGCCGCCGGGCCGCGTCGGGCGTGACCTCTGCCCAGGCCTGCGGGTCGCCCGCGGTCGTCTCCTCCGCCGTACTCATCGCTCGTGAACCCCTCTCGATACCTCTCGATGACAAGGGCTCCACCATACCGCCGAACCTGAGCGAGCGCTTAGTCTCCCCGCTCAGAGCTTTTCGAACGGGTTGTAGGTGCCGCGCGCCCCCTCCTGCCGGTCCCGGATCACCTTGGCGAGGGTGAAGGAGGAGGTGACCAGATACAGGACGGCGATCGCGAGGAAGGCCCGCACCCAGGCGTCGGCCTGCAGCTTGAAGATGCCGATGGCGGTCGCCGCGATGGCGACGGAGAAGGACGCGACGGCCTGGCCGTAGAAGGCGGCCGTGTTCTGCGGTTTGCCCGATGCTTCGCTCATGGGGACAAGCGTCCGCTTCTACGGCCGCCCCGGCATCCGTACGGATACTCAACTCCCGTACTCAGAAAGCCGAAACGCCCGTCAGCGCCCGCCCGATGAGCAGTTTCTGGATCTGGCTGGTGCCCTCGTAGAGGGTCATCACGCGGGCGTCGCGCAGCAGCTTCCCGGCCGGGTACTCGTCGATGTAGCCGTAGCCGCCGAAGACCTGGAGCGCGTTGTTCGCGGCACGCACTGCCGCCTCCGAGGCGAAGAGCTTGGCCTTGGAGGACTCGGTGGCGAAGGGCAGGCCGCGGTCTATGAGGTCGGCGACCCGCCAGGTCAGCAGCCGGGCCGCGTCCACGTCCACGGCGATGTCGCTGATGAGTTCCTGGACGAGCTGGTGGTGCGCGATGGGCTTGCCGAACTGCTCGCGCTCACCGGCGTAGCGGACCGCCACGTCCAGCGCGGCCTGGGCGATGCCGACGCAGCCCGCCGCGACGGACATCCGCCCCTTGGCCAGCGCCGACATGGCGACGGAGAAGCCCTTGCCCTCGGGAGCGAGCATCGCGGAGGCGGGGACACGGACGTCTTCGAGGACCAGCTCGGCGGTGGCCTGGCCGCGCAGGCCGAGCTTGCCGTGGATGGTGCGGCGGGTCAGGCCGGGAGTGTCGGTGGGCACGAGGAAGGCGGAGACGCCCTTGTGTCCCGGGGCGTCGGTCGAGCGCGCGAAGAGCAGCACCACATCGGCCCAACTGCCGTTCGTGATGAACATCTTGGTGCCGTTGACGACATAGTCGTCGCCGTCGCGCACAGCCCGGGTGGTCAGGTTGCCGGCGTCGGAACCGGTGCCCGGCTCGGTGAGGCCGAAGCAGCCGACGTACTCGCCGGAGGTGAGCCCCGGCAGCCAGCGCCGCTTCTGCTCCTCGTTCCCCCAGGCCGCGATCGACTTGGCGACCAGGCCGAGCGACACGGAGACGATGCCGCGCACGGAGGAGTCGCCGCGGCCGAGTTCCTCGGTGACCAGGCAGTACGCGAGGTGGTCGCCGCCCGAGCCGCCGTACTCCTCGTCGATGGTCAGCCCCAGGAAACCGACCCCGCCGAGCTTCTTCACGATCGACCGGTCGACCTCCTCGGCGCGGTCCCAGGCGATGACGTGCGGGGCGATCTCGCGCTCCACGAAGTCCTTGGCGAGCCGCCGTACGGCCTCCTGCTCCTCGCTCAGTCCAAGGTCCATCGCTCGTCACCCCAAGTGGAAGGCCGTACAGCGACTGCTGCACATTGACTACTGCACATTTAAATTAGCACTGCTAGTTTCGGTCGCGCAGCCCTACTATGTGCGCCATGGCCCGACCGCGCAAGCCCCTCCTCAGCACCGACCGGATCGTCGAGACGGCCCGCATGCTGGTGGACTCGGAAGGGCTGGCGGCCGTCTCCACCCGCCGGCTCGCCGCCGAGCTGGGGGTGAGCGGGCCCTCTCTCTACAACCACTTCCGCACGAAGGACCAGATCCTGGAGGCGGTCGCCGACTCGGTGAGCGCGCAGGTCGATCTGTCGATGTTCGAGGACGGCCGCGACTGGCGCACCGCGCTGCACGACTGGGCGGTCTCCTACCGGTCCGCCCTGCGCGACCATCCGAACATCGTGCCGGTGCTGGCGACTGGGCCCGGGCGGCGGCCGGCGGGGCTGCGGCTCGCGGACGCGGTGTACGGCGGGATGGTGGATGCGGGGTGGCCGCCGGCGCAGGCCACGTCCATCGGGGCGTTGATGCGGTACTTCGTCATGGGGTCGGCGCTCGGGTCGTTCGCCGGGGGGTTCGTGGGCGACGCGAGTGCGTACGACCCTGCCGACTATCCGCATCTGGGGCAGGCGCATCTTCTGGCCGAGCAGCAGGAGAAGGTTGATGAGCGGGCTTTCGAGGTGGGGCTTGCTGCGTTGCTGGATGGGTTGGCGGGGCAGTTCGAAGCGGTGGTCGGTAGGTAAGGGGATGGCCGGAACGTGGCTTGGGACGCGCTCCGCAGGGGCGCGGGGAACTGTGCGACCAGCCACAACGGACCCGCACCCGGCATACGACAGACGCCCCACCCCCTACCCCGAACCTGACGTCCGATTCCCGCTAGCATCGCCACTCTGCCCCGCCTAGCCTCGGGCCATGAAGAAACCCCTCCACCCCGCCGAGGCGACCGCCGCCGCAGCCGCTGTCGTCACCGTCGTGCTGTGGGCCTCCGCCTTCGTGTCCATCCGGAGCGCCGGAGCCGCCTACTCGCCGGGGGCCCTGGCCCTGGGGCGGCTGGCGAGCGGGGCGCTGGCGCTCGGGGTGCTCTGTCTCGTACGGCGGGAAGGGGTGCCGCCCCGGTCCGCGTGGCGGGGGATCGCGGTCTCGGGGGCGCTGTGGTTCGGCTTCTACATGGTCGTCCTGAACTGGGGCGAGCAGCAGGTCGACGCCGGTACCGCCGCGCTCGTCGTGAACATCGGGCCGATCCTCATCGCCCTGCTCGGCTCACGGCTGCTCGGTGACGCGATGCCGCCCCGGCTGCTCGCGGGCATGGCGGTGTCCTTCGCCGGTGCGGTGACCGTGGGCCTGTCGATGTCGGGCGAGGGCGGTTCGTCCGTGCTCGGCGTGGTGCTGTGTCTGCTCGCGGCGGTCGCCTACGCCGGCGGGGTCGTCGCCCAGAAGCCGGCCCTCGGCCGTGCCAGCGCGCTCCAGGTGACGACGTTCGGGTGCCTCATCGGGGCGGTGCTGTGCCTGCCGTTCGCGGGGCAGCTCGTCCAGGACGCGGCCGACGCGCCCGTCTCCGCCACGCTCAACATGGTCTACCTGGGCGTCTTCCCGACCGCCCTCGCCTTCACCACCTGGGCCTACGCCCTCGCCCGTACGACCGCCAGCCGCATGGGCGCGACGACGTACGCCGTGCCCGCACTGGTCGTCCTGATGTCGTGGCTGGCGCTCGGCGAGGTACCGGGGCTGCTCACGCTGGCGGGCGGGGTGCTGTGTCTCGCGGGTGTGGCGGTGTCGCGGTCCCGGCCGCGCGCCAAGGCGGAAACACAGCAGGCTGCCGCCACCGCCACCGACCCGGAGCCCGAACAGGTCCCGTAGGCAAGGCCGTTCAGAACACCACCAGCGCCCGGCCGCCCTTCCCCGCCACCATGTTCTCGAACGCGGCCGGAATCCCGGCCAGTTCGATCCGTTCCGTCACCAGCGCGCCCAGGTCCAGGCGTCCGGCCCGTACGTGTTCGGCGAGTACCGGCAGGTCCTTCGCCGGGTCGGAGTTGCCGTAGACGCAGCCGCTCAACGTCCGTCCCCAGTGGAAGAGTTCGAGGGCGTTGAAGGTGACCTGCTGGTCCTTGCCGCCGATGCCGACGACCGTGGTGCGGCCGCCCCGGCGGGTGGACTCCCAGGCGGTGCGGATGGTGACCGCCCGGCCGACGCACTCCACGGCGACGTCGACACCCTGTTTTCCGGTCAGGGCGCGGATCTCGCGGGCCGCGTTCTCGGAGGCGATCACGTAGTCCGTCGCTCCGGCCGCGCGCGCCAACTCCTCCTTCTCCGGGGAGACATCGACCGCGACGATCTTCGTGGCGCCCGCGATCCGGGCCGCCTGGAGCGTCGAAAGACCCACTCCGCCGACGCCGAAGACCGCGACCGTCTCGCCCTCCCGCACCTGCGCCGAGTGATGCACCGCGCCGTAGCCGGTGAGGACCGCGCAGCCCAGAAGTGCCGCGTCCGTCAATGGGATTCCGTCCGGGAGGGGCAGGACACAGGCCGCGGATACGACCGTCTCCTCGGCGAAGGCCGCCACGTTCAGGCCGGGGTGGAGGTCGCTGCCGTCGGAGGCGCGGTGGGCGTAGACGTCGGCGGCGCCGTTGAGCGCGTTGGCGCAGAGCCAGACCTCGCCGAGGGTGCAGGCGTGGCAAGTGCCGCAGGACGGGGCCCAGTTGAGGACGACCGAGTCGCCGGGAGCGATGTGGGTGACCCCCTCCCCCACGGCCAGCACCGTGCCCGCGCCCTCGTGGCCGAGGACCGCCGGGACCGGGACGCGCATGGTGCCGTTGGTCAGGGACAGGTCGGAGTGGCAGACCCCGGCGGCGGCGAGGCGGATGCGGACCTGGCCGGGGCCGGGGTCCGGGAGGTCGATCTCGGCGATCTCCAACGGAGCGCCCACGGCGGGCAGTACGGCTGCGCGGACCATGCGAGGACTCCTGAGAGATCTAGAACTGGAGGGACTTGGTCTGGAGGTACTCGGACAGCCCGTGCGCGCCGAGTTCCCGGCCCACCCCCGACTGCTTGTAACCCCCGAACGGGGCACGGGGGTTGAAGCGCCCCCCGTTGATGTCGACCTGCCCGGTCTCCAGCCTCCGTGCGAACGCGACCGCTTCCGCCTCGTCGCCGGCCCACACCGCACCGGCCAGGCCGTAGACCGTGCCGTTGGCGATGCGCGCGGCGTCGTCCTCGTCGTCGTAGCGGAGGACGGAGAGGACCGGGCCGAAGATCTCCTCCTGGGCGATCGTCATGTCGGGGGTCACGTCGGCGAAGACGGTCGGGGCGATGAAGTAGCCCTGCGGGGACGGGTGTTCCGGCCCGCCCGCCACCAGGCGCGCGCCCTCCTCCACTCCCTTCTCGATGTAACTCCGCACTCTGGCCCGCTGTTTGGCGTTCACGACCGGGCCGATGCGGTCGCCGTACTTGGCGGCGGCGGTGGCGGCCAGCTGCACGGCCTCGTCGTACTGGTCGCGGTGGACCAGCATGCGCGTCCAGGCGCTGCAGGTCTGGCCGGAGTTGGACATCACGTTGGCGACGCCGACGTTGACGGCCTTGGCGAGGTCGGCGCTCGGGAGGATGACGTTGGCGGACTTGCCGCCGAGTTCGAGGGCGACCTTCTTGATAGCGGCACCGGCCGTGGCACCGATCTGACGGCCCACCGCCGTGGAGCCGGTGAAGGAGACCAGATCGACGCCCGGGTGCTCGGCGAGGGCCTGGCCCGCGACCGGACCGAGGCCGGTGACGAGGTTGAAGACGCCGGCCGGGATGCCCGCCTCGTCGACCGCTTCGGCGAACAACTGGGCGGTGAGCGGGGTGTCTTCGGCGGGTTTCAGCACCACCGTGCAGCCTGCCGCGAGCGCCGGGGCGACCTTGGCGACGATCTGGTGGAGGGGGTAGTTCCAGGGGGTGATCGCGCCGACCACGCCGATCGGCTCCTGGTAGACGGTCGAGTTGCCGACCTTCTCCTCGAAGGCGTGGGTCGCGGCGAGTTCGGCGTAGGAGCCCGCGACCGCGATCGGCACGCTCGCGTGGACGGCCTGCGAGAAGGCGAGCGGGGAGCCGAGTTCGGCGGTGACCGTCTCGGCGATCTCGTCCTTGCGGGCGGCGAGTACGTCCCTCAACGCCCCCAAACGCGCGGCCCGTTCGGCGGGAGAGGTGGCTGCCCAGCCCGGGAGGGCGGCACGGGCGGCTCGTACGGCGGTGTCGATGTCGGCGGCGGTGCCGGCCGGGACGCGGTCGATCACCTGCTCGTCGACCGGGTTCACCACGCCGATGGTCTCCCCGCTCGCGGCGGGGCGCCAGGCGCCGTCGATGTACATGCCGTCGTGTGCCTTCATCGTGCTGCCTCCCGGGCGTGACTGCGTCGTCCGCCTCACAAACTAGCGGTGTTAGTTTTCCGGCGCCAGAGACCCCCGGTCACGGGTGCGCGGCCGGGTCAGAAATCGGCCCGGGTCCGGTCGTCCACCCTCCCCACCGACTCCTGCGCGAAGGCCTTCTCGTACGCCCGCCGGATCTCCTCGATCTTCCGGTCGCTCGCCCCCGCCGCCGTCACCGGATACAGCAGGATCACCTCGTACGACCGCTCCTTCTCGATCCTCCCGTTCGCGTCCCGCCACTGCCCGCGCCCGCTCTGCACGGTGAGCCCGTCCGGGAAGTCCGGCGTGACCTCCTTGTCGACGAAGGCCATGAACTGCCGGTCGGTGACGGCCGGTCCGCCGTCCGGCCGCTCGGTGCCGAAGAAGAGCTGCGTCTCGACGTACGGCGTTCCGCGCGCCGGAGCGGGGGCGGTCTCCGTGTCGAGGCTCGCGTAGGCGGTCGGGGCCGCCGCGGTCAGGAGGAGGCCGGCGATCGCGAGGGCCGCCCGGTTTCGGGTGAGGTGCACGTTCATGCACCTATCCGTACCGGCCGTCACTCGTCCAGGTCGGGCAGCCGCGCCGGGGCGGGCGAGATCCGTTCGCCGTGCTGGTCGAAGACGAACAGGTGGGCGATGTCGACGAGGAGCGGGACCTGCATGCCGTGGCGGAGCTGGATGTCTGGGGTGGTGCGGACGACGAGGTCGCCGGGGAGGCGGCCCTCGGGCGGCACGAGGTCGGGTTCCGGGTCCGTGGGGTGGTCGAGTACGACGACCGGGCCGGCGCGCAGTACGCCCGCGCGCTCCCGCAGCCGGCCCAGGACACCGCCCTCGCGTCGGCGGCGCCTGGCGGGGCGGGTGGGGCGCGGGGCCTCCAACTCCGGTACCACCGCGGGCCGGGAGCCGGTGTTGAAGTGGACGAGGACCTCGTGGCCCTGGAACTCCACGTGCTCGACCAGGCCGCTGATCGCCACTTCGCCGGGGCGGGCGGCGGCGGGCTTGGCGATGCGGATGGCCTCGGAGCGCAGGCCGACGATGACCTCGCGGCCCTGCTGGACGCGGAGCAACTGGTGGTCCAGGCACAGGGGTTCGGGCAGCCGGAGGTACTGCTTGCCGAGGCTGATGGTCATCGCGCCGTCCAACGGGGCCCGGACCAGGCCGCGCAGGAGGTTGATGCGCGGGGTGCCGATGAAGGCGGCGACGAAGACGTTGCGGGGCAGCGCGTACACCGAGCGGGGGCTGCCGACCTGCTGGAGGACCCCGCCGCGCAGGACGGCGACCCGGTCGCCCAGCGACATGGCCTCGGCCTGGTCGTGGGTGACGTAGACCGTGGTGACGCCCAACTCGCGGGTGAGGGAGGAGATTTCGGCGCGCAGGTGGTTGCGGAGCTTGGCGTCGAGGTTGGAGAGCGGTTCGTCCATCAGGAACGCGGAGGGGTGGCGGGCGATGGCCCGGCCCATGGCGACGCGCTGGCGTTCGCCGCCGGAGAGCTGGCTGGGGAAGCGGTCGAGGAGTTCCTCGATGCCGAGCATGCGGGCGGTGGCGTCCACGCGCGGGCGGGGGTCGGCGCCGGGGGCCTCGATGCGCAGCGGGAAGCCGATGTTGTCGCGGCTGGTCATGCTCGGGTAGAGGGCGAAGTTCTGGAAGACCATCGCCATGTCCCGTTCGGAGGGGGCGAGTTCGTTGGCGTACTCGCCGTCGAGTCTTAACTCGCCCTCGGTGATCTCCTCCAGGCCCGCGATCATGCGCAGCACGGTCGACTTGCCGCACCCGGACGGCCCGAGCAGCACGAGGAACTCCCCCGGCGCGATGTCCAGCGACAACCGGTCCACCACGCGGGCGCCTCGCGGGTAGGCCTTGCTCACGTCGTGCAGGGAGATGGCGCGTGTCATGACGAGTGCCCCCGGGGGCTCCGCGATCGGACCGCCCCGTACGGGTCGTACGGGGCTTGTGAGTCACGGAAGTTAACGGAATGTGCGCGCCCGGGGGAAGAGACCGGACGGGATCGGGCGGGTCGGTCCGGGTGGTGAGAAAACGGACGATCGCGTTCAGCGCGTGCGGCCGCGTTCGCGGGTCGCGGTGAGGTGGGCGAACACGACGGTGTTGCCCGAGTAGCCGGTCCGGTGGTCGAAGCTGCCGCCGCAGGTGATCAGGCGGAGCTCGGGCCGGCCGCGGGCGCCGTACACCTCCCGGTCGGGGAAGTGCGCCTTCTCGTACGTCTTCACCGCGTCCACCGTGTAGACGGCGGTCCGGCCGTCGGCGCGGCGTGCCTCGATCAGGCGGCCGGGCTTGAGTACGCCGAGGCCCGCGAAGACGGCGGGGCCGGTCATGGTGTCGAGGTGGCCCACGGCGACGGCGGTGCCCTGTTCGCCGGGGGCGGGCCCGTCCGCGTACCAGCCCACCCGCTTGGGGTCGTCGTCCGGCGGCGCGGACATGCGCCGTCCGCTGCCGAGCCGAAGCGGGACGACCGGGGCGTCGACGCTGAGGTAGGGGATGACGAGACCGGTCGCTGGGGAGCGCGGGAGGGGGCGCGGCGGCGGCGCCGGGCGGCCGGAGCGGGTCACGGGGTGCGCCGGGGGCGGGTGTTGGCCACCGCGCGCGTCCGTGCGGGCGCCCGAGGCCGACGCAGCCGCCCGGGTCGGGCCGGAGGCGCCTGTGGCCGGCGCAGCCGCCCCTGCCGGGCCGGAGGCATCGGTGGCCGACTGCGTCGCCCGGGCCGGGCCGGTGGGGCCCGCGCCCCCGGCGCACCGGACGCCGCCGACCATCAGGAAGACAGCCAGCACGACGGTCCGCGCGAGCCGGTAGGCCCGCGTCCGGTACCAGGGCCGACGACGACGCACCACGCGGGTGGTGGAGCGGCCCGGTGTCCCGCGCGGGGCGGGGCGGCCCGACGACCCGCGCGAGGCGGCGCGACCCGATGACCCGAGCGGGACAGTACCGCCCGACGACTCGCGCGGAGCGGCGCCGCCCGACGACCCACGAAAGGCGGTACCACCCGACGAACCACCGGTCATAGCGCGCCCCGGTGTCTCGCGCGGAGCGGCGCGACCCGACGGACCGCGCGAGGCGGCACCGGCCGACGAACCGCCGGTCATAGCACACCCCGATGACTCGCGTGGCCCGGTGTCGCGCGGTCGGCCGGGGGCGAGGCCTGGCGCAGGCGCATGGTGTCAGCGCCCCGCACCCCGGTGGGGCGCGGGGCGGCGCTGTAGCTCATCGCATCCGCTCAGGACGCACCGTGGGGACGGCGGCGCAGCCGGAACCAGACCACCCCGCCGACGGCGGTCAGGCCCACCGCGGCGGCACCCGCGAGCGGGGTCAGGGCCGCTTCCCGGGCCAGGCCGCCACCACCGGCGGGCGGACCGCCGTTGGGACCGCCCGGTCCGCCGCCGGGGCCACCGGGACCGCCGCCGGGCGGTGGCGTCGGGCAGTCGACCTTGAAGACCTTGTGCTTGCCCGCGCCGTGCTCGCCGACGAAGTTCCAGGTCAGCTTGTACATGCCGTTCGGGAGCGTCGCGATGGGCATGGTGTGGCCGGTGCCACTGGTGAGCGTGATGGAGCCGTTACGGGTCGCGCCGCCCAGGACCGGCGGCTGGGTCTCGATGGACCACGTGACCTGCTGGATCGTGTCGAAGTTGAACGCGTCGAGGTAGAAGTCGCAGACCTTCGGCTGGTTGCGCTGGTCGTCGAAGGGCGTACCCACCTCGTGGATCTTGACGTCTCCGTTGTCACCGGGAGCGGCGACGGCGGCGGGCGCGCCGCAGACGACGGTTGCCGCGGCGGCGAGAACCGTCCAGGCGGCGGCTCGACGGGGCAGGAATGAGGTCGGCATGAACAGCCCTCCGAATCAGGTGATTATCGTACGAATCGCTCTTTAACCTGATTCCCTTTCACATCCGGCCCGCCGAACGTGTGCGCAGCGCCGTACACACCGTCAGATATCGCTAGATATCGCCCTTCCGGCTCAAGGACGGCCGCCCACGCCGCGCACCGCCGGACGCCGTCCGCTCCCGGGCGGCACCACCCGGCGAACGCAGCGCGGCCCCCGCCGAGAGCACCAGCAGCGCGCCGAGCATCACGAACGGCGCGGCCACGCCCGCGACCCCGGCGACGAGCCCGGCACCGGCGGGCGCGGCGACCTGGCCGAGGCGGTTGCCGGTGAGCCGTAGCGCGAGGGCGGTGGAGCGGGCGCCGTCGGGGGCGGCCTGGACGACCGTCGTCATGGAGAGCGGCTGGCCGACGCCGAGACAGAAGCCGAGGACGGCGAGCATCAGGCCGATCGCCCACACCGGAACCGGCAGCGCGATGCCCGCGCACAGGACGCCCGCGAGGAGGCAGGTCGCGGTCAACAGGGCGGCCCGGCCGAGCAGTTGGAGGAGCGGGGTGAGGATCAGGCGGCACGCGATGGTGGCCGCCGCTCGGATGCTGAGCAGCACGCCGATCACCGAGGGCGCGATGCCCCGGTGCTCGCCGACCACCGGCAGGTAGGCGGTGAGGATGTCGGTCGCGGACAGCACGGAGAGGCTGACGAAGATGCCCGCGGGCACGCCCCGAGCGCCGAGGATGCTCCGCATGGGCACCCGATCGCCTTGTTCCGTACGGGACTTGACGGCCGTACGGTCCTCGATGCGCCACAGGGACGTGAACGACACGGCGGCGCCGGCGCCCGCGACGAGCAGGGCGAGGGCGCTGGTGCCGGCCATGTCGGAGCCGCCGATCAGGGCGCCCGCGGCGATGGGGCCGACGAGTTGGCCGAGGGAGGCGCCGATGGTGAAGTGGCCGAAGTTGCGGTCCTGTTCGTGCGGGGCGGACTGGCGGGCGACGAGCGACTGGGCGCCGATCACGAAGCAGAGGTGGCCCAGGCCCATCACGCCGCTCCACATCGCCATCGCCCAGAGGGAGTTGGCGAGTCCGCTCAGTGCGCAGCCGCCGGAGATGAGGACCACGCCGACGGGCAGCAGGGGTGCGCAGCGGCCGTGGTCGGTGCGGCGGCCGAGCGGTACGGCGGCGAAGAGCGGAAGCAGCGCGTACACACCCGCGATGACACCGATCGCCCGCTCGTCGGCGCCGAGCGCGAGGGCCCGGTAGGACACCGCGGGGCGGGCCATCGACACCGCCCCCTGCGCGAAGCTGAAGGCGACGACGAGGCGGAGCAGCCAGCCGCGGTTCCTGCCGGGCGTCATGGTCAAGTCCCTTGTCGTGTGGGTCAGATGATGCCGAACAGGATTCCTGCCCCGAGGACGACGAGCGATGTCAGGGCCGCCCACTTGACCACGAACCGTGTGTGGTCGCCGAACTCCACCTTGGCCATGCCGACCAGGACGTACACGGCGGGCACCAGCGGGCTCGACATGTGCAGGGGCTGGCCGACGAGGGAGGCGCGGGCGATCTCCAGGGAGGAGACGCCGTGTGCCTGGCCCGCCTCGGCGAGCACCGGGAGGATGCCGAAGTAGAAGCCGTCGTTCGACATGAAGTACGTGAGCGGGATGCTGAGCACGCCGGTGACGAAGGCCATGTGCGGGCCCATGCCGTCGGGGATGTTGTCGACCAGCCAGGTCGCCATGTGGTCGACCATGCCGGTGCCCTGGAGGACGCCGGTGAAGACGGCGGCGGCGAAGACCATGCCGGAGACGTTGAGGACGTTCTCCGCGTGGGCGCCGAGGCGGGCCTTCTGGTCGGGCATGTGGGGGAAGTTGACGGTCAGGGCGAGCGCGGCGCCGAGCAGGAACAGCACCGGGATCGGCAGCCACTCCATGATCATGGCGGTGAGCAGGGTGACCGTGAGCAGCGCGTTGAACCAGTAGAGCTTGGGGCGCAGGGTCGGGCGGTCGGGGTCGAGGCCCCGGAAACCGTCGTCCTCGGGCTCCTCGGGGAGATCCACGCCGGAGCCGGAACCGCCGGTGCCCTTGACGCCTTTGCCCGTGCCGGCTCCCACGAGCACCGTCTCCGACTCGGCGGGCTCCTCGACGAGCACCTCGTCCAGCGTCAGCACCCCGAGCCGCTTGCGCTCGCGGCGGCCGAGGACGTACGCGAGGAAGAAGACACCCAGCAGGCCCACGGCGAGCGCCGGGATCATGGGGACGAAGATGTCGCTGGCGTTGAGCTTGAGGGCGGTCGCGGCGCGGGCGGTCGGGCCGCCCCAAGGGAGCGTGTTCATCACGCCGTTGGCCATCGCGGCGACACCGGTCATCACGACCAGGCTCATCTTCAGGCGTTTGTAGAGCGGGTACATCGCCGAGACGGTGATCATGAAGGTGGTCGAGCCGTCGCCGTCCAGCGAGACGATCGCGGCGAGGACCGCCGTACCGACCACGATGCGCAGGGGGTCTGCCTTGCAGAACTTGAGGATCCCCCGGACGATCGGGTCGAAGAGGCCGACGTCGATCATCACACCGAAGTAGACGATCGCGAACATGAGCATCGCCGCGGTGGGCGCGAGGCTGGTGACGCCGTCGATGACGTAGTCGCCGAGCTTGGCGCCCTTTCCGACGAAGACGCAGAACAGCGCCGGTATCAGGACGAGCGCCGCGATCGGCGACATCTTCTTCAGCATGATCAGGACCAGGAAGGTCGCGATCATGGTGAAGCCGAGGATGGTCAGCATGAGTGGAACACCTAACGTTCGCCTTTGAACTCCCACCAGGGACGGCAGTGCGATGACGTTAGGTCGCGCAAAGCTGCGTTAACAAGATGTTGACGCGCGAGCAATAAGCGCAAAACTCCAGGTCACAGCGGTGCGCTGAGTGCGGTGACCTCCACGGGCACTCCGTTGAGCACCGCATTGCCCGACAGCGGGTCGAGGAGACTGCCGTCGAGCAGCTGGTTCACGTTGACGCCCGGATCGGCGGACGCGTGGTTGAGCCGGGTGCCGGGACGGTCGTGTCCCCAGCCGTGCGGGAGGCTCACCACGCCCCGCCGCAGACCGTCCGTGATCTCGGCCGGAGCGGTCACCTCTCCCCCGGCGCCCTTCACCCGGACCGGCGCTCCGTCGACCACGCCGAGGCGTTCCGCGTCCTCGGGGTGGATGTGCAGGGTGCAGCGGTTGGTGCCGCCGGTGAGGGCGGGCACGTTGTGCATCCAGCTGTTGTTGGAGCGGAGGTGCCGGCGGCCGACGAGGACGAGACCGTCCGCGCGCTCGCCCATGGCCTGCCGGAGCCGGGGCAGGTCGTCGGCGATCGGCTGCGGCAGCAGTTCGACCTTCCCGCTCCGGGTCTTCAACGGCTGTGGCAGCCGAGAGGTCAGCGGACCCAGGTCGATGCCGTGCGGGTGCGCGAGCAGCTGCTGGAGGGTCAGCCCGCCCGGTCGTACGCCGAAGCCGTCGCCGTAGGGGCCCAGGCGCAGCATCATGTCGAGCCGGCGCTCGGGGCCGGTGTCGCCGGTGAGCCGATCGGCGACCTCGCCCGGATCGCGGCCGTGGACCGGCGAGTTGGGGTCCTTGACGGCCTTGGCGAGGGTCTGGTCGATGACCATCGTGTCGACGGCGGCGGGGTCGGCGCCGTGCATGCCGGTCGCGGCGAGGATCAGCCGGGCCAGGATCTCGGTCTCGGCCATCCTGCCGGGCTCCAGCGGGATCGCGGGACGGGAGTAGCGGACCTGGTTGCGGACGGCGAGGGTGTTGAACGCGAAGTCGTGGTGCGGGCTTTGGGAGGGCGGGGGCGGCGGCAGTACTACGTCGGCGTGGCGGGCGGTCTCGTTGAGGTACGGGTCGACGCTCACCATGAAGTCGAGCGAGTCGAGGGCCTTGTCGAGGCGGGCGCCGTCCGGTGCGGAGAGCACCGGATTGGAGGCTACGGCGATCAGCGCGCGGATCGGTTCGCCCTCGGCGGTCGCGGTGTCGATCTCCTCGGCGAGCGCGGAGAGCGGCAACTCGCCCTTCGCTTCCGGGTATTGACTCACCCGTGAGTGCCAGCGCCCGAGCGCGAAGCCGCGTCCCGGTCCTGCGGGCCGGGGTGTCCGGTCGGTGGCGGCCTGCGGGAAGAGGGCGCCGCCGGGCCGGTCGAGGTTGCCGGTGAGGATGTTGAGGACGTCGACGAGCCAGCTGGCGAGGGTGCCGTGCGGGACGGTGCAGCTGCCGATACGGCCGTAGACGGCGGCAGTTGGGGCGGCGGCCAGTTCGCGGGCGAGGGCGCGGATCTCGTCGGCGGTCACGTCGCACGCTTCGGCCACGGCCTCCGGTGTGAAGTCCCGTACCTGCGCTCGGACTTCGTCGACACCCTGGACGTGCGGGGCCAACTCCCCCAGGTCCACGAGGCGTTCGTCGAAGAGCACATACGTCATCGCCGCGAGCAGCAGGGCGTCGGTGCCGGGGCGGACCGCGATGTGCCGGTCGGCGAGCTTGGCGGTGCGGGTGCGGCGCGGGTCGATGACGGTGAGGGTGCCGCCGCGGGCCCTGAGCGCCTTGAGCTTGCCGGGGAAGTCGGCGGCGGTGCACAGACTCCCGTTGGACTCAAGGGGGTTGGCGCCGATGAGGAGCAGATGGTCGGTGTGGTCGAGGTCGGGCACCGGGATCGCGTTGGCGTCGCCGTAGAGCAGGCCGCAGGAGACGTGTTTGGGCATCTGGTCGACCGTGGAGGCGGTGAAGACGCTGCGGGTGCCGAGGGCGCCGAGCAGGACCTGCGGGTAGAGGGCGCCGGCCATGGTGTGCACGTTGGGGTTGCCGAGGACGACACCGACGGCGTGCGGGCCGTATCGCTCGACGACCGGGCGCAGTCCGGCCGCGACCGCGTCGAACGCCTCCTCCCAGGTGGCCTCGCGCAGCTCGCCGTCGCGGCGGACGAGCGGGGTGCGCAGCCGGTCGGGATCGCCGTCGACGGCGCCGAAGGAGGCGCCCTTGGGGCAGATGAACCCCCGGCTGAACACGTCCTCGCGGTCGCCCCGGGCGCCGGTCACCCGGGTGCCCTCGATGGTGAGGGTCAGCCCGCAGGTGGCTTCGCACAGGGGGCAGATACGCAGAGCGGTGCGGGACACGGGGCCTCCCAAGTGCGACGTTGCCTCTTGGCGGTGAGCATACCGACCGGTATGGACGGTGGCGAGGGGGTGGCGGGGTGAGGTCGGAAACCCGCGGAGGGGCAGGCGCCCGGACGGACACCGGTCCCGTGCCCGCGGAAGAGCGGGCGCCGGTCAGTCCAGCACCCGCGCCAGATACGCCCGCAGCAGCGCCCGTGTCTCCTCGATGACCTTCTCGTCGCCCTCCGGAGCGACCCGGAAGGCGAGATGGACGAGGGAGTCGGCGGTCTCCACCGCGATGAGGAAGGTGCGGCGGAGGTCCTCGTCGGGTTCGCGCGAGAGATAGCCGGAGAGCAGGTCGGTGAGGCGGTCGGCGACGCGGTGGTTGGGTTCCGCGTGGCCCGAGCCGACCGGGATCTGGTTGCCGAAGTCGACGAGGGAGAAGCCGGGCGCGGTGCGCTTCATGGCGATGTACTCGTCCAGGACGGCGTCCACCGCCGCCCGCCACCCTTCCCCGTCACCGGCCTCCTTGAGGCGCTCGGTGACACGCTCCGTGTAGCGCTCCAGGTTCCGCTGGGCGAGGGCGTCGGCCATCGCGCGCTTGTTCCCGAAGAAGCGGTAGACCGAGCCGATGGGGACGCCGGCGCGCACGGCCACGGCCCGGGTGCTCAGCGCGTCGTAGCCGACCTCGTCGAGGAGGTCGGCGCAGGCGTCGAGGATCCTGGTCAGCCGTTCGGCGCTGCGCCGCTGCACGGGCGCACGACGGAGCGATGTCGTGTGGGGCACGGGCTTCATGATGCCTTTCCGCAGCGGTCAGGAGAAGCTCGCACCTCAGTACGGAACTGGGTGCCCATAACACTCATTCCGGCCCCCGGATCGATGCGGAACCGGGTGTCTTGCTGCCGTCGGGCGTGGCCTGCACCGCCGACTCCGTGATGTCCGCCGTACTCTCCACCGGCTTGCCGTGTACGGCCCACACGGTGCCGTCGTCGGCGTACAGGCGCGCGGTGACGTGGTGGGTGCCGTGCGGGACGAGGTCGGCCGCGAGCCGGTACTCGGGGACGCGGAGCCGGGCGACGGTGCGGCCGTCCACCAGGAGGCGGACGGTGCCGCGGCCCGCGACCGCGACCGGCTTCACGCCGGCGGGCGAGAAGCGGAAGTCGTGGACGGTCAGCCGGACGTCCCAGCTGTCGTCGGAGGCGT
Organism: Streptomyces hokutonensis; assembly: GCF_000376565.1. Lineage (GTDB taxonomy): Bacteria > Actinomycetota > Actinomycetes > Streptomycetales > Streptomycetaceae > Streptomyces > Streptomyces hokutonensis. Next base: position 43,789 of record NZ_BARG01000008.1, on the reverse strand, counting down.
CGGGCTCCACCTCGATACCGACCTCCGGGGCGCCCTTCTTGCCCACCTCGCGGTAGTGCCGGCCCTGCTCGTCCGTGTTGTCGAGCACCTTGCCCACCGGGGACGGCGACACCCGGTCGCCCTTGTGCGCCCGGGCATCACCGGAACCGCAGCCCGCCGATCCGGCCAGCAGCAGGGCACAGACCGCGAGCGCGGTGAGAAGTGCGCGCGACCACGACATGCCGGGGAGACTAGAACACCGGTCTGACAGCCGGATCCCCCTTGAGGCTGGTTCTTCGCCCCCGGAAGTCGGATTTTCCCTGGACCTTCGTCGTCCTCTTGCGCCCGCGAAACCGCAATCCTACGGTGATACATAGGAATCAGGCGGCTCGGAGGGCGAGGAGCAGAGATGAGCGGGGACGCGCGGAAGACCGCCGAGGGGCTGACCCACCTCACCGGTTTCGGCAATGAACACAGCTCGGAGGCGGTGCCCGGCGCCCTGCCCGAGGGGCGCAACGCCCCGCAGCGCGCACCGCTCGGCCTCTACGCCGAGCAGCTCAGCGGTTCGGCCTTCACCGAGCCGAGGGCGCACAACCGCCGCTCGTGGCTGTACCGCATCCGCCCCTCGGCCGCGCACCCGCCCTTCACCCGCGCCGACAACGGCGCGATCCGTACGGCGCCCTTCACGGAGTCGGTACCCGACCCGAACCGGCTGCGCTGGAACCCGCTGCCCGCGCCGACGCCCGGCACCGACTTCCTGGCCGGCCTGTGGACCCTGGGCGGCAACGGCGACGCGACCCAGCGCACCGGCATGGCCGTGCACCTGTACCACGCCGACTCCTCCATGGACCGCGTCTTCAGCGACGCGGACGGCGAGCTGCTGATCGTCCCGGAACGCGGCGGGCTGCTGCTGCGCACGGAGTTCGGGCTCCTCCGCGCGGAGCCGGGACATGTGGCGTTGATCCCCCGTGGGGTGCGCTTCCGTGTGGAGCTGCTGGATGCTTCAGCCCGCGGATATGTGTGCGAGAACTACGGTGCGCCCTTCCAACTCCCCGACCTCGGCCCGATCGGCGCCAACGGCCTCGCCAACGCCCGGGACTTCCACGCGCCGGTCGCCGCCTACGAGGACGTCGAGGGCCCGGTCGAGGTGGTGAACAAGTTCTGCGGCAACCTCTGGACCGCGACCTACGACCACTCGCCCCTCGACGTGGTCGCCTGGCACGGCAACCATGTGCCGTACGCCTACGACCTGCGCCGCTTCAATGTGCTCGGCTCCATCTCCTACGACCACCCCGACCCGTCGATCTTCACCGTGCTGACGTCCCCGTCGGACACCCCGGGCCTGGCCGGCGTGGACTTCGTGGTGTTCGCCCCGCGCTGGCTGGTGGGCGAGGACACCTTCCGGCCGCCGTACTTCCACCGGAACGTGATGAGCGAGTACATGGGGCTCATCGAGGGCGCCTACGACGCGAAGGCCGAGGGCTTCGTGCCCGGGGGCGGTTCGCTGCACAACATGATGTCGGCGCACGGCCCCGACCGGGAGACCTTCGACCGCGCCAGCGCCGCCGAACTGCGCCCGCAGAAGATCGACGACGGCCTGGCGTTCATGTTCGAGACCCGCTGGCCGGTGGCGGCCACGGCCCAGGCGGCCCACGCCGACCACCTCCAGCAGGGCTACGACGACGTCTGGCGGGGCCTCCAGCGCCACTTCCACCCCACGCACTGACAACTCCCCACCGCCCTACGGCCCTTGCACCGATCCCTCCCTACCGGTACGGATGGCCCCGTGACCTCCTTCGCCCCGGATTCGATCGTCCTGAACCGCAAGCTGCCGCTCTGGTACCAGGTGTCGCAGTCCCTGCGCGCCTCGATACTCGGCCGCTCGCCCCAGGACCCGCTGCGGCTGCCCACGGAGGAACAGCTCGCGGGGCACTACGGCGTGAGTGTGCTCACGATGCGGCAGGCGCTGAAGGAACTGGAGGACGAGGGCCTGATCACCCGCCACCGCCGCCGGGGCACGTTCATCGAGCCGGATGTCCGACGGGCCACGCCGGTACGGCTGTTGGGCTCGGTCGACGCGATCGTGGCGCAGCAGTCCGGCATGACGACCGAGCTCCTGGAGCACGGTGCGGTGAAGGTTCCGCCCGAACTGGCCGAGCACTTCCCGGACTTGTCGGAGGTGGCGGCGTACCACCGTCTCCGCGGCGACGAGAAGACCGGCGAACCCACGAACCACGCCCGCAACCACATCCGCCCCGAACTGGCCGCCCGCCTCGACCCGGACGACCTGATCCGCTGGCCGATGACCAAGGTGCTGCGGGACGTCGTCGGCGCGGACATCAGCCGCATCACCGACACCGTGGAGGCCCGCCTCGCCGACCCGGAGACCGCCCGCCTCCTCCAGGTCCCGCTCCTCAGCCCGATCCTGCACTACACCGGCATCACCTATGACACACAGGGGAGGGTGCTGGACGTGGCCGTCATCCACTACCGGGGGGACCGTTTCTCCTTCTCGGTGACGCTCGACGTCGCGAACTGAGGTCGTCGTACGATGCCGAGCGTGACGCACGACGACGCTCCGTTGCTCGCGGACCTCATGCCGTGGTCCGTCGCACCGATCCGGCTCGGCCGGGGGTGGCCGACGGCTCCCGACGCGGCAACACTGAGGGCCCGCTGGGACACCCTGATGAAGGCCGAAGTCCCGGACCGGGAAACCCTGTTCGAGCCGACCCGCTCCCGCACCCTGCACTCCGCGGTGACCCAGCTCCCGGGCCAGTCCAGCGGCACGGAGAAACTGGTCCGCGCCACCGGCCCCTGCCCCGAACCGGTCCGTGTCCTGCACGCCCCCTTCGACGAGCAGTGGCTGATCCCCGACCACCGCCTGATCGACGTGGCCCGGCCGGAGTTGTGGCGGGTGGCGGACGAACACCAGGTCTTCGTGGTGGAGACATCCCCGAACACCGCCGGGCCACCTGTTCTCACGTCATCGCTCCTGCCGGTCCTCCGCCCCGGCCGCGTCCGCCCCCTGTACCGCCGACCCGGCGGCGCGGAACCGAACCTGGCACCGGGCCTGCTGGAACACCTCGCCGATCGCCTCGGCCACTCCCCCGCCCCGGCGGACCTCCTCGCCTGGACGGTGGCGACGGTACGCCCCGGTCCGGCCGTACCCCTGACGGCGGACGCCGAACTCTGGGCACGCGGAGTCGAGTTGGGCCATCGCATCCTCTGGCTGACGCGCCGCAACGGCGACCGCCCCAAACTCCCCGGCGGCCGACGCCCCTACGTCCGCGCCCCGCTGCCTCCCCTCCCCCTGACCCTCCACTACGACCGCGACGAGGAGACCCTCCACCTCGACGAGGGCCGCATCTCCCCGGTCCCGCCCGAGTCCTGGGACTTCGAGGTCAGCGGGGTACGCGTCCTGGAGGAGTGGTTCACGTCCCGCACGTCGGAGACCGCCACCCCGGGCACCCTGGCCGCGATCCGCCCGGCGGCATGGCAGCAGACCTGGACGTCGGAACTGCTGGAGCTGATCACGGTGTTGGCGTTGCTGACGGAACTGCGGCCGCGGCAGGAGGAGTTGACGGTGACGGACCCCGTCACCTCCGCCGAGCTGCGCAAGGCGGGCATCCTCCCGGCACCGGAGTGGTCTCGCCACCCGGCATCGGTTCTGGACCACCACGAGGAGGGCCCGGAGGGTCAGTTCGCGCTGCTCTGACCCCGTTCGGGATCGAAGGCGTCCAGGACCTTCCGCAACGCCATGTCGAACACCGCGTCCAGGTCGATGGGCCCCGGGTCCTCCGTGAACGCCGCCGCCATCCGCGGATACGCCCCGCCGGCGATCTGACTCCCGAGATACGCGATCCGCACCGCGTTCTCCTGCTCCTCGGACCACGGCAACGACCGAGACCGCTCAGCAGTAGCCAACTCATTGCTCACGTACATCGTCACAACCCCATTGAGCAGCCCCACGAGTTGCATCTTCGTGCCGTACGTCGCCTCGACCGGATCAAGACAGGCGAGGCAGTGCTCCAGATACTTCAGCGCGTTCGGGCTGAAGCCGTACACCGGTGACATCAGCCGCGGCAGCCAGGGATGCCGGTGCATCAGCGTCCGCGTCTGATGGGCGACCCGGACCATGTCCGCCCGCCAGTCCCCCGACGGCTCCCACTCCTCGTGCTCCCCGCTGACCGCGTCGACCATCAGCTCGTACAGATCCTCCTTGCGGGGAACGTAGTTGTAGAGCGACATCGTGCCGCACCCCAACTCGGCCGCGACATGCCGCATGGACACGGCGTCCAGCCCCCCGCCGTCGGCGATCCGCACCGCCGCCGCCGCGATGTCCGCGCGGCTGTACGCGGGCCTGGGCCCGCGCCCCGCCCGCTCGGGACGCGCCCAGATCACTTCGGGTACGGCCGCTCGGTCCGCCATTGATCATCACCTCGGCCACCATCCTAGTTACGTACACCGTACGTAGTGCGCTATGGTCGACCCATGACTACTACGTACGCTGTACTTAGTGAAGGTCTGGAGAAGCGCTTCGGCACCGTGCACGCCGTGCGCGGGCTGGACCTGGCGGTGGCGCGGGGCACGGTCTGCGGGGTGCTCGGGCCCAACGGCGCGGGCAAGACCACGGCTGTCCGGCTGCTCACCACCCTGCTGCGGCCCGACGCGGGCTCCGCGCGGATCGCCGGGCACGATCTGGTCCGGGAGGCTTCGGCCGTACGGCGCCGGATCGGTGTGACCGGGCAGTACGCGTCGGTCGACGGCGACCTCACCGGCCGGCAGAACCTGCGGCTGTTCGCGCGGCTGCACCGGGTGCGGGGGCCGGCCGAGCGGGCCGGTGAGCTGCTGGACCGCTTCGGTCTGACCGAGGCCGCCGACCGGCCCGCGTCCACCTACTCCGGCGGGATGCGCCGCCGCCTCGACCTGGCGGCGAGTCTCATACGCCGCCCCGACGTGCTGTTCCTGGACGAACCGACGACCGGCCTCGACCCGGCCAGCCGGAATCAAATCTGGGACGCCGTAAGGGACTTGAAGAGGGAGGGTACGACCGTGCTGCTGACCACGCAGTACCTGGAGGAGGCCGACCAACTGGCCGACGACATCGCCCTGGTGGACCGGGGGCGGGTCGCGCACAGCGGGTCGCCGTCCCAACTCAAGGCGCTCATCGGCACGTACGCCGAGGTCGTCGTCGCGCACCCGGACGCGCTGGCGAAGGCGGCCGGTGTCCTCGACCGACTCACGGGCGCCGAGCCGTCGTTCGACCACGAGCGGAACGCCGTCGGCGCGGTCACCGGCGATCCGACTCTCACCCTGCCCCGGCTGGTCCGCGAACTCGACGCGGCGGGCGTGCCGTTGCTCGACGCGAGCATGCGGCCGCCGACCCTCGACGACGTGTTCCTCCGCCTGACGGACCGTAAGGAGCAAGCGGCATGAGCGCGTTGGCGTACGACGGCACCGCGATGCTCGGCCGGCAGTTGCGGCGGGTGCGGAACAATCCGGCGCTGGCGATCCTCACCCAGACCATGCCGATCACGATGCTGCTGTTCTTCGGGTACGTCTTCGGCAGCGCGCTGGCGATGCCGGGCGACGCCTACCGCTCCTACCTGGTGCCGGGGTTGCTGGTCGCGACCGCCGCGAACGGCATCATGACCGGCATGTTCCAGGCCGCCCAGGACTCGCACCGGGGTGTGACGGACCGCTTCCGCACCCTGCCGATGAGCAGGGCGGCCGTACCGCTCGGGCAGGCGAGTGCCGATCTGGTCGTCACGGCGGTCGGGACCGTGCCGTTCCTGCTGGTCGGTCTCGCGGTGGGGTGGCGGGTCGAGGGGTCGGTGGCCCAAGCCGCCGCCGCTGTGGGCCTGTTGCTGCTGTTCCGGTTCGCCTGCGCCTGGGTCGGCATCCTGCTCGGGCTGGCCTCGCGCAGCGAGGAGGCGGCCGGTCAGCTGGGCAGCGCGACCTTCATGCTGCCGCTGCTGTCCAACGCGTACATCCCGACGGACCGGCTGCCGGGCTGGCTGCGCACCCTGGCCGAGTGGAACCCGATCAGCGCGGTGACCACGGCCCTGCGACATCTGTTCGGCAACTCGCCCGTGCCCGAGGGCGCCGCCTGGCCGGTGGCCCATCCGCTCGCCGGGTCGCTGGCGTGGTGCGCGGCGCTGATCGCCGTGTTCGCGCCGCTCGCGGTACGGCGGTACGCGCGCGGCGAGGGGTGAACTCCCCGCATGACAAAGGTGCCGGGCGCGGGACATGATCCCCGGCATGGAGCCCATGCCGCTGCCCCTTGAGGGCGTCACCGTCGTCGCCGTCGAACAGGCCGTCGCCGCCCCCTTCGCCACCCGTCAGCTCGCCGATCTGGGCGCCCGGGTGATCAAGGTCGAGCGGGTCGACGGCGGTGACTTCGCGCGCGGCTACGACACCGCGGCCGGCGGTCTGGCCTCGCACTTCGTGTGGTGCAACCGGGGCAAGGAGTCGATCGCGCTGGATCTGAAGGACCAGCGCGGTCTTGACGTCGTACGGCGGCTGGTCGCGGACGCGGACGTGTTCGTGCAGAACCTCGCGCACGGGGCGGCGGCCCGGCTCGGGCTGGACGCGGCGACGCTGTGTGCGGCGTATCCCCGGCTGGTCGCGGTGGACATCTCGGGGTACGGGGCGTCGGGGCCGTACGCGGACAAGCGGGCCTACGACATGCTCGTGCAGTGCGAGGCGGGGCTGGTGTCGGTGACCGGGACGCCGGAGCGGCCGGTGAAGGCGGGGATCCCGGTGGCCGACATCGCGGCGGGGATGTACGCGTTCTCGGGTGTGCTCGCGGCGCTGGTGCGGCGCGGCACCACCGGGCGGGGCGGGCCCGTCGAGGTCTCGATGCTGGACGCGGTGGTGGAGTGGATGGGGCATCCGCTGCATCACGCGATGCACGGCGGAACTCCCCCGGCGCGCACGGGTCTTGCGCACGCCGTCATCGCGCCGTACGACGTCTATCCCACGGCGGACGGCGGACAGGTGCTGCTCGCGGTGCAGAACGACCGGGAGTGGCGGCGGCTGGCCGAACAGGTCGTCCAAAGACCGGAGTTGGGGACCGATCCGGACTTCGCGACCAACGCGGAGCGGGTGGTGAACCGGGAGCGCACGGACGCCCTCGTCGGTGCGGTGCTGGGTGGGCTGGCCACCGACGAGGCCGTACTGCGGCTGGAGCGCGCGGGTGTGGCCTGCGCGCGCCTCAGGAACGTACAAGAGGTGGCGGAGCACCCGCAGTTGGCGGCCCGGGAGCGGTGGCGGGAAGTGGGTTCGCCGGTCGGGCCGTTGCGGGCGCTGCTGCCGCCGATCACCTTGCCGGGCGGAGGCGAGGCGCGGATGGGTGACGTGCCCGCGCTCGGGGAGCACACCGTGGCGCTGCTGCGTGCCGTGGGGATGGCGGACCAAGAGATCGCAGCACTGCGCCGGGACGGTGTGGCGTCCTGAGCGCGGGCCCCCGGGAACTCCCCGGGGACGCCGAGGACTTGCTCAGCGCCCGCCGAACAGCGAACGGCGCAGCCTGCGCAGCGGTGCGAAGAGCGAGACCCTGCTCACTCGCGCGCCCCTGGCGCTGCGTTCCTGCGTGGTGTCGCGCGAGGTGAGCTCGCGCATCAGCGAGGTCGCCTCTGCCGTCTCGCGCTGCGGGACGACAGGGCCGCCCAGCACCGAGAGATGGCGGTCGAGGCGCGAACTCGTCGCGCTGCTCCCGCACGTGATCGCAGGGACCCTTGCCCTGCTGCGCACTATCTGTTCCATGTCACTCCCCACCCGTACGAGTCCACCCGGCCCGGGCAGGGTAACCCTATCGCCCCAACCGGGCACTCGTGTATCGAGGTCTCAGGATTCACCTTCCCCGTAAGGGCGTTGACGACCCCTCCTTGATTACTCTCCGAATCCAACCGATTTCAGGGCGAGTTGGACAACTGGCTGCGTTGTGGGCTGTGGTGAGCCCCCGTCGGGCTCGACGGTCACTGCGAGTGATGTTGCTGATTTGTCGAGTCCGGTGGTGACCAAGGGCGTGTCGTCCTTGAAGAGCCCGAGGGAGCGCGGTTGCACATTGGGGCGCATCAGCCACAGTTGACGCACGCGCCCGCTCGGCGGTGCGCCGTATCCGCTCAGGGTGACGACCGCGCGCCCCTCCGACGCGGAGGCGATCACGCCGATGCTCCGGCCCGCGGTGTCCGCGCCGGTGGTCGCACGGGCGTCGGGAGCCGCGAGAACGTGTGCGATCTCACGCGACTGCGCCTGCGCTGCGTCCAGCTTGTCCTGTGTCCTGTTCGCCTGCACGGCGAACAGCGAGGCGACGACGAGGGCCGCGGCGGCCGTGGCGGTGGCGAACGGCACGAAGAACGGCCGCCGTTGGGGCACGCGGGCGCGTGACGCCTGCGGCTCCGCGCCCCACACATGAGCCGGCAGCCGGGGCGTGTACTCCCGCGTCTCCCGCCCGCGCTCGCGCAGCGGCCCGGGCTCCTGCGGGGTGTTGCGGATCGCGGACAGCACCCGGTCGCGCATCGCGGGCGGCGGCTGGGCGGCCATGGACCTGGCGAGGCGGGCCGCGCCCTCGGTCAGGCCGCGCACCTCGAAGGCACACCGCTCGCACTTCTTGAGGTGCTTCTCGAACTGGGCGCGCTCGCCGGGTTCGAGGGCGTCGAGGGCGTAGGGGGCGGCGAGCGAGTGGAGATCGCCCCGGCGGAAGAGTCGGGCGAGGACGCTCATGCGGCACCTCCCAGGCAGTCGCGCAGCCGGGTGAGTCCGTCACGCATACGGGTCTTGACCGTGCCCAGCGGCAGCGAGAGCCGCTCGGCCACTTCACGGTACGTATAGCCGTCGTAATAGGCGAGGGTCACGGACTGCCGTTGCAGGGCGGTGAGCCGGTCCAGGCAGCGGCGCACCAACTGGCGCTCCAGGCCCGCCTCGACCTCCTCGGTCACCTGGTCGAAGGCCGGGTTGTGGGAGCGGCGGGCCTCGCGCTGCTCGCGGTCGACGGCCGCGCGGGCGCTGCGCACGCGGTCCACGGCCCGGCGGTGGGCGAGGGTGAGGACCCAGGACAGGGCACTGCCGCGGCCGGGATCGAAGCGGGCGGCGGACCGCCACAGTTCGAGCAGCACCTCCTGGGACACCTCCTCGGACTGCGCGGGGTCGCGCACCACCCGGCGCACCAGTCCGAACACGGGCCCGGACACCAGTCCGTAGAGCTCCTCGAAGGCCCGCTGATCCCCTCCGGCGACCTGCACCAGGAGTTCGTCCGCCCCCACCCGTCCCCCTCTCGTCGACCGCACGCGGCCCCTCCTCCTCGACCGCACGCGGTCAGTCACTTCGCATCCCGTCACACGAGGCATTCGCAGCGGATGCCTCCAAGGATGGGTTACGGATCAGCGGACTTGAAACGCGGGTCACGGGCGGCCGGATTGGAGTCCGCCAAAAAAACTTTTCAGGTTCGACCAATCCGGCCCGGCACCAGCTCCGAATCCCCGAGCGTCAGGCAAGTTGGCAACGAGGACGGACGGCATGACACCTATCTCCAGGAGCGGTGCGGGACGCAAGAAGCTTGCGGCCCTCGTATGTGGCGCACTGGCCGCCGGGGGGCTCGCTGCCGCGGGCACGGCCGCGCTGGAACCGGGAGTGGCCTCGGCCTCCTCCCACCGGGAGGCTCCCCTCATCTCGGGGACCCCCCAGTACGACAACACGGACCTGTACGCGTTCGTCAGCCCGGACAAGCCGGACACCACGACGATCGTGGCGAACTGGATACCGTTCGAGGAGCCCGCCGGCGGCCCGAACTTCTACCAGTTCGCGGACGACGCCCAGTACGACATCCACGTCGACAACAACGGTGACGCGCTGGACGACTTCATCTTCCGCTACACCTTCAACACCCAGATCAAGAACAAGAAGACGTTCCTGTACAACACGGGCGCGGTCACCAGCCTGACCGACCCCGACCTCAACGTCACGCAGTCCTACGACGTCGAGCTGATCAAGCTCAAGAAGGGCAAGGCGGTCTACAAGACCAAGATCGCCGACGACATCCCGGCGGCGCCCTCGGACGTCGGCGACGCGTCGATGCCCGACTACGCCAAGCTGCGTTCGCAGGCGATCTACAAGACGGCGAACGGCGGCGCGACCTTCGCCGGTCAGGCCGACGACCCGTTCTTCGCCGACCTCCGCGTCTTCGACCTGCTCTACGGCGGCAACCTCAGCGAGGTCGGCAACGACACGCTCAAGGGCTACAACGTCAACACGATCGCCCTCCAGGTGCCCAACGACCTGATCCGCCAGTCGAAGAACCACCCGACCGTCGGCATCTACTCGACGACCCAGCGCAAGAACGCCAAGGGCTACTACACGCAGGTCTCGCGCCTGGGCAACCCGCTGGTCAACGAGGTCGTCAACCCGCAGAAGGACAAGGACAAGTTCAACGCGTCCGAGCCCAAGGACGACGCGCAGTTCCTGAAGAACGTGACCAACCCGGAACTGCCGAAGCTGATCGAGTCGATCTACAAGATCAAGGCGCCGAAGGAGCCGCGCAACGACCTCGTCAGCGTGTTCCTCACGGGCGTCAAGGACCTCAACACCCTTCAGCCGTACACCAAGCCGTCGGAGATGCTGCGCCTCAACACGTCGATCCCGCCGACCGCGCACCCCAAGCGGCTCGGTGTGCTGGACGGCGACAACGCGGGCTTCCCGAACGGGCGTCGGCTCACCGACGACGTGATCGACGAGGCGCTCCAGGTCATGGAGGGTGAACTCGTCGGTTCCAAGAACGACTTGGGCGACGCGGTCGACAAGAACGACAAGGGCTTCGAGAAGTACTTCCCCTACGTCGCCGAGCCGACCTCGGGTTCGCGCGGTCCGCTCGCCAAGGGCACGAGCAGCGGCAGTGACGTCAAGAACCAGCTGGGCGACGCGCTCCAGCCGGCCGGCTCGTCCTCCAGCAACAACATGATGCTGATCACCGCGTCGGCGGCCTCGGGTGTGGCCGGCGTCCTGCTGATCGGCGCGGGTGTCGCGTGGTGGCGCCGCCGGATGACCCACCGCCCGTACTAAATCCCACTGACTGGCGCGGCCCGCACAGCTTCTTCCCCCACGGTGCGGGCCGCGCCACCCCTGCGTGACAACACCTCTCGGCAATACGGCAGTTGAACCACCCCAGGCGATGGAGGAACGGCATGGCCCCGCGCGAGCACGACAACAAGCCGACGGAGGGCGAGCCCGGCAAGACGCCGGTGGCGGCGGAGCGGGAACGCGAGTGGGAACGCGTGTGGGCGGAGGACGAGACCGACGCCGAGGCCGGGACCGACCCTGAGCACGAGGCCAACTCCCAGGCAGCCGAGGTCAGTTCCGATGCCGATGCCGACTCCGGCGAAGCCGAGGTCCGTTGCGAAGTCGATGCCGAGGCCGACTCCGGCGAAGCCGAGGCCAGTTCCGAAGCCAAGGCCAACTCCGGGCAGGTCAAGCCCAGTTCCGAAGCCAAGGCCGACTCCGAGGGCGACGCGACCAGTTCCGACGCCAAGGCCAACTCCGGGCAGGTAAAGGCCAGTTCCGAAGCCAAGGCCGACTCCGAAGGCAACGCGACCAGTTCCAACGCCAGGGCCAACTCCGGGCAGGTCAAGGCCAGTTCCGAAGTCGAGGCCGACGACGAAGGCTACGAGGCCAGTTCCGAAGCCGGGGCCGACTCCAAAGTCGGGGCCGGCGCCGAGGCCACGACCGCCCCTGAAGCCGAGGCCGACCCCGAGATCGAGCCCGAGGCCGAGATCGAGCCCATAGCAGGACCGACCGAAGCCGCAGCCTCATCGCCTGGGCACGACTACCCCCACCCCCATCCCCACCCGCACCCTCACTCCCACGATCACGACCACGCTCACGCGCACGACCACGACCACGACCACGACCACGACGATCACGCCCCCCACCTCGGCACCCCGGATGACGTGGTCGCCGATGAACGCGTCGCCGCCGTACGCCGGTTGGGCGCCGCGGGCCGTCGCTGGCGGGTCGTTCAGCTCGCCGGTTGCGCCGCTCTGTTGGCCGTGGCGATGACCGCCGGGGCGATCGCGATCGGCGCGGCGAAGGACAGCGGTGCCACCGGAGTCACGAACGTCTCCAGCGCCGTGTCGCCGGACCTGCTGGCCAGCGGGAGCCTGGACGCGAGCATCGCCGCGCTACAGGCCCATCTCCGGGGCCAGCCCAAGGACTTCGACGGGTGGGCGACGCTCGGACTGGCCTATGTGGAGCAGGCCAGGACCAAGGGCGACCCCTCCCGGTACCCGCAGGCGCAGGCCGCCTTCACGCGGTCGCTGAAGATCTCGCCGGACAACGAGAACGCCCTGGAGGGACGGGCCGCGCTCGCCGCCGCCCGGCACGAGTTCGCGGAGGCCCTCACCTACGCGGACAAGGTCCTCAAGGAGAACCCGTACAGCGAGCGCGCACTGTGCTCCCGTATCGACGCGCTCGTCGAACTCGGCCGCTACGACGAGGCGTCGAAGGCCGCCGACCTGGCCGACGCCCGCAAGCCCGGCGTCCCGGTGTTCACCCGCTACGCCTACGTCCACGAGCTGCGCGGCGACGTCAAGACGGCCCGCACCGTGCTGGAGCAGGCGCTCGCCGCCGCCACCTCACCGGGCGACATCTCGTACGTGGCCGGCACGCTCGGTCAACTCGCCTGGAACCAGGGCGACTACAAGACCGCGCTGGACTACTACGGCCGCGCGCTCGCCGCCGACGAGAACTACCTCCCCGCCCTGGAGGGCCGCGCCCGCGCCCAGGCCGCCCTGGGTGACCACGCCGACGCCATCAAGGGCCTGGAGCTGGTCGTCTCCCGCTACCCGCTGCCCCAACCCCTCGTGGAACTCGGCGAGTTGTACGAGAGCCGGGGCGCCGCGGGCGACAAGGCGAAGGCCGACGACCAGTACGCCCTCGTCGACGCCTGGATCGCCCTGGCCCGCGCCAACGGCGTCAACGCCGACCTCGACACCGCGCTCGCCGCCGCCGACCACGGCGACATCAAGTCGGCCCTGAAGGCCGCCCGCGCCGAGTGGGCCCGCCGGCACACCGTGCACACGGCGGACGCCCTGGCCTGGGCCCTGCACGTCAACGGCCGCGACGCAGAGGCTCTTCAGTACGCCCGTCAGGCCACGGCCACCGGCTACCACAACGCCTCGTTCATCTACCACCTCGGCATGATCGAGCTCGCGACCGGCCACAAGGCGGACGGCCGCGCCCACCTCGCCAAGGCCCTGAAGCTCAACCCGGGCTTCTCGCCGCTGGGTGCGAGCAAGGCCCGCAAGGCGCTGGAGGCGACCAAGTGAGGCCCGTCCGCCGCCTGTTGGCGTCCACCGCGGCGGTCCTCACGGCCGCCGGCGCACTCCTGCTCGTCCCCACGGCGACAGCGAGCGCGCACCCGCTGGGCAACTTCACGGTCAACCGCTACGACGGTCTCGTCGTCGCCCCGGGCGTCCTGCGCGTCACGCACATCGAGGACCTCGCGGAGATCCCGGCGACCCAGGCCAAGCCGGACATCAAGCGGCTCGGCATGACCGAGTGGGCCCGGGAGCGGTGCGACAAGGCCGCCGAGGGCAGCAAGGTCACCGTCGACGGACGTTCGGTCGCGCTCACGCCCGGCACCAGCACCGCACGGCTGCGGCCCGGGCAGGCAGGGCTCAACACCCTGCGGCTGGAGTGCAGTTCGACGGCGCCGCTCCCCAAGGGCAGCACGGTCGCCCTGGGCTTCCACAGCGCGGGCCTGACCACCGGGCCCGGCTGGCGGGAGATCACCGCGCGCGCCGACCGGATGACGCTCACCGGCACGGACGTACCGAAGAAGTCGGTTTCGCACGAACTGACCAGCTATCCCAAGGACTTGCTCTCCTCACCGGCCGACATCACGAAGGCGTCGCTGCGCGCGCGTCCCGGCGGCCCGGCCCTCACCGACGACGACCAGTCGCAGGCGGACTCGACCGCGTCCAACATCCTGCCGCGCGGCGTGGACCGTTGGACGGAGGCCTTGACCAACATGGTCGCCCGCCACCACCTCAGTGTCGGCTTCGCGGCCCTGTCCCTGCTCATCGCGATCGCCCTGGGCGCGATGCACGCGCTCGCCCCCGGTCACGGCAAGACGCTGATGGCGGCCACGGCGGCGGCCCGGGGCGGTCGCGCCCGTCTCAAGGACGTGCTCCCGCTCGCCGCCTCGGTCACGGTCACCCACACCCTCGGCGTGATCGCCCTGGGCCTGCTGGTCACGGCCGGATCGGCAGCGACGCCCTCGGTGATCGCCTGGCTGGGCATCGCGAGCGGCGTCCTGGTCCTCTTCGCGGGCGGCAACCTCCTCCGCCGCGCCTGGCGCAACCGCCCACGCCCACAGGCCACTTCACACGAGCACCCGCACCCCCATCCCCACGGTCACGATCACAGTCACGAGACCGCCAAGTCCCCCCAGCGCTCGCTGGTCCTCGCGTCCGCGCACACCGAAGCCGGTGCCACGCACACGCTCACCGAGGCCCACCCGCACCCCCACAGCCACGACGACGACCATTCCCACGGTCACGATCACGGCCACGAACACCCCCACCCCCATGAGCACGACCACGGCCACACGCACGACCACGACCACGCCGTGGAACACACGCACGGCGGCTTCACGCACACCCATTCCACCGCTCCCACCCTGCGCGGCACGATCCTGCTCGGCTTCGCCGGCGGGCTGGTGCCGAGCCCGTCCGCCGTGGTCGTCCTCGTGGGGGCCGCGGCGCTCGGCCAGGCCTGGTTCGGGCTGCTGCTGGTCGTCGCGTACGGCGTCGGGCTCGCCCTCACCCTCACGGCCGCCGGATTCGCGGTCGTCAAGCTGGGTACAGGGATGAACCGGGTGCTGGACCGGCGCCCCCGCTGGACCACCAGCCCCATGGCAGTCCTGGTCCGCCGGACCCTGCCGTTGGCATCGGCGTTCGTCGTCGTGGCCCTTGGGGTGGGTTTGGTGCTCAAGGGGGCGGCATCCGCACTCGGCTGAGCTACGTTTGTGGAGGATTGGCCCGGATGCGAATGGGGAGCGCCCATGCCCGAAGAACCGGGCACTGAACGTGTGATCGCGGGCCGCTACCGGCTCCTGTCCCCCCTCGGTGAGGGCGGTATGGGAACGGTGTGGCGGGCCCGCGACGAGGTGTTGCAGCGCGAGGTCGCCGTCAAGGAGGTGCGCGCGCCGGCCGGACTGGCCTCCGGTGACGTGGAGCGGATGTACGCCCGGCTGGAGCGCGAGGCGTGGGCGGCGGCCCGGGTCGCCAACCGCAATGTGGTGACGGTGTACGACGTGGCAATGGAGGACGGCCGCCCCTGGATCGTCATGGAGCTGGTGCGGGGCGTGTCCCTGGCCGATCTCCTGGACGCCGAGGGCCCGTTGACACCGCAGCGGGCCGCGCACATCGGTGCCGAGGTGCTCGCCGCGCTGCGGGCCGCGCACGACGCCGGGGTGCTGCACCGCGATGTGAAACCGGCCAATGTGCTGATGTCGAACGACGGCCGGGTGGTGCTGACGGACTTCGGTATCGCGATGGTCGAGGGCAGTTCGGCGCTCACCATGACCGGTGAGGTCATCGGTTCGCCCGAATTCCTCGCTCCGGAGCGGGCGTTGGGCCGTACGCCCGGGCCCGAGTCCGATCTGTGGGCGCTGGGTGTGCTGTTGTACGCGGCGGTCGAGGGCAGTTCGCCGTTCCGCCAGAACACCCCGCTGAGCACGCTGCGCGCGATCGTCGACGAGGAGTTGCCGACGCCGCACCGGGCGGGACCGCTCACCCCGGTGATCGAAGGGCTGCTGCGCAAGGATCCGGCCGAGCGGCTGACGGCCGAACAGGCGGAGCGGGACCTGCGGTTGGTCGCGGCGGGCGGTACTCCTCGCGCGGCCACCGCGCCCACGACGCCGTACACGCCGACGATGGCGGGCTCCCCGCAGGACGCCTACGGGCAGCAGGACTCACGGACACCCCCGCAGGGCTTCGGGCCGCCGCCCACCTCCTACTCGACGCCGACGGCGGCGGACGAACCGCACGGCAACCGGCGGGCGGCCGTCGTGATCGTCGCGGGTGTGATCGCGCTGGCCCTGGCGATCGGTGGACTGACGTACGCGCTGCTGAACCGGGACAACGGGAACGACGCCAACGCGGGCAAGGGCACCAGCACCCCCAAGAGCCAGCCCTCGGACGGGACTTCGCCCAGCGCGAGCAGCGAGACCACGGCCGCCAGCGAGACGCCGAGTCCGAGCGCGAGCAAGTCCTCGTCGGCGCCGCAGTCGGTGCAGGTGTCCGTGGCGGGCGCCAACACCGACTACTCCGGGAGCTGTCCGCCGTCGAACACGAACGCGCCGACCTTCACGGCGAGTTTCACGGTGGGGAAGCTGCCCGCGGAGGTGTCCTACCGGTGGGTGCTGAAGAGCGGTTCGGTCTCGGACCCCGGCTGGAAGACGCTCTCGTTCCCGGCGGGCGGCGGGAAGACCAAGCAGGACCGGGTGTTCCTGACGACGTACTCGAACAGCGGGACGTTCAGGAACGAGATCAGTGTCGAGGTCCGCACGCCCGTGAAGACGACGTCCAACTCCGTTCCGTTCTCGGTGACTTGCCTGACGGAGACCCCGTCGGACGGGGCCTCCGCGTCGGACTCCGCGTCACCTTCTGACGGGTGAGCCGTCAGGCGGCACTGGTGAACACGGGCAGGTAGCCGCCGGACTGGCCGGCCGCGGTCGGGTGGTACGACTCGGTGATGCTCAGCAGGTTGAGGCTGTGCAGCCAGGAGCTGCCTGAGCAGATCTCGTGGCCGGTGAACGTGGTGCGTACGTCGCCGAAGGTGAAGCCGTGGTCGGCGGCGCGCTTGGCGAGGGCGGCGTCGAGGTAGTCGGCCGCGCCGTTGATGGCGCTGCGCTTGGTCGCGGAGAGGCCGAGGCAGGTGGTGCCGAGCTTGTAGAAGCGCGGGTAGCCGAGCACGACCACGTGCGCGGCGGGGGCCTTGGCGCTGATCGCCGAGTAGACCTTGTCGAGTTGGGCGGGGAGCGTCGAGTCGACGTACGCCTTCGCGGTGGCGATCCGGGTCAGGCAGGAGCTGTCGGACTGCAGGACACAGGTCGTCATGACGTCGGCGAAGCCGGCGTCATTGCCTCCGATGGAGATCGAGACGAGGGACGTGGCCGAGGTGAGCGGGCCGAGTTGACTCGCCAGAACATCACCCGTTCGGGCGCCGGAGCAAGCGGTGAAGTCGAACGTCGAGGGTGAGTGGGCGGCCGCCCAGAGGTAGGGGTAGGCCTTGGTGCTGCGATCGCAGGAGCCGCTTGAGCTGAGGTAGCTGCCCGCGCCGACGCCCGAGGAGTAGGAGTCGCCGAGGGCCACATAGCCGCCGGTGGCGGCGAGTTGGGACGCCTGCGCCGTCATCGCCCCGGTGAGGGCGAGTCCGGCGGCGAGGAGGAGCGAGGTCACGTATGCCGTAAATCGGGAACGTCTCATGGAACCTCCCTTAGCAGGATCTCTGCCACAACTGTCGTACCAACCAGGCGCATTGCCGGGAAGTGTCCATGCCAATGAAGAGGCCGCCGGGGTCATTGATTGCGTGTTCATGACAGCTCTGTGACAGGCCGTCAACTCCCTTGAACCACACCGGTACATGACCCACGCTTTACTCAGCCTTGGTGCGGAACGCAACGCTCCATGGTTGTGCGCGCGACGGCGTGCGCACCCCCACACAGTCGCGCGCCGACCCGGGCGCGCGCCGCCTGGAGGAGGACTCCCTCGTAATGGCACTCCTGCGTAGCAAGAAGCTCCGGCTCGCCGCGATGACCGGCGCCGCCACCGCCGCCCTCGTCGGCGGGCTCACCGCACTCCCCGCCCAGGCCGCCCCGGCCACGGGCACCGTCCTGGCCGCCGGCTCCCCCACAGCCGTCGACGGCAGCTACATCGTCACCCTCAAGAAGAGCGCCGGCCTCAAGGCGTCCTCGGCCGCGGGCAAGGGCCTGGTCAAGGAGTACGGCGGCACGGTCACGAAGACGTTCGGCACCGTACTGAACGGCTACACGGCCAGCCTCTCCGCGACCGAGGCCGCGAGACTCGCCGCCGACCCGGCCGTCGCCGCGGTGGAGCAGAACCAGCGCGTCCACCTGACCGACACCACGCAGTCCAGCGCGCCCTGGGGCCTGGACCGCATCGACCAGGCCGCGCTGCCGCTCTCGGGGACGTACACCTACCCGGACAGCGCGGGCAGCGGGGTGACCGTGTACGTCATCGACACCGGCGTGCGGATCACCCACACCCAGATCAGCGGCCGTGCCTCCTACGGCTACGACGCGGTCGACGGCGACACCACCGCCTCCGACGGCAACGGCCACGGCACCCATGTGGCCACGACCATCGCGGGCTCGACGTACGGCGTCGCCAAGAAGGCGAACATCGTGGCGGTCCGGGTGCTCGACAACAGCGGCTCGGGTACGACGGCCGGTGTGATCGCGGGCATCGACTGGGTGACCTCGAACCACACCACGCCGGCGGTCGCCAACATGTCGCTCGGCGGCGGCGCTTCGACCACGCTCGACACCGCGGTCGCCAACTCCATATCCAGCGGCGTGACTTACGCCATCGCGGCGGGCAACAGCAGCGCCAACGCCTCCTCGTACTCGCCCGCCCGGGTCGCCACCGCGATCACGGTCGGCGCGACCACCAGCACGGACGCCAAGGCCAGTTACTCCAACTACGGTTCGGTGCTGGACATCTTCGCGCCCGGCTCGTCGATCCTGGCGGGCTACAACACGAGTGACACCGCCACCGCGACCCTGTCCGGCACCTCGATGGCGACCCCGCACGTGGCGGGCGCAGCCGCCGTCTATCTCGCGGGCCACACCTCGTCCACTCCGGCCCAGGTCGCCACGGCCCTGGTGAACGGCGCCACCTCGAATGTCGTGACCAGCGCGGGCACCGGTTCGCCGAACAAGCTGCTGAAGATCGTGCCGTAAGGCCCGACCGCCCCAGCCGCATCAGTGTTCCCCGGAGGCAGCAGGCGCCTCCGGGGAACATCTATTCGGAGATGCACGAGAACCGGTGCAAGCGCCTTCCGCACCTTGACGTGCCCCGTCGGGCTGCGCCACATTGAAACCCGGCATCCGGCGCGCTGGGGGGCAAAGTCGCCAATGCAGACCTTAGGTATCAAGAGAACATCCACCGCCGACACCGAGCGGGCGCGACCAGGACCGGGGAGGGACCTGTCGGCGCTTTTCGCCGGTGCGGCCGTGACCATCGGGGTGGTCGGCGCGTTTCTCGCGCTCACCGGCTCCGGATCACCGCTGCGCGGACCGTTCGCGCTGTTCTTCCTTTTCTCCGCGCCGGCCTCGGCAATTGCGGCGGCGCTGCGCGGACTTGATCCCTACGGCCGTGTTCTCGCGTCGGTCGCGGGCGCGGTGGTCGTCGACATGCTGGTCGCCCAGGGAATGCTGGCCGTGCACCGGTGGTCGATCGACGGGGGAATCGTCGCGGTGGCGGTGATCAGTGGCCTGACAGCACTATCGGTATTCGTGCGGCATATGCGCCGCCGTACAACGGCTGACAAAGGAGTGTAACGGTCAAACCAACAAAAACGTGAGGCCCCGTTTCAGGCCTTGCCATACGGGTTCAATCATCAATACCGTCGTAATCTCACCCGCACTGGTCCATCATCGAGCGGCTCTAGGGGAGGGCTCAAGGACCGCGATGAACCGGCGCGGGGCGCGGTAGGGGGGTGCCGTGCTCGGTGACCGTACGTGTGACCGAGTCGTGCCGCGCGGCCGGCTTTCACGCCTTTCGGGGGTCGACCAGCTTTGCCAGCTCACCACGCGCGCACGGAGATCCATTTGTCCGTGGCGCCTGTGAGAACCCCCCTTTCGAACCGGAGCACAGAGCCGGGCCGCCCAGGGGCGGGCGGTCCGCCGGACGAGAGGGACCAGACTCGTGAGTTCTGTTCTGCGCCCAGCGACATCGGGCCAAGATCCATTAATGTCGGCCAAATACCGGCCGATCTCCTCTCACCTGGCGATCACACCGCCGGTGAGCGTGGTGATTCCCGCCATGAATGAGGCGGAGAATCTCCCCTACGTCTTCAAGACACTGCCCGCGTGGATACACGAAGTGGTTCTTGTGGACGGCAATTCCACCGACAACACCGTGGAAGTGGCCCGCGAACTGTGGCCCGGGGTGAAGGTCGTCGAACAGCAGGGAAAGGGCAAGGGGGATGCCCTGATCACCGGGTTCGAGGCGTGCAGCGGCGACATCATCGTGATGGTCGACGCGGACGGCTCGGCCGACGGCCACGAGATCGTCAGCTATGTCTCCGCCCTCGTCTCGGGCGCGGACTTCGCCAAGGGCTCCCGCTTCGCCAACGGCGGCGGCACGGACGACATGACGTTCATCCGCAAGCTCGGCAACTGGGCGCTGTGCACGATCGTCAACCGCAAGTTCGGCGCCCGCTACACCGATCTCTGCTACGGATACAACGCATTCTGGCGGCACTGCCTCGACAAGATCGACCTCGACTGCACCGGCTTCGAGATCGAGACCCTCATCAACATCCGGGTGGTCAAGGCCGGCCTCAAGGTGCAGGAGATCCCCAGCCACGAGTACCTCCGTATCCACGGCACGAGCAATCTGCGCGCCGTGCGGGACGGGATCCGGGTGCTCAAGGTGATCCTCAAGGAGCGCTCCAACCGGCGTGCGCTGCGCAGCCGTTCGCACGCGAGGGTGATCGACTCGGTCCGGGGAGAGGTGTCTTGAGCAGTCCCGACATCTCTGTCGTGATCTGCGTCTACACCGAGGACCGCTGGGAGGACATCCTCGCGGCGGTCTCCTCGGTGCGGGCGCAGTCACGGCCCGCGCTGGAGACGTTGCTGGTCGTCGACCACAACCCGGCTCTCCTGGACCGACTCACCAGGGAGTACAAGGACTTCGAGGAGAGCGGCGAGGTCCGCGTGCTGGCGAACGCGGGCCCGCGCGGGCTGTCCGCGGGCCGCAACACCGGCATCGCCGTCTCGCGCGGCGAGGTCGTCGCCTTCCTCGACGACGACGCCGTGGCCGAGCGGGAGTGGCTGCGGCACTTCGCCGAGGCGTACGCCGACCCGAAGGTGATGGCCGTAGGCGGCCGTACGATGCCGATCTGGGCGTCGGGCCGCCGACCGGCCTGGTTCCCCGAGGAGTTCGACTGGGTGGTGGGCTGCACGTACAAGGGCCTGCCGCCGGGCCTGGTCCGGGTGCGCAACGTCCTCGGCGGCAACGCCTCGTTCCGGCGTACGGCGTTCGACGCGGCGGGGGGTTTCGCGACCGGCATCGGGCGGGACGGCGACAAGCGTCCGCTGGGCTGCGAGGAGACGGAGTTGTGCATCCGGCTCACGCGGGCCAGACCGGACGCGGTGCTGCTGATCGACGACCGGGCGGTGATCCACCACCGGGTGCCCGAGGCGCGCGAGCACTTCGGGTACTTCCGTACCCGCGCCTACGCCGAGGGCCTGTCCAAGGCGCTGGTGGCCCGAAGTGTCGGCGCCGGCAAGGGACTTGAGTCGGAGCGCCGCTACACGACCCGGGTCCTGCCAGCCGGGGTGGCGCGCGGCCTGCGGGACTTCGTGTTCGCCCGGCCGGGCGGCGCGGGCCGGGCGGGCGCGATCGTCGCCGGGGTGTTCACGGCGGCGGGCGGGTATGTCGTCGGGAGCGTGCGGGCACGACGGGGCGGGGCCACGTTCGAGGTGGCCGGGATCGAGCGGGGGGACACCCATGAGTGACACACCGGTGCCGATCCTCATGTACCACTCGATCGCCGCCGCCCCGAACGACGCCACCCGCGCCCTGTCCGTCGCGCCGGAGGCGTTCGCCGAACAGATGGCCCTGCTCGGCGACTTGCACTTCACGCCGATCAACACCGCCGATCTGGCGGCCAGTTGGCGTTCGGGCAAACCACTGCCGGAGCGCCCGGTCCTGATCACCTTCGACGACGGCTACGAGGGCGTGCACCGCCACGCGCTGCCCGCACTCGCCCAACACGGCTTCGCGTCCACCCTGTTCGTCTCCACCGGCTGGATCCGGGGCTCGTACGACACCGGGGGCGGCCTCGACACCATGCTCGACTGGGACCAGGTGCGCCGACTCGCCGACGCCGACGTCGAGATCGGCGGCCACAGCCACACCCACCCGCAGCTCGACCAGCTCGACGACGAGACCCTGCGCGCGGAGCTGGTCCGCTGCAAGGAGATCGTCGCCGACGAACTCGGCACGGTACCCGTCTCGTTCGCCTATCCGTACGGCTACTCCAGCCGCCGGGTGCGCGTCGCGGTACGGGAGACGGGGTTCGCGCAGGCGCTCGCCGTCGGCAACGACCTCGCCCGCCGCCGCCAGGGGCCGTACGCCCTGCGACGGGTGACTGTGCGCCGCAGTACGGGTGTCGAGGAGTTCGAGCGGCTCGTCGAGGGCCGTGCGATCGCCCGCAACTTCGCCAGGGACCGGGCCCTCACGCAGGGGTACGCCATGGTCCGCAGAGCCCGACAGGTCCGCCGGAAGGCCAGCCGTTCCCGTGTCTGACACGACGACCACCACCCAGGACGCAGTGCCCGAGACCCAAGCGCCCCCGCAGTCGGGGCGCCGTCTGCGCCTGCCGGGGAGGCGCAAGTCCCCCGGCGGCAGCCCGCTGTTCCGCAACGCCTACGCCCTGATGCTGAACACCGGGATCTCCGCGGTGCTCGGCCTGGGCTACTGGTTGATCGCGGCCCACTACTACTCGGCCTCCGCCGTCGGACAGGGTTCGGCGGCGATCGCCGCGATGAAGCTGCTCGCCGGACTCACCGCGGTGACCCTGACGGGCGCCCTGGCCCGCTTCATCCCGGTCGCCGGACGCGCCACCGGACGCCTCATCTTCCGTACGTACGCGGGCAGTTCGCTGGTCGTCGCGCTCGGCGCCGGGATCTTCCTGCTGACCCTGAGCGACTGGGGACCCTCGTACCGCTTCCTGCACGGGCCGCTCCCCGCGCTCGGCTTCGTCGTCGCCGTCGTCGCCTGGAACCTGCTCACGCTCCAGGACGGCGTGCTGACCGGGCTGCGCAGCGCGCCCTGGGTGCCGGTGGGCAACACCGTGTTCTCGGCGGTGAAGCTGGGGCTGCTGGTCGGGCTCGCGTCGATCTTCACCATGAGCGGTGTCTTCGTGTCGTGGGTCGCCGCGATCGCGTTCTCCGTGGTGCCGCTCGGCTGGCTGGTGTTCCGGCGGCTGGTGCCCCGGCACATCAAGGCGACCGAGGAGCACGCGAAGCCGCCGACGCTGCGGGAGATCGGACGCTTCCTCGCCGGGGACTACACCGGCTCGCTGTTCTCGCTCGCCGTGGTCTATCTCGTGCCGGTGATCATCGCCTCGCAGGTCAGCTCCGAGGACAACGCGTACTTCTACATCACCACGACGATAGGCGGCACGGTCAACCTGCTCGCCATCAACATGGGCGCCTCGCTGACCGTCGAGGGCTCCCACGACCCGGCGCGCATCGCCGCCAACACCCGGGCCGCGCTCAAGCGCATGGCCCGCATCATGCTGCCGATCTGCGGGCTGCTGTTCATCGGGGCGCCGTACATCCTGGGCGTGTTCGGCGCGGGGTACGCGGACGCGGCGACCCCGCTGCTGCGCTGGTTCGCGGTGGGCGCGCTGCTGCGGGTCGTCATGGAGACGTACTTCGCGGTGCTGCGCGCGCAGAGCCGGACCAGTGGACTCGCCTGGCTGCAGGGCCTGTTGTGCGTCCTGGTGCTCGGTCTGACGCTGCTGCTGCTCCCCCGCATGGGCCTGACCGGCGCGGGCGTCGCCGAGATCTCCAGCCTCGCGGTGATCGTGACGATCGCCGCGCCCAAACTCTTCAGGACGCTCAGGGCCGCGCCCGTGGAACTGCCCGCGGACGCGGCACCGGACGGCGACCTCGCCGACCTGGGGGCCCGCGAGGTCCCGGCCGCCACGCGCCGTCGCGGCCCGGCCTGGGCGCTCGACTCCGACACCCTCGCGCTCGGCATCCACGTGGACTTCGACCACCTGGAACGCCGGCCCGACGTACGCCCGGGTCCCGGCACCCCGCCCGCCGGCACGCCCATCGTGTCCGGCGAGCAGCGGCCGACCTGGGCGCTCGGCATCAAGCGGTCCGAGGTCGTGGGACTGCCGGTGGAGGAACGCGAACCCGGCTCGGAGTCCTCGGTGAGCCCGGTCGCGGAACCCGAGGTGGACGCCCCCTTCGAACCCGCCAACGGCTCCGACCGGCTGGTCGTATCGGAGGCGGCACTGGTGGCGGCGGAAGCACGGGAGACGGAGTCCCGGGAAGCCGAAGTGCCGCCGCCCGCACGGCCGTTGTCCCTGCGCGAGCGCCTGGTGCCCACCCGACCCGGTGTCGTCATCGGCTGTCTGCTGGTCGCCGCGCTGCTCCTGTACTGGGTGCCCGCGCTGCGGCTCGGCGAGTCCGACCTCGACCGCATGGGCGGGCTCGGCCTGATCTCGGTACTGCCGCTGCCCACGCTGGCCGGGGCCGCGCTGCTGGTCACGGTCTTCGCCGCGCTGCTGTGGCTGGGCCGCGAGCACAAGGTGCTGCTGCTGATCACGCTGCTCGCGACCGTGGTCTCGCTGCACGCGCTGCCCGCGGTGATCGAGCCCGAGCCGCGCTTCCCGACGGCCTGGCAGCACCTCGGGTTCATCGACTACATCGACCGCACCGGGTCCGCCGTACCCGACCTCGACGCCCGCTGGAGCTGGCCGGGCTTCTTCGCCGCGGCGGCGTTCATCGGCAGGGCGTGCGGGATCACCGACTGGACCGAGGTCATCCGCTGGTGGCCCACCGCCATCCAACTCGCCTATCTGGCCCCGCTGTTCCTCCTGGTCCGCTCGCTGCGGGCGAGCTGGCGGGCGAAGTGGACCGGCGTCTGGATCTTCGTGCTCAGCGGCTGGGTCGGCCAGGACTACTTCTCCCCGCAGGGCTTCACCTTCCTGCTCTATCTGGCCTTCGTGGCGATCCTCCTGGTCTGGTTCCGGGCGCCCGGGGTCCTGTGGACGAAGATGCGCCCCGGCGAGGCCGAGGTCGAACCCACCGACCGGCGCCAACAGGCCGTCCTGCTCCTGGTGTTGATCGGCCTGTTCGCGGCGAGCGTCCCGGCCCACCAGCTCACCCCGTTCGTGATGCTGGGCGTCCTCACGGTCCTCGTCCTGATCGGCCGCTCCGAACTGCGCGGCCTGCCCATCCTGTTCGCGGTGCTGGTCGCGGTATGGATCGGCTTCATGGCCGAGCCGTACTGGTCCGGGCACTTCAACGACCTCTTCGGCGGGGTCGGCGGCGTCGGCAGCAACGTCTCGACGTCCGTCTCCGGCCGTATCCAAGGCGGCAGTTCGACCCACAAGCTGGTCCTCTACACCCGCGTCCTGCTGGCCGGCGGCGTCATGGCCTTCGCCTGCTGGGGCTGGTGGCGCCGCCGCGACCACAAGTACCGCGAACGCTCCCTCCTCGTCCTCACCTTCGTCCCGTTCCTGGGCTTCGGCATGCAGTCCTACGGCGGCGAAATGGCGCTGCGCGTCTTCATGTTCGCGGTGCCGGGCGCGGCCCTGCTCGCGGGCCTCGCCCTCTTCCCGCGCACCGGCGTCACCGCCAAGGAGCGCGAGAAGGACCGCATGAGCCTCGCCCCGCTGGCCGCGCTGGTCGCGGGCCTGGTGCTCATGGGCGGCTTCCTGGTGGCCCGTTGGGGCAACGAGGGCTTCGAGCGGGTGCGGCCCGGCGAGGTCGCCGCCATGAACTACGTGTACGCCCACGACAAGCCGACCGTACGGCTGCTGTGGCTGAGCAACGACACGGTCAACGACGTGACTCCGGCGATGCCGTGGGGCGCGAAGGACATGGAGCGGGTCAACTACGTTCCCACGCTGGCCCCTTCGGACCCGGTGCTGGTGTCCGGCCTCGTCAAGGCGCTCAAGGACGCGGGCCCGAACTCGTATCTGATGCTCAACAAGAGCCAGGTCGTCTCGCTCCAGCTGGACGCGGGCTACTCGGCGACCTGGGAGTCCCGGCTCATCCAGAACCTGGACAACCGCCAGGAGTTGAAGAAGGTCCTCGTCAACGACGACGTGACCATGTACGCGCTGCGCAAGCAGCCGGCCGGCGCGGTCCCCAAGCCCGACCCCGGGCCGATCGGACCGCAGATCACCTGGACCCCGTGGTCGGTGGTGGGCGCGCTCGCCGCCCTCGCGCTGATCCTGATGCTGACGGCCCGCGAGATCGTCCGGGTCGCGGTGCGGCCGAGCGTGCGTCAACTGCGGTGGCTGCAGAGCAGTTTCTGGTTCTCGCTGCCCCTGCTGGCGGTGCTGCTGGCCTCGCTGGTGCAGCGGTTCCTGACGATGAAGTAGCAGGTCTTACGGGGTCAAGTGGCTCATCGCGTCAGCCACTTGACCCCGTAGGCCGCCAGGTCGAAGTCCTGACCGTCGACCTTCGCGCTGATCTGCCGGTCCAGGGTGTTCACGACCAGGACCGTCTTGTCGGTGGCGAGCACCTTCACGTTGGGCACGTCGTCCGCCGCGATCGACACGGTCTCGAACTTCGTGCCGGGCCCGAAGGCCGCGTCGAAGCGGGAGACCAGGTCGTACATCGGCAGCTGCTTCCCGCCGTCGGAGCTGTCGGTCGGCGTCCACAGACAGCCCGCGCAGTTCGCGCCCTTCTCGGTCTCCGGGTTCCAGTAGAAGCCGGAGGTGGCGCCGCCCTTGGCCATGGCGATCATGCCGGCGGCCTGGACGGCGACGCGGTGGGTCTCGGACCAGCCCTTGCGGTCGTCGTTGCCGTCGGCGGGCTCGACGTAGTACTCGGCCCACCACAGCGGCAGGTCGTGCGTCTGCTGCCGTACCCACTCGCTCACGGCGGTGAGTTTGTCGGTGGCGGCGAACTCGTTGGGCAGCAGCTCGTCGTCGTTGGTGTAGCTGGAGCCGTCCACGACCACGAAGTCGGCGCCGGCCTTGTTCTTGTTCCAGTAGTCGAAGGCGTCGATGATCCGCTGGTCCATCGCGCCCCAACTGCCCTTGAAGGTGCCGGAGGCGTTCGCGTCGCGCGGGTCGACGCTGTCCATCACCAGATAGGGACCGCCGACCATGATCTTCGGGTTGACCTTCTTCAGCGCCTTGTAGACCAGGTTGTAGAGCTGGGTGTAACCCTCGTAGTCCCAGCGCTGCTTGGCGTTGTTCCAGAAACCCTTGAACTCGTTCCACACGATGAAGTGGGTGACGTCCGGGTACCGCTTGGCGACGGTCGCGGCGAGCGCGGCGAAGTCCGCGTAGTGGTCCGGCTGCGGGGCCGTCTCCAGCGACGCCTGACTCCAATCGGTGTTGTCGACGCCCGACTTGCCGCCCTTCATCCAGTCCGGCGAGCAGCACAGCGTGATCACCGGGGTACCGCCCGACTTGCGGACGAAGTCGATCCGGCGATCGAGGGCGCCGAAGTCGTAACGCCCCTTCACCGGCTCGGGGTTGTCGGCGCCCCAGCCCATGATGGCCTGGTCCTGCGGGAGTTGGGACTTCTCAAGCAGCCCCTCGACGCGCTCGGTCGCGGTGTCGCTGCCCTCGTCGGCGCTGTACTGGGTGTGGGTGAAGCCCCAGCCGACCTCCGGCCGGTCCTCGTCGGGCGGGCTCGCCGGGGTGCCGTGCACCTTGTCGCCGTCGCGCGAGGTGCCCGCGGTGCTTCCGCCGCCGGGAAGCGTGTTGATCAGGGTCACGATCAGAGCCAGTGCGGCCACACCCACGCCGAGCAGCGCGGTGAGCCGCCACCGTCGTGCCCCCGAATTCCACCCATGACGTCCCATCAAGGGCAACAGTAACGTCGGTGCCCCATGCTGGGGCAGGGCTCCACATGCACAGGCTTGTAACAGGACCGAGGGGATACACCGCCGACACGGAGCGGACACATCGGATGCACCGGACGCAGGCGACACTCGGGGGCGCACTGCGGAAAGCGGGTGCACACGGCCTCCCCGTGCCGGATCATGGCCCCATGTCCGCTAACCCACACGACGCACTGCCGATCCGGCTCAACGTCGACGACTCCGACTCCCCGTCCGATGTCGTCGACGCGCTGTTCCTCGGCCGCTTCGCGACGGGCGAGCAGCCGTACTCGCACGCGGCGAACATCGACCGCGTACGGTCCGGGGCGACCCTGCTCCCGCCGGGCGCCCGCGTGCTGCGCGCCGCCCGCGACGACGACCGCAGCGCGACGCTCGCGGAGGGCGAGGGCTGGACGCTGCTGATCTCCCGCTGGAACCGGGGCGCCGACGTCACGGTCACGGCGACCAGCGAGGAGCTCGCCGAGAAGGTCCTCGGCCAGGCGACCGACGGCGCGGCGGACGAGCCCGAACCCCAGCCGGAGAACGTGACGATGGGGTTCTGGTACGTCTCCCCCAGGCGCGGCCCGCACCGCACGACCCGGCAGATCTCGGCGGGCACGTGGGACGAGGTGCGCCCCAACTACACGGGTCCGGTGGCCAATGCGATGGACACCCTGATGAAGACGACCCCGGAGGACATCGCGGGCCGGCTGCTGTTGCTGCACGGGCCGCCGGGCACCGGCAAGACCTCGGCGCTGCGCACGCTCGCCCGTTCCTGGCGGGACTGGTGCCAGGTGGACTGCGTGCTGGACCCCGAGCGCCTCTTCTCCGACGTCGGCTATCTGATGGACATCGCGATCGGCGAGGACGACACGACGGGCAAGGGCCGTTGGCGGCTCCTCCTCCTTGAGGACTGCGACGAACTGATCCGCGGCGAGGCCAAGCACACGGCGGGCCAGGCCCTCTCCCGTCTCCTGAACCTCACGGACGGCCTCCTCGGCCAGGGCCGCAACGTCCTGGTGGGCGTGACGACGAACGAGGACCTGGAGCGTCTCCACCCCGCCGTCGTCCGCCCCGGCCGCTGCCTCGCCCGCATCGAGGTCGGCGCACTCACCCGCCGCGAGGCGATCGCCTGGCTCGGCACGGAGGAGGGCATCGGCCGCGAGGGCGCGACGCTGGCGGAACTGTACGCGCTGCGCCGGGGCACCCAGCCGACGTCGGTACCGGACCAACGGGAGGGGGCGGACGCCGGGTTGTACTTGTAAGCAGTCCAACGCCTCCATCTGGCCGGCACTTGTTTCCCCCGCAACGGCGCTCAGCCCCGACGGCGCGTCCCGGCGGTGCCGAACTCTCCTCAGCCCGCCGTGTAGGCCGCCCGCAGGGCATCCCCTACGGCGGCCAGCGCGTCGGACTCCGTGAGGCCGAGCCGTCGTACCCGCTCCGCATAAGCCTGCGCGGCCGACGCCGCTTCCCGCTCCGCCGCCGAGCCCGCGGCAGCGATCAGCGTGCCGTTGCGCCCCCGCGTCTCGATCACGCCGTCCGTCTCCAGGGCCCGGTACGCCTTGGCGACGGTGTTCGCGGCGAGGCCGAGCGACTCGGCCAGTCCCCGTACCGTGGGCAGCCGGTGGCCGACCGGCAGCGCTCCGGACCGGGCCTGCTCCGAGATCTGGGCGCGGATCTGCTCGTAGGGCGCGGCACTGTCATCGATGTGGATCTTCAAGGTCACGGCCCGATTGTCCCGCACCGGCCGGAAAATGAGAGGCACTACGGCACGGCTCGGCCGTAGCGTGCGGCGACATGACAGTGAGCGTGCGCGACCTGCGTCCCGACGTCCGAGCCGACCTGGAGGGCTTCGTCCGGGTCCGCGACCGTGCCTTCCCGTTCATGCTGGCCACCCCGGAGTCCATCGCCCACGACCTCGCGCATGCCCACCCGGACGCGCACTCGCGCAAGCTGATCGCGGAGGAGAACGGCGAGATCATCGGCACCGCCCAGATCGACATCGCCCACGACAGCCCGGAACCCGGCCAGGGCATGCTCAACGTCTTCGTGGACCCGGGGCGGACGCGCCTCGGGGCGGGCTCGCTGCTGGTCCGCGCGGCCGAGGACCACCTCGTCGCCCACGGCGCGACCAGGCTCTACTCCTGGGTCCTGGACGAGCCGGGAAACCGCGCCTTCGCCGAGCGCTGCGGCTACACCGCGAGCCGCCCCGCGCATCTCCTCCGTCTGGACCTGGCGCACGGCGTCCTGCCCTCGCTCCAGGCCCCACCGCCCGGGGTCGAGATCCGCCCGGGCTCGGACTTCTCCGCGGACCCGCGTCCCCTGTTCGAGCTGGACACGGAGGTGACGCTGGACGAACCCGGCGACATCGACGCCCAGCTCACGGACTTCGAGGCCTGGCTGGACGAGACCTGGCGACACCCCCTGTTCAGTGCCGAGTTGACCTCCGTCGCCCTCGTCGACGGACGCCCGGCCGCCTTCAGCGCCGCCCGCACGGACGGTGCCGCCCGCTACGGCTCGGCGATGACCGGCACCGCCCGCGCACACCGCGGCCGGGGCCTCGCCAAGCTCGCCAAGAACGACTCCCTGCACCGCGCCCGTGCCGCCGGCTGCACGGCGGCGTTCACGGGCAACGACGCCGACAACGGCCCGATGCTCGCGATCAACAAATGGTTCGGCTACGAGATCTGCGCCACGGAGGTGCGCCATGTCCGTGAACTCACCTGATTCCGCAGGCCAGTTGGACATCGTCCTCGTCAAGGCGGGCCGTACGAAGATCCGTTACCCGGCCGAGCTGCTCTCCGACGACGGCGTCCGCCTCGCCGTCCGCGCCCCGTGGGCCGGTGACGGCGTCCGCGACTTCGGCTTCGTGCGCTTCGAGCCCGGCGACGTGTTCACCGAGTACTACTGGCGGGACCGCTGGTTCGCGGTGAAGGAAGTCCGGGACGGCACCGGGGAGTTGAAGGGCTGGTACTGCGACATCACCCGCCCCGCGACACGCTCCGGCGCCGAACTCGTCGTAGAGGACCTCGATCTGGACCTGTGGGTGTCCGCCGACGGCACGGACGTACTGCGCCTGGACGAGGACGAGTTCGAGGAGAGCGGGCTGGCAGCCTCGGACCCCACGGCCGCGGCGGCGGCCGTGGGGGCGCTCGACGAGTTGGAGGGGCTGGCCCGTGCGGGCGGGTTCGACGCGCTGCTGCGGTGAGGCCCGCTCAGTCCATGGCGACCACCGCGTACCGCTCGTCGGCCACGGTCTTCCCCCACAGCAGCGGGTCTTCCGACAGCCGCTCCACGCGCACGTGCCCGGCGACGGGTGCCAGGAGCTCGGTGAGGCGGTCGGCGGGTATGCCGACCGGGCTCACCGTCCCCCAGCGGCCCTCGATGAGCACCAGCCGTCCACCGGGGCGCAGCAGCCCGCGCCAGTGCCGCAGGACCCGGGCGGGGTCGGGCAGCGTCCACAGCACATGCCGTACGAGGACGACGTCGTAGCGCTGCTCGCCCACCGGAGGTGCCGCCGCGTCACCGACCAGGAACGCCGCGTCACGGCCGGCCAGCTTCGCGCGGGCGAGGTCGATCATCGCCGGGGAGAGGTCGACGCCGGTGACACGGTGTCCCTGCTCGGCGGCGAGCAGCGACAGGGTGCCGGTGCCGCAGCCGAGGTCGAGGACGTCGGCCGCGGCGGCGGGCAGCCAGCCGCGCAGCCGGTCCGCCCAGGCCCGCCGGATCTCCGGGTCGCGCAGGCCGTGATCAGCCTCTTCGTCGAAGGTCGGGGCCTCCGCGTCCCAGTCCACGTTCGCTTCAAGTTCGCTCATGGGCCCAGCGTGACACCCGCCACTGACAGTCCCATCGTGACAGCCACCACAGACAGACCCGCGTCGATGAGTCACCCTCCCGGGAACGGTCTACCTCGTGAGAACACGAACCCGGGTGGACACAAGGAGGCAGCCATGCGCCGCGTAACCGTGCAGAAGCCCCTGAAGAAGTCGGACGCCCGCCGGGTGCGGGACGAGGCCGACGAGCGCCCTGTCGAGCGCCCCGAGGTCCGAAAGGACATCGCCCGCACCTGGTGGCCGGACGGCTGAGCCCGGTCAGTCCAGCGGCTTGCGGTAGTGGATGCGGTCGTACGGCCCGTCCGTGCGCCGCTCGACGACCTCGTAGCCGAACTTCGGGTAGATCCGCTGGTTCTCCCACATCAGCGCGTTCGTGTAGAGCCTGACCTCGGGGAGCCCGAGCGCACGCGCGCGTGCGTCCACAAACTCCAGCAGCCGCCGTCCCACCCCTGTGCCGTGCGCGTCGGGGTGGACGGCGATGCTGTCGAGGAACAGGTGGTCGGCGCGCTCCTCGATCACCACGAGCCCGATCACGGGGTCGCCGGTCACGAACACCCGCCCGGCGACCACATTCGCCATGTGGTCCGCCTCCATGGGCTGCGGCACCACACCGATGCGCGCGATGTAGTGGTGGTACGCCATGTCGGTCACGGCCTTCACGGCAGGTACATCGGCGGGGACGGCCGCGCGAACGCCGTCGGTCATGGGCGGGCTCCGACGGCGACGGTGTGCGTACTGATCACAAGCATCCGCACACCCTCCGCGCTCCTCCACGGCCCGTGTTCCATGTCCGGGTGGCGGTACGCGTACATGCCCGCGGTGAAGGTCTCGCCGAGGCGCAGGTCGGTGAGGTCGCCCTCGATGATGTACACCTCCTCGAAGTAGTCGTGCCGGACGGCACCCTGGGCGCTGGTGTCGGTCCCCGGCTCGTACCGCTGGAGCACGGTGGAGTCCCCGGAGACCGGATCCACGGCCAGCTCCTGCTCCCACACTCCGGCAGCCGCCCCGGCCGGCCGCCGCCAGGGCGCCTCGGACCGATGAAACTCGGACTGCGGCCTGCTCATCTGCGACACCTCTCCACCCTCACGACATCCGCCTCCCTGAGCCCCCGATTAGCCCCGCCTTAACACGACCATAAGGATCTCCCTCCCCCGTCTCCAGCAGGCGATTCCGCGGTTTCCAGGGGCTAGTTTCTGATCACCCCACGGGATCCGTCCCCCGCGCCGCGAACCGTTCGAGGAGTTGGAGTTCCGCCATGCTCGCACGCCGCAAGGCCGCCGCTGCCGCCGTCCTCGGTATGGCTCCCCTCGTACTGGCCGCGCTCGCCGCGGCGCCCGCGGCGGCCCACGGTTCGATGGGGGATCCGGTCAGCCGGGTCGCGCAGTGCTACGCGGAAGGGCCGGAGAACCCGAAGTCGGCCGCGTGCAGGGCGGCGGTCGCGGCCGGTGGCACGCAGGCGCTCTACGACTGGAACGGCATCCGGATCGGTGACGCCAACGGGCAGCACCAGACGCTGATCCCGGACGGCAGGCTGTGCAGCGCGAACAACGACGAGTTCAAGGGCCTCGACCTGGCCCGCGCGGACTGGCCGGCGACGAGCGTGAGCAGCGGCTCGTACACCTTCAAGTACCGCGTGACCGCCCCGCACAAGGGCACCTTCAAGGTGTACCTCACCAAGTCCGGCTACGACCCCTCGCAGCCGCTCGCCTGGGCCGACCTGGACCTGGAGCACCCGGTCGCGACGGCCACCGACCCGGTCGCCTCGGGCGGCTTCTACACCTTCTCCGGCACCCTTCCCCAGCGCTCCGGCAGGCAGCTCCTGTACGCGATCTGGCAGCGCTCGGACAGCCCGGAGGCGTTCTACTCCTGCTCGGACGTCAGCTTCGGCGGGAGCGGTGCGGGCGCCAACGGCGGTGGGGCATCGAGTAGTTCGACGCCCACCCCGGCCGCCCCGAACACTCCCGCGCCGACCACTCCCGCGCCGTCCGCCTCCGCCCCGTCCGACGAGCAGATCGCGGCCGGGGCCGACAAGTCGACCGTGGAACACGCCGGTCACGGGGACACGGACGCGAGTACCTCGGCGGAGCCGGCCGCCGCCACGACCCAGGTCAACGAGCCGCAGCCCGCAGGCAGTTCGCAGAAGCTCGCAGCGACCGGCAGCAATGACAGCTCGCCGTATCTCGTCATCGGCGGCGCGGCCTCTTTGGCGCTCGGCGCCGCGGCCCTGTTCGCCTCGGTCCGCCGCCGTGCGACCAACGGCGGTGGACGGCACGGCCGTTAGTACGGCCGTCCAGGGGGCGGGGTCTGTCCGGCGGCTCAGGTCGGACAGACCCCGCGATGTGCCATCAGCTCAGCGCCGACAGGCAGTTGGTGGTGGTGGCGTGCGCCGGATCGAGGGCGTTGGCGACCTCGTGGAAGGCGATCCGGTCCGACAGCCCGAGCAGGGCGTGCTCGGAGAGATCGACTGAACACAGGTTCTGGATCAGCACGTTGTGCACGTCGGATCCGCTCAGGAACTGACTGCTGTACGGCGTGACCACCTCGTCGTACCGGGTGGCGATGACCGTGTAGTGGACGCCGGGGACGGTGTCGCCGCCCGCGTTCAGCTTGGTGAGGAAGGCCGAGCCGGCGATCTGGTCGGCGAGGCCGGGGGCGGTCGCGGAGATCACGTCCTCGGCGCCCGGGAAGTACGGCAGGAGTTTGGTGAGGCCGTCCAGGGTGGTGCCGTGGTTGTCGGGCGCGATGCCGACGAAGGTGTCCACCTTGGCGGCTCCGCCGAGGAACTTGAGGTAGTAGCGGGGCATCATGCCGCCCTGCGAGTGGCCGACGAGGTCGACCTTGGTCGCGCCGGTCGCGGCGAGCACCTTGTCGACGTAAGCCTGGAGTTGTTCTGCCGACTTGTCGATGGGGCCGAGGCCGTAGATGAGGGGGATGCCGGGGAGCTGGCCGTAGTCGAGGGAGAAGACGCAGTAGCCGCGGGCCTCCAGGTACGGCGCGAGAACCAGCCAGTTGTCGGTGCTGTTGGCGAACGTTCCGTGTACGAGGACGACCGGGTCGGGGTGGGCGGCGGAGGGCTTACACGTGTAGTCGTTCCAGCCGGTGCTCGGGGCGCTCGCCGCGTGTGCGGCGGTGGGGAGAGCGGCGACCGCGGCGGTCAGGAGCAGTGCGGTCAGGGGTCTGAGCACTCGTTTCCAGGGCAGCATCGTGTGATCTCCTTGCGGCTCAAGGGAGTTGCGACGGCCTTACGCCCTGTGATCCGGATCACAAGAATGCTGTTCACTCGTCAAGTTACGAGCGAGTAGGTGAAGTGTGAAGTTACGCGTCAGTAAAAACTTCCAGTGATAACCAGTCACCAGGTGGGCCTGATGGGACCGTAGGGCGCAATACGCAACAAACGGTCACACAACACGCGCACTTCACCCTCCCCCAGCAGTTCGACCCACGGCCGCACGGCGTCGGCGGCGGCCTCCTCCGCCGCCCGCGTGCAGGCCCAGCCCAGCTCGGTGAGCACGATCAGCCGGGCGCGCGCGTCGACGGGATGCGGACGCCGCTCGACATATCCCCTGCGCACCAGCTCCTCGACGAGCTGACTCGCGGCCTGCTTGGTCACTCCGAGGTGGGCGGCGAGATCGGTGACCGTCGCGCCGTCCGGGGCGAGACGCACGAAGGCGAACCCGTGCGCGGGCCGCACCCCTTCGAAGCCACGGGCGACGACGCCCTCATTGATGCGCTGCGTGAGCTCACCGGCGACGGCGAGCACGGCGGCGGACAGGGCGATGGCCTCGGAGTTCTGCACGGAGGCATTGAAACACCCTTGACGAACCGGTCAAGCAGCTTGACCATAGAGCCATATAGTCAAGCAGCTTGACCATCTTGGGAGAGGCCCACACATGCCCGTCATCCGCTCGACCGAAGCCGTCACTCACGAGATCCACGGCGCCCGCTTCGTCTCGTACGCCCGCCCCGGCACCGGCAGCAAGGAGCTGTGCGCCTGGCGCGGCGAGATCCCGGCCGGCACCAAGGCGCCCCTGCACACCGTCAGCCGCGAGGAGATCCTGCACATCCTCGAGGGCGAGCTGGTCATCACGCTCGACGGCCGCACGGACCGGGTCGGCGCGGGCGACACGCTGATCATCAACCCCGGCGCGACCTTCGGCGCCGAGAACCCCACCGACCGCGCCGTGATCACCTGGGTCACCACGTCCATCGGGCTGGAGGCGGAGCTGGCCGACGGGACACGCATCGTCCCGCCGTGGGCCAACTGACCTGCGCTCAAAGGGAGTTCGTTCCCATCAGGAGCAGTCCGGGCAGCACCCCGGTCGGTACGACGTTCCCGTTCCGTAAGGTTTTCGACCGCCCCGGCCGCACCGATCGGGGCGAAGCTGAGCGGTGGACGCGGGCGGGTACCGCCGCGGACGTACCGGTACGAGGAATGGAGTGCCCATGTTGGTCCGTGGTATCGGCGGGATCATCCTCGTCGCGCTCGGCGCGGTCTGGATCGCGCAGGGCACCGGCGCGATGAACGGCTCGGCCATGTCCGGTCACGGCCAGTACGCGGTGCTGGGCGTGGCGGTCGCGCTGATCGGGCTCTTCCTGCTGGTGCGGGCCTGGCGGGCGCGGAACAACGACCGCCGCCAACACCCCTGAATCCATGGGCGGTTCTCAGTCGGCCAGGGCGGCCGGGCGTACGGCCCCCGGTCCGAAACGTCGGCGGGCCCGGTCCGCGGCGGCTTCGACCGCGCGGGCGCGGGCGTCCGCGGGATCCATGGAGAGCTGCCGGTAGGCACTCCCGGCCGGCCGCAGGTCGTCGGCGCGGAGCACGAAGGCACGGACGCGGGCGCGTTGCAGTCCGAGGGAGGTCAACAGGCCCAGGGCGGTGGCGGCGAGGGCGGGTGAGTGGTCGGTGGGTTCCGGCAGGGCGCGGGTGCGGGTGGTGGAGGTGCGGTCGGCGTAGCGGACCGTGAGGGTGAGCCGGCCCGTGAACTGCCGCTCCCCGCGCAGACGTTGGCCGATCCGGTCGGCAAGTCCCAGGACGGCCCGGTGGTGTTGGGCCGGGTCCAGGCAGTCCCGGCTCAGGGCCAGGTCCGCGATCAGATGCGCTGCCGGTTCCGCGGGGACGGCCGGGCGGGGGTCGTGGCCGCGGGCGCGCTCGGTCAACAGCCGTGCCTGGCCTGCACCGAGGAGCCGTTGCAGGGTCGCCGGTGGCAGGTCGGTGAGCTGGCCGATGGTGTGCAGGCCGTAGCGGTGCAGGGTGTCCGCCGTGGCGCGGCCGATCCCGGGCAGCGCGGTGACCGGCCGGGGGTAGAGCCAGTCGGCGACCCGTTCGGCAGGGACCCAGGTGGTCTCGCCGGGCGCGGACTCATCAGCCGCCATGGCCGCCAGCATGCGGTTGCCCGCGAGCCCGGCGCTGCTGTCGAGGCCGTAGAAGAGCTTCAGTCTGATCATCGCTGTCTGGACCATGTCGTACGGGCGCAGGTCGAAGTACCTGAGCGCCGACGTCAGATCGAGTTGTACGGCGTCGGGCCGAACGGCCTGGACATGGGGCGTGACTCCGGACATCCGCTCGATCGCGTCGTTGTACTGGGCCTCGCTCAGCACGTCGTGCAGGTGAAGGTGGGCGATGTGCCGCTGCCGCGCAGTCATCCCGCGCTCCCCGGGCTGCGGTGGCCGAACTTCTTCAGGTCGGCGGAGCGGGTGCCGGCGGGCTGGAGGTCGGCGTACGGATGCAGGCGGGCGCCGGTGGTGCCGTTGGCGAGGGTGCGGTGCGGCTGGGCGGGGGTCGGGTGCGGGCGGTCGGCGCCCAGGAGCGCGAGTGCCGCCTCGGGGCCGTTGTCGCGGCGGGCGCCCGCGATCTCGTCCAGGTCCCAGGCCATGGAACCGACGACGGTACGACGGGTGCCGCGCACCTGGACCGTGCCGCGCACCAGCAGCAACCCGCTGTGGAAGACGGTGTACGCGCAGGCCGGGTGGGAGTCCTCGAAGAACGCGAGGTCGACCAGCCCCGAGCCGTCCTCCAGGGTGACGAAGATGATCCGCTTGCCGCTCGCGATCGGCGGGGTCTGGGTGGAAGCGCGGACCCCGGCGACCAACACCTGCTGCCCGGCACGCAGTTCGGCCAGGTGCGCCGCGTCCGTCGCGCCGATCTCGCGCAGCAGCCTGTGGTGATGCTCCATCAGATGCCGGGAGACGTCGATGCCGAGAGTCTCCAACTCGGCGCTCAGTGCCTCGCGTCCGGTCAGTTCCGGCAGCCCGCTCGGCTCCGCTCCCCCAACAGCCCCTGTGTCCATGGGCAGTTGACCTGCCCCCGCGGTCCGGTTGCGGGACTGCCGGTGCAACTCGGTGATCTGGAGCAGGAGATCACGCCGGGTGAGCCGGCCGTCGTACAGAGAGGTCAACGCGCCGATCTCCGCGAGCCGTTCGGCCACCGGTCTGCTGGGCCGGGCCCGCTGCCAGAAGTCCGACAGCGACCCGTACGGCTGCCCCTCCTCGATCCGCGCGCACTCCTCCTCGCCGATACCGCGCACCCCGGACAGCGCGAGCCGGACACCCCACTCCTCCTGCTCGGTCATCTCCACGACGTGCTTCACCTTCGAACGGTTGATGTCGACGGGCAGGACCTGTACCCCGCGCCGCCGGGCGTCGGAGACCAGCACACGCTTGGGCCACATCCCGGGGTCGTGTTCGAGGAGGCCGGCCAGCAGGAACGCCGGATAGTGCGCCTTCAACCAGGCGCTCTGCAGGGCCGGTACGGCGAACGCGACCGCGTGGGCGCGGCAGAAGCCGTAGGCCCCGAAGGCCTCGACGGTCTCCCAGACCTCGTCCCGGACGGCCGCGCTGTAGCCACGCGCGCGTGCCTTCTGGTGGAACCAGTCCTTGATCCTGGGCAGTTGGTCCTTGTCGCCGAGGGCCCGCCGGGTGATCTCCGCGAAGGCCCGGTCGCAGCCGGTCAGTACCCGGAGGGTCTCGATGATCTGCTCGTGCCAGATGGTCACGCCGTAGGTGTCGGCGAGTACCGGCTCCAAATCCGGGTGGGCATAGGAGGGCGCACCACCGTGGCGGGCCGCGATGTACCGCTCGGGCATGCCGCCGGCGACCGGGCCGGGGCGGAAGAGGCTGATGTCGGCGATGACGTCCTGCACATCACGGGGTTGGAGCCGAGACAGGAGGTCCTGCTGGCCCGGCGACTCCAGCTGGAACAGGCCCAGCGTCTGGCTCTCCTGGATGAGCTTGAAGGCGAAGACGTCGTCGAGCGGCACTTGCCCGGGGTCGTCGAGGTCGATGCGGTTGCCGGTGGTGCGTTCGATCTCGGTGACGGCGTGGGCCATCGCGGACTGCATCCGGACGCCCAGGACGTCGAGTTTGATGTTGCCGAGCGCCTCGATCTCCTCCTTGGCGGCCATGGCCATGGGGTAGTCGCCCTGCGGGGTGGGCTGCACGGGCAGCCGGTCCAGGAGGGTCGCGTCGCTGATGACGACTCCGCAGGGGTGCATGGCCATGCCGTGGATCAGGGAGTCGAGGCCTTCGGCGAGTTCCCACAGCGGGCCGAACCGGTGTGCCTCGGTGGCCAGTTGGCGTAGTTCGGGCAGTTCGGCGAGCGCGCTGGTGATGTCGGAGGCGCGCAGGTGCGGGAAGCTCTTGGCGATCCGGTCGACGTCGGCCGGGGCGATGCCCAGTGCGAGACCGGTGTCGCGCAGCGCCCTGCGGGCCCGGTAGGTCTCGGGCATCGCGGTGACCGCGACGCGCTCCTTCCCGAAGCGTTCGAAGATCGTGTCGTAGCACTCCAGGCGGCGGGCGGACTCCACGTCGATGTCGATGTCGGGCAGTGACTCCCGGCGCCTGCTCAGGAAGCGTTCGAACAGCAGGCTGTGGTCGAGCGGGTTGGCGGTGGCGATGTCCAGCGCGTGGCAGACCAGCGAGCCGGCGCCGGAACCGCGGGCGGCGACCCTGATGCCCTTGGCCCGGATGTCGGCGACGACCTGTCCGACGGCGAGGAAGTACGCGTCGTAGTTCCAGTGGGAGATGACGGCGAGTTCCTCCTCCAGCCGGTCGAGTGCCGCTCGGTCGTGGTCGAGGCCGCGTCGGGCCAGGCCCTCCTCGGATCTCAGGCGCAGCAGCCCGGCCGCGCCGCCCGTCTCCGGCCCGGCGCCGAAGAGCGAGGGTTCCGGGAAGTGCCGTCTGCCGAGGCCGAGGTCCACGGGGTCCACGACACACGCCTCCGCCGTGCTCGCGGTGTCCGCCATCAGACGGCGCGCCCGGCGGGCGTCCGCTCCGGCGCACTCGGTGATCATCCGGGCCACGACCGTCATCTCCTTCTCGTCCTTGAGCCAGCGCTGCCCGCTGTCCAGGCGGCGCCGGTCGATCGGGCGCAGCAGCCGGGCCGCGTCGAGGACGTCGGCGAGGCGGTGCTGGTCGGGGTCGGCGTAGCGGACCGCGTTGGAAAGCACCGCAGCCACCCCTGTGCGGTCGGCGAGCGCCAGGGTGCGGGCGGCCAGACGGAGGGAGCCAGGACCTGTGCCGAAACGTTTCTGCGCTACGGCCTCCAGCCGGACCCCCCTCCCGAAGACCTCCTTCCAGGGCGCCAGCAGCTTCATCGCGACGTCCTCCCGACCCACCGACAGCGCCCGCACCGGCTCCGAGAGCGGCCCGAGCAGGACGGCCAGTCCGGGGCCGCCGTACTCGCGCAGCGCCTCCCACGGCACCACCACCGGTGCCGCGCCGGACGCGGTGCCGGCGTGGGCGGCCGAGGTGATGCGGCACAGCCGCGCCCAGCCCTCCCGGTTCTGGGCGAGCAGCACGAATCGCAGCGGCGGCTCGATCACATGCGCGCCGCCGCGTACGGGGGTGCGCGGGCGCTGTGCGGGCGGCGGGGGTGCCAGCGCCTCCACCGCCAGGTCGATGCCGAAGACCGGCCGGACCCCCTCCTTCGCGCACGCCTGCGCGAAGCGGACAGCACCGGTGACCGTGTCCCGGTCGGTGAGCGCGAGGGTCGCGATCCCGTGCTCGGCCGCCCGGCCGGCGAGCCGCTCGGGATGGGAGGCGCCGTAGCGGGCGGAGTAACCGGACGCGACGTGCAGATGGGCGAAGCCCGCCATGCCGCACCTCCATCACTCCACCCCTTTTCGGCCATCCGTCCGATATGTTCATCGTACGCCCGTTCGATTACCCTAACCTCATCAGCCCCGGTCAGCGACCCACGTCAGCCCGGTCGGCGACCCACATTCGAACACATTGGCGATTCCTTGGGGAGGTGCCCGGCGTCCGAAACAGACACCACTCCGTCACCTCCCCACCCAGGCCGGGCAGTTGGGAAAAAAACTTTTCCGAACGCATGTACGACATCCGTTCGGCCCCTTCCCGCCTGCGCGAACACCCGGCCACCGGGACCGTGGGGACATGACAGAGCCCCCCGGTGCCGGTACGTCCCGTACGTCCTTCCTCGGGGAGGTGAAGGACGCGGTCAGCCTCCGGGCCACTCTGCTCGTCGTCGGTGTGGTCGCCCTTCAGCTGCTCTTCATCGCCTCCTACGTGGGCGCGCTCCACAACCCGAAGCCCAGGGATGTGGCTTTCGGGGTTGTCGCGCCTGGAGTCACGGCCGAGCAGACGGCGGCCCGGCTGAAGCAGCTGCCCGGCTCGCCGCTGGATCCGCGCACGGTGCCGGACGCGGCGAGCGCGCGGAAGCAGATCCTGAACCGGGACATCGACGGCGCTCTCGTCATCGACTCGCGCGGCATCAAGGACACGCTCCTGGTCGCGACCGGCGGCGGCACGGTCCTCGCCACCACCCTGGAGACGATCACCACCACTCTGGAGAGGGCCGAGCAGCGCACGGTCAGGGTGGTGGACGTGGCTCCGGCCTCGTCCCAGGACTTCGACGGGCTGTCGTCCTTCTATCTGGTCGTGGGCTGGTGCGTCGGCGGCTATCTGTGCGCCTCGATCCTGGCGATCAGCACCGGTGCCCGGCCCGCCAACCCGCGCCGCGCGGTGATCCGGCTGATCGTGATGGCGCTGGTCGCGATCGTCGGCGGGCTCGGCGGCGCGGTGATCGTCGGGCCGATCCTGGGCGCGCTGCCGGGGAGTGTGATGGCGTTCTGGGGGCTCGGCGCGCTGATCACCTTCGCCGTCGGGGCCGCGACCCTCGCCCTGCAGGGGGTCTTCGGGGTCGTGGGCATCGGTCTGGCGATCCTGCTGGTGGTGATCGCGGGCAACCCGAGCGCGGGCGGCGCCTTCCCGCTGCCGCTGCTGCCGCCGTTCTGGAACGCGATCGGGCCCGCGCTGCCGCCGGGTGCCGGGACCTGGGTGGCGCGCTCGATCGCCTACTTCAAGGGCAACGCCGTGACCGGGCCGCTGCTGGTGCTGTCCGCGTGGGCGCTCGCCGGGATCCTGGTCACCCTGCTGGCGGCGACGCTGCGGCGGAAGCACGAAGACCTCCTGGACCGGCCGGGGGCGGCCGGCCCGTAACCGCCCTTCGTCGCAGGCCTGTTGACGTGGTGAAGTCCCGCCCCCTCGCGCGCGGGGGCGGGACTTCACGACGTCGCGCGAACGACATCGCGCGAACGGCGTCGTACGACAGGTCAGCCGATCTGCGCCCCGAACGTCGACAGCGCCTCGGTGACCGGCTGGAAGAAGGTCTCGCCGCCCGAGGTGCAGTCGCCGCTGCCGCCCGAGGTGAGGCCGATCGCCGCGTCGCCGTCGAAGAGCGAGCCGCCGCTGTCGCCGGGCTCGGCGCAGACGTCGGTCTGGATGAGGCCGTTGACGATGTCGCCGTTGCCGTAGTTCACGGTGGCGTCCAGGCCGGTGACCGTGCCGGTGTGCACCTGGGTCGTCGAGCCGCTGCGGGTCACCTTCTCGCCGACGGTGGCGTCGGCTGCGTGGGTGATGGCCTGCGAGGAGCCGTTGTAGAGGTCGACCGCGCTCGGGTGGGCGACGTCCGAGGTGTACTTGACCAGGCCGAAGTCGTTGTCCGGGAAGCTGGACTGCTCGTTCGTGCCGATCTCGTTGCCGCTGGAGTCGGACCAGGTGGAGATGGCCTCGGTGCAGTGCCCGGCGGTGATGAAGTAGGGCGCGCCGCCCTTGACCACGTTGAAGCCGAGCGAACAGCGGCCGCCCGAGCCGGAGATGGCGTCGCCGCCCGCGATGAAGGGCTTGAACTCCCCGGTGGTGCGCTGGAGTTCGGCCTTGCTTCCGAGTCCGTCGACGACCTTGGTGAGCTTGGCCCACTCGGCGTCGGAGACCGTGCGGTCGGCGGTGACGACGACCTTGTTGGTGGTGGGGTCGGTCGCCCATGAGGTGCCGGGGATGGTGGCGTCCTGCTTCAAGGTCGTACGGGCGCTCGTCAGTTCGGCGAGGGAGTGCTCGACGACTCTCGCCTTGGCGCCGGCCGCCTCGACGGTGCCGACGGCGGCCCGGTCGAGCACGTTGACCACGAGGCTCTTGGTCTTCGCGTCGTAGAACGTGCCGGCCGCGTCGGTGCCGAGGTCCTCGCCGAGCGTCGAGGCGAGCTTTCCGGCCGCGAGGGCCGAGAGGGTGCGGGGTGCGGCGGCCTGCGTGGTCTCGCTGGCGTTCGCACTCTGCAAGGTGACTCCCGCGACGACCAGCGCGGCTATGCCCGCGCCCGCCACGGCCGCCCGTCGCCTGGGTATGCGTCGGTGCTTCAACTCGTGTCCTCCTGTGGGGGGTCGGCCCGGCGGGTCATGAGCGCCCGACAGGCCGAAAGGTAGGTTGACGAGCGCCTACTCTTCCGAATCTCACAGGGAGCGCACAAGGTCGACTTCAGGTCGTGCGGGTAACGGGGTCGCACGCCCCCTCGCTTTGAATGTCCACGGTCATCCCAGGCCCGTTCGCACTGCAAACACCGCGTGCGAGCAACGGCCAGCAACCGGTGAGGACTAGTCCTGTCCGGAAATCGACCCCTCGGGTTCCGGATCCGAGTGGGGCTCGGCGGGCGGGAGTTGCTCCTGCACCGGTTGCGGTGCCACAGGGGCCACCGGTGCCACGGGCGCCGCGGGCGCGGCCGGGGCGGCTCGCTCCAGGAACCGCAGCAGCTCCACCGGGAAGGGCAGCACGAGGGTCGAGTTCTTCTCGGCCGCGACCGCCACCACCGTTTGCAGGAGCCGGAGTTGGAGTGCCGCGGGCTGTTCC
>NZ_BARG01000009.1 GCF_000376565.1 Streptomyces hokutonensis | reverse complement strand
CCACAACGAACCCGCACTCGACAAAGGACCCGCAGGCAAGAAACCTGCGGGCCCTTCAACTCACGGCGAGAGCCAGCGTCACGCAGCCTTGGGCGCGTTCACATCGCTGGGCAGAGCCTTCTGAGCAACCTCGACCAGCGCGGCAAACGCACCGGCGTCGTTGACAGCCAGCTCCGCGAGGATCTTGCGGTCGACCTCGATGTTGGCCGCGTTCAGACCCTGGATGAAGCGGTTGTACGTGATGCCGTTGGCGCGGGCAGCCGCGTTGATGCGCTGGATCCACAGCCGACGGAAGTCGCCCTTGCGCTTCTTGCGGTCGTTGTAGTTGTAGACCAGCGAGTGGGTGACCTGCTCCTTGGCCTTGCGGTACAGACGCGAACGCTGACCGCGGTAGCCGGAGGCGGCTTCGAGGATCGCCCGGCGCTTCTTGTGGGCGTTGACTGCCCGCTTGACGCGTGCCACTTGTTTAACTCCTTGTAGCGGGGCCGTGGTTGGACTCACACGGCCCGGAATCGATGGGGTCCCGGTCCAGACGTACGGCGCTCAACAGGAGCGCCGCGTACGTCACTTGCCGAGAAGCTTCTTGATCTTCTTGGCGTCGCCCGGGGCCATCTCGGCGTTGCCGGTGAGGCGACGCGTCACACGGGACGACTTGTGCTCGAGCAGGTGGCGCTTGCCGGCGCGCTCGCGGAGCACCTTGCCGGAGCCGGTGATCTTGAAGCGCTTACTGGCACCGCTGTGCGACTTGTTCTTCGGCATAGCGCCGTTATCTCCTCGTCGGTGGCGCTCCGATGCCCGGTCGTGAAACCGGGCACGGTGGAGCGTCGCTCTTGTATCGGTTACATCCCTGGACTGACGTCCGGGGATCAGGCGTCGGCGGACGCCTCGGCCGGGGCCTCGACCTCGTCGACGATGTCCTCGCCCACGCTGTTCTCGTCCTCGACGTCGGACTCCGCGGCGTTCTGCGACTTGCCCGGG
Organism: Streptomyces hokutonensis; assembly: GCF_000376565.1. Classification (GTDB taxonomy): domain Bacteria; phylum Actinomycetota; class Actinomycetes; order Streptomycetales; family Streptomycetaceae; genus Streptomyces; species Streptomyces hokutonensis. The sequence continues at coordinate 6,635 of NZ_BARG01000009.1, read as the reverse complement.
TTGGCCTTCGCTTCCGCCTTGCGGGCGGCCTGGGCCTCGCGGGCCTCGGCCATCGCCTCGGTCTTCTTCTTGTGCGGGCCGAGCACCATGATCATGTTTCGGCCGTCCTGCTTCGGGTTCGACTCGACGAACCCGAGGTCCTCGACGTCCGAAGCCAGACGCTGCAGCAGTCGGTAGCCCAACTCGGGCCTGGACTGCTCGCGACCGCGGAACATGATCGTGATCTTGACCTTGTCGCCCTGCTTCAGGAACCGGACGACGTGACCCTTCTTGGTGTCATAGTCGTGCGGGTCGATCTTCGGCCGGAGCTTCATTTCCTTGATGACCGTGTGCGCCTGGTTCTTGCGCGCCTCACGGGCCTTCATGGCCGACTCGTACTTGAACTTCCCGTAGTCCATGAGCTTGCACACGGGCGGACGGGCGTTCGCCGCGACCTCGACCAGGTCCAGGTCGTATTCCTGCGCAAGCTCCAGGGCCTTAGCAAGCGGCACGATGCCGACCTGCTCGCCACTGGGACCGACCAGTCGCACTTCTGGAACGCGAATCCGGTCGTTGATGCGGGGTTCGGCGCTGATGGATCCTCCTCGGTTAGCACCACACGGCCATCTGGCGGACGGCCGCGTTTGTCTCGATAGACAGACCTAACCGCGCCGAAGCACAAAAAATGCCCCGGACGATCACAAGACGGGGCTCCAAAGCACTGCCGGAGCACCGCCGCGATGATCGCGGGGCGCGCTTTCGGGCGACTCCATCGTCCGTACGGAACGATGGCAACCGCCTGACCGGGGGTGACCCGCCGTCCGTGAGGACAGTCAGGTGGGAGATCGGAGCCTCCACTTGTTGGCCGGGCACGCGAGTGCCTGGCCGGTCATCACACAAGGTTAGCAGCAACCCGGGGGTGGTGCGAACCGCCGTACACCGGGCCCTATCGTGTGGGGCATGAGTGACACGCCCCCCGAGTCCGTGAATCCCGACTCCCCCGACTTCGACGCCCTGACCCGCGACATCGCGGAGGTCCCGGCGGTCGAGGTGATCGTGACGGTCGCCGTCAACCTGATGAGCGCCGCCGCGGTGAAGCTCGGTCTGACCGACGAGGGCGACAAGTACAAGGACCTGGACGAGGCCCGCAAGCTGGTCACCGCCCTGGCCGGGCTGCTCGACGCGAGCGCGACCGAGATCAGCTCCTTCCACGCGGCCCCGCTGCGCGACGGCCTGAAGTCGCTCCAGCTGGCGTTCCGTGAGGCGTCCCTGGTCCGCGACGAGCCGGGCCAGGGCCCGGGCGAGAAGTACACGGGCCCGGTCTACGGCTAGCGGCTCACCCCATACGTACGTACAAGGGCTCGCCCGGAGGCGTCGCCCCGGCCGGCAGCACCGCCAGGTCGAGGCCGCGCACCAGGCGGGCCCTCAGCGTCTCCTCGGCGGCGAGCCGGCGCGCGACCGCGTGGATGCCTGCGGCGTGCGGCGCGGCGGGCTCGAAGACGAGGGCGAGGGTGCCGTCGCCCCGGCCGGGGCCGAGGTAGGCACGAAGCACCCCGCGCACGTCGGTGAGCGCGGCGCGGACCGCCGCCGCGACCGCCGGATCGGTGAGCGGGTCCACGCTGGTGCGCCCCTCGGCGAGGGCCAGCAGCGCGGGCCCCGACAGCTCGAAGGACACCGGCCCGGCCAGGTCCAGCACGATGGTGTCCGCCTTCTCGTGCACGGCGGCCTGCAGCGCCTGGTGCAGCGGTACGGCCACGGGGCGCGCCGCCGGATCCCAGCGGGCCAGCGAGTCGCTGGAGGTGAAGGCGGGCAGCGCGGTGCGGCCGCCGGCCTTCAGGGTGGGGACGGCCATGTCGCTGGTCTTCTCGCGGCGCAGTCCGTTCTCGTCCACCTCCACCTCGCCGAGCACGGCCACCACGGGCACGAGCAGCCGGGCGCCCTTGAGGGCCGCCAGCACGGGATCCACGGCGGTGCGGTCCTCGGCCCAGGCGGCGAGCGCCGCGCTCAGTGCGGGATCGGCCGAGCCGTCGTCGTCGGAGTAGCCGGAGTCGGGAATGTTCTTGTTCGCCACGGTGACCGACCCTATCGGGGGGATCCTGCTGGGCTTGTGCGGGTCCTGAAACGCAGGAGACACAGGTTTCACACGTTTCTCAGAATCCGTTGACAGACATCTAACTTTCGCCTCACGGTTCGCACAGTCGCCGCCCCCACCATCGCGGGCATGGAGTCTTCCAGAGCCGCCCGCCGAAACCACCGCGCGCGTCCCTCCCGGCGCCGTCCGCTCCTCTACACCGCCCTCGCGACCGTGGCGGTCGTGGGCGGTACGGCGGCCGGAACCGTGTACGTGAAGGCGCAGGCGCACTCCGGCCCCGTATCGTCGTCGACGGCGCCGTCCGCCTCCGCGTCGGCGTCGGCATCGGGCAGCGGGGAGGCGACGGTGGAACCGGTGACGCAGCCGGCGGTGGACTACGACGCGCTGCTGGCCGAGGCCATGAAGACGGTGACCCCGGCCGGCGACCAGAAGGTGTCGGTCGCCGTCCTCGACATGGACTCCGGTGAGAGCGCCACGTACGGCAGCACGGCCTACGACACGGCGAGCATCGTCAAGGTCGACATCCTGGCGGCACTCCTGCTGCAGGCGCAGGACGCGGGACGGCAGCTGACCGCGACCGAGAAGTCGTACGCCACCACGATGATCGAGAACAGCGACAACAACTCCGCTACGGCGCTGTGGAACAAAATCGGCACGGCGGACGGGCTCGACGCGGCCAACAAGAAGTTCGGGCTGACCGGCACCAAGGGCGGCGACGGCCCGCTCTGGGGGCTGACGCAGACCACGGCCGCGGATCAACTCACCCTGCTCCAGCAGGTGTTCGGGGACGACTCCAAACTGAGCTCGGCCTCGAAGTCGTACATCCAGGGGCTGATGGGGAAGATAGAGGCCGACCAGCAGTGGGGGGTGTCGGCGGCGGCCGACGGCTCCAAGTGGCGGCTGAAGAACGGCTGGCTGGCGCGGAGCACGACCGGGCTGTGGGACGTCAACAGCATCGGGCGGGTGACGGCACCCGACGGGCACGAGTACCTGATCGCGGTGCTGTCGAAGGGCAGCACGACGCAGAACAAGGGGATCACGCTGATCGAGGCGGCGGCGAAGGCGGGGGTCGCGGCGTTCGCGGGATCCGACTCTTCCACGTCGGCTTCCACGTCGGCCGGCGACTGACCCGTCCGGGGGCTCCTCCGGAGTCTCCTTCGGGGTCCTCTGCGGGCTCTAGAAGCCCTCGGGCCGTTTGCGTCGGCCGCGCCACAGGACGACCGCCGCGACGAGCAGGACTCCGCCGACGCTGCCCGCGAGGGGGCCCGCCCAGTCGGACGTACGGCTGTCCGTCTTGACGGGGTCGGGTCCCGCGCCGAAGTACTTCTTGCCGTAGGCGGCGGCGTGCAGGCTCGTCGGCTTGAGGGCCGCGGCGGCCTTGATCGCGGCGGCCGGGTCGATGAAACCGAAGCCGCGGGAGTCGTCACGGCCGCCGACCGGGGGGTTGCGGGCGGTGTCCTCGAGGAGCTTCTTGATCTGGGCCGGGGTCAGCCCCGGGTGGGCCGCCTTGATGAGCGCCACCGCGCCCGAGACGAAGGCAGACGCGGCGCTGGTCCCCCAGCCCTCGTAGTACTTGTGGTCGGGGTCGGCGATGACGACGTTGACGCCGGGCGCGCTGACCGTGGCGTACCAGCGGCGGGTGGAGAAGGAGGCGCGGGTGCCGTAGCGGTCCACGGCGGTCGCGGCGATCACGCCCGGGTAGGCGGCCGGGTAGGAGACGTGGTCGCCCTTCTCGCCGCCGTTGCCGGCGGAGGCGACGACGGCGACGCCCTTCTTCAGGGCGTACTGCACGGCCTCGTCCTCGGCGGGCTCGGGGTGGGCGGAGGCGGAGTCGTCGCCGAGGGAGAGGTTGATGACGTCGGCGCCGTGGTCGGCGGCCCAACGGATGCCGTCCGCAAGGGCGTTGCCACGGGTGGTGCGGGCCTTGCTGCGCGCGGAGTCGCCGTCCTCGAGGATCACGCGGACGGGCAGGATCTTCGCCTCGGGGGCAACTCCGACCACACCGTCCTCATCCCCCGGACCGTGTCCGTGCCCGGCGATGATGCCGGCCATGGCGGTGCCGTGGCGGGCCCAGGCCCGGTCGCCCGGCTTCGCCCCGAAGCCGACCATGTCCTTGCCGGTGAGGACGTTGCCGACGAGGTCGGGGTGGTCGGCCTCCACTCCGGTGTCGAGGACGGCGACCGTGATGCCCTTGCCCTTGGTGGTCGCCCAGACCTCCTGGGTGTGCATGGCGTCCAGGGCCCATTCCTGGGCGCGTATGCCGTCGGCGTGCGCGACGGTGGACGGGACCAGGGCGAGGGAGGCGGCCAGGAGGGCGCTCACCAGCCCGGCGCGGCGGGATGTGACGCTCATGAATTCCCTCCCGAGGCCTTCGAGTTCGCCGAGGCGCCGGACGTTCCCGACGTCTGTGAGGCGGAGGTCCCGGAAGGTGAGTCGACGGTCTTGCGCAGGCTCCGCTCGACCCGGTCGGCGAGCCCCTGCGCCTCGTTGCCGAGTCCCGACTGCGAGGGGGCCGTGGTGGAGCCGGAGGTGACGGCTTCGTCGGCGGGTTCGGGCGCGTCGACGGTACGGCCGTCCGCCCAGCCGGAGACGGCGTAGACGACGACGGGCGCGTCGGTGAGGACGGAGACGGTCCAGGAGGCCCGCTGTTTGTCGCCGAAGCCGGCGGCGAGGGTGCCCTTCGCGGCGTACGGGCGGGGCAGGAGGTCGGTCCGGTCGCCGAGCTTCTCGTTCTTGAACCGGGTGGACAGCGAGGTCATACCGGCGGTGTCGGCCTTGGTGAAGAGGAGGCCGACCGTCGTGACATAGCTCTGGGTGGCGTCGGTGTAGGTGGCGCGCAGGAGCCGCTGGCAGCCGACCGGGGCGAGCACCTTGCTCAACAGCGGGTCGAAGGCGCCCGTACAGCCGGTGTCCGGGGCCACGGCGATCCGGGTCCAGGTGCGGTCGGCGCCCCCGGGGCCCGCGCCCTGTCCCTGCACAGTGGGCGGAAACAACTGGTCGACGGGCACGCTGTGCCACAACTGCCCGGCGGCGGCGAAGGTGCTCGCACCGCCGTCGTCCCCGTCGTCGCCGGTGAGCCAACTCCCGGTCACCGCACCGCCGATGAGCCCGAGCCCGAGTACGACGCAGGCGGCGACGGCGGCCGTACGGGACCGTATCCGCGCCCCCAACGGCCGCGGCCGCACCCGCTCGTCGTACCCCTCGGGCTCCCCGAACGACACAACCGGCCGCCCGCCGCTCGGGGTTACCGGCGCGCTCCACGAAAAGGCGGGATCGGGACCGGGGTTGCCCCCGGGCCGCGGCATCTCGGAGGCGGGGCGGACGGGGGTACCGGGGGCGGCGGGTGACCATGCGCTGGCGCCCGTGTCGTCGGAGCCAGGGGCCGCGACGGGCTGAACTGGGGTACTGGGAGCGGCAGATGCCCAAGGGGCGGTGCCGGGGGTGTCGTCGGCGGGCCGAACCGGCTTGCCGGGAGCGGACGTTGACCAGGAGCGGGTGCTGGACGAATCTTCGGCCGGCCGAACCGGCTTGCTGGGCGGGGCCGATGACCAGGTGCCGCTGCCGGTGACGTCGTCGGCGGGCCGAACCGGCGTACTGGCAGCGGCGGATGACCAGGCGCCAGTGCGGGTGCCTTCGGCGGTGGGCGTGGAGGAGCCGGACGCCGTGGGTCCGGCGGGAGGGGCATCGGCGGGCCGGGACCCGGCAGTTCCGGTACCAGTACCAGTACCGGAGGAGGGATACGGCGCACCGGAAGGCGACCACACACCGCGCGCGGGCGCACCGTCAGTGGGATCCGTGAACGATTCACCCCGCCAAGGCGCACCGGGGGGCGGCATCCTCAGCCGAGAGGTGTCTTCCGACGGTTCCTCGGGAGCGACAGCCGGACGCGACGGGGTCGTCGCCGGGCGGGCGGGAGTGTCGCGTTGCCGGTCGGCCGTCGGCGGTGCGATGTCGGTCGCGGGGCGGGGCGGGACACCGGAACTGGGAGGCGTCGCCGGCCGGGACGGTTCCTGCCGCAGCCGATCGGAGACCTGAGGCGGAGCCTCACCACCGGGCCGGGCCGGAACAGCAGAACTCGGAGATGCCGCCGGGCTGGACGGCTCCCGCCGCGAACGGTCGGACGACTGACGCGGAGCCTCACCCGCAGGGCGCGGCGGAACAGCAGAACCGGGAGACGTCGCCGGGCGGGTGGGGTCCTGGCGCGGTCGGTCAGGGGCCTCGCGTGGAGCCTCGCCCGCAGGGCGCGACGGAACAGCGGAACCGGCAGGCGTCGCCGGGCGCGTGGAGTCCTGGCCCAGCCGATCGGACGACCGACGCGGAGCCTCACCACCGGGCCGAGGCGGAACAGCAGAGCCGGGAGGCGCCGCCGACCGGGACGACTCCTGGCGCGGTCGCTGGGAGGTCTCTCGCGGAGCCTCGGTCGCAGGAGGCGGCGGAACAGTAGACCCAGCACGCGCTACTGGGTTAGACGGCTCCTGCCGCGACCAGTCGGACGACTGACGCGGAGCCTCACCCGCAGGACGCGACGGAACAGCGGAACCGGCAGGCGTCGCCGGGCGCGTGG
>NZ_BARG01000010.1 GCF_000376565.1 Streptomyces hokutonensis | reverse complement strand
CGTTGGTCTCGCAGTAGGAACCAAGCTGCCGCCGCTGTTGCGAGGAGCACTGCGGCGCCCACGCCAGACGCCACGCTGAGGCCGCTCACGAAGGCCTCTCTCGCCGAGGTCAGCATTTCCTGGGCCGCCTGTGTGGGCATGCTTCCCGCCGCTTCCACCGCGCCCCCCAGTGACTCGTGGGCGGCGCTCGGTGTGCCCGCCGGAGATGCGAAGCCCCGGTACACGCCCGTCACGATCGAGCCGAGTACGGCGATGCCGAGGGCCGCGCCGAGTTCGTAGGCCGTTTCCGAGACCGCCGATGCCGCGCCCGCCTGCTCCTTCGGTACGGAGGAGAGGATGACGTCGGCTGTCACCGTGAAGGAGAAGCCGGCGCCTACGCCGACCACCAGCAGGGCGGCGCCGAGGAGCGGGTAGCCGGTGGACTGGCCGAGGGTTGTCAGTACGGCCAGGGCCAGGCCTACGGCGGCGAGGCCGCCCGCCACCACCGCGCGGACCGAGAAGCGGCGGGCCGTCCGGCCGGCGATCAGGCCGGCCGCCACCGCGCCTACGGCGGCGGGGATTTCGGCCAGGCCCGCCTCGAACGGGCCTCTGCCCTGGACCAGTTGCAGGTACTGGGAGAGGAAGAACACCAGCCCGGACAGGCCGAGGATGGTCAGCAGGTCGGCCAGGACGGCCGCGCTGAAGCCCCGGTTGCGGAACAGGCGCATGTCCAACAGCGGTGCGGGGAGCGTGAGTTGGCGGCGGACGAACCAGTACAGGGCCGCCGCGCCCAGCGCGCCCACCGCGAGTGCGGGCCACTCGAAGCCGTGGGTCGCGGCCTCCTTGACCGCGTAGACGACGCCGATCACACCCACCAGGGACAGCGCGACGCTGATCATGTCCCAGGGCCCGGGGTTGGGGTTCTTCGACTCCGGGAGCATCTTGATGCCGACCAGGACGAGGACCGCCATCACGGGCAGGTTGATGAGGAACACCGAGCCCCACCAGAAGTGTTCGAGCAGGAAGCCACCGGCGACCGGACCAACTGCCGTACCGGCGGAGGCGGTTGCGCCCCAGATGCCGACGGCGAGGCTGCGTTCGCGCGGGTCGTGGAAGAGGTTGCGGATCAGGGCGAGGGTGGCGGGCATCAGGGTCGCGCCCGCGACACCGAGCAGCGCCCGGGCCAGGATCATCAACTCCGGTGTCGTGGCATAGGCGTTGAGGACCGAGATCGCGCCGAAGGCAGTGGCCCCGACGAGCAGGATGCGCTTGCGGCCTATTCGGTCGCCGAGGCTGCCCATCGACACGAGCAGGCCCGCGATGACGAAGGAGTAGACGTCGCCGATCCAGAGGAGCTGGGTGCCGGACGGCTTCAAGTCCTCGCTGATGTAAGGGGTCGCGAGGCCGAGGACCGTCGCGTCCACGGCCACCAGCAGCACGGCGAGCACGAGGACGGAGAGCGCGAGCCAACGGCCCGGGCGCTTCTCCGTCTCCGTCACAGCCGCCGGCTGCAGGGTGCTGGTCATGATTCCTCTCTCCGTGTTTCGTCTCTGCGTAGTGCGCCGCCGAGCAGCAGCTCGACGGTCATGTGCCTGAAGTCCTTGGGGGCGCCCTTGCCGCTCTGCACCAGCCACACCGCGGAGGCCAGCAGGCCGAACAGCGCCTCGGTGAGCCAGGCGGGCGTCAGATCGATGCGGAACTCGCCGCTCTGCTGGCCGCGCCGGAACAGGGCGGTGATCCGGTCGTCGATCCTGGCCCAGCCGGCGTGCTGCTCCTCGCCCTCGAACAGCTGGTTCTCGGTGTAGAGGAAGGCGAGCAGGCCCGCGGCCGGTTCGGCCTCGCGGACGAGTCGCCGTACGGCGTCCTCGGCACGGCCGTCGTCCAGCCGTGCCGCGTCCAGGGCGGTCTCGCACTCGGCGATGCCGAGCGCCTCCAGCGCCCGTACGAGCGCGTCGCGCCCCGCGAACTGGCGGTGCAGGGTGGCCCGGCTGATCCCGGCCGCCTTGGCGACCTCGTCCATCGTCGCGGTGGACTTGCGGGTCAGCAGGGCGGCGGCAGCGCGGAGTACGTGGTCGCGGTCGAGAGCCATGAGACAACCATAACCCATGTGAGACATTGATGTCTCATCACGGGCATGACTGCCTCACGGGGAGGCGTCGATCAGCGGGACCTCAGTGCCAGGGCAGCTGCCCGCGCTTCTCCCAGTACGTGTGCGGGTCCTCGGCGAGTGCGGCGAGGCGGGCGAGCTGGTCGTCGTTCAGGTCCACGACCGCCGCGTGCAGGTTGGAGGCGAGCTGGCCGACCGTCGCCGCGCCGGACAGGGCCACCCCTGCCCACGGCTCGCGCAGGATCAGGGCCAGGGCGATCGCGTCGGCGCCCAACGACGTCTCTTCCGCCACGGCCTTCAGGGCGTCCGGCGCGTACGGCCCCGCGAGCCGGCCGTTGGCCATGCCCTCCTTGACGATCACCGTGAGTCCGGCGTCGTGGGCCTCGGCGAGGGCGGGGCCGGCCGAGGTCTCCAGGGCGTTGTACGTCGACTGGACGGTACGGAAGAGGGGCTCGCCGTCGACCGTCACGGTGAGCGCGGCGCGGATGGCGTCCGCCTGGGCCGGCCCGCTCGTCGAGAAGCCGATCGTCACGCCTGTCGCCGCCAACTCCGCGAGCCTCGCGTGGAGTTCCTTGTCGGTGAGGGCCGGGCTGTCGGGGGTCACCGAGTGGATCTGGTAGAGGTCGAGGCGGTCGCCGAGCAGTTCGGCGGTTTCGCCGCGCTGGCGGTCGTAGGTCTGGACGCTGTGGTCCTTGACCTCGTGCTTCTCGGCGTCCGTGGTCCAGTCGGCGGTGTAGGTGTAGCCCCACTTGCTGCCGATGACCACGTCGTCGATGTCGGGGCGTGCGGTGAGCCAGGCCGCGAGGAACTCCTCCGAGCGGCCGTAGGAGCGGGCCGCGTCGAAGTAGCGGACGCCCTGCGCGTAGGCGGCGTCGAGGAGTTCGTGGGTGCGGGTCCGGAGGGTTTCTACGGTGCGGGTCTCTCCGAGGTCTTTTTCGCGGCCGAGGTTGATGTAGCCGGGGCGGCCTACTGCGGCGAGGCCGAGTCCGAGGTGGCTGGTGGGGGTTGTTGCTGTGGCCAGTCGGGCGAAGGGCATCGCGGGCTCCGTTTGGTCGGCTCCATTACGGCTCTCGACCAACGTAACCCGCGATGACCTTCGCTTCAGAGCTCGGGGGGTTTGGGATTGTTTGGCGGGTGCGGGTGCGTCGTGGCTGGTCGCGCCCACGCGGCGGAGCCGCAAATCGATACAGCCCCGCGCCCCTGAAAGCCTGCCCCTACCGCTTGTTCTTGGCAGTCGCCCATTCGTGCTGTACCGCCAAGTCCCGCTTCACCTCTGCCAGTTGGATCGCCACCGCACTCGGGGCCGTGCCGCCCCTGCCGTTGCGGGAGGCCAGGGCGCCCGGCACGTTCAGGACCGTGCGGACCTCGGGGGTCAGGTGGGCGGAGATCTTCGCGAACTGTTCGTCCGTCAGGCCGTCCAGCTCGACGCCCTCGGACTCGGCGACCTTGACGCACTCGCCGGCGACCTCGTGGGCGACGCGGAACGGGACGCCCTGCTTGACCAGCCACTCGGCGATGTCCGTGGCGAGGGAGAAGCCGGCCGGGGCCAGTTCCTCCATGCGGTCGCGGTGGATCGTCAGGGTGGCCATCATGCCGGTGAACGCCGGGAGCAGGACCTCGAGTTGGTCGATGGAGTCGAAGACCGGCTCCTTGTCCTCCTGGAGGTCGCGGTTGTACGCGAGGGGGAGCGCCTTGAGCGTGGCCATCAGGCCCGTCAGGTTGCCGATCAGGCGGCCCGACTTGCCGCGCGCCAGCTCCGCGATGTCCGGGTTCTTCTTCTGCGGCATGATCGACGAGCCCGTGGAGAACGCGTCGTGCAGGGTCACGAAGGAGAACTCCTTCGTGTTCCAGATGATGATCTCCTCGGCGATCCGGGAGAGGTTCACGCCGATCATCGCGGTGATGAACGCGAACTCGGCGACGAAGTCGCGGGACGCCGTGCCGTCGATCGAGTTCGCGACCGAGCCGTGCTCGAAGCCCAGGTCCTTCGCCACCGACTCCGGGTCCAGACCGAGGGAGGAGCCGGCCAGCGCGCCCGAGCCGTACGGGGACACCGCCGTGCGCTCGTCCCACTGGCGCAGCCGCTCCGCGTCCCGGGACAGGGGCTGGACGTGGGCCAGGACATGGTGGGCGAACAGGACCGGCTGGGCGTGCTGGAGGTGGGTGCGGCCGGGCATCGCCACGTCGGGGTGGGCCTCCGCGAGGCCGATCAGCGCGTCCTGGAGTTCGGCGATGAGGCCGCCGATCGTCCGGGCGTGGTCCCGCAGGTACATGCGGAAGAGGGTGGCGACCTGGTCGTTGCGCGAGCGGCCGGCCCGGAGCTTGCCGCCGAGGTCGGGGCCGAGGATCTCCAACAGGCCGCGTTCCAGGGCCGTATGGACGTCCTCGTCGGCGATCGTGCCGACCAGGGTGCCGTCGGCGACGTTCGCCGCGAGCTGGTCGAGGCCCGCGAGCATGCGGGTCAGCTCTTCGTCCGTGAGGAGGTTCGCCTTGTGCAGCACGCGTGCGTGGGCGCGGGAGCCGGCGATGTCGTAGGGCGCGAGCCGCCAGTCGAAGTGGACGGACGCGGACAGCTTCGCCAGGGCCTCGGCGGGACCGTCGGCGAAACGACCGCCCCAGAGCCGTACGTCACCGCTGTTGCTGCTCACTTGCGCTGCTCCTCATAGGCCGTGGACCGAGGGTCGTCGTTCCGTGGGTTCCTGCCGTGGTGTCTCTGCATTGTCTCGCATGACACCGTCTCGCATGCATGATTATGCAGAGCTCTGCATGGTTCGTCAATTTTGAAAGACCCTTGAACAACCTTGAACACCAGCAACCGCTTTCCCGTACCTCTCGCCGAACGCAGGCGCCGCGTTTCCCCCCACGAGTCACCTTCAGTTCACCCCTGACCCGAGTGAGGCATTCGCATGTCCAGGGCTCTCCCCAAGTACAACAAGCGTCGCGTCGTGTTCATCGGCGGTGCCGCCGCCGTGGCGCTCACCGGTGCCGTCATCGCCGGTACCGCCCTTGCCGGGACGCCGGACAAGAGCAGCACCACGCAGAGCGCCCGCACGTTGTCCGACCCCGGGACGATCACCTGCCCCGATGTGAAGTCGCAGCTCCCCGCCGTGCCGGCGTCGGCGCAGGCCGAGGTCGACCGGAACCTCACCCTTCTCGACACCCAGATCGCCGAGGCCAACAAGCGACTCGTCGACACCGTCGGACAGGGCGGCGCCAACTTCGTCCAGAACGCCATCCTCGGCCCCCTGAAGGACAAGCGCGTCTCCACCATCGACCGCATCGCCATCGCCATCGGGCGCCAGGGCACCAAGCCGACGGGCCTCGACGCGCTCGCCACGTGCACCCTGAACGCGGCCGGTGCTACGGGTACTACGGGGTCGACCGGTGCGGAGGACACCGCGACCGCCACCCCGAGCGCTACGGCTGCCGCCACGGAGGCGGCCGGAGGAACGGACGACACGGCCGCCGGGTCGAGTGCGGTCGGGACCATTTCCTGCCCGGACGTGAAGTCGCAGCTCCCGGCGATTCCGGCCTCCGCGCAGGCCGAGGTCGACCGCAACCTCGCTCTCCTCGACACGCAGATCGCCGAGGCCAACAAGCGACTCGTCGACACCGTCGGACAGGGCGGCGCCAACTTCGTCCAGAACGCCATCCTCGGCCCGCTGGAGGACAAGCGCGTCTCGACGATCGACCGCATCGCGATCGCCATCGGGCGCCAGGGCACCAAGCCGACCGGACTGGATTCCCTGGCCGCCTGCACGCTCACCAAGTGACGTGACAGGCAGCCGTGGCCGCCCCGATGAACGCCGGCCGGGGCGGCCACGGTGATGTCCGGAGCGGGGCGTTCCCTGTTCGGCCCGTCTGAGGTGCCGTCAGGGTGTGCGCGCTCTAGCGTCTTGGGCATGCGTCCTGGTGTCGTTGCCCTCGCCTCCCTTCTTCTCCTGCTCGGTGCGGTGCCCGCGCGTGCCGTGTCGTCTCCGGTGCCCTCGTCGCTCGCGGACACCGGGGGCGGGAGTCAACTGATCCTGGCTCAGGCGCCGGGGGTCAAGTCCACGTCCGGGACGCTCAGTTGGTGGGAGCGGTGGGGTGGGAAGTGGGTGAAGGTCGGTTCCACCGTCGCTCGCTTCGGGGCGAAGGGGCTGGTCGAGGGGCGGGCTCGTAAGCAGGGGTCCTACACGACTCCCACCGGGTTGTACGACCTGCCGTATGCCTTCGGGATCAAGGCGGCGCCAGGTGGGACTCGGGTCAAGTACCGGCGGGTGAACGGGAGTTCTTGGTGGTGTGAGGACACTCGGTCTCGCGTCTACAACCGGTGGAGTGAGCCGCTGGCCCGTGACTGTCGGACGTCCGAGTCGGAGCGGTTGATCTCTTATGCGACGCAGTACGCGTACGGGGTTGTCATCGGGTACAACTACGCCAAGCCTGTGAAGGGGCGTGGGGCCGGGATCTTTTTGCATGTCAACGGGCGTGGGGCTACCGCCGGTTGTGTGTCTGTGCCGGTGGGTGCGATGCGGAGGATTTTGGGGTGGGTCGATCCTGGGCGGGCACCGCATATTGCTATCGGGACGGTGAGTGGGGCTACGGCTGTTACTCGGTACTGATTCGCCGTAGCGCCGTTCGAGATTCGGTTGTGTGGCGAGTACAGGTGCGTTGTGGCTGGTCGCGCGCACGCGGCGGAGCCGCAAATCGACACAGCCCCGCGCCCCTAAAGAACTCCCCTGGACGGGAGTTGGACCGTGAACGTCGTTGAGCCTGGGCGGCTTTCCAAGCCCACGCTTCCTCCGTGCGCCTCCGTCACCGCCGCCACGATCGACAGGCCCAGGCCCGCTCCCCCGCCCCTGCCCTCCGTCCGGCGGCGGTCCGCCCTCGTGAAGCGTTCGAAGACGCCCGGCTGGACCTCCGTCGGGACGCCGGGGCCGTCGTCGTGGACCACCAGGGAGGTCGCCTCGGCGCCCGTCTCCACCGACACCGTGACCTTCGTGCCGGCAGGTGTGTGCAGACGTGCGTTGGCCAGCAGGTTGGCCAGCACCTGTTGGAGGCGGTGGGCGTCGCCGGTGACGGTGACCGGTTCCTCGGGGAGTTGGAGGGCCCAGCGGTGGTCGGGGCCTGCGGCGCGCGCGTCGGCGATGGCGTCGAGAACCAGGCGGGTGAGGTCGACGGGGCGGCGTTCGAGGGGGCGGCCCGCGTCGAGGCGGGCGAGAAGGAGCATCTCGTCGACCATCACGCCCATGCGGGCGGACTCGGCCTCGATGCGTTCCAGTGCCCGGGTCACCTTGGGCGGGACGGGGTCCGGGTGGAGGAGGGCCAGTTCGGCGTGGCCCCTGATCGACGCGACCGGGGTGCGCAGCTCGTGGCTGGCGTCGGCGGCGAAGCTGCGGAGGCGTTCCTCGCTGGCGTGCCGGTGGGTGAGCGCGTCCTCGACATGGCCGAGCATGCGGTTGAAGGCGCCGGCGACCTGGCCCACCTCGCTGCGCGGGTCGGACTCGGGCGCCCTGGGCGGCAGTGCCACCTCGCCGCTGGCCAGCGGGAGTTCGCTGACCCGGGTGGCGGTGGCGGCGACCCGGCTGAGCGGCCGCAGCGACCAGCGCACCCAGAGCGCGCCCGCGAAACCGGTGATCAGGAGGGCGGCGCCGAAGACGATCGCGGCGACCGTCTCCAGCCGGTGGACGGCGGCGTCCACCGACTCCAGCGGGAGCCCGGTGATCATCACGTCGCCGTCCCGGCCCTTGGCGGCGAGGACGCGGTACTTGCCCAGGGCGGAGAGGTGGATGGTGCGGGCCGTGCCGCCCACCGGGACCTCGGCGAGTTCCCTGCGGTCCCGTGCGGTCAGCGGGACCTTGAGGTCGGTCGTGGTGTCGTCCTTGTCCGCGGGCACGACCCCCGAGTTGGTGACGACGCCATTGACCAGGCGCGCGCCGAAGGTGTGCGGTGCCTGCCGGCGGGTGTCGCCGCGCTCCCGGTCGTCGGCGTCGTGGTCGGTGAGCGTCTGGCCCTTGTGCTCCAGGCTGGCCGGGAACTGTGTTCCGACCTCGGTGAGCTGCTGGTCGAGGCGGCCGGTGAGGAAGCCGTCCAGTTCGACGACGGCGGCCACGCCTACGGCCGCGCAGCTGACCGCGAGCAGTACCACCAGGCCCGCCGTCAGGCGCGCCCGCAGGGTGTGCGGCCAGGGCAGTCGTCGTAGCCGACGTCCGACGGTCCGCAGTGCCCCGGCCATCAGAGGACCGGCTTGAGCACGTATCCGGCGCCGCGCACGGTGTGGATCATGGGCTGGCGGCCGGCGTCCACCTTCTTGCGCAGGTACGAGATGTACAGCTCGACGACGTGGGCCTGGCCGCCGAAGTCGTAGGACCAGACGCGGTCGAGGATCTGGGCCTTGCTGAGGACGCGGCGCGGGTTGCGCATGAGGAAGCGGAGCAGTTCGAACTCGGTCGGGGAGAGTTCGACGATCCGGCCGGCGCGGCTGACCTCGCGGGCCTCCTCGTCCATGACCAGGTCCCCGACGGTGATCCGGGGGCCCTCCTCCGCCTGACGGGCCATGCCGGCGCGGCGCAGCAGTCCGCGCAGCCGGGCGACGACCTCCTCCAGGCTGAAGGGTTTCGTGACGTAGTCGTCGCCACCCGCGGTGATGCCGGCGATGCGGTCCTCGACCGTGTCCCGGGCGGTGAGGAAGAGCACGCAGACGTCGGGCTTCACCTCGTGCAGGGAGCGCAGTACGGCGAAGCCGTCGGTGTCCGGGAGCATCACGTCGAGGACGACGGCGTCCGGCCGCAGTTCGCGGGCCCCGGTGAGCGCTGCGGCTCCGTCGCCGGCCGTGCGGACCTCCCAGCCCTCGTAGCGCAGGGCGCCGGAGAGCACCTCGGCCAGGTCGGGGTCGTCGTCGACGACGAGGACGCGGACGGGGGTGCCGTCGGGGCGGGTGAGGGCCGGTCGGCCGGAGCGGGTCGTGTTCATGGCACTTACCAGCATCACCCCTCACGGCGTCCCCGGCCGCCGCGAGGGCCTCTGAGTTTCCTCTGAGAAAGCTGAGAAAGGCGTCGGCTCAGAGATCCCTCAGAGGTTGGGCCCGCACAGTTGTGTGCAGGACAGGTGAAAGGACGCACACATGACCACCGTGTACGAGCAGCGGAAGGCGCCGCCCGTGCCGCGGGTTCCCCGGCGCTCGCCGGCGGGCCCGGTGCTGGCGCTGCTGTGGGCCGGTGCGGCGGCCGTCGTCGCGCTGTGGTGGGCGGACACCGGGTCGGTGGTCGGGGCCGCGGGCTGGCTGACCGGGGCCGGGCGGATCGCCGGGCTGCTGTGCGGGTACGCCTGCGCGGTGCTGGTGGGTCTCATGGCGCGGGTGCCGCTGCTGGAGCGGCGGATCGGCTCGGACCGGGTGGCGCGCTGGCACGCGATGGCCGGCCGGTACACGGTCTGTCTGCTCGTCGTGCACGTGGTGCTGATCCTGCTCGGGTACGCCGCCCAGGACCGCGCCTCGGTCGTGCACGAGACGGTCACCGTCGTCCTGGACTACCCGGACATGCTGAAGGCGACCTTCGGCGGGCTCATCCTCTTCGCGGTCGGCATCACCTCGGCGCGGGCCGCGCGGCGCAGGGTGAGTTACGAGTTCTGGTACTACGTCCATCTCCTCACGTACGCCGCCGTGTTCCTCGCCTTCTTCCACCAGCTGTCCCTGGGCGAGCAGTTCAACGGGCGGGCCGGTGCCACGGCCGCCTGGTACGCGCTGTATCTCGGCGTCGCGGCACTGGTGTTGTGGTACCGGGTGCTCGCGCCGGTGCGGCTCAATCTGCGGCACCGGCTGCGCGTGGAGTCGGTGCACCGGGAGGCGCCGGGGGTGTACTCGGTCGTCGTACGCGGGCGGCACATCGACCGACTCGGCGCGGAGGCGGGGCAGTTCTTCCGCTGGCGGTTCTTCGGCGAGGGCATGGGCTGGACGTCGACGCCGTACTCGCTGTCGGCGCCGCCGCGCGGGGACCTGCTGCGGATCACGGTGAAGGCGCTCGGCGACCACAGCGCGGCCGTACCGCTGCTGCGGCCGGGCGCGCGGGTGTGGGCGGAGGGACCGTACGGCTCGATGACCGCCGAACGGCGCACCGGGCAGCGGTCGTTGCTGATCGCGGCCGGGGTCGGGATCACTCCGCTGCGGGCGCTCTTCGAAACGATTCCGGGTGAAGTGACGCTGCTGTACCGGGCGCGCTCGGCTCAAGACCTGGCGTTGGGCGCGGAGTTGGACGCGATCGCGCGGTGGCGCGGGGCGAAGGTGCTGTACGCGCTCAACGGGCCGCAGGGGCAACGGCCTTCGCTCAGCCCGGCGTATCTGCGCGAGGCCGTGCCCGGTCTCGCCGGGCACGACGTGTACATCTGCGGTCCGCACGCCTTCGCCCAGGAGCTGTACGGGGCGCTGTCCGCCGCCGGTGTGCCGGACCGCCGTATCCACCACGAGTCGTTCGAGCTGTGAGGCCGTCGTGCATCCGTTGAAGAAGAACCGTCCGCTGCGCCGGATCGTGCTGGCGAGCGCGGTCACCGCTTCGGGCCTGGTGATGCTGCTGGCGCTGAAGCCGCACACGACGCCCGCGGTGGCCTCGGCACCCCAGGTCGTCTCGTCGCCCGCTCCCTCCGGCAGTGCGAGCGGCAAGGCCGTAGCCGGGACGAAGACGGTCACCGGCGAGACCGCGCAGACCCGTTGGGGTCCCGTCCAGGTGAAGATCACCGTGACGAACGGCAAGATCACCGATGTCACCGCGGTCCAGTCGCCGTCGGACAATCCGCGCGACCAGGAGATCAACTCCTATGCCCTGCCGCAGTTGAAGAGCGAGGCGCTGGCCGCGCAGAGCGCGAAGATCGACACGGTGTCGGGAGCCACGTACACAAGTGACGGTTACCGCCAGTCACTCCAGTCCGCACTGGACTCCGCCGGACTCTGAACGCACGGGCGCAACGGCACGTACTTCAGGGCCAAGGGGCCACGCCACCCCCCTTGTGCCCCGTCCACGGAGGAACCGTGACCACCACGCTCGCAGGCGGACGTGCCGCCCGCCGACAGACGATGCGCCGCATCCGCCCGCGCCGCTCCCCAGCGACCCTGCTGCTGCTCGCCGTCTGGGCGGGCGCCGCCGGGGTGCTGTGGCTGTGGTGGCACAACACGCCGTCCATCGCCGACCAGAACGGCAAGATCCTCAACGCGGGCCGTATCACCGGTCTGTTGGCCGGTTATCTGATGGCACTCGTCGTGCTCCAGATGGCCCGCGTGCCCGCTCTGGAGCGGCGGGTCGGCTCCGACCGGGTCGCCCGCTGGCACGCGATGAGCGGCCGGTACACGCTCTGCCTGGTCTTCGCGCACGTCTTCCTCATCATGTGGGGCTACGCCCTCCAGGCGGGCAAGACGCTGAGCGACATCGTCCAGCAGACCATCGACTCGGTGAACCAGCTGCCCGACATGGGCAAGGCCGCCATCGGCACGGGCCTGTTCCTGCTGATCGGCCTGTCCTCGATCGGCGCCGTCCGCCGCAGGATCCCGTACGACACCTGGTACCACGTCCACCTGCTGACGTACGGCGCGGTGTTCCTGACCTTCTGGCACCAGATCACCACCGGCAACGACTTCGCGCTGACGCCGCTCGCCAAGACCGTCTGGTACGGGCTCTACGGCACGGTGACCGCGCTGGTGGTCTGGTACCGGATCCTCACCCCGATCCGGCTCAACCTGCGCCACCGGATGTACGTCGAGGCGGTCATCGAGGAGACACCGGGCATCGTGTCCGTGCTGATCGGCGGGCGCAAGCTGCACCGGATGGGCGCGGAGGCCGGGCAGTTCTTCCGGTGGCGGTTCCTCGCGCCGGGGATGCGGTTCAGCTCGCACCCGTACTCGCTGTCGGCGGCGCCCCGCCCGAACATGCTGCGGATCACGGTCAAGGCGATCGGCGACCACAGCGCCCGGCTGCGCGAACTGCGCCCCGGCATGAAGGTGTGGGCCGAGGGCCCGTACGGCGCGCTGACCTCGCAGCGGCGCACCCGCGGCAAGGTGCTGCTGGTAGCGGGCGGCGTCGGCATCACGCCGATGCGGGCGCTGTTCGAGACGCTGCCCGGCGCGGCCGGCGACATCACGCTGCTCTACCGGGCCAACACCACCCAGGACCTGGCGCTGTGGGACGAGTTGGCGAAGATCGCCGACGAGCGCGGCGCCCGTCTGATGTACGCGGTCAACAGCCCCGACGGGGAGCGCCCCGACATCTCGGCGGACTCCCTGCGCCGGAAGCTGCCCGACATCGACAACCACGACGTCTTCATGTGCGGGCCGCCCGGCTTCGCGCAGTCGGTCTACGAAGCACTGCGCGGCGCGGGGGTCCCCGCCCGCCGTATCCATCACGAGTCGTTCGAGATGTGAGCGACGGGAGTCAGGAGCAATGAAGAAGAGCCACCCCATCCGGCGTGTTCTGCTCGCGAGCGCCGCCACCGTGTCCGGGATCGTTCTGCTGCTCTCCCTGAAGCCGGCGACCGACTCCTCCTCGGCGTCCGCGCAGGGTGCGGCCCAGGGGGCCGCCGCCGCGCAGGAATCGCCCCAGGGCGGTGCCGCGGCGGCCGGGACCTCGACGGTCACCGGCGCCGCCACCCAGACCGAGTACGGGGTCGTCCAGGTGCGCCTGACGGTCGCCAACGGGAAGATCACCAAGGCGGAGGCCGTCCAGGCGCCGCACGGCGGCACCAGCGACCAGAAGACCGCACTGTCCGTCCCCAAGCTGAACCAGGAGGTGGTCGCCACGCAGAGCGCGGACATCACCTCCGTGACCGGGGCGACGTACACCAGCGGCGGCTACAAGAAGTCCCTGCAGTCGGCCATCGACAAGATGAAGGCCGCGAACTCTGCTGCCCCGTCCCAGAGTTCGGCCGCCGCGGCGCCCGCCGCGCAGGCCAAGACCGTCATCGGCGATGTCGCGACGACCATGTACGGGCCGGTCCAGGTCCGGATCACCGTCGCGAACGGCAAGATCACCAAGGCCGAGGCGGTGCAGGCGCCGAGCGGCGGGACCAGCGACCAGAAGACGGCGCTGGCGATCCCCAAGCTCAACCAGGAGGCCGTGGCCGCCGGGAACGCGAACATCGACTCCGTGTCGAGTGCCACGTACACGAGCGGCGGTTACAAGAAGTCCCTGCAGTCGGCGCTGGACAAGGCCGGTGTCTGACACGGTGACCGATCCCGCGGAGGCGCCCGCCGCGCTGCGGCACGCCGAGGAGGTCATGGGGACGGTGTTCTCCTTCGACATCCGCGGCGGGGAGCCCGAGGCCGTCCAGGCGGTACTGGAGCAGGCGGTCGCCCAACTGCACCGGGTCAACGAGGTGTTCAGCACCTACCGCGACGACAGCCAGGTCTCCCGGCTGGCCCGCGGCGAGCTGACCGTCGCCGAGTGCGACGCCGAGGTCGCCGAGGTGCTGGAGCTGGGCGCCGAGGCGGAGCGGGTCAGCTCCGGCTGGTTCAGCACGAACTACGAGGGCCGCCTCGACCCGACCGGCATCGTGAAGGGCTGGGCGGCCGAGCGGGCCGCCGAGCTGATCGCGACGGCGGCCGGGGTGAGCGGCGTCAGTGTGAACGGCGGCGGCGACGTCCAGATGTTCGGCGCCCCGGGACCGCACCGGCCCTGGCGGGTCGGCGTCTCCGACCCGCTGCGCCCGGGCGGTCTCGCGGCGGTGATCTCCGCGGCGGGCGCCGACGAACTGGCGGTCGCCACCTCCGGTACGGCGGAGCGCGGGGCGCACATCGTGGACCCGTCCACCGGCAAGTCCGCGGTGACCGACCTGGTCGCCGTCACCGTGGTGGCACCCCGGCTGACCTGGGCCGACTGCTGGGCCACGGCCGCGTTCGCGATGGGCTCACGGGAGGGCCTGGCCTGGCTCGAATCACTCCCGGACGTGGAAGCCCTGCTCATCACGGCAGGCGACGAAGTCCGCTGCACCGGCGGGCTGGCGGCCCGCCTCGGGTAGGGATCCCCCATGCGAGTCGGGGGCGCACCGGACAACTCCGGTGCGCCCCCGACTCGTTGGCCGTACGAGTGGTCAGTGGTCGTTCTGCGCCAGCCGCAGCAGATGGTCCGCGAGAGCCTGTCCGCCGAGCGGGTCCCGGCTGATCAGCAGCAGCGTGTCGTCGCCGGCGATGGTGCCGAGGATGTCCTGCAGTTCCGCCTGGTCGATCGCCGAGGCGAGGAACTGGGCGGCACCCGGCGGGGTGCGCAGGACCACGAGGTTGGCGGAGGCCTCCGCGGAGATCAGCAGCTCCGACGAGAGCCGCCGCATCCGCTCCTCCTTCGCCGACTCCCCCAGCGGCACGCGCGGGGTGCGGAAGCCGCCCTCGCTCGGTACCGCGTAGATGAGGTCGCCGTCGTTGTTGCGGATCTTCACCGCGTTCAGCTCGTCCAGGTCCCGGGAGAGCGTCGCCTGGGTGACGCTCAGCCCGTCGTCGGACAGCAGTTTCGCCAACTGGCTCTGGGAGCGCACCGGTTGCCGGTTGAGGATGTCCACGATCCGGCGGTGGCGGGCGGTGCGGGTCTGCGGCACGGCCGGCCCCGCCGACTGTTCGTGCTCCTGCGCCTGACTCATCGTCGACTCATTCTCCGGATCATCCGTCCCCCTTGGCCACGTCCAGGACACCGGGCAGCGCCCGGAGGAACGCGTCCACTTCGTCGTCGCCGAGGTTCAGCGGCGGCATCAGCCGTACGACATCGGGAGCGGGCGCGTTGACCAGGAAACCGGCGTCCTGAGCCGCCTGTTGCACCTGGGGCGCGAGCGGCTCGGTGAGCACGATACCCAGGAGGAGGCCCGCGCCCCGGACATAATCGATCAACGGGTGACGAGAACTGCCGTCGGCGCCCTCGATTCCGTCCCGCAGCTTCTCGCTCTGCCGCTTCACGTTGTCGAGCAGGCCCTCGGCCTGGATCGTGTCGAGTACGGCGAGACCGGCGGCGCAGGCGACCGGGTTGCCGCCGAACGTCGTGCCGTGCTGGCCCGGCTGGAGCAGGTCGGCGGCGCGTCCGAAGGCGACGGTGGCGCCGAGCGGCAGCCCGCCGCCGAGCCCCTTCGCGAGGGTCACGACATCGGGGAGCACGCCTTCGTGGGCCTGGTACTCGAACCAGTGCCCGGTCCGGCCGACCCCGGTCTGCACCTCGTCCAGGACCAGCAGCGCGCCGTGCGCGGCGGTGATCGCGCGGGCCGCCTTCAGGTATCCGGCGGGCGGTACGACGACGCCGTTCTCGCCCTGGATGGGCTCGATGATGACGAGCGCGGTCTCGTCGGTGACGGCGGCGGCGAGGGCCTGCGCGTCGCCGTACGGGACGTGCGTGACATCACCGGGCAGCGGCAGGAAGGGCTCCTGCTTGCCGGGCTGGCCGGTGAGGGCCAGGGAGCCCATCGTCCGCCCGTGGAAGGCGCCTTGGGTGGCGACCATGTGCTGACGGCCCGTCAACCGGCCGATCTTGAAGGCGCCTTCGTTGGCCTCGGCGCCCGAGTTGCAGAAGAACACCTTGCCGTCCCGGCCGAAGCGCTCAAGGAGCCGTTCGGCGAGGGCGACGGGCGGTTCGGCGATGAACAGGTTGGAGACATGGCCGAGTTGGGCGATCTGCTTGCTGACCGCCTCGACGATCGCCGGGTGGGCGTGGCCGAGCGCGTTGACCGCGATACCGCCGACGAAGTCGGTGTACTCGTTGCCCTCGGCGTCCCAGAGCCTGGCGCCGGCGCCGCGGACGAGGGGGAGCTTCGGGGTGCCGTAGTTGTTCATGAGCGACCCCTGCCACCGCTGGGTCAGCTCCTCGTTCGCGGTCATACGGCGTCCCCCTGATTCTCGTCGGGCTTCTGGTCGGGCACGACCATCGTGCCGATGCCCTCGTCGGTGAAGATCTCCAGCAGGATCGAGTGCTGGACCCGGCCGTCGATGACCCGGGCGGTGGTCACGCCGTTGCGGACGGCGTGCAGACAGCCCTCCATCTTCGGCACCATCCCGGAGCTCAACTCCGGGAGAAGCTTCTCCAGTTGGGAGGCGGTGAGGCGGCTGATCACCTCGTCGCTGTTGGGCCAGTCCTCGTAGAGACCCTCGACGTCCGTGAGGACCATGAGGGTTTCGGCCCCCAGAGCAGCAGCGAGTGCCGCAGCCGCCGTATCAGCATTGACGTTGTAGACATGTCCGTCGTCCTCGCTCCTCGCGATCGACGAGACGACCGGGATACGGCCGTCGGCGAGCAGTGCCTCGATCGCGCCGGTGTCGATCGCGGTGATCTCGCCCACCCGCCCGATGTCGACCAACTCCCCGTCGATCTCGGGCAGATGCTTGGTGGCGGTGATGGTGTGCGCGTCCTCACCGGTCAACCCGACGGCCAGCGGCCCGTGTTGATTGAGCAGTCCGACCAGCTCGCGCTGGACCTGCCCGGCGAGCACCATCCGTACGACGTCCATGGCGTCCTCGGTGGTGACGCGCAGGCCGGCCTTGAACTCGCTAACAATGCCGTGCTTGTCGAGGGCGGCGCTGATCTGCGGGCCGCCGCCGTGCACGACGACGGGCTTGAGGCCCGCGTGGTGCAGGAACACGACGTCCTGGGCGAACGCGGCCTTCAGGTCCTCGTCGATCATGGCGTTGCCGCCGAACTTGATGACGACGGTCTTGCCGTTGTGCCGGGTCAGCCAGGGCAGCGCCTCGATGAGGATCTGCGCCTTGGGCAGCGCGGTGTGCTTGCGGGTAGTGCTCATGAGGAGTATGCGCTGTTCTCGTGGACGTAGTCGGCGGTGAGGTCGTTGGTCCAGATGGTGGCCGTCTCACTGCCCGCGGCCAGGTCGGCGACGATGTGCACCTCGCGGTAGCGCATGTCGACCTTGTCGCGGTCCTCGCCGACACCGCCGTTCTTGCAGACCCAGACGCCGTTGATGGCGACGTTGAGCTGATCGGGCTCGAAGGCGGCCTTGGTCGTGCCGATCGCGGACAACACCCGTCCCCAGTTGGGGTCTTCGCCGTGGATCGCGCACTTGAGGAGGTTGTTGCGGGCGATGGAGCGGCCCACCTCGACGGCGTCGTCCTCGCTGGCGGCGTTGACGATCTCGATCTTGATGTCCTTGCTGGCGCCCTCGGCGTCCCGGATCAGCTGCTGCCCGAGGTCGTCGCAGACGGCACGCACGGCCTCCGCGAACTCCTCGTATCCCGGGGTGACTCGGGAGGCGCCGGAGGCGAGCAGCAGCACGGTGTCGTTGGTGGACATGCAGCCGTCGGAGTCGACCCGGTCGAAGGTCGTACGGGTGGCGGCCCGAAGTGCCTTGTCCAGTACGTCGGTTTCGACGTCGGCGTCGGTGGTGAGGACGACGAGCATGGTGGCGAGGCCCGGGGCGAGCATGCCGGCACCCTTGGCCATACCGCCGACGGTCCAGCCGGCCTTCGTCACGACGGCGGTCTTGTGCACGGAGTCCGTGGTCTTGATGGCGATGGCGGCCTTCTCGCCGCCGTGCGGGGAGAGTTGGGTGACGGCTGTCTCAACTCCCGGGAGCAGCTTGTCCATCGGCAGCAGCAGCCCGATGAGCCCGGTGGAGGCGACGGCGACCTCGGCGGCGTTGAGGCCCAGCACGTCCGCGACCTTCTCTGCGGTGGCGTGCGTGTCCTGGAAGCCCTTCGGTCCCGTACAGGCGTTGGCGCCACCGGAGTTGAGGATCACGGCGGAGACCTGGCCGCCCTTGAGCACCTGCTCGGACCACAGCACCGGCGCGGCTTTGACGCGGTTGGAGGTGAAGACGCCCGCGGCGGCGAGGCGGGGCCCGTTGTTGACCACGAGGGCCAGGTCCGGGTTGCCGTTCTCCTTGATCCCGGCGGCGATGCCCGCGGCCGTGAATCCCTGTGCTGCCGTCACACTCACGGCGCGACTCCGATCGTAGAAAGCCCGGTGGTCTCGTCGAGTCCGAGGGCGAGGTTCATGCTCTGGACGGCACCGCCCGCGGTGCCCTTGGTCAGGTTGTCGATGGCGCTGATCGCGATGATCCGTCCCGCGGCCTCGTCGTACGCGACCTGCACCTGAACGGCGTTGGAACCGTAGACGGACGCCGTCGCCGGCCACTGTCCCTCGGGGAGGAGGTACACGAAGGGCTCGTCGGCGAAGGCCTTCTCGTAGGCGGCGCGGACGGACTCAGCGGTCACGCCGGGCTTGGCCTTGGCGCTGCAGGTGGCGAGGATGCCGCGGGGCATCGGCGCGAGGGTGGGCGTGAAGGAGACGGTGACGGGCTCGCCGGCCGCCTCGCCGAGGTTCTGGATGATCTCGGGGGTGTGCCGGTGCCCGCCGCCGACGCCGTACGGCGACATGGAGCCCATGACCTCGGAGCCGAGGAGGTGGGCCTTGGGCGCCTTGCCGGCACCCGAGGTCCCGGAGGCGGCGACGATCACGGCCTCGTTCTCGGCGAGCCCGGCGGCGTAGGCCGGGAAGAGCGCGAGGGAGGCGGCCGTCGGATAGCAACCGGGCACCGCGATGCGCTTGGACCCCTCCAACGCGGCGCGGGCGCCCGGCAGTTCGGGAAGGCCGTAGGGCCAGGTGCCGGCGTGTGCGGAGCCGTAGAACTTCTCCCAGTCGGCCGCGTCCTTCAGCCGGAAGTCGGCGCCCATGTCGACGACGAGGACGTCGGGGCCGAGCTGCTCGGCGACGGCGGCGGACTGGCCGTGCGGCAGGGCGAGGAAGACGACGTCGTGTCCGGCGAGGACTTCGGGGGTGGTTTCCTCCAGGACCCGGTCGGCCAGCGGCAGCAGATGCGGTTGGAGCGCGCCGAGCTTCTGACCGGCGTTGGAGTTGCCGGTCAGGGCGCCGATCTCCACCCCGGGGTGGGCCAGGAGCAGACGCAGGAGCTCGCCGCCCGCGTACCCACTCGCTCCGGCCACTGCCGCACGTACCGCCATGGAACCCTCCTCATCGATGGCATGACTATACGTTTCGCTGCAGGTTTATGCAATCCACGGAAGGTCCGGCAACCTCGATGTCAGCACCGGCACGTACGGTCTGGGCTCATGACTGATCAGCAGTGGGTGGGAGTACGTCAACGGGTCGAGGCGGCGGCCGCAGGGCCTGCGGGCAGCAAGGTGTTCGGGGCGTTGGGGCACAAGTGGGTCATGGAGGACCCCCTCACCCAGGGCGAGCTCGCCGAACTCGAGGCTCAGACAGGCGTGCGGCTGCCGGAGGAGTACCGAGCCTTCCTGCTTCACGTCGGCGCAGGTGGCGCCGGCCCCGCATACGGCCTGTTCCCCGTTCGACGCGCGCAGGGCCGCTGGAGTTGGGAAGGCGACGGCGCGGAGATGGTCGACCTGTCGAGGCTTGCCGAGCCGTTTCCCGACCAGGGTCCGGACCCGACGCTGCTCGAGGAACTCCTTGCCCAGTGCCCCGAGGAAGAGGACTTCGATGACATCGAAGACTTCGACGACGCCATGGAGGCGTGGGACGAGCGGTGGGGGGCGGCCATGTTCGCCCCGGAGCGCACCGCAGGCGCGATCGTGATCTCCCACCTGGGTTGCGCCCAGAGGGAGTGGCTGATCATCAGCGGCAGCCACCGCGGCACGATCTGGTCCGACTGCCGGGTGGACGACGTCGACCTCGCCCCGCTCCTCCACGAGGACGGTACGCCCGTGCGGTTCGCCCGCTGGTACACCGACTGGCTGGAGAAGGCCGAGCACACAGCCCTGTCGGCACCGTAGGCCGGCCCTACAACCGGAACGTGATGCCGGTCAGTTCCTCGGAGAGGGACCACAAGCGGCGCTGGAGGGATGCGTCGTAGGACTGGGGGCTGGAGCGGACCACCTTCGGAAGGCCCTTGCTCTGCTGGAAACCGCGCGGACCGTAGTACTCGCCTCCATGGACGTCCGGGTCGGTCGCGGCGCGCAGCACGGGCAGGGCCCCCCTTTCGGGCGACTGCAGGAGCAGCGGCCGGATCGCCGCGAAGGCCGCCCGGGTGAGCGGGGAGGCGTGGGACATCGCGCTCCGGGAGCCGCCGGTGTCGGCGCCGCCGGGGTGGGCTGCGACGGCGAGCGGGCCGCTCGCGGGCAGTCTGCGCTGGAGTTCGTAGGTGAACATCAGGTTGGCCAGTTTGGAGTGCCCGTAGGCGGCGGTCCGGTCGTAGGGACGCCTGCGCCAGTCGAGATCGTCGAGATCGATCGGGCCGCCCATGCGGTGCCCCGCGCTGCCGACAGTCACCACACGGGCCGCGGGGGAAGCGGGCAGCAGGTCCAGGAGCAGCCCGGTCAGGGCGAAGTGCCCCAGGTGATTGGTGCCGAACTGGAGCTCGCGGCCGTCCGCGGTCGTGCGGTACGGGGTGTACATCACGCCCGCGTTGTTGATCAGCAGGTCGATCCGGGCGCAGGAGTCGCGCAGTTCTCCCGCCGCGGCCCGGATCGACGCCAGCGAACCGAGGTCGAGCCGCTGGACACGCACGCACGCCGCCGGATCGGCGAGGGTGATGTCCTCCGCTGCACGCTTGCCCTTGCCCGCGTCCCGTACCGCCAGAACCACGGACGCGCCGCGCAGGGCCAGCGCCTTGGCCGTCTCGAAGCCGATGCCGGTGTTGGCGCCGGTGATCACGGCGGTGCGGCCGTGCTGGTCGGGGATGTCGCGAACCGTCCAGCGCGCGGATTTCGACGCGGTCATCTGTTGCTCCCGGTGTCGTATGCGAACCCGGGGCCGAGTCTGATCCCGGGCTGTGGTGAATGGTATTTACCTATGGTGAATAGTGTTAACCTTCGAGGCATGGCAGTCAAACGGCGTCCCACCGGCACCCACCACGGAGACCTGCGCAACGCACTGGAGGAGGCCGCGCTCGCCCTGGTCGGCGAGCGGGGTCCACACGGATTCACCCTCGCCGAGGCGTGCCGCCGGGCCGGAGTGAGTGTGTCCGCGCCGTACAAGCACTTCACCGACCGGGAGGCCCTGCTGGCCGCGCTGGCCCTGAAGGGCTACGAGGAGCAGCGACGCCGCTACCGCGCCGCGCTGGCCGCGCACACGGCTCCCATCGAGCGGTTGTCGGCCTTCGCGGTCGCCTACGTACGGTTCGCCGCCGAAGAGCGCGCCCTCTTCGACATCACCTTTCTGGCAGGACTCGACAAGAGCCGACATCCCGAACTGGCCCGGGCCGGAAGCGCGTTGTACGACGACCTGATGCCCGTCACCGGCGAGATCGCCCCCGATCCCGACGATGCCTTCGAGTTGCTCGTCCAGGTCGCCGCGGCAGCCCACGGACTGGCCCTGTTCCAGCAGCAGGACATGCTGCCCGGCACCTGGAACACCCGCTCGTCGGTCGAGGAGCAGGCCGCGCGCACGGCCCGCGCCCTCGCCGGTCAGCACGCCCACTAGTTCCGGAGACGCACATGTCCACCCCGCGCAGCGACTTCCACCAGGCTCTCGACCGCATCGGCAAGGGCAAGCACGTCCGCCTGACCACCTTCCGTCGCGACGGACGGCCGGTCGCCACCCCGGTCGGCGGCCTCGTGCACGACGGGACCCTCTACGCGCTGACCCCACCGGACACCGGAAAGGTCAAGCGGATCCGCCACACCCCGCAAGTGACCGTCGCCCCGTGCGACATGAGGGGCACCGTTCCCGCCGAGGCCCCCACCGTCCCGGCCACCGCCCGGCTCCTGGACGCTGCGGAGACCGCTCGTGTCCAGGAGCTGATGAAGCAGCGATTCCTGATGTACCGCGTGGTGCGCCTCCTCGACCGGGCCCTCGGCCGCGAGCGTCGACTCGTCGCCATCGCGATCACCCCGTGACGGACGCGCACTTCACGCCCGGGGCGTACCTCTCCGGGCATCGGCTCCACGGCGCTCCGTCACACGGGCGCATAGGATCGCCGGCATGACGCTGCGACCTGTCCTGGTGAACATCAAGGCCGTCGACGACACAGCGGTCGGACGGTTCTGGGCGGAAGCTCTCGGCTGGAGCGTCTCCAGCGCGGAGCCCGGCGCGACGGCCGTCAAACCCGCCGGCTTCGACTGGCTCGACCCGGTGGGTGTCTGCGTCGACGTCATCGCCGTACCGGAACCCAGGACTGCGACGAAGAACCGCGTACACCTCGATCTCGCCACCGCCTCCGCCGCCCACCAGTCGGAGCTGATCGCGCGCCTCCGCTCGCTCGGCGCGACACCCGTCGACGTGGGCCAGGGCGAGGTGCCGTGGACGGTGCTCGCGGATCCGGAGGGCAACGAGTTCTGCGTGCTGGAGCCTAGGGAGGTCTACCGGGACACCGGGCCGATCGCCGCCGTCGTGATCGACTGCGTGGATCCGCGGGCCATGGCCCGGTTCTGGGGTGCGGCGACGGACTGGACACTGCACGAGGTGAGCGACGACCACGCGACGTTCCGCTCCCCCAAGGGCGACGGACCGTACTTCGAGTTCCTCCGCACCCCCGGCCT
The DNA here is from genome assembly GCF_000376565.1 of Streptomyces hokutonensis. Lineage (GTDB taxonomy): Bacteria > Actinomycetota > Actinomycetes > Streptomycetales > Streptomycetaceae > Streptomyces > Streptomyces hokutonensis. The sequence continues at coordinate 23,402 of NZ_BARG01000010.1, read as the reverse complement.
GAAGACCGTGCCGGACCGCGTCCATCTCGACCTGCTGCGGTATCCGAGTGACGATCAGGAGGCGGAGGCGGCCCGGCTGCGGGCCCTCGGCGCCACCGACCTCGACGTCGGCCAGGGCGATGTCCCGTGGCGGTGCCTGTCCGACCCGGAGGGCCACGAGTTCTGCGTCCTGGCCCGCTCCTCCTGACGCCGATACCCGGCGACCGCTCGGCTCGGGCACGCCCGGTTGGTGACGTCACACGACGGACGCCCACCCCGCCCGACGCGTCGCAGGCGTACCACGACGCCCTACCCTCGTCGCCATGACGGAGCCCCTGGCAGAGACCCGCCCGCACGAGAACGACCCCGGCCCGACCCGCCTGATCGCCCTGTCCGACGGTATCTATGCCATCGCGATGACACTGCTCGTGATCGACGTGGCCGTCCCCGCGCATCTGGACGACGCCGGATTCCACAAGGCGCTCGGCGAGGCCCTGCCCAGCATCGGGGCCTTCGCCCTGAGCTTCTCGCTGATTTCCGGGTTCTGGCGGGACCACCGGCGCATCCTCACCTCACTGCGCACCGAGACGACCACGGTCACCCACCTGATACTCGTCGGGCTCGGGCTGGTCGCACTGCTGCCCTTCCCGACCGCGCTGCTGGCCGAGTACGCCTCCCATCCGGAGGCCGTCGCCCTCTACGCGGGGGCCATGACCGCGATCCACGGGGTGCATGTGGCCCTGCTGCTGCTCACGCAACGCCAGGTGCACCCCTCGCCCGAGTCACCGGCCGCGGTGGCCCGCCGCCGCTTCACCACACAACTCAGCGCCAGCGCACTGATCTTCGCCCTGTCCATCCCGCTGGCCTATGTCAACACGACGGCGGCCATGTGCTTCTGGGCCACCGTCGTCCCCATGCACTACGTCATCGGCCACTACCGACGGCGCCTCGCGCGAGCGTGAGGCCCACGCGGTCTCGGTCGGCGATCATCGGCCGCCCGGGTTCCCGAACCGGCCGACGCCCTCGGCGTCGCGCTCGCGCTGTCGTCGTACGACGTGGCGGGCGAGGGCGCCCACACCGGCTCGGGGGCCCGGGCGTCGATCAGTCCGCACAGGGCGGCTACGGCCGCGGGCCGGTCGGCGGGACGCGCCGCCAAACCGCGCGCTCGCCATTCGCAGCTCAGCCGTCGGGGCGACGCGACACGGTGGGCTCGCGCTTGGCCGCATAGGCCCGAGCCGCCCGCACCCGGTTCCCGCATCTGGTCGTGCACCAGCGCCGGGCCCCGTGCGAGCGGAGGAACCAGCGGGTGCAGCCCTGGGCGGCGCATGCGGTGAGCTGTTCGGCCTCGGGGCCGGTGAGGAGGTCGGTGGTGTCCTCGGCGAGGAGGGAGAGGGCTGCCGCCGCCGGGTTGCCGGTGTCGGGTTCGTCGGCGCGGCGCGGGCCGTCGGCGGGCCAGAGCAGCCGAGGGGTCGAAGGGGCCGCCGCCAGCGCGGAGTTGAGGGTGTCGAGGTTCTCGGCGGACGGGACGCGACCGTCGCCGTAGGCCTCGAAGAGGGCGCGCAGGGCCTCGCGCAGGGCGCGGAGCCGGCCGGACTGCCGGCCGTTCAACACCACGCGGTCGGGCAGCAGTTGATGGCGTACGAGCCAGAGGTGGGCGGCCTCGACGCCGTCGAGCAGGTCGACCGTGCCGTGGCTGAGCGCGAAGCGCGTGTTGACCAGGGCCAGGGAGAGGTAGCGCTCCTCGCCGGGGACCGGGAGCTGGTGCAGGTAGACGGGCGCGTCGTGATCCACGGCCTCATGGTAATGCTTGCGATTCTCCGTGAGGAGTTCTAGCTTTCCTCACGGAGAATCGAAAGCAAAACCGTGAGAGGTGAGATGCCGTGGGCTTCGACGTGGACGCGCTGCGCAAGGACTTCCCGATCCTGGAGCGGACGATGGACAGCGGCGCCCGGCTCGTCTACCTCGACTCCGGCGCGACCACCCAGAAACCCCTCCAAGTCCTGGACGCCGAACGGGACTTCTACCTCACGCACAACGCGGCCGTGCACCGCGGCGCGCACCAGCTGGCCGGTGAGGCGACGGAGGCGTACGAGAGCGCCCGGCACACCGTCGCCCGGTTCGTCGGGGCCCACGACGACGAGATCGTCTTCACCAAGAACACCACCGAGGGCATCAACCTCGTCGCCTACGCGCTGGGCAACGCCGGCCGGATCGGCCCCGGCGACCGGATCGTGGTCACGGAGATGGAGCACCACGCCAACCTCGTGCCCTGGCAGCAGCTCGCGGAGCGCACCGGCGCGACCCTGGACTGGTTCGGCCTGACCGACGAGGGGCGCCTCGACCTCACCCGGATCGACGAACTGCTCGACGAGCGCACCAAGGTCCTCGCCGTCGCCCACCAGTCGAACGTCCTCGGCACCATCAATCCGGTACGGCAACTCGCCGACCGCGCACACGAGTTCGGCACCCTGGTGGTGGTCGACGGTGCCCAGTCGGTGCCCCACCGCCCGGTCGACGTACGGGACTTGGGCGCGGACTTCCTCGCCTTCTCCGGGCACAAGATGCTCGGCCCGAACGGCATCGGTGTGCTGTGGGGACGGCGCGAACTCCTCGCCGGACTACCGCCGTTCCTCACCGGCGGTTCGATGATCGAGCTCGTCGAGATGGACCGCACGACCTTCCTGCCGCCGCCGCAGCGCTTCGAGGCGGGCGTCCCGATGACCTCCCAGGCGGTGGGACTCGCCGCGGCCGTGGAGTATCTGGAGGAGCTGGGCATGGACGAGGTCGCGGCCCACGAGGACCGGCTCACCGCCCGTGCGCTGCGACTGCTCCAGGAGGTGCCCGGCGTACGGATCGTCGGCCCCCGCGACCTCACCGACCGCGGCTCGGCCGTCTCCTTCACCGTCGACGGCATCCACCCGCACGACGTCGGCCAGATCCTGGACGAGCGGGGCGTGGCCGTCCGCGTCGGCCACCACTGCGCCCGCCCGATCGTGCGCCGGTACGGCATCCCGGCGACGACCCGGGCGAGCTTCTACGTCTACAACACCCCGGCCGAGGTCGATGCCCTGGTCGAGGGCGTCCGCGCAGCTCAGGCCTACTTCGGAAGCTGATCCCCGACAGGGCTTGACCTGGAGCGCGCTCCAGGTTCTACGGTTGTGTTCATGAGCAGCGGACAGCCCCTGAACCCCCTCCCCGGGGACCGGGAACCCACCCTGACCATCGCCCAGGTCGCCGAGCGCACGGGACTCTCGCACGACACCCTGCGCTACTACGAGAAGGCCGGCCTGATCGAGCGGGTCGGCCGGAGCACCGGCAACCAACGGCGATATCAGGCAGCGGACCTGGCCTGGCTGGAGTTTCTGCTGCGGCTGCGCGAGACGGGCATGTCGATCGCCGACATGCAGCGGTTCGCCGCGCTGCGGGCGGCGGGGAACGCCACGGTCCCCGACCGGCTGGCGATGCTCCGCGAGCACCGCGCCGAACTGGCCGACCGCATAAGGGTGTTGCGCCGCAACGCGACTGTGCTGGACCACAAGATCGACCACTACGAACAGCTGCTCCTCGACGAACACGAATACGAATACGAGCAGCCGGGATCGGAAGAACTGACATGAGCGCGAGCACCACCCGAGAAGAGCGGTTCACCCACGGCCTTGAGGTCCTGAAGCGGGTCGACGGCGAGGCCGGGCAGCGGGTCGTCGACTCGCTCGCCGACATCAACCCCGAACTGGGCCACCAGGTCGTCGCCTGGGCCTTCGGCGAGATCTACGACCGCCCCGGACTCGCCCCGCGCGACCGCCAGTTGGTGACGCTGGGCATGCTCACCGCGCTCGGCGGCTGCGAGGCCCAGCTCGACGTACATGTGAACGCCGCGCTGAACGTGGGCCTCACCCCGGAGGAGATCGTCGAGGCCCTGACGCACTCGGCCGTGTACTGCGGGATGCCGAAGGCCCTCAACGCGACCTTCGCGGCGAAGAAGGTCTTCGCCGAGCGTGGGCTGCTGCCGCTGGGACAGCGGCCCACGCCGGAGGCAGCGGCTACTTCTGCCTGATCCTCAGGAAGGTGATCGAGTTGGCCGGGAAGGTGTAACTGAACCTGTCGGCAACGCCGTTGAAGGTGGATGCGACCGGGGCGACCGCCGTGGCCGTCTCGCTGTTCACCGCGTCGGGTGCGGCGGCGAGCGTGGTCACCTTCGCCCTGGACGCGACCTTGGCGCCGCCCAGGTCGATCGCCGTACGGGCCGCCGAGGGCTGGGCGTTGACGACCTTGACGATCAGGTCACCGGTCTTGGCGTCCTTGGTGACGACCTGGCGGAACGGCTCGGCCGGCTGGTCGTCGGTGAAGCTTCCCCACTCCTGCCCGTCGAGGTACAGGGTGACCTGACGGCCCCTCACCTTGATGTCGACGTCGTAGGAGCGGCCCGTCTCGATGGTCCCCGGCTTGGCGATCAGCGTCGACTTGCCGCCGTCCACGGCCTGTTCGACGGCGGTCTGGGTGTTGTTCCAGCCGCCCAGGTTCCACCAGTAGTAGTTGCCGGTGTCCTTGACGCCGAACGCGACCAGGAAGCCTTCCTTTCCTGCCTTCTTCGTCGCCTTCACATGCAGGTCGTAGTCGTGCCAGGCCGGGTCGCCCGCCGACACCATGGTGTTCTCGGCGGCGGTGTCGGTCTGGACGTACTGCCCGTCCTGGAGGCTCCAACTCCCGCCTCCCGTATGGGTCCACTGCGTCGCGTCACCGGAGAAATCGTCGGAGAGCAGGGCCGTACCGTCCGCCGCCGTCACCTTCACATCGTCGTAGGCCGCGCTCGTCGCCCAGGTCGACAGGCCGACCGCGCCGGAGATCGGGGCAACAAGTGACGGAGTGCCGGTGGCAGTTGAGGGCACGACCCGGCTGCCGACGTTGTTCATGAACAGCTTCTGGACCTCGTAGTTGGCGGAGCCCCAGGAGGCGTGGTTGTTGAACCAGACCAGGTCCGGGCGCCACTGGACGTAGTCCTCGTTGGCGAACAGCGGTGCGTAGGAGGCGAGTTTGACGACATCGGCGTTGCGTTCCAGGCCGGTCATGTAGGCCGCTTCGGCGAGGCCGTTCTTGAACGCGTTGCCGCCGGAGGCGTATTCGCCGAGGAAGACCTTCGGGCCGGTGCGGTCGTAGGAGTCGTAGCGGCTGTTGTTCTGCAGGAACCACTGCGGGCTGTTGTAGTAGTGCTCGTCGACCATGTCGACCTTGGCGTCCTTGTTGAGCTGCCAAGCCGTGTCGAAGGTCGAACCGCTGTCGTCCGGGCCCGCGTTGGAGATCACGGTCATGTACGGGTACGCGGCCTGGATCGCCGTACGGAACTGCGTGAAGCGGGCGAAGAACTCGGTGGGGAGGTTCTCCTCGTTGCCGACCTCGATGTGGGTGAGGTGGAAGGGCTTGGGGTGGCCCATCTGGGCGCGCAGCTTGCCCCACTTCGAGGTGACCGGGCCGTTGGCGAACTCGATGAGATCCAGGGTGTCCTGGATGTGCCGCTTCAACAGCGCGGGGTCGTCCACGGCCTTGTTCTGGCCGCAGCCGGTCACCAGGGCAGGTACGACGGGCAGCGGCATCGCGCCGATGTCCTCGGCGAGGCGGAAGTACTCGTAGTAGCCGAGGCCGTAACTCTGGTTGTAGCCCCAGAAGTTGGAATTGGTGGCGCGCTGCTCGACCGGGCCGACGGTGTCCTTCCACTGGTACGAGCGCTTGCGCTGGTAGCCGGAGGCCGCGCTGTAGTCGTCCATGGAACCGGTGTTGACCAGGCAGCCGCCGGGGAAGCGCACGAAGCCCGGGTGCAGGGCGGCGATCTTCTCGGCGAGGTCCTTGCGCAGGCCGTTGGGCTCGTGCCTGTAGGTGTCGCGGGGAAAGAGGGAGACCATGTCGAGGGCGGTCGCGGCGGAGGATGCGACGGTGAGGCGGCCCGTGGCGCTGGTGCGGGTCGCGGTGAACGTGGCCCTGTACTTGGCCCAGCCGCTCTTCCGCACGGCGACCTGGTAGGCGGTCGCCAGGGTGCCGCCGGTGTCCTGGAGGCTCACCGTGAGCGTGGTGCCGCCCTCGGCGCGGGCCCACACCGAGAAGTCGTACTTCTTGCCGTCCTCGACCGCGATGCCGGTGTTGTAGCCGGCGTCGGTGACGGACGAACCGGCAGCCAGGGAAAGGTAGTTGCGGTTGGTCTCGTTGAGGCGGCCGGCGTCGTTCACCACCTGGGCCGTGCCGGCGACCGTCCAACCGGTCAGCGGGGTGTACGACTTGTTGTCGTCGGTGGAGTACTCGAAGGACCGGTTCTGGACGAGTTCGGCGTACAGGCCGCCGTCGGCCGCGCGGTTGATGTCCTCGAAGAAGACGCCGTACATCGTCTTGTCGATCGTTGCGCCCCGTGTGCCCGGGTCGACGGTGATCGCGTAGTCGGTGACGTCCTCGGCGTGGGCGGGGGCGGGGACGACGGCCGTCGCCAGCAGGAAAGCGCTTGCCCCTAGGGCAAGTCTCAGGCGGGTGCGGCTGGTGCGTGACATGGATACTCCGCGGCTCGTATCGGATCGTGCGCGATGCTCGAATGTCCAGTTCGAGATATCGGACGTCGGTCAGCACTTCGAACGGCAAGATAGGCAAGGGTCGTGAGCACGTCAATGGGGTGGGTGCGGAGGGGGACGTAGGGTCGAGGGCATGTCCGCGTTGTTGCCGTACCTCGCCCTGCTCGGCTTTCTCGCCGTCACGCTGGGGTTCTTCACCCTGCTCGCCCGGCGGATCCGCCGCCGTGGCACCGCCGGGGGCGGGATCGGCGGTGCTCTGGCCGCGTACGAGGAGGCCTTCCGGACCACGAGTCACGCGTCGCACTACGAGATCCGGGCCCAGGCGGAGCGCAAGGCGCCCGCCGACTCGCCGGACGGGTGGCGCCGGTGGCGCAGGAAGGGGTGACAGTGGGCGAGTTCTGGCCGGTTCCCGATGTTCTGGCGTATCTGTCCGGGAGTTGGCGGGTGCGGCGGTCGGTGCGGGATCTGGCGAGCGGGGACGAGGGCGAGTTCTCGGGTACGACCGTGTTCGGCGCGCTGGCCGAAGGGGGGCTGCTGCACGCCGAGTCGGGGACCTTCATCTGGCGGGGCGTGGCCCGTCCCGCCGAGCGGACGCTGCGGTTCCTGCCGGGCACGGCACCCGGCACGGCCGATGTGCGCTTCGGCGACGGGCGGCCCTTCCACGCGCTGGATCTGACGTCGGGACGGTATGTCGCCGACCATCCCTGCGCGGCGGACCTGTACCGGGGCGAGTTCACGGTCCTGGACGCGGACCGGTGGCGGACCGTGTGGCGGGTGGGCGGCCCCGCGAAGGACCTGGTACTCAGCACGGACTACGTGCGCGTGGGCTGAACGCGCGCCCCGCTCCCCCGGCTAGACCCGCCTCGACTGAACCGCCGCTCCGTCGAAGCGCAGGTTCCAGCGGCCCGCGCTGCCGGTGACCGTGGTCGTCGACAGAGGGCGCACGTCGAGGTTCCAGTAGGTGGAGGGCGGGGCCTTGAGGGCGTAGACCAACGCGGCCCGGATGACGGAGGGTTCGGCGACGGCGACTATCCGGTCGCCGTCCTCGATGGGCCGGGTGTCCAGCCAGCCGCCCACCCGGGCGATGAAGGAGAGCAGCGACTCACCGCCGTGCGGGGTGGAGCGCGGGTCGGCGAGCCAGGCGTCCACCAGGGCCGGTTCGCGGGCCATCGCCTCGCCCAGCGTCAGCCCGCGCCAGCGGCCCATGTCGCAGTCCCGCAGAGCGAGTTGCACCAGCGGGGTGTAGCCGAGGCCGTCGCCGGTGGTGCGGCTGCGCGGGGTCGGCGAACAGTAGCGCAGCTCCGCCGCCGCCAGCGGCAGCAGTACCGGAGCGGCGCGCTGCACCTCGTCCCAGCCCGCCTGGTCCAGCGGCCGGTCGTCCTCGAAGCGCTCCGCGAGCAGCGGGGAGCTGCGCGCGGCTGCGACGAACGTGACCCGAAGTTGCATGCGGCGATCGTGATCCCGCCGAAGTACGCAGGTCAAGGGGGGCCGGATGAGAGTTACCCAGGGTGGGCGAAACCTTACTTCGAAGTCAGGACCAGGCCGGACAAGTCACGCGAAATACAGGGCCATCCACTGGTCGGGCCGCTCCAGTGGCTTGAATCCGACCTTCTCGTACACCCCGTGGGCGTCGTGCGTGGCGAGCAGGATCCGGCGCACGCCGAAGGGCCGCAGTTCCTCGCGGACTGCGGCGATGAATGCCGTCCCGATGCCCTTGCCGCGGGCGGACGGGTCCACGTAGACGTCACACAGCCAGGCGAACAGCGCGCCGTCGGTCACGACGCGTGCGTACGCGACCTGGTCGCCCGAAGCGGTGTCGTACACCCCGAAGTTCAGTGAGGACTCGACCGCGCGCTCGTGCTGTTCGCGGGGGCGGCCCTTTGCCCAATAGGCGTCGGTGGACAGCCAGTTGTAGGTGCGGTCGCGGTCGACTCGGGCGGTGTCGGCCGAGAACTCGTAGCCGTCGGGGAGGCTCGGGGTGTCGTTCATGGCGGGAGACTTGCAGGCCAGGAACGTGGGCGTCGAGTGGTTTTCGACTGCGGGCCGGTGGGGGCTGGGCGCGCCCACGCGGCGGAGCCGCAGAATGTCACCGCCCCGCGCCCCTTGCGAGGCGCTCACCCGGTGCCGTAGGCCGCCCGTAGCCGTCGTACCCCCTCCACGATCTCCCCCGTTCCCGCGACCGCCGCGAAGCTCAGCCTGATGTGGGCGGCCGGGGGTTCGGCGCTGAAGTAGGGGCGGCCGGGGGTGAGGGCGACGCCCTCGCGGAGGGCGGCGGTCGTGAGGGACTGCTCCTCCGTGCCGGCGGGGAGGCGGAGCCAGAGGTGGTAGCCGCCGGAGGGGATGTGCGGGAGGGAGAAGTCGGGGAGTTCCAGGCGCAGGGCCGCCGTCATGGTGTCCCGGCGGGTCTTCAACTCGGCGGAGACGGCGCGGAGATGGCGGGGCCAGGCCGGTGAGCCGACGAGTTCGAGGGCCGCTTCCTGGAGCGGGCGGGGGACGAAGAAGGTGTCGACGACCTGGATGGCGCGCAGGCGTTGCAGTACCGGTCCGTGCGCGGCGAGTGCGCTCACCCGGAAGCTGGGTGAGGTGGCCTTGGTGAGGGAGCCGACGTGGACGACGACTCCGTCGGGGTCGTCGGCGGCCAGCGGGGGCGGCAGCGGGCCCGCGTCCTCGTGCACCAGCCGTCGTACGAAGTCGTCCTCGATGACGAACGCGCCGGCGTCGCGGGCGATGCGCAGAACCTCCGGGCGGCGGGCGGGGGCCAGGACGGCGCCGGTCGGGTTCTGGAAGAGGGGCTGGCAGACGAAGACCCGGGCGCCGGTCGCGTGGAAGGCGTCGGCGAGCAGGGCGGGACGTACGCCGTCCGCGTCGACCGGGACGGGGACCGGGCGCAGGCCCGCTGCCCTCGCGATCGCCAACATGCCTGGATACGTGGGGGATTCGACGAGGACCGGTGCACCGGGAGGCGCCAAGGCGCGCAATGCCGTCGTCAGTGCGGTCTGGCCGCCCGCGCTGACGAGGACGTCGGCGGCGGTGACGGCTCCGCCGATGCCGCGCGCGAACCACTCGCGCAGTTCCGGCAGGCCCTCCATCGGCGGCCGGCTCCACGCGCCGGGGCGCCGCCCGGCCCGGGACAGGGCCGCGGTCATCGCGCGCTCGGGCTGGAGGGAGGGGTGCAGATAGCCGCCGTTGAACTCGATCACCCCGGGCGGCGGGGCGGCGAGCGTGGCCAGGACCGCGGACGCGTCGACCGTGCGCGGTACGACGTCGGCGGCACCGTCCGCGCTGAGTGCGACTTCCTGCCAGGAGGTGTCTCCCGTGGCGGCGGTCGTGGCGCGTGGCGCGGCCCGGAACGCGCCCGCGCCGGGGCGGGTGACCACCAGTCCCTCGGCGGTCAGCTGCGCGAGGGCGCGCGTGACGGTCACCGGGCTCACCCGGAACCGCTCGACCAGCGCCCGGCTCGACGGCAGCTTTCCACCTGGAGAGTAGCGGTCGAGTTCACTCCGCAGGTGATTCGCCAGTTCGCCCACACTGCTACGCTCTTGCATGAGAGCACATGATAGCGCTACTGCGCCGAGCCCGATAGCGGTCAGCACCGCCCCCGCAACCACCGGGACGGACAGGGCGGCGAAGACCTCCCCCGGTACGGTCCTCGCCGCGCTCGGTGTGATCGCCTTCTCCCTCACCTTTCCCGCCACCGCCTGGGGGCTGGAAGGCTTCGGTCCCTGGTCGTTGGTGGCCGTGCGCTGCGTCCTGGCCGCATTGATGGCGGGCGGCTGTCTGCTGGCGCTGCGCGTGCCGATGCCCGCCCGCCGGCACTGGGCCGGGCTGGCCGTCGTCGCGGCCGGAGTGGTGGTCGGATTCCCGATGCTGACCACGCTCGCGCTGGAGACGTCCACCACCGCGCACGCCGCGGTCGTCGTAGGCCTACTGCCGCTGACCACCGCCGCCCTGTCCGCGCTGCGCACCGGCGTCCGCCCCTCGCGCACCTTCTGGACGGCCGCCCTCGCGGGCGCCGGCGCGGTGCTCGCCTTCACGATCCAGCAGAGCGGCGGCGCGCTGACCAGCGCCGACCTGTATCTCCTCGCCGCCCTGCTGGTCTGCGCGGCCGGCTACACCGAGGGGGGCCGGCTGGCGCGGGTGATGCCCGGCTGGCAGGTCATCGCCTGGGCGCTGATCCTCTGCCTCCCGCTGAGCGTGCCCGCCGCCGCGGTCGCGCTGTCCTACGACACCCCGCAGCTCACCGCGCACAGTGTGACCGGACTGCTGTGGGTCGCCGCCGGTTCGCAGTTTCTGGGGCTGGTCGTCTGGTACCGGGGCATGGCGATCATCGGGGTCCCGAAGGCCAGCCAGTTGCAGTTGGCGCAGCCGCTGCTCACGCTGGTGTGGTCGATGTTCCTGCTGGGTGAGCACCTGCCCTTGGCCGCTCCGCTGACCGCGGCGGCCGTGCTGGTGTGCATCGCCGTCACCCAGCGCGCCCGGAGTTGAGGGACGTGCGCGACCCGGTCCCGGCCGGGCGGGCCGCCGTAGACTCGAAGGGATGGACCGCTGCTCCCGGACTCGGTGAGGAGGCGCTGCAGATGCGTGCGACCGTTGGCGACAGGCTCGTCCAGCACGGCAGGGTGGTCGGCCTGCACGACCAGGTCTCGGAGGTCGTCGAGGTGATGGGCACGGAGGGCAACCCGCCCTACCGCGTCCGCTTCCCCGACGGGCACGAGGCCGTGATGTCACCCGGCCCCGACTGCGAGGTCAGGCACCAGGACACGGAACGGTAGATCAGCGCGGGGGTCTCGCCGGCTGCCCGTAGTGGTCGGCGACCACCCGCGCCATGGCTCCGACCGGGTCCACCGCGACGTCCCGGGCGGCGAAGAAGACATGCCCGCCGACCTCCGGGTAGCGGTCGGCGAGGGTGAGGTGGCGGGAGAGTTCGGCCGGGTCCTGCCAGGCTGCGGGCTGCGCCGGGTCACCCGCCTTGTACAGCGCCTCCCCCGCGTACAGCCGCGTCTTCGAGCCGCGTGCGACCGCCGCCCACCAGGGCAGCAGCTTCGCGTAGTCGGCGGGGGCGAAGCCGATGTTCCAGTACAGCTGCGGGACGATGTAGTCGATCCAGCCCTCGCGCACCCACTTCCGGGTGTCCGCGCAGAGATCGTCGTACGTCTGCACGCCCGCCGTGGTGTCGGAGCCGCGCGGGTCGGTCGCGGCGTTGCGCCACACTCCGAAGGGGCTGATGCCGAAGCGCGTGCCCGGGCGGGTCCGCTTGATGCGGGCGGCGGTCTCGCGGATCAGCTTGTCGATGTTGTCGCGGCGCCAGGCGGCCCGGTCGCTGAAGGCGCCGCCGTACTTGTCGTAGGCCGCGTCGTCGTCGAAGGTCTGGCCGGCGACCGGGTACGGATAGAAGTAGTCGTCGAAGTGGACCGCGTCCACGGGGTACTTGCGCACCGCGTCGAGGATCGCGTTCTCGACGAAGAGCCGGACCTGCGGCAGCCCGGGGTTGTAGTAGAGCTTCCCTCCGTACGTCACGACCCAGTCGGGGTGCTTGCGCGCGGGGTGCGAGGCGACGAGCTTCGTCAGGTCGGTGGTGTTGGCGATGCGGTACGGGTTGAACCAGGCGTGCAGCTGCAGCCCGCGCACATGCGCCTCTTCTACGGCGGTCTTCAGCGGGTCCCAGCCGGGGGCGACGCCCTGGGTGCCGGTCAGGTACTGGGACCAGGGTTCGTACGGCGAGGGCCACAACGCGTCGGCGGTGGGCCGGACTTGGAAGATCACCGTGTTGAGGCGGTCGCGGACCGCCGTGTCGAGGTGGGCGATCAGTTCGGTGCGCTGCTGCGCGGCGGTCAGGCCCGGGCGGGAGGGCCAGTCGCGGTTGGCCACGGTCGCCAGCCACACGCCCCGCATCTCGGTGACCGCGCGCGGACGCCCGGCCGGTGCCTGAGCGCGCCCGGTGTCCGCCGCCGCACTGCCCGTCGTGGCCAGCGTGGACAGCGCCGCCATCGCGAACGTCCGACGAGACAATCGCCCCATCCGTACACCCCCATACGCTGTGGATCCGCGCGGTCACGGATCGTCTCCGCGCCCAGGATGCCCGACCCCGGCGATCGATCATCGATACTTGCGGGTAACGTGCACGATCGGAGCAGACTCCGGACAACGGGGTTCTACCAGAGCCCGCATCAGCAGCGAAGGGGACGATGTGACCGACATCGAGCGCGTCGGAGTGGTCGGCTGCGGCCAGATGGGCGCCGGTATCGCCGAGGTGTGCGCCCGCGCGGGCCTGGACGTGAAGGTCGCCGAGACCACCGGCGAGGCCCTGGAGATCGGCCGGACCCGGCTGTTCAACTCCCTGACCAAGGCGGCCGAACGCGGCAAGATCTCCGCCGAGGAGCTGGCCGAGACCCAGGCGCGGCTCAGCTTCACCACCGACCTCGGCGAGTTCGCCGACCGCGACCTCGTCATCGAGGCCGTCGTCGAGAACGAGCAGGTGAAGACCGAGATCTTCCAGGTGCTCGACCAGGTCGTGACCCGCCCCGACGCGATCCTCGCCTCCAACACCTCCTCGATCCCGCTGGTGCGGCTCGCGGTCACCACCTCGCGCCCCGACCAGGTCATCGGCATCCACTTCTTCAACCCGGCTCCGGTGCAGCAACTCGTCGAGCTGATCCCGGCGTTGACCACCTCCGAGGGCACACTCAGCCGCGCCCAGCTGTTCACCGAGAAGGTCCTCGGCAAGCACGCGATCCGCGCCCAGGACCGCTCCGGCTTCGTGGTCAACGCGCTGCTGATCCCCTATCTCCTGTCCGCGATCCGGATGTTCGAGTCGGGCATCGCCAGCCGCGAGGACATCGACAACGGCATGGAGCTGGGCTGCGCCCACCCGATGGGCCCGCTGAAGCTGTCCGACCTGATCGGCCTGGACACGGTCGCGTCGGTCGCGTACTCGATGTACGAGGAGTACAAGGAGCCGCTCTACGCCGCTCCCCCGCTGCTCCAGCGCATGGTCGACGCGGGAAGGCTCGGCCGTAAGTCCGGCTCGGGGTTCTACACCTACGGCTGAGCGCTCGCCGTTCTCGGCAACTCACGGTGACATCGCGGCCGTTACGGGCCCGGCGCTCTTCGGAGCACCGGGCCCGCGGCATTCACACACCGTGTGCGCGCCGGGCCCGCATATGCCGCTCGCACACTCTCCCCCGGTGTCCACCTGGCGAGTTGACTCTTCATGCGCATGCAAGGGATGTTCCGACTACGGAAAGGAGCGGACACGTGACCGCCGACCCCGAGCATCCCGTGGTACATGGAGAACTCGCAGAGTTACGCCGCCGCCTCGACGTCGCCTACGCGCGGGTCGAGGGAGGGCTGGCGCTGCTCAGCCATCGCACCGAGGAGACGGACAAGGAAGTGGATGACTTGAGCGCACGAATCGTCGCCCTTGAGCACACGCGGTGGCCGCTGCCGGCCATTGCCGCGTTGACCGCCGTGGGTGCACTTGCCGTTACGGTCTGGCAGGCCCTGGGACGCTAGACGCCGGGACGCCTGGCGGGACTTCGAGGGGCGTCCTGACCCAGCCTCAAATGGTGCAACAGCAGTAACGCGGCCGCCATGTTGGCGGCCGGGACCTCCCCGCGGGCGACCATGTCGGGTACGAGTTTGAGCGGTACCCATTCCCGGCGGTCCGATTCGAAGTCGTCCACGGGGTGTCCGGTGTACTCGCCCTCGTCGGCCCAGTAGATGTGGTGCCGGGCGTCCGTGAGCCCGTTGGACGGTTCCACGCTCATCAGGTGGTGCAGGGGCCCCGGCCGCCAGCCGGTCTCTTCCTCCAGTTCCCTGGCGGCGGCCCGCGCGATGTCCTCGCCGTCCTCGACGACGCCCGCCGCGAGCTCCCACCCCCAGCTGTCGGTGATGAAGCGGTGGCGCCACAGGAGGAGAACTTCGTTCGCCTCGTTCACGACCGTCGCCACCGCCACCGGCCTCAGCCGTATGAGGAAGTGGTCGAGGTGCTGGCCGTCGGGTAGTTCGACATCCGCGAGATTGACGCTGAACCAGCGGTTTGAGTACACAGTTTGTTCGTTCTGTTTCGTCCACTGCACGGTTCTGCCACCTTCCGTCGAGTAAGTGGCAATATCGCAGCAGGGACTGTGTTGTGGTCCACGGCTCCTTTACAGCGGTACGCGCAGTGCCCCGTCGATGAGTTCGGCCGCCTCGGCCGTACCCGCGCAGTCGCTGCGCACCAGGTACTCGCGCACCGCGCGGAGTCTGTCGCGCAGCCGCTGGGACTCCATCCCTCTGGCCTGCTCGGCCATCTGCACCGCCGTGGCCACCGCTTTGTCGGCGTTTCCCTGGCGGAGTTCGATCTGGCTGAGCATGGCGAGCCGGTGCACCCGGCCCCGGTCGTGCGCCGGAGTGTCCACGGCCGCGGTGGCGTGCTCCCCCGCCGCCGTCAGATCGCCGAGGCTGAGCAGCGCCTCCGCCACCTGGACATTGACCAGGCCCGGCTGGACATAGCCGGTCTCGTCGGGTTCGTATCCGCGCCGGATGCGTTCGGCGGCCTGCTCGGCACGACGGATGCAGGACAGCGCGCTCGTGCCGTCGCCGAGGTGCGCGTACGCCTTCGCCTGCATCGCGTACAGGTCGGAGGCGAGCGCCGGGGTGATCTGCCGCCCCGCCGCCCGCAGCGCGGCCTCCGCGAAGGCGACGGCCTGGCGGAACTCCCGCATGAACAGCGACTGGTTGACGAGCAGCGCGATGACGTACGCGCCAAGTCCCCTGTCGTTGCTGGCCTTCGCGAGCCTGAGCGCCTGGTGGAAGTAGCGCTGGGCGAGTCCGTGCGCGTCGGAGTCGTAGGCGCAGATGCCCGCGATCGCCACCAACCCGCCGGTCGCCCGGTGCAGTTGGCGTCCGGTGGCGTCGGTGTAGCTGCCGCGCAGCAGGGGCGCCGTCTCGGAGTTGAGGAAGCCGACGATGCGGGACCGGGTCGCCACGCCGCCTGCCTTGCGGTACATCTGCTCGTAGTGGGCGCGGGCCGCGCGCAGCATCTCGATGTCCGCCATGCTCACCCGGTGCCGGCCGCCGCGCGAGACGTCCACGTCGTCCGGTGGGTTCTCCCACTCCCACACCGGCATCACGGCGGGGGTTCCGGTGACCGCGGGCGCGCCGAGGATGTGCGGGCGCTGCTGTTCGTCGGAGCGCCACAGGGCGGTGGCCCGCTCGACGAAGCCGGAGAGGGAGGTGCCGTGCGGGGTGGAGGGTTCGCCGGGTACGCCCAGGCCGATGTCGTCGAGCGTGACGGGCCGGTGCAGGCGGGTCGCGAGCACCTCGCAGATCAGGTCGGGGACCTGACCTCGCGGTCGCTGGCCCTTCAACCACCGTGCCACGGCGGTGTGTTCGTACCGGAGTGCGAGGCCTCGGGCCCGGCCGGCCTGGTTCACATGTGCGGCGAGTCCCGCGTGCGAGATGCCCGCCTCGTCCAGGATGGCGTCGAGAAGTGTGTTGGGCTGCATGGATGGCCCCCCGGTGACTCGGTGCGGACAGAGTAGTGCGGGTTGGTTCACACGGGGTGTGAACGGAGTGCGTGGATCCGGGGTGTGTGCGCGCTGTTGCGGAGAGTTTCCAACCGGTTGACTGGATTGCCTCGCAAGAGGCCGGCCGGGCCGCCGGCTCCCCCTCGTAAGTGCGGCGGCCTGGCTTTGCGGTGACCATCAAACGCCGTTGTGTTGTGGGTAGTTCGTCGGCTGCGGGTGCGTTGTGGCTGGTCGCGCCCCTGAAGGAGTTGGTGCGGGCCTGCGGTCATTGCGCAGGACGAGCATGGCGACGTCGTCCGTGGGTGTGCCGCCCGTGTGACGCAGTAACGCCGTGAAGACAGCGCCAAGGATCGACTGCGGTACGGGGGGCGGGTGTTGGGCCGTCACCTCCGCCAGTACATCGGCCAGCGGGAAGAAACCGCCCCGCCCGTCACGCGCGTCCTCCGCGCCGTCCGTGTAGAGGAACAGCGCCTCGCCCGGGAGCAGTTGGCCGCAGCGGACGAACGGCAGTTCCGTCGGCAGCGGGAACGGGCCCAGCGGCGGAAGCGGGTCCGCACGGGACACGGACCGCACACCTCCCCCGCTCAGCAGATACGGCCACGGATGCCCGCAGTTGAGAGCCCGGAGTTCGCCGTCCGCGCCGATCTCCAGGAGCAGTACCGTGACGAACTCCTCGGCCACGGGGCTGTCGGGGTCCGGCGCTCCGGACGCGGGGTGTTCCGCGCGGGCGCGTTCGCGGAGGTGGCGGGCGAGGGCGCGGTCGAGGCGGCGTAGGACGCCCTCCAGGTCGGGCTCGTCGTGGGCGGCCTCGCGGAAGCTGCCGAGGACCGCGGCGACCGTGCCGATCGCGGCGATGCCGTGGCCGCGTACGTCCCCCATCACGACCCGGACACCGTGCTCGGTGGCGATCACCTCGTAGAGGTCGCCGCCCACCACCGCGCCGCGCTCGGCGGAGAGTTGGGCGGCGGCGATGTTCAGGCCGTCGAGGCGGGGTGGCAGCGGGCGGAGCAGCGCGTTCTGGGCGGCGCCCGCGATCTGGCGGATCTGGCGGAGTTCGCGCAGCAGGGAGCGGCGGACCTGGACGATGAGACCGGTGCCGACCGCGAAGAACACCGCGCTGGTGACGATGCGGGCGCCCAGGCCGGTCTGCTGGGCGAGCGGGCAGGTGAGTTTGTAGGTGATCGCTATGGCGCCCCACATCGTGGGCAGTCCCAGAGCGAGCGCCCGGCGCAGTGGACGGCGGGCGCGCGGCCTCGGACGCGGCCTGCGGGGCCCAGCCTTGATGCGGATCATGCCTGTGGCCCCCCAAATAGGCCCCGACAGCGCAATCGGACCGGCCCCGAAAGGCCGGTCCGATTCTGTCGACCGCATGCCCCGATCGGGCCAGATCGCCCGAACTTCTCACCCGAACGAGTGAGGTGACATGAGACAGGTGCATTTATGCAGGTGGGGGCCGTTCCGCTGCGGAATCGGCCCCTCCAGCGATCAGCCCCTCAGTACGGCTCCTGTGCGCTCCGCCGCCAACGCCACCGCCGCGTCCCGAGCCGCCGACGCCTCATCGACGGTCAGCGTCCGGTCGGCCGCACGGAACCGCAGCGCATACGCCAGCGACTTCTTGCCCTCGCCCAGCTGCGCGGCGTTGTCGTAGACGTCGAACAGCCGGATGGACTCCAGCAGTTCACCGGCACCCTCACGCAGCGCCGCCTCGACGGACGCGTGCGGGACCGAGACATCCACGACCAGCGCGACATCCTGAGTGGCGACCGGGAACGTGGAGATCTTCGGGCCCTTGGGAACACCCGACGACGCCGACTCCAGGACGTCCAGGTCCAGTTCCATCGCACTGGTGCGCGCGGGCAGACCCAGGGTCTTCAGCACACCGGGGTGCAACTCCCCGGCGTACCCGATGACTTGCTCAACACCCTCGACGACGACCGCGAGTTCGGCGCAGCGGCCGGGGTGCCAGGGACCGTACTGGCCCTTGCGCACGAGGAGTTCAGTGCCGGCCTCACGCGCCAGCACCCGCGCCGACTCGACCGCGTCGGCCCAGTCGGACGGGCGGCCCTTGCCCCACCAGCCGGCCTGCTCGCGGGCGCCCGTGAGGACGACGGCCGCATGCCGGGGCTGGAGCGGGAGCGCCTCGGTGAGGGAGGCGATCTCCTCGTCGGTCGGACGCCGGTCGACGGGGAGTCGGACGGCGATCTTCAGTTCCTCGCGGGGGTGGAAGACCAGACCCGTCTCGAAGAGTGCCAGGTCGTGCGAGCCGCGGCCGTCGTTGCGCCGCAGGGCACCGAGCAGGCCCGGCAGCAGCGTCGTACGGAGTGCGGGCTCCTCGTCCGAGAGCGGGTTGACCAGCTTGACGACCTTGCGGTTCGGGTCGTCGGCGGCCAGGCCGAACTGGTCGAAGACGTGCTCGCCGACGAAGGGGTAGTTCGGCGCCTCCACGTAACCGGCGCCCGCGAGTGCGCGGCCGACGCGGCGGTGCAGGCGCTGGCGGTCGGTGAGGCCCCGGCCCGCGGGGGGCTTGGGGAGCGTGGAGGGCAGGTTCTCGTAGCCCTCCAGGCGGATGACCTCTTCGGCCAGGTCGTTCGGGTCGGTGAGGTCGGGGCGCCAGGACGGGACGGTGACGATCAGCTCGTCCTGCCCGTACACGTCGCAGCCGACTTCCTGGAGACGCCGTACGACGGTCTCGCGGCCGTAGTCGACGCCCGCCACCTTGTCCGGGTGGTTGGCCGGAATGGTGATGGTGTGCGGGGCCGAAGGCGCGATGACCTCGGTGACGCCGGCGTCTGCGGTGCCGCCCGCGAGGAGGACCAGGAGGTCGACCGTGCGCTGGGCGGCGGCCGACGCGGCCTGCGGGTCGACGCCGCGCTCAAAGCGCTTGGACGCCTCGGAGGCCAGCTTGTGGCGGCGGGCCGTGCGCGAGATGGAGAGCGCGTCGAAGTGGGCGGCCTCGACGACGACCTCGGTGGTGGTGCCCTCCGTGTCGTCGATCTCGGTGTTGGCGCCGCCCATGACACCCGCGAGGCCGATGGGGCCGCGGTCGTCGGTGATCACCAGGTCCTCGGCGTCCAGCGTGCGCGTGACGCCGTCGAGGGTGGTGAGCTTCTCGCCCTGCGTGGCCCGGCGCACACCGATCGGACCCTGGACGCGGGTGCGGTCGTAGGCGTGCAGGGGCTGGCCCAGCTCCAGCATCACGTAGTTGGTGATGTCGACGGCGAGCGAGATCGGGCGCATGCCCGCCTTCTGGAGACGGCGGGTCAGCCAGAGCGGGGAGCGGGCCTCGGGGTCGAGGCCGGTCACCGTGCGGGCGGTGAAGCGGTCGCAGCCGAGCGGCTCGGAGACCTGCACCGGGTAGCCGAACGCGTTCGGGCCGGGTACGTCGAGCAGGGCCGGGTCGCTGAGCGGGAGGCCGTAGGCGGTGGCGGTCTCGCGGGCGACGCCGCGGATCGACAGGGCGTAGCCGCGGTCGGGCGTGACGGCGATGTCGAGGACCTCGTCGACGAGCTGGAGCAGCTCGATGGCGTCGGTGCCGACCTCGTGCTCGGGCGGCAGGACGATGATGCCCTTGGTGCCGTCGTCGCCCATGCCCAGCTCGTCGCTGGAGCAGATCATGCCGTGCGAGGTCTTGCCGTACGTCTTGCGCGCGGCGATCGCGAAGCCGCCGGGCAGGACCGCGCCGGGGAGGACCACGACGACCTTGTCGCCGACGGCGAAGTTGCGGGCGCCGCAGACGATCTCCTGGGGCTCGCCGGTGCCGTTGGCCTGGCCGACGTCGACGGTGCAGAAGCGGATGGGCTTCTTGAACTCCGTCAGCTCCTCGATGGTGAGGACCTTGCCGACGACGAGGGGGCCCTTGAGGCCGTCGCCGAGCTGCTCGACAGTCTCCACCTCGAGGCCGACGGAAATGAGCTTGGCCTGGACGTCGCGGCCGGTCTCCGTCGCCGGCAGGTCGACGTACTCCCGCAGCCAAGAAAGCGGGACCCGCATCAGATCTCCATCCCGAACGGCCGGGTGAACCGGACGTCACCCTCGACCATGTCTCGCATGTCTTCGACGTTGTGGCGGAACATCAGCATCCGCTCGATGCCGAACCCGAAGGCGAATCCGCTGTACTTCTCCGGGTCCACCCCGCAGGCCACCAGGACACGGGGGTTGACCATGCCGCAGCCGCCCAGCTCGATCCAGCCCTCGGAGGAGCAGGTGCGGCAGGGGCGGTCGGGGTTGCCGACCGACTCGCCCTTGCAGACGTAGCAGAGCATGTCCATCTCGGCGGACGGCTCGGTGAAGGGGAAGTAGTTCGGCCGCAGCCGGGTCTTCATCTCCGCGCCGAAGAGCGACTGGACCATGTGGTCGAGGGTGCCCTTGAGGTCGGCCATGGTGAGGCCCTCGTCGATGGCGAGGAGCTCGATCTGGTGGAAGACCGGGGTGTGCGTGGCGTCCAGCTCGTCCGTGCGGTACACGCGGCCGGGGCACACGATGTAGACCGGCGGCTCGCGGTCCAGCATGGCGCGGGCCTGCACGGGCGAGGTGTGCGTGCGCAGGACGACACCGGACTCGTCGCCCTCGGTGCCCTTGGGGCCCTGGACGAAGAAGGTGTCCTGCATCTGCCGGGCCGGGTGGTCCGGGGTGAAGTTCAGGGCGTCGAAGTTGAACCACTCCGCCTCGACCTCGGGGCCCTCGGCGATCTCGTATCCCATGGACACGAAGACGTCCGCGACCCGCTCCATGAACGTGGTCAGCGGGTGCCGGGCGCCGGCCGGTACGCGGTCGTACGGCAGCGTGACGTCCACCGCCTCCTCGACCAGGACGCGGGCGTCGCGGTCGGCCTCCAGCTCGGCCTGGCGGGCGGCGAGGGCCTTGTTGACCGCGCCCCGGGCCTGCCCGACGAGCTTGCCCGCGGCGGCCTTGGCCTGCGGGGGCAGCGCGCCGATCTCGCGGTTGGCGAGGGCGAGCGGGGAGGTGCCGCCGGTGTGGGCGACCTTGGCCTCCTGGAGCGCGTCGAGGTCACCGGCGGCGGCGAAGGCGGCGAGCGCCTCGTCCCGCATGCGCTCGATCTCTTCCGGTTTCAAGGCCTCGACCTCTACAGGGTCGTACGACTTATTCGGTGCCGACATCTCTTCCCGTGCTTCCGGTTGGCTGGCGGATGGTCCCCGTCCCGACTCGACTCGGGGGACGCGTCGTCGTCCCTGAAACGGGGACGCAAAGGTGCCAAAGGCCGAGTCTAACGGGGGTGAGGCAGGTGACCGCGCCCGTGGGGCCTCGTCGGCGGCTACTGGAGATACGCCGGGGTGCCCACGGGCAACATAAATCGGAACTCGGCGCCGCCGCCGGGAGCCCGGCCGACCGTGATGGTGCCGCCGTGGGCTTCGACGATGCCCTTGACGATGTACAGCCCGAGGCCCGTGCCACCGCGCTTGCTGCCCCGCCAGAAGCGGGTGAAGACGCGGTTCATGGACTCCTCCGGGATGCCTGGGCCCTCGTCGCTGACCGTCACCGAGGTGCCGGTCTCCTCCCCTTCGCGCGGAGAGGCCGAGGCCGTGACGTCGATGGTGACGGTTCCCTCGCCGTGGCGCACCGCATTTTCCAGCAGGTTGCTCAGCACCTGGTCGACCTTGTCGGGGTCGGCCCACAGGTCGGGCAGCGGCTGTTCGACGCGGAGCATGAACCGGTCGGCGGGCTGCCCTGCAGCGACGTACGCCTGGATGTGGCGGCCGACGGCCGCACCGATGTCGACGGGCTGGCGGCGCAGTTCGAGCCGCCCGGAGTCGATGCGGGAGATGTCGAGCAGCTCGGCGATGAGCCGGGTGACGCGGTTGGCGTCGGCGTCGACGGTCTCCAGCATCAGCCGCTTCTGGTCGTCGGTGAACCGTTCCCACTTGGCCAGCAGGGTCGCGGTGAAGCCCTTGACGGAGGTCAGCGGGGACCGCAGTTCGTGGGCGACGGTGGCGATCAGCTCGGCGTGACTGCGCTCGGTGCGGCGCCGTGCCTCGGTGTCCCGCAGCGAGACGACGACGCGACGGACCGGACCGAGGGGCTCCGCACGGACATAGCGCGCGGTGACGAGAACCTCGTGCCCGCCCGGCAGCAGCAGATTCCGCTCCGGCTGCCGCACCCGGATGGCCAACCCCCCATAGGGATCGGTCAGTTGCCACCAGCGGCGGCCCTCCAGGTCCTCTAAGGGGAGGGCCTTCTCCAGCCGCTGGCCGAGGGCGTCGGCGGCGCGGACAGAGGTGATGCGCTCCGCGGCGGCGTTGAAGCAGATAACCCGGCCGTGCTCGTCGGCGACGACCAGGCCGTCGGCCAGTTCGTCGGGGTCGATGCCGAGGCCGGTGAGGTCGTCGTGCCGGGCCGCGGACGGCCGGGGCACGCCCCGTGCTCCCGGCGCGCTGCTCGTGCCGACAGTCATCCCCGTACCCCACCTCTTCTCATACGGCGCAGGTGGCCCCCGAGCTGGTCACCCTACTAGCTGTCGGTGACGGAGCGGCACCCTCCGGAGCCGCGCTGTGCACGGGCAGACGCATACAGACATACGGCGGCGGCGGTGGCCAGGTTCAGGCTCTCGGCCTTCCCGTGGATCGGAACCCGCACAACGGCGTCCGCGAGTGCGCGGGTCTCCTCCGGAAGCCCCCACGCCTCGTTCCCGAACACCCAGGCGGTGGGCCCGCCCATGGTCCCCTGGTCCAGCTCGTCGTCGAGGTCGTCGGTCCCGGCCCCGTCGGCGGCGAGGATCCGCACCCCGATCTCCTTGAGCCCGGCCACGGCCTGCTCGACGGGCACGCCCACGGCGACGGGGAGATGAAAGAGGGAACCCACGGAGGCCCGTACGGCCTTCGGGTTGTAGAGATCGACGGAAGCGTCAGTCAGTACGACGGCCTCGGCACCAGCGGCATCGGCGCACCGCAGGACGGTGCCGGCGTTCCCGGGGTCGCGCACGTTGGCGAGAACGGCAACGAGCTTGGGCCGCCCCTTCAGGATCTCCTCGAAGGGGGTGTCGAGGAATCGACAGATCCCGACGAGCCCCTGCGGGGTCACTGTCGTGGAGATGTCGGCGATGACCTGCTCGTCAGCGAGATGCACCCGAGCCCCGGCGTCACGGGCCTCGCCGACGATGTCGGCATACCGCTCCGCGGCTTCGACGGTCGCGAACAACTCGACGAGCGTGTCCTTGAACCCGGCCGCCTCGCGCACAGCCTGCGGCCCCTCGGCCAGGAACAGCCGCTCCTTGCTCCGAAAATTCCGCCGAGCGAGCCGCCGAGCGGCGGCGACACGAGAGGAACGGGGAGAAATGAGCTCGGGACCGTTCGGGGACATTCTCTGCTCCAACTTCAATCTCAGGACGCGGGGATTCCCCTAGGGGCGCGGGGCT
>NZ_BARG01000011.1 GCF_000376565.1 Streptomyces hokutonensis | reverse complement strand
ACGGTCGGACGGTCGGACGGTCGGACGGTCGGACGGTCGGACGGTCGGACGGTCGGACGGTCGGACGGTCGGACGGTCGGACGCCAACGGCGGGAACCCTCCACAGGTAACCCCAGCCTCTCAACGGACCGCAAACGCCGGCCCCACGAGCTCCACCCACAACGGCCGGCCGCCGACGGCGAGACGCCCCACAGGAAACCCCAGCCTCTCGACCGACCGTAAACGGGCGGTGCGCGGGTGGGAGAAGAACCCGAGGCCGAAGGCCGAGGCCCCTCACCCGATGTCCGGCGGATCAACACGCACCCGCACCACATCCCCCCCACCCCGGGCCATCCGAGCAGCCTGCGCCCCCTTCAACGCGGCAGCCAACGCCCCCCCACTCCCCGGCCGCACCCGAATCAACGCCCGCTCCCACCGCTCCCCCACAGCCGGTCCCCCCACCCGCCGAGGCCCCCCGGCCATCACGACCGGCACCGGCACCGGCCCCAACACCTCCGCATCCGGCGGCAGTTCGACAGCCGCGAGAAACTCCGCGACAGCCTCCCCCGCCCCAGCCACCGCAGCCATCCGCGACACCGGCGGAAACCCCAACTCCGCCCGCTCGGCCAGCTCCCGCACCGCATGCCCCACGGGATCCCACCGCACCAGCGCCTGCACAGGCCGCAAGGTCGGCTCGGCCACGACAACCACGGTCCCCCCAACCCCCTGCGGCCGCACCAGCGAACCCGCCGCGATCCACCGCCGCAGCGCATCCTCCCCGGCCCGCAGATCGGGCCGCCCGAGCATCGCCCACCCGTCCAGCAGCAGCGCCGCCGCATACCCGCCCTCGGCAACCGGCTCGGCCCCCGGCGTACTCACGACCAGCGCGGGAGTCCCCGGCACGGTGTCGAGCACCTGCTCCCGCCCGGACGTCCGCACCGGCACCGCAGGAAACGCCCGCCCCAACTCCTCCGCCGTCCGTCGCGCCCCCACGACCTGCGCCCGCAACCGGAACCCCCCGCACTCGGGACAGTGCCAGGAGTTCTCCTCGACCCCGCACCACGCGCACCGCAGCACACCCCCGTCCTGCCCCTCCAACGGCCCGGCACAGTGCCGACACCGCGCCGCGGCCCGACACTGCGCGCACGCCATCCGCGGCACATACCCCCGCCGGGGCACCTGCACCAGCACGGGCCCGTGCTTCAACCCCTCCCGCACCGCCTGCCAGGCCAGCGTCGGCAAACGGGCGGCCCGAGCCGCCTCGTCCCGCGCGAGGTCCCCGTCCCCCACGGTCCGTACGAGCGGAGCGGCCACCCGCACCTGCTCACGCGAGGCGACCAACGGCCGCGCCCACCCGCTCTCCACCAGCTGCGCCGCCTCCACCGTGCAGCTCCAACTCCCCAGCAGGAACCCGCACTTGTCCAGCGCGGCGCGCAGCAGCAGCACCTCCCGCGCATGCGGCTGCGGCGCGTGCAACTCGCTGTGGCTGTCGTCCCCGTCGTCCCAGATCACGACAAGTCCCAGGTCCTGAACCGGCGCGAACATGGCAGCCCGGGTCCCGACGACCGCCCGTACAGCCCCCCGCCGCACGGCCAGCCACTGCCGATACCGCTTCTCGGGCCCGGCATCGGCGGTGAGCAGCGCATGCCGCCCCTCACCCAGCAGAGCCGTCAACGCGGCGTCGACCCGCCCGGCGGCCCGCCCGTCCGGTACGACGACGAGCGCCCCGCGCCCCGAGGCGAGCGTCGCGGCGACGGCCCGCGCGATCTCCTCGCTCCACTCGGGCCCAGGCAACGCATTCCACACCGCACGCGGCGCACCCCCCGAGGCCAACGCCTCCAGAAACCCGGCCCCCCGCTCGTACCGCCCCCAGGACCCCACATCCGGAACCCCCGGCGGCGGCAACGGCGCGGGCGAGGGCTTCTGCTCGGCCCGCGCGCTGCGCGGCGGCACGGCCAGCTGCAGCACATCGGCGAGACTCCCGGCATACCGATCAGCAACGGCCCGGGCCAGCCCCAGCAATTCCGCACTCAGCACCGGCTCGGGCGACACGACCTGCGCCAGCGCGGCAAGCGGCCCGGAGTAGTCGGACTCGGCCAACCGCTCGACAAGAAACCCGTCGATCAGCCCCCCACCCTCACGCCGCCCGTCCCGCACCCGATGCCGCCCGGCCCCGAACCGCACCCGCACCCGCACCCCGGGCTGCGCGTCGGCGTCGAGCTCCGCGGGCACGGCGTAGTCGAAGTACCGGTCGAGATGCAGCACCCCCTTGTCGACCAGCACCCGCGCGACCGGCAACTCCCCGGCCAGCGCGGCCCCCCGCCACGTCCGCGGCTTCGCCCTCGGCCCCTTCGCCTGCCGCACACTCTCCCGAATCAACGCAAGCTGCTCAGGCGGCGCACCCTCCGCCCCGCCGTCCCGTTCCCCGTCCGCGCTGCTCACGCCTGCATTCTTACCAAACGCGACTGACAACTGGCAGTGACCGATCGGTCGGACGACTGCGTCAGCAGAACATCGACAAGCCGCGTCGCAAGTCCGCTGTCCCGGCCATTTCCCCGGCCGATCCGGCCTCCGTCCCCGCCCGCAGGCTTGCCGCCTGGCCAGGAATCGGTATCAGAACTGGAAACGGGAAACAGCGCCGAGCGCCTTGCCCGCCCCGCGACGCCTGGCTGACGCTGAAACGCGACGACGGACGGCCCGGAGCATCGGCGGCGTCGGCATGAGGGGGGTTCACATGCTGGAGCAGCCACGTGTCTTCGGAGCCGAACTGCGCCGACTGCGTATCGCCGCCGGATTCACTCTGACGCGGTTCGCAGCCGCGGTGCACTACAGCAAGGGTCAGATCAGCAAGGTCGAGACGGGCCACAAACGCCCGACGAGCGAGTTCGCCCGCCTGTGCGACGCGGCATTGGGGACTGACGGCACGTTGGCGGCTCTCGTCCCCGCGGTTCCGGGACCCCGTCCCTCCGGCCGACGTCCCGTTCCCGACCAGGCAGGAGCCATGATCAACGACTCCGTAGAGCGTCCCGACGACACCAGGTGGCTCCCGCCGACGCGTCGGCAATTGATGGCGGCAGGCGCGGTGTCTGTGTTCGGCATCGCGACAGCCGCGCCCACCGCCACCACACAGGCCGAACCCTCTGGTCAACCGCTGATCGACGCCTACCGCGGCCTCTACGACCAGTACCGCCGCATCGGCCAGATGTGCCCGCCTCAGATACTTCTCCCGACGCTCGCCGAGCAGGCGAGCGCCCTGCGTTCGCTGGCCGTGAGCACCGGCGGAGACACCGGCCGCGGCCTGCTGGCCCTGGCCGCACGCTTCGCCGAGTTCACCGGCTGGATGGCCCAGGAGGCGGGCGACGACACTGCGGCGGCCCGCTGGACCTCCCATGCCGTGGACATCGCCGAGGCGGCGGGCGACAGCCACATGGCGTCCTACGCACTCGTCCGGCGCGCCCTGATCACCTACTACCGGGGCGAGGCTGCCGACACGGTCGCCCTCGCGGAGGGCGCGCTGCCCAGTCGGCTCCCACCGCGGATCCGCGCCCTGGCAGCGCAGCGCGCCGCCCAGGGGTACGCCCTGGACGGAGACCACGACGCCTGTATGCGTCTGCTCGAACGGGCTCGCGCCCTGTTCGGCCGGGCCGCCGCCGAGGAACCGGCATCCGACGCTCCCGTGCTCGGGCCGACGCACTTGAGTGACCCTGTCGCCATGGTGACCGGTTGGTGCCTCCTGGACCTGGGCAGGCCCCGACAGGCCGCCGAGGCCCTCGACACCGAGTACGAGCGGCTCGCCCCGGACGCCCTGCGGACGCGACGCCGGTACGGCGCACGTCGTGCGCTGGCCCATGCCATGTCCGGAGAGATCGGGTACGCCTGCGAGCTGACGGGGGATCTGCTGGACCTCACCTCAGGCGTGGACTCGGAAACCATCGCCACTGACCTGCGCCGCCTCGCCCGCGTCCTCGCGCGGCACCCGCGCCACCCCGCGTACCTGACCCTCGCGCCCTCGCTCGCCGCCGCGCTCACACCGCAGGCGTCGTGACCAGCACTCGCTCCCATCCAGCTGTCCGGCAGAGAGGTGGCCCCGCCATGCCCGAGATCTTCATCAACTACCGCACCCATGACGGCGAACACGCTGCCACGAATTTGGACAATGCCCTGCGTCACCGCTTCGGCGACGAGCACGTCTACCGCGCCAGCCGGTCGATCGTCCCCGGCGACAAGTTCGACGACGACCTCCTCCACAACGTGCGGGGCAGTTCCGTGCTGCTCGCCCTGATGGGCGACCGCTGGCTCGGTCACCCCCGGCTCGGTGCCGAGGACGACTGGGTCACCAAGGAGATCCTGGAGGCCTACCGCTGCGACGGCCGTGTCATCCCGGTGCTCGTCGGCCGTCGTACCGAACGGCCCGCGAGGAGCGCCCTGCCAACCGCCCTGATGTGGCTGTCGGACTGCCAGACACTCCGCTACGACCACCAGAACGACGAGTACGACCTCAAACGCATCGGGGACTCCCTGGCAGCCCTCGTCCCCGCGCTGGCAGCCGCAGACCGCACGACAACAGAGCCGGAACCCCCCGCGCCGGCAACCCCGGCAGCGGGCGACACCTACAACACCGACCTGGGCGGTAACGGGGGACGTATTCACATCGGCCCCGTCCACAAGGTCCGCCAGTCCGGTGCGGGTGCGAACTACACGGCCGGAGACCAGCAGGGCAACGTCAGCCACACCTTCGGCCCGATACCTCCGTCACAGGACGACGAGCGATGACTGACACACCTGGCCCACCGGCTGACGCAGAGCCCGTCCCTCCCACCGCACCTGGCGGCGACCGCTACCAGACCACTTTCCAATTCTTCGGGACCGACCCCCCACCGGATTTCCTGTCCTCGCCGACCGCCCCGCCCCGCCAGGTGGCCGAAGAGCAACTGAGCCGCCTCCAGCAGCGGTTCGTCCGGCCGACGGGCATCAACGACGCCTACGACACTCTTGAACGCCACAACATCGTGTTCCTGCGGGGCACCCCAGGAAACGGCAGAACCACAGCCGCCAAGGTCCTGCTGAGAGAGCTGCCACGCGGATCGGGCACCTACAAGGAGATCGCCCCTGATCCGGACGGCCAGTCACCCGAACCCCTCACCCCGGAACTTGTCGGTGAAGGAGACCGGATGCTGCTGGACCTGGCGGAGGCCGAGGAGGACGTGTGGACGCGCTACCACGACCAGCTCCCCGGATTCCACAAGGTTCTCCTCGACAAGCGGTCATTCCTCGCTGTCGTCCTGCCACAGCCCTACGCCGACGGGTTGAGCCCTGACTTCGCGGCGTACCGCAAGTCCGTCAACCGCCCGGACGACCTCGAAGTGATAGCGCGGCACCTGCGCGTACGCGGTATCGACACCAGGGACTGCAGGCGGGCGCCGAGGGAACTGACCGCCTACCTCGCCAACCAGCCACCCATGCGGGAATTGGCCAGGCTGGCGGACATCATCCTGGAAGCGCGTGAGACCGCCGAGCCCGCGGACTCCTTCCCGGACTGGTGCCGTCGGGCCATCGCCGCCGAGAAGATCCGGGCCGAGGAGGTGAACGACTTCGTCCCGGCACTCCGTGCCGGCTCCCAACGTGCCTTGCTGCTGACCGTCGCCATGCTCCATGGCGCACCCGCCGACGCGATTCACCGGGCCACGGCGATTCTCCAGAGGAATCTACGCATTGCGCGTGACGACCGTCCGCTGCTGGAACACAAAAGCCTCATGGAGCGACTGCACGAGGTGGGCGCCTCCCGAAACGACGCGTCCTGCGTCCACTTCGACAAGCTGCGTTACGACCACGCCGTACGCCACTATTTCTGGCGGAACATGCCCGACCTCCGCAGGCCACTGCGCGACTGGGCGGAGGAAACGCTGGGCCTGCCCCAGTTCCCCGAGGAGCACCAAAAAGCGCTCGTCGTCCGGTTGGCGGAACTGTGCGCGCTGACGGAAGACGCGGACAGACTGACCTACCTGGCCTGGGACTGGGCAAAGCAACCCACGGACCCCACGCATACGCGCGCCGCAGTCGACTGGCTCAGCTGGGGTGTCCGCAACGAGCACGAGCCGACGAGCCGGCATTTCCGCAGTGCGATCTATACCTGGGCAACCCATCGCCTCGAACCGTCCATGCGCCAGGTATTGATCGATGTATGTCTGAACACCATGGCATTCACACACCCTGAGCAGGCCGTCGTCAGGCTGCACCACCTGGCCCGCAGGGAGCCGTGGAGTAAGGCCGACAGCAGGAACTCGGCCCGGCGCGTGCTGTTGGCACTGGTGGCGATGGACACACGCCTGCGGCTCTATCTCCTTTACCGGCTGGCTGTCCTGGCGCCACAGACAGACGAGGCCCGGCGGCAAGCGGCCGACGCGTCACTCTTCCTCGGCCTGCTCATGATGCCGAGCCGGCCCGAACACGTCCTGCTCCAGCTGACCTCGACCCGGCTCTGGCTCTCGAAGTGCTGGACCAATGTGTTGCGGTGGTTCAGCAGCGAGAGTTGGCTCCCTCATCTCACACAGTGGGTCGCCGCCGTGGACTCGGCCGAGGACCCGGACCTCGTCCACCAGGCCCTCGACGTCCTGGTCGACGCCTCCGCCGAGAACTACCCCGCCCTCCGCCAGATCTATCTGACGGTGCGCAAGTCCCTGTCCGCCGCGAAGGCCGAGCGGCTGCTGTCCCGTATCGCGGAAGTACAGCGAAAGCGTCCGCCACACCAGGCCGGTTCCAAGAAGGGAACCCAGTCATGAGTTCCGCCCAGAAGACCGTTTCCGTCTTCATGGCGCTGATCAGCGCCATGCTCGTGCTGATCCTCGGTCTGTACACAGCTTGGCCTGCCTGGGCGTGGCCCCTCGCCGTGCTCCTGTTGGCGGCCGCCTGGACGGGTGCCGCGTTCACGACGCTGCGTACGAACCGCGGTAGGCCGCTGTCCGAGACGGTGACCGCGCCACCTGCACCCGAAGTCGAACGCCGTGAGCTGTCGGTGCGGGACATCACGCTGCCCAGCGCGCTCAAGGACTACGACTTCCTCTTCTCGGCAACGATTCGCTGGTGCCCCGAGAAGCCCTACGCGCCGGAGAACGGCACGCATCACGGGGGCCTCGCCCTGCAAGCGGTCGTGAAGCGGGCCAGGGAGGTGACCCTGGCCCACGAGCCGTTCCGGAGCTCCCTGATCCAGCACGAACTGAGCGGCGCGCTGGCGGAGATGCTGCCCGATCCCGGTGGCCGGGTCCGGGCGATGGCCCTAGATATCGTCCTCAGGCTCTCGGAGGACGACCAGCGCCGCCTGGACCGGCTGGCCGCCATCCGCAAGGACGAGGACTTGTGGGAGCACGAGCGCAGGCAGGAGAAGAGCAAGCGCGACTACCTCGGCCATGACGTTCTCCAGGACACGGGGCGCGCCGTCGTCTGGTGGCTGGCCAGGAACGGCGAGAAGGTCGAGAAGACCGTCAGCGATATCGGCCTGCTGGCACAGCTCACGTCGGCGGCCAACAACGAACAGGTGGCCGAGCCGTTCCGGCACCTCGTGCCCGGTGCGGCTGCCGAGACGACGGCCGACGCTCCCAAACAGCCGGCGGACCTGTTCACCGAATTCATGAGGCAGATGGGCTTCAAGGCAGGCGACGACGCGTGCGTGATGGTCGCCGATCAGGTCGCGATGGCCATCAAGGACAAGAACCCGGACACCGCGGAGGAGATCCGTACACGTTTCGCTCCGCCGGAGGAGTCCTCGGGCGAGGACGGGGAGCGGGAAGCTGATGGAGAGGGGGAGGAGGAAGGGGAGAGGGACAGCGAGTAGCGCGAGAGAGCATGAGCAGGGCCCGGCCCCCGAGGGGAACCGGGCCCTGACACTACGCGGGGAGGGCTACAGCCCCGCAGCCTTCCGCAGCGCGTCCACGCGGTCCGTGCGCTCCCACGTGAAGTCGGGGATCTCGCGGCCGAAGTGGCCGTACGCGGCGGTCTGGGCGTAGATCGGGCGGAGCAGGTCGAGGTCGCGGATGATGGCGGCCGGGCGGAGGTCGAAGACCTCGTCGATCGCCTTCTCGATGCGGTCGGTGTCGACCTTGGCGGTGCCGAAGGTCTCGACGAAGAGGCCTACGGGCTCGGCCTTGCCGATCGCGTAGGCGACCTGGACCTCGCAGCGCGAGGCGAGGCCCGCGGCGACGACGTTCTTCGCGACCCAGCGCATGGCGTACGCGGCGGAGCGGTCGACCTTGGACGGGTCCTTGCCGGAGAACGCGCCGCCGCCGTGGCGGGCCATGCCGCCGTACGTGTCGATGATGATCTTGCGGCCGGTGAGGCCGGCGTCGCCCATCGGGCCGCCGATCTCGAAGCGGCCGGTGGGGTTCACGAGCAGGCGGTAGCCGTCGGTGTCGAGCTTGATGCCCTCGTCCAGGAGCGCCTTCAGCTCGGCCTCGACCACGAACTCGCGGATGTCGGGGGCGAGCAGCGACTCCAGGTCGATGTCGGACGCGTGCTGCGAGGAGACGACGACCGTGTCGAGGCGGACGGCCTTGTCGCCGTCGTACTCGATGGTGACCTGGGTCTTGCCGTCGGGGCGCAGGTACGGGATGGTCCCGTTCTTGCGGACCTCGGAGAGGCGCTTGGCGAGGCGGTGCGCCAGGAAGATCGGGAGCGGCATGAGCGTCGGCGTCTCGTCCGTCGCGTAGCCGAACATCAGGCCCTGGTCGCCCGCGCCCTGCTTGTCGAGCTCGTCGTCGTCGCCCTCGACACGGTTCTCGTACGCCGTGTCGACACCCTGCGCGATGTCCGGGGACTGCGCGCCGATGGACACCGAGACGCCGCAGGAGGCGCCGTCGAAGCCCTTCTTCGAGGAGTCGTAGCCGATCTCCAGGATCTTGTCGCGGACGAGCTGCGCGATGGGCGCGTAGGTCTTGGTGGTGACCTCGCCGGCCACGTGCACCAGGCCGGTGGTGATCAGCGTCTCGACGGCGACCCGGGAGGTCGGGTCCTCCCGCAGAAGCGCATCGAGAATGGTGTCGCTGATCTGGTCAGCGATCTTGTCGGGGTGACCTTCGGTCACGGACTCCGAGGTGAAAAGACGACGGGACACAACGCTCCCTGAGGTTGCAGCGGCTGCTGGCTGATCATTGGCGGACGGGACGGGAGCTGCGCCCGACGTCGTCCGAGAACAGTTTATCGGTCGCGGTCGACAGACGGTCCCCCCGTCTCGTCTCTCGGGAAGTGCTGTGACCTGCGGCACGCGCATTTTGCCGAATGCGTGGTGCCGTTGGCCAGAGCCGCCACGCGCGAATGTCAGGTTTCAGCGAACTGTCGGACGGCTGAAACAAATCAGGCAAGCCGCTGTGCGACCAGGTCCCACACGGTCTCGGCCAGGGCTTCCTTCGGGCCGTAGGGCACCGTGGTCTCGCTGCCGTCGGCACCCAGCACGACCGCCTCGTTCTCCTCGGAACCGAAGGTCTTGCGCTCCCCCACCTCGTTCACCACCAGCAAATCGCAGCCCTTGCGCACCAGTTTCGTACGGCCGTTGGCGAGGACGTCGTCCGTCTCGGCGGCGAACCCGACGACCACCTGTCCGGGGCGGGCCCGGTCGGCGGAGACCTCCGCGAGGATGTCCGGATTCCGCACCAGGACGACGGGCTCGGGGTCCTTGTCGTCCTTCTTCTTGATCTTCCCCGTCGCGTACTCGGCCGGGCGGAAGTCCGCGACCGCCGCGGCCATGACGACCGCGTCCGCGTCCGCGGCGGCCTTCAGCACCGCCTCCCGCAGCTGTACGGCGGTCTCGACCTGAACGACGTCGACGCCCGCCGGGTCGGGCAGTCCCGTGTTCGCCGCGAGCAGGGTGACCCGGGCGCCCCGGGCGGCGGCGGTGCGCGCGAGGGCGTAGCCCTGCTTGCCGGAGGAGCGGTTGCCGAGGAAGCGGACCGGGTCGAGGGGCTCGCGGGTACCGCCGGCGCTGACAACGACGTGCCGGCCCTTCAGGTCGGGTTCGGTGACGCCCCGCGCGAGCACCCGGCGGCAGACCTCGAAGATCTCGACGGGGTCGGGCAGCCGACCCTTGCCGGTGTCGACGCCCGTGAGTCTGCCGACGGCCGGTTCGATCACCACGGCACCGCGGCGGCGCAGTGTCGCCACGTTCTCCTGCGTGGCCGGGTGTTCCCACATCTCCGTGTGCATCGCGGGCGCGAAGACGACGGGACAGCGGGCGGTGAGGAGGGTGTTGGTGAGGAGGTCGTCGGCGAGGCCGTGGGCCGCCTTCGCGAGCATGTCCGCCGTGGCGGGGGCTACGACCACCAGGTCGGCGCCTTGGCCGATGCGCACGTGCGGGACCTCGTGGACGTCGTCCCACACCTCGGTCGAGACGGGGTGCCCGGAGAGCGCGGACCAGGTGGCGGCGCCGACGAAGTGCAGGGCGGAGGCGGTGGGGACGACGCGGACGTCATGCCCGGACTCCGTCAGTCTGCGCAGCAGCTCGCACGCCTTGTACGCGGCGATGCCACCACTGACTCCCAGAACGACCTTCGGCTTGTCCACGTCTCTCCCCGGGTTCGGAAACGTACGTACCCATGACACACCACAGGCCCGACAGTCGCTGCCGGGCCTGTGGACAAAGCTCTGTTGCTCAGGTCGCGGGGCCCTCGACGGCCTCGGAGGTCAGCAGACCCGCGTTGATCTCGCGCAGGGCGATGGAGAGCGGCTTCTCGTGGACGTGCGTGTCGACGAGCGGACCGACGTACTCCAGCAGGCCCTCGCCGAGCTGGGAGTAGTACGCGTTGATCTGACGGGCGCGCTTGGCGGCGTAGATCACGAGGCTGTACTTCGAGTCGGTGGCCTCGAGGAGCTCGTCGATCGGAGGGTTGATGATGCCCTCGGGAGCGGTGATGGAAGAGGACACGCTCTGCCTTCCGAAAGATGGGATGAGATCGGAAAAACGATCACACAACTTCCATCAAGGCTAGCAGCTCGCGCGCTACGTCCTCGACGGAGGTGTTGACCAGGGTCGCGTCGAACTCGGGCTCCGCCGCCAGTTCGACCTTCGCCGCGTCCAGGCGGCGCTCGATCACCTCGGGCGGCTCGGTGCCCCGCCCGGTGAGCCTGCGCACCAGCTCCTCCCAGGAGGGGGGAGCCAGGAACACCGAGTGGGCCTCGGACATGGACTCGCGGACCTGCCGGGCGCCCTGGAGGTCGATCTCCAGCAGCACCGGCACACCGGACTCCAGGTGCTCCAGCACGGCCGTCCGCGGGGTGCCGTAGCGGTTGCCGGCGAACTCGGCCCACTCCAGCAGCTCGCCGTTGGCGATCAGCTTGTCCATCTCCTCGTCGCTGACGAAGAAGTAGTGGACCCCGTGCTTCTCGCCGGGGCGGGGCTTGCGGGTCGTCGCCGACACCGAGAGCCAGACCTCGGGGTGTTCCTTGCGCATATGGGCGACGACCGTGCTCTTGCCGACCCCTGAGGGGCCGGAGAGCACGGTCAGCCGCGGACGTTCACTCATGCAGCGATTATTCCAGCAATCCCGGGGTGCCCGGGACTCAAGAGCCGGTGCTGCCGAACTCACGCTCCAGGGAGGCGATCTGGTTGGAGCCGAGGCCACGTACTCGGCGGCTCTCGGAGATGCCGAGTCGCTCCATGATCTGCTTGGCGCGGACCTTGCCCACGCCGGGCAGGGACTCAAGCAGCGCGGAGACCTTCATCTTGCCGATGACGTCGTTCTCCTGGCCCTGCTTGATGACGTCATGCAGGGAGGCGCCGGAGTGCTTGAGTCGATTCTTGACCTCGGCCCGCTCCCGGCGAGCCGCGGCGGCCTTTTCGAGCGCGGCTGCGCGCTGTTCAGGGGTAAGGGGCGGAAGAGCCACGCCTACGTCACCTCGGATGTCGAACTGTCGGATACGGACCGGTGAGGAACCTAGTCGCCCCACACCTGGGGAGCTACGAGCAACACGCTTGCCCGTTGACTCTGCTCGGAGACTAGCGGCCAGGGACGCCAGAGTCAGCGAGAACAGAGGAAAAGTCCTGGTCAGCCTGCGCCAGGCCGGACATTTCCGACATAACGCCCCGGATTTGAGGATGTATTCAGACTCAAGTCACTCCCGAGCCGGTCGTCGAGCCACTCATCGGAGGACTCGATCGACCCGTTCGAACACCTCAGACGGTCGCAAAGGCGACGCGGATCTCCTCCGCGAAGCGGTCCGAGGCCGTCCGCAGCGCTCCCACGTCGGGACCGTGACGTAGAACACCCCGGCTCACGTTCGGAACGACATTGCGCAGCACCGACCCGAAAACCCCGGGAAGATCGGCCGGAGTCGCCCCCTGGGCCCCGATACCGGGCGCGAGAATCGGACCGTTGACCGCGAGGTCGTACGACGACAGGTCGCCCAGGGTGGCGCCGACGACGGCCCCGAAGGAACCCAGCGGCTCCTCTCCCGCGTTCTCGGCGGCCAGGTGGGCGAGCATGGTCGCTCCGACGTTCCGGCCGTCCGCGCGGACCGCGTGCTGCACCTCGCCGCCCTCAGGGTTGGAGGTCAGCGCGAGCACGAAGAGCCCGGCACCGCTCTCCCGCGCCAGTTCGACCGCCGGGGCGAGCGAGCCGTAGCCGAGATACGGCGAGACGGTCAGCGCGTCGGAGAACAGCGGGGAGTCCTTCCGCAGGAAGGACTCGGCGTAGGCGGCCATGGTCGAGCCGATGTCGCCGCGCTTGGCGTCCATCACGACCAGCGCGCCGGCCGCCCGGGCCTCCTCCACTGACTTCTCCAGGACGGCGATCCCGCGCGAGCCGAAGCGTTCGAAGAAGGCGCTCTGCGGCTTGAGGACGGCGACCCGGTCGGCGAGCGCCTCGACGACCGTGCGGCTGAACCGCTCCAGCCCAGCCACGTCGTCGTTCAGGCCCCACTCGGTGAGCAGCGAGGCGTGCGGGTCGATGCCGACGCAGAGCGGGCCGCGCTCGTCCATGGCCGTGCGGAGGCGGGCACCGAAGGGTTCCAGGGGGCTCATACCGGCTGCTTCCTTACGTCGGCGCCGACCGCGTCGGCGAGGGTGGCGTACGGGCTCGTGCGCAGGCGCGCGGCGAGGCCCTTGTGGAGGGCGCGGCCCCAGAAGGGACCCTCGTAGATGAAGGCGCTGTAGCCCTGCACGAGCGTGGCACCGGCGAGGATGCGCTGCCAGGCGTCCTCGGCGTTCTCGATGCCGCCGACGCCCACCAGGGTGATGCGGTCGCCCACGCGCGCGTAGAGGCGGCGCAGTACCTCCAGGGAGCGAGCCTTCAGGGGCGCCCCGGACAGTCCGCCGGTCTCCTTGACGAGGGAGGGTTCGGATTTCAAACCGAGCCCCTCGCGCGCGATGGTCGTGTTCGTGGCGATGATGCCGTCCAGGCCGAGTTCGACCGCAAGGTCGGCGACCGCGTCCACGTCCTCGTCCGCGAGGTCCGGGGCGATCTTGACCAGGAGCGGGACACGGCGGTCGGTCACCGCGCGGTCGGCCGCTTCGCGGACGGCAGTCAGCAGCGGGCGCAGCGCCTCGGTCGCCTGGAGGTTGCGCAGCCCGGGCGTGTTGGGCGACGACACGTTGACGACGAGATAGTCGGCGTGCCGGGCGAGCCGCTCGGTCGACTTCACGTAGTCGCCGACGGCCTCCTCCTCGGGTACGACCTTGGTCTTGCCGATGTTGACGCCGACGACGGTCCGGAAGACCGCCTCACGGGCCTCCAAGCGGGCCGCCACGGCTGCGGAGCCCTCGTTGTTGAAGCCCATGCGGTTGATCAGCGCGCGGTCCGGCACGAGGCGGAACAGCCGCTTCTTGGGGTTGCCGGGCTGCGGCTCCCCCGTGACCGTGCCGATCTCGACGTGGTCGAAGCCGAGCATCGACATGCCGTCGATGGCGACCGCGTTCTTGTCGAAGCCGGCCGCGAGCCC
Source organism: Streptomyces hokutonensis (assembly GCF_000376565.1). GTDB lineage: Bacteria > Actinomycetota > Actinomycetes > Streptomycetales > Streptomycetaceae > Streptomyces > Streptomyces hokutonensis. Next base: position 105,023 of record NZ_BARG01000011.1, on the reverse strand, counting down.
GAACGGCCCGTGCATGCGCAGCCCGAAGGCCTCGGTCCGCAGCTCCTCGAACCGGGGCGCGAGGGCGGCGGCGACGAAGGTGCGCAGTACGGGGATGCGGACGGCGAGCCGGATCCAGCGGAAGGCGAGGTGGTGGGCCTGCTCCGGGTCCATCCGTTTGAAAACCAGACGGAAGAAAAGCTTGTACATCTGAGTGTCCTCACGAAGAGGGGGACACCTTCCGGTGTCCCCCTCAAGGCTGCTAGTCGCGGGCCGCGGTCAGGTGCTGCGCGTGTTCCTGGAGTGAACGCACGCCCACATCACCGTGGTTGAGTGCGTCGATGCCCTGGACGGCGGCGGCGAGCGCCTGGACCGTCGTGAGGCACGGGACCGACCGGGCCACGGCCGCCGTACGGATCTCGTAGCCGTCGAGGCGGCCGCCGGTGCCGTACGGGGTGTTGACGATGAGGTCGACCTCGCCGTCGTGGATGAGCTGGACGATGGTCTTCTCGCCGTTCGGGCCGATGCCCTCGGACTGCTTGCGGACGACCGTCGCGTTCAGGCCGTTGCGCTTGAGGACCTCTGCCGTACCGGAGGTGGCGAGCAACTCGAAGCCGTGGGCGACCAGTTCGCGTGCCGGGAAGATCATCGAGCGCTTGTCGCGGTTGGCGACCGAGATGAACGCGCGGCCCTTGGTGGGCAGCGGGCCGTAGGCGCCCGCCTGGGACTTGGCGTACGCCGTGCCGAAGACGGAGTCGATGCCCATGACCTCGCCGGTGGAGCGCATCTCCGGGCCGAGGACGGTGTCGACGCCCCGCCCGTGGATGTCGCGGAAGCGCGACCACGGCATGACGGCCTCCTTGACGGAGATCGGCGCGTCCAGCGGGAGTTCGCCGCCGTCGCCGTGGGCCGGGAGCAGTCCCTCGGCGCGCAGTTCGGCGACGGTCGCGCCCAGGGAGATGCGCGCGGCGGCCTTCGCGAGCGGCACCGCGGTCGCCTTCGAGGTGAAGGGAACCGTACGGGACGCGCGCGGGTTGGCCTCCAGGACGTAGAGGATGTCGCCGGCCATCGCGAACTGGATGTTGATCAGTCCGCGCACGCCGACGCCCTTGGCGATGGCTTCGGTTGAGGCCCGCAGGCGCTTGATGTCGAAGCCGCCCAGAGTGATCGGCGGCAGGGCGCACGCCGAGTCGCCGGAGTGGATGCCGGCCTCCTCGATGTGCTCCATGACCCCGCCGAGGTAGAGCTCATGGCCGTCGTAGAGCGCGTCCACGTCGATCTCGATGGCGTCGTCGAGGAAGCGGTCGACCAGGACCGGCCGGGAGGGGCTGATCTCGGTGGACTCGGCGATGTACGACTCCAGGCGGGTCTCGTCGTAGACGATCTCCATGCCGCGCCCGCCGAGGACGTACGACGGGCGGACGAGGACCGGGTAGCCGATCTCGTCGGCGATGGCCTTGGCGCCCACGAAGGTGGTCGCCGTGCCGTGCTTGGGGGCCGGGAGGCCCGCCTCAGCGAGGACCTGGCCGAAGGCGCCGCGGTCCTCGGCGGCGTGGATCGCCTCGGGGGGCGTTCCGACGACCGGGACGCCGTTGTCCTTGAGGGCCTGCGCCAGGCCCAGCGGGGTCTGGCCGCCGAGCTGCACGATCACACCGGCGATCGGCCCGGCCAGGGACTCCGCGTGGACGATCTCCAGCACGTCCTCGAGCGTGAGCGGCTCGAAGTACAGGCGGTCGGAGGTGTCGTAGTCCGTGGAGACGGTCTCGGGGTTGCAGTTGACCATCACGGTCTCGTAGCCCGCGTCGCTGAGCGCGAAGGAGGCGTGGACGCAGGAGTAGTCGAACTCGATGCCCTGGCCGATGCGGTTGGGGCCCGACCCCAGGATGATGACCGCGGGCTTCTCGCGCGGGGCGACCTCGTTCTCCTCGTCGTAGGACGAGTAGAAGTACGGCGTCTTCGCGGCGAACTCGGCGGCGCAGGTGTCGACCGTCTTGTAGACCGGGCGGATGCCGAGCGCGTGCCGGACCTCGCGGACGACGTCCTCGCGCAGGCCGCGGATCTCGCCGATCTGCTGGTCGGAGAAGCCGTGGCGCTTGGCCTCGGCGAGCAGTTCCGGGTCCAGCTTGTCGGCGGCGGCCAGCTCGTCGGCGATCTCCTTGATGAGGAAGAGCTGGTCGACGAACCAGGGGTCGATCTTCGTGTACTCGAAGACCTCCTCCTGGGTGGCGCCCGCGCGGATGGCCTGCATGACGGTGTTGATCCGGCCGTCGGTGGGCCGTACGGCCTCTTCGAGGAGCTGGGTCTTGTCGCCGGGCTCGCCGACGAAGGTGAACTGGCTGCCCTTCTTCTCCAGGGAGCGCAGCGCCTTCTGGAAGGCCTCGGTGAAGTTGCGGCCGATGGCCATGGCCTCGCCGACCGACTTCATCGTCGTGGTCAGCGTGGAGTCGGCCTGCGGGAACTTCTCGAAGGCGAAACGCGGGGCCTTCACGACCACGTAGTCGAGGGTCGGCTCGAAGGAGGCCGGGGTCTCGCGCGTGATGTCGTTCGGGATCTCGTCGAGGGTGTAGCCGACGGCCAGCTTGGCGGCGATCTTGGCGATCGGGAAGCCGGTCGCCTTGGAGGCGAGGGCCGAGGAGCGGGACACGCGCGGGTTCATCTCGATGACGATGACGCGGCCGTCGACCGGGTCGATCGCGAACTGGATGTTGCAGCCACCGGTGTCGACGCCGACCTCGCGGATGATCGCGATGCCCACGTCGCGCAGCACCTGGTACTCGCGGTCGGTCAGGGTCATGGCCGGGGCGACGGTGATCGAGTCGCCGGTGTGCACGCCCATGGGGTCGAAGTTCTCGATGGAGCAGACGACCACGACGTTGTCGTTCTTGTCGCGCATCAGCTCCAGCTCGTACTCCTTCCAGCCGAGGATGGACTCCTCCAGGAGGACCTCGGTGGTGGGAGACAGGGTCAGTCCCTGGCCGGCGATGCGGCGCAGCTCCTCCTCGTCGTGCGCGAAGCCGGAGCCCGCGCCGCCCATGGTGAAGGAGGGGCGGACGACGACCGGGTAGCCGCCGAGCGTCTCGACGCCCTGGATGACGTCGTCCATGGAGTGGCAGATCACCGAGCGGGCGGACTCGCCGTAGCCGATCTTCTGGCGGACGGCCTCGACGACGCCCTTGAAGAGGTCGCGGTCCTCGCCCTTGTTGATGGCCTCGACATTGGCGCCGATCAGCTCGACGCCGTACTTCTCCAGCGTGCCCGCCTCGTGCAGCGAGATCGCGGTGTTGAGCGCCGTCTGACCGCCCAGGGTGGGCAGCAGGGCGTCCGGCCGCTCCTTGGCGATGATCTTCTCGACGAAGTCCGGGGTGATCGGCTCGACGTAGGTGGCGTCGGCGATCTCCGGGTCGGTCATGATCGTCGCCGGGTTGGAGTTGACCAGGATGACGCGGAGGCCCTCGGCGCGCAGGATGCGGCAGGCCTGGGTGCCGGAGTAGTCGAACTCGGCGGCCTGGCCGATGACGATCGGGCCGGAGCCGATGACCAGGACGGACTGGATATCGGAGCGCTTAGGCACGCTGGCCCTCCATGAGAACTGTGTCCATCAAAGACGTGAAGCGGTCGAACAGGTAGGCGGCGTCGTGCGGGCCCGCTGCCGCTTCGGGGTGGTACTGGACGCTGAAGGCCGGCCGGTCCAGGAGCTGGAGCCCCTCGACGACCTGGTCGTTCAGGCAGACGTGGGAGACCTCGGCGCGGCCGTACGGGGTCTCGGAGACCTTGTCGAGCGGCGCGTCGACGGCGAAGCCGTGGTTGTGCGCGGTGACCTCGACCTTGCCCGTCGTACGGTCCTGGACGGGCTGGTTGATGCCCCGGTGGCCGTACTTCAGCTTGTACGTGCCGAAGCCGAGCGCGCGGCCCAGGATCTGGTTGCCGAAGCAGATCCCGAAGAGCGGGGTGCCGCGCTCCAGGACGGCCTGCATGACGGCGACCGGGTGATCGGCGGTGGCCGGGTCGCCCGGGCCGTTGGAGAAGAACACGCCGTCGGGCTGGACGGCGTAGACGTCCTCGACGGTCGCGGTCGCGGGTAGTACGTGCACCTCGATGCCGCGCTCGGCCATACGGTGCGGGGTCATGCCCTTGATGCCCAGGTCGACGGCGGCGACGGTGTACTTCTTCTCGCCGATCGCGGGGACGACGTACGTCTCCTTGGTGGCGACCTCCGCCGACAGGTCGGCGCCCGTCATCTCGGGGGCCTGGCGCACCTCGGCGAGCATGGTCCCGTCGTCGGGCAGCGCGTTGCCGGAGAAGATGCCGACGCGCATCGCGCCGCGCTCGCGCAGATGGCGGGTCAACGCGCGTGTGTCGATGCCGGAGATCCCGACGACGCCCTGGTTGCGCAGCTCCTCGTCGAGGGAGCGGCGGGAGCGCCAGTTGGACGGCACGCGCGCGGGGTCGCGGACCACGTAACCGGCGACCCAGATGCGGGACGACTCCGGGTCCTCGTCGTTGACACCGGTGTTGCCGACGTGCGGCGCCGTCATCACGACGACCTGGCGGTGGTACGACGGGTCGGTCAGGGTCTCCTGGTAGCCGGTCATGCCGGTGGAGAACACGGCCTCGCCGAAGGTCACCCCCACGGACCCGTAGGCACGGCCCCGGAAGATCCGGCCGTCCTCCAGGACGAGTACGGCGGGAACCTTGTCGGCTCCCCTGGTGGAGGTGGTCATCGTGCGCCTTCCGTCTTGTTGATCATGCTGTTCAAGGTCTCGACCCACTCGGCGTGCTCGGCCGCGGTGTCGGACCGGAACCCGGAGTCGATCAGCCGGTCTCCGTGCGCCCACGTCACGACCAGGAGACCGCCCTCGCTGAGCACCTTCCCGGCGATGCCCTTGCCGAGCAGGGCCTCGCGCAGAGCGTCGGCCGGGATGAAGAAGTCGGTGGCTCCTGGTCGTACGACGTCCAGTCCCGCGTCCGTGAGCGTGAGCTCGACCCGGCTGCGGGTGCCCAGGCTGTGCGCCACGATGCGGTCGAGCCACTGCCCGGCGGTGGTGGAGCCGTGGTAGCGGCCGCTCATCGTCAGTCTCGCCGGACCGGGGTCGGACGGCGCGTCGGGCAGCTCGGGCAGGTCGCCCTGGAGCGTGCCGCGCCACTTCCAGCCCTCGCGCATCAGCCAGTAGACGAGCGCGATGAACAGGGCGAGCCCGACGAGCCAGCCGATACGCGCGGCCCAGTCGGTCACCGGGGCGGACTTCTCCCCGGCCGCGAGGTGGGTCAGTTGCAGTGGTGTCACGTGAGCTTCCCGTCGACGAGCGTGGCCTTGCCCCGGAGCCAGGTGTGCGTCACACGACCCGGCAGCTCACGCCCCTCGTACGGGGTGTTGCGACTGCGCGAAGCGAAGCCCGCGGGGTCCACCGACCCACGGTATTCCGTGTCGACGAGCGTGAGGTTGGCGGGCTCACCAGCCGAGACGGGACGACCGTGGCCTGCCGCCCGCCCGATCGCGGCGGGCTTGGCGGACATGCGCTCGGCGACCCCGGCCCAGGTGAGGAGCCCGGTGTCCACCATGGTCTCCTGCACCACTGACAACGCGGTCTCCAGGCCGACCATCCCCATGGCGGCGGCGGCCCACTCGCAGTCCTTGTCCTCGTGCGGGTGCGGGGCGTGGTCGGTGGCGACGATGTCGATCGTGCCGTCGGCGAGCGCCTCGCGCAGGGCGAGCACGTCCCGCTCGGTGCGCAGCGGCGGGTTGACCTTGTAGACCGGGTTGTAGGAGCGCACCAGCTCATCCGTGAGGAGGAGGTGGTGCGGGGTGACCTCGGCGGTCACGTCGATGCCCCGGGACTTGGCCCAGCGGACGATCTCGACGGACCCTGCGGTCGAGAGGTGGCAGATGTGGACGCGGGAGCCGACGTGCTCGGCGAGCAGGACATCCCGGGCGATGATCGATTCTTCGGCCACCGCGGGCCAGCCACCGAGCCCGAGTTCGGCGGAGACGACGCCCTCGTTCATCTGGGCGCCCTCGGTGAGGCGGGGCTCCTGGGCGTGCTGGGCGACGACCCCGCCGAAGGCCTTCACGTACTCCAGGGCGCGGCGCATGATCACCGCGTCGTCGACGCACTTGCCGTCGTCGGAGAAGACGGTGACCCCGGCGGCCGACTCGTGCATCGCGCCCAGTTCGGCGAGCTTCTTGCCCTCCAGGCCGACGGTGACGGCGCCGATGGGCTGCACATCGCAGTACCCGTGCTCCTGGCCGAGCCGGTAGACCTGCTCGACGACACCGGCGGTGTCGGCGACGGGGAAGGTGTTGGCCATGGCGAACACGGCCGTGTAACCGCCGCTGGCGGCGGCCCGCGTGCCGGTCAGGACGGTCTCGGAGTCCTCACGGCCGGGCTCGCGGAGGTGGGTGTGCAGGTCGACGAGACCGGGGAGGAGGATCTTCCCCTCGGCCTCCACGACATCGGCGCCCTCCGCGCTCAGGCCGACGCCCACCTCGGAGATCGTGTCGCCGTCGATCAGCACGTCCTGCGGCTCGCCGCCGAGGATCTTCGCACCACGGATCAGGATCTTGCTCATGTGACTTACTTCTCCTCGATGCGGGCGTGGCTGACGGCGGGTTCGTTGCCGCCCAGAAGCAGATAGAGCACGGCCATCCGGATGGAGACTCCGTTTGCGACCTGCTCGACGACGGTGCAGCGGTCCGAGTCGGCGACCTCTGCGGTGATCTCCATGCCCCGGACCATCGGCCCCGGGTGCATCACGATCGCGTGCTCGGGCATCTTCGCCATGCGGTCGCCGTCGAGGCCGTAGCGCCGCGAGTACTCGCGCTCGGTCGGGAAGAACGCCGCGTTCATGCGCTCGCGCTGCACGCGCAGCAGCATCACCGCGTCGGACTTGGAGAGCGTGCTGTCGAGGTCGTAGGAGACCTCGCAGGGCCAGGACTCGACGCCGACCGGTACCAGGGTGGGCGGGGCGACGAGGGTGACCTCGGCGCCGAGGGTGTGCAGCAGGTCGACGTTCGAGCGGGCGACGCGGCTGTGCAGGATGTCGCCGACGAGGGTGATCCGCTTGCCGGCCAGGTCCTGCCCGAGCCCGGCGTCCCGGCCGACGAGCCGGCGGCGCATGGTGAACGCGTCCAGCAGCGCCTGTGTGGGGTGCTGGTGGGTGCCGTCGCCGGCGTTGATGACGGCCGCGTCGATCCACCCGGAGGTGGCGAGCCGGTAGGGCGCTCCGGAGGCGCCGTGCCGGATGACGACCGCGTCGACGCCCATGGCCTCCAGGGTCTGCGCGGTGTCCTTCAGGGACTCGCCCTTGGAGACGCTCGACCCCTTGGCGGTGAAGTTGATGACGTCGGCGGAGAGGCGCTTCTCGGCGGCTTCGAAGGAGATGCGCGTGCGCGTGGAGTCCTCGAAGAAGAGGTTGACGACGGTACGGCCGCGCAGGGTCGGCAGTTTCTTGATCGGCCGGTCGGCGACCCGGGCCATCTCCTCGGCGGTGTCGAGAATCAGGACGGCGTCGTCGCGGGAGAGGTCGGCGGCCGAGATGAGATGACGCTGCATCTGTCAGGCTCCGTAAGGCAGTTCACGAAAGAGGGAGATTCCGGGCGGACGGGGCACGCCGAACCGGCGTACGCCCTAGGTCGTGTCCGCAAAGTCCCGTCGTCCGCCCGGAGGGCGGGCCCCGCGGCGTCCGGTGCGTGCTCTCGGCGTGCCGGGCGGAAGCCCTCGTACTGGACGTACTTGGGCTTTCGCCCGGTGCGGCGAGAGTGCGTGCCGGGCGTCGCGGGGCAGGCGGGACTTTGCGGACACGGCCTAGGCCCGCTACGGGGTCTGCTTGGCGCCGAGCAGCACGGTGTCGCGACCGTCCTCCTCGGCGAGCTGGACCTTGACCGTCTCCCGCAGCGACGTGGGGAGGTTCTTGCCGACGTAGTCGGCGCGGATGGGCAGTTCGCGGTGGCCTCTGTCGACCAGGACCGCGAGCTGCACCGCGCGGGGGCGCCCGATGTCGTTCAGGGCGTCCAGGGCGGCGCGGATGGTGCGGCCGGAGAAGAGCACGTCGTCGACGAGGACGACGAGACGGCCGTCGATGCCGTCACCGGGGATGTCGGTGCGGGCCAGCGCGCGCGGCGGGTGCATGCGCAGGTCGTCGCGGTACATCGTGATGTCGAGGGAGCCGACCGGGATCTTGCGGTCGGTGATCTCCTCGAGCTTGACGGCGAGCCGCTGGGCGAGGAAGACGCCCCGCGTCGGAATGCCGAGGAGCACCACGTCGTCGGCGCCCTTGGCGCGCTCGACGATCTCGTGGGCGATGCGGGTCAGAACCCGCGCGATGTCGGGGGCCTCGAGGACCGGCCGCGCATCGGACTCGTACTGCTGGGTGTCCATAAGAAACGGACCTCCTTCTCCGCCTCACGGGACGGACCTTAAAGGACGTCGGATTTGCGCCATCCACGTTAGCAGGCCGGGACGACACCCCTGATCACCCCTATGGAGTAATCGGCCACCGCCGGCACGGAAGACCCGGTGCGGACCATTCGGCTTGACGCGGAAGTGTAACGCTGCGTAACCTCACAGTGAGTTACCAGCCGCGCGGCACGGAAACACTGTTGCCGCGTAGACACAGTGTCCGGGGAGCTATATGTCCAGCGAATACGCCAAACAGCTCGGGGCCAAGCTCCGGGCCATCCGCACCCAGCAGGGCCTTTCCCTCCACGGTGTCGAGGAGAAGTCCCAGGGACGCTGGAAGGCGGTCGTGGTCGGGTCGTACGAGCGCGGAGACCGTGCCGTCACCGTGCAGCGCCTCGCCGAGCTGGCGGACTTCTACGGGGTTCCGGTGCAGGAGCTGCTGCCGGGCACCACGCCGGGCGGGGCCGCCGAGCCGCCGCCGAAGCTGGTGCTGGACCTGGAGCGGCTGGCCCACGTGCCCGCCGAGAAGGCCGGCCCGCTGCAGCGGTACGCCGCCACGATCCAGTCCCAGCGCGGTGACTACAACGGCAAGGTGCTCTCGATCCGCCAGGACGACCTGCGCACACTCGCCGTCATCTACGACCAGTCGCCGTCGGTCCTCACCGAGCAGCTGATCAGCTGGGGCGTGCTGGACGCGGACGCGCGTCGCGCGGTTTCCCACGAGGAGAACTGAGCCGCTCCCCGTCTCAGCAGAAACGTGCCGCCGGGGTGGCCGGAACTTCACCGTTCCGGTCGCCCCGGCGGCTTTCTGCGGGCCTCAGGGGTCGCGGACACACCGATACGCCAGGGGGCCCGCAGCAGTCACGCTGCGGGCCCCCTGGCGATGCCGTACCTCTTACGCCTCGTCCCGGCGCAGCGAGGGCTTCAGGTCCTTGAAGCGGCCCAGCAGGCCGTTCACGAACGAGGGCGACTCGTCCGTCGAGAACTCCTTGGCCAGCTGCACCATCTCGTCGAGGACGACGGCGTCCGGGGTCTCGTCGGCCCAGATCAGCTCGTAGGCGCCGAGGCGCAGGATGTTGCGGTCCACCACGGGCATGCGGTCCAGCGTCCAGCCGACCGAGTACTGCGCGATCAGCTCGTCGATGCGGCGCGCGTGCTGCGCGTACCCCTCGACCAGCTCCATCGTGTACTCGCTGACCGGCGGCTGCCGGGTGTCGTCCCGGGAGAGACGGATCCAGTCCGCGAGAACGGTCTGGACGCCGACTCCGCGCTGGTCGCCCTCGAAGAGGATCTGGAAGGCGCGCTTGCGGGCCGTATTGCGGGCAGCCACGGTTAGCTGTTCACCCGGCCGAGGTAGTCGCTCGAACGGGTGTCGACCTTGATCTTCTCACCGGTGGTGATGAAGAGCGGGACCTGGATCTGGTAGCCGGTCTCCAGGGTGGCCGGCTTGGTGCCACCGGTGGAGCGGTCGCCCTGGACGCCGGGCTCGGTCTCCTGGATCGTCAGCTCGACGGCGGCGGGCAGCTCGACGAAGAGCACCTCGCCCTCGTGCTGCGCGACCGTGGCCGTGAAGCCCTCGATCAGGAAGTTGGCGGCGTCGCCGACGGCCTTGCGGTCGACCATGAGCTGGTCGTAGGTCTCCATGTCCATGAAGACGAAGTACTCGCCGTCCATGTACGAGAACTGCATGTCGCGCTTGTCGACAGTGGCCGTCTCGACCTTGACGCCGGCGTTGAACGTCTTGTCGACGACCTTGCCGGAGAGCACGTTCTTGAGCTTGGTGCGCACGAAGGCAGGGCCCTTGCCGGGCTTGACGTGCTGGAACTCGACGACGGACCAGAGCTGGCCGCCTTCGAGCTTGAGCACCAGGCCGTTCTTGAGGTCGTTCGTGGAAGCCACGGTTGCGGAATCTCCTGGACTGACGTGGACGACCCCGGGGCACGCGCACAGCTCGAAAAAGCTACAGCGCGAGCAGTTCCTTGGTCGTGATGGTGAGTAGCTCGGGTCCGCCGTCCGCCTCAGGGCGTACGACGAGCGTGTCATCGATCCGGACACCGCCCCGGCCCGGGAGGTGGACCCCCGGTTCGACGGTGACCGGCACGCAAGCGTCCAGTTTACCCATGGCCGCGGGGGCCAGCTGCGGGTCCTCGTCGATTTCGAGTCCGACACCGTGGCCGGTGAGGGGTGCGAGGCCCTCCGAGTACCCCGCGGAGTCCAGCACCTGACGTGCCGCGCGGTCCACATCGCGGTAGGCGGCGCCCGGGCTCAGGGACTCCCGTGCGGCGCGCTGGGCGGCGAAGACGAGGTCGTACAGCTCGATCTGCCAGTCGGCGGGCGAGGTGCCGATGACGAACGTACGGCCGATCTCACAGCGGTAGCCGCGGTAGGTGGCGCCGAGGCAGACGGAGAGGAAATCTCCTTCCTCCACCCGGCGGTCGGTCGGCCGGTGACCGCGTCGGCCGGAGTGCGGGCCGGTCGCGACGGACGTGGCGAAGGCGGGGCCGTCGGCGCCGTGGTCGACGAGCCGTCGCTCCAGCTCGAGGGCGAGATGGCGTTCGGTACGGCCGACGAGGATCGACTCCAGCAGCTCGCCGAGCGCCTGGTCGGCGATCTCGGCGGCGATTCTCAGACAGGAGATCTCCTCCTCGTCCTTGATGACCCGCAGCTGTTCCGCCGCGCCGCCGATGTCGGTGAGGCGGAGCGTGGGGGCGACCGAGCGGAGGGCTCGGTGGCGGGTCACGGTGAGGTGGTGTTCTTCCACGGCCATGGATTCGGCGCCGGTCGCCGACGCGAGGTCCGCGGCGGCTACGGCGGGGTCGCCGCCGGGGCTCGGGAGGGTGTGGATGCGGAGGGTTTCGTCGGGGCGGCCCTCTGCTGGACGCTCGTCCAATGGGCTCGCGCAGACCAGCATGTCCTCGCGCTTGCCCAGCAGCAGGACGGTGTCCTGCGGGGCGGGGCCGGCCAAGTAGCGCACGTTGGCCGGGCTGGTCACCAGGGCGGATTGACTGCCGCCGGCTTGGGCTCGTTCCCTCAGCCTGGCTCTGCGGGCTGCGTAGACCTCTGACATGAGATGAGCGTAGGAGCGGTGGCTGGATTGTGCTGGTTGGGAGGGTGCCGTTCGGGGGACGGGCCCTGAGTTTCGGCTGCGGGCCGGTGGGGGCTGGTCGCGCCCACGCGGCGGAGCCGCATATTGATACAGCCCCGCGCCCCTAAAAGCCGCAAGTCACGTTCGTTACCAGCTCGGCGGGCTCGCTATGGAGCGCGCGAGCACGTCGTTGAGTACCTGGGCCGTCTGCTGTACATCCATCTGGGAGTTGTCGATGATCGGGAGGCCGGAGCCGTACCAGCCCGCCATGCGGCCGTGGATGCGGGCGACCTCCTCGTCGGTGAGGCGGCGGTTGCCGGAGCGCTTCGCGTTGCGCTCGAGGACTATTTCGAGGCCCGGGAGGAGGACGACGGGGAGGAGGCCGGGGCCGACATGACGCTTCCAGCCGCCGAGGCCGACGACCGGGCGGTCGGGGAAGACGGCGTCGTCGAGGATGCAGGAGATGCCGTTGGCGAGGAAGTTGCGGGCGGCGAAGCCGCAGGTACGGCGGGCCAGGCGGTACTGCGCCTCGGAGTGGTCGTTCCAGCCGGACTGGGGGTCGGCGAAACCGGAGCGGACCCATTCGCGGACGTCGTCGAGGCTGATGTGGGCGGTGGGGACCCGGCGGTGGTCGGCCCAGTACTTGGCGACGCTCGTCTTGCCGGCGCCGGCGGGACCGATGAGCAGCACCGCGAGGGTGGTGGAGGTCGGGTCGGGAGCGGCCTGCGCGGGGGGCGCACTCGGCATGGCCACGGGGCCGCCGGGCGGCAGTTGGACATGGCCGGTGGTGTCCGGCACATGGCGCGGGATCGTGTACGGCATCGGCGGGGCCGCCGGCGGTGGGGGCACCGAACCCGGATGCTGCGGGCCCGGGTGCTGTCCCGTCGGCATCCAACCGGCGGCCGGTCCCTGCCCCGGCTGGTGGGGCGGCGGCAGCGGAGACCCCACTGCGTGCTGCATCCGGTGCCACTCCATCTCGTCTTTTCTGGCTCGCTCACCTCCAGGGCGCTGAAGCCGGTGCCGAGGCCGCGATCGTGCTCGCCCCTTCGGGCCTCCGCGCGATCACGGTCTCGGCACCGGCACGCCCCTCCAGCTCGCTCGCAGCAGGCAATTGGCGCTGGCAGCGGGCCCGAAACCCCCGCTCCCTACCGAACGGTACCTTCCCCGGCCGCCATTTGGTGAACGGCCGGGGAGGGGCCGAAGTGCCCATCCCCGCAAGGCAAATCGGGTGGATGGGGCTCGGCGGGACTTAGTCGCCCACTTCGCCGTACGCGGCGAGGAGAACGGCCGGGTCGGGGCCCTCCAGGACCGTCGGCTTGGCGAGGCCGTCGAGGACGATGAAGCGGAGCAGGTCGCCGCGGGACTTCTTGTCGACCTTCATGGTCTCCAGGAGCTTGGGCCACTGGTCGTAGCGGTAGCTGAGCGGGAGACCCACCGATTCGAGGACCGTGCGGTGACGGTCGGCCGTCGCGTCGTCCAACCGGCCCGCGAGACGGCCCAGTTCGGCCGCGAAGTGCATGCCTACGGCCACCGCGGCGCCGTGCCGCCACTTGTAGCGCTCGTTCTTCTCGATGGCGTGCGCGAGGGTGTGGCCGTAGTTGAGGATCTCGCGCAGGCCCGACTCCTTGAGGTCGGCCGAGACGACCTCGGCCTTGACCTTGATGGAGCGCTCGATCAGCTCGGCGGTGTGCGGGCCCGCCGGGGTGCGCGCGGCCTCCGGATCGGACTCGATGAGGTCGAGGATCACGGGGTCGGCGATGAAGCCGGCCTTGATGATCTCGGCGAGCCCGGAGACGTAGTCGTTGACCGGGAGGGAGTCCAGCGCGGCGAGGTCGCAGAGCACGCCGGCCGGCGGGTGGAAGGAGCCCACCAGGTTCTTGCCCTCGGCGGTGTTGATGCCGGTCTTGCCGCCGACCGCCGCGTCCACCATCGCAAGCACGGTCGTCGGTACGGCGATCCAGCGGACCCCGCGCAGCCAGGTCGCGGCGACGAACCCGGCCAGGTCGGTGGTGGAGCCGCCACCGACGCCGACGATGACGTCGGAGCGGGTGAACCCGGACTGTCCCAGCGCCTTCCAGCAGTAGGCGGCGACCTCCGCGGTCTTGGCCTCCTCCGCGTTCGGCACCTGGATGGCGACGGCCTCGAAGCCCTGCCCCGCCAGATCGGCACGGAGCGCGTCACCGGTCTCGGCCAGCGCCTCGGGGTGGATGACGGCGACCCGCTTGGCCTTCTCTCCGACCAACCCGCCCAGCTCGCCCAGGAGTTGACGGCCCACCAGGACCTCGTACGGGTCGCTGCCCGCCGTGCCGCCGACCTGGATCCGCGTCACTGACTCGCTCATGCTTCCTTCAACTCCAGTGCGTCCAGGACGGCTTGGGTGACCTCTTCGGGAGTGCGGCCGTCGGTGGGTACGACGGCCTGCGCGACCTCGGCGTACAAGTGGCGCCTGGCTTCCATCAGTTCGCGCCACTGCTTGCGCGGGTTGATGGCCAGCAGCGGGCGCGCCGCGTTCAGGCCGGTGCGCTTGACGGCTTCGTCCACGTCCATCGAGAGGTAGACGACCCGGTGCGCGGCGAGCAGCGCACGCGTGTCCTCGTCGAGGATCGAACCGCCGCCGAGCGCCAGGACGCCGTCGTGCTCGCCCAGGGCCCCGGCCACCGCGCGCTTCTCGATCGCACGGAAGACCGGCTCGCCCTCGTCGACGAAGATCTCCGCGATAGAGCGGCCCTCGGCGGCCACGATGTCGTCGTCGGTGTCCCGGTAGCCGACACCGAGCCGATCGGCGAGCTGCTGTCCGACGGTGGACTTGCCGACGCCCATGGGACCGACCAGGACGACCAGCGGGGTCGCGGTCACCGGATGGCCAGGTTCTCGAGGTACGAACGGACGTTGCGGCGGGTCTCGGGCACGCTGTCGCCGCCGAACTTCTCCGCGACCGCGTCCGCGAGGACGAGCGCGACCATCGCCTCGGCGACGATCCCGGCAGCCGGGACCGCGGAGACGTCGGAGCGCTGGTGGTGGGCCTGCGTGGCCTCACCGGTGACGACATCGACGGTCTGCAGGGCGCGCGGCACGGTCGCGATCGGCTTCATCGCGGCGCGCACCCGCAGCAGCTCGCCCGTGGACAGCCCGCCCTCGGTGCCGCCGGAGCGGCCGGAGACGCGCCGGATGCCCTCATCCGTGTTGACGATCTCGTCGTGCGCCTTGGAGCCCGGCACCCGCGCCAGCTCGAAGCCGTCGCCGATCTCGACGCCCTTGATGGCCTGGATGCCCATGAGGGCACCGGCCAGGCGGGCGTCCAGCTTGCGGTCCCAGTGGACGTGCGAGCCCAGGCCGACGGGGACGCCGTAGGCCAGGATCTCGACGACCCCACCCAGGGTGTCGCCGTCCTTGTGGGCCTGGTCGATCTCCGCGACCATCGCCTTCGACGCGTCCGCGTCCAGGCAGCGCACGGGGTCGGCGTCCAGCTTCTCGACATCGGCCGGCGTGGGCAGCACACCCTGCGGAGCCTTCGCCGAAGCCAGCTCGACGACGTGCGAGACGATCTCGATGCCGGCCGTCTCCTTGATGTACGACCGGGCCACGGCGCCCAGCGCGACCCGCGCCGCGGTCTCCCGTGCGGAGGCGCGCTCCAGGATCGGACGGGCCTCGTCGAAGCCGTACTTCTGCATGCCCGCGAGATCGGCGTGGCCGGGGCGCGGGCGGGTCAGCGGGGCGTTGCGGGCCAGCCCGGCGAGGATCTCCGGGTCGATGGGGTCGGCCGCCATGACCTGCTCCCACTTGGGCCACTCGGTGTTGCCGACCATGATGGCGACCGGGGAGCCGAGCGTGAGGCCGTGGCGGACGCCGCCGAGGAAGGTGACCTCGTCGCGCTCGAACTTCATGCGGGCGCCGCGTCCATAGCCGAGCCGGCGTCGGGCCAGGTGGTCCGCCACCATCTCCGTGGTGATCGGGACGCCGGCGGGAAGGCCCTCCAGCGTCGCCACGAGTGCGGGACCGTGGGACTCCCCCGCGGTCAGCCAGCGCAACCTGCTCAACGGTGCTCCTCATGCTCGCGCCCTGGTACTGCCCTGCGTACGCGTGTCCTCGCGTACGGCGTCGGCGTGACCGGGTGCGCGGCCCTGGCCCGCCGTCCCCGATCCTCCCACGTTCGGCACACGGACCTGGCCGACGGTCCAGAGAGCGGACGCCGAACGGCCGAGGTCAGATACCGGCAGCCGCTACGGAGCCCGCGTCGGCAGTCCGCAGACACCTTCTCGCGACCCGCGAGGCCAGGCGCACCAGAGCGCCCCCATGGGCACTCCGCCGGGCTCGGCGGACGACGCACCTCCGACCAACAGGGCGGACCACTTCAGCTCCCCTTACGACCCCACCCGCGCGGACGACCAGCCGCCGCGCTCGCCGACCCGCGAGGCCGCAGTGGATCCGCGCCCCCATGGCTGCTCCGCCGGGCTCCGCAGTCGGCCGGCGCCTGGTGCTCTGCGGCCGGCAGGTCGGGCCGCTTCGTCTCCCCCGTGCGAACGCGCCCGCCTCAGCGGTTGGCCAGGGCCTTCTCGCCCGCTCTGCGCATCGCGTCGACGGGGGCCGGCCGGTGGCCGGTCATCTGTTCCACCTGGAGTACGGCCTGGTGGACCAGGAGGTCGAGGCCGCTGACGACCGCGCCGCCGTAGCCGGACCAGCGGGCCGCGAGGTCGGTGGGCCAGGGGTCGTAGAGGACGTCGAAGAGGGTGGCGGGGCGCTCCGGTACGAGGGAGGAGAGGGCGTCCGTGGTGCCGGCCGGGGTGGTCGCGAAGACCAGGGGGGCGCGCAGGCCTTCCGCCGCGTCGGCCCAGTCCGCCGTACGGAGCTCCACGTCGAGCCGCTCGCCCCATTGACGCATCTCGGCGGCGCGGGCCTCGCTGCGGACGTAGGCGACGACCTCGCCGGTGCAGATCCGGGCGAGGGCGGCGAGGGCGGAGGACGCCGTGGCGCCGGCGCCGAGGATCGCGGCCGAGTCGACCTGTTCGATGCCGTGTTCGCGGAGGGCGGCGACCATGCCGGGGATGTCGGTGTTGTCGCCGACACTGCGGCCGTCCTCGGTGAACACGACCGTGTTGACCGCGTCCACAGACGCCGCTGTCTCGCTGATCTCGTCGAGCAGCGGTATGACGGCCCGCTTCAGCGGCATCGTCAGGGACAGCCCCGCCCACTCCGGCCCGAGGTCCTCGAAGAACCCCGGCAGACCGGCCTCGTCGACGTCGAAGCGGTCGTAGGACCAGCCGTCGAGGCCCAGCTCCCCGTATGCCGCGCGATGCAGCACCGGGGAGAGGGAGTGGGCGATGGGTGAACCGAGCACGGCGGCCCGGCGGGCGTCAGTTGCCCGTGGTGGCATTGAACTTGTCCTTGAGTGACTGGAATTCGGCGTACGTCTTGGCGAATTCGGTCTTGTTCTGACCGTCGGTCGCCACGAAGTAGATCCAGCCGTCGTGGGTCGGATTCAGCGCCGCCGCCAGAGCCTCGGCACCGGGGTTGTCGATCGGTCCGGGCGGCAGGCCCTTTTGGGTGTAGGTGTTGTACGGGTCCTTGTTGCTGTTGATCTCGGACTCGCTGATACGGATGTTGCTCTGACCCTTCAGGTAATTGAAGGTCGAGTCGAATTGCAGGTAACGGTTGGTCTCGGTGTTCGTGGCCTTGAGCCGGTTGTAGACGACTTCGGCCATCTTCCGGAAGTCCTCGTGCGTCTTGCCCTCGGCCTGGACGAGGCTCGCGACCGTGATGACCTGCAGCGGACTGTCCAGCTTGAGCGCCTTGGCCTTCGCCGAGAGGTCGATCGCGTCGTAATTGTCGTTGGCCTGCGCGACCATCTGTTTGAGGACCGTTTCGGGTTTCATGCCCTTGGCGGCGCCATAGGTTCCCGGGTAGAGGAAGCCCTCCAGCGGGTCCTTGATGTTCGAGTTGTCGTTCGCCCAGTCGGGCAGTCCGAAGCTCTTGAATTCCTTCTTGGCGATGGCCTTGGTGGTACCGCTGGAAATCTGGAGTTTCTTGTCGATCGCCGCGTAGACCTGAGCGTTTCGCCAGCCGGGGGCGACGATCAGATTGTCCTGGCTCTTGGGGTCGAGCATCAGCTTGACGGCGGCCGCGGCGGACATCTCTTTCTTCAGGAGAAAGACGCCCGCCTGGATCTTCTTCCCGTCGGGATTCTGCGACTGGGCGGCGACGAACGCGTCGACGCTCTTGACGACGCCCGCCTCTTTCAGCTTCTGTCCGATGTCCGAGCCGAAGGCGCCCTTGGGGATGGTGACGCTGACCGAACCGGTGCCGTCGCCCGCGTAGTCGGGCGCCGAGCCGAAACGGTTCTGGTAGAAGTGCCAGCCGAAATAGCCGACGCCGGCCAGGCCGCCGCCGAACACCAGGACGACGACCAGGCAGGCGCAGCCGTTGCGGCGCTTCTTCTCCTTGCCGCCTTTGCCCTTGCCCTTGCCGCCCTTGCCGCGTCGGCGGCCGTCCTCCGGCTCGTCGTCGGCCTCGTCCTCGTCGTCGCCGCCACCCGCGAAGAACGCGTGTTCGCCTTCATCGGGTCCCGGGTCCCAGTCGACCTGCTCCGGTTCGGGTTCCGTGCGGCGCTTGCCGGGCGGCTCCGGCGGCGGGAACGCGTCGGGCGTGCCGTAGAGATCGGGCTGCTGTTCGCCGTAGGCGGCGGCCTGTTGTCCGTACGGGTCGCCCGGGTCGGCCGCGTAGGGGACCTGGGCATGCGTGCCCATACCGTCCCAGCCACCCTGCTGGTACTGCTGCTGCTGACCGGCGTACTGCTGATGACTCTGATCGGCGTACTGCTGCTGGTCGTTGTACTGCTGCTGGTCGCCGTACTGCTGGTGCTGATCCGGGTACTGCGGGTGGCCCTGTTCGTCGTAGACCTGGTACTGCTGCTGCGCCTGACCGTAGTCGGCCTGCTGGCCGTGACCCCAGTCGCCGTACTGCTGCGGCTGCTGCGGCTGTTCCGGATAGTGCTGCTGCTGGCCGTCGTACGAAGACTGCTGGCCCACGTGGGCCTGCTGGCCTTCCCATCCGATGTCCCCGAACAACGGGTCCTCCGGATGCCACGGTTCGGAGCCTGGGCCCCGGCCATACTCAGTCATCGATCCCCTAGAGCCGCGAGGCGGCGGTCGCGGCGCTTGGGGCTCCGGCTCCCGTCCCGCCTCTTGCTGTGCCATGGCTGTTCGAACACCATCGCATCGCGCGGAACGTTACCGTATCGCGATCAGATGACCACTTCGACGCCCTCGCCGGGTGGTTTACCTGACACCCGTTCGGATTCCAACGCCTGCTGGAGGATGATCACAGCGGCTGCCTGGTCGATGACCGAGCGGCCCTTCTTGGACGTGACGCCCGAGGCGCGCAGTCCCTGACTGGCCGTCACTGTGGTCATCCGTTCGTCCAACAGTCTGACCGGTACCGGGGCGATGCCCCTGGCCAGCTCCTGGGCGAAGGCCCGGACCTTCATGGCGGCCGGTCCCTCGCCGCCCTTGAGGGAGCGGGGGAGGCCGACGACGACTTCGACCGGTTCGTACTCCTCGACGAGCTGCCTCAGCCGGCGGTGGGCCGCCGGGATGTCGCGGCCGGGGACCGTCTCGACGGGAGTGGCGAGGATCCCGTCGGGGTCGCACGAGGCGACCCCGATGCGGGCGTCCCCGACGTCGAGCGCGAGCCGACGTCCTCTTCTCATATTTTCGGCCGCTTCTTACTTCGCCGTGTCGGCGACGAGGCGTTCGACGGCGTCGACGGCCTCGCCGACGGCGGCCGGGTTCTGACCGCCGCCCTGGGCGACGTCCGGCTTGCCGCCACCGCCGCCGCCGAGGGTCTTGGCGGCGGCGCGGACCAGGTCACCGGCCTTGAGACCGCGCTCGCGGGCGGCCTCGTTGGTGGCGATGACGGTCAGCGGCTTGCCGTTGTTGACCGTGAACAGGGCTACGACGGCGGCCCGTCCGCCCTGGATGCGGCCGCGCACGTCGAGGACCAGCTTGCGCAGGTCGTCCGGGGTGGTGCCGTCCGGGACCTGGCCGGTGACTACGGCGATGCCGTGCACGTCCTTGGCGGACTCGACGAGACCGGCGGCGGCCTGGAGCACCTTCTCGGCGCGGAACTTCTCGATCTCCTTCTCGGCGTCCTTCAGCTTGCCGAGCATGGCGGAGACCTTCTCCGGAAGCTCCTCCGGGCGTCCCTTCATCAGCTCCTGGAGCTGGGCGACGACCGTGTGCTCCCGGGCGAGGAAGTTGTACGCGTCCACACCGACGAGCGCTTCGATACGGCGGACTCCGGAGCCGATCGACGACTCGCCGAGCAGCTTCACCAGGCCCAGCTGGGAGGTGTTGTGGACGTGGGTGCCGCCGCACAGCTCCTTGGAGAAGTCGCCGATGGTGACGACGCGGACCCGCTCGCCGTACTTCTCGCCGAACTCGGCGATGGCGCCCTGCTTCTTGGCCTCGTCGAGGCTGAGGATCTCGGCGTGCACGTCCAGGTCGCGGGCGAGCACCTCGTTGATCTTCTGCTCGACGTCGGTCATCACGGCGGTGGGAACCGCGGACGGCGAACCGAAGTCGAAGCGGAAGCGGCCCGGCTGGTTCTCGGAACCGGCCTGCGCGGCCGTCGGACCGAGGGCGTCGCGCAGCGCCTGGTGGGTGAGGTGGGTGGCCGAGTGGGCGCGGGCGATGGCGGTACGGCGGCGGACGTCGATCGAGGCCTCGGCCTTGGCGCCGACGGTGACCTCGCCGAACTGGACGACGCCCTTGTGGACGTAGACCCCGGGGACCGGCTTCTGGCAGTCGCGGATCTCGATCACCGCGCCGGACTCGACCTTGATGCGGCCGGTGTCGCCGATCTGGCCGCCGCCCTCGGCGTAGAAGGGGGTGCGGTCGAGGACGATCTCGACCTCGTCGCCCTCGGTGGCGGCCGGGGAGGAGACGCCGTCGACGAGGATGCCGACGACGGTGGACTCGCCCACGGTGTCCGAGTAGCCGATGAAGTCGGTCTCGCCGGCCTGGTCGGCGATCGCACGGTAGGCGCCGACGCCGGCGTGGCCGGTCTTCTTGGCCTGGGCGTCGGCCTTGGCCTGGTCGCGCTGCTGCTTCATCAGGCGCCGGAAGCCGTCCTCGTCCACGGAAAGGCCCTGTTCGGCGGCCATTTCGAGGGTGAGGTCGATCGGGAAGCCCCAGGTGTCGTGGAGCAGGAACGCCTTGTCGCCGGCGAGGACCTTGCCGCCGCTCTCCTTCGTGTCGGAGATGGCGGTGTCGAGGATGTTGGTGCCGGCCTTCAGCGTCTTCACGAAGGCGGCCTCCTCGGCGAGGGCCACGGTCTCGATGCGCTGGCGGTCGGTGACGAGCTCCGGGTACTGCTGGCCCATCATCGCGATGACCGTGTCGATGAGGTCCTTGACGACCAGGCCGGTGGCGCCGAGCAGTCGCATGTTGCGGATGGCGCGGCGCATGATCCGGCGCAGGACATAGCCGCGGCCCTCGTTGCCGGGGGTCACGCCGTCGCCGATGAGCATCACCGACGTACGCATGTGGTCGGTGACCACGCGCAGGGAGACGTCGGACTCGTGCGAGTCGCCGTACTCGACGCCGGTCAGCTCGGTGGCCTTCTTGATGACGGCCATCGAGGTGTCGATCTCGTACATGTTCTGCACGCCCTGCAGGATCATCGCGAGGCGTTCCAGACCGAGGCCCGTGTCGATGTTCTTGCTGGGCAGCTCGCCGAGGATCTCGAAGTCCTCCTTGCCGATGCCCTCGCCGCGCTCGTACTGCATGAAGACCAGGTTCCAGATCTCCACGTACCGCTCGTCGTTGACGGCCGGGCCACCCTCGACGCCGAACTCGGGGCCGCGGTCGTAGTTGATCTCGGAGCACGGGCCGCAGGGTCCGGGGACGCCCATCGACCAGTAGTTGTCCTTCTTGCCCAGGCGCTGGATGCGTTCGGCCGGGACGCCGATCTTGTCACGCCAGATGGTCTCGGCCTCGTCGTCGTCGAGGTAGACCGTGATCCACAGCCGCTCGGGGTCGAGGCCGTAACCGCCCTTGTCCTGGGGCGAGGTCAGCAGCTCCCAGGCGTAGGTGATGGCGCCTTCCTTGAAGTAGTCGCCGAAGGAGAAGTTGCCGCACATCTGGAAGAACGTGCCGTGCCGGGTGGTCTTGCCGACCTCTTCGATGTCCGGCGTGCGCACGCACTTCTGCACGCTGGTGGCGCGCGGCCACGGCGGCTTGACCTCGCCGAGGAAGTACGGCTTGAAGGGGACCATGCCGGCGGGGACCAGGAGCAGAGTCGGGTCGTCCGCGATGAGCGACGCCGAGGGGACAACGGTGTGGCCGCGCTCCTCGTAGAAGCTCAGCCAGCGGCGGCGGATTTCAGCCGACTCCATCAGTGGTCCTCATTCCGGTTGTACGAGTACGTCGTCCTGTCGTTGCTTTCGACGGACCTTGGGTTCGTGCGGTTCTCGATGGCGATGTGCTGCCTGGGCGCCGGGAGTTCGGGGTCGACCGGGGCGTTGATCCCCAGCGCGTCGCCGAGTTCGGCCTCCCGCTGGGCCATGCCCGCGCGGACGTCGAGCGCGAAGCCCACCGCGCTGTCCTTGAGCCGGTGCCCGGCTTCGAGCGCCTTGTTGGCCGCGGAGACGGCCAGGTGCTCGGGGGTCAGCTGCTTCAGCTTGCGATTGACCTTGGTGGTCGCCCAGACACCGGCGGCCACGCCCGTGCCGAACCAGAACGTACGGCGGAACATCGCTCGGTCAGTCCTTCTTCCGGGTGCGTTTGCCCCGCCGTCCGGCCGGGACGGTACGGCCCACGATCACCGTACGACGGGACGCCCCCGACGGCGCGGGCACGTCCTCGCGTCGCCCGCCCAGGGCCCGGCGGACGCCGTAGCCGAAGGCCGCGACCTTGACGAGGGGACCGCCGAAGGTGGAGGCGACGGTGGTGGACAGGGCGGAGGCGTTCGACGTGACTTCCTGGACGTCGGAGGCGATCGCGTCGACCCGGTCGATCTGGGTCTGCGCCGAGCGCACCGCCGCGGAGGCGTCCGCAAGGAGCGGGACGGCCTGGTCGGTGACGTCCGCGACGAGCTTGGTGGTCGCCTTGAGCGTCTGGGCCAGCCTCACCAGTGCGACGGCGAGGAAGGAGACCAGGATCGCCCAGAAGACGGCCACCAGGATCCCGGCCACCTCTCCACCGGACACCTGACACCCTCTCTCACAAACACCTGTAGATAACTGGTCCCGAGCCTATCGCGCCGGGGGTGGCGCTCCGTACCGCATTCCCGCCCCGCGCGCAGTGGAGTTGGGTGAAGCGATTGTACGGACTGAACACGGTTCAGTACGCTCCGTGTTCCATGCGAGCTTCCCATGGCGGCGACGCCACCGCGGACGGCAATCTGCCCCTCGAACCCGACCGGTTCGTGGGCCGCTCGGCCGAACTCACCGAACTGGCACGGGCGCTCGACGCCTCCCGCCTGGTCACGGTGACCGGGCCCGGCGGGGTCGGCAAGTCCCGGCTCGCGGCCCGTGCGGCGGCCCGGGCCGCTCCCCCGGACGGCGTGTGGCGGGTGGAGCTGGCCCCGGTGCGCGATCCGGAACTCGTGGACTTCGCGGTCGTGGAGGCACTGGGGCTTACGGATCACACCACGCGGCTGCCGCGTGAGGCGCTGCTCGCCCATCTGGCGGGGCGTCAACTCCTGTTGGTGCTGGACGGGTTCGAGCATCTGGTGGAGGTGTGTGCCCCGCTGGTGGCCGAGTTGGTGGGGCGGGTACCGGGGCTGCGGGTGCTGGCGGTGGGGCGGCGGCCGCTGGAGCTGGCGGGTGAGCGGGTGGTGGCGCTGGCGCCGCTGGGTGAGGGCGAGGCGACGGAGCTGTTGGCCGAGCGGGCCGCGCAGCAGGGGGTCGTCCTCGGCGAAGAGGACGCGGACGTACGGGAGTTGTGCCGGCGGCTGGACGGGATTCCGCTCGCCGTGGAGCTGGCGGCGGGGCGGCTGCGGGCCCTGTCGCCCGGGGAGTTGCTGGCGCGGTTCGACGACCGGTTCCGGCTGCTGGCCGGCGGGCGCCGGGACGCGTTGCCCCGGCATCAGACGCTGCGGACGGCGATCGGCTGGAGCCATGAACTGTGCACCCCCGAGGAGCGGTTGCTGTGGGCGCGGCTCTCCGTGTTCGCCGGGCGCTTCGACCTCGAGGCCGCCGAGTACGTCTGCGGCGGCGAGGGACTCCCCTCGGACGGCGTCCTCGACGTGCTCTCCGAACTCCTCGCGCAGTCCGTGGTCGTCCGTGAGTTGACGGCGACGGGTGTGCGCTACCGGATGCTCGACACGATCCGGGCCTACGGCGCCGACTGGCTGGAGGCGACCGGGGACGCGGCCCGGCTGCGGCGCAGGCACCGTGACTGGTATCTGGGGCTTGCCACTTGGTGCGAGCTGGACTGGTTCTCGCCGCGTCAGGGCGAGGTCGCCGCGCGCGTGGAGGCGGAGCTGCCGAATCTGCGCGGCGCCCTGGAGTACTGCCTGACCGAGCCGGACGAGACGCATCTGGGCCAGTACCTCGCGGGCTCCCTGTGGTTCTACTGGGCGGGCTGCGGGCGGCTCTCGGAGGGCCGGCACTGGCTGGAGCAGGCCGTACAGCTCGACTCCGACAACGACCAGTCGCGGCTGAAGGCCCTGTGGGTGCTCGGCTATGTGGCGATCCTCCAGGGCGACACCGTGCCCGCGCTGGCCGCGCTCCAGGAGTGCCGCGAGGAGGCGGACCAGGCCGCGAACCCCACCGCGGTGGCGTATGCCGAACACCGCACCGGCTGCCTGGCGTTGGTCACGGACGACATGCCGCGCGCGGAGACCCTGCTGCGCTCGGCGCTCGACCGCTATCAGCAGATCGGCGAGCTGAACAGCAACGTCCTGATGGGCCAGGTCGAGCTGGCGATGGCCCGGGCCTTCCAGGGCGATCTGGCGGACGCGGTGAAGCTGTGCGAGGACGTACGGCGGGTGTGCGAGGACCACGGCGAGCGGTGGACCCGTTCCTACGCGCTGTACGTTCTGGCCTACGTCGCCTGGAGCGAGGGCCGACTACCGCTCGCCCGCGACCTGTTGGCGGACTGTCTGGGCAGCGCGCACGGTTTCCGCGATCTCCTGGGCTCGGTGCTGGCGGTCGAACTGCTGGCCCTCGTCACGGCGGCGGAGGGCGACGCCGCCGAGGCCGCGCTGCTGCAGGGCGCGGCGGGCGGGATGTGGCCGTCGGTGGGGCTGCCGCTGTTCGGTTCGGCGTACTACAACGCCCCGCACGAACTGTGCGAGGCGATGGCCCGGGAGCGACTGGGCGACGGGCCGTACGAGGAGCGCGTACGCGAGGGCGCGCGGCTCGGCCGGGAGGCCGCCGTGGCGCGGGCGCTGGGGCCGCGGCAGGCCCTCGACGCCGTACCGGTGCCGCGGGGGCCCGTACGGCCTGCTCCGATGGGCGTGGACATGCGAAAGCCCGCCGCCTCGCCCACCCGGAAGGGCGGGGAGACGGCGGGCTGACGTGGTGCAGGTGGTGCTACGTCCGTGAGGTGATCAGCGGGCGTAGTACTCGACGACGAGCTGCTCGTCGCAGATCACCGGGATCTCCTTGCGGTTCGGCTCGCGGTCCAGGCGGAACGCCAGGGCGCCGAGGTTCACCTGGAGGTAGCGCGGGGTCTCGCCGTCGGGGGCGAAGCCACCGGCGCGGGAGACCTCGAACAGGGTCTTGCTGCGGCTGCGCTCGCGGACCATGACGACGTCGTCCGGCTTGACGCGGAAGGACGGCTTGTCGACCTTCTGGCCGTTGACCTCGATGTGGCCGTGAACGACCATCTGGCGGGCCTGGTAGATCGTGCGGGCGATGCCCGAACGCAGGACCAGGGCGTCGAGACGACGCTCCAGCTCGATGATCAGAGCCTCACCGGTCTTGCCCTGGACCTTGGAGGCACGCTCGTAGGCGCGGACGAGCTGGCGCTCGGACACGTCGTACTGCGCGCGCAGACGCTGCTTCTCCAGCAGACGGACCTTGTAGTCCGAGTTCTGCTTGCGGCCACGACCGTGCTCACCCGGCGGGTAGGGACGGGCCTCGAAGTACTTGACGGCCTTCGGGGTCAGCGCGATGCCGAGGGCACGCGACTTCTTGACCTTGGGGCGGGACTGGTTCGCCACGATGTCTCTTTCCTGGTTATCGGCTTGTCAGGGTGGTGAGAGAGGTCGCATCCGCAGCCGGGGAGACCCGCCGGATCCCTTGCGGGACCTGGTGGGCAGCCGCTCCCCTGATCTGGGCACTACGTGCAGCACGCGAGTGGCCCACCGACCGATTCCGTCCTGCGACGGATGGTGGTGGGCTGCCCGCGACACCATTCGAACGGTGCGCGACGCTCCTGGAGCCGGTCCGAAAACCGGGTCCTCTGACTGGCTCCGGCTGACCGTCCCGTTCTGACAGCACGGAACACAGCACTTCGGGGGATTCTACAGGGTGCTCAGGACCGCTTTCGACCAAGGTGTTTTCTGGTCCATTCCACGGCGTCCGCGTACCGCGCCTCCGCCCCGTGCCGGGTCGGTTCGTAGTACGTGCGGTCCTTCAGCTCCTCCGGGGCGTACTGCTGCTCGGCGATCCCCTCGGGCAGGTCGTGCGGGTAGACGTACCCCTGGGCGTGGCCGAGCTTGGCCGCGCCCTTGTAGTGCCCGTCCCGCAGATGCATCGGCACCGGGCCCGCGTGCCCCTTGCGTACGTCCTCCATGGCGGCGCCGATCGCCGTGGTCGCCGCGTTGGACTTGGGGGCCAGGGCGAGCGCAATGGTGGCGTGGCTGAGGGTGAGCGCGGCCTCCGGGAAGCCGATCATCGCCACGGCCTGGGCGGCGGCGACCGCGATGGGCAGCGCGTTGGGATCGGCGAGGCCGATGTCCTCGCTGGCGGAGATCATCAGGCGGCGGGCGATGAAGCGGGGGTCCTCGCCGGCCTCGATCATGCGGGCGAGGTAGTGCAGGGCCGCGTCGACGTCCGAGCCGCGGATGGACTTGATGAGGGCGCTGGCCACGTCGTAGTGCTGGTCGCCGTCCCGGTCGTACTTCACGGCGGCCCGGTCGACCGTCTCCTCCAGGGTCTGGAGGGTGATGTCCGGCTCGCCCTTGTCGAGGGCGGCTCCGGCGGCGGCCTCCAGGGCGGTCAGCGCGCGGCGGGCGTCGCCGCCGGCGATGCGCAGCAGGTGGTTCTCGCTGTCCTCGGGGAGGGTGACCGCGTCCTTGAGACCGCGTTCGTCGGACAGGGCGCGGCGCAGCAGGGCGCGCAGGTCTTCGTCCGTGAGGGGTTCGAGGGTGAGGAGCAGGGAGCGGGACAGGAGCGGGGAGATCACCGAGAAGTACGGGTTCTCCGTGGTCGCCGCGATCAGGGTCACCCAGCGGTTCTCGACGGCCGGGAGGAGGGAATCCTGCTGGGCCTTGCTGAAGCGGTGGATCTCGTCGAGGAAGAGGACGGTCTCCTTGCCGAAGCCGCCGGTCGCGCGCCGGGCGCCGTCGATGACCGCCCGGACCTCCTTGACCCCCGCGGTGATCGCGGACAGCTCCACGAACCGCTTGTTAGTCGCCTTGGAGACGACGTAGGCGAGGGTCGTCTTCCCGGTGCCGGGCGGCCCCCAGAGGATCACCGAGGACGGTCCGGCCGGGCCGCCCGCGCCCTCACCGACCAGTCGGCGCAGGGGTGAGCCCGGCTTCAGGAGGTGCTGCTGGCCCACGACCTCGTCGAGGGTGCGCGGGCGCATCCGTACCGCCAGGGGACTGCCGGACGGGTCCTTCTCCTGGCGTTCTTCGGCTGCGGCGGTGAAAAGGTCGGGCTCCACGTCCAAAACCCTATGTCACGCCACTGACAATCCGGTCGGGCCGGGATTACGCCCAGAGCTGGGTGCCCCAGCGGGTCAGGATCAGCATGGCGATGATGCCGACGTGGGTGACCGGGAGGACCCAGGTGAACTCGCCCAGGAAGTTCTTCACCGGGCGCGGGACCTTCAGGAAGTCGTTGCGCATGTTGAACGAGGTGACGTACCAGAACATCGTGATCGTGGCGACCCAGGCCAGCGAGCACCACAGGCACAGCGCGTTGATCCGGTACAGCGACTGGAACTGCAGCCACGTGCAGAAGCCCACTCCGAAGAGCGTGCCGAAGTTGAAGGTCAGCCAGTACCAGCGCGGGAACTTCACCCGGGTCAGCAGGCTGATGCCGACGCAGATGACGATGCCGTAGGCGACCAGGCCGAGCATCGGGTTCGGGAAGCCGAAGGCGGCGGCCTGCTTGCTCTCCATGACGCTGCCGCAGGACACGATCGGGTTGATGCTGCAGCTCGGGGTGAACGTCTTGCCCGCGAGCTTGCCCTCGAGGATCTTGAACTTGTCGATCGTGATGACCCACGCGGCGAGCAGTCCGGCCGCACCGGTGATCACCAGCAGCACGGCGAAGGCCCGGCTGCTGCCGACCGCGCGCGGCTCCTCTGCCGTGTGCTCCGGCTCGGAGTCGGTGGAGACGTCCTTCACTGTCGTCTTGCTCATCACGCCGATCCGTCACTTGAGAGTTGGACCATCTTCGGGCAGGGCCATTGTGCCGCACGCATGGCCCTGTCCACCGTTCGGTGGACATAAGGAAGTACGTACGGTCGTCCCTGAACGCTCGATTCCGGACGATGCTCATGGCATGACAACACAGGCGAACGACCTCGCAGTGGATGTGCGGGGGCTGCGCAAGCAGTACGGGGACGTGACCGCCGTAGACGGAATCGATCTCGAAATCCGCACGGGAGAGGTGTTCGGGCTGCTCGGGCCCAATGGCGCGGGCAAGAGCACCACGGTGGAGATCCTCCAGGGCAACCGGGGCCGGGACGCGGGCGAGGTCCTGGTACTCGGGTCGGACCCGGCGACGGGCACGCGCGCGTGGCGTTCACGGGTCGGCATCGTCTGGCAGGACGAATCGGCACCCGCGGAGTTGACGGTCGGCGAGACCGTACGGCACTTCGCCCGCTACTACCCGCGTCCGCGCGACCCCGAGGAGGTCATCGGCCTGGTGGGTCTGGAGGCCAAGGCGGACAGCCGCATCAAGGCGCTCTCGGGCGGACAGCGCAGGCGGCTCGACGTGGCCCTCGGAGTGATCGGCGATCCGGAACTCCTGCTCCTGGACGAGCCGACGACCGGTTTCGACCCGGCCGCCCGGCGCCAGTTCTGGGACCTGATCCGCAAGCTCGCCGGCGAGGGCACCACCATCCTCCTCACCACCCACTACCTGGAGGAGGCGGAGAACCTCGCCGACCGCCTCGCCATCGTCGCCAAGGGCCGGGTGGTCGCCGAGGGCGAACCGGCCGCCCTGCGCGAGCGCCACGGCACCGGAGCCACCGTCGAGTGGACCGAGCAGGACGGCACCCCGCGCGCGGAGCACACCGACACTCCCACCAAGGTCGTGGCCGAGCTCATGCACCGCTTCGACGGCGAGATCCCCGGCCTGCTGGTGACCCGCCCCACCCTGGAGGACGTCTACCTCCGGCTGACCGGACAGGAGGACGTGCGATGACCACGACGGCAGTGCGGGCCCGGCCCCGGACCTCCGAGGAACGGCTGCCCGGCGCCTGGGGGCTCGGGCTGCGGCGCGGGGTGCTGGAGCTCAAACAGTTCTTCCGCCAGCGCGACCAGGTGGTCTTCACCTTCGCCTTCCCGGTCGTCTTCCTCTTCCTCTTCGCGTCGATCTTCAAGGACGACGTCCGGGGCGCGGGCGTCACCGCCTCCCAGCTCTACGTCCCGGCCATGATGGCCGCCGGCATCATGTCGACGAGTTTCCAGTCCCTCGGCATCTCGATCGCGATCGAACGCGACGAGAAGGTGCTGCGCCGGCTGCGCGGCACGCCGATGCCACCGGCCGCGTACTTCCTCGGCAAGATCTGGCTGGTTCTGGTCACGGGCCTGCTGGAGACGGCGATCCTGCTGCTCGTCGGGACCGGTTTCTACGGCGTCGATCTGCCCTCCTCCGCCGGCAAGTGGCTGGACTTCGGGTGGATCTTCGTGCTCGGTCTCACGGCGTGCGCACTGCTCGGCATCGCGGTCAGCTCGGTGCCCAAGTCAGGCAAGAGCGCGACCTCCGTGGTCGTACTGCCCTTCCTGGTCCTGCAGTTCATCTCCGGGGTGTACATCTCGATCGACACGATCCCGGACTGGATGCTCAACATCGGGGCCCTGTTCCCGCTGAAGTGGATGTGCCAGGGGCTGCGCGGGGTGTTCCTGCCCTCCTCGGCGCAGGTGCTGGAGCAGGCCGGGAGCTGGGAGTTCGGGAAGATCGCGCTGGTGCTCGGGGCGTGGTGCGTCGGAGGATTGCTGCTGTGCCTGCTGACCTTCCGGTGGAAGAACCGGCGCGACGGATGACCGTCCCCGCCCCGGTGAAGGGGTCGTACACCTGGGACCGGTCGTTCCGGATCTGGGACACGTACTTCGCCCTGATCTGGCTGGCCACCCTGGTGTTCGTGCTCGGCACGGACAGGCCGGGGTGGCCGGTGCGCGTGGTGGCGGCCGGGCTGCTCGTCCCGCTGGTCCCGCTGTACGTCCGGCTCGGGCGCCCGGTCCTCCAGGGCGATCCGCCCGACGAACGGCGGGCCGTCACCTATCTCGTGGCGCAGATGGCGCTGTTCCTGCCCTCGGCGGTGCTGGTCGGCGAGACCCGGCTGATGGCCTTCGCCCTCGTCCCGCCCTGCTTCATGATGCTGCGGCTGCGCTGGGCGCTGATCGCGGTGACCGTGATCAACATCGCGCCGGTGATCGGCTGGGCGCTGCTGTGGTGGCCCGGCGCCCACGACGTGTTCTTCAACTCGGTGTTCGCCGTGGTCACCCTGGTCTTCTCGATCGCCCTCGGCACCTGGATCATCCGGGTCATCGAACAGAGCCAGGAGCGCGCCGAGTTGATCGCCGAACTGGACGCGAGCCGTCACGAGGTCTCCCGGCTGTCCTCGGCGCACGGCGCGCTGGCCGAACGCGAGCGCATGGCCCGGGAGATCCACGACACCCTCGCCCAGGGCTTCACCAGTCTGCTGATGCTGGTCCAGGCGGTGGAGGCCGAGCTGGACGAGGACCTCCCCCAAGCCCGCCGCCACCTCGCGCTGATGGACGAGACCGCCCGGCAGAACCTCGCCGAGGCCCGCGCCCTGGTCGCCGGCGGCACCCCGGCCGACCTCGCCGACGCCTCACTGCCGGACGCCCTGCGCCGGCTCGCCGCGCGCCATGACGCGGTACTGGAGGTGACCGGCTCCGTGCGCGCCCTGCCCGCCGGACCCGAGGTGGTCGCCCTGCGCTCCTGTCAGGAGGCCCTTGCCAACGCCCGCAAGCACGCGGGGAGTTCGGCGCGGCTGAGCCTCACGCTGGCGTACGCCGACGCGACGCTGACCGTCTCGGTGCGGGACGACGGGTGCGGTTTCGACCCGGCCGCGGTGTCCGGCGGCTACGGCCTGGCGGGGCTCCGCACCCGGGCCGCGGAGGTGGGCGGGACGGCGCGGGTGCGCAGCGCGCGCGGCGGGGGAACGACGGTGACCGTAGAGCTGCCGGTATCGCCCGCAACGCCATTGAGGAGTCCCCGATGATCCGGATCGTGCTGGCCGACGACCATCCCGTCGTACGGGAGGGGCTGCGGGCCATGCTCAGTGCCGAACCGGATCTCGACGTGATCGCCGACGCGTCCAGCGGGCCGCAGGCCGAGGCGTTGGCGGCCGAACTCCGGCCCGACATCGTGCTGATGGACCTGCGGATGCCGGGCGGCGGGGGTGTCGACTCCATCGTGCGGATGAGCGAGGCCGGGCTGCCGTGTCGGGTGATCGTCCTCACGACGTACGAGACGGACCGGGACATTCTGCGTGCGGTGGAGGCGGGGGCGGCGGGCTATCTGCTGAAGGATCTGCCTCGGGGTGAGCTTGCCGACGCGGTACGGGCCGCTGCGCGGGGCGAGACCGTGTTGGCGCCCTCCGTGGCCGCCCGGTTGGTGGACCAGTTGCGGACGAAGCCGGAGCGGCCGCGGTTGTCGGAGCGGGAGACTGCGGTGTTGCGGTTGGTGGCGGAGGGGTGCACCAACGCGGAGATCGGGCGGCGGTTGCACATCGGGGAGTCGACAGTGAAGACCCATCTCCTGCGCGTGTTCGGCAAGTTGGGGGTCGACGACCGGACGGCGGCGGTGACGAGTGCGATGCGGTTCGGGTTGCTGGACTAGCGGTTCTTCGCCCCCGCCGCCCCTACCCGTCCCGTCCCGGGGCTCCGCCCCAGACCCCGCTCCTCAAACGCCGGAGGGGCTGAATTTTCAGCCCGTCCGGCGTTTGAGGACGAGGCCGTTCAGGCCGAAGCGGGGGCTGGGGGCGGCAGCCCCCAGGGACGGGACGGGTAGGGGCGGCGGGGGCGAAGAACTCCCGGCCTCAGCCGAGCTTCGACTCCAGTTCCGCCACGATCTCGTTCACCGCGACCGCCGACTGCTGGCCGGACTCCATGTCCTTCAACTGCACGACACCCTCGGCGAGATCCCGCTCGCCGGCGACGATCGTGTAGCGGGCGCCGCTGCGGTTGGCGTTCTTCATCGCGCCCTTGAGGCCCTTGGAGCCGTAGGAGAAGTCGGCCGCGATGCCCAGCTTGCGCAACTCCGTCACCTTGGCGAAGAGGACGCGCCGCGCCTCCTCGCCGAGCGGAACCGCGAACACGCTGGTGGACGCAGGGAGTTCGAGTTCGACGCCCTCCGCCTCCAGGGCCAGGACCGTACGGTCGACGCCCAACGCCCAGCCCACGGAGGGCAGTGCGGGTCCGCCGATCATCTCGGAGAGGCCGTCGTAGCGACCGCCGCCGCCCACCGCGGACTGGGAGCCCAGACCGTCGTGGACGAACTCGAAGGTCGTACGGGTGTAGTAGTCCAGGCCGCGGACCAGCTTCGGGTCGTCCTCAAAACCCACGCCCGCCGCCGTGATCAGTTCGCGGACCTCCTCGTGGTACGCCTTGCACGCGTCGCACAGGTAGTCGCGCAGCAGCGGCGCGTCCGTCAACTGCTTCTGGACATCGGGGCGTTTGTCGTCGAGGACCCGCAGCGGGTTGATGTCCGCGCGGCGCAGCGTCTCCTCGTCGAGGTCGAGGCCGCGCAGGAAGTCCTGGAGCGCGGCCCGGTAGACCGGACGGCACTCCTTGTCGCCCAGGCTGTTGAGAAGGATGCGGAAGTCGCGCAGACCCAGGGAGCGGTACGCCTGGTCCGCCAGGATGATCAACTCGGCGTCCAGCGCCGGGTCTTCGGCACCGATCGCCTCGGCACCGACCTGGGAGAAGTGGCGGTAACGGCCCTTCTGGGGGCGCTCGTAGCGGTAGTAGGAGCCCGAGTACCAGAGCTTGACGGGGAGGTTGCCCAGCTTGTGCAGGTTGGCCTCAAGTGCCGCGCGCAGGACGGAGGCCGTGCCCTCGGGGCGCAGGGCGAGCTTGGAGCCGCCCTTGGTCTCGAAGGCGTACATCTCCTTGGTCACGATGTCGGTGGACTCACCGACACCGCGCGCGAACAGCTCGACGTTCTCGAAGCCAGGCGTCTCGATGTAGCCGTAGCCGGAGTTGCGCAGCGGTGTGGCGATCGCCTCGCGCACGGCGAGGTACTTGGCCGACTCCGGCGGAATCAGGTCGTACGTGCCCTTGGGGGCCTGAAAGGTGCTCACGAAAGTCTCGTCACATTCCTCGTCGGGGAGCCTTCACATGGGCTCCCTGGCCGGAGGCCACCTCCCGCAGATACGGGTTCGTGGCGCGCTCCTGGCCGATGGTCGTCTGGGGGCCGTGGCCGGACAGCACCACGGTCGAGTCGTCGAGCGGCAGGCACACACGGGCCAGCGAGTCGAGGATCTCGGCGTGGGAGCCGCCGGGCAGGTCGGTGCGTCCGATGGAGCCGGCGAAGAGCAGATCCCCGGAGAAGAAGACCGAGGGGATCTCGGCCGTCTCCGGCATCTGGAACGTCACCGACCCCTTCGTATGGCCCGGCGCATGCGCGACCGAGAACTCCAGTCCCGCCAGCTCCAGCCGCGCTCCGTCGGTCAGCTCCTTGACCTCGTCGGGCTCCCCCACGGTCAGCTCGCCCATCAGCGGCATCCCGATCGAGCGGCCGAGCGCCTTCTCGGGGTCGCTCATCATGAAGCGGTCCTCGGGGTGGATCCAGGCCGGCACGTCGTGCGCGCCGCACACCGGGACGACCGAGGCCACATGGTCGATGTGGCCATGGGTGAGGACGACCGCGACGGGCTTGAGCCGATGCTTCCTGAGCGCTTCCTCGACTCCCTCGGCGGCCTGGTGGCCCGGGTCGATGATCACGCACTCCTCACCGGCGGCGGGGGCGACGAGATAACAGTTCGTCCCCCAGGCCCCGGCGGGGAACCCGGCAATGAGCACGATCGTCCTTCGTTGTGTCGA
Organism: Streptomyces hokutonensis; assembly: GCF_000376565.1. GTDB lineage: Bacteria > Actinomycetota > Actinomycetes > Streptomycetales > Streptomycetaceae > Streptomyces > Streptomyces hokutonensis. The sequence continues at coordinate 71,144 of NZ_BARG01000011.1, read as the reverse complement.
TACGGGTGGGGATAAGGATCCCTGCGTCAGTGGTCAGAGCCTACCGGCGCTGCCGAATCCTCAGCGAACCCATATACGGTACGGGGCACACGCAGGCGGTCGGCTCACAAGACGCACGCGTCCCAGTCGACGTATGAGACGCATGAGGAGAGAATCCGGTGGTCACCCAGGAACAGCGGAAGCGGCAGCTCGCGCGGGAGAAGTTCTTGCGGCAGCAGCAGCGGCGCACGGCCGCTCGGCGCAAGGCGCGGGCACGCAACTCGGTGATCGCGTCGGTGCTCGGCGTGATCGTGATCGGCAGTGTCGCCCTCTACACGACCGGCGTTCTGAAGAACGACGACGACAAGTCCAACGCGAGCGCGGACGTGACGCCCAGCGCCTCGGCGACGGCGAGCAAGGCGCCGGACCCGTGCGCGAAGCCGGCCGCGGGCAAGATCAAGACGGAGACCTGGAAGAAAGAGCCGGCGGTCACGATCGACAAGTCGGCGAAGTACACGATGAAGCTGGCGACGACCTGCGGCGACATCGACATCGCGCTGAAGACGTCGGCCGCGCCGCACACGGTGAACTCGTTCAACTTCCTTGCGAGCAAGGGCTTCTTCGACCACACGAAGTGCCACCGGCTCACCACCAGCGGCATCTACGTGCTGCAGTGCGGCGACCCGACGGGCGCCGGCAGCGGCGGTCCCGGCTACACGATCCCGGACGAGAACCTGAAGGACACCAGCCTCAAGGGCGGGTCGTACCCGGCGGGCACGGTGGCGATGGCCAACACCGGTCAGAAGCACACCGGCGGCAGCCAGTTCTTCCTGGTCTACAAGGCCAGTCCGCTCCCGGCGAGCTACACCCCGTTCGGTACCATCTCGGCCTCCGGGATGAAGGTTCTGAACAAGATCGCGGCGGCCGGTGAGAGCACGGGGCAGGGCGACGGCGCACCGAACGCGACCGTCGTGATCAACAAGGCGACCGTCACCAAATCCTGACCGTCAACAGGGAAACTTCGGTCGCGCGGGATGCGGACAGGCAACCCGCCGGTCGCCTATGTTGGCCGTGACGAAACTGTGGACGATGCCCGGGGGCACAGAGGCCCTGTGCAGGCATCATGTGGAGGAGGCGCTGTGAGCAGCGACCCGTGGGGACGCGTCGACGAGACGGGGACCGTGTACGTGCGTACGGCCGACGGCGAGCAGGTCGTCGGTTCCTGGCAGGCCGGCTCCCCTGACGAGGCGCTGGCCTACTTCGAACGCAAGTACGAGGGCCTGGTTGTCGAGATCGGCCTCCTCGAAAAGCGCGTGAAGACCACCGACCTGTCGGCGAAGGACGCGCAGGCCGCCGTCGACCATCTGCGCGAGCAGGTCGACGCCCACCACGCGGTCGGCGACCTCGCCGCGCTGCGGGTCCGGCTCGACAAGCTCGTGGAGACCGTCGAGGCGCGCCGCGAGGAGCGCAAGCAGCAGCGCGCCAAGCAGTCCGACGAGGCCAGGCACGCCAAGGAGGCGCTGGTCGTCGAGGCGGAGGAGCTTGCGCAGTCCGACCAGTGGCGGGCCGCCGGTGAGCGGCTGCGCGCCCTGGTGGACACCTGGAAGGGTCTGCCGCGGCTGGACCGCAAGTCGGACGACGAACTGTGGCACCGCTTCTCGCACGCCCGGTCGGCCTTCTCCAAGCGCCGCAAGGCGCACTTCGCGTCGCTGGACGCGCAGCGCGAGGAGGCCCGCAAGACCAAGGAGAAGCTGGTCGCCGAGGCCGAGGGTCTGTCGGCCTCGACGGACTGGGGTCCCACGGCCGCGCGGTACCGCGAGCTGATGTCCGACTGGAAGGCGGCGGGCCGCGCCCAGCGCGAGCACGAGGACGATCTGTGGAACCGCTTCCGCGGCGCCCAGGACGTCTTCTTCGCCGCCCGCAGCTCGGTCTTCGCCGAGCGGGACGCGGAGCAGACGGAGAACCTGAAGCTCAAGGAGGAGCTCGCCGAGGAGGCCGAGAAGCTGCTGCCGATCGGCGACCTCAAGGCGGCCCGCGCGGCCTTCCGCTCGATCAACGAGCGCTGGGAGGCCATCGGCCACGTACCGCGTGACTCCCGCCCGAAGGTCGAGGGCCGGATGCACGCGGTCGAGCGGGCCCTCCAGGAGTCCGAGGAGACCGAGTGGCGGCGGACGAACCCGGAGGCACGCGCGCGTGCCGAGGGTCTGACCGGTCAGCTCCAGGCCGCGGTGGACAAGCTCAGGGGCCAGATCGAGCAGGCACGCGCCCAGGGCAACAACTCCCGCGCCGACAAGCTGGAGCGCGAGCTGGAGGGCCGCCAGGCCCTGCTGGACCAGGCGCTGAAGGGCCTCCAGGAGTTCGGCGGCTGACAGCAGTCGCAGACATGGAGAAGGGGCTCCCGTACATCGCGTACGGGAGCCCCTTCTGCGCCCGTTCTACGACTTGTTGCGCGCCGACGTCACGCGGTAGACGTCGTAGACGCCCTCGACGCCCCTGACGGCCTTCAGGACGTGGCCCAGGTGCTTGGGGTCGCCCATCTCGAAGGTGAAGCGGGAGGTGGCGACGCGGTCGCGGGAGGTCTGGACGGCCGCGGAGAGGATGTTGACGTGCTGGTCGGACAGGACGCGGGTGACGTCCGAGAGGAGCCGGGAGCGGTCCAGGGCCTCCACCTGGATGGCGACCAGGAAGACCGAGGACTGGGTGGGCGCCCACTCGACTTCGAGGATGCGCTCCGGTTCGCGGGACAGTGACTCCACGTTGACGCAGTCGCTGCGGTGAACCGATACGCCGCTACCCCGGGTGACGAAACCGATGATGGGGTCGCCGGGGACGGGCGTACAGCAGCGGGCCAGTTTGACCCACACGTCGTCGACGCCCTTGACGACGACACCCGGGTCGGCGTTCGACCGGCGCTTGCGGCCCCGGCCGGTCGTCGGCGGCACGCTCTCGTCGATCTCCTCGGTGGCCGCCTCCTCGCCGCCGAGCGCCTGCACCAGCTTCTGTACGACGTTCTGCGCGGCGACATGGCCCTCGCCGATCGCCGCGTACAGCGAGGAGATGTCCGGGTAGCGCATCTCGTGCGCGAGGGTGACCAGGGAGTCGCCGGTCAGGATGCGCTGGATCGGCAGGTTCTGTTTGCGCATCGCGCGGGCGATGGCGTCCTTGCCCTGCTCGATCGCCTCGTCGCGGCGCTCCTTGGAGAACCAGGCTCTGATCTTGTTGCGGGCGCGCGGCGACTTGACGAAGCCGAGCCAGTCGCGGGAGGGGCCCGCGCCGGGTGCCTTGGAGGTGAAGACCTCCACCAGGTCGCCGTTGTCCAGGGTGGATTCGAGCGGTACGAGGCGGCCGTTGACCCGTGCTCCTATGGTCCGGTGGCCGACCTCGGTGTGCACCGCGTACGAGAAGTCCACCGGGGTGGCGCCCGCCGGCAGCGCTATCACGTCGCCCTTGGGCGTGAAGACGAAGACCTCGTTGCGGGACAGGTCGAAGCGCAGCGACTCCAGGAACTCGCCCGGGTCCTCGGTCTCCTTCTGCCAGTCGAGCAACTGGCGCAGCCACGCCATGTCGTTGAGGTGGTCGTCCTTGCCGGTGGTCCTCGGCTGGTCAGAGCGGACCTTGGAGGTGCCGGCGACGGCCTCCTGCTTGTACTTCCAGTGCGCGGCGATGCCGTACTCGGCACGGCGGTGCATGTCGAAGGTGCGGATCTGGAGCTCAACCGGCTTGCCGTTGGGGCCGATCACGGTCGTGTGCAGCGACTGGTACATGTTGAACTTGGGCATCGCGATGTAGTCCTTGAACCGGCCGGGGACCGGATTCCATCGCGCGTGCACGGTGCCGAGGGCCGCGTAGCAGTCGCGGACGGTGTCCACGAGGACGCGGATGCCGACCAGGTCGTAGATCTCCGCGAAGTCGCGGCCGCGGACGATCATCTTCTGGTAGACGCTGTAGTAGTGCTTCGGGCGGCCGGTGACGGTCGCCTTGATGCGGGCGGCGCGCAGGTCGGTCTGGACCTCGTCGGTCACTATGGCCAGGTACTCGTCACGCTTCGGTGCCCGCTCGGCCACCAGCCGGACGATCTCGTCGTACATCTTGGGGTAGAGGATCGCGAAGGCGAGGTCCTCCAGTTCCCACTTGATGGTGTTCATGCCCAGGCGGTGGGCGAGCGGCGCGTAGATCTCCAGGGTCTCGCGCGCCTTCTTCTCCTGCTTCTCGCGCTTGAGATAGCGCATCGTGCGCATGTTGTGCAGGCGGTCGGCGAGCTTGATGACCAGGACGCGCGGGTCCTTGGCCATCGCGACGACCATCTTGCGCACGGTCTCGGCCTGCGCCGCCTCGCCGAACTTGACCTTGTCCAGCTTGGTCACGCCGTCGACGAGCAGGGCCACGGAGTCGCCGAAGTCGCGGCGGAGCTGGTCGAGGCCGTACTCGGTGTCCTCGACGGTGTCGTGCAGCAGGCCGGCCATCAGCGTCGCCGGGTCCATGCCGAGTTCGGCGAGGATCGTGGTGACGGCGAGCGGGTGCGTGATGTACGGGTCGCCGCTCTTGCGCTTCTGGCCGCGGTGCCAGCGCTCGGCGACCTGGTAGGCACTCTCGACCTGGCGGAGGGTGGCGGTCTCGATCTTCGGGTCGTTGCTGCGCACTATCCGCAGCAGGGGCTCCAGGACCGGGTTGTACGGGTTGGAGCGCTGCACACCGAGGCGGGCCAGACGGGCGCGGACACGGTTGGAGGAGCCGCCGCCGGTGCGGGCGGGCTGACCGGCGGCGGGCCGGGGCGCGACGGCCGGGGCCGGGCGCTCGGGCTGGTCGGGCTTGGGGCGCGAGGGCTCGGCCGCCTTGTCGGCGGGCGCCGTCTGGGCGTGCTCCGCCGTCCCGCGCGGTTCGCTCTGCGCGGTCGTCGCGCCGGGCGCGGGCTCCGCCGCGGGGCCCGGGGTGGGCTCGGGCTTGGCGGCGGTCAGGGGCTGGGCCTCGTCTGCCAAGAGGACTCCTCGTGCGCGATCCGGGTCCCCCGGTCAGGCTCCGGAGTGCCCATGGTAGCGATCCCGGGCTCGGGGATCGCCTTCAGGCCGATGTGAGGGCCGTCTACCGGTGAAACGCGGGGGGCTGCCGCCGGCATTCCAGGAGTGGATTCAGGGTGGCTCGGGGGTGCTCTGCGGATGGCGTGGGGGTGGTCCCGGTGCGTTGCCGACTGCAGGTTCGTCGTGGCTGGTCGCACAGTTCCCCGCGCCCCTGAGGGAGTGGCACCGGGGCCCGTTGCATCGCAACGGCCGTCCCCCTGGTCCGGGGACGGCCGTTGTGTCACGCGATCACGTCAGACTACGAGCAGTGCTTCCAGCGGTGCCCCGCCCAGTGCCGGCTCCAGGCGGGCGCGGCCCGCGAGGAAGCCCAGTTCCATCAGGACCGCGAGGCCGGCGACCTCGGCGCCCGCCCGGCGGATCAGCTGGATCGCGGCCTCGGCCGTGCCGCCCGTGGCCAGGACGTCGTCGACGATCAGGATGCGGTCGTCGGCCGACAGGTCCTCCGCGTGGACCTCGATCTCTGCGGAGCCGTACTCCAGCTCGTACGCCTGGCTGAGGGTGGCTCCGGGGAGCTTGCCCGCCTTGCGTACGGGGATGAAGCCGACGCCCGCGCGGACGGCCACCGGGGCGCCGAGGATGAAGCCGCGGGCCTCCAAGCCGACGACCTTGGTGGCGCCGGTGCGCTCGACGACCTCGGCGAGCGCGTCCGTGAGGGCCGTGAACGCGGCCGGGTCCGCCAGGAGCGGGGTGATGTCCTTGAACATCACGCCCGGCTCCGGGTAGTCGGCCACATCGCGGATACGGCTGAGCAGCAGCTCCTGGACGTCGGTCATCGGCGCTTCCCCGAGGGGCGGCCACGGCCGCGGTTGCGGGACGCCGGCTGGGTGCGCGGGCCCACGACGGCTGCCGCGTCCTCGGGCTCGTCGTCGTAGTCGTCGTCCGAGCGGTCGGTGACCTGGGACTCCGCCGGCTCGCCCTGTGCGGCGGCCTGGGCGCGCTTGGCGAGGACGCGCTTCTTGAGCGCCTTCATCTGCGGCTCGGCCTCCTTGAGGTCGGCGACGAGCGGCGTGGCGATGAAGATCGAGGAGTAGGCACCGGCCGCGAGGCCGACGAACAGCGACAGCGAGATGTCGTTGAGGACACCCGCGCCGAGGAAGCCACCGCCGATGAACAGCAGGGCCCCGACCGGCAGCAGCGCGACGACCGTGGTGTTGATGGAACGCACCAGGGTGCCGTTGATCGACCGGTTGGCGACGTCGCTGTAGGTCCAGCGGGTCTGCTTGGTGATGTCCTTGGTCTGCTCCTTGAGGCTGTCGAAGACGACGACCGTGTCGTAGAGCGAGTAACCGAGAATGGTCAGCAGACCGATCACCGTGCCGGGCGTGACCTCGAAGCCGACGAGGGCGTAGATGCCGATGGTGATCGTGATGTCGTGGATCAGGGCGACGAGCGCCGCCAGGGCCATGCGCCACTCGAAGGCGATCGCCAGATAGATCACGACCAGCACCATGAAGATCGCCAGGCCCTCCCAGGCCTTGTTGGCGACCTGGTCACCCCAGCTGGGGCCGACCAGGTCCGCGGCGATGCTCTCGGAGCTGACGTTCAGGTCCTTCGCCAGCTTCGTCTTGATGGCGTCGGACTTGTCGGTGTCGATACCGGCGATCTGGATGCGCAGGCTGCCGTCACCGAGCTTCTGGACGACCGCGTCGTGGCCGGAGGCGTCCTCGGCGTACCTCTCCGCCTGGCTCACCGAAGCGCTCATCTTCTTCGGCGTGGTGAAGGCGGCGCCGCCCTGGAACTCGATGCCCATGTTCAGGCCGCGCACCGTCAGGCCGAGGATGGCCGTGATGGTGATCAGGATCGAGATGCCGTACCAGATCTTGCGATTGCCGACGAAGTCGTACCCGACCTCGCCACGGTGCAGTCGGGCGCCGAGGTTGCCGAGCTTCGACATCTCACGCCTCCTTCGGGTCGACGGGGGCGGAGGGACGGCGGGTGCGGCGCAGGGGCGCCTTGGCGCCGAGGGCCTTCGGGTCGAGGCCGGAGTACTTGTGGCCGGTCGAGAAGAACTTCCGGCGGGCGAGGATCGTCATCAGCGGCTTGGTGAAGAGGAAGACGACGACCACGTCGAGCACGGTGGTCAGACCGAGCGTGAACGCGAAGCCCTGGACCTTGCCGACGGTGACGATGAACAGCACCGCGGCGGCGAGGAACGACACGAAGTCGGAGACCAGGATGGTGCGCCGGGCGCGGGGCCAGGCCCGCTCCACGGAGGGACGCAGCGAGCGGCCCTCGCGGATCTCGTCCCGGATGCGTTCGAAGAACACGATGAACGAGTCCGCGGTGATACCGATCGCGACGATCGCACCGCACACGGCCGGCAGGTTCAGCGCGAAGCCGATGCCCGGGCCGAGCAGCGTCATGATCACGTACGTGAGGATCGCGGAGACCAGCAGCGAGGGGATCGCGATGACCGACAGGCCGCGATAGAAGATCAGCAGGTAGATGACGACCAGCGCGAGGCCGATCGCGCCCGCGACCAGACCGGCGTGCAGCTGCTCACCGCCGAGGGCCGCGGTCACGGTGGTGACGCTGTCCTCCTTGAAGGTCAGCGGCAGGGCGCCGTACGACAGCATGTTGGCGAGGCTCTGGGCCTCTTCCTGGGTGAAGCTGCCGGAGATCTCCGCGCTGCCGCCGGTGATCGACGAGCTGACGGAGGGGCTGGAGACGACCTGGCCGTCGAGGACGATGCCGAACTCGTTCTGCGGGGCGGTGTTCTTCGCCAGCTCACCGGTGACCTTGGCGAACTTGTCGCCGCCCTTGCCGGTGAAGTCCATGGTGACCTGCCAGCCGGCGGCGGTCGTCGTGTTGTAGACGGCCGAGGCCTTCTTGACGTCCGTGCCGTCGACGGCGGCGGGACCGAGCAGGTACTTGTACCAGACGCCGTTGACCTGGCCGCAGGCCACGGTCGCGTCGGTGGCCTTGGCGCCCTTGCCCGCGGTGTTCTGAGTCGACTTCTTGGAGCAGTCGAGCGCGGTGTACTGGGCCTCCAGCTTGGTGGCCGCCGCGCTGGCGGCGCTGCTGCTGGACGCCGACGGGCTGGCGCTGGCCGAGGCCGAGGCGCTGGCGCTCGCGGACGGGGTGGAGTCGGCCTTCAGGGCGTCGCTCGCGGCACGTCCCTGCGAGGTGGCGGTGGCCGTCGGGGTCGCCGAGCCGGTCTTGGACGAGGAAGCCGTCGTCTTGGGGCTGGCCGAGCTCGACGGGCTGCTGGAAGCACTGCCCGAGGCGCTCGGGGACGGGCTCGCCGCGGCGCCGACCGACGCCTCCGTGGCCAGGACCGGGCGGAAGTACAGCTTGGCGGTGGTACCGACCTGCTGGCGCGCTTCCTCCGAGTTCGTGCCCTTGGGGATGTTGACGATGATGTTCCTGGTGCCCTGCGTCTGGACCTCGGCCTCCGAGACACCAAGACCATTGACACGGCGGTTCATGATGTCGACCGCGGTGTCCATGTTGGCCTTGTTGATCGCGGATTCCTGGCCCTTCTCCGGGACGGCCCGGAGAGTGATGCTCGTACCGCCGGCCAGGTCGATGCCGAGACGCGGAGTGGTGTGCCCGGATGCGAACATGCCACCCGTGAGCGCCACGATGGCGATCAGGATGAGGGCCAGCGAGCGCCCTGGCTTGCTCTGGGCGCTCGCGCTACGGCCCCTCTTAGGTGCTGCCACCTTCTCGTACTCCCTCTCGGGCCGCTCCGCGCCGGGTCAGCGCGCCTGCGGCCATGACATGGTGTCGGGATCCCGTGCGAGCGACGCACGTACCCGGGGTGCGCGGGGCGCGAGCGGATCGCGCCGCGCTCCCGGGACGTGACTACTTCGCGTCGGAGTCGCCGTCGGTCTTCTTCGGCTCTTCGTCCGTCTTGGCCTCGGCGGCCTCGGCCGGCTCCTCGGTGGCGTCGGCGGGCTCTTCGGCCGCGTCCTTCTTGCCGAGGTCGATGGGCTTGTCGTCGGAAGAGTCGGCGGCGGGCTCGTCGGTCTCGGTGAGGGAGGAAGCGTCGTCCGGGACGACGTCGGAGTCGTCCTTCAGGTCGTGCTCGATGCCGTGGACGATGCGGTTGTACTCGTCGTCGGTGAGGACGGCGCCGATCGCGTTCTTCGCGAAGAGGAGCTCGACGCCGGGGCCGGCGTCGAGGAGAACCGTCTCCTCGTTGACCTCCTTGACCGTCGCGTACACGCCCCCGATCGTGCGGACGCCGGTGCCGGGCTGCATGTCATTACGCATCGACGCGGCCGCCTGCTGCTTGCGCTTGGCAGAGCGGGTCATCAGGAACATGGCCCCGATGAGCACGATGAACGGGAGGAGGGTCACGATATTCACGGGACGGAATTTCCTTCGCACGACCGCGGCGGTGAGCGGCCTGGTGGATGGGGGTGGTCGGCGCCGCCCACAAAGGCGGCATCGGCGGAGTCTAAGCGAGTCCACGCTGATGGAACAACGCACAGCATGGCACCGGGGTTCCTGACCCGGCCAGTGCCCCCGCCGTCACGCCCCGAACAGGTCCCCTTGTCCGTTTCCCCCGGTTGACGAGCGGGGCGGGGTGAGGCCGAGATGGGCCCACGCGGCGGGGGTGGCGACGCGTCCCCGGGGGGTGCGGGCCAGCAGGCCTTCGCGGACGAGGAAGGGTTCGGCGACCTCTTCGACGGTCTCGCGCTCCTCCCCCACCGCGACCGCGAGCGTGGAGAGGCCGACCGGTCCGCCGCCGAACAGCTTGAGCAGGGCCTCCAGGACACCGCGGTCGAGCCGGTCGAGGCCGCGGCCGTCGACCTCGTACACCTTGAGGGCCGCCCCTGCGATGTCCCGGGTGATGAAGCCGTCGGCCTTGACCTGCGCGTAGTCCCGGACGCGGCGCAGCAGCCGGTTGGCGATACGGGGGGTGCCGCGGGACCGGCCGGCGATCTCGGCGGCGCCGTCCGGATCGATCTCCACGTCGAGGAGGTTCGCCGAGCGGTGGATGACGCGCTCCAGCTCGGCGGGTTCGTAGAACTCCATGTGCGCGGTGAAGCCGAAGCGGTCGCGCAGCGGGGGCGGCAGCAGTCCCGCGCGCGTGGTGGCGCCGACCAGGGTGAACGGCGGGAGTTCGAGCGGGATCGCGGTGGCGCCGGGGCCCTTGCCGACGATGACGTCGACGCGGAAGTCCTCCATCGCCATGTAGAGCATCTCTTCGGCGGGCCTCGACATGCGGTGGATCTCGTCGAGGAAGAGGACCTCGCCCTCCTGGAGGGAGGAGAGGATCGCGGCGAGGTCGCCGGCGTGCTGGATCGCGGGGCCGCTGGTGATGCGGATGGGGGCGCCCATCTCGGCCGCGATGATCATCGACAGGGTGGTCTTGCCGAGGCCGGGAGCACCGGAGAGCAGCACGTGGTCGGCGGTGGCGCCACGCGCGCGTGCGGCCCGCAGCACCAGGTCGAGCTGTTCGCGGACCTTCTCCTGGCCGATGAACTCGCCCAGGTCCTTGGGGCGCAGGGCGGCCTCGACGGCCTGGTCCTCGCGGTCGGCGACCGAGCCCACCAGCCGCTCGGCGGCGGTCTCGTCGGTCGTGTCGTCCCAGTTCACTGACGTCTCCTAGCGGGCGCGGTTCAGGGTCTGCAGGGCGGCCTTGAGCAACTGCCCCACCTGCGGCGCCCCTTCGGCGGCCTCGGCCTGCGGTGCTACGGCGGCCACGGCCTCGTCGGCCTCGCGGGTGGCGTACCCGAGGCCGATGAGGGCCGCGTGCAGCTGGTCGCGCCAGCCGCTGGTGACCGGGGCGCCGATCGCCGGGGCGTTGCCCACGGGTGCGCCGAGCCGGTCCTTGAACTCGAGGAGCAGCTTCTGCGCGCCCTTCTTGCCGATGCCGGGCACCGCCATCAGCGCCTTCTCGTCACCGGCGGCGACCGCGCGGCGCAGGGCGTCCGGGGTGTGCACGGCCAGCATCGCCTGCGCGAGCCGGGGTCCGACGCCGGTCGCGGTCTGCAGCAGCTCGAAGATCTGGCGCTCGTCGTCGTCCACGAAGCCGTACAGAGTGAGCGAGTCCTCGCGGACGACGAGGGAGGTGGCGAGCTTGGCCGGCTTGCCCAGGCGGAGCGTGGACAGCGTGTTCGGCGTGCACTGGATCGCCATGCCGACACCGCCGACCTCCACCACCGCGGCGTCGGGAGCGAGTGCGGCGACCGTGCCACTGACGAAGGCGATCATGCGGTACGGCCTTTCGATGCGTTCGGGGACTTGGCTGCGTGCAGGGCGACGGCCTGCTGAAGTCGGTTCTGGGCGACCGCCTGCTGGAGGCGGTTCTGCGCGGGGGCCCGCCAGATGTGGCAGATGGCGAGGGCGAGGGCGTCGGCCGCGTCGGCGGGCTTGGGGGGCGCGTCGAGCCGGAGCAGCCGGGTCACCATGGCGCCGACCTGGGCCTTGTCGGCGCGTCCGCTGCCGGTGACGGCGGCCTTGACCTCGCTGGGGGTGTGCAGGGCGACCGGGATGCCGCGGCGGGCGGCGCACAGCATGGCTACGGCGCTGGCCTGGGCGGTGCCCATCACCGTACGGACGTTGTGCTGGCTGAACACCCGCTCCACGGCGACGAATTCGGGCCGGTGCTCGTCCAGCCACGCCTCGATGCCCTGCTCGATGGCGACCAGACGCTGCCCCAACTCGGCGTCCGCCGGGGTCCGTACGACACCGACGCCGACCATGGTGAGCGGCCGGCCGGCGACGCCTTCGACGACACCGACACCGCAGCGCGTGAGACCGGGGTCCACCCCGAGTACCCGCACACCAACCCCCCTCGTTCGATCGCCTGTTTGTGCAGGCTATCGGGTGTCACTGACAAAGCGACGGGCCGACGGGGTGTGTCCCGTCGGCCCGTTCGGCTTGTCGGCGGCTCAGGCGTCGACCTTCTCCATGACCTCGTCGCTGACGTCGAAGTTGGCGAAGACGTTCTGCACGTCGTCGCTGTCCTCCAGGGCGTCGATCAGCTTGAAGATCTTGCGGGCGCCCTCTTCGTCCAGCTCGACCTGCATGGTCGGGACGAAGTTGGCGTCGGCGGAGTCGTAGTCGATCCCGGCGTCCTGGAGCGCGGTGCGGACCGCGACCAGGTCGGTGGCCTCGGAGATGACCTCGAAGGACTCACCGAGGTCGTTGACCTCCTCGGCGCCCGCGTCGAGCACGGCACCCAGGACGTCGTCCTCGGTCAGCTCCCCCTTGGGGACGACGACGACGCCCTTGCGGTTGAAGAGGTACGAGACGGAGCCGGGGTCGGCCATGTTCCCGCCGTTGCGGGTCATGGCGACGCGAACGTCCGAGGCGGCGCGGTTGCGGTTGTCGGTGAGGCACTCGATGAGCACCGCGACACCATTGGGGCCGTAACCCTCGTACATGATCGTCTCGTAGTCGGCGCCACCGGCTTCGAGACCGGCGCCGCGCTTGACGGCGGAGTCGATGTTCTTGTTCGGGACCGAGCTCTTCTTGGCCTTCTGGATGGCGTCGAAGAGCGTCGGGTTGCCGGACACATCGGCACCACCGGTACGGGCCGCGACCTCGATGTTCTTGATCATCTTCGCGAAGAGCTTGCCGCGCTTGGCGTCGATCACGGCCTTCTTGTGCTTCGTCGTAGCCCATTTAGAGTGGCCGGACATCTGCCTGTCTCCTTCGCGTAACCCAACTCTTTACGAACCCCAGAGATCCTACTAGGACCCCGGAGCCAGGTTCGCGCGCACCATGTCGACGAACAGCGAGTGCACGCGGTGGTCGCCGGTCAGTTCCGGGTGGAACGACGTGGCGAGCGCGTTGCCCTGGCGGACCGCGACGATGTGGCCCTCGTGTTCGGCGAGGACCTCCGTCTCGGCGCCGACTGACTCCACCCAGGGGGCGCGGATGAAGACGCCCTCCACAGGATCGCCCTCAATGCCCCGGACGTCGACAGCTGCTTCGAAGGACTCGTTCTGCCGCCCGAAGGCGTTGCGGCGCACGATCATGTCGATGCCGCCGATCGTCTCCTGGCCCGAGCGCGGGTCGAGGATCTTGTCGGCGAGCATGATCAGGCCGGCGCAGGTGCCGTAGACGGGCATACCGGCACGCACGCGTGCGCGCAGGGGGTCCATCAGTCCGAAGAGGACGGCCAGCTTGGAGATGGTGGTGGACTCACCCCCGGGGATGACGAGGGCGTCCACCTCGGCGAGTTCCTCGGGGCGCCTGACCTGCCTGGCCACGGCGTCGGCCGCGGCCAGGGCGATCAGGTGTTCCCGTACGTCGCCCTGGAGCGCGAGCACTCCGACTACGGGAGTGGTCATCACCAGCCCCGGTTCGCGTAACGCTCGGCCTCGGGGAGGGTGTCGCAGTTGATGCCGACCATGGCCTCACCGAGGTTGCGGGACGCGTCCGCGATGATCTTCGGGTCGTCGTAGAACGTGGTGGCCTTGACGATGGCGGCGGCGCGCTTGGCCGGGTCGCCGGACTTGAAGATGCCGGAGCCGACGAAGACACCCTCGGCGCCGAGCTGGCGCATCAGCGCGGCGTCGGCGGGGGTGGCGACGCCACCGGCGGAGAACAGCACGACCGGGAGCTTGCCCAGCTCGGCGACCTCGCGGACCAGCTCGTACGGGGCGCGCAGGTCCTTGGCGGCGGCGTACAGCTCGTTGTTGTCGAAGCCGCGCAGACGGGCGATCTCGTTCTTGATCTGGCGCAGGTGACGGACCGCCTCGACGACGTTGCCGGTGCCGGCCTCGCCCTTGGAGCGGATCATCGCGGCGCCCTCGGCGATGCGGCGCAGAGCCTCGCCCAGGTTGGTGGCACCGCAGACGAAGGGGGTGGTGAAGGCGAACTTGTCGCTGTGGTTGACCTCGTCGGCCGGGGTGAGGACCTCGGACTCGTCGATGTAGTCGACGCCGAGGGACTGCAGGACCTGGGCCTCGACGAAGTGGCCGATGCGGGACTTGGCCATGACCGGGATGGAGACCGCCTCGATGATCTCCTCGATCATGTTCGGGGCGGACATCCGGGCCACTCCGCCGTCCTTGCGGATGTCGGCGGGGACCCGCTCCAGGGCCATGACGGCGACGGCGCCTGCGTCCTCGGCTATCTTCGCCTGCTCGGCGTTGACCACGTCCATGATCACACCGCCCTTGAGCTGCTCGGCCATCCCGCGCTTCACGCGCGCGGTGCCGGTCTCGGGAGTCTGGGCGGAGCTGGGGGTGCTGGACACGGGGTGACCTCACTCGGTGAAAGAGGGCTGCTGCAGTACCGAGGAAACGCGAGAGATGCAGGCCACAGCAAGGGCCAATGGGTAGCCGGTGGATCGTTTTCGAACCGGTGTGCCCCGGGGTGATCTCTACGCGGCCCGGTCGACCAGTGCCGCCGGTGGCTCGTCGTCCATTTCGAAGGCCATGGGGAAGGGGGCGTGTCCGGCCAGGTGGAACCAGCGGACCTTGCGGTGTTCGCGGAGGCGGCGGGCGGCGCCCACGGTGTCGTTGTGGAAGCGGCGGGCCATCGGGACGCGGCGTACCGACTCGGCGAGTTCGCGGGCCGCCGCCTCTCCGCCGGGAGCCTCGCGGACGCCCTCGACCTGCGGAGGCTCGGCGAAGACGGCGCGCAGGGCCTGGCTCAACTCGCTCTCGGCGACCTCCCGTTGCTCCTCCTCGGCCTGCCGGGCGGCGTGCGCGGCCTCGTAGAGGACGATCGAGGCGGCCGGGTCGAGAACGCCCGAGGTGGCCAACTCCTGTGTCACCGAGGCACGGCGCAGCAGTTGGGCGTCGAGCGCCGCGCGGGCCGCGTCGATCCGGGCGTGCAGCCGGTCGAGCCGGCCCGCGGTCCAGCTCAGGTACAGGCCGATCGCCACCAGGGCGACGAGGATCCAGATCAGAGTTGCGCTCACGGGCGGCAAGGCTACCCGCCCGTGGTCACGCTCCCGACAGGTCCCGCGCGCACCGGAAACCCCCGTGCCCCGTCGAGGAGTCGGGGGTGTTCTTGGAGCGGGCGGCGACCCGGTAGCGGTGGCAGTAGGAGGCGTGGCAGAGGTACGAGCCGCCGCGGATCACGCGTTCCTCGCCGCCGGGTACGAAGCTGTCGGCGCACCACTCCCACACGTTGCCGGACATGTTGAACAGGCCGAAGGCATTGGGCTCGTACGCGTCCACGGGGACCGTGCCCGTGGTGCCGCCGGTGCGGGTGCTGGTCCTGGGGAAGTCGCCCTGCCAGGTGTTCAGCAGCTCGGGGTCGAAATCGTCGCCCCAGGGATAGCGCCGACCGTCGAGGCCACCCCGTGCCGCGTACTCCCACTCGGCCTCGGTGGGCAGCCGGGCGCCCGCCCAGGCGCAGTAGGCGAGGGCGTCGTGGTGGGACACGTGCACTACGGGGTGGTCCGCGCGGTCGACGACATCGGAACCGGGGCCCTCCGGTGCTCTCCAGGACGCGCCTTCCACTCCGAGCCACCAGGGAGCCGCCTCGACCTGGCCGAACACGGCGTCCCGCGCGCGGGGGTGCAGCAGCAGGTGGAACACGAACGAACTGCCGTACCGCTCCGCCTCGGTGACGTACCCGGTGTCGTCCACGAAGCGGGCGAAGCGCGCGTTGGAGACGGCGGTCGCGTCGACGCGGAACGGCTCGACGGTCACCGTACGGACGGGTCCCTCCGCGTCCTCCGGGTAGCCCTCGTCGAAGGCGTCGCCCATGCGGAACTCACCGCCTGGCAGGGCGATCGCGCGGGTGTCGTCGCCGGATCGGCCGACAGGCACCCCGAGTTGGAAACCCGAACCGACCTCCCCGCGCGCGGGAGAGCAGCACGCCCCCGCGCGGTCGCCGTCCCGCACCTCAGTCCCGGGCCAGCCCGAACCGCGCCCGCAGACCGCTGCGTTCATCGGTGGCGACGGCCGCCGCGCCCGCGGTCACCGTCTCGTACACGGACAGGATGTCGGCCCCGACGGTGGACCAGTCGAAGCGCCGGACATGGGCGCTCCCCTGCCGGCTCAGCTGCGCAAGCCGCTCGGGGTCGCCCAGGAGCCGTACGGCCGCCTCGGCGAGGGTGTCCGCGTCCTCGTTGGTGAACAGCTCGCCGGCCGCGCCCTGGTCGAGGACCTGCGCGAAGGCGGGCAGGTCGGAGGCGAGGACCGGGGCGCCCGCCGACATGGCCTCGACGAGGATGATGCCGAAGCTCTCGCCGCCGGTGTTGGGGGCGACGTAGAGGTCGATGCTGCGCAGGAAGCGGGCCTTGTCGTCGTCGCTGATCATGCCGAGGAACTCGACGCGGGAGCGCAGTTCCTCGGGGAGCGTCTCGACGGCCTCCTCCTCGTCGCCGCGCCCGGCGACCAGCAGCCGCGCGTTCGGCCGCTCGGCGAGGATCCTCGGCAGGGCCTTCATCAGCACCGGGAGGCCCTTGCGGGGTTCGTCGATGCGCCCTATGAAGCCGATCGTCTCCCCCTGCCACTCCGGCTTGGGTTCGGCGCGGGCGAAGAAGTCGACGTCGACGCCGTTCGGGATGACGACCGCGTCCCCGCCGAGGTGTTCGACGAGCGTGCGGCGGGCGTACTCGCTCACGGCGATCCGCGCGCTGATCTTCTCCAGCGCGGCCTGGAGGATCGCGTACGCGGCGATCATCGCCCGGGAGCGCGGGTTGGAGGTGTGGAAGGTGGCGACGATCGGGCCCGAGGCCGCCCAGCAGGCCAGCAGACCGAGCGAGGGCGAGGTCGGCTCGTGGATGTGGATGACGTCGAACTCGCCGTCGTGCAGCCAGCGTCGGACCCGGGCCGCGGACAGGAAGCCGAAGTTCAGCCGGGCCACCGAGCCGTTGTACGGCACCGGGACCGCACGACCGGCCGAGACGACGTACGGCGGGAGCGGGGTGTCGTCGTCGGCCGGAGCGAGGACGGACACCTCGTGGCCGAGCCGGATGAAGTACTCGGCGAGGTCTCGGATGTGGAACTGGACGCCGCCCGGCACGTCCCAGGCGTAGGGGCAGACGATGCCGATCCTCACGAGGGCCCCTTCGTGGGGTCGAGATCCGCGAGCCACAAGCGCTGCAGCATGTGCCAGTCCTCCGGGTGGTCGGCGATGCCGGTGGCGAAGGCGTCTGCCAGCGCCTGTGTCATGACAGACGTCTTCTCGGCCCGGTCACCTGACTCGGGTACCTCGACGGGCGGATGGACGCGTCCCTGCATGACCGGCGAGTCGTCGTACCAGAGCGTCACCGGGAGGAGCAGCGCGCCCGTCTGCTGGGCGAGAAGGGCGGGTCCTGCGGGCATCCGGGTGGCCTCGCCGAAGAACTCGACCTCGACCCCGGAGGCGGACAGATCGCGCTCGGCGACCAGACAGACCAGGCCCCCGTCGCGCAGCCGCCGGGCCAGGGTGCCGAAGGCGGTGCCGCCGCTGTGCGGCAGGACCTCCATGCCGAGGCCCTCGCGGTAGGCGACGAAGCGGTCGTAGAGCGTCTCCGGCTTGAGGCGTTCGGCGACCGTGGTGAACGGCGTCTCCAGCTTGGTGGTGACCCAGGCGCCGGCGAGGTCCCAGTTGGCGAGGTGCGGCAGCGCGAGGACGACGCCCCGGCCGGAGGCGATGCCGTCGGTCAGGTGGTGCACGTCCTTGGGGTCGAAGCCCGTCTTGACGCGCTCGGGGCTCCAGGCGGGGAGCCGGAAGGACTCCATCCAGTAGCGCAGGTACGACCGCATGCCCGCGCGCGAGAGCTCGGCGAGCCGCTCGGGGCTCGCGTCGGGCACCACGCGCGCGTAGTTGCTCTCCAGCCGTCGTACGCCCTTGCCGCGCCGCTTCCAGGCGAGGTCGGCGATGGTGCGGCCGAGCCGGACGGCGACCGGCTCGGGGAGCTTCTTGACGGTGCTCCAGCCGAGGCCGTAGAGCGCGTCGGTCAGCCGCTCCTGGGCACTGCTCACGGGGTCGCCCCGGTGCTGTGCTGCTCGGCTTCCTGAGCCGCCGCCGCGTCGGCCTCGGCGGCCTCCCTGCGGACCGTGACGACCCGCTGGATCAGCGTGACGATGCTGCCCACGGCGACGATCCACAGCGCGATCGGCAGCAGCCACTGGATGCCCGGGACGCCGAACTTGTGGAGGCCGGAGAGACCGCACGCGACGAGTGAGATCACCAGTCGCTCGGCCCGCTCGACCAGACCGTTGACGGCGACGGGCAGCCCGATCGCCTCGCCGCGCGCCTTGGTGTACGACACCACCTGGCCGCTGGCCAGGCAGAAGATCGAGACGGCGCACAGGGCGATGTTGTCGCCGCCGCCCGCGTACCAGAGGGCCAGACCGCCGAAGACCGCGCTGTCGGCCACCCGGTCGAGCGTGGAGTCGAGGAAGGCGCCCCAGCGGCTGGAGCGGCCCAGCTGGCGGGCCATGTTGCCGTCGACGAGGTCGGAGAACACGAACAGCGTGATCACGACCGTGCCCCAGAAGAACTCGCCCATGGGGTAGAAGACCAGCGCGCCCGCGACCACCCCGGCGGTGCCGAGGAGGGTGACCGTGTCGGGGCTGACGCCCCGGCGGATCAGAAACGCGGCGAACGGCGTGAGGACACGCGTGAAGAATGCACGCGCGTACTTGTTCAGCATGGCCTTCCCGAGGGTCGGTGTCGCCGCGCGGCCCCTGCTGGCCACCGGCTGGCCCATCGTAGCCACGCGCACGCGTGAGCGACGGCCGGGCACCCGCACCCCCGTGTCACGAGAGGATGCCATCGGTGTCACGTCCGGATCGCGTCCGCCGTATGGACGCACCGTGACGGGAGTGGAAAGCTCGAACCACCGCGGGCGTCATCGGAGCCGCCACCGCACGCGGCACCGTGTGTCCGCGCCCACAGTGACCTCACCGTGCACGGGAGGCAAGGCCATGGGCGACAAGGCGAACGCACACCCCGGAGCCGCCGGCAGGGCTACGGCGGCCGACCACCCCGCGTCCGTACGGAATGTGGTGCTGGTCGGCCACTCCGGATCGGGCAAGACGACTCTGGTGGAGGCCCTCGCGCTGACCGCGGGGGCGGTGAACCGGGCGGGCCGCGTGGAGGACGGCGGCACCGTCTCCGACTACGACGAGATCGAGCACCGCCAGCAGCGCTCGGTGCAGCTCTCCCTGGTGCCCGTCGACTGGGACGGGTACAAGGTCAATCTTCTCGACACCCCCGGATACGCCGATTTCGTCGGCGAGTTGAGGGCCGGTCTGCGTGCGGCGGACGCGGCCCTCTTCGTCGTCTCGGCCTCCGACGGCGTGGACGGCTCGACCCGGATGGTGTGGGAGGAGTGCGCGGCGGTCGGCATGCCGCGCGCCATCGTCATCACGCACCTGGAGTCCGCCCGCGCGGACTTCGAGTCGATGACCCGGTACTGCGCGGAGGCGTTCGGCGCGGACGACCCCGACGCCGTACTCCCGCTGTATCTGCCGCTGCACGGCGCGCCGGGGCCCGACGGGCACGCGCCCGTGACCGGGCTGGTCGGGCTGCTGTCGCAGAAGCTGTTCGACTACGCGTCCGGAGAGCGCAAGGAGTCCGAGCCCGGGCCCGACCAGGTGCCCGGGATCGAGGAGGCCCGCAACCGGCTCATCGAGGGGATCATCTCGGAGAGCGAGGACGAAACCCTCATGGACCGCTATCTCGGCGGCGAGGACATCGACGTCAAGACGCTGATCGCGGACCTGGAGCGGGCCGTCGCGCGCGGGGTGTTCTTCCCCGTCCTGGCCGCCGCCCCCGCCGCCGAGGGCGCCCGTCAGGGTCTCGGCACGGTCGAGCTGCTTGAGCTGATCACGCGCGGTTTCCCGACCCCGCTGGAGCGCGAGGCGCCCGGGGTCACCACGGTCGACGGCAGGGCGCGGGAGCTGAAGGCGTGCGACCCGAACGGGCCGCTGGTCGCCGAGGTCGTGAAGACCGCCTCCGACCCGTACGTCGGCCGGGTCTCCCTGGTGCGCGTCTTCTCGGGCACCCTGCGCCCCGACGAGACGATCCATGTCTCCGGGCACGGGCTCGCCGACCGAGGGCACGAGGACCACGACGTCGACGAACGCGTCGGCGCCCTGTCCGCGCCCTTCGGCAAGCAGCAGCGGGCGCTCACGCACTGCATCGCGGGCGACCTCGCGTGTGTGGCGAAGCTGGGCCGCGCGGAGACCGGGGACACCCTCTCGGCCAAGGACGACCCGCTCCTGATGGAGCCCTGGGAGATGCCCGACCCGCTGCTGCCGCTCGCCATCCAGGCGCACAGCAAGGCGGACGAGGACAAGCTCTCGCAGGGCCTGAGCAGGCTCGTCGCCGAGGACCCCACCATGCGCCTGGAACAGAACCAGGACACCCACCAGGTCGTCCTGTGGTGCCTCGGCGAGGCCCACGCGGACGTCGCCCTGGAACGGCTGCGCAGCCGCTACGGCGTCCAGGTCGACGTCGTCCCGCACAAGGTCTCCCTGCGGGAGACGTTCGCCGCCAAGGCGCAGGGGCGTGGCCGGCACGTCAAACAGTCCGGCGGGCACGGGCAGTTCGCGATCTGCGAGATCGAGGTCGAACCGCTGCCGGGCGGCACGGGCATCGAGTTCGTGGACAAGGTCATCGGCGGCGCGGTGCCCCGGCAGTTCATCCCGTCGGTGGAGAAGGGCGTAAGGGCCCAGGCCGCCAAGGGAGTTGCGGCCGGGCATCCGCTGCTCGACGTACGGATCACGCTCCTGGACGGCAAGGCGCACTCGGTGGACTCCTCGGACGCCGCGTTCCAGACGGCCGGCGCGCTGGCCCTGCGGGAGGCGGCGGCCGACGCGAAGATCCATCTCCTGGAACCGGTGGCCGAGGTGACCGTCCTGGTCGGCGACGACTACGTGGGCGCGGTGATGAGCGACCTGTCCGGGCGGCGCGGCCGGGTGCTCGGCACCGAGCAGACGACCGGCGGACGCACACTGATCCGGGCCGAGGTCCCCGAGATAGAGATCGGCCGCTACGCCGTCGACCTCCGCTCCCTCTCCCACGGCACGGCCCGGTTCAACCGCGCCTACGTCCGCCACGAACCGATGCCTCCGCAGATCGCCGAACGGATCCGCGAACAGGCGGGCGACGCATAGGAGTTGATACCGGGTGGCTCACTTGTGGCTTGCGACGACCCACAAGTGGCTCAAATGGAACGATCTGTTCCGGGCAGGCGGGCGGCTTCGGTCGTCCGCCTACGGATGTCAGTGATGGCCGATACGCTGATGACCTGATCAACAGGTGTGCGGAGCACGGAAGTCGGGAAAGCCGCAGAAGCGGGAGCAGCGGCGATCGGGGGCGGGAATGACCGTTGACAGCGGTTATGCGGACATCTTCGGACCACAGGTGCCGCGTACGGGCGACGAGGGCCAGACGGCGACCTTCGCGCTGGCCTCGGCGGCCTACCGGGACAACCCGGTCGCGGACATCAAGAAGGCCGACAACGAATGGCACCAGACGACCGTCAACGAGGGCCGCAAGTGGGCGACGATCTTCCGCCCCAACCTCGGTGAGGCGTTCGCCGGAGCCGTGGTGGCCCGCATGCTCGGCCCCGGCCGCAAACCGCTCATCCAGTCGTTCGGCACCGAGCCGCAGGCCGTCGTGGAGCACGCCCTGGCGGCCAACAACATCCGCCGCGCGCGGGACAACCGGCTGTCCATGATCATGGTGCTGTGCGGCCTGCTGTTCCTGCCCGGGCTCGTCGTCTGGCTGCTGGTCTTCCAGCTGCGCAGCCTGATCGACAAGCGCACCCAGACGAACAAGCGGGCCGGCGCGATCGCCACGACCCTGCTCGTCGCGGTGGGCGCCGTCGCCGTGATCTTCCTGGTCAAGGCGCCGTTCGAGGGCTTCTGGTCCTGGTACGCGCGCGCGTGCGTCGTCCTCCCCGTGGTCGGCTGGCTGTGGGCCAAGCAGGTCTGCGAGAACACCGCGAAGGATCTGCGCGGGCGCTGGGACAGCCTGCTGTCCGGCAGCAGCGTCGGCGCCAAGGTCCCCGAGGCGGTGCCGACCAGCCCCGGCGAGACCCAGGCCGAGCAGCTCCGCCAGTCCCTGGCCAAGCTCAGCGCCGAGCAGCAGTCCAACTCGATCTTCTATGCCGGCCCCAAGGGCATCCTCGGCATGGGCACCCGCTGGGGCAGCTGGCAGCTCGCCGAAGACCTGATCGCACGCGACGCCGACCGGGAGATCCACCCCTTCCGCAGCTGGGACGTCATCCGCAACATCCACGACGACCTGCGCATGCTGGAGCGCAACACGATCAACACCGGCGGCTTCCCGAAGGCGTCGGTACGGCACTGGATCGTCACGCCGGTCGGCGAGGGCGCCAAGGCGGTGTCCCGGCCCGACGGCACGGACGTGGAGGCGTACCAGGTCAAGTCGCACGCGATACAGGACATCTGCAACAAGCAGCAGTTCGGCAGCGGCGAGCGACACTACCTGGGCGTGCAGTGGACGCTCTGGGAAGGGCAGTTGATCATCACGATGATGATCACAGTGACCGTGCTGCACAAGACACTGCGCATCGAGATCACCGGGCACGCCCTGGGTCCCGTGAACTCACTGTTCACCGGCAAGCCCGAGGCCCCGACGAAGGATGTCCAGAAGACCCTCAAGCCGTGGGAGACCCGCAAGGTCAAGCTCCCGCTGGTCCCCGCCGACGAGGTCGTACGGCTCGCGGTCCGCGCCCCGATCACCTGGTACCCGCCGCTGCTCAACTGGCTCGGCGGTTCCATATCCCTGCCCGAGCCGTTCGGCCTGCGGCACGCCTGGGCCGACCAGCCCTGGCGCCACCGCTTCATGGCGGACGACGCGCTGCGCGCCGCGACACCGGTCCTGCGCGTGGTGCACGCGGCGGCGATCCGCGTCCTCGACGAGAACGGCGTGGACACGGAGAAGTTCGGCAACCGCTCGTCGTTCCTCAGCACGAACGTGCAGGACGCGTCCCCGCGGAAGGCCGACCTCTACGACGCGTAGCCGGCCCCCGTCGCGTGGCTCACGCCGTGGGCCACGCGTCCGCCAGCATCTTCCTTGTGTCCGCGAGGAGTTGGGGCAGCACCTTCGTGTGGCCGACCACCGGCATGAAGTTGGTGTCGCCGCCCCAGCGCGGGACGATGTGCTGGTGCAGATGGGCGGCGATGCCCGCGCCCGCCACGCTGCCCTGGTTCATGCCGATGTTGAAGCCGTGGGCACCGGACGCGGTACGCAGGGCCGTCATCGCCTGCTTGGTGAGCGCCGCAAGCTCCACGGTCTCCGCGTCGGTCAGGTCGGTGTAGTCGGCGACATGGCGGTAGGGCACGACCATCAGATGGCCGCCGTTGTACGGGTACAGATTGAGCACCCCGTACACGAGCTCACCGCGCCTGACGATCAACCCGTCCTCGTCCGATTTCGCCGGAATCGAGCAGAAGGGGCAACCGTCGTCGGCACCGGGGCCGGTCGGCTTGTTCTCGCCCTGGATGTAGGCCATCCGGTGCGGGGTCCACAGGCGCTGGAACGCGTCCGGCGTCCCCACTCCGATCTGCTGCTCCGGCTCACTCGTCATGCAAGTCAGCATATGGCTTCGCCCGTTCGCGGCGTGTCGCCGGGGTTGCGCGAAGGGGGCCCGCCGCCAAGCTGGTCCGATGGACGACGACACCCGCAAGGCCCGCTGGGAGCGCAGCACGGAGGTTCCGCTCGCCGTGGCGTCGATGGTCTTCCTCGCCGCGTACGCGGTCCGCATCCTGGCCCACGGCCTGTCCGGCGACTGGCAGGACCTCTGCCTCGCCGTGCTGTTCGCCGCGTGGGCGCTCTTCGCCGTCGACTACGCGGTCCGCTGGCGCCTCAGCGGCCAGCGGCTGCGCTTCGTCCGCACGCACTGGCTGGACACCCTGGTCCTGATCCTGCCCCTGCTGCGCCCGCTGCGGGTCGTCAAGGCGTACGAGGCCGTACAGCGACGGCACGGCGAGCCCCGGCTCGCGCTGCACGCGCGCGTGATGGTCTACGCCGGGCTGTCCACCACCCTGCTGGGATTCGCCGGCGCCCTGTCCGTGTACCAGACCGAGCACACGGCACCGGGCGCGACGATCAAGACCTTCGGCGACGCCGTCTGGTGGACCTGCGCCACCTTCGCGACCGTCGGCTACGGCGACGTCGTGCCGATCACCCCGCTCGGCCGGCTGATCGCGGTCGGCATGATGGCCATCGGCCTGGCCCTGCTCGGCGCCGTCACCGGAACCTTCGCCTCCTGGCTGCTCCAGGTCTTCGCGAGGGAGGACGACGAGAGGCCCCCGGGGATCTGAACTCCCCCGAGGGCCTCCCACAACCGAACCGAGGGACTCAGACCTGCACCCGGTCGGCCACGATCTGCTCGATCTTCGCGATGGCCGCGTCGAACGCGATGCCGTTCTCCTGCGAGCCGTCGCGGTAGCGGAAGGAGACCGTGCCGGCGTTCATGTCCTCGTCGCCGACGATGACCATGAACGGCACCTTCTGCTTCTGCGCGTTGCGGATCTTCTTCTGCATCCGGTCCGAGGAGGAGTCGACCTCGACGCGCAGGCCCTTCTTCTTGGCCGCTGCGGCGAACTTCTCCAGGTACTCGACGTGCGAGTCCCCGATCGGGATGCCCACCGCCTGCACGGGCGCCAGCCACGCCGGGAACGCCCCCGCGTAGTGCTCGAGCAGCACCGCGAAGAACCGCTCGATGGACCCGAACAGCGCCCGGTGGATCATGACCGGCCGCTGCTTGGAGCCGTCGGGACCCGTGTACTCCAGGTCGAACCGCTCCGGCAGGTTGAAGTCGAGCTGGACCGTCGACATCTGCCAGGTCCGGCCGATCGCGTCCTTCGTCTGGACGGAGATCTTCGGCCCGTAGAAGGCGGCGCCACCCGGGTCAGGCACGAGCGGCAGCCCCTGCTTCTCGGCGACCTGGCGCAGCGTCTCCGTGGCCTCTTCCCAGACCTCGTCCGAGCCGACGAACTTCTCCGGGTCCTTGGTGGACAGCTCCAGGTAGAAGTCGGTCAGACCGTAGTCCCGCAGCAGGTTCAGGACGAACGTGAGCGTCTTGTCGAGCTCGTCGGCCATCTGCTCGCGCGTGCAGTAGATGTGCGCATCGTCCTGCGTGAAGCCCCGCGCGCGGGTGAGGCCGTGCACGACGCCCGACTTCTCGTACCGGTACACGGTCCCGAACTCGAAGAGCCGCAGCGGCAGTTCACGGTACGAGCGGCCGCGCGCGTCGAAAATCAGGTTGTGCATCGGGCAGTTCATGGGCTTGAGGTAGTAGTCCACGCCCTCGTCGAGCTGCATGGGCGGGTACATGCCGTCGGCGTACCAGTCCAGGTGCCCGGACGTCTCGAAGAGCTTCCCCTTCGTCGCGTGCGGGGTGTAGACGAACTCGTAGCCCTCCTCCTCGTGGCGGCGCCGCGAGTAGTCCTCCATGACCCGGCGGACGACACCGCCCTTGGGGTGGAAGACGGCGAGGCCGGAGCCGATCTGGTCCGGGATGGAGAAGAGGTCCAGCTCGTTGCCCAGCTTGCGGTGGTCGCGCTTCTCGGCCTCGATCAGGAAGTCGAGGTGCGCCTTCAGCTCCTCCTTGGAGGGCCACGCGGTGCCGTAGATGCGCTGGAGCATCGGGTTCTTCTCGCTGCCACGCCAGTACGCGGCGGCGTTGCGCATCAGCTTGAACGCCGGGATGTTGCGCGTGGTGGGCAGGTGGGGGCCCCGGCAGAGGTCCTTCCAGCACAGGTCGCCGGTCTTGGCGTCGAGGTTGTCGTAGATCGTCAGCTCGCCGCCGCCGACCTCGACGTCCGCGCCGTCGTCGGTGGACGCGGAACCCTTGATGCCGATGAGTTCGAGCTTGTACGGCTCGTTCGCCAGCTCCGCGCGGGCGTCCTCGTCGGTCACCACGCGGCGCGAGAAACGCTGGCCGCGCTTCTGGATCTCCTGCATCTTCTTCTCGATGGCCTTGAGATCCTCGGGCGTGAACGGCCTCTCGACGTCGAAGTCGTAGTAGAAGCCGTCCTTGACCGGCGGGCCGATGCCGAGCTTGGCCTCGGGGAACAGCTCCTGCACGGCCTGGGCCATGACGTGCGCGGTGGAGTGGCGCAGGATGTTGAGGCCGTCGGCGGAGGAGATCTCGACACCCTCGACCTCGTCCCCCTCGGAGACGACGTAGGCCAGGTCCTTGAGCTCTCCGGCCACGCGCGCGGCGATGATCGAGCGCTCGCCGGCGAAGAGCTCGGCGGCCGTCGTGCCCGTCGTCACCGTGCGCTCTTCCCGCTCGGAATCGCGTTGGATGATCACGCGGACGTCTGACACCGGTCTCTCCTGACTGCGGGGTGGATGCGGCGCCATACCGTGAGCGCGCGCAATAGGGGATCGTACCGACCCTAAGGGCCCCACCGCGAAACGGTTGCCCCTGGGCTCCCCTCCCTCAGTCCTCCCCGCTGCACGCCTCCTCGAAGAAGTCGAGGTTCTCCTGAAGGGACTTCATCAGCCGGTCCCGCTCCGCCTCGTCCACCTGCACGGGTACGACCCCGGAAGCGCCGGTCAGCCTGCGGAAGCCGCCCCGGCTCTCCAGCCGCCCGTGCACCCGGACCGGGAGCCCGACGAGATGGGCGTGACCGGCTATCCGGTACGACTCCTCGTCCAGCGTCATGCGGACGTGCCCGACCTCGGCGCCGGCGATCACCTGCATCCGTACGGTGCCCTCGCCGCGCGGCCCCGAGCGGCGCATCCGCACCACCGAGCCGGTGATGCGCACGGGCATGGAGGGTTCCTCGCGCAGATAGCGGGCCCCGGCCGCGCGCAGCACGGGCAGGTCGCCGGGCGAGAACTCGACGGCCTCGGCGGGGGCGGCACAGCCCTCGGGGACACCTGCGGCGGGCGCCCACTCGACGGCGATCCGGGCGCCCTCGGTGCCGCGCACGAGCGCGACGACGGCCTCGGTCAACTCGCGGCTGACGCCCGCCTCGACGGCTCCGTCGAAGGCGTCCATGCCGCCGGTGGCCCGCTCGTAGTCGATGGCCTCGCGGGTGGCGTACAGGGCCTGGTGCAGGCGTACCGCGAGGGTGCGGCCGGTGTCGACGGGGACGAACGCGGTGAGCTGCCGGCCGCCGGGGGCGGATCCGACGAGGACGTGGTCCAGGGACGCGGCGGCGGGGCGGCGGTGGCGGGCGCCGTAGTAGCCGGCCCGCGCGCGGGTGGCGAGGGCGGCGGCGAGCAGCATCTGGCGGGCGGCGGCGCGGAGTTGTTCCTCGATGGTCCAGGGCGCGGTGCCGGCCGGGCCGGTGGGGATGTCCCGCCACCAGCGGATCTCGTCGCTCGGTACGGCGAGGCCGACGAGCACCTCGCGGGCGGAGGGGGTGTTGCTGCGGGCGAGGGCGACGAGCGCCTCGCCGAGGAGGTCGTCGCTGTCGGGGAAGGCCCGGCTCTCGGGGACCAGCAGGCTGGTGCCCGAGCCGCCGGGCCCGGGTGGGGTCCAGCGGCCGTAGCGTCCGGGGGCGCCGCCGCGCCGCTGCCAGCCGTGCCGGCGCAGCAGGGCGCCGAGGACGGCGGGGTCGACCCGGTCGGGCTCGGGGGGACGCTCCCAGCCGGTGACGGCGTGGTCGTCGGGGTGCGGCCGTACCTGCCTCAGGTGTTCCTCGACCGGGCGGTCCCTCATGGCCTGCCTCCCGTCCCGACCCGCGTCATGATCTCGCACAGCGCCCGGTCGTCGAAGATGCGTGCGGTCGGTATCCGCACGGTGGTCCGGGTCCGGCCGGTGATCGCGTGACCGGCGAGGTTGACCCAGTAGCAGCAGTGCCGCAGGTCGAGCCGGTCGTGGCTGGCGCGCAGCCAGTCGTCCTGGGAACGCGGGACGAGCATCACGACCAGGATCTTGTGCACCGAGACCGGGGTGCGGGCGAGCTTGCGCAGGTGGTCGTTGTCGAGCGTGAAGGAGAAGGAGCGGCCGGGCGGGTTCGGCGGGACCTGGTACGTGCACTTGAGCTGCACCTTGATGGTGACCTCGTCGTCCACCGTGTGCCCGGGCGAGCCGTGACTGACGTGCCAGTCGATGCCGTTGTCCGGAAAGGGCTGGGACAGCGAGCAGCCGGCCGCCGCTGCGACGGCGTGCAGATAGCCCACCTGCAACGTTTCCATGCAGGCGGTGGTGGCGAGCGATCCGCGATGGGGTGCCGTCCGTTCGGGCAGCAGCCCGCCCCGCTCGGGCTGCGCTATCACCATGACCAATTCGCCTTCCACGCCAAGTGTTTCCCCGTACCGGGCCGCTGAACTGCAAAGACCCGTACTCCTGTTGTGTCCTTCCGGCGTACGGCGCAAACAGCACGGGTATCACCAAACAGGCAGAAGACGGTACGTCAGCTGCCGTGGGTGAACGAGGAGTTGTGTACGTATGACGTGCTGGTACGAGGGCCCGTTGGCCGCGTTCGACACGGAGACCACGGGCGTGGATGTGGAGACCGACCGCATAGTGTCGGCCGCCGTCGTCGTCCAGGACGCCCCCGGCACCCGTCCCCGGGTCTCCCGGTGGCTGGTGAACCCGGGGGTGCCGGTGCCCGCCGGGGCGACGGCGATCCATGGACTGACGGACGAGCATCTTCAGCGCAACGGCCGCTGGCCCGCGCCGGTGATGCACGAGATAGCCGACGAGCTGGCCGAACAGGCCGCTATGGGACGCCCGTTGGTGGTGATGAACGCGCCCTTCGACCTGACCCTGCTGGACCGCGAACTGCGCCGCCACCGCGCGTCCTCGCTGGACCGCTGGTTCGAGTCGGCGGCGCTGCGGGTGCTGGATCCCCGGGTCCTGGACAAACACCTGGACCGCTACCGCAAGGGCCGCCGCACCCTCACCGACCTGTGCGCGCACTACGGCGTCACGCTGGACGGCGCGCACGACGCGGGCGCGGACGCGCTGGCCTCCCTGGAAGTCGTACGGGCCCTGGGCCGCCGCTTCGCGACCCGGCTGGAGCGCCTGACCCCCGCCGAACTGCACACCCTGCAGTCGACGTGGCACGCGGCGCAGGCCCGCGGACTCCAGGCGTGGTTCACGCGCAGCGGCACACCGGAGGTGGTGAGCACGGACTGGCCGCTCCGACCGGGCCTGGCCGAAGCGGCCTGACGGTGTGGGGGCACGCCCCCACACCTCACCAGGAGCCGCCGCCGGAGCCAGAACTCCCCGAGCTGGAGGCCGCGTTGGCCGCGGAGACGACGACAGCGGCCAGCAGGACGGGAAGTCCGGCCGCGATGCGATGGCCGTTCAGGACACCGCCGGTGACCACGAGGACGAAGACGATCGCGGCCAACGACCGTAGGTGGCGCCGCCGCAGGAACGGACACAGGGGCGTGCCCGGGACATGAAAAAACCGGCCCGCTGATGCGGACCGGCTTTCCCCGGTGGGCGATACTGGGTTCGAACCAGTGACCTCTTCGGTGTGAACGAAGCGCTCTCCCACTGAGCTAATCGCCCGGGAACGGACTGAACAATACAGGCCCGCGCCGGTTTCCTTCAAACCGCTTCCAGGTGTGCGAGCAGCCCGCGCCGTCCGGCCCGCATCATCAGGGCGTGGTTGAGGCGGAACACCGGCCGCCCGGGTACGGCGAACCACCTGAGCAGCGGCCGGTTCAGGTCGACCTCCTGGTCGTAGCGGGCGAGCGTGCCGGAGCCGTCGGCCGTGAGCGTCCAGCGCGCCCAGCCCTCCAGATCGCCGGTCATCGCGATCTCCAGCACCCCGGCGGCCGGATCGCGCCGCACTTCGCGCGCGGTGAAGGTCAGCGCGTACGGCAGGCTCGCGCGGATGCGGATGACGCCGGTGGTGTCGTCGAGCTGGTTCACCTCACGCACCTGCGGCCACCAGCGCGGATACTCCTCGGCCCGCTCCAGGACCGGGTAGACGACGGCGGGCGGCGCGGGCAGCTCCCACCGGGCGCGGAAGCGGTAATGGGTCCAGTCCATGGCGGGAGTCTGCCCATTCGACGGCCCGTCTCCCGGCAACCGGCGGTGTTTGAGTACGCGTACTCATGTCGTACGACGTGACGAGCGCCACACTCCGAGTCATGACGCCCATTCCGCCCCCGGCCGTGGAGTTGCAGATCCTCGATGCCGAGCTGCACCAACTGGACGCCCGCCGTGCGCAGTTGCTGCACCGCAGGGCCTGGCTGCTGACCATGCTTCAGCCCGCCTGGTCCGCGCCCGTACCGCCGCCGCCGCCGGCCGCGCAGCCCCGCCGCGAGGCCACCGCACCCGGTGTGCAGAACCTGCTGCTCGTGCTCGGCGGCATCCTGCTCGCCCTCGCCGCGACGGCGTTCACGCTGGTCAGCTGGGGGAGCATGGGGATCACGGGCCGGGCGCTGGTGCTCGGCGCGGTGACCCTGGCGGCGCTCGGCGCGCCGGTGGCGCTGCTGCGGCGGGGCCTGCGTTCCACGGCCGAGTCGATCGCGGGCATCGGTCTCGTCCTGACGGTGCTGGACACCTACGCGCTGCACGAGGTCGCGTTCCCGGGCGGGGACGGCGTCTCGTTCGCGGCTGCCGCGTCGGCGGTGCTCGCGGTGGTGTGGACGGCGTACGGCCTCGGGACGGCGGCGCTCCCCCGCCCGGCCGTCACCCGCACCGCCCCGCCCACCGCACCCGCCTCACCGACCCTTCTCCTCCCCCTCCCCGCCGCGCTCGCGGTCGCCCAACTCCCCTTGATCCTCTGGGCGATCGCGGCCGGCGGGGGCCTTCGTACGATCACGGCGGCGGTGCTGCTGACCGCCGCGATCGACATGGTTGTCGCGCTCCGGGCCACTCCGAAGGCCGTTCGTCTCGTCGCCGCTGGCGGCGCGTTCGGCATGGGTGGCTGGGGCGTGCTGGCGACCGGCCTCATCTCCCTGGATGCGACCGGTCCGGGCGCCGCCGCCCGTGCGGCGGCGCTCTTCGCTCTCGCGGCGGCGGGCGCGTTCGGCGCCGCGTGGCTCGCTCCGGGCCGTGGTCTGAGGACGAGTACGGCCGCGGCGGGTGGCCTGTTCGTGGTCGCCGCGCTCGGCGGAATGCTGCGCGCGGCGACGCCCGCCGACTGGACGGTTCCCGGGTATCTGGCGTGCGGAATCGCCCTGTTGGCACTGGTACGGAGCGGACTCCCCCAGCCCGTGCGCCACGGCCTCGGCTGGGCCTCCGGCATCACGCAGGCGAGCGCGGTGCTGTGGACGTTGCCCGCCGTCGGCGTCACCCTGCTCGGCCCGGCCGCGTGGCTGTCCCGCGCGTGGTCCGGCGCGCCCGGCGACGCTCGTGAAGCGGCGGCGACGGACACCTTCTGGCCGGCGCACGCGACCACAACTCCCCTGATCCTGCTCGCGGTTGCCGCAGTGCTGGCCCTCACGGTCCGCGCCGCCGCGTGGCGCCCCCAGGCCCTGACCGCCGCCCTCACCCTGACCTGGGCAGCGGCGCTCACCCTCCCGACCGCGCTGCAACTGCCGTACAACGTCGGCCTGTTGGTGCACGGAGGCACGGTCCTGGCCCTGCTCGTACTCAGGCACCGCGCGGCCACCACGCTCGCCCTGATCACCTCTCTCAGCCTCGCCTGCCTCGCCCTGCCCGCAGAGCCGGCCACCCTCTCCGTCCTCGCGTCACTGACCGCCGTGTTCGCGGCAGCCGCCTGGCGCGGGCGCCTCGCGCCGGCGTCCGCCGCCGCCTCCCTCGGCTATGCGACGGCCCTGGCCTGCGCGGTGGGCGCCTCCCTCGACTGGCAGCCACAGCACGTCGCGCTGCTGGTGCTGCTCGTACCGGCGACCGCCGCACTGCTCGCGGCACGCGTCACCGACCCGGCCACCACGAAGGCCATCGAGATCACCGGGGCTGCGTCGGCTCTGATCGCGATCGACCTCGCGACGGCCGAACTGCCCGTGCTGGCACTGGTATTGGCCCTGTGCGGGGTGATCGTGGCGGGTACGGCGATACGGCCCGAGCGCAGGAGTCTCGGCTATGCGGCCGCCGCTCTCTTCGTCCTCGCCAGTTGGGTGCGGCTGGGCGCGTGGAACGTCACCGACCCCGAGGCGTACACATTGCCGGTGACCGTCCCCGCGCTGTTCGTCGGCGCGCTGCGCAGGCGCCGCGACCCGAGCGCCACGTCCTGGACGGCCTACGGCCCCGGGCTCACCGTCACGCTCGCGCCGAGCCTCCTGGCGGCCTGGACGGACCCGCACTGGACGCGCCCCCTGCTCCTGGGCCTGGCGGCCCTGGCGGTCACCCTGCTCGGCGCCCGGCACCGCCTGCAGGCACCCCTCGTCCTCGGCGGCACCACCCTCGCACTGGACGCGCTGCACGAACTCGCCCCGTACCTCGCCCAGGTCGTCGGCGCCCTCCCCCGCTGGGCACCTCCCGCCCTCGCCGGACTCCTGCTGCTCGCACTCGGCGCGACCTACGAGCAGCGGATCCGGGACGCCCGACGGGTGCGGGAGGTGCTGGGGAGGATGAACTAGCCCTCGGCTAGGGCATCTTGTCGCTGAGAAGCGCCAGGTTCTCGATGGCGGCGAGGCCGTACAGCGCGGTGTCGTTCGAGGACACCCACGCGGCCTCGCTGCCCGGGACGAGGGTGACCGGACCGTTCAGCGCCTCCGTCTTCCACGGCGAGGTCTCCATGTAGCCGTCCGAGCTGTAGAACTTCGTCCAGGCCCGCTTGGCGAGCGTCGCGTCGTCGAGTTGTACGGCGGCGTAGGCGTCGAGGCGTGAGTGGCCCTGGAAGAGCAGCAGGGTGCCGAAGTTGGAGCCGTAGCGTGCCGCCTGTTCCGTCTTGGAGGCGTTGAAGTAGCGGCAGTAATCCATGTACACCTCCTTGAACCTGGGCATGTCGACGAGATAAATCAGCTCCGCGCAGAGCTCGTTGAGGCCGAAGACCGCCGAGAGGTGCGAGACGGAGACCACGGGCGCGGAGGCGACGGCGAACTTGCCGGTGTCCAGGTCGTACAGCCCGCTCCCCTGCACAAATCCGTTGGGCTGCGCGGCGATTGTCTCCATCGTGGACAGGACGCGCGCTTTCGCCTTCTCCCACTTGGGTCCCTTGCGCTCCCACTCGGTCAGCCACGCCGACACCAACCCGCTCCAGTCCGTGCCGAATCCGATCGACAGGGCGTGCCGGTCGGGCGTGTACGGCGCGGTGCGGATCTTGCGGATCGGGTCGAGGACGAGGAACGTCTCGTCGGAGTCGACGTTGGCCGCCATGAGGTCGCCGACGCGTTCGTCCGCGGTGAGGAAGTAGTAGTAGCGCCGGTAGGTGGTGTTGGCGATGCGCTGCTGCTTGGCGCTGTCGGCGTAGTGCTGGACACCGTGCCGGGTGCCCAACCCGGCCCACTGGCCGAGGTGGTAGACGTCGACCTCGCCGGTGTGCCGGGTGAGCGCCTCGGCGAAGCGGAAGATGTCCGAGCGGCCCGAGCGGAGGTACGCGAACCAGAGCCAGATGTCCGGCGACAGCTCGGAGTTGTCCCAGGCGTAGCCGCCGACGTCGTACCGCCACTGGTGGCGCACGGTGTCGTACGAGTGCATGAAGTCGCCGTAGTCCCAGAAGCCGTACCAACGGCGTTGCGCCACCTGGTCCTTGTAGTAGGTGAAGAGGAAGTCGAGGTGGTCCTCGATCTTCGCCTTGGCGGCGGTGGAGCGGTCGGGCTCGGAGTAGAGGCCGGGGCCGAACACCTTGGACTTGATCAACTGCGCGGGCGGGGCGGCGAGTTGCGGCAACACCCTTACCGCTTCGACCTGTTGGGCGAGGGTCTCCGGGGTCGGCGTCGACTCGTTGGCCCAGAAGAGGAGTTCGGAGGTGCGGGCGATGCCGTACGGGGTGCCGAACTCGGGTTCGTAGTCCTCGTAGGTGATTTCGAGGCCCTGGAGCTGTTCGGCGTACGTGTCCTGGCCCATGCCGTCGTGATAGAAGCGCAGATCCATGGGCTGGGCCTCGGGCGACCAGAGCCAGAGGGTGACCTCGGCCTCGTCGGTGTGGGCGTCGCGGATGTCGAGCTGCGCGGGGAACTTCTCCCAGAAGTCCCGCAGCCCGAAGGAGAATCCGCCGCTCGCCCCGCCGACGTACCCGAAGCCGGACGCGTGCCCGCCACCGCCGGCCGGGATCCAGCCGTAGCCCTTCGTGGTGCGCTTGCGCAGGGTGAAGCCGTCGGCGGAGAGCTGGGAGAGGGTGTAGTCGCCCCACTTGGGGATGTACTGGAGGCGGGTCGTGACCCGTTGGTCCCAGGTGGAGGGATCGGCGAGCTTCTGGCCCGCGTACTGGGCGGCCTGAACGGTCGCGCCCGGGTCGCGGCGCAGCCCGGTGATGCCCTGAACTGCCTCGCGCAGCAGGCCTGTTCCCTCGCCGCCGATGCGGATGTGGCGGTCGTAGGCCTGGTCCCGCATCGGCACGGTGAAGCGGACACCGAGGCCACGGATGAAGTCGCCGCTCGCCTTGCCGGGCTCCACGGTCCCGTCGAAGGTGATCGTGTGCACCATACGGAAGGAGTCGGCGCCCGCGTAGAAGTAGAGACGGATCGAGAACGGCAGCCAACTCCGGCCGCCCTTGCGGTGTTTGCCGTCGATGCAGACCACCGCCCTTACCGGGCCGCTTTGTTCGACGGTGACCTCGCCGATCACCCCGTCGAAGCGCTCGGTCTTCACCGCGCCCTGGTCCTCGTCCTCGATCTCGGGCTGACGGATGAGGACGAGCCGGCCGTTCTTGGCGATCTCCGTGCCGCCCCGGGTGACCGACTTGATGAGGGTGGAGCCGTTCTTTCCGAGCTTCGCGGTGATGACCCCGGTCGACACGTCGATGGTGCCGCCGCTCTTGTCGACGGTGACCTTCTTGTCGGGGGCGGCCGTGTCCCCGGCGGTGAGCGTGAGCTTGCCTGAGCCCGAACTCACCGCGTGGGCCGTCCACTTGAGGGATCCGTCGGGCCAGTAGGCGAGCGGCCAGGACTGCACGGGGACGGCCGTGCCCCCGGCGTCCGTCAGCGCGAAGGTCTGGTCCTCCTGGTATGCGCCCATCGGCCACGGCACACCGACGGTCGAACCGGGCGCGGCGCCGAGACCGCCGTCCTCCAGCCAGTCGAGGGTCACCGGATCGTCGTCGGCAGCGGCGGCTCTGGGCGCGGCCTGGGCGTCCTTCGCCCCTAGCGCCCAGCTGAACTGCGCGGCGGCTCCGGCGGCAGCGGCGGCCTTGAGGAGGGACCTGCGGGGAATGGGAGACATGGCCTGTCCTTTCCGTGCGGGTAGCGTTTTTCACGTCCGTCTGGTCAGGGGCATGACAGATAGAGATACGGCAGCGACTCGCTGCCGTAGAACCGCCCGTCAGCGGTGCCGGTACCGCTCCTCCACCGCGACGGCCGCCGCGGCGACGGCCCCCAGCACGGGGACCGCCAGCGGTGCGATGAGCAGGGCGGAGCAGCCGACGAGGACCAGTCCGCCGACGAGCAGGAAGGAGCCTGCGGGGTCGAGCACGGTCCGGCGGCCGGACTCGGCGAGCAGGGCCCGCCAAGTGTCCCCCGGCGCCCAGACCGCCGCGGCGCGCATCCCGGCGACGACGAGCCCGAGCAGCGCGAACACCCCGACGGCACCGACGAGCGGCCCACCCGGCAGTCCGGCGCGCACTGCGTGGACGTCCACCCACACCGCGGCCCCCGCGCCCCACCCGGCGAGCCCGACGACCCACCCGCCGTGCACCGCCGCACGGAAGTCCGCGACGAACTCCCGCCAGCCGCCGCCCACATGACCGGTACGGCGCCTCAAGTGCCGTGCCCCGGCGGCGAAGGCGGCGGGATAGGTGACAACTCCCGCCGACGCGACGGCGATCCACACCCCGGTGAGCAGACATTCGGCGAACACCCCGAACCGCTCGGCGAAGACCGATTCCTTCCGTGCCTTCACACGTGCTCCGGCCACCGCCTCAGCCCTTCAGTCCGGAGGTCGCCATACCGTCGATCAGGTACCGCTGGAAGGCGAGGAAGAACAGCAGCACCGGCAGCAGCGCGACGAGCGACATGGCGATCATGCCGCCGTAGTTGGCCGCCACTCCGTCCGAGTCGCGGAACATCATCAGGCCCAGCGAGACGGTGTACTTGCCCGGTTCGTTGAGGTAGATCAGCGGGCCCATGAAGTCGTTCCAGGCGTTGATGAAGGTGAAGATCGCGCTGGTGATGAGCGCGGGCCGGCACAGCGGCAGCACGATCGACCAGTAGATCCGCAGATGCCCGCAGCCGTCGAGGCGGGCGGCCTCGTCCAGCTCCTTCGGCAGGTTCCGCATGAACTGCACCATCAGGAAGACGAAGAAGGCCTCGGTCGCCAGGTATTTGCCGATGAGCAACGGGACGTAGGTGTTGACCAGTTGGAGCTTCTGGAACATCACGTACTGCGGGATCAGCAGCACGTGGTAGGGCAGCAGGAGCGTGCCGATCATCAGGGAGAAGAGCAGATTGCGGCCGGCGAAGCGGATGCGGGCGAAGGCGTACGCCGTCAGGGAGCAGGAGACGAGGATGCCGACGACCGAACCGAGGGCGTAGAAAAGGGAGTTCTCGAAGAAGGTCCAGATCTTGATGTCGGCTATGCCGTCGGCGAGGCCCTTGAAGTTGGACAGGATGGGGTGGCCCGGGAACAGCTGGAGGCTGTTGATGATGTCCTTGCTGGGCTTGAACGAAGCCCCGATGACCCAGATCACCGGATAGAGGATCACCGCGAGGATCAGCAGCGCGCCGAGATGCCAGACTAGGGAACCGGTGTGCTTGCGGCCGAGAGCCGGGGGCTTCGTGGTGGTGGCGCTCATCGGGCGTCCTCCTCGTAGTGCACCCACTTCTTCTGTGACCAGAAGAGGACGGCCGTCACCAGTGCCACGGCGAGCAGCAGCATCCAGGCCATCGCGGCGGCGAAGCCCATCTGGGCGTCCTTGAAGCCCTTTTGGTAGAGGTAACAGGTGTAGACGAGGGTGGCGTCGGCGGGACCGCAGTACGTGTTGGAGACGACGTAGGCCGAGCCGAAGATCTGGAACGAGTGGATGGTCTCCAGCAGCACGTTGAAGAACAGCACCGGGGAGATCATCGGCAGCGTGATGCTCCAGAAGCGGCGGAAGGGTCCGGCGCCGTCCATCTCGGCGGCCTCGTACAGCTCGCGGGGCACCTGTTTGAGCCCGGCCAGGAAGATGACCATGGGCGCTCCGAACTGCCAGACGGTCAGCGCGACCAGGCAGTAGAGGACCCAGTCGGCGTTGCCGACCCAGCCGCCGACATGGAAGCCGAGGAAGGACTGCGTACGGTCCACCACGGCGCCGTCGGAGAAGAGCGACCGCCAGACGAAGCCGATCGAGACGCTGGCGCCGATCAGCGAGGGGGCGTAGAACGCGGCCCGGTAGAAGGCCTGGCCGCGGCGGCTCTGGGCCAGCAGCAGGGCGACGCCGAGCGCGAGCAGCAGCTTCAGCGGGGTGCCGATGACGACGTACTTCGCCGTCACCTCGACCGACTTGCGCCACCGCGGGTCGTCGAACATCGCGGTGAAGTTGTCGAAGCCGACCCACTTCGGGCTGTTGAAGAGGTTGTAGTCGGTGAACGCGAAGTAGAGCGAGGCGACCATGGGGCCCGCGGTCAGCAGCAGGAAGCCCGCGATCCAGGGAGACATGAAGAGATAGCCGGCGAGGTTCTCCCGGCGGCCCCGCCGCCCCTTGGTGACGGGGGCGGCGGAGCGTGCCTTCCGGGTGGTGGGCACGGAGTCCTTGACGAGCGTCACGGCGGTTCCCATCAGGCTTGGAAGGCGGCCTGGGACTCGGTGAAGAACTGTTTCACCGCGTCCGTGACCTTGGTCTTGCCCTGGCCGAGGTCACCGCCGATGCGCAGGAAGGCGGCCTCGACGGTGTCGGCGCCGGAGGGGTGCGGGGTGATCGTGCCGAGGACGCCGGACTTGGCGGTGGTGTCCTCGTACTGCGCGATCTCCTTGCTCACCGTGTCGGTGGGCTTGAACGCCGCGTACTGCTCGGTGCTCGCCAGGATGCCGCGGTCGTAGCCCATGATCGTGCCGACCGCCGGGTCGTGGACCATGAAGTCGATGAACTGCGCGGCTTCCTTGGGGTGCGAGGTGTGGGCGGAGGCGCTCAGC
This sequence comes from Streptomyces hokutonensis, assembly GCF_000376565.1. Taxonomy (GTDB): domain Bacteria; phylum Actinomycetota; class Actinomycetes; order Streptomycetales; family Streptomycetaceae; genus Streptomyces; species Streptomyces hokutonensis. The sequence continues at coordinate 33,146 of NZ_BARG01000011.1, read as the reverse complement.
ATCAGGGAGGCGAGGTACTGGCCGGTGTGCTTGCCGTCCATGGTGGGGATCGGGGCGAGGCCGTAGGTGCTGCTGCCCTCCGCCGAGTAGCGGACGGTGAAGTTGTCCCAGGTGAACTCCGAGGCACCGTGCCCGGCCGAGAGCGACGACTTGGGCTGGTCCTGGGCGACGATCTTCGGGTCGGTGACGATTCCGGCCTTCACCCGGCCGTACCCGTCCGTCCACCACTCCGTCAGATCGGACTTGTCGAAACCTAGTCCGTCCTTCGTGAAGAACGCCTTGCCGTTCTGCCGGAGGTAGAGGTCGTACAGGTACATGATGGCGAAGTAGCCCGTGTCACCCGGGACTTTCGTCTTGTCGTGGATCGTCTTGAGGGCCTTGAAGTAGTCGTCCCAGGTCCAGCCCGTGGCCGGGTCGACACCCGCCCTCTCGAACACCTTCTTGTCGATGACCAGCGCCATGGTGTTGGAGCCGACCGGAACACCGAGCTGCTTTCCGTCGACCTCGCCGACCTTGGTGACGCCCGCACGGAAGTGATCCAGGCTCAGATTGCCTGCTTTTACCTGTGAGTTGAGGTCGAGAAGAATGCCTCTCCTGTCGTACTTCCGAAGAAATCCGACGGCGTTCTGGAATACGTCCGGAGGATTTCCGCCCGCGGCCTGCGTCTGGAACTTCTCCCAGAACGACTGATACGTCTGAAAGTCCGTCTTCACCTTGATCTTCGGATACTTCTTCTCGAAGAGCGCGATGGACTGATTGATCTTTTTCGCCCGCTCCTCGGCACCCCACCACGAGTAACGGATCGTCACCGTTCCGTCCGCGGACGTGCCGCCGTTGCCGCCGCAGGCCGTCGCGGCCAGCCCCAGCGTGACCGCCGAGACTCCGGCGGCCTTCAAGACCGTACGCCTCTCCACATTCGTGCCGGTTCCCATGACGGGCCCTCCCCGTAGCGTCGTTGCCACCTGCATGAATCGTTTCAAGTAAGCGCTTGCTGGCACAAGTTACGGAGGCCCTCGGGGTGCGTCAATGATTCGGACAGGAATTTCTTGTGGACCGGCTGAGCGCTACGACGGCACCGCCGGGCGCGCGGCGGGAGCGGCGGGGCGGACACCGCAGGTGAGGCGCCCGCGGTCGGCCGGCCGAACAGAAAGCCGTCTGCCGCACTCGCCGACGACCGGCCGAAAAAGGCCTGGCGGCCGGGAGTTGACCTCTCGTCACCGACGGGGGAACGACGACGGCCCGCCTGCGTGATCAGCAGACGGGCCGTCGGTTCGGGTGGGCGATACTGGGTTCGAACCAGTGACCTCTTCGGTGTGAACGAAGCGCTCTCCCACTGAGCTAATCGCCCGGACGCACGGAGAACATTACCCCATGTCAGCGGGTGCCTCGGACCAGCACGGAAAGGCACCCGGACGCCCGCCTGCGGATTACTGGTCCTTGATCTTCCAGGGCATCACGACGCCGAACTTCCAGATGTAGACGCCCACAAGGGCGACCACGATCACCAGGCCGACCGAGGTCAGGACGATGTTGCGGCGGCGCACGGCGGGGTCGAGCGCGCGCTGTGCCGCCTCGGTGACCTTGCGCTTCGTCCAGCGGAGCACCAGCTGGGCCCAGACGAACTCGGTCGCCCAGATCGCCATCCCGCCGAAGATCACCACCCAGCCGGGTCCTGGCAGTGGCAGCATGACGATGCCGGCGGCCACGACCGCGAGGCCGACGACGAACACGCCGACCTGCCAGCTCACGTGCAGCGCACGGCGTGCCTTGATGAATTCCGGCGCCTTGGAACCGAGCCCCCGCTCGTCCCGCGCCCCGTCCGCACTGGTCCCGTCCGGCGTCTCGTCCGCCGTGCCTTCCGACGCCACGACAACCTCACCCGGCCCGTCACTCCCCGTATTCATACGGACAAACCCTACCCGAGGGAAACCAGTCACCGGAATGGCCGCACCGAGCGATCGGGCTCTCGGCCGGAAGAGTTACGTAAAGGCACGCAAAACACTCAGAGGGGTTTACAACGGCACCGTAGGTGGCATGTCGATTTCGCCGACGTGCGAATCCCCGAGCGCACACTGAGCGAAAGGCCCTGGCGCTTATGAACACCACGGTCAGCTGCGAGCTGCACCTGCGCCTCGTTGTGTCGAGCGAGTCATCCCTGCCTGTCCCCGCAGGCCTGAGGTACGACACGGCCGACCCCTACGCCGTGCACGCCACCTTCCACACCGGAGCCGAGGAGACCGTCGAGTGGGTGTTCGCCCGCGACCTTCTCGCGGAGGGCCTCCACCGGCCCACCGGTACCGGCGACGTCCGTGTCTGGCCATCCCGTAGTCACGGCCAGGGCGTCGTCTGCATCGCACTGAGCTCTCCCGAGGGCGAAGCCCTGCTGGAGGCTCCCGCACGGGCCCTGGAGTCCTTCCTGAAGCGGACGGACGCCGCCGTGCCACCCGGCACGGAGCACCGGCACTTCGACCTGGATCAGGAGCTGTCGCACATCCTGGCGGAGAGCTAGCGCAAGGCCCCGACCCGAACCACCCGCGCCGTCCGAACTCGGGGAGACGGCTCGGGCGTGGACAACCGCATAGGGCACACACCGGCGCCGTCGCCGCGATTCGTCGCGGGGGCGGCGCCGGTGCGTGCGGTGCCCGTTCCCGGCGACTCTCCGTAGTCCGGGGAACCGTGCGGGACACGAAGGCGTTCATAGAGGCAGGGGCCGTCCTCCGGGAAGCCACTACCATCGGCCAGCATCGGCGGGCGCCCGCCCGACCCCCAGGCCAGGGAGCTAAACGTGCTGATCACCCACGACACCCGGTGTGCCCTCGACACCGTGGTGGATCTGGTGAACACCGCACCGGAGGACGCCGCGGCGCCGGACGGACTGTCGGACGTCGCGCTGCTCGCGGATTTCGTACGAAACCACGAGATCAGCGATGTCGGCGTGCTCTCCGAGTTCGACCTCTCCGCCGTGCGCAAGATCCGCGGCCGGTTCACGGCGGTCTTCTCCGCGCCGGACCCCCGGACCGCCGCCGGACTGATCAACGACCTGGTCGCCGCCGCGGGCACCACGCCCCGCCTCACGGACCACGACGGCTACGACTGGCACGTGCACTATTTCGCGCCCGGCGCCTCGGTCGCCGACCATCTCGCCGCCGACTGCGGGATGGCGCTCGCGTTCTTCGTGGTGGCCGGCGAGCAGGAACGGCTGCGCCGCTGCGAGGCCCCCGACTGCAGGCGCGCCTTCGTCGACCTCTCCCGGAACCGCTCGCGCAGATACTGCGACAGCCGGACCTGCGGAAACCGGCTGCATGTCGCCGCGTACCGGGCCCGGCGCAAGGAAGCCGCGGGCTGAGGGTGGCGTCTCTCGATGAGGTCGTGGCCCCCGGCGGGTGACGTCGGGGACCACGAGTACGGCTCACAGCATCAGCAGGTCGTGCAGCGAGGCCATGAGCAGCAGACACCCGATCACCGCAAGGAAGATCATCAGCGGTGGCTGGGAAAGGGCGAAAAGGCAGCCGCGCGGCTCGTCCTTCGGCGGCGCGGCGTCGCTCTGTGTCGTGTCCAGCATCTCGCCGCGATGATGACGCAGCGAGGACCCCTCACGCGATCAACACGCCCGATAGGAGAGGGAGTTCGCCGAATTCCGTGATGTCCGTTTCGGGTCGCGTCGCGTCCTGAACACTTACCGGCGGACCCGGCTCGCTCTGTGTCGTTTCAGTCGCTGTGCGGCCGTCATATGCCGTGCTTCTTCAGGATGGCCTCGATGTCGCTGAAGTCGTCCCCGCTCTTGGCGCGGGGCGCGGCGGCGGGCCGGGTCGCCGGGCGTACGGCCGGGCCGAGGGAGGGCGCGGAGGCCGTCGGCGCCACGGCGTCGGACTGCGCCGAGGCCCGGGCCGCCCTGCGCTCCTTGCGGGTGCCGCCACGGCGGCGCTCCACGGCGCGGGTGCCGGTGAAGAGCAGCCAGGCACCGCCGAGTACGACGAAGCCCGCCCAGGCCATGGGACTGAACGCGGTGTCGGCCACCCAGCCGACGACCCCGGTCATCACCAGGCCGACGGGCACCAGCGAATAGGCGGCGATCCGGGCGGCGGAGAGAAATCGCTTGCGGTACGCGGTGACCGCCGCGATGCCCAGGCCTGCCGCGGAGGCGGCGGAACAGACGGTCTCGGCAATCATCCGGTCCTCCAGGCAGTTCCGTCGGGCACTCTCGGGCACTCTCGGTCGGACGAGGTCGGCGGTCCGCTCGGACACGCCGGCCCGGCAGGTCGCACTTCGTCCCTTCCATCCTGCACCGTCCGGTCCCCGGGATGCCATGCCCCGGCAGGACATCAGGGACATCTCCGGGTCGCATCCTCCCCAGGTCCCGGTCGGCGTCGTACGCCCGCGCCCCTTGGAACCCGTGGTCCCGGTTGGGGCGGTGGATCCGGGGCTGGGAGACTGGTCCCATGAGTGACCTCTCCTCCGCGCGCACCCCCGTCCTCGACGTCTGGTGCGAGCTCCAGTGCACGGACTGCCGCACCGCGCTGGAGGATCTGCGCGCCCTACGGGCCCGCTACGGCGACCGGCTGGAACTGCGGCTACGGCACTTCCCCATGGAGAAGCACAAGCACTCCTTCGCCGCCGCGCAGGCCGTCGAGGAGGCCGTGGAGCAGGGGCGGGGCTGGGACTACGTCGAGGCCGTGCTCGGCCGGGTCGAGGAGCTGGACCGTAGGGGCGAACCCTTCCTGGTCGAGGTGGCCGCCGAACTCGGCCTGGACGCCGAGGAGTTCGACACGGCCCTGATCGACGGCCGGCACATCCTGATCGTCGACGCCGACCAGGCCGAGGGCAAGGCCATCGGCGTGACCGGCACCCCGACGTATGTCATCGACGGCGATCGCCTCGACGGCAGCAAGAGCCAGGAGGGGCTGCGCGCCCGCATCGAGGAGATCGCCGACCGGCTGCTCGCCGGGGCCGAGTGAGCAACCGGCAAGGTCTCAGAGCAGGCTCTTGTACAGGTGGTAGACGACCGTCTCGTAGCCGAGTGACTCGTAGAGCCGCTCGGCCGGGGTGTTGCCCTGGAAGACGTTCAAGCGGATGACCGGCAGACCGGCCTCGATGCCCTGTGCCTCGGCCAGGAGCATCAGGGTGCGGCCGTGGCCCTTGCCCCGGTGGCGGGCGTCGGACTCGACCTTGTACACGAAGGTCTTGCCGTCGAGGAGGCCCGTCCAGAGCGTGCCCACCGCGGTCCCTTCGTGCTCCAGGACGCTGAAGGTCATGTCCGTGGTGGCGAGTCCGTCGGGCAGCAGTTCGGTGTTGGTCTGCTCCGCCCTGGCCCGGGCCTCCTCCTCGGGCACCCCGCGCTCGATCCAGCTCTTCGCGAAGTCCTGCGTCCCACGGTCCTTCCACGGGCCGAACTCCGCCTCGGTCATGGGCCGTCCCCGGCTCCCGGCGGGCAGTTCGGGCGCGGTGTCGCCGAGCGGCTTCTCCATGTGGCGGTTGCGGACGACGTATCCGAGGGCGGTCGCCACCTTGAGCGCCGCCTCCGCCTCCGCGGGCACGGAGGCCTCCATCCGGTCGCAGCCCCAGCCCCTTACGACCTCCTCGGCGGCGAGCGCGGCCACTGTGCCCCGGCCGCGTCGACGGTCCGGTTCCTCGATGCTCAGGTCCAGGATCTGGGCCACCGAGTCACCGAAGAACGGACTCGTGCCGAGGCGAATCGCGCCGACGGGACGGCTGTTCACACACACCTGGTAGCGGCGTGAACGCGTCCCGTCGGCCTCGTGCTGAAGCGGCTCGGTCGGCCGCAGGGTCGTGGTCATCAGTTGTGTTCTACCCGACCCGGAGCACCAGGTCAGCCCATTAAATCGGGCGTTTACGGATCAAGATCGTCGGCCGACCGCTCGTCGAAGACGCGCATCGCCTTGGCGGTCACCGGCCCTGCCGCGCCCGGGAGTTGGCGGTCGTCGAGCAGATGGACGGCCTGTACGTCCCGCAGCGAGGACGTCAGGAAGACCTCGTCGGCGTGCTCCAGGACGTCCAGCGGCAGGTCGGTCTCCTTGGCGCCGGTCCATTCGACGGTCAGGGCGCGGGTGATGCCGGCGAGGCAGCCGGAGGTGACCGGCGGGGTGTGGAGCTCGCCGTCCAGGACGACGAAGACGTTCGACCCTGTCCCCTCGCAGAGTTGGCCGACCGTGTTGGCGAACAGGGCCTCGGAGGCGCCGTGTTGGTGAGCGCGTGCGAGGGCGACGACGTTCTCGGCGTAGGACGTGGTCTTGAGTCCCGCGAGGGCGCCGCGCTCGTTGCGGGTCCAGGGGACTGTGACGACGGCCGTGGAGTCCGGGCGACGACTGGCCTCGCCGAGTGCGACGACAAGGGTCGGCCCGTGTTCGCCACGGTCCGAGCCGAGGGGGCCGTGGCCGCCGGTGTAGGTGATGCGGAGCCTGCCGAACGGCATCGGGTTGGCGGCGAGGACGGCCGCGCAGCCGCGGCGGACCTCGTCCAGGTCGGGGTCGGGCAGGCCGAGACCGCGAGCGGAGCGGGTCAGCCGGTCGAGATGGCGGGTCAGCGCGAACGTCTTCCCGTCCGTCGCCTTCACCGTCTCGAAAATGCCGTCGCCCACGGTCAGTCCGTGGTCGAAGACGGAGACACGGGCGGACTCGATGTCCTGGAGCCCGCCGTCGAGCCAGATCTTCATGAAAGAGCCCCTCCGCTCACGTCGTACGCGCCCGACGCTACCGCGAGCAGTCGTGACGCCTTCAGCTCGGTCTCCCGCCACTCCCCCTCGGGGTCCGACCCCCAGGTGATGCCGGCGCCGGTGCCGAAGCGGAGCACGCCGTCGGCGCGGTCGATCCAGAAGGTGCGGATGCCGACGGCCAGTTCGCCGGTGCCCCGGTCGGCGTCGACCCAGCCGATCCCCCCGCAGTACGGGCCCCGGGGCACGGTCTCCAGGGCGTCGATGATGCGCAGGGCACTCGACTTGGGGGCGCCGGTGACACTCCCGGGCGGGAAGGCGGCGGCCAGCAGCTCCCGCCAGGCCGCGTCCGTGGGCAGCTCGCCCCGGACCGTCGACACGAGATGGACGAGACCGGGGTGCTTCTCGACGACACACAGATCCGGCACGGTCACGGTCCCCGTGCCGCAGACGCGCCCGAGGTCGTTGCGGACCAGGTCCACGATCATCACGTTCTCGGCGTAGTCCTTCTGCAACAGGTCCGCCTCCGTCCGCCCGGTTCCCTTGATCGGGCCGGACTCGACGACCCGCCCGGTGCGGCGCAGGAACAGTTCGGGTGACGCGGTGGATATCTCGACACCGTGCCCGGGCAGCCGGATCGTTCCTGCGTACGGCGCCGGGTTGCCGCGCGCGAGCAGCGCGGTGAGGGCGTCCACGTCGGCGTCGGGGGCGACCGGCGCCGACAGGACGCGGCACAGGTTGGCCTGGTAGACCTCGCCGGCCGCGATGTGCTCCCGGATGCGGCGGACGCCGGCGGTGTAGGCGGCCCGGTCGAGCGAGCTGGTCCAGGCGTCGGTCACGGGGCCGCGCCAGGCGCCGGGGACGGGTGCCGGGACCGGTTCGGGTCGTACGTCGCTGAAGCGCGCGCAGGTCAGACGGCCCTCGAAGTCGGCCGCGACCGCCCAGAAGCCGGTGGAGTCCAGGGCTTCGGGATCGCTGGTGACATCGAGGAGGCCGGTGGCGACGCGGCCGCCGAAGCGGGCGAGAGGAGCGAGGTCGTGCACGCCGTCGAGTCTATGGCGGGTGTCTCACAGGTTGCCCGGCCGTGTCACCGCGGGTGCCCTGGCCATGTGTTCCCGTAGTCGCAGGCCAGCACGCTGCACAAACGCGTTTTTGTGCTGGCCGGGGAATCCGCTAGAGTTCAACTCGTCGCCGCGACGCGCAAGCCGAGCGGAAACGACAAGCGGACGTAGCTCAGTTGGTAGAGCGCAACCTTGCCAAGGTTGAGGTCGCCAGTTCGAACCTGGTCGTCCGCTCGCAGGAAGTGGGGGATCTTCCCGAACCCCTACGCTCCTGGTGGAGTGGCCGAGAGGCGAGGCAACGGCCTGCAAAGCCGTCTACACGGGTTCAAATCCCGTCTCCACCTCCAAGGACGATTAGCTCAGCGGGAGAGCGCTTCCCTGACACGGAAGAGGTCACTGGTTCAATCCCAGTATCGTCCACTGGTCCGTAAGGACTTGGTCCGCAAGGATCCCCGCGCGATTAGCTCAGCGGGAGAGCGCTTCCCTGACACGGAAGAGGTCACTGGTTCAATCCCAGTATCGCGCACGCACCGCCCATGATCCCCGGATCGTGGTCCCGAGGACGATTAGCTCAGCGGGAGAGCGCTTCCCTGACACGGAAGAGGTCACTGGTTCAATCCCAGTATCGTCCACACTCCGGAACCCCCGGCCGTCTCGTACGGCCGGGGGTTCTTCCGTGTGCCGGTCAGCTGGAGAACAGCATGTGACCGAAGCTCTTGTGGCGGTGGTGGCTGCCGTGACCGCCGTAGTGGCCACCGCCGTGACCGCCGCCGTGCGGGGCGCCCCAGGCGGGCGCGGGCGGGGCGGGGTAGGCCTGCGGGCCCGGGGGCGGCGGGGCGGGCTGCTGCCACTGCGACTCCACGCGGGTCAGCGCCTCCAGCTCGCCGTAGTCGAGGAAGATCCCCCGGCAGTTGCTGCACTGTTCGATCTGGACACCGTTGCGGTTGTACGGGTGCATCGGCGCATGGCACTTCGGACACTGCATGCTCGGCTCAACTCCTCGGCCGTTGGTACGTCTTCGTGTTTCCCCAGGACAGACTCCGTCCGACCCCGGTCGGTTGCACCCTACTTCGCGAATCCGGGCGTCAACTCGGGCGGGACGGAACCCATTCGGTCACAGGCGTCCACAACCGCTCCCTCCACCTCGTCCAGTGGACGGCCCGCCGCGACCGCCTTGACGATCGCCAGGGCCGCGGTCTGCACGGTCAGGGCGCGGGCCGGGACGTCCAGGGCGGGCCAGGGGTCGCCGTCCGCGGGGACGGCCGGGCCGCCCGCCGCGCGGTACGCGGCCAGGAAGCGAGTCCACTCGTCGGGCGGGAGCAGGCCGCAGGCGTACCAGGCGGCGGGGCGCGCGAGGTCCCATCCGGGGGTTCCTACACCCAGGTCGTCGACGTCGATCAGCAGCCAAGGACCGTCGGGGGCCGGGTGCCGGACGAGCTGGCCGAGGTGGAGGTCGCCGTGGCAGAGGGTGGTCGTGTCCGGCTGGGGTGCCTCCGCGCGGGCCCACGCCGGGAGCAGGGTCCAGGCGTGCAGGACCGGGACGGCGGCGGGGTGGCCGCCGACGGTCTCCCTGAGGCGGGTGATCGCCCGGACCGCCTTGAGGGGGCCGCGCATGGGTGGGAGCGGGGTCGGGGCGGGGGTCCGGTGGAGGCGGGCGAGGAGGGTGGCGGCGGCTTCCCAGGGGGCCGCGTCCGGATCATCCGGGTCTACGGGGGTGCCGTAGGGCCAGAAGGTCACCTGGCGGTCGTGCAGGGTGACGGGGGTGGGGTCCAGTGGGGGCAGGAGGATGCCGGGGAGGTGTGTGGCTGCGGTGAGGCGGGCGGTGAGGTCGGTGGGGTTCGTGTGCGGGGCGTGCGCCTTGGCGACGGTGGCTGCGTGGCGGACGACTGTGCCGTCGGGGCGGTCCGTGAGGGTGGCTCTGCCGGGAGTGCAGGGGCAGGCGGGAGTTTGGGTGTGCGCTGCGGTGATGGCTCGGGCTGTCAGGTCGGGCAGCAGCTGGTGGGTGGCCGTACTGATCTCGGTGCTGAGCCGCAGTGACGGATCTGGTATGAGTGCAGGCACGTGGTCCCTCGGTTCGGTGTGCGAGACGGCGCGAGCCTACGCGTGTCTCGAAGCCAGTGACCGTGACGTCTCCCAGGCCGGTGCCCCTCGCCCAGCCGGATCGAGCGGTCGGGCCAACTTCAAGACGGGCGCCCGAGGGGCCCTGCCGACCACAGCAGGACCCCTGAGCCGCTGAGCTCTAAATCAGGTCGCGCAGCCAGTCCAGGAGGGCGCGCACGATCCCCGATAGGACGCCGCTCACCGCAGCGTTGCCGAGGCTCTCACGGGAACGGCGAGGGCGACGCGTGAACTTGCGAAGCATAGTCTGGGTACTCCTTGTCGTCGGTCGACTACGGGCGACCGGCCGGTCGAGCACCAGGAAAGGCCGACAAGGAGTTCACCGGGTTCAAATGAACAAAAGAAACTGCACGTCGGGGGCGGTACGGATGACGGCTGGCGAGTCTCGGGACCCTTATCAGGCGCGCGAAGAATTGAAGCGCCTGTTGAACGACCTCCTTGAGCGTCGCGGTTGGAGCCAGGCCGATCTCGTCAGACAACTCGAACTCCAGGGCACTAGCCTGGTGAAGGCGACGATCAGCAAAGCGCTGGACCCGGACCATCCAGCACCCGGCACGAAGTCGCTCAAGCACATCGCGAAGGCTCTGCAAGCCACAGCGAAGGAAGAGAAACGTCTTGAGTCGCTGCGGACGCTGGCGACCCGTTCGCCGGATCTGCTGGAGCTGTATCTGCTGGCGGCGCGACGTGCCGTCCGTGAACATCCTTACGCAGGCGTCCTGACGGGGGAAACGCCTCCTTTGGCCTCTGTTTACCTGCGCCAGTGCGCGCACGTCCGTGAGAGCGGGCCGCAACCGTCATCGCTGCGTGCCGAGTCGTCGGTGTCCGGCGAGGAACTCCTGAGCAGGGACGGCAACTGTCTCGTGCTTGGAGGGCCAGGCGGCGGCAAGACCAGCCTGCTGCGCGTCGGTATGACGGCCGCGCTGGAGCACCGGATGCACGGCGACGTGGATACCTTGGTGCCGATCCTTCTCCCAGCCGCCGAACTCGCCACAGCGCGCCCCTTGCCTGAGGCGATCGTGGAATCCGTGACCTCGGAACTCGTCGGCTTCGGCTTGATGGAACGCATCCCTCCAGACTTTTTCCGTGCCCCGCCCAGCCATGGCTCCCGGTGGCGACTCCTGGTCGACGGGCTGGACGAGGTTACCGATCCCACAGGGCGAAGACGGGTGCTACAAACGCTGGAGGCGATCGCGCGCGACGCCGAGGCCTCGCCATACCGGTTCGTATTGGCGACCAGACCGCTGCCGGGCGACATCTTCGACACGCTCCACAAAACCGTGCCTCAATACGAGCTGCGTCCCTTCGAGCCCGAAGAACTCACCGCCTTCGCCGAACAATGGTTCAGCTGCCTGGAGTTACCCGATCCCGCCACGCTCGCGCGCTCTTTCGTGGCCACCGTGTCGGACTCCGGGCTGCTCGAACCGGCCTGCACTCCCTTGATGGCCACCATGCTGTGTCAGTTGCGCGCGAAGGCTCCGGAAGGACCGCTGCCGCTCAACCGGGGTGCTGTGTACCAACATTTCGTCGATCTTCTGCATGAACGTCAGCACTCGGGCGGGCGGGGTGGCATCACCACGCAGACCGAGGCCGCTCTGGGACGCTACGGTCCCGACGCACTCGAACGTGCTCACCGCGCCATCGACTGCCTCGTCGGCATCATTGCGCACGTGGCGGCCGAACAGCACCGGGGAAACGCGGCCGACGTGCTGACCATCGTCGACGCGCATCCTGGCGCCGACCGTCCGGTCCGAGTACCGCCGGCCGCCTGGAACGACTTCTTGGGCGAGGCATTGCGCCGCAGCGGGCTGCTGACCGTGCATGCGGGCAAGTTCGTCTTCCTCCACCAGACGCTGATGGAGCATCTGGCCGCACGGCACATCGCGGATGACGACGAGGCGAGCGACCTCGTCGTACGCGAGCTGTTCGTCGACGCCTGGTCCCAGCGATCGATGCCATGGGCGCGCAGGAAATGGCACCATCCCCCGGAAGAAACCTCCTTCCTGGGCTTCCTTCTGGATGCGTGGCGCGCTCGATGCAGGGACGTCGACGGGCAGTTAGAGCGGCTCGCAAAGCGCGGAGGGCTCGCCGGCTGGACATTCATCGTCGGTCAGAAGGCGCTCGGTACGGCCCTGCCGAGCCCCGTGGTCGACACAGCCGTCAGGAAACTGCACACCTTGGCGCTCGGCTCCAAGCCGTTCGACGAGCAACGAGTATCCGCGGCAGTGAGCCTGACGGAGCTCGGCGACGAGGACGGCCCGAACATCCTGGCCGAGCTGGCCGGAGGGTTCACGCTGAGAGGGGATCTCAGGGTGGAGGCAGCCCGCCGTCTCGCCATCCTGGGGGATTCACGCGGCCGGGATTTGCTGGCGAACATGGCCACGGGCTCCGTGGACACTAGCCCCAAGGGCACCCGGCGCCGCGCCAAGGTGGCACACATCATGGCCACCTATGTCTTCGACCATCCCGACCGCATGCAGATGGCCGTGACGTACTACGGAGCAGACGTATGTGGCATGGTGCGGGTAGAAGCGGCAGCCACGCTGAGCCTGCTCGGGGACGACCGGGCCATGAGCCTACTGACGGATCTGGCCATGTCGTCCGACCCAGACCTGCTCGCCGAGCACCGGGTGGTGGCAGCGGACTTCCTCGCTCGCCACGATGTCTCCAGCTGCTGCGACGCCCTGGTAGACATCGCGACCACCTCGGGACACTGGGACCACGCACGCGTGGACGCTGGTAAAGGCTTGATGAAGCTGCGGGACCCCAGAGCCCCCTACATCCTGGACAGCCTGGCAGACGACCCCGAGCTGACTCCGCCCGAGCGAGCCAGAGCCGCAAAACACCGAAAGCGGTACAGCTGGTAAATGATGGCCGCATGGAAGCGGACGAGACAAAAAAAGCAAAGCCGGCGCAGCTCCCCAGCTGCGCCGGCTTTTTTTGCCGTCCGCCGCACCCCCGTCCCCACGGGGTTTCATGGGTTGATGTCCCCGCCCGGACCGCTCTTCCGGGCCTGGGGTCGCCGCTCAGCGCCCCAGCATCACTCCCACGGACGACGCCTGTGTGGCCACGGTCTCCCAGCCGTCGAAGACGACGAGGAGCAGGACCGCCAGGGGAAGTGCCATCAAGGTCGCCACCAGCGGGTGGCGACGGCCCGTGCGGCGGGTGCGGAACGCCGCGTTGTACGCCTTGCGTCCCTCTTCGCGGATCAATGCCCGCGGTGCCGTATGGGCCATGGTCCCTCTCCTGACCGTGCTCCGTTGACCGAACTCAGTTGTCGTTGGCAGCGGCGGGTGTCTGACCTCGGGGGACGAGTGCTGCACCCGCCGCTTGACCTCAAATCTAGGCGTGCGGCGGGTGCGGGTCGTCATGCCCTCGTACCGATTGCCGGGCCTCCCGGAGGATGAGCAATGACCTGCGAACTACTCCCCTGGGTGGAGACGGGGACCTAGGTCTCGGGGTCTTCCCGGAGGGGGCGTCCGGTGTGCCCCGCTTTCTCTGAGCTGTCCTCACGCGGGACCGGCTGCTCGACCAGGGCGAGGACCCGGGTCGCCATGAAACGGGCGGTGCGCACGACGGAGCCGTTGCGGGTGACTTCGCTCACTTCCACGACACCTCGTCGTACCGCCGTCTCCACCCTGCGGCCTGCCCTGCTCGCCACCACCTCGTATGTACGTGTGGTGTCGCCGGCGTCCACCACTATCTCGACGCGATCACCCTTCACGCGCTCAATCCCCCTTCTGTGATGGTTGGTTGGGGTCGGGGGCGATATGAAGTCCTGCTGTTCGCACGGCCTCTGACCACCCTTCAAAGTTTCCCACCCGGCACTGACAATCCGTCGGTCCGAGAGGGCGCGGCCTTTGCGCGCGGGCGGCTGTGGAAACGTAAGCTGTCGCTCGTCACACGGACCGGGCAGCGGGGATGAACATGGCGATGATGCGCCTGAGGCGCGAGGACCCGCGCGTCGTCGGCTCGTTCAGGCTTCACAGACGGCTCGGCGCGGGCGGAATGGGCGTCGTCTATCTGGGTTCCGACCGCAAGGGCCAGCGGGTCGCGCTGAAGGTCATCCGGCCGGATCTGGCGGAGGACCAGGAGTTCCGTTCGCGTTTCGCGCGCGAGGTGTCGGCCGCGCGGCGGATCCGGGGTGGGTGCACGGCCCGGCTCGTCGCGGCGGATCTTGAGGCCGATCGGCCGTGGTTCGCGACGCAGTACGTTCCCGGGCCCTCCCTGCACGACAAGGTCGCCGACGAGGGGGCGCTCGGTGCGGCCGAGGTCGCCGCGATCGGGGCCGCCCTGTCCGAGGGGCTCGTCGCCGTGCATGAGGCCGGGGTCGTCCACCGGGACCTCAAGCCGTCCAACATTCTGCTTTCCCCCAAGGGCCCGCGGATCATCGACTTCGGGATCGCCTGGGCGACCGGGGCGTCGACGCTCACCCACGTCGGTACGGCGGTGGGGTCGCCGGGGTTCCTCGCGCCCGAGCAGGTGCGGGGGGCCGCGGTCACGCCGGCCACGGATGTGTTCTCGCTCGGGGCCACGCTCGCGTATGCCTCCACCTCCGACTCGCCCTTCGGGCACGGTAGTTCGGAGGTGATGCTGTACCGCGTGGTGCACGAGGAGGCGCAGCTGCACGGCGTACCGGACGCGCTTGCTCCGCTGGTGCGGGCGTGTCTGGCGAAGGACCCCGAGGAGCGGCCCAGCACTCTCCAACTGTCCTTGCGGCTCAAGGAGATCGCCGCCCGTGAGGCGCAGGGGTTGTCGGATGTACGGCCGCCCGCGCCGCGTGGCAGCGAGGCCGATCGGCCCACCGGGCGGCTCACCGAGAGCTATCCGGAGCAGCAGCGGACGCAAGGGGGGCGGCGGCCGCAGGGGCCGCAGGGTACTCCGGCGCCGCGCGGTGCGGCTCCGCCTTCGCGGGGTGGGGGCAGTGCGTCGCGTGGGGGTGGGGGCGTTCCTTCCCGGCCGAGTCAGGCGCGGCAGACTCCGGCTGGGCGTAACACCACACGCTCCTCCGGTAACGGCAGTGGTAGCCGTCCCGCTCCGCGTAATGGCGGCGGGCGGCCGGGGCCGCGGACCACGGGTACGGGGCGGCGGCCCGCCAATCCGCGGCTGTTGCGGCAGCGGTTGTTCGTGTTCGTCGTGGTGACCCTGCTGGTCGCGCTCGGGATCGCGGTGGCTCAGGGGTGTTCGGGGCCGGCGCATGGGCTTGGGCGTACGGGGGACGGTGTGCAGCGGGTCGTGGGGGCGGACGGGCGGTTCGGGGCTGTGGGTGGTTTCGCCGGGTAGTGAGTGGTGCGGGTCGTGGGGTTGTTTCGCCCCCGCCGCCCCTGCCCGTCCCGTCCCTGGAGGCTGCCGCCCCCAGACCCCCGCTTCGGCCTGAACGGCCTCGTCCTCAAACGCCGGACGGGCTGAAAATCCAGCCGTGCTTACAACCCCGGCAGCACCCGCTCGAAGAACTCTCGGTCCGCGTCGAAGAGTGGGGTCATCGTCAGGAACTCGGCCGGGGTGACCCAGCGGACCTCGGAGACCTCGCCGGGGTCGGGGACGATCGTGCCGTTGCCTGTTTCGGTGGCGGTCCACCAGTGGAGGCGGAAGACGCCGTCGTCGGTGTCGGACTGCCAGACCTTGGCCAGGGGGGAGACCGTGAGGCCGACCTCCTCGTGGACCTCTCTGACCAGGGCTTGTTCCTGGGTCTCGCCCGGTTCGAGTTTGCCGCTGAGCGGGGCCCAGTAGCCGGAGCGGGCGGAGTCGGGGCCGCGGCGGATGACCAGGACGCGGTCCGCGCGCCGGAGGACTGCGACGATCGCCTCGCGCTGCGCCAAGCCGTGCTCCCTAGAGTTCGGGGCGGCCGGTGGCCACCGCGTAGAAGGCTACGGCAGCGGCGGCGCCCACGTTGAGGGAGTCGACGCCGTGGGCCATGGGGATGCGGACCCATTCGTCGGCCGCCACCAGGGCCTGGGTCGAGAGGCCGTCGCCCTCTGCCCCCAGCATCAGGGCCACTCTGTTCATGCGGTGCGGGGCCGCCTCGTCGAGGCTCTTCGCCTTCTCGTCGGGGGTGAGCGCGAGGAGCGTGAAGCCCGCCTCGCGGACCGACTCCAGGCCCTTGGGCCAGCTGTCGAGCCGGGCGTAGGGGACCGAGAAGACCGCGCCCATCGAGACCTTCACGCTGCGGCGGTAGAGGGGGTCCGCGCAGTCTGGGGAGAGCAGGACCGCGTCCATGCCCAGTGCCGCCGCCGAGCGGAAGATCGCGCCGATGTTGGTGTGGTCGTTGACCGACTCCATCACCACCACCCTGCGGGTGGTCTGGAGGAGTTCGTGGGCCGTGGGGAGCGGTTTGCGTTGCATGGAGGCGAGGGCGCCCCTGTGTACGTGGTAGCCCGTGACACGTTCGGCCAGCTCCGGGCTCACCGCGTAGACGGGGGCCGGGAGTTCGTCGATGACGTCCCGCATGACGTCGACCCACTTCGCGGACAGCAGCATCGAGCGCATCTCGTAGCCCGCGTCCTTGGCCCGTCTGATGACCTTCTCGCCCTCGGCGATGAACAGGCCCTCGGCCGGTTCGCGCTTGCGGCGCAGCTCTACGTCGGTCAGGCCCGTGTAATCACGCAGGCGCGGGTCGTCGGGATCCTCAA
This sequence comes from Streptomyces hokutonensis, assembly GCF_000376565.1. Taxonomy (GTDB): domain Bacteria; phylum Actinomycetota; class Actinomycetes; order Streptomycetales; family Streptomycetaceae; genus Streptomyces; species Streptomyces hokutonensis. The sequence goes on along the minus strand of NZ_BARG01000011.1, from coordinate 16,674 downwards.
CGGTGATGAGATCGGCCACAGGGTGATACTGCCTTGTCCTGGGTGTCGTGCCAACGGCTGGGAACGGGTTGTGTTACCCGGGGTTACGCGAGGGCCTTCGGGCCTACGGTGGCGACCGCGCCGATGACGATCACCGCCGGCGGCTTCACGTCCTGTGCGCGGACGGTCTCGCCGACCGTCGCGAGGGTCGCGTCCACGCGGCGCTGGGCGGCCGTGGTGCCCTCCTGGACCAGGGCGACCGGGGTGTCGGCCGGTTTCCCGTGCGCGATCAGGGTCTCGGCGATCTTCCCGATCTTGTCCACGCCCATCAGGACCACCAGCGTGCCGGTGAGCTTCGCGAGGGACGGCCAGTCGACCAGGGAGCGTTCGTCGTCAGGGGCGACATGGCCGCTGACCACCGTGAACTCGTGTGCGACTCCGCGATGGGTGACCGGGATACCGGCCGCGCCCGGTACCGAGATCGAGCTGGAGATGCCGGGCACGACCGTGCACGGGATACCGGCCTCCGCGAGCGCCTGGACCTCCTCCATGCCGCGGCCGTAGACGTACGGGTCGCCACCCTTGAGTCGTACGACCGACTTGCCCTGCTTGGCGTGTTCGATCAGGGCGTTGTTGATGGCCTCCTGGGCCATGTAACGGCCGTACGGGATCTTCGCCGCGTCGATCACCTCGACGTGCGGGGGGAGTTCGGCGAGGAGGTCGCGGGGGCCTAGGCGGTCGGCGATGACGACGTCGGCCTCGGCGAGGAGGCGGCGGCCGCGGACCGTGATGAGGTCCGGGTCGCCGGGGCCGCCGCCGACGAGGGCGACGCCGGGGGTTCGGGTGCGGTGGTGGGGCGCCACGAGGGTGCCGTCGCGAAGGCCTGCCACTACCGCGTCGCGGATCGCGGCGGTGTGGCGGGGGTCCCGGCCGCGCGCGTCCGTGGTGAGGACGGCGACGGTGACGCCCTCGCTGTGGCCGGTCGCCGGGGTCCAGGCGGTGGCCTGGTCGGCGTCGTCCGCGCGGACGCACCAGACGCGGTGGGCTTCCGCCTCGGCGGAGGCGGCCGTGTTGGCCTCGGGGTCGGTGGTGGCGATGAGCGCGTACCAGGCGTCCGCGAGATCGCCTTGCGCGTACGGGCGTCGCTCCCAGGTGATCTCGCCCGCGTCCGCCATGGCTTCGACGGAGGGGGTCGCCTCGGGGGATACGAGGGTGATGTCCGCGCCCGCCGCGATCAGCGCCGGCAGGCGGCGCTGGGCGACCTGGCCGCCGCCCAGGACGACGACCCTGCGGCCGGTGAGGCGGAGGCCTACGGGGTAGGCGGGGTTTTCGGCCATGAGGGTGCGGCTCCCTTTTGCGGCGTGCGGTGGCCCTGAGGTGGGAATTTTACGGTGCGGGTGGGTCGGGCGGCGCTGCGGTCCAGTGGCTGGGCTTTCCTGTCGGGCGCAGGCCGGTGGGGCGGCTGTGCCCGCTCTCCCCCACTCTCGGCTTCGCTCGTGCGGGAGACCCCCATCGCCGGTCGGAACGCCTGCCCACCACCGCGGCGGGCTGAATACGGGCCCGACACCGCTGCGCGCGGGAAGGCTACGCGGACCGCAGCGGCTGAGAAGGGGCCGGAACCGTAGTGCCGGACCCCCTCCCACGCCTACTTCTCAGTTACCCCCGCCGAATCGAACGTCGCCACCTCGTGCATCGCCCGCGCCGTGCTCTGCACCAGGGGGAGGGCCAGCAGCGCGCCCGTGCCCTCACCGAGGCGGAGGTCCAGGTCGACCAGGGGGCGGAGGCCGAGCTTGTTGAGGGCGGCGACGTGACCCGGTTCGGCGCTGCGGTGACCCGCGATGCAGGCCGCGAGGACCTCGGGGGCGATGGCACGGGCCACGAGAGCCGCGGCGCCGGCGCTGACGCCGTCCAGGATCACCGGCGTACGCAGGGACGCGCCGCCGAGCAGCAGGCCGACCATGGCCGCGTGCTCGAAGCCGCCGATCGCGGCGAGGACGCCGATGGGGTCGGCCGGGTCCGGTTGGTGGAGTTCGATCGCGCGGCGCACGACCTCCGTCTTGCGGGCCAGGGTCTCGTCGTTGATGCCGGTGCCCCGGCCGGTGACATCGGCGGGGTCGGTGTCCGTGAAGACCGAGATCAGGGCGGCGGACGCGGTGGTGTTCGCGATGCCCATCTCCCCCGTGAGCAAAGCCCTGTTGCCTGCCGCCACCAGGTCGCGGGCCGTCTCGATGCCCACCTCGATGGCCTGCTTGGCCTCCTCGCGGGACATCGCCGGACCGGTCGTCATGTCGGACGTACCGGCACGGACCTTGCGGGGCAACAGGCCGGGTGTGGCGGGCAGTTCGGACGCCACCCCCACATCCACCACGCACACCTCGGCGCCCACCTGGCTCGCGAAGGCGTTGCAAACGGCGCCGCCGCCAAGGAAGTTGGCGACCATCTGGGCCGTCACCTCCTGCGGCCAGGGGGTGACGCCCTGCGCGTGCACTCCGTGGTCGCCGGCGAAGATCGCGACGGCCGCGGGCTCCGGGATCGGCGGCGGGCACTGCCGGGAGAGACCGGACAGCTGCGCGGAGATGATCTCCAGCATGCCGAGCGAACCCGGCGGCTTCGTCATCCGCTTCTGCCGCTCCCACGCCTCGCCGAGCGCCTTCGCGTCCAGCGGGCGGATCCCGGCGACGGTCTCGGCGAGCAGGTCGTGCGGGTCCTCGCCGGGCAGGGCACGGCGGCCGTACGTCTCCTCGTGCACGACCCACGACAGCGGGCGGCGCTTGGACCAGCCCGCCTGCATCAGCTCGGGCTCCTCCGGGAACTCGTCGACGTAGCCGACGCAGAGGTACGCGATGACCTCCAGGTGTTCCGGCAGACCGAGCGCGCGGACCATCTCGCGCTCGTCGAAGAAGCTGACCCAGCCGACCCCGAGGCCCTCGGCACGGGCCGCGAGCCACAGGTTCTCCACCGCGAGGGCGGCGGAGTACGGCGCCATCTGCGGCTGCGTGTGGCGGCCGAGGGTGTGCCGGCCGCCGCGGGTCGGGTCGGCGGTGACGACGATGTTCACCGGGGTGTCGAGGATCGCCTCGATCTTCAGTTCCTTGAACTGCTTCGCCCGGCCCTTGGGCAGCGACTTCGCGTACGCCTCGCGCTGACTCTGGGCCAGTTCGTGCATGTTGCGGCGGGTGTCGGCGGAGCGGATGACCACGAAGTCCCACGGCTGGGAGTGCCCGACGGACGGCGCCGTGTGCGCCGCCTCCAGCACACGCAGCAGCACGTCGTGCGGGATCGGGTCGCTGCGGAAGCCGTTGCGGATGTCACGGCGCTCGCGCATCACCTTCAGCACGGCCTCGCGCTCGGCGTCGTCATAGGCGGGTGCGGCAGGGCCGGTGGACTCTCGTACCTCTTCCACTGCGGCCGTGCTCTCTTCTTCCTGGTCGGCGGCCCGGGTGTCCAGGTCGTCCGCGTGCTGTACGAGTTCGGGCTCACCGTCACCGTCGGCCTCTCGGGGGCCGGGGACGGCGGCGAAGGCTTCCGCGCCGCCCGACGGGTCCTCCGTGGGGAGGGTGAGAGGGTGCGGCGGGGTCGGTGCGAGGTGCGGGGTGGTGGGCACGGAGCCCTCCACCGGCACGAAGCGGCCGAGAGAGTCGTCGGGGTTCGGGCCCGCCGGGGCGGCCTGCGGCTCCTCGGCGGACTCCACGAACTCGGCTTCCGGGGTGACGGGTTGAGCGAGGGGCTCCGCGACGGGGGGCTGCTCGGCGGAGAGCGGGGCGTGGAGGTCGACGGCCTCCGCTTCGTGGGTCTCGGCGGTGGTCGGCTGCGGCGCGAGCGCCGGCTCCGCTTCCGCCACGAACTGCTGGTCCGGTACGGCTTCGGGTGCGGCGGTGGGCTGGACAGCCGGGTCGCCCGGGGTCGCGTCGAGGACGACGGGTGACTCTTCGACGACCGGAGTGGGGACGGCCTCCTCGAAGGGCGTGACCGCAGGGTCGGGGTGTGCCTCGGCGAGAGGAGCCGAGTCGTCGGCCGCGGGTGCGGGTTGCTCGGTGTCCGAGGCGGGGGCGAGGGGCTCGGGGGTGAGCGGGGTCTCGACTGCCGTAGGAACAGGGGGAGTTGTCCCGGCGTCCTGCACCTGGACCTCGCCGGCCTCGTCGAGAGCCTGGTCTTCCTGCGCGTGGCCCGGCTCCGCGGCGGCTACGGCTTCCGGGGTCGGGGAGACGACGAACGCGCCCTCAGGGGTCTGCGCGGCTTCGGAAACGGGGTTGCTGTCCTGCACGAGGATGGCATCGGGGTCCACCCCGGCAACGGAGGCCGAAGCGCCGTCCTGGAACTGCTCGGCACCCAACCCCTCAGCGCCTTCCGGCAGTTGACCCACCTCAGGCACACCAACCGGTTCAGAGCTCTCCGTGCTCGCGTGAACCGAAGAAGCAGAGGAAGCCGAGGACTCCGCAGCGGACGTCGCCGTCGCCGTCTCCACCGCGTACAGCTGGCCGTGGCCCTGCCAGGCCTCCCCCGCGTCGGGGGCCTGCGCCAAGCCCGGGCCCGGCTCTGAAGCCGGGGTGAGCGCGGTGTCCACAGCCGTGGCGACTCCCCCGTTCACCGCTTCCGTGGCGAGCCTCGCCACCGCCGCCTGGGCCGCGTCGGCGGGCTCCGGGGCCGGTTCGGCCGCCGGTGCCTGTGCCGGAGCAACCGTTTCGGCGGTTCGCACCCCTGCGGCGACCGAGGAGTGGGCGCCCCAGGGGGCCGCGCCCTGCGGGGGCAGGTCGCGGAGTTGGGGTGCGTCGAGGTACTCGGGGCTGGTCGTCGGCGGCCCTGACTGCCGTACCGGCGCACCGGCGGGGCCGCGGTCGGCGAGGGAGCGGACCGGGCTCGCGGAGGTGTCGGGGAGCGGCGGGCCGAGGTGCAGCGGGCGGCGCGGGGTGACCGGCGCGGGCGGCGGTTCGGCGAGCCGGACGGCACCGAGGTCGACGGAGCCGCTGTCCCGACCCGCCGTCTCGTGCGGACCGGGCTCGTGCGGAGCCGAGTCATGCGCACCCTGCCCATGCGGAGCCGTCTCGTGCGGACCCGACTCGTACGAGCCCTGCCCGTACAGAACCGACTCCTGCGCACCCTGCTCGTGCAGGCCCGACGCGTGCGCACCCTGCTCGTGCAGAACCGACTCGTGCGAAAGCTGCCCGATCGGAGCCTGCCCGTTCGGAGCCGACTCCTGCGAAACCTGCCCGTGCAGAGCCGACTCGTGCAGACCCGGCTCGTGCAGACCCGGCTCGTACGCGGCCGACTCGAGTGGAGCGGGCTCGAGCGGGGCCGGAGCCGGCTCCTGGACGGTCTCGACGACCGGCTCGGGGGCGGGGGGCGGGACCTCGTTGCCCCAGGCGCCCTGGGCGCCCGGGAGGAGGAGCAGGTCCTCGTCCTCTGCGGTGGTCTCGGAGAGGTAGGTGTACGCGCCGTGTGCGGGAACGCTCGGCTGTTCCACCATGCCTGCGTTCTCCGGCAACCCCTCGGCCGGGACCTGGCCGGTGTCGGTCATGCGTACCCCTCGCCCATCGGTTAGTGCTTCTACGACCCGCTCACCGGGAACGGCGCACCGACCGCCCCGCAGTGGAGAACGAGCGTGCCTGTCCAGCGGCACGAACGACTCGACGCCAAAAAGCGACAAAGCCATTTAGACGACAAAGCCATTGAATGGCATTGTCGCGGCCGTTGCGCCGTCACGGCAGCTTGATCCGCGACGGCCCGCTGTGGACTGCGCCACGTTGCGCGTCCTCCGGTTCCGCTGTACCACACACACCCCAAAACGGGCGGGTTTTCCGGACATTGGCGAACGAAGCGCCGGTCCACCCTGTGCGGTACAACGGTCCGCCAGCCTACCGCGCGCAGTACGACAACAGGATCACGGGGACGGTTCGAGGGGTCAGGAAACGCGCTCCGGAAGGAGGCCGCTGAGCAGGAACGCGACGCTCCGTTCGGTCTCCGTCCAGGCCCTGGTGTCGAGTTCGACGGACTGGATGAGGGCGCACTCGACGTGGTAGCCGTGCTCCGTGAGGTCGCGGCCGACGAGTTCGGCCTCGTCGCGGGTGGACGCGTGCGCCACGATGCGCTGCGGGCGCCGGTCGGCGACCGCGGAGACGACGGCCACTCCCCCGCCGCCGACCCGTACTACGTCAGGTTCGGGGAGGTTCTCCAGGATGTGCGGGGCGTCGCCCTTCACGATCTGGAGGTGCACGCCGAAGCTGCGGGCCGCGGAGTCGGTGCGGGCGCAGGCCTGGGCGTCGCGGTCGACGGCGATGACGGCGGCTCCGGCGCGGGCCGCCTCGATGGCGAAGGCGCCGCTGCCGCAGCCGATGTCCCACACGAGGTCTCCCACGCGCGGGCCGAGGCGGGCGAGTTGGGCGGCCCGGAGCAGATCCGTCTCGCCCTCGCCGAGATCACCGCCGTAGGCCTCGGCGGGGAGGGTCCAGCCGCGGGCGACGGCGGCCGGGTCACGGCCGGCGATCCAGCCCTCGCCCGGTCCCGCCGTGACCGTCGGGCCGACGGGGCCGCCCATGACGATGACGACGTTGGGGTCGCGCCAGGTGCGGTCGGCGGCCTTGTCGGAGGTGAGGACGGTGACCTGCTCGTGCTCGGTGCCCAGTTCCTCGCAGATGACGAAGGTGCGGTGGACGCCCTCCAGCAGCAGGCCGAGTTCGGCGGGTCCCGCGCCCGGTGAGGTGAGGACGGCGACCTTCGTGTGGGCCCGGCACACGTTCACCGCGCGTCGCAGGGTGCGCCGGTGTGCGACGACCACCTGTGCGTCGTCCCAGGGCATCCCGGCGCGGGCGAAGGCGGCGGCCACCGAGGAGACGGCGGGGACGACCTCCACCTCCAGGCCGAACTCGGGTGCGCGCAGGGTCCGTACGACTCCGAAGAAGCCCGGGTCCCCGTCGGCGAACACCACCGCGGTGCCGCGAACGCCTGCGATACGGCGGGCGGCCAGGGCCACGCTGCCGAGGCGGATGCGTTCGGCGCGCGCCGGCACCTCGGGCAGCTCCAGGTGGTGGGGCGCGCCGGCCACCAGGGTGGCGGCGCTCAGGGCGGAGCGTGCCGCAGCTGTCAGCGGAGAGCCGTCCCAGCCGATCACCGTGACGCGGTCGGCCATCGTCGTCAGTCTCCAGGGGTACATCGCAGGTCGTCGGGGGAAGCGGCCCGTACGCGGGCACCGTGAGGGTACCTGGTGCGGCCGGGCGGTGCTTCCGTGGTCGTACCCGCCGGATTCAGTTCCAGTCGGCGAGTGACGTGAAACCGTCGACGTCGGCGAGCTGCTCCGCCGTGCCCTCCAGGTCCTCCGGGAGGAGGCTCCACACGATGAAGTCGGTGCGGACGTCGATCCAGGTGCCGTCGTCGGCGTGGACGTGCGCTATGCAGGCGCCCCTCAGGACGCCCTCGCTGATGCAGCCGATCTTCTGGGCGACCTGCTGGGAGGCGGTGTTGTCGGCGGCGGTGCGCAGTTCGATGCGCTCCAACTTCTGGTCCCCGAACAGCCATTGGGCGGTGGCGAGGGCGGCTTCGGAGGCGTAGCCCTCGCCGCGGGCCCAGGGGGCGATGATGTACGACAGTTCGGTGGACCGGACATGCCAGTCGGTCTTGGTCAACTGGACGATGCCGACGAGACGTTGGGTGAGGAACTCGGTGACGGCGAGGTCGAGGCCGCGGCCCGAAGTCCGTTCGGCGGGCGCGTAGTTGGTGATCCACTCGCGGGCGCCGGCGACGGTGAACGGCTGGGGGACATCGGTCCAGGCCGCGACCTGGTCGTCGTTCATCATCTCGGCCAGGGCCTGCACATCGTCCTCGTCGAGGGGCCGCAGCACCAACCGCTCCGTGCTGATGGAGATGTTGGGGAAGGTGCTCGTCATGCGCCACTCCGTAACCTTTGGAAAATGTTCAGGGCAACCTGAACTGCCCAGCATGCAGCATGTAAGCAGTGAACCGCACCACGGGGTCCACCCGCGGTGAGCGAGTGGACCCCGTGCGTGGTGATACGCCGTATACGCCCCCGTCAGCCGGAAGTGACCGGCAGGACGGAGCCCTTGTACTTCTCCGCTATGAACTTCTTCACGTCGGCGGAGACGAGCAGCTTCGCGAGCTTCTCGACGCGGGGGTCGTCCTCGTTGCCGCGTTTGACGGCCAGGAGGTTGGCGTAGGGGTTGTCCTTCGCCGACTCCAGGAGGATCGCGTCCTCGGCGGGGCTGAGGCCCGCGTCCTGGGCGTAGTTGTTGTTGATGACGGCCACGTCCACGTCGTCGAGCGAGCGCGGGAGTTGGGCCGGGTCGAGCTCCTTGAACTTCAGGTGCTTCGGGTTGGCCGTGACGTCCGCCGGGGACGCGTCGGTGCCCGCGCCCGCCTTGAGCGTGATCAGCCCCTTGGCGGCGAGGAGTTTGAGGGCGCGCCCCTCGTTGGTGGTCTCGTTGGGCACGGCGACGGTGGCTCCGTCGGCGAGCTTGGCGATGTCCTCGATCTTCTTGGAGTACACGCCCATCGGCGGCAGGTACGCCTTGACGACCGAGACCAGGTCGGTGCCCTTGGACTTGTTGAACTCGTCCAGGAAGGGCTGGTTCTGGTAGAGGTTCGCGTCCAGCGAGCCCTCCTGGAGCGCGGTGTTCGGCAGGACGTAGTCCGTGAACTCCTTGATCTCCAGGTCGAGTCCGGCCTTCGCGGCCAGGTTGTCCTTGATGTACGTCAGGACCTCGCCCGCAGGCACGGCGGTGGCACCGACGACGAGGGTGCCGTCGTCCTTGCCGCCGCTCTTGCCCGAGTCCGAGCCCGAGCCGCAGGCCGTGAGGCCGAAGAGGGTCACGGCGAGTCCGGCCGCCGTGAGGGCGATGCTCTTGCGCATGGTGGTTCCCCCGAGTCGGCTCAGAAGGACGGGATGACGGAGCCGGCGTACTTGTCCTCGATGAACTTCTTCACCTCGGGCGAGGTCAGCAGCTTCGCGAGCTTCTTGACGCGCGGGTCCTTCTCATTGCCCTTCTTCACCGCGAGGAAGTTGCCGTAGGGGTTGTTCGTCGCGGACTCCAGGACGATGGCGTCCTTGGCGGGCTTCAGGCCCGAGGAGATGGCGTAGTTGCCGTTGATGACGGCCGCGTCGACGTCGTCCAGGGAGCGCGGAGTCTGGGCCGCCTCCAGCTCCTTGAACTTGAGCTTCTTGGGGTTCTCGGTGATGTCCGCGGGGGTCGCCTCGTTGCCCACGCCTGCCTTGAGGGTGATCAGCTTGTTCGCCGCGAGCAGCTTGAGGGCGCGGGCCTCGTTGACGCTGTCGTTCGGGACGGCGATCGTCGCGCCGCTCTTCAGGGCGTCGGCGCTCTTCACCTTGTGGGAGTAGAGGCCGAGCGGCTCCAGGTGGACCGTGACGACGGGCACGATGTGGGTGCCGTTCTTCTTGTTGAAGTCGTCGAGGTACGGCTGGTTCTGGAAGTAGTTGGCGCCCACCGAGCCGTCCTCGGTCGCCGTGTTCGGCGTGACGTAGTCGGTGAACTCCTTGACCTCCAGGTCGAGTCCGGCCTTCTTCGCCAGGTGGTCCTTGACGTAGTCGAGGATCTCGGCGTGCGGGGTGGGGCTCGCGGCGACGACCAGCGGTCCGCTGTAGTCGGAGGCCGAGGAGGAGCCCTTGTCCGAGCCGCACGCGGAGAGCGCGAAGGTGAGCGCTCCGGCGGCGAGGACGGCGGTGGTGAGCTTTGCGGTGTTACGCACGAAAAGTGCCTTTCCTGAAGGGTGTCGCGTACTACGACCCCGCGTTGGGTGGGGCGGGGAGCCTGGGTGGGGTGTGGGCCTACGCGGCTTTCAGCAGCCGGAGCCTCGGCGCGGGACCCGATCGTCCGCCGCGCCGGTGCACCGAGCGGGCCGCGTAGTCGCCGGCGAACTGGATGAGGGAGATGACGACCGCGAGGATCGCCACGGTGATCCACATCAGCTGGGTCTCGAAGCGCTGGTAGCCGTAGCGGATGGCGATGTCGCCGAGGCCGCCCGCGCCGACCGTGCCCGCCATCGCCGAATAGCCGATGAGGGCGACGATCGTGGTGGTGGTGCTGGAGATCAGCGAGGGCAGGGACTCCGGTACGAGGACCTTGCGCACGATGGTCCAGGTGTTGCCGCCCATCGACTGCACTGCCTCGACGAGCCCGCCGTCCACTTCGCGGACAGCCGTCTCAACCAGGCGTGCGAAGAAGGGGATCGCTCCGATGGCGAGCGGCACGATGGCGGCCTCGCGGCCGATCGTCGTCCCGGTGATGGTCCGGGTGAAGTTCATCAGCGCGACCATGAGGATGATGAACGGCAGCGAGCGGGCGACGTTCACGATCTGCCCGATGACCTTGTTGGCGGCGACGTTCTGGAGGAGTCCGCCGCGGTCGGTCAGGACCAGCAGGATGCCGAGCGGGAGTCCGCCGACGACGGCGATGACCGTGGACCAGCCGACCATGTAGAGCGTGTCCCAACACGCCTGGGACAGCAGGGGCTGCATCTCGGACCAGCTCACTTGGCACCCTCCTTCAGCAGTACGGGCTCCTGGCCCAACACGTCGATCTGCAGGCCCTGTTCGCGCAGGAAGCCGATCGGCACGACGTTGTCCTCGTAGCGGCCGGGCAGTTCGATGCGCATGCGGCCGACCTGGAGTCCGCCGACGGTGTCGATGGCGGCGCCGAGGATCGAGATGTCGATGTTGTAGGTGCGCGAGAGCTGCGAGACGACGGGCTGGGTGGCGGCCTCGCCGTGGAAGGTGACGTCGACGACGGTCCGGTCCTCGCCGCCCGCCTCGCCGCTGACCGGGAAGAGTGCGGAGGCCAGCTCGGAGCCGGGGGTGGCGAGCAGTTCGCTGACGGTCCCGGACTCGACGATGCGCCCGTGCTGCATGAGCGCGGCGGAGTCGCAGACCGACTTCACGACGTCCATCTCGTGCGTGATGAGCAGGACGGTCAGGCCCAGTTGCCGGTTCAGGTCACGCAGCAGCTGGAGGATCGAGCGGGTGGTCTCCGGGTCGAGGGCGCTGGTGGCCTCGTCGGAGAGCAGGACCTTGGGGTCGCCGGCCAGGGCGCGGGCGATGCCGACGCGCTGCTTCTGACCGCCGGAGAGCTGGGCCGGGTAGGCCTTGGCCTTGTCGCCGAGCCCGACGAGGTCGAGGAGTTCGAGGGCCTTGGCGGATCGTTCCTTCCCCGACTTGCCGAGGATTTCGAGCGGCAGCTCGACGTTGTCCTGCACGGTCCGCGAGGAGAGCAGGTTGAAGTGCTGGAAGACCATGCCGATACGGCTGCGCGCCTGCCGGAGTTCGCGTCCGGCACGCGGTCCGCGCCCGGCGAGTGCGGTGAGGTCCTGTCCGTCGACGGTGACCGTGCCGGCGGTGGGCCTCTCCAGCAGGTTGACGCAGCGGATGAGCGAGGACTTGCCGGCGCCGGACTGGCCGATGACGCCGTACACCTCGCCTTCGCGGACGTGGAGGTCGACGCCGTCGAGGGCGGTGACCTCACGGCCGCGCGAGCGGTAGACCTTGGTCAGGCCCGATGTGGTGATCACTGGGGTTCCATGACTGTCGAGTACAGGGGCGTGGATGTGCCCTGGTACGAGGGGGGAAATGTGCGTGGGGCGGCGGAGTCACACGGCGTTCGGCGCATGGACGTGCCACGGCGGCTCGCTTCGGGGCGCGAGGCTGGGGCGCATAAGCCCGGGGGTGGTGCGGGGGCCCTCTAGAAGGCGCACATTCGACACATACAGCGAGCACCGGGCGTCAGGGTCGCCTCGGTCGCAAGGGTGCGGCTGCTCGTCGTGGTCATGGAATCAGTAAAGCAGACGTACGGTCCTGACAAAGGGCCGCTGTCCGTATGCCGGACAGCGGCGGACGCCCGTCAACCGCGTACGGAGATCTCCACTCCCCCGTCGCTGACCAGCGCGGACAAGGCTGACAGGTCACTCACAACAAGGTCGGCGTCCAGCTCGTGGGCCTCGTGCGTTGTGGCCAATGCCACGGTGATCATTCCGGCCGCGCGGCCGGCCTGGAGTCCCGCCGGGGCGTCCTCGAAGACGACACAGCGGGCCGGGTCGACGCCCAGTTGGCGGGCGGCGAGGAGGTAGGGCTCGGGGTCGGGCTTGCCGCGCGTGACGTCCTCGGCGACCACCAGGGTCTTGGGGAGGATGCCGGCGTGCGCGAGCCGCGCCTCGGCGAGGCGCCGGGTGGCGGAGGTGACGACGGCCCAGCTGTCGGCGGGCAGCGAGTCGAGGAAGTCGCGCGTGCCGGGCAGCAGCACGGCACCCCCGTTGGGCACGTCCTCGACCTCCAGCGCCTCGATCCGCGCGACCGCCGCCGGGACGACGTCGGCGGGCAGCAGGTCGGCTGCTATCGCCACGGCGGTCCGCCCGTGCAGTTCGACCCGGGCGAAGTCCTCGGCGGTGATCCCGAACTCCGCCGCCCATCGCGTCCAGCACCTGCGCACGGATTCGAGGGAGGAGACAAGCGTGCCGTCGTTGTCGAACAGGAGGGCCTCAGCATGGATCTTCATGTTCCCGACCCTACGGTCACCGGGTCTTTTGGCCCGTAATAGGGTCACCGCATGCTTGATGCCCTGACGCTGGCGATCGGTGTCGCCGCGCTGCTGCTCGCCGCCTGGACCGGGTGGGCGGCCTACCGCGACCAGTCGACGAAGGACTGGCACTTCATCGGCATGGCCGTGGTCACCCTGCTGGCCACGGTCCAACTGGTGGTCGGCATCGTGCAGTTGGCGCGCGGCGAGAAGGCGGAGCAGGGCACGGCGATCTTCGTGGCGTATCTGCTGGGCGCGTTCGCGGCGGTGCCCGCGGCGGGCTTCATGTCCCTGGCGGAGCGCACCCGCTGGGGCACGGCGACGGTCGCGGCCGGCGCCGTGGTCCTCGCCGTGCTCGAAGTCCGGCTCTACGACATCTGGGGAAGCTGAGATGACCACCGTGGAAGAGAACACCGCGGAAGAGAAGCCGAAGCGGCTGATCAGCGGGCCCGGCATGCTGCTCGTCTGGTTCTACGGCGTGATGGTCGTCGGCGCGGTCTCGCGCTCCGTCTACCAGATCGCCACCGAGTTCGACCGGGCCCCGCTCGCCTACTCGCTGTCGGCCGTCGCGGGTGTGGTGTACGGCTTCATCACGTACTCCCTGATCCGCGGCGGCGAACGGGCCCGCAGGGCGGCACAGGCGTGCTGCGCCGCCGAACTCGCGGGTGTCCTGATCGTCGGCACGCTGACCGTGATCGACAGCTCGGCCTTCCCGGACGCGACGGTCTGGTCGTACTACGGCGCGGGGTACATCTTCATCCCCGTGCTGCTGCCGCTGTCGGCGCTCTACTGGCTCCGGAAGAACCGCGCGGCCGACACCACCGACACGGTCACGCCGTAGCGACGTACGCCTCGACCGGCTTCTCCAGGACGATCATCGGTACGCCGTCGTCGCCCTGGGAGGTGCCTACGGTCTCGTAGCCGACGCGGCGGTACAGGCGGAGGTTGCCCTCGCTGCGGTGGCCGGTGTGGAGGCGGAACTTCTTGGCGCCGCGTTCCTCCGCGAGGGCCGACTCGGCCGCGCGCAGGAGGCGGGCACCGATGCCGTGACCCTGGAGGCGCGGGTGGACACAGAGCTTGCCGATGGCGGCGGCGCCGTCCTCCGTCACCGTGCCGCGGACCGAGCCGACCACCTCCTCGCCCAGCCGCGCCACGAAGACGCAGTCGGAGCCGAGCTCGGCCCGGACCGAGTCGAGGCTCTGGACGAGCGGGTCGATGCGGTAGTTGCCGTACAGCGCCGCCTCGCTCTGGAAGCACAGGTACTGCAGCCTGAAGATCTGCTCCGCGTCCTGCTCGGTCGCCACCGAGATGGTCACACTCATGCCCATGTGCGCACGCCTCCCGCTCACCTGATCGCCATGTGGTTCTCACTCCTATCCCCGCGCTTCGCGGGCCGCAACCTCCGGCGTCAGCAATCGGCGAAGACATCCCAGACATCTGGAACGTTCCGGGCCGAGACTGCCCTGTGAGATACCCAACTCCCCCGCGATCTCGCGGTAGGTGAGGTCCTTGGGCGACAGCAGCGCCTCCATCAGACGCGGGCAGCGACCGGGCAATCGGCGCACCGCGTCGTGCAGCGCGCGATGCCGCGCCGCCGTGATCGCGGACTGCTCGGGGCCGCGCTCGCTGTCCTCGACGGGATCATCGCCGTACGACTGTTCGAGGCGGGCCGTGCGGCGGGTGCGCTGGGCCTCCGAGCGGACCGCACGGCGGAGCCAGCGCTGGGGGTCGACCGGTGGGCCGGAGGCGTCGAGGCGTTCCAGGAGGCGGAGCCAGACGGCCTGTTCGAGGTCGGCCGGCTCGGTTCCGGAGGCATATGCCTCGGCGGAGGCCTCGGCCGCGAGCAGTGGGCGCAGGGTGGCGACGAGTTGGTGTGTCATATGCGGCACGACGTGGCCGCCCCGGCGGAAGGTTGCCGGGGCGGCCGTCTGTCACTCCAACGGGGCGCGGGACTCAGCCGTTGACGAAGTCCGCGCGGGCCAGCAGACCGGTGTCGGCGTTGTCGGTGAAGACACCGTCGATGCCGGTGGCGAAGTAGCGCTTGAAGGCGCCGAACGCGTCGCCGTAGGCGTCCACGGCGGTGCCCTTGCGGTACTCCAGCGGCAGGAAGGGGTTCTCGTTGCGCATGGTGTAGGGGTGCAGGATCAGGCCCACCTTGTGCGCGTCGGCGACCAGGGTGGTCTCCTTGTTCAGGCTCCCGTCGGCGTTCTTCGTGATGATCAGGTCGAGCGTCGGGCCCAGACCCTGCGCGTACGTCGCGATCTCGGCGAGGCCCTTCGGGGTGACCAGGTCGTCGACCGTGCGCGGGTCGCCCAGGTCGACGAAGTCGAAGGGGCGGGTGCCCGTGCCGGACAGCAGCACGACGAGGTTGTTGCGGACGAGCTTGCTGATCTTCTGGATGCTGGTCGGCTCGAAGGACTGGATGAGGACCGGCGAGTTCCGCTTGTCCTTGCCGTGCTTGCGCAGGGCGCTCGAGAGCAGCTTCTCCATCTCGAATCCGCGCTTGCGGAAGTAGGTGGGGTGCTTCATCTCGGGGTAGATCCAGACCTGCTTGCCGCGCTTACGGGTCTGCTCGTCCTGCCACTTGAGGACCTCTTCGAAGGTCGGGATCTCCCAGCGGCCGTTGTAAAGCGTGTTGTGCGGGCGGTTGGCCGGAATGCGCTCGATGGCGCGCAGGGTCTTCAGCTCGGCGAGCGTGAAGTCCTCGGTGAACCAGCCGGTCGTGGAGACGCCGTCGAGGAGCTTGGTGGTCTTGCGGCTCGCGAACTCGGGGTGGTCGGCGACGTTCGTCGTACCGCCGATCTCCGGCTCGTGCCGGCAGACCAGGTGACCGTCTTTGGTGGGGACGAGGTCGCCGGCCTCGACGATGTCGGCGCCCAGGTCGAGAGCCAGGTTGTACGAGCCGAAGGTGTGCTCCGGACGGTAGCCGCTGGTTCCCCGGTGCCCGACGATGGTCGGCTTGGGCAGGTCCTTCAGACCACCGCCGTGACGGGCCGTCGAGGCCTCGGCGGCTCTCGCCGTGCCCGCCGGTCCCAGTGCGGCCACTCCCGCACCGAGCACGGCCGCGCCGAGGAGCGCCCGTCGTCCCGTGCCGTTGGCTCGCTCGTTCGGCCCCTGCGTTCCCTGCGTGTCCATGAAACCTCCTGGCGTCGCCCCGTCGGTGCGCGCCGATCGTAGGTGCGCGTACATGACGAAAGGGAGACCTCGGCCCGAACACGGCGGTGACGGTGGATGTCGTACGGACGGACAGGTTTGACACGCCATCAGCAAGGAACGCGAGATGTGTCACAACATGGCGGCCCGGTTACGGGGCGGCTCCGGAGCGACACCGCAGGTAAACGTGCGTCAACACTGCGTAAGACCTCGGTGAACCCGATGTGCAATACGCGGGGCACCGCGAGTATCGTCCTCACCTGCACAGTTTTATATCGACCCCTTGACACCGGAGGGCCCGTTGTCCCGCTTCGTGCTCATCAAGGCAGTGCTCGGACCGATCA
Source organism: Streptomyces hokutonensis (assembly GCF_000376565.1). Lineage (GTDB taxonomy): Bacteria > Actinomycetota > Actinomycetes > Streptomycetales > Streptomycetaceae > Streptomyces > Streptomyces hokutonensis. The sequence goes on along the minus strand of NZ_BARG01000011.1, from coordinate 671 downwards.
TGCGCCTGATGTTCCGCACACGTGTGGAGGGCGCGGAGCACATCCCCGGTGACGGCCCGGTGATCCTGGCCGGCAACCACCTCACGTTCATCGACTCGATGATCCTTCCGCTGGTCTGCGACCGCCAGGTGCTCTTCATCGGCAAGGACGAGTACGTCACCGGCAAGGGGTTCAAGGGCCGCCTCATGGCCTGGTTCTTCACCGGCGTCGGCATGATCCCGGTGGACCGGGACGGTGCCAACGGCGGCGTCGCCGCGCTCATGACCGGGCGGCGCGTGCTGGAGGAGGGCAAGGTCTTCGGGATCTACCCCGAGGGCACGCGGTCGCCCGACGGGCGGCTGTACCGCGGCCGTACCGGCATCGCCCGGCTCACGATGATGACGGGTGCGCCGGTTGTTCCGTTCGCGATGATCGGTACGGACAAGTTGCAGCCGGGGGGTGCGGGGATTCCCCGCCCGGGGCGGGTCACCGTTCGGTTCGGTGAGGCGATGGAGTTCTCCCGGTACGAGGGGATGGACCGGGATCGGTATGTGCTGCGGGCTGTTACCGACTCTGTGATGACTGAGGTCATGCGGTTGTCGGGGCAGGAGTACGTGGACATGTATGCGACCAAGGCCAAGGCTGCGTAAGCCTCCGGCGGTTGACCGTTTTCGGGTGCGGGTGCGTTGTGG
>NZ_BARG01000012.1 GCF_000376565.1 Streptomyces hokutonensis | reverse complement strand
TTCCCTTCGGTGTTCCAAACTCTATCAGTGTTTTTCCGGCCCCCTGACCACCGTCCTGCGAGCATGCAGAAGATGACCCCGGGATAGGATCTGACAAGTTGGGTGCTGCCAGGCCAAGCAAAGACGCTTGGTCGCGTCGCTCGGCCTCAAGCAGGAGTACGACTGTACATGCGGCCGTAGAGCAGGTGCAAATCGATTAGAGGTGTGGTCTAGACCACTAATCCCGACCTCTCAGGCGGAACCGGTACTACATATGACATACCCTGCTGCTCAGTGTGCCGTCCGGGACAGGCAGTGACGGCCCCATCACATATCCACCCCTGGGAGGCTTCCCATGACCAGCGTGACGTCCCCGCTCGCAGGACGCGCCATCGGACTGACCGAGGTGCCCGATCCGGTCTTCTCCGGGGCCATGGTCGGCCCCGGCACGGCCATCGACCCCGTACGTGAGCCTTCAGAGGCCGTCTCTCCCGTGGACGGAGTCATCGTCTCCCTCCACCCGCACGCCTTCGTCGTCGTGGACAGCGAGGGGCACGGTGTCCTGACCCACCTCGGTATCGACACCGTGCAGCTCAATGGCGAGGGTTTCGAACTGCTCGTCAACAAGGGCGACACCGTGACCCGGGGTCAGAGTGTCGTGCGCTGGAACCCGGCCGCCGTAGAGGCCGCCGGCAAGTCCCCGGTGTGCCCGATCGTGGCCCTCGAGGCCACCGCCGAGTCCCTCTCCGAGCTCCGCGAGGACGGCGACGTGAAGGCCGGCGACAGGCTCTTCTCCTGGCAGTGAGGTCAGTGCCGTCGTAATGACGGTGTGCAGGACAACCACCGCGGCGGCGGGACCCGCCGCACTATCGGAGACGGGTGAGATGGAGACAACGCTGCGAGGCGTCGGTGTGAGCCACGGTGTGGCGATCGGCGAGGTTCGGCACATGGGGACGGCGGTTCTGGAACCGCCTGCCAAGCAGATTCCGGTGGAGGACGCGGAGCGTGAACAGGGGCGCGCCCGCCAAGCCGTGGACGCTGTGGCGGCCGACCTGATGGCGCGCGGCAATCTGGCAGGGGGCGAAGCCCAGGCAGTGCTCGAGGCCCAGGCCCTGATGGCCCAGGACCCTGAGCTGATGACGGACGTGGAGCGCCGTATCTCGGTCGGCAGCACGGCCGAGCGGGCGGTGTACGACGCCTTCGCCGCCTACCGTGGCCTGCTGGCGAATGCCGGTGAGTATCTGGCCGGTCGGGTGGCCGACCTCGACGACGTGCGGAATCGTATCGTCGCCCGGTTGCTCGGGGTGCCGATGCCGGGTGTCCCGGACAGCGACGAGCCGTACGTGCTGATCGCTCGTGATCTTGCGCCGGCCGATACAGCGCTGTTGGACCCGGCCCTCGTGCTCGGTTTCGTCACCGAGGAGGGCGGGCCTACCAGTCACAGCGCGATCCTTGCGCGGGCGCTCGGTGTGCCCGCCGTGGTGGCGCTGCCCGGGGCCGGTGAGCTGGCTGAGGGGACGGTTGTCGCCGTCGACGGCAGCACCGGCGAGATCTTCGTGAACCCGAGTGATGAGAAGAAGGCGGAGCTTGAGGCCGCGGCTGCCGCGCGCAAGGCCGCTCTCTCCGCTTCTACAGGACCGGGTGCCACCTCCGACGGGCACAAGGTGCCGTTGCTCGCCAATGTCGGCGGGCCTGCGGACGTGCCGGCCGCGCTGGCGGCGGGGGCCGAGGGTGTGGGCCTCTTCCGTACCGAGTTCCTTTTCCTGGACGACAGCAAGAACGCGCCGTCCGAGGAGAAGCAGATCGAGGCCTACCGACAGGTGCTCGAGGCGTTCCCCGAGGGGCGTGTCGTCGTGCGGGTGCTGGACGCCGGCGCGGACAAGCCGCTGGACTTCCTGACGCCCGCCGACGAGCCGAACCCGGCCCTGGGTGTGCGCGGGCTGCGTGCGTTGCTCGACCACCCCGACGTGCTGCGGACTCAGCTGACCGCACTCGCGAAGGCCGCCGAGGGACTGCCGGTCTACCTCGAGGTCATGGCCCCGATGGTCGCGGACCGCGCGGACGCGAAGGCGTTCGCTGACGCGTGCCGGGAGGCGGGTCTGCGGGCGAAGTTCGGCGCGATGGTGGAGATTCCGTCGGCCGCGCTGCGGGCGCGGTCGATTCTGCAGGAGGTCGAGTTCCTGTCGCTGGGGACCAACGACCTCGCGCAGTACACGTTCGCCGCCGACCGTCAGGTGGGTGCGGTGTCCCGTCTGCAGGATCCGTGGCAGCCCGCGCTGCTCGACCTGGTGGCGATGTCCGCCGAGGGGGCGAAGGCCGAGGGCAAGAGCTGTGGTGTCTGTGGCGAGGCAGCGTCCGACCCGCTGCTGGCTTGTGTGCTGACCGGTCTTGGGGTCACCTCCCTTTCCATGGGTGCGGCTTCGATTCCTTATGTGCGGTCGACGCTGGCGAAGTACACGCTGGCTCAGTGCGAGCGGGCCGCGTTGGCGGCCCGGGCCGCCGACAGTGCCGAGGAGGCGCGTCAGGCGGCTCAGGCGGTGCTGTCCGGCGAGTAGTCGAGCAGGCAGTCGTCCGTCGGTTCTGGTTCAGGGGCGCCCCGCCACCGGGTGGGGCGCCCCTGGCGTGTTCAGTGGTGGTGTCCTCCCGGGGGCTGTTCCAGGTCGCCGAGGTCGGGCGGCACGCAGTAGTCGACGCCTGATTCCGGGGAGATGAGGTCGCCGGATTCGACGTCGGTGCAGTAGGCGTCGAAGACCTCGCCGGCGGTCAGGGGTTCCAGGCCGTTGCCGCGCAGGCGCCAGCCGTAGATGCAGTCGGTCGTGTCGGGGCTGGTGGTGCGCATGACGAGGCCGCCGGGGCTTCGGGTGGCGATGCCGAGGGCGAGGATGCTGGTGAATTCGAGGGCTTCGACATCGTCCAGGTGGGTGGCTCCGTCCTCGTCCTGGTCGGCGTGGAGGGCGCAGACGATGGTTTCGGGTGTTCCCGAGACGCTGCAGACCAGATGTCGGTTGCCGGGGCGGGCCGTGTCGAGGATGCGGACGAGGAGGCCGGAGGCCCGGGTGAAGGCCGCGCGGCCGATGTCCTCGCCGCAGGTGGCGCAGGTGCCGAGGCGGGCCAGGAGTGTGGTCACGTACTCCCAGGTCGCCTGGCGGACGGCCTCGTCGACGAGGGCCGGGAGGAGGTCGGCGAGGGGCTGGCCCTCGTAGGGCAGGGTGGGTCCGGTGGTGGCGAGTTCAGCGGTGAAGCGGGTGCGGCTCGACGGGTTGTCGGGGTCCAGGCCGCTGTCGGTGCAGAACTCGGCGTATTCCTGGGGGTCGAAGAGCGCCACGCTGGTGTGGCTGCCCTGGGAGGCTCGGCTCCTGAGGAGTGCCTCCACTTGTTGCAGATAGGCCGTGTGGTCGTCGAAGACGAAGCTGCGGTAGCGCCGCATGGCGCGGAAGTCCTGCTCGTCGGTCAACAGGCCGATGGTGCCTGCGATTTCGCGGCGCAGAACGCGTCGCATGGTCTGGTGGTCGGTGTGCGCCATGTTTCCCCCTGTGCGCGGTCGATCAATGCTCACTCACAGTAACCGGCGGCACTGACAACGGCGTCCGAGCGAGCGGCTCGCGGACCAAGCGGTGCTGAATCATGCAGGTCAGAGCGATGGCGGTGCCGAAGACGGTCCAGCCGAGGGGGCCGGTGGCGATGGCCGCGGTGACCGCGAGTGGGCCGATGCTGCGCTGGGTCGACTGGGCGAGTCCGTGGACGCCGAGGTAGGCGCCTTGCGCGGTGCCGGGTGCGAGGGCGACGGAGAGTTCCCAGGAGACGGTGGCGTGCAGCATTTCCGCCATGGTGAAGGCGGCCGCCGAGACAGTGAGGAGCACGGTCGCGGTGACGGCTCCGCCGGTGGCCGAGAGGGCCATGGTGGCCCCGCCCAGGGCGAAGGCCGCGGAGAGCGGTATCAGCAGGTTGCGGGCGGCTGTCGTCGTGGCGCCGAAGCGGGCCAAGGGGACTTGGAGGGCCACGACCATCACGTTGTTGAGGACCATCAACAGGGGTGCCAGGCCGTGCGGTGCCTCGCTGGCGTGGGCGATCCACAGTGGCAGGCCGACCTTGAAGACGGCGTCGTCGAGGAAGAGCACGGTCTCAGTCGCGACGTAGGCGAGGTAGGTGCGGTCGCGCCAGGGGTTCGGAGGCTTGTTCGCGGGTGGCGCGTCCTTCGACGTCGCGATGACGCGGCGCGGTGACGGGGGTTCGCCGCAGCGCACGGTGAGCGTCGCGACGGCGACGAAGGAGAGGGCGTCGCCCAGAAGGAGCCAGTGGTAGGCGGCGGTTGTGCCGAGGGCGAGTGCGGCCGCTGCGGCGAGACCGCCCAGCGCCCAGCCCGCGTTGGCGACGGTTCTGCTGATGGCCTGGTAGCGGATGCGGTCCGGTCCGGCGACGCGGGTGGCGTAGAGCTTGGTGAGCACGTTGGCGGCGCGGTCGCCGAAGCCGCCGGCGGCCGAGAACGCGATCAGGAGGACGTAGTTGTCCGTGGTGAGCAGGGCGAAGGAGGCGAGGGCGCGCAGGAGTTGGAGGGCGGTGAGGACGCGGGTGAGCGGGAAGCGGTCGGCGAGGCGACCGCCCAGGGGTGCCCCTGCGATGCCGATGGCTCCCGCGATCGCGGCGAGGGTGCCGACCTGCGCGACGGAGAGATGCGAGACGTAGGTGAAGTAAAGGACGGACACGGAGGCCCACAGGCCGCTGCCGGTGCGGTCGACGAGGGCGATCGCGAGCATTCTGCGACCGTCGCGTCCTCCGGGTATGCGTTTCGGCCTTACGGCTGTGCGACGGGTCGTGCTCACTGCTCCCCCTTGCATCGCATTATGTATTGGTACATAGTTGATAACGTGGCAATACAATATGGGATCAGCGGTACGACGGCCAAGGGGATTGCCGCGTCCGTCGAGAGGGCCGTGGCCGAGGGCGTGCTGGGGCCGGATGCCGCGCTGCCTCCGGTGCGGCGGCTCGCGGACGAGCTCGGGGTGAGTCCGGGCACGGTCGCCACCGCCTACAAGGAACTGCGGCAGCGGGGCATCGTCGTCACGCGCGGGCGGGGCGGCACCGTGGTGGCACAGGCGCCCGCAGTGGCGTCCCGACGGCCGCCCCGGGTCCCGGAGGGGCTGCGGGATCTGGCCGGCGGGCACCCCGACCCGCTCTTCCTGCCCGCGTTGGTACCGCCCTCGCGGCTGTCCCCGGGTGCGCGGTCGCACCGGTCGACGCCTCGGCTGGCGCGGTTGGAGGAGGCCGTACGGGACTGGATGGGACGCGACGGTGTGCCCGTGGAGCAGGTGACCTTCGCGCACGGTGCGCTGGATCTGATCGGGCGGCTGCTGTCGGTGGAGTTGCGGCCCGGGGACGCGGTGGCCATGGAGGATCCCGGGTATCACCATCTGCTGGACCTGGTCACGGCGTTGGGGCTGCGGAGTGTTCCGGTCGCAGTCGACGACGAGGGTTTGCGTCCCGATGCGCTGCGCGTGGCGCTGCGGGCGGGTGTGCGTGCCGTGGTGTGCAGTCCCCGGGCGCAGAATCCGTACGGCGGCAGCTTCTCGGCCGCGCGCCGCGACGCCCTGGTCGAGGTGCTCCGGGACGGGCCCGAGGTGCTCGTCGTAGAGAACGATCACGCGTCCGCCGTGGCGGGCGCCCCCCTGTGGTCGCTGGCTGCAAGTGGGTTGCCGCGCTGGGTGCATGTGCGGACGGTGAGCAAGTTCCTCGGCACCGACCTGCGGTGGGCCGCGGCTGCCTGCGACCGGACCACGCTGGCGCGGCACGACGGGCGGTTGCTGCTGACGTCCGGCTGGGTGAGTCATCTCCTCCAGGAGACCGTCCACGGGCTGATGACGGACGACGGCACGCGCGCGTTGGTCACGCGTGCTCAGGAGGCGTACGGACTGCGCCGGGAGACCCTCCGCGAGGAGTTGGGCTTCCGTGGGATCACGTCGCACGGGGCGAGCGGGTTGAATCTCTGGGTGCCGGTGCGGGACGAGTCCGCAGTGGTCAACGGGCTGCGGTCGTACGGCTGGTGGGTCGCCGCGGGCGCCCGGTTCCGGCTGGCGTCCGAGCCGGGGGTGCGGATCTCCGTCGCCGAACTCGAACCGGCCGACGCGGTACGGCTGGCCTCGGACTTCGCCGCTGTGCTCGGCGAGGGCGAGTCCGAGGCCACCTATGGAGGGTGATCGGCCTCTACGGGAGGGCGATCAGGCGCGTTTGCGGGCGAGCTCCTCGTAGAAGCTCAGCAGGCCGAGGTTGTCGATGGAGCCCGGGTTGACCGCCTTCTCCAACGGGGTGCCCTGGAGGAGGCGTTTGACGGGTACCTCGATGCGTTTTCCGGTGAGGGTGTGCGGGACGCCGGGGACCTCGATGACCTCGTCGGGGACGTGGCGTGGGGAGAGTTGTTCGCGGATCGTCTGCTTGATGCGGCCCAGGAGGGCGTCGTCGAGGACGGCCCCTGGGGCGAGGTGCACGAAAAGGGGCATCCAGTAGCCGCCGTCGGGCTGTTCGATGCCGATGACGAGGGACTCCTTGATCTCCGGGAGCCGTTCGACGGCCTCGTAGATGTCGGCCGAACCCATGCGCACGCCTTGGCGGTTGAGCGTGGAGTCGGAGCGGCCGTGGATGACGACGGAGCCCCGGGAGGTGACGGTGATCCAGTCGCCGTGGCGCCACACTCCGGGGTAGGTGTCGAAGTAGCTGTCGTGGTAGCGGGTGCCGTCGGGGTCGTTCCAGAAGTAGATCGGCATGGACGGCATGGGGTTGGTGACCACCAACTCGCCGACCTCGTCGACCAGGGGGTGGCCGTTCGGATCCCAGGACTGGAGGTCGGTGCCCAGGCCGGGAGCCTGGAGTTCGCCGATGTACACCGGGAGGGTCGGTACGGCTCCGGCGAAGCAGGAGCAGACGTCCGTGCCGCCGCTGACCGAGGCGATCCACAGGTCGTCGCGGACCTCGTCGTGCAGCCAGCGGAACCCGTCCGGGGGCAGGGGTGATCCGGTGGTGGCGACGCACCGCACATTGGAGAGGTCGAAGTCGCGGGACGGGTGCACGCCGGCCTTACGGCAGGCCATGACATACGCGGCCGAGGTCCCGTAGAGGGTCGCTCCGGTGCGTTCGGCGATGCGCCACTGGGCGGCCGTGTCGGGGTACCCGGGGCTGCCGTCGTAGAGGACGATCGTCGTGCCCGTCAGGAGGCCGGAGACGAGGAAGTTCCACATCATCCAGCCGGTGGACGTGTACCAGAAGAAGCGGTCCTCGGGACCGAGGTCGCAGTGCAGGCCGAGTTGTTTGAGGTGTTCTACGAGGATGCCGCCCTGGGACTGGACGATGGCCTTGGGGAGGCCTGTCGTGCCCGAGGAGTAGAGCACCCAGAGGGGATGCTCGAAGGGGACCTCTTCGAAGACGGGTTCCACGTCGGCCGAGGTGAGGGACGACCAGTCCAAGGCGCCTTCGGGGGCGTCGGTGCCCAGCAGGGGAATGTGGACCACCGCGCGGAGGGTGGGCAGTTCGCGGCGGAGTTCGGCGACCGTGTCGCGGCGGTCGTGCTCCTTGCCTCCGTAGCGGTAGCCGTCGACGGTGAACAGGACGACCGGTTCGACCTGTTGGAAGCGGTCGAGGACGCTGCGGGCGCCGAAGTCGGGGGCGCAGGACGTCCAGACGCCGCCCACGGCCGCTGTCGCGAGCAGGGCGACGACGGCCTGCGGGATGTTCGGGAGGTAGCCGCTGACGCGGTCTCCGGGGCGTACGCCGAGGGTGCGCAGTTCGGCGGCCAGGGAGCCGACCTGGCGACGGAGCTCCGCCCAGGTGACCGGGGTCGGCTCGTGGGTCTCGTCGACGTACAGGAGGGCCGGTTCGTGGGCGCGGGTCGCGCTCGCGCGCAGGGCGTGCTCGGCGTAGTTGAGGGTCGCTCCGGGGAACCAGTGCGCGCCGGGCATCGAGCGGTCGCCGAGCACGCGCGCGTAAGGGGTCGAGAAGCGGACGTCGAACCACTCGGTGACGGCCTGCCAGAACGTGTCCAGTTCGTCGACGGACCAGCGGTGCAGTGCCGTGTAGCCGCCGTCGGCGGGGGCTCCGTGGTGTTCGGCCGCCCAGGACTGGAACCTGGTGACCTGTGCCTGGGCGATGCGTTCCGGATCTGGCTGCCAGAGCGGCAGGGGGTTCGCGGTCGACATGGGGCGGCTCCCGGGACTGTGCGCGTCGTGTGCGTCGGTCGCGCACGTGCGGGGGTGTGCGCGTGACGCGGCTGACACGGACGATGCCATGTGATCGACTTCTGCACCAGGGCACGTTCCACATGGTCCGTGCCATGAAGATGTGGTCCCACCACGGGTGAACGGAAGTTGAACGACGCGGTTATCCGGGGCTCGTAATGGCAGGGTGAGCAGCATGGATGGTCGTGACCTGGTGCGTTCGGTGAAGGTGGTCGGTTCAACGGGGGCGGCGCAGGGGTTGCGTACCGTACGGGCGGCGTGGCGGAGGAAGCGTGCGGACGCCACCGGGCTGCCCGCGCGGGGGGCCGAGCGGGCGCGGGTGCCCGGGCCGGTGCGGGACGCGGAGCCCGGGCCCGGTGGCGGAGTCATCCGGTTCAGCCGTTCCGAGTTGCGCATCACCGTCGCCGTGAACGGGGCGGTCTTCTGGGGCTGGGACGGGGCCGCTCCGGAGCCCTCGTACGCCCTTGCCGGGCGGTGCCCCGAGCCGGACCCCCGGGCCGTCCTGGAGCCGGACAAGGACGGCGGGTGGCGGGTCGTGGCGGAGCGGGTGACGGTCGCCGTGTCGCGGCACGGTGCGGTCGAGGTGCGTACGCCCGGTGGTGTGACGCTGCGCCGGGATCTGCCGCCGCGCTGGTGGGAGCCGGTGGGCGGGGGCACGGCACGCTGGATGCAGCGGTCGGAGGTGGCCGCGGACGCGCGGTTCTTCGGGCTCGGCGGGCGCGCTTCGGGCCCCCGGCTGCGCGACGGGACGTACCGGCTGTGGAACACCGACCCCGGGCGTGCCTTCGCACCCGGTGACGATCCGCTGTACATCACGATGCCGGTGCAGCTGGTGGTGGCCGACGCGGCCACGCATCTGGTGTTCCACGACACCTCCTGGGACGGCACGGTGACGCTGCGGGAGGGCGAGGAGGGTGCCGGTTCCGGGCACGACCGGGCGGGGGCGTCCGAGCTGCGGATGGACGGCGGTCCGCTGCGCTGCTGGGTGATCGTGGGCACTCCCGCGCGCGTGCTGCACGCCTGGGTCTCGCTCACCGGTGCTCCCGCGCTGCCGCCGGCGTGGGCGCTGGGGCACCATCACGCGCGGTGGGGCTTCGGCAGTGAGCAGGAGGTCCGGCGGATCGTCGCCGGCTACCAGGAGCGCGGTCTGCCGCTGGACGCCGTCCACCTGGACATCGACCACTACGACGAGCACCAGGTGTTCACCGTCGACCACGAGCACTTCCCGAAACTGCCGGTGCTCGCCGAGGAGTTGCGGCGGGACGGCATCAGACTGGTGTCGATCGTCGACCCCGCCGTGAAGGCCGAGCCCGGGAACGCCGTCTACGACAGCGGCACGGCCGAGGACGCCTTCGTGCGGGACGCCTCGGGACGGCTGGTGCGGGGTGTCGTATGGCCCGGGGAGGCGGTTTTCCCGGACTTCACGCACGCGCGTGTGCGGGAGTGGTGGGGCGGGCTCTACCAGGAGCGGCTCGCCCAGGGGTTCGCGGGTTTCTGGCACGACATGAACGAGCCCACGTCGTTCGCCGCCTTCGGGGATTCGACGCTGCCGCTTTCGGCCCGGCACGACCTGGAGGGGCGGGGCGGTGACCATCGTGAGGCGCACAACGTGTACGCGCTGTGCATGGCCAGGGCGGCCTACGAGGCCTTGCGCGAACTGGCCCCCCAGGAGCGGCCGTTCCTCTTCTCGCGCTCCGGGTGGGCCGGGATGCAGGCCTACGGGGGTACCTGGTCCGGCGATGTGGCCACCGGCTGGCCGGGGCTGCGGGCCTCGCTGTCGCTGGTGATGGGGCTGGGGCTGTGCGGGGTGCCGTACTCGGGGCCGGACGTCGGCGGCTTCGACGGGAGTCCGTCGCCCGAGCTGTATCTGCGCTGGTTCCAACTGGGCGCGTATCTGCCGCTGTTCCGTACGCACGCGAGTCTACGCGCGGGGCGTCGCGAACCCTGGGAGTTCGGTGCCGACGTACTGGAGCACGCACGCGTGGCGCTCGTCGAGAGACAGCGGCTGCTGCCGTACTTCATGACGCTGGCGCATCTGGCGCGACGGACCGGGGCACCGTATGTGCGGCCCCTCTGGTGGGGCGCTACGGAGGATCGTGCACTACGGGACTGCGAGGATGCCTTCCTGCTGGGTGACTGTCTCCTGGTGGCGCCGGTGCTCTATCCGGGGTCGGACCGGCGTGCGGTGCAGCTGCCCAGAGGGCGTTGGTACGACACGGAGACGGAGCGGGCGTACGAGGGGCCGGCCCAGGTTCTCGTCGATGCCCCGTTGGCGCGGATTCCGGTGTTCGCGCGTGCGGGTGCCGTCCTGCCGGTGCGCGGTGCGGACGGCGGTCTCGAGCTGGAGGTGTGGGCGCCCGCCCGTGGGCGGACCGGGGGCGGGCTGGTGGTGCCGGACGCGGGCGACGGCTGGGACGAACCGGAGATCGAGCGGTACGTCGCCCGCTGGGAGGGCCGGCGGGTGGTCGTGGAGCGGGAGTCGGAGGACGGCGTGAGCGCGCCGTCCTGCCCGGTGCGGGTGCGGGGGCTGGGCGAGGGCTGACCTCAGATGTACCGGCCTTCGAACCAGGCCCTGACGGCCACGGAGTGGAGCGGGAAGGCGAGCTCCTCCGGCCTGCGCAGGAGGTGCCAGCCCTCCGTCTCGTCGGTGGCGGCGGACTTGGGCAGGGTTTCGACCGGGCGTTCGGGGAGGACTCCGAAGAGCAGGAGATGGCCGTCGGGCGAGCTGATGGCGTCGACGAGTCGTACGTCGCGGCTCGCGGCCTCGATGCCGGTCTCCTCCCTGAGTTCGCGGACGAGGGCCTGCCGCCAGTCCTCGCGGTGGTCGACGTAGCCGCCCGGCAGGGCGACGCCTCCGCGCGCGGGGGCCACGGTTCGGGTGATGACGACCAGGGCGGTGCCCTTCGTGTCGTACACCGGCTGGAGTGCGACGGCGACGGGCAGCGGGTTGCGGTAGGCGACCGTGCCACAGGCCGGGCAGGTGCGGGGCCAGCCGGAGACGCCCTCTCCGTAGGGCGATCCACAGCTCGAACAGTGGGAGTCCGGCGCGGAGTTGGGGACGGAGCCTTGAGTTTCGGACACCCGGCGGACTGTATCCGATCAAGCGGAGGGAGTCTTTCCGGGGCCCGTGCGCGAAACGGGAGACGGCCGGAACCACCCCCGTGGGCCCCGGCCGTCCCTCCCGGTATCACGACGCCGGAAGCGGCTCGATGGTTCACCGAAACGCCCTGCTCATTTTCCGTTGCCCGTGGCACACTTCTGACGTTCCGTCAGATCCAGTGCTGTGGAGGGATGTTGTCGCGGACACGCACACCTGTGGTCACCGATTGGTTCACCGGGGATGGGGACGGCTTCCGGCTGCTCGGCACGCGTTGCTCGGCGTGCGCCTCGGTCTTCTTCCCGCGTGAGGACGGCCACTGCCGCAATCCGGGCTGTCCGGGCGGCGATCTGGAGGAGGTCCCGCTGTCGCGGCGCGGCCGTGTCTGGTCGTACACGGACAGCCGGTACCGGCCACCGTCACCGTATGTGAGCGATCCGGAACTTCCGTGGGAACCGTACGCGTTGATCGCTGTGGAGCTGGAGTCCGAGCGGATCGTGGTGCTGGGACAGGCGGTTCCCGGGATCACCGTCGCCGATCTGACGGTGGGCATGGAGGTGGAGGTCGTCCCCGGTGTGCTCGACGAGGACACGGAGACGACCTGGACGACCTGGCACTGGCGGCCTGTGGGGGTGACGGCATGACGGGGGACGTGGCGGTGCTCGGCGCGGGCATGCACCCCTGGGGAAAGTGGGGGCGGAGCTTCGTCGAGTACGGGACGGCGGCGGCCCGGGCGGCGCTCGCCGACGCCGGGTTGGAGTGGCGGGACGTCGGCTCGATCGTCGGCGCGGACACCGTGCGTGGCGGATACCCGGGGTATGTGGCGGGCGCGACGTTCGCGAAGGCGCTGGGCTGGCAGGGCGCCCGGGTGGCGAGCGTGTACGCGGCATGCGCGTCCGGGGCGCAGGCCGTCAACGCGGCGCGGGCGCAGATCCTTTCGGGGCTCGCGGACGTGGTGCTGGTCGTGGGCGCCGACGCCGCGCCCAAGGGGTTCTTCCGGCCGGCCGGCGGGGACCGGCACGACGATCCGGACTGGCTCCGCTTCCGGGTCCTCGGGGCGACGAACCCGACGTACTTCGGGCTGTACGCGCGCCGTCGGATGGCCCTCTACGGGGACACCCCGGAGGACTTCGCCCAGGTGAAGGTGAAGAACGCCGCCCTGGGCGCGCTGAATCCGTACGCGCGCTACCGCAAGCGGGTCTCCGCCGAGGAGGTCGCCGCCTCGGCGGTGGTCGCCGATCCGCTGCGGCTGCTCGACATCTGCGCCACCTCGGACGGCGGGGCCGCCCTGGTGCTGTCGAGCATGGAGTTCGCGCGCCGGCACGGGTCGGCGGACCCGGTGCGGATCCGCGCGGTGTCCACGGTGACTCCGCGCTATCCCAACACGGTGCTGGACCTCCCGGACATCGCCACCGACTCCGCGGCGGGCGCGCCACCGCCGGACGAGACCTTCCGGGCGTCGATAGCCGGCGCGGCCTACGAGGAGGCGGGCATCGGCCCCGAGGACCTCTCCCTGGCCGAGGTCTACGACCTGTCCACCGCCCTGGAGTTGCAGTGGTACGAGGACCTGGGGCTGTGCGCCGAGGGCGGGGGCGCCAAGCTGCTGCGGGAGGGCGCGACGGCCCTGGGCGGGCGCATACCGGTGAACGCGAGCGGTGGACTGGCCTCCTTCGGAGAGGCGGTGCCGGCCCAGGCGATCGCCCAGGTCTGCGAGGTGACCTGGCAGTTGAGAGGCGACGCGGGTGACCGGCAGGTCGCGGGGGCGCGGGTGGGGATCACCGTGAACCAGGGGCTGTTCGGGCACGGGTCGGCGGTGCTGGCGGTGCGGTGAGCGGCGGAGTGCCGCCCGACCGGCGTGATCGGCCCGCAAGGTGCGTGAACGTCTTATGAACTGGGCCTGGGCGTACGCCGGTGGCGTCATCATGCTGCCGTGCGCTCCAGGACGGACACTCTCCGCTTCGCCTTCCAGCCGGTGGTCAATCTGACCACCGGTGGAATCGCGGGCCTTGAGGTGCTTGTCCGCCCGGAGACCGGCGACATCCTGGCCGAGGCCCGCCGCGATCCCGAACTCGACGGCAAGCTCGCCGTGTTGGCGGTCCGCGCAGCCGCCCGCAAGGAGACGCTGCTGCCGCTGCACATCAATGTGTTCGCCGGCACCCTCGCCGACCTCGGCGGGCTCACCGCACTGCACAGCGCGGTCCGGGAGGCGGGGCGGCTGCCGTGGGAGGTGACGGTCGACATCGTCCCGCCGTTCACGCACGTGCCGCGACGGGCGCTCCTGGAGGCGGTGTCCGCGCTGCGCGGCCAGGGGTTCCGGATCAGCGCCGACGGCGTCGGCGACGGTGACGTACCCCTGCGGCTGCTCACGGACCTCGCGCCCGACCTGGTGAAGCTCGACGCGTCGCTGCTGGAGCGGCCGGCCGCGGTGCGCGCGATGCGGACCCTGTGCGAGGAGTTGGGCGCACTGCTGTCCGTGGAGGGCGTGGAGACCGAGACGCAGTGCGCTCAGGCCCGGGCGGCCGGGGCCCAGTTGGCCCAGGGCGAGCTGTTCGCGCCACCGACTCGGATTCCGGCGGCGGACGTATACGTTCCGCCGCGTGCCCCCGGTCTCGCCATGACGCCGCCGTCGGGGCCGTGGGTGCGGGAGTTCGTGCGGCCGGCCGCGCTGCTGCCCGACACCGCGTCCGCCGGCCAGGTGCGGGCGCTGCTGACCGGCTCGCCCGACGTCTCCGGAGTGGTGCTCGTGGACCGGGACGGGGTGCCGGTCCAATCGGTGCACCGGTCCCGCTTCCTGCTGTCGATGTCGGGGCGCTACGGCCACGCCCTGTACGCCGACCGGCCCGCGGCCAGGCTCGGGCACGTGCCGCGGACGGTCGGCGTCGACGCGACCGCCTGGGAGGTCCTGGACGTCGTCGCGGTCGGCGACGCGGACCGTACGTCGGACGACGTGGCGGTCGTCGACCGGTACGGGCGGTGCGTGGGCGTCGTACGGCTGGCGGACCTGGTACGGGCGCTGGCCGAGACGCGGGTGGAGGAGGCGGCGGGTCTCAATCCGCTGACCAGGCTGCCCGGTTCGGACGCGATCACCGGTGAGGTGGACCGGCGGATCGCCGACGGGCTGACGTTCGCGCTGAGCTGGCTGGACGTCGACCACTTCAAGCAGGTCAACGACGGGGCCGGTTTCGCGGCGGGCGACGAGTTGATCCGCTCGGTCGGTCGAGCGCTGCAGCTGACGGCGTCCGGGCACACGCGCGTGGGGCACATCGGCGGGGACGACTTCCTGGTGCTCACCGATCCGGAGGGACTGCAACCGCTGGCCGCGGCCGTGCTGGAGGTGCCCTGGGTGGCCGGCGGCAGCGCCGTGACGCTGTCCCTGGCCACCGTGGTGTGCGTGCCGGGCAGTGTGGCCGACCACCGGCAGGCGGCGGCGTCGCTGGCTCCGCTGAAGCAGGCGGCGAAGGCGCTGGACGGCACGAGCTGGGTGCTGGGCCGGGCGGGGGTGGACGGGTACGAGATCCTGTGTGGCGCCCCCACGGCGCCCGTACGGGCCTCCCGTACGGCGGCGGGTCCGCACGGACACTGAGCCGATCCGGCGGCGTCCTACGGGGCTCCAGGGGCCGTCAGGGCGGGTGTCACCGTTGCCGTCCGCGACCTTGACGCTCCTTCGGCACCGGTGAACACTTCCCGGTGTCGGTCGACATCGCCGTACATTCTCGGCGTACCAGGCACTGCGCCGCGCGGGCCGCACCCGCGCTCAGGCCCACTCCCCCATGGGCGATCTCGGCTGCGACGGCACGCTCGTCACGGACGCCGGGCGGGGCTCGGGACCCTCCCCGCCTTCGGCTGAAGTCGCCAAGGGAACCGCACCCTGCACGGAGGACCGGGGCCGATCGTCCCGGGCCCGGGCCTAGGAGCCGCCATGAGCAACGGAGACATATTCGTCGGTGAGGTCATCGGCACCGCGATCCTGATCCTCTTCGGCGCCGGCGTGGTCGCCGCCGTCGTACTGAACTACTCCAAGGCACAGAACTCCGGTTGGATCGTCATCGCCTTCGGATGGGGCTTCGGCGTGATGGCCGGGGCGTACACGGCGGCGCCGCTGTCCGGCGGGCAGCTCAATCCGGCGGTCACGATCGGCATCGCCATCGACACCGGGAAGTGGGACAAGGTCCCGCTCTACATCGCGGGCCAGATGGTCGGCGCCATGCTCGGCGCGGTGCTGTGCTGGCTGGTCTACTTCGCGCAGTTCCAGGCCAACGCCGAGGAGGAGATGGCGCAGCCCACGCTCGGGATCTTCTCCACCTCGCCCACGATCCGCAATGTCGTGGCGAACCTGATGACGGAGATCATCGCGACCGTCGCGCTGGTCCTGCCGATCCTGGCCTTCGGGCTCACCAAGGGGCTGGGCGAGTCCGGTACGGCGGTGCTGGTCGTCTCGTTCCTGGTGGTCGGCATCGGTCTGTCGCTCGGCGGGCCCACCGGGTACGCCATCAACCCGGCCCGTGACCTCGGCCCCCGCATCGTCCACTCGCTGCTGCCGATCCCCAACAAGGGGACCTCGGACTGGAGTTACGCGTGGATCCCGGTGGTGGGGCCGCTGATCGGCGGGGCGCTCGCCGGAGTCATCTTCAACGCGGCCTTCTGACAACAGACTTCGAGCAGTCATCCAAAAAGCAGCCCTCTGAAGGATCCGAAGGAAACGACAAAGGGGTCGTCATGACGGACAGGTTCGTCGCCGCAATCGACCAGGGCACCACCTCCAGCCGCTGCATCGTCTTCAACCAGGACGGCGCGATCGTCGCCGTCGACCAGCGCGAGCACCGCCAGATCTTCCCCAAGCCGGGCTGGGTGGAGCACGACGCCACCGAGATCTGGTCCAAGGTGCAGGCGGTGGTCGCCGGGGCGATCGCCAAGGCCGGACTCCGTGCCGACCAGCTCAGCGCGCTCGGCATCACCAACCAGCGCGAGACGACGGTCCTTTGGGACCGCGCCACCGGCAAACCCGTGCACAACGCCATCGTGTGGCAGGACACCCGCACCGCGGCTCTGTGCAAGCAACTGGGCGGCTCGGACGGACCCGACCGGTTCCGCGAGCAGACCGGACTCCCGCTCGCCAGCTACTTCTCCGGGCCCAAGGCGGCCTGGCTGCTCGACAACGTGCCCGGCCTCAGGGACCGCGCCGAGCGCGGCGAGATCGCCTTCGGGACGATCGACTCCTGGCTGATCTGGAACCTCACCGGCGGCACGGACGGCGGCCGGCACGTCACCGACGTGACGAACGCCGGGCGCACCATGCTGATGAACCTCGAGACCCTCCAGTGGGACCCGTCCATCCTCTCCGCGATGAACGTGCCCGAGGCGATCCTCCCCGAGATCAGGTCCTCGGCCGAGGTCTACGGCACCGCGGTCGGCCAACTCGCGGGCGTGCCCGTGGCGTCGGCCCTGGGCGACCAGCAGGCCGCCGTGTTCGGGCAGGCCTGCTACGACGTGGGCACCGCCAAGAACACCTACGGCACGGGCAGCTTCCTGCTGCTCAACACCGGGAACCGGCCGGTGCCTTCGAAGAACGGGCTCCTCACGACGATGGGCTACAAGATCGGCGACGAGGCGCCGGTCTACTGCCTGGAGGGATCAATAGCCATAACCGGCGCCCTCGTTCAGTGGTTCCGGGACCAGCTCGGCATCATCCGCAGCGCCGACGAGATCGAGCCCCTGGCCGAGAGCGTGGACGACAACGGCGGCGCGTACATCGTGCCTGCGTTCTCCGGCCTGTTCGCCCCCTACTGGCGCTCGGACGCGCGCGGAGTCGTCACCGGACTGACGCGGTACGTCACGAAGGCTCACCTCGCGCGCGCGGTGCTGGAGGCGACGAGCTGGCAGACGCGGGAGGTCGTGGACGCCATGTTCCAGGACTCCGGGGTGCAGATCACCACCCTGAAGGTGGACGGCGGCATGACCAAGAACAACCTGCTGATGCAGCACCAGGCGGACGTGCTCGACGTACCGGTGATCCGGCCCAAGGTCTCCGAGACGACCTGTCTGGGCGCCGCCTACGCGGCCGGGCTCGCCACCGGTGTGTGGAACGGCCTGGACGAGCTGAAGTCGCACTGGCAGAAGGACGTCGAGTGGACGCCGTCCATGGAGTCCTCGGTGCGCGACCGCGAGTACCACAACTGGCGCAAGGCCGTGGAGAAGAGCTTCGGCTGGCTGGAGGAGGGCGACAACTAGGCACACGCGCGTGCGTGGTTGATGAGCCACACGCGCGTGCGTCCTTCGAGGAGCTGCGGCTCGTACCCCGGTCGGCGGAGGTACGGGCCGCGCCCGCGGCTCAGCTGGTGACGCTCTGGCGGCGCTTCGCGCCGTAGGCCATCGCGTGCTGGACGACCTCGATGAGGACCTCCTTGACCGAGGACCGGTCGCGCGCGTCGCACAGCATGAGCGGTACGTCCTGGTCGAGGTCCAGGGCCTGCCGTACGGTCTCCACCGGGTAACGGGCGGCGCCCTCGAAGCAGTTGACGCCGACGACGAAGGGTATGGAGCGCCGCTCGAAGTAGTCGAGGGCGGCGAAGCAGTCCTCCAGGCGGCGGGTGTCGGCCAGTACGACGGCGCCGAGCGAGCCCTCGGAGAGCTCGTCCCACATGAACCAGAAGCGCTCCTGACCCGGCGTGCCGAACAGGTAGAGCACCAGGTCGTCCCGCAGGGTGATGCGGCCGAAGTCCATGGCCACGGTGGTGGTGTGCTTGCCCTCCACACCACTGGTGTCGTCGACCGGACGCCCTGCCTCGGTGAGCAGTTCCTCCGTGCGCAGCGGCCTGATCTCGCTGACCGCGCCGACGAGGGTGGTCTTGCCCACGCCGAAGCCGCCGGCCACCAGGATCTTGAGCGTGACGGGCTCGACCGGAGGCTTGCCTCGCTCAGAACGCCCGAAGATCATCGATCTCTTCTCCTGCTTGATGGGGGGGCGGGTCGGGTTCCGCGCCGCTCAGAGTGCCCGGAGGCCGCTGATGACGTCGCGGAGAATACTCTCGTCGACCAGTTCGGCCGGGGGTACGGGCCGTGAGACATGGACCAGTTCCTCGTCCACGAGGTCTCCGATGAGGACCCGTATCACGCCGACGGGCAGGTCGAGTTCGGCGGCGAGTTCGGCGACCGACTGCGGGGCGTCACGGCACAGTCCGACGATGTCCACGTGCTCCGGGGACAGCGCCTGGTCCGCTTCGGAGTCGTCCGCCCGGGACTCCGCGACCACCACCGCGATCAGGTCGAGGCGGTGCTGTCCCGCACTGGTGGTACGGCCGCGCGTCATCGCGTACGGACGGACGACCGGTCCGGCCTCGTCGTCGAACCAGTGGCCTCTTCCCTGACCGTCTCTGCTCATGTCACTTCACTACCCGCCGGAGGACAGATCGGTGCGCGGAGCAGCGCCGAGATGCACACCGACCCGCTTCACGAGCAGTGTCATCTCGTAGGCGACCTGTCCGACGTCCGAGTCCGCGTCGGCGAGGACGGCGAGGCAGCTGCCGTCACCGGCCGCCGTCACGAACAGGAAGGCCTCGTCGAGCTCCACGACGGTCTGCCGCACGCTGCCCGCCTCGAAGTGCCTGCCGACGCCCTTGGCGAGGCTGTGGAAGCCGGAGGCCACGGCGGCCAGGTGTTCGCTGTCCTCGCGGGTCAGGTCCTGGGACACGCCGGTGGGCAGACCGTCACCGGAGAGCACGATCGCCTTGCGGATGCTGGCGACGCGCTCGACGAGGTCGTCGAGGAGCCAGTTCAGCCCGCGCTGGTCGGTCGTGCCGTGGCCGGTCGCCTTTGGTGCGGTCATCGACCGTCCCCCTTAGTTCCTTGTGCTGTGCCGCCTTGGACGTCGTCGTCCTCGGCGTTCTCCTCGCGGCCACGCTGCCAGCCGCGTTGGAGCGAGGCCATGCGGCTGCGTACCTCGTCGGCGTCGCGCTCCACGACCTCCGCCGGGCTCGTGGTGCGCCGTTCGGGGTCCTTCTTCAGCTGCGGGGCCAGGTTGGCCTGGCGCACACGTCTGGGCAACGCTCCGGTGTCGGGCCCGGTTCCCCCCGGTGAGGTGTCGGAGTCGGGAGCGCTGGACGCGATCTCGGCGCGCCGGGTGCGTCTGGGCAGGGCGGGGGCCTCGGACGGTTCGCCGGGTCCACGCCCCGGGGAAGCCTCGGCGCGCCCACCGGGCACGTCGGTACGGCGCCGTAGCGGCGTGTCTCCGCGCCGCCGGGCCGGCAGTGGTGCCGGGCCCTCCGGGTCGGCTCCGCCGGGGGTCGTGGAGACGCCGTCGAAGCCGCCGTCCGAGGAACCCTCCGGGTCCCTTCGGGAACGCTGTTCTACGACCGGACGCCCATGGGAGCTCACCAGCTTGGGCGTCCGGCGCCGGGGCAGCGGGAGCGGTTCGCTCCGGTGGGCGTCCGCGTCCCCGCGCGGTCCGTCGTGGGCCTCGGAGACCGGCTGACGGGGGTCTACGGGGCGGACGGGGGTGAGGTCGTCCCGGAGGCCCGGGCGGCGCGGACGGAAGGCCTCGCCGCGCTCGCCGTCCTCGTCGAGGGCGTTCGGGAAGCCGGCGAGGGCGTCCAGGTCGACCGGGGCCTCCAGTTCGACCGGCCCGTCCAGGAGGGCGGGCGGCAGGCCGGGAAGTTTCACGGGCACCTGGGAGAGCGCGGAGCGGTGGCTCTCCTCGAACTCGGCCTCCTTCGTCGGCTGGGGCCGGTCGAGGCGGAAGCCGATGCCGTTGGTGTCCGGGACCTCGTCGCTCAGCAGCGCGTCGGGGATGAACACGACGGCGGTCGTGCCGCCGTACGGCGAAGGCTGGAGCGAGACGCGGACGTTCTGTCGCTGGGCGAGCCGGCTGACCACGAACAGGCCGAGCCGGTCGGTGTCGGAGAGTTCGAACTCGGGTGTCTCGGCGAGCCGGAGATTGGCGTCCAGGAGCGCTTCGGCCGCCATGCCGAGGCCGCGGTCGTGGATCTCCAGGGTGAAGCCGTTGGCGACCCGCTCCCCCAGGACCTGGACGGCGGTGTGCGGCGGGGAGAACACCGTGGCGTTCTCCAGGAGTTCGGCCACCAGGTGGGTGAGGTCGGCGACGGCGGGGCCGGTGACGGCGATCCGCGGCAGCCGTCGGACCTCGATGCGCTCGTAGTCCTCGACCTCGGCGACAGCCGCGCGGACGATGTCCATGAGCTGGACCGGCTTGCGCCACTGCCGGGACGGGGCGGCCCCGGAGAGGATCACCAGGCCCTCGGCGTGACGGCGCATACGGGTCGTCAGGTGGTCGAGGCGGAACAGGTCGGCGAGTTCGTCGGTGTCCTCGGTCCTGCGCTCCATGGTGTCGAGCAGGGTGAGCTGCTTGTGCAGCAGGACCTGGCTGCGCCGGGCGAGGTTGACGAAGACCTCGGAGACGCCGGAGCGCAACTCGGCCTGTTTCACGGCGGCTTCGACGGCGGCGCGCTGCAGGGTGTTGAGGGCCTGGCCGACCTCACCGATCTCGTTGCGGTCGTACTCCAGGCGCGGGACCTCGGTCTCCACGTCGACGACTTCGCCCACCGACAGGCGGCGCATCACGCTGGGCAGCCGGACACCGGACGCCTCGTGGGCGTCCAGGCGGAGTTGGCGCAGGTCGCGGATGAGGCCGCGGCCGATGCGCACGGACAGGAAGAGCGAGAGGAGCAGGGCGATCAGGCCGAGGACACCGGCGACGGCCGCCTTGAGGATGACGTTCATCGCGACGGGGCGGACGCGGTCCTGATAGCGGTCGTTGGCCTGGTCGTCGAGGGTGCCGAGCTTGTCCAGCACGGCACCGGCCGCGGTGTTCCAGGTCTGCGCGGTGACGTTGCGGGGTTCGCCGGACCCGGAGGAGGCGGCGGCCTGTTCGGCCACGCGGAGCGGGGCGCTGGCCGCGTTCTTCCAGAAGCGGTCGAAGTGGTCGCGCTCCGACGAGGGCAGCAGCGGCAGGTTGACGTCGTACATCAGGGTGCGCTGGGCCACCAGGTCGGAGACCGCGCGGGTCTCGTCCCGGGTGAGTTTGCCGACGATCAGCGAGGAGCCGAGCAACGCGTCCTCACGGGAGAGGAGTTCACGCGCGCGTGCGAGGTTGACGAGGGCGCGGTACTGCTTGTCCATCTCCACGTTGTCGACGACGTGGAGGTTGGTCAGCAGCACATAGCAGGGGTCGACCAGGCGGTTGTAGAGATCGAGGGCCTGGGCGCGGCTCACGGTCCCGTCCTCGACGCTGCGCCGCAGGGACTCCAGGCCGTCGAAGGCGTCGAGGACGGCGGAGACGCGGCTGTCGGTGGTCTGGCCCATCGCGTCGCGGACGTCGGGGTTCCGGGCGTTCTTGCGGATCTTGGCGACGGCTTCGTCGGTCGCGGTGCGGCTGCGCTTCAGGTCGGTGAGGCCGTCGGCCGCGCGCGGGTCGGCGAGATAGACCAGCGACTGGCGCCGTTCCTGCTGGATGACGCGGACCGTGTCCTCGGTGGGGTAGCCGATCTTCTCGACGACCGACGACACGTTGAACAGGTCTCCGGCCGCCCGGCCGGTGAGGACCGTGGCGAACGCCCAGATCGCGGTCAGGGACACGAGCGGCACGAGAAGGAGCGCCACGATCTTCCGGCGGATGGACTTCCCGCGAAAGCGCATGGCCTCCCCCAGCTGGACCCCCGCCGGCCGGGGGTACACATGTGCGTCAACAAACGGCGCGAGCCTACTACTGACACACAGGTAACTCGAAGAGCTGTCCGGAGCGTGAACTTCCGCACCAGGGACCGGACATGGGGAGGTGTCAGGGCATTACGGGAGATTGCCGCCCTGATTCCGCGAGGTTCGCCTGACCTGACCGGATCGACCCGGTTGGCCAGTTGGCTGGAAATTTTCGTTCCTTGGGAATCTTCGTGGGATGTTGTTCGTCTTTCTCTACGGGATATGGGTGCGGAACCGGCCACAGGAGTCGCATCCGCATCCGGGCGGCGTAAAACAGGGCAGGCCGGGCACCCACTGGGGAGCCGGAGTCTTCGGACTCGGGAGCGAGTGGTGTACCGGCGGTGGGGAGGACACGTTGATGGGCACGGCGGAGCGGCAAGAGACGCTTGAGGACGGCGTGACGGCGCGGTCGACGGGGGACGGCGAGGCTCCGGCGCGCTCGGGCGCACCGAAGGCGGCGGGGTTCGAGAGGCCGCGCGCGGCCCGCGCGACAGCCGAACAGCAGGAGTACTACAGGCCGTTGTGGATCGAGGAGCCCGCGCGTCGGCGCCGGCTGCCCGATCCGGTGCGTACGGCGGCGGTGCGGGCGGTGCTCATCATCGCCGTGACACTGATCCAGGCGACGGTGGCCTTCCTGTGCACGATGGCCGGGTCCTGGCTGGCGTTCCCGATGGTGATCAGCAGCGTGGTCAGCACGGTGGTGGCCACCTGGGGCGTCCTCGACGTCTGGGTGACCCGCCAGATGTGGAACCAGCGCAACGGCGTCGTCTCGGAGCCCAGCAGCACGGCCCGGGCCCTCCGCCGCGAGCGGCGTCGGGCCCAGCGTCAGGCGAAGGCCACCCGGCGGGCGCAGGAGCGGATAGCCCGCAAGGGCGGCGCCGGGCAGCTGTCCCAGTCCCACTCCTGAGGTCCGGTCACGGACGACGTTTCCTACGGGGCGGTCGGCGCCGGTCGCTTGAACATCCGGGTCGCGGTGATTTCGCTGTGCACCGACTCGCCCTCTCCGGCGGGGGCCTGCTGCGGCAGTCCCGGCCGGAGATGTTCCTCCACGCTGATGTACTTGAGGCCGGCTCGCAGGTCGGCGTCGTTGCGCAGCCGGATGACCAGCGGGAACTCGGCCAGTGCCGTCGTGTCGAACAGGCCGGTGGTGTACAGGAGTTGGACACCGAGCGCGTCGGACACGGCGCGCTGCAGCTCCAGCAGATAGGTGGCGTTGGCCCGCCCGATGGGGTTGTCGAGGAAGAGCGTGCCGGCGTGCCGGTGCTTGTCGCGGCCCCGGTCGTTCGAGCGCAGCGCGGCCATCGTGCAGTACAGGGCGATGGCCGCGGTGAGAAGCTGACCGCCTGAGAACACGTCACCCATCTGCCCGACGGGCACCCGCTCGGCACGCAGTACGGCGTCCGGCTTGAGGATCTCGACGGCGACGCCCTTGGGCTCCAGGGCGGCACCAACTCCCCGCAGCAGCAGGGACATTCCGTCGCGCCGCATGTCGGAGTTCTTCTTCACGGCGGCCCGGGTGGCCTCGTCGACGACCTCGCCGAGCCGCTCGGTCAGCGTGGCCTGGTCGGGCTCCTCGAAGCGGATGCGGAGGAACTCCTGCCCGGACCACTCGCCGAGCCCCTCCGGCAGCCGGGACAGCCGCTGCGCGGACCGCAGGGTGGCGAGCGCCGACTCGACGAGCCCGCGGAGCCGGTCCACGATCGAGTCGCGGTTGCGCTCCAATTGCGCCAACTCGTCGGTGAGGACCCGGAGTCGGGGCGCGAAGGCGTCAGCCCACTTCTGCGCGTGCTCGGGCAGCGAGGACGCCGGCAGCTCCCGGATCTGCTGCCGCGCGGGGGTCCGCACCTGCTCGTACCGCGTGGAGTTGGCGTGCCGCACCAGCACATCGCTCGCTTCCCGTACGGCGCCCTCGGCGGCGGAGAGGTCGGATGCGCAGCCGCGCAGCGAGCGGCGGGCCTCGGCGGCGGAGTGCCGGGCCTCCTCCAGGCTGCCCGGGTACGGCTCGGGCTCCTCCTGCTCCTCGTCCGAGGAGTGCTCGCGCAGCAGGTCCCGCAGCATCGCGGCGGTCTCGTCGAAGCCGCCGGCGCCGTCCTCGGCGGCGCGGTGGGCGTCGAGGAGTTCGGCGTGCGCCTCGCGGGCCTGGCCCAACGCGTCGGTGCGGGAGGCGAGTTCGGCCGTGGCGGTGCGCAGCAGGGCCTGGGCGTGCTCGGCGTCGCGCGGAACCAGCTCCTCGGCCAGCTCGGTGTGCGCCTCGCCGTCCTCGGGCGCGTGCCGCTCGGCCTCGCCGCGCAGCCGCCCGAGCTGCTCGCTCGCGTTCGACACCCGGGTCTCCAGCAGCTGCACCAGTTCCTCGGCGCGCGCCGCGGCGGCCTGCCGGGACGGCCCGTCGGAGCCGTCGGGCGACTCCAACAACTGGGCCGCGCGGGTGCGGACCTTGTTGCTGAGCCGGTCCAACTCGGCGATCGCCGCGCTCTCGTCGCTCTCCGCCCGCGCCTGCTCGGCCCGCAGATCGGCGCCGACGCCGACCTTCTCGTAGAGCTGGGACGCGGCGCGATAGGCCTCGCGCAGGGCGGGCAGCGACGGCTTGGGAGCGTCGGGGCCGTTTGCCGGTACGTCGTCGGGGGCGCCGGCGATCTCGGAACGCTCGGCGCGCAGCGCACGGGCCGTACGGCGCGCGTCGTCCGCCGCGCGCTGGGCGGCTCGGCGGTCCTCGTCGGCGGCGCGGGCCCGCTCCAGGCAGGACTGGGCGCGGGCCTCCGACTCGGTTGCCTCGTCGGCGAGTTCACGCAGTTTGACCTGCCAGCCGGCGCGTTCGCGCAGCCGGAAGGCGAGTCCGGCGAGGGCGTCGGCGGCACGGCGGGCCTTCTGCGCGGTCTCCTGCCGTTCGTCGCGCGCCTGGGCGGCCTCGGCGGCGGCTTCGTCGGCCTCGGCCCGCAGGGTCCGCGCCTCGGCGAGCTCGGCCTCGGCCTCCTCGGCGAACGCGCGCGTGTCCCGCGCGGACTGCGCCAGTTCGACCAGCCGCCCGCTCGGACATCCGGTGCGCCAGGACGCGAGCCGCGCCGCCAGCTCCCGATCCTTGCCGAGCCGGGCGGCGAGCGTGCGGATCTCCTCGTCCCGCTCGGTGGCCCGCGCGCGCAGCGCCTGCCGCTCCTCGTCGGCGGCGTGCTCGTCGTGCATGGCGGGGTTCGGCGGTACGAGGAAGACGTCGCTGTTCTGTACGTCGGCCGCCGGAGTGGGGGCGAGCAGGGCGGCGGCCGTGCCGACGGCCACGGCGGACCGGGGCAGCAGGGCCGCGTCGCTGAGCGCCTCGCGGGCACGCGCGTGCGTGTCCGGGTCGGTGATGATCACACCGTCGACCAGCTCGGGCCGGGCGGCCAGCACGCGCGCGTGGTCGACGGGGTCGACGGCCTGCGCGAGGTAACGCCAGCCGGGCAGGGCCGGGATGCCGTGCTCGCCCAGGTACTCGACGGTGGCCAGCACGTCCGGGCCGGGCGGCAGCAGCCCGCCGTCACCGAGCGCCCCGAGGATCCGGGAGTCGTCGGCGGCGGCGGTACGCAGATCGAAGAGCTGCCGCTCGCTGGAGGCGACCCCGTCGTCGAGCAGCTCGCGCAACTCGTCGGCGAAGCGGTCGAGTTCCTCGGGGGTGAGGGGGCCTTCGGCGAGGGGGCGGGAGGGGTGGGTGGTATCGGAGTGGCTGACAGGGGTGGCGTGGGCGGCGGAACTGCCGCTCGCCGCAACCTCGTTGGCGCCACGCGGCACAGGCACGACACCGGCACCACCAGCACCAGCACCAGCACCAGCACCAGGCAGGCTCAGCAGCTCCGCGAGCCGCTCCTCCCCCGCCAGTCCCTCCGCGAGGCGCCGTTCCGCGTCGTAGGTCCGCTCGGCGGCGGTCGCGGCGTCGGACGCGCGGGCCGCCGTCAACTCCGCGCGGGACTCGGCGGAAGCCGCTTCACGCGCGTGCTCGGACGCCCTGCGGGATGCCTCGCGCGCGGTGTCCCAGGCGGCTACGGCCGTCTTCTCGGCATCGCTCGCCGCGAGGGCCGCGCGTGCCGGGTCGGCGTCGGGGGCGCTGTCGTCGAGCCAGCCCGCGCGTACCGCCTCGGCGGTCTCCTGCTCGACCTCGGACAGGCGCTGGCGCAGATGCCCGATCTCGCTGCGGGCGCGCTGTGCCTCGGTGGCGGCGGAGGTAGCGTCCCGGTGCGA
Source organism: Streptomyces hokutonensis (assembly GCF_000376565.1). Taxonomy (GTDB): domain Bacteria; phylum Actinomycetota; class Actinomycetes; order Streptomycetales; family Streptomycetaceae; genus Streptomyces; species Streptomyces hokutonensis. Next base: position 77,273 of record NZ_BARG01000012.1, on the reverse strand, counting down.
GGTCTCGCCGACCTCCTGGAGGGCGGCGGAGCGCTCCTCGCCCTCGTTGGCGAGGTTCTCGGCGTTCTCCGCGGCCTCGTGCAGGGCCCGTACGAGATCGACGGCGGCCTTGGCGCGGGCGGCGAGCGCCGGTGCGGCGTCCCGCTCGGCCTCGCGGATGGCGACGGCCACGCGCGCGGACCGGTCGGATGCGGCGCGGTGGCGCAGGACGGCCTCGGCGGCCTGCCAGGCGGAGTGCAGGGTGCGGGCGTCGGCGAGTTCGCGCTTCTGCGCGGCGGCGGACTTCTCCGTCGTGGCGAGTGCCAACGAGGCGTGCCTGTAGGCCAGTTCGGCGGCGATCAGCGCGCTGCGCTCACGCGCCCCCTCGGAGTGCGTGACGGCGTATGCGGCGGCGGTGACCCGCTGGGCGAGGTCGGCGGCCCGCAGCCGCTCCTGCGCGCCCCGCGCGGACAACCGCCGTGCCAGGGTGCGGGTACGGCGCTCGGCGCCGGCGTGGATGTCACGCGCGCGTGCCCGTCCCTCGGCGGCCTCGACGATCCGGCCGAGCAGATCCACTGAACCGGCCGTGAAGTCCCGCTCGGCGATCAACTCGGCGCGCCGCCCCAGCTTGTTGCCGAAGCCGCCGACCAGGTCGGCGAGCCCGTCGGTGTCGCGGGTGTCGGTGACCGCGCGGAGCAGCAGGTCGGTGAAGTCGGAGTCCTTCTTGACCGCGAAGAGGCCGGCGGCCTCGCCCTCGTCGGCGTTCATCTCCCGCTGGTAGCGGAAGAGTTCGGGGTCGAGGCCCAGGTCGCCCAGGTGCTCGATCCAGCGGTCGTGGATCTCCTCCCAGTGGACTTCGAGGTGCGGATACGCCTTGCCGGCCTCGGTGATGGCGTCCCGGAACCCCTTCATGGTGCGCCGACGGCCCTGAGCGCCGGACGCGCCCTCCACGGGCGGCCGTACGGAAGTGGCCTCGGCGACGGGGAGGTTGTCCAGGCTGAGTCCCGGACCGGGCCGGAACGAGTACCAGGCCTCGGCGAACTTCCGCGGGTCGTTGGAGACTTGGCGCCCCCGCCACTCGCTGACCTTGCCGACGACCACGCACTCGCCGGTCAGCGTGTGCTGCCACTCCAGGGCGACATGTCCGCAGTCGTCCGCGAGGAGGAACTTACGCAGCACGCCGGAGCTGGCGCCGCCGAGTGTGTTGCGGTGACCGGGCAGCATCACCGAGAAGATCAGCTTGAGCAGGACAGACTTGCCGCCGCCGTTCTCCAGGAAGAGCACACCGGCGGGCGCGGGGCGGCGCGGCGGCCCGACCGGCTCGTCCTCGAAGAACTCCGCCTGGGTGGGGGCGGGGTCGGGCACGGGCTTGCCCACGCCTCGCAGGTCAAGCACGGTGTCGGCGTAGCGCGCACCGGCGGGCCCGATGGAGTAGAGGCGGACCCGGGACAGCTCGTACATGGCGGACTCTCGTCGTAAGTCTTCGGCAGGTGTGGGGGGTCGTAGGTCTTCTGGAGGGGCTGGTGCTCAGGAGTGGAACGGCAGTCCGGCGTCGGCCACCAGCTCCAGGTCCTCGGTGTCCTCGGCGGGCAGCAGGCTCGCGGTGCCGTCGGTGACCGGGACGACGCCCAGTTCCAGCAGCTCGGCCATGGCGGCGCTGCCGGCCATGTCACGCACCTGGAGCTGGTAGCGGGCGGTCGTGCGGTACGTGCCGCCGTTGTCGTCGCCCGTGCGCTGGAGGAAGCCGGAGTCGGTGAGGAACGCGGCGGCCTTGCCGACGATGCCGGTGGTCGAACCGGCGAGTCTGCGGGCGTCCTTGGTGGCTCCGGTCGAGCTGCGTCTGACCCAGATCCGCCAGGCGGCCTCCAGGCCGGGCGCGTCGGTGGCCGGGTCGGTGTTCATGCCCTGCTCGTCGGCCCGCTCCTCCAGGCGCCGACAGGCCTGCCGCACGAAGGCGTCGACCCCGTTGACCGTGACGCGCCCGATGTAGCCGTCGTCGGCCAGGTCCTCGGGGCGCGGGAACGCCATCGCGGCGACGGAGAGATGCGCGAGCCCGTGCAGGAAGCGGTCCCCGGAGTCGGCGGCCGTACGCCGCGCGTAGTCGCCCATCCGCACGGCGAACACGGAGTCCTCGGCGGCGGTCACGGCCATCCCCGCGCGCGGGGACACCTCCAGGACGACCAGGCCGAGCCCGGCGGCCACGGCGTCGGCGAGCCGGGCGAACGGCGGGTCCTCCCGGTACCGGCGGAGCAGCTCCGCGTATTCCTGGTCCCGCGCGGGCTGCAGTTTGGGCTGCAACCCGAACGCGACGAGCCGCGCCGCGTCGGCGGCGTCGGCGGGCGTGATGACGGCGGTCACCGGCGCGGCGGCGGCCTCCGGCTCACTCCATTCGACGTGCTCGCTCACGGTTGGGGCTCCTTGCTGAGGTTCTTCATGCAGCGGTCGTTCACATAGCGGTGGTTCACGTCGCAGTCGTTCATGCCTTACGCCGCCTCCGTCCTGCCCGCCGCCATCCCCACGGCGTCCAACAAGGCCATCCCCACAATCAGATCGGCCCCACCGAACTCGGGATCGTCCAGCTCGGTCCCGTCGTCCACGGCGAACAACAGCTTCGGCTCCCCCTGCCGATACGCGGTACCGACCGGCGGACTGGCCGCATGCACAGCCAACAGGGCGACCAGATAAGGCAGTTCGGGATCCTGTCGGCGCGCATCGGCGAGCAACCCCGACAACCTCCGCGGCGCGTCCGCAGGCAGGTCGAGCAACTCCATCGCCGCCGCCAACTGCTCCTCGCTGAACCGGCTGTCGTCCGGCGTCGCGATGAGATCCGGCTCCGGCATCTCCGCACCGAGGTGCTCCCGCTCCTGAGGCGGCGTCAGCAGTATGTCGACGAGGTCTCCCACCCGGACGGACACCGGCGTACGCAGCCCGGTCCCGCGCGCGAAGAACGCGTCGGTGACCCGGATCGCCTGCTCCAGGGGCAGCGGCAGCACGGGCGAGACGAGATGCCCGTAGAGATCTATCCCCGACGTCGTCATGGGCGTGGCGAAGGCCTGCCGGTCCTGCTCCGCGCGGAACAGCGGCCCCGCTTCCAGGAGACGCGACTGGAGTTGGGTGTGCCGTCGGATGCAGTCCTTGACGATGTCGACCAACTCGGCGGCGCGGCGCTTCTGTTCGGGGTCCTCGGACTCGTCGCGGGCCTTGCGGATGTTGGTGAGGATCGCGTTCTCGTGGCGGTAGCGGTCGGCCACGTGGTCGAGAGCCTCGGCGATCATGTCGGGCACGGCGTTGAGCCAGTCCACCGCGCGGACGTTGCGCCGGGTGGCGTCGAGGGCGCGGCGGAGGGTCTCCGAGTACTGCACGGTCCGGTACCGGGCCTGCTCGGCGGCCAGTTGGGCGTCGGCGAGCCGGCCGCGGCTGATCAGTACCTCCAGCTTGACCTCGGCGGCGATCTGCGCGCTGGTGACGTCGGTGTCGAGGGCGCCCACGAGGACGTTGACGGCCTCGTCGGTCGTACGGAGGTAGACGCTGCCGCCGTAGCCGGGGACCTCTTCGATCAGCTTGAAGTCGTAGTCGCGGCGCACATAGGTGCCGTCCTGGGCGAACGTGCCGTAGACGGTGCGGAAGCCGCGGTCGACGCTGCCGACGTTGATCAGGTTCTCCAGGACCCAGCGGGCCACGCGCTCGTGCTCGGTGACGGGGCGCTGCGGGGCCTGGGCGGCGATGCGCGGGATGAGCCTGGCCACTATCTGGTCGTGGTCGGCGCCGGTGTCGAAGTCCATGTTGAGAGTGACCAGGTCGATGGCGGCGAGGGCCACCTCCGCCATGCCGTACACCGAGTACTCGCCCGCGAGGTTGGCCTTGCGCGCGTCGAGGTCGTGCAGCGGCGCGGTGCAGGCGAGCGCGCGCAGTCGCCGCGCCAGTCCCTCGTCGGCGGCCGGGCCCGGGGCGGGGCGCGGCCCCGCGCTGAACTGGGGCGGAACGCTGTCCGTCGATGCTGGCGAAGTCACGCTGCACAGACTAGGTCCTCGGTCTGACAACGACCCAAACGACGCAGAAGCGACTACCACCACACCGGCGTGCGGGGGTGGGCCGGGCGCCGCGCCCTCGTCAGCCGAGGGCCGTACCGTCCTCGCCGACCCGCTGCCGGTACGCGTCGACGACCCGTTCGAGCGAGTCGTCGAGGTAGACCGCGAGCAGTCTCTCGGCCTCGGCGGCGTCGCCCGCCTGGAGCGCCTGGAGGATCAGGCGGTTGCGCTGGAGGTACGGCTCGTGGAGCGCCCTGGGGTCGTCCACGAGGTGGAAGGCGAGCCGGAGTTCGGCGAAGACGCTGCGCATCAGCTCGTCGGTGCGGGCGCTGCCGGCGAGGGCGACCAGTTCCCGGTGGAAGTGGATATTGGCCGTACCCACTCCTTTCCAGTCATCCTCGACGGACGCCAACTGCCCCTCGGTCACGGCCGCCGCGAGTTCTTCGAGGGTGTACGGCGGCTCACCGAGCCCCCGGACGACGGCGCACTCGACGAGGCGGCGGGTGCGGTAGATGTCCTCGACGTCCTCGACGCTCAGGACCCGGACGAAGACGCCCCGGTTCAACTCGTGGACGAGCAGGCGCTCATGGGTGAGCAGCCGGAACGCCTCGCGGAGTGTGTTGCGCGACACACCGAGTGCCCCGCCGATGCTGTCCTCCGAGAGCCGGGTCCCCGGCGGGAAATAGCCCTCGGCGATGCGGCTTCTGAGGATGTCCGAGACGCGTTCGGCGGTGCTCGTGCGGCCCAGGAGGGCGCGGTCGTCGGCGAGTCCCGCCAGCTGATCTGCCATGCCCGGAATTCAACCGCAGATACAAGAACGAAACAACATGCCTCTTGAAGGATCGTTCAACGATCCTCTACTTTACTTTCCACGGCGCCACCCGCCCACCCCGGCGCCCCCGGCTTCCGCACGGCCCGGCTCAGTCCCAGCACCCTCCGTCCTCCCTCTGCGAGGTGCACATGAGCACGACCCCTCCACCCCAGGCCCTGAACACCGGAACGCAGCCCGACACGGACGAACTGACCGCCGACGACGGTGCGTTGGCCTGGCTGCGCGCGCTCGGTCCGAACGGCCGCCGGGCCTTCGCCGGTGCGTTCGGCGGCTATGCGCTGGACTCCTACGACTACTTCACGCTGCCGCTGAGCATGGTCGCGCTGGCCGCGTACTTCGGCCTGGACAGCGGCCAGACCGGCCTGTTCACCACGGTCACCCTGGTCGTCTCCGCGGTCGGGGGCGCCCTGGCGGGCGTCTTCGCCGACCGGGTGGGCCGCGTCAAGGCCCTGATGATCACGGTGATCACCTACGCCGTCTTCACCGTGGCCTGCGGCTTCGCGCCCAACTACGAGACCCTGCTGGTGTTCCGCGCCCTCCAGGGCCTCGGTTTCGGCGGCGAGTGGGCGGTCGGCGCGATCCTGGTCGCCGAGTACGCGAGCGCCAAGCACCGCGGCCGTACGCTCGGCGCGGTCCAGAGTTCCTGGGCGGTCGGCTGGGCGCTGGCCGCGGTCGTCTACACGCTGGTCTTCTCGTTCCTCGGCGACGACCTGGCCTGGCGGGTGATGTTCTGGACCGGCGCGCTGCCCGCGCTGCTGGTGCTCTGGATGCGGCGCCGGGTGCACGACGCCCCCGAGGCGACGGCCGTACGCGAACAGAACACCCAGAAGGGCTCGTTCGCGGCGATCTTCAAGCCGGGCACGGCCGACGCGCCGGGCCTGCTGCGCACGACGGTGTTCGCGGGCCTGCTCTCCACCGGCGTCCAGGGCGGCTACTACACCCTCGCCACCTGGGTGCCCACGTACCTCAAGACGGAGCGCGGCCTGTCGGTCGTCGGCACCGGCGGCTATCTGACCTTCCTGATCTCCGGCGCCTTCCTGGGCTACCTCACCGGCGGCTACCTCACCGACGTGCTGGGCCGCAGGCGCAACATCTGGCTCTTCGCCCTGCTCTCGGCGATCTGCATCCTGGTGTACACGCACATCCCCAACGGCGCCAACACCCTTCTCCTGGTCCTCGGTTTCCCGCTCGGGTTCTGCATGTCGGCGATCTTCAGCGGCTTCGGCTCGTACCTGAGCGAGCTGTACCCGACCGCGCTGCGCGGCACCGGACAGGGCTTCACGTACAACACCGGCCGCGCGGTCGGCGCCGTCTTCCCGACGCTGGTGGGCTTCCTGGCCGACAGTTGGGGTGTGGGCGGAGCACTCGTCTTCGGGGCCATCGGTTACGGCATCGCGGCACTGGCGCTCCTCGGACTGCCGGAGACCCGCGGAAAGGAACTGGCGTGAACCGCACGGAGGACCGTCCCCTGACCCTCGTCGACGAGCACGCGCACGCATGGAGCCCGCGTTCGGCCCGGGCGCGCTTCCGGGCCGGGCTGACGGGTCCCACGGCCGGGGTCGCGGCGGGCCACACCCAGGTCAACCTGATCTCGGTGCCCGCCGACTGGGCGTACGACATGCTGCTGTTCTGCCAGCGCAACCCGAAGCCCTGCCCGGTGCTCGACGTCACGGACGCGGGCTCCTGGGAGACCGTTCTGGCCGACGGCGCGGACCTCCGCACCGATCTGCCGCGCTACCGGGTGTGGCGGGACGGCGAGTTGACGGACGAGCCGACGGACGTGCGGGCGTACTGGCGCGAGGACCTGGTGTCGTTCCTGATCGGGTGCAGCTTCACCTTCGAGTGGTCGCTGAGCGAGGCGGGCGTCCCGATCCGGCACATCGAGCAGGGCCGCAACGTCCCGATGTACGTCACGAGCCGCCCGTGCCGCCCTGCGGGGCGGCTGCACGGCCCGATGGTCGTGTCGATGCGCCCGGTGCCCCCGGAGCACCTGGCGACGGCGATCCGGGAGACCGCGCTGCTCCCGGCGGTGCACGGCAGCCCCGTACACTGCGGCGATCCCTCAGGGCTCGGCATCGAGGACCTCGGCCGCCCGGACTTCGGTGATCCGGTGGACGCCGCGCCGGACGACATCCCGGTGTTCTGGGCCTGCGGAGTGACCCCGCAGGCCGCGGTGATGGCGTCCCGCCCGCCGTTCGCCATCACCCACGCGCCGGGCCAGATGTTCGTCACCGACGCCCGCGACGAGCAGTACCGCGTCGCCTGACCAGGAGAGATGATGATCGATCTGAACGCCGACCTCGGCGAGGGCTTCGGCCGCTGGCATCTCACCGACGACGAACAGCTGCTGTCCGTCGTCACCAGCGCCAACGTGGCCTGCGGCTTCCACGCCGGGGACCCGGTCACCATGCGGCGGGTGTGCGAGCTGGCGGCCGGGCGCGGGGTGCGGGTCGGCGCGCAGGTGTCCTACCGGGACCTGGCGGGCTTCGGGCGGCGCGCGATGGACGTGCCGTCCGCCGAGCTGGCGGCCGAAGTGGCGTACCAGATCGGTGCCTTGGAGGTGTTCGCCCGGGCGGCGGGCACGCGCGTGTCGTACGTCAAGCCGCACGGCGCGCTCTACAACCGGGTCGTGCACGACCCGGAGCAGGCCGCCGCGGTGGTCGAGGGCGTGCTCCTGGCCGGCGGCTCGCTGCCCGTGCTCGGGCTGCCCGGCTCGGTCGTCCTCGACCTGGCCGCCAAGGCGGGCCTGCCGGCCGTCACGGAGGCGTTCGCAGACCGTGCCTACACCGACGAGGGCACGCTCGTGCCGCGCGGCCGGGACGGCGCGGTGGTCACCGACCCCGAGGCCGTCGTGGAGCGTTCGCTGAGCCTGGCCCGTTCCGGGACGGTCGAGGCGCTCTCCGGGGCGCGCATCGCGGTGCGGGCCCGCTCCCTGTGCCTGCACGGGGACACGCCCGGCGCGGTCGAACTGGCCCGCAGGGTCCGCGAACGGCTCCTGGAGTCGGGTGTCCAGGTGGAGGCCTTCGTATGAGGGCCCTGCGCGTCGGGGACGACGCCCTGCTCGTCGAGGTCGCCTCCGGGGAGGAGGCCGAGGCCGTCCACGCGGAGCTGCTGCGCCGCCGCGCGGAGGGCCTCCTCACCGTCCGCGAGATCGTCCCCGCCGCCCGCACGGTCCTCCTGGACGGCCTCGCCGACCCGGCCGGGCTGGCCTCCGAACTGGCCGCCTCCGACGTACCTCCCGCGCCCCCGCGCGCGGGTGAGGTGATCGAGCTCCCGGTGCGCTACGACGGCCCGGACCTCGCCGACGTCGCCGCGCTGTGGGGCGTCCCCGAGGAGGAGGTGGGCCGCATCCACGCGGCCACCGAGTTCCGCGTCGCCTTCTGCGGCTTCGCCCCCGGCTTCGGCTACCTCACCGGCCTGCCGGCCCGCTACGACGTCCCGCGCCGGGCCACCCCGCGCACGGCCGTCCACGCCGGTGCCGTGGGCCTGGCGGGCCCGTACACGGGCGTGTATCCCCGTGCGTCGCCCGGTGGTTGGCAGCTGATCGGCACGACGGACGCGGTCCTGTGGGACCACACGCGTGTGCCCGCCGCGCTGCTCTCGCCGGGCACACGCGTGCGCTTCGTCCCGGTGGCGGACGTATGACGGACCGCGCACTCGCCGTCGTCCGGGCCGGGGCCCTGACCACCGTGCAGGACCTCGGACGGCCCGGAAACGCGCACCTGGGGGTGCCTCGTTCCGGGGCGCTCGACGGGCCCGCGGCGGCGCTCGTCAACCGGCTGGTCGGCAATCCGCCCGAGGCGGCCGTCCTGGAGACGACCCTCAACGGGTGTGCCGTACGGCCTCGTTCAACGATTCTCGTGGCGGTCGGCGGCGCGCCCTGCCCGGTCACGGTGGACGGTCGGCCCGTCGCCTGGGGAGCGCCCGTGCACGTGCCCGGCGGGGCGCTTCTGGACATCGGAACAGCCTTCTCCGGAGTACGCGCCTACGTCGCCTTCGCCGGCGGCATCACCGTGGAGCCGGTGCTCGGCAGCCGCTCCACGGACCTGCTGTCCGGGCTCGGTCCGGCGCCGCTCACCAACGGCGCCATACTGCCGCTGGGGTCCCCGACGCACCTCCACGCGCGCGTGGACGTCGCCCCGCAGCCGCGCCCCCCGGTCGAACTCGTCCTCCGGGTGACACTCGGCCCCCGCGACGACTGGTTCACCCCGGAGGCCGTGCGGGCGTTCACGTCGCGTGTCTACCAGGTGTCGTCGGCGAGCAACCGCATCGGGCTGCGCACCGAGGGCCCCGCCCTGGAGCGGGCCCTGACGGGTGAACTCCCCAGCGAGGGCATGGTCCTGGGCGCCGTCCAGGTCCCCCCGGACGGCCGCCCCGTGGTCTTCCTCGCCGACCATCCGACCACCGGCGGCTACCCGGTGATCGCGGTCGTCCGCCCCACGGACCTCCCGGCCGCCGCCCAGGCGGTGCCCGGAACCCCGGTCCGTTTCGTGGCCGTACGACGCCGCTGAGGCCCCGTACGCGCCCTGGGGCCTGTCCGGCTGTGTCGCAGACCGAGGTATGGCACGTACTCCCCCAGGGAGACCACAGCCGCGTTGTCGTCACCCGCCGACGTCCCCGGCCTTCGGCCGGGAGGTGCCCCCACCGCGTCGCCCGCGGCGGAGCCGCTGATGTCAACGTCTCCTCCCCTTGCGGCTGCACGCACCACACCCCGCTCGCCGGCGCCGATCAGTCATCGCAGATTTCCTGCGACCTGAGCCGCCGGACAGGCCCTAGGCGGCGTCCGGCTGCTTCTCCCCCACCGAGAGGGCGGCCAGCGCCGCCGACACCGCGTGGGACGCGCTCAGGTCGAGCCGCGCGCTGGTGCCCCGCGCGCGGTGGCGCATCTCGTCCGCGGCCAGCCTGAGGAGCTGCGGCAGCAGGTCGGTGCAGCGGCGGGCCACCCACCCGGTGCCCGCGGTCGCCAGCCACCACAGGCTGGCCGACTTGGTGGGCGCCGGAAACTCGGGCTCGGGCGACGGCGCGACCCCCGTGGCCACACCCTCCTCGGCGAGCAACGCGTGGAACCGCAGGGCCAGTTGGCGATGGCCCCGCTCTCCGGGATGCAGCCGGTCCGCGCTCCAGATCGCACGGTCCATGATCCACTCGCCCTCCGCGGCATGCAGATGCACGGCCCCGTACCGCTCGGAGAGCGCGTGCACCACCGTGTTGACGGCTCGCTGCCGCCGGGCGAGCGGGCGGGCCAGTGCACCCGGGAGGCCGAGCATCGCGCCCGGGTCGGGCAGACAGGCCGTCAGGAGGACCGCGCCCTGTGCCGTGAAGGCCGCGTAGACCTCGTCGAGCCGGGCGGCCAGGGCCTGGATGTCGAAGGTGCAGCGCAGGGTGTCGTTGACGCCTATGACGACGGACACGACGTCCGGTTTCAGGGCGAGCCCCGCCGGGGTCTGCCGTTCCAGTACGTCCCGTGACTGAGCCCCGCTGACCGCGAGGTTCGTGAACTCCACGGTGTCTTCGGGCTGCCCGGCCAGCCCGCCGGCGAGCAGCGCGGCCCAACCGCGCCATGCCTCGCCGACGGGATCGCCCACGCCCTCGGTGAGCGAGTCACCGAGGGCGACGAAACGGACCGTTCTCATGCCACGCCTCCGGGCACGAAGCGCCGTACCGGGACATCCGCGTCGTGCGCGGCGAGGAACGCGTCGACCGCCGTGTCCCACCCGAAGCACTCCGCACGCGCGCGTGCGATCTCCCGCCGCTCCGGCTCGGAGCGCTCCAGCAGCATGTCCACGGCGTCCGCGAAGGCCCTCCCGTTGTCTGCGGCCGTGGCCCCGGCGGAGCCGATGACCTCGGGGAGCGCGGACGAGGCGCTGGCCACCACGGGCGTGCCGCAGGCCATGGCCTCCAGTGCGGCGAGTCCGAAGGTCTCGGCGGGCCCGGGTGCCAGGCACACGTCGGCGGAGGCCTGGAGCGCGCCGAGCAGCCGCCGGTCGGAGACGTGCCCGAGGAAGGTGACCGGCAACCCGCGCTCCCGCGCCCGCTGTTCGAGCCGGGCCCGCAGCGGCCCGTCCCCGGCGACCACGAGGACCGCCCGCCGCCCGCGCCGTACCAGCGCCTCCAGGGCGTCGAGCGCCGTGCCGGGCTTCTTCTCCACGGAGAGCCTGGTGCAGGTCACCAGCAGAACCTGGTCCACGCGCGCGTACTCCGCGCGCACGACCGGGTCCCGCAGCGCCGGGCTGCGCCCCACCAGGTCGACGCCCAGCGGGGCCCGTACGACATTGCGGGCGCCGATGCGGACGAACTCCCGCTCGGCGAACTCGGTGGTGCACACCACGCGCGCGTAGGTGTGCGCCGTACGGACGTTGAGGGCGTCGGCGGTGCGCCGGGACATGTTCTCCGACAGGCCCCAGGTGCGCAGGACGCCGTCGGCGGTCTCGTGGGAGACCATCACGGCGGGGATGCGGGCCCGCCTGGCCCATTTGCCGGTCCAGCGCAGGGTCGTACGGTCGGAGACCTCCAGGCGGTCGGGGGCGAGCTGTTCCAGAAGGTTGGCGACGCGCCGCTTGTCGGCGAGGACGCGGTAGCCGCCGGTGCCGGGCAGCAGCGGCCCGGGCAGGGTGATGACCCGGCCCTGCTCGGTCTCACGGTCGGTGTGGCGCTCGCCGGGCACGATGAGCACCGGGTCGTGCCCGGCCTCCTTGAAGCCCTTGCCCAGCTCGCGCAGGGCGGTGCGCAGCCCCCCGGAGGAGGGGGCCACGAAGTTGGCGAGCCGTACGATCCGCAGCGCAGCGGTGTTCACGCCGCCACCACCACCTTGCGCGCGGCGAGGACGTCGCCGTAGTGCGCGATCAGCTGGTCGCCGACGGCCGCCCAGGTGCGGCCCTCGACCATGGCCCGCGCGGCGGTGCCGTACTCGGCCCGCAGCGCGGGATCGGCGGCCAGGGTCCGTACGGCGTCCGTCACGGCGGTCTCGTCGCGCGGCGGGAAGAGGAACCCGGTGCGCCCGTGGGCGACCAGGTCGAGCGGTCCGCCGGCGGCGGGCGCGACGACGGGGACGCCGCTCGCCATGGCTTCCTGGACGGTCTGACAGAAGGTCTCAAAAGGTCCGGTGTGCACAAATATGTCCAACGAGGCGAAGATACGGGCGAGCTCGTCGCCCGTACGGCGTCCGAGGAAGACCGCGCCCGGCAGCGCCTCGGTGAGGTGCGGCTGGCTGGGTCCGTCGCCGACCACCACGACACGGACGCCCTCGAGACCGCAGACTCCGGCGAGGAGTTCGATCTGCTTCTCGGGGGCGAGCCGGCCGACGTAGCCGACGATCAGTTCGCCGTTCGGGGCGAGTTCGCGGCGCAGCGCCTCGTCCCGGTACTCGGGGCGGAAGCGCTCGGTGTCGACCCCCCGCGGCCAGAGCCTGACCCGGGGCACGCCGTGTGCCTCCAGGTCGCCGAGGGCCGCGCTGGAGGGCGCGAGGGTACGGTCGGCGGCGGCGTGGACGGAGCGGATGCGGCGCCAGGCGGTGGACTCGCCGGCGCCTACGTACGTACGGGCGTATCCGGCCAGGTCGGTCTGGTAGACGGCCACGGCGGGGATGCCGAGCCGGGCCGCGGCGGCCATGCCGCGGACGCCGAGGATGAAGGGGCTGGCCAGGTGCACGATGTCGGCGCGGTGTTCGGTGATGGCCGCGGCGACGCGTCGGCTGGGGAGGGCGACGCGGACCTGGGGGTAGCCCGGGAGCGGTAGGGAGGGGATGCGGATGACTGGGCACGGCGACTGGGCGTCGGGCCCGGAACCGGCCGCGGTGGCCGGCGCGACGACGAGCGGATGATGACCGCGATCCACGAGGTGCCGGGCGGTCTGGAGCGCGCAGTGGGCCACGCCGTTCACATCGGGGGGAAAGGATTCGGTCACGATGACGACACGCATACCCGTGTTGTCGCCGCGCTGGACGTGCCCGCGTCAACGTGGATCTATGCGAACGGTGAACGTCCCATGAGCGTTGCGCTGCACACCCGAGCAGGTCAGACGGCGTCCATGCCCGTCTGACCCGCGAGTCACCCCGTGTTCACACTGCGGGGGCGTCGGGCCCGATCCGGCTCCGAACCGCTGTCTGGACCTCCGCTTCCTCGGCCGGGTCGGCGGCGAGCCTGCGGAGCTGTTCCACGACCCGGGCGTCACCGGTCTCGGCGTGCCGGGCGGCGATCTCCCGGGTGGTCTCCTCGCAGTCCCAGAGGCACTCGACGGCGAAGCCGGTGGGGAAGGAGGGGTCGGTGGCGGCCAGGGCCCGGGCGGCCCGGCCGCGCAGATGGGACGAGGCGGTCTCCCGGTACACATGGCGCAGAACGGGTGCCGCACAGACGATGCCGAGGCGTCCGGCACCGTCGACGAGGGTCCACAGGGTGGGGGCGTCGGGTCCTTCGCCCATGACGGCCTCCCTGAGGGCGCCGAGGACGAGGTCGCTGTCCTGGGCTCCGCCCCGGCAGGCGAGCATCCGGCCGGCGGCGGCGCCGAGCGGGTCGGGCCGTCGGGCCCAGCCGCGGGCCCGGTCGACGGCGGCGACGGAGCGCATCCGTTCGAAGGCGTCGACTGCGGCCTCGACCACGGGCGCGGAGCCGGTGGCGACCGCGCGTTCGATCAGCTGGAGGGCTTCGGAGTCGTTGCTGTCGGCGAGATACCGCAGGGCGGTGCAACGGGCTCCCTCGCTGCCGTCCTTGGCGGCCTCGACGATCTCGGGCCGGTCCTCGGGGCCGGCCACCGCGCTGAGGCAGCGGGCGGCGGGGACGTGCAGCGCGGCACCGCGTTCGATGCCCTGTTGGGCCCATTCGAACACCGCTTGCACGCTCCACCCCGGACGGGGCCCGGTTGGTCGCATCTGCCGTTGCCAGCGGTCGAAGCAGCCGGCTTCCTGGGCGGCACGCACGCGCGTGGCGATCGATTCCCGTGAGTCCTCGGCCCACAGCCGCCAGGGCCGGGGTTCGAAGGCGTCGCGCACGGCGGTGGCCAGTTCGGCCTCGCCCTCGGGATCGGCCGGGAAACGCGCCAGCACGGGGGCGGCAAGGGCGCGCAGGCCCGCGTCGTCGTCCCTGAGGGCCAGCTCGTCGAGCGCCCAGGCCCAGTTGGTCCCGGTGGCCGCGTACCGGCGCAGCAGCGCGAGCGCGTCCCGCCTGCCGTAGGAGGCGAGGTGCCCGAGGACGGCGAGGGCGAGGCCCGTACGGGACTCCTCGGTGTCGAGGACGTCCTCGGTGTCGAAGAGGTGGGCCTCGACGGCGTCCAGGTCGCCGTTGAGATCGAGGTACAGACGGGCGTAGTACAGGGAGCGGTTCTCCACCTGCCAGTCGTGGCGGGGGTCGCGCAGCACACAGTGGTTCAGCGCAGCCAGTGCCTCGGCACGGGGTGCGGTGAGCGCGTGCAGTGTGCCGTCGCCGCGGCCCCGCTGAAGCAGGCCGAGCAGCGTACCGCTGGGCGCTATGACCGGATCGAACATGGGAAACAGCCTCACATCAAGCGTCGACGCAACCGGGGGACGTGCACTACCTGGCCGCGTGACAACACGTCGGGGCGCCCGCCGTTTCCTGCTTGCTGTAGACCATTTTCCTCTGCCTCTCGTCGGTGGCCCAAGCGGACCCTCACGGTCCGCGCGGTGCGGCAACACCTGCCCGGCCATCGCGTCCGTGAATCACGACGTCATGATGACCCGGCAGTTCTCGCTGCCGCGACCGAAATTTCGGGCGGCCCCGTGCTGCCTTCCCCCGTTTTCCCCCGTTTTCCTTGTCGTACCTGGTCACAAGGCCCGTCCCAGTCGGTGACGGACCACACTTCAGTGCGCGCCGAACAGCTCCAGCAGCTCGGCCTTGCCGAACATCCGGGCCGTGTCGAGCGCCGACGGCGTGCCCGCGGCCGGATCGGCACCGGCCTCCAGCAGGACTTCGATCACTTCCTGCTCGCCCTTGAAGACGGCTCCGGCGAGCGGGGTCTGCCCCCGGTCGTTGATCCGGTCGGCCTCGGCTCCGCGCGCCAGCAGGGCCCGTACGGCGTCGGCGTGCCCGTGGTAGGCGGCGAGCATCACCAGGGAGTCACCGCGGTCATTGGTGAGGTTGGCCGGAACGCCCGCGTCCACATACGCCACCAGCGCCTCGGTCCCGCCCTGGCGGGCCAGATCGAAGATCTTGGTCGCGAGCTCCACGACCTCGGGGTCGGGGGCTTCACTCATCGGCCTGACCGCCTCTCACTAGTACGGGTGAATCGCCAGCGTACTGGCTCCGCCGACACATGACCGGCCCCCTCCGAGGCAAAGATCACCACAGGGCCCGACACAGGTGAAACCCCTGCTCAGACGGCCCGAATGCGCTCCACCATCAGAGGGAAATCCGCCGAAATTCACCCACTTGCACCTTTTATCGTATGGATACATCCTGTGATCCTGGAAGAACTCATGGTGACTGTCCCCACGAACCAGGAGAGCTCAAATGATCCTGTCCATGTCAGGCGTCGTCCTTCTCGGCATCATCGTCTTCCTCTTCTTCAAGAAGGACGGACTCAAGGCCTCGCACGCCATTGTGGCCGCGCTCTTCGGCTTCTACATGGCCAGCACGGCCATCGCGCCGAGCATCAAGGCCGGCGGGGAGAGCCTGGCGAGCCTCCTCGGCGGCATCAAGTTCTGACGCAACCACCCGTACGCACCACCAGGAGACAGCAGTGGCCCGGCGCCCCCTCCCCCGCATCCTGAGCAACGGCAGCGCACAGATCGCCCGCAGCCGGGAGCTGGCCCGGACGGCGGCCGACAGCGCCACCGACGTCCTCCATCCGCTGATCACGATCACTCGCGGTCTGCGCCGGCTGGCATCCGCCGGGCGGCGCAGATGGGCCGACACCCCCAAGGACAAGCGCGGGCCACTGCTGTTCCTGGTGGCCTCGGTGGTCCTGGTGGTGGCGCTGGTGCCGTACGGCCCGCTGCTCGCCGTCATCGTCCTGATGGCGGCGGCAGCATGGCACGGCCGCGACCGCACCCCGCCGGCGCCCGAAGGGCCCGACGAGTCCCAGACCCAGCGCCTGCAGTCCCTCTACGAGGCGCTCGTGCCCTACTTCTCGACCGCCGAGGACCCCTCGCCCCTGTTCGCCCACGGCGGAGACTGGGAGAAGGCCTTCCCCGCCTACGAGTTCGACGGCGCGGGCCGGATCACCCACCTGGTGGTCCGCTACCCGGCCTACTTCACCGACGGCGAGGCCGACTCCCGCGCGCGGATCGAGCAGCTGCTCACCGCGAAGTCGGGCCGCGGCCGGGAGTACCGCTTCGAGTGGGACGAGGAGGGCAACCAGCTCTCCATCGGCGTCCTCGCCCCGCTCCCCACCGACATCGCCGCCCAGCACTTCGTCACCGCCCCCGGCGAGACCGTCCTGGGCTTCACCGACGCGACCCACGTCCACCGCACGCTCCCCCTGACCCACGGCACGGAACAGCGGGACGTCCCGCCGGTCGTCTGGCGCACCGGCATCCGCTCCACCGAGCCGAACCTCCTGGTCATGGGCCAGCCCGGCAGCGGCACCTCCACCCTGCTGCGCTCCATCGCCCTCCAGGCCCTCCAGTACGGCGACGTCCTGATCGTGGAGGGCGGCGGCACCGGCGAGTACGCGTGCCTCACCGGCCGGGACGGCGTCCTCGCCGTCGAGTGCGGGCTGACCGGCACCCTGGCCAGCCTGGAGTGGGCCTCCCAGGAAACGGAACGCCGGCTGATCGCGGCCAACCACGCCCGCCAGTCCGGCCACCCGGCGCCGGACGACACCAGGCGCCCCCTGTGGATCATCCTGGACCGCCCGAGCGCCTTCGCCCACCTGGCCGCGGCCGACGGCCGCCAGGACCCGCAGTCCCTGCTCCAGGTACCCCTGCGGCACGGCCGCGCGGCCCATGTGACGGTGGTGGTGGCCGACCAGTTCGACAGCGCCGACGCCCTGAGCGACGCCGTACGACAGCACACACGCGCGCGTGTCGTCCTCGGCCCCGCCACCGCCGCCCAGTTGGAGGCGGTCCTCGGCGCTCCCCCGCACACCACGCCGATCGCCCAGGTGCCGCCCGGCCGCGGCTACGCCCGCCTCGGCAGCGGCCCGGTGCACCGCCTCCAGGTCCCGGCGACCCCGGACCCGTACGACGACGCGACCAGCGACGCGGACCGTCAGGCGGTGCTGGCCCTGCTCCCGCCGCGTACGACCCCGGCGGACGCGGCGGAGACGGTGGCGACGGAAGCAGTGGTGGAGGCCGCGGTGGCGGAGTCCTCGTAGAAGTCGGGGGCTGGTGCGGGCGACCGCACCAGCCCCGGACACACCTCTTCGCCGGCTACGCCACGAACGTCCGCGGCGACTCGCCCCCGCCCCCGGCGGCCCCGTTCTCCACCAGCCGGGCCGCTGCGGCCAGCCGGGCCGCCGCCTCCTCGGCCACTGCGCCGCCCACGGTGAACGGCAGCCGCACATAGCCCTCGAAGGCCCCGTCGACGCCGAAGCGCGGCCCGGACGGCACCCGTAGCCCCACGCGCTCCCCCATCTCGGCGAGCCGGGAACCCGACAGCCCACCCGTGCGCACCCAGAGCGTGAGCCCGCCCCTGGGCACCTCGAACTCCCAGCCGGGCAGCTCCCGCCGTACCGCCGCGACCAGCGCGTCGCGGTTCTCCCTGGCCTGGGCACGCCGGATGTCGACCGCCTGTTCCCAACCGCCCGTGCTGAACAGCCAGTTGACGGCGAGCTGTTCCAGCACCGGGGTGCCGAGGTCGGCGTAGGCGCGGGCGGCGACCAGGCTGCGGATCACATCGGGGGCCGCGCGCACCCAGCCGATGCGCATGCCGGCCCAGAAGGCCTTGCTGGCGGAGCCGACGGTGATGACGGTCGAACCGGCCGGGTCGAACCCGCAGACGGGCCGCGGCATCTGGACGTCGTCGTCCAGCCACAGCTCGGTCATCGTCTCGTCGGCGACGAGCACGGTGCCGGCCGAGCGGGCCGCGTCCACGAGCTGCCGCCGCTGGTCGTCGTCGGCGAGGGCGCCGGTCGGGTTGTGGAAGTCGGCGACGACGTACGCGAGCCGCGGCGCCGCGTCCCGCAGCACCTGCCGCCAGCGGTCCAGGTCCCAGCCGGTCAGCCCCTCGGCCATCGCCACGGGCACCAGCCGGGCGCCCGCCTCCCGCATCAGCTGGAGGATGTTGGCGTACGAGGGCGACTCGACGGCGACCCGCTCGCCGCGCCCCGCGAAGAGATGGCAGATGGCGTCGATGGCGCCCATCGCACCGGTGGTGACCATGATCTGCTCGGGCATGGTCGGGATCCCGCGCAGGGTGTACCGCTCGGCGATCATCGCGCGCAGCGCGGGCAGCCCGGCGGGATAGTCGCCGTGCGTATGGGCGTACGGCGGCAGCTCCTCCAGGGCGCCCTGCACGGCCCGGGTGAGCCACGGCTCGGGCGCGGGCAGCGAGGCGCAGCCCAGGTCGATCACCGAACCGAGGGCCTCCGGGGGCAACGGCTCCAACCCGCGCGCGGGGAGCGGGTTTCCGGCCGGTACGGCGGTCCAGCTGCCGGCCCCGCGCCGCGACTCCAGGAACCCTTCGGCGCGCAACGCCTCGTAGGCGGCGGCGACCGTGGTGCGGCTGACAGACAGCGCGAGGGCCAGCTCCCGCTCGGCGGGCAGCCGCGCGGCCACCGGGACGCGCCCCTCCAGCACCAGGAGGCGGATGCCGTCCGCGAGGGCCCGGTAGGCGGGCGGGCGGCGGGTGCCGGGCCCGGCCGGGCGGTCCTGCTGGGAGTTGAGCAGCCGGGCCAGCTGCGCGGCGCCCATCGCCGAGGTCCACTGCGCCATGGAAACCAGTCCACCTTCCCGGAATTGGCCATGGATGACGTCTGTTCTCAAGCCACAGAGTGCCATGTGTCAGGCCACTACCACCACCAGGGGGCACCTCTTGTCCACGCGGAACCGTCTCGCCCGACGGTTGGTCCAGCTCTACGTCGGACTCGCGCTGTACGGCGCCAGCTCGGCGCTCCTGGTGGTCTCCGGCCTGGGCCTGGAGCCCTGGAACGTGCTGCACCAGGGCCTCGCCGAGCTCACCGGCCTGACGATCGGTGTCGTGTCGATCATCGTGGGCGCGGCGGTGCTGCTCCTGTGGATCCCGCTGCGCCAGCGCCCCGGCCTCGGCACCGTCTCCAACGTGTTCGTGGTCGGCCTGGCCATGGACGGCACCCTCGCGCTGGTCCCGGACGCGCACGGCCTGGCCGTACGGATTCCGCTGCTGCTGGCCGGCGTCCTGCTCAACGGGGTCGCCACCGGGCTCTACATCTCCGCGAGCTTCGGACCGGGTCCGCGCGACGGACTGATGACCGGGCTGCACAAGCTCACCGGCCGTTCCATCCGCCTGATCCGCACGGGCATCGAGGTCGCCGTCGTGGCCACCGGCTTCGCGCTCGGCGGCACGGTGGGCATCGGCACCCTGCTCTACGCCCTGGCGATCGGCCCGCTCGCCCAGCTCTTCCTTCGCGTCTTCGCCGCCCCCTCGGCATCCGGCGGCAGCACGGTCGTAGCCACCGGGTCACCGGAACGGGCGATACTGCCCGGGTGACCACGCTCATACGTCATCCGTACCTCGACCATCCCGGCCCCATCCCCTTCGCCCACCGGGGCGGCGCGGCGGACGGCCTGGAGAACACGGTGTTCCAGTTCCGGCGCGCGGTCGAGCTGGGCTACCGGTACATCGAGACCGACGTGCACGCCACCGCGGACGGGAAGCTCGTCGCCTTCCACGACGAGACCCTCGACCGGGTGACCGACGGCGCGGGCCGGATCGCGGACCTCTTCTGGTCCGACGTGAGTCAGGCGCGCGTGGCGGGCAGGGAACCGGTGCCCCTCTTCGAGGAGCTGTTGGAGACCTTCCCCGAGGTGCGGTGGAACGTCGACATCAAGGCGGAGCCGGCACTGCACCCCCTCCTGGAGCTGCTGGAGCGCACCGACTCCTGGAACCGCGTCTGCGTCGGCTCCTTCTCCGAGAAGCGCGTGGTGCGCGCCCAGCACCTGGCAGGCCCCCGCCTGGCCACGTCGTTCGGCACGCGCGGGGTGCTGAATCTACGGCTGCGCTCCTGGGGCGCGCCCCTCCCGGTACGCCGTTCCGCGATCGCCGCACAGGTGCCCGAGGAGCAGTCGGGCGTCCCGGTCGTCGACCGCCGCTTCGTAAGCGCTGCCCACGCGCGCGGGGTGCAGGTCCACGTGTGGACCATCAACGAGGCCGATCGCATGCACCGGCTCCTTGACCTGGGAGTGGATGGCATCATGACCGATCACATCGACACACTGCGCGAGGTCATGGTGGAGCGGGGCGTCTGGGCCTGAGCCTCCGAGCCGACGCGTGCACGGGGAAGCGAGGGCACGGGTGGGTACCGACACCCTGCGGTCGTCGGAGGCCGACGAGGCAGCCGAGCGGCGGCGCGAGCAGCGCGGCTGGTACTTCTACGACTGGGCCTGCTCCGTCTACTCGACGAGCGTGCTCACCGTGTTCCTGGGCCCCTATCTGACCTCGGTCGCGAAGTCGGCTGCCGACCCGGACGGGTTCGTGCATCCCCTGGGGATACCGGTCCGGGCGGGCTCCTTCTTCGCCTACACCGTCTCCGCGTCCGTGATCGTGTCGATCCTGGTCATGCCCCTCGCGGGCGCGGCGGCCGACCGCACGGGCCGCAAGAAACCCCTCCTGGCGCTCGCCGCGTACGTGGGTGCGACCGCGACCACGGGCCTGTTCTTCCTGGACGGCGACCGCTATCTCCTGGGCGGCTTCCTGCTGATCGTCGCCAACTCCTCCGTGGCCGTCTCGATGGTCCTGTACAACTCCTACCTTCCGCAGATCGCCCCGCCCGAGGAACGCGACGCGGTCTCCTCGCGCGGCTGGGCCTTCGGCTACGCGGCCGGCTCCCTGGTCCTCGTCGCGAACCTGATCCTCTTCACCGCCCACGACTCCTTCGGCCTGTCCGAGTCGATGGCCGTCCGCATCTGTCTCGCCTCGGCCGGCATCTGGTGGGGCGCCTTCACCCTCGTACCGCTGAAACGGCTGCGCGACCGCGGCCGTACGACGTCCGAGGCGCCCACGGCGCAGGGCTGGCGGCAGCTGGCGGCGACGGTCCGGGACATGCGCGGCAAACCGCTCACCCTGTCCTTCCTGTTCGCCTACCTGATCTACAACGACGGCATCCAGACGGTGATCTCCCAGGCGTCCGTGTACGGCTCCGAGGAGCTGGGCCTGAGTCAGTCGACGCTCATCACGGCCGTGCTGATGGTCCAGGTGCTGGCGGTGGCGGGCGCACTCGGGATGGGGCGACTCGCCCGGACCTACGGGGCCAAGCGGACGATTCTCGGCTCGCTGGTGGCGTGGACGGTGACGCTGGCCGCCGGGTACTTCCTGCCGGCCGGCGCGCCCGTCTGGTTCTTCGTGCTGGCCGCCGGGATCGGCCTCGTCCTGGGCGGCAGCCAGGCGCTGTCCCGGTCCCTGTTCTCGCATCTGGTGCCGCCCGGCAAGGAAGCCGAGTACTTCTCGGCGTACGAGATGAGCGATCGGGGCATGAGCTGGCTGGGCCCACTTCTGTTCGGGGTGACGTACCAGCTGACCGGAAGTTACCGGGACGCGATCATCTCCCTGGTGGCCTTCTTCATCGTGGGATTCGTGCTGCTCGCACGGGTTCCGGTGGCACGGGCGATCGGCGACGCGGGCAATCCTCTTCCCGAGAGGATTTAGCGCTGGAGGCGAAAGGGCGGTAGTGTACGCGTTTGGCCTGCCTGGCGTACCGTTACTGCGCGTCAAAGATGACGAATCGCTAGGTGACATCTGCTAGTAGATGTGACAAACCGGGCGCTGGTGGGTACAACAAGGGGCGGCTACGACGGCGACGCATGACCCCGTACGGGAATCTTTACCGCCGACCGGACGTTGACCGGATGACGACGACAGCGACACCTGTCCTGTGGGCGACAAGCCCGGGAGGCACGATTCATGAGTGAGCGAGCTCTTCGCGGCACGCGCCTCGTGGTGACCAGCTACGAGACGGACCGCGGTATCGACCTGGCACCACGCCAGGCCGTGGAGTACGCATGCGAGAAGGGCCATCGCTTTGAGATGCCCTTCTCGGTCGAGGCGGAGATTCCGCCGGAGTGGGAGTGCAAGGTCTGCGGGGCCCAGGCACTCCTGGTCGACGGCGACGGCCCTGAGGAAAAGAAGGCCAAGCCCGCGCGTACCCACTGGGACATGCTGATGGAGCGGCGCACCCGCGAGGAACTCGAAGAGGTCCTCGAGGAGCGTCTTGCCGTTCTCCGTTCCGGCGCGATGAATATCGCGGTTCACCCGAGGGACAGCCGCAAGTCGGCCTAGTTCTGAGGGTGCGGAGCGGTTCTACCGCACACGCAAGTGGCACAAGCAAGTAAGCGCGGGCGCCGTACGAACATGTACGGCGCCCGCGCTTTTGCCTGCCCGGATGTCAGCGGGTGAGCGGCGGACGCGGGCCCTCCGGGGCGTCACCGCCGGGCTCGTCCCGGATGACCTCGCCCTGGACGACCTTGCCGTCCGGGCGGTGGATCCGGGCCTGCTGGAAGGCGTCCCCGAGGGTGCCCGGGGCGGCCTTGCGCAGCTTCCGCTCGACCGTGCGCTCCGCGTAGCGCCCCAGTGCCTGCTGGACCGGCGGGATCAGCAGGAGCAGCCCCACGGCGTCCGAGATCAGCCCCGGGATCATCAGCAGCAGTCCGCCCAGCATCATCAGGCCGCTGCCACCGCCGCTGGCCGGGGCGGTGCCCTGCTGCACGGCCTGGCTCAGGTTCTGGAAGGCCCGCCGGCCCGCCCGCTTGATCACCACCGCGCCGAGCACGAACCCGGCGAGCAGCAGCAGAAAGACCGTAAGACCGCTCGACGCGCCCGCCACCACGGTCAGCAGCCAGATCTCCAGCACCAGCCACGCGGCGATGCCCAGCGGCAGGAACGTACGCAGCCGGGAACGCGGGGGCCGGGCGGCTGAGGAAGGGGTGGATGCGCCAGTCGTCATACGTCCAGTGTGCCTGGGCCCGGCTCAGTGCGGGATAAGGGGACGATCAACGAGGCCTGTGAGGTCGTAGGGCTACGGCTGTGAGGGCTTTCCTCCGGGCTTGCCCCGGCCGCGGAGCTTGCCGATCCGCTCCCCCACGCCCCAGGTGGTGACCCGCCACAGGGCCTCGACGAGGATGTCGCGGCTCATCTTGGAGTCGCCGTGTTCGCGCTCCACGAAGGTGATGGGGACCTCGACGACGTGGTAGCCGGCCTTGACGGCGCGGCGGGCCAGGTCGACCTGGAAGCAGTAGCCCTGGGAGGCCACGTCGTCCAGACCGAGGCCTTCGAGGGTCTCGCGGCGGAAGGCGCGGTAGCCGCCGGTGATGTCGCGCAGCGGCAGGTCGAGCGCCACGCGCGAGTAGAGGCTGCCGCCCCGGGAGATGAACTCGCGGGACTTCGGCCAGTTCACCACCCGGCCGCCGGGCACCCAGCGGGAGCCGAGCACCAGGTCCGCGCCCTTGAGCGCGGTGAGCAGCCGGGGCAGCTCCTCGGGCCGGTGGGAGCCGTCGGCGTCCATCTCGACGAGGACGCCGTAGCCGTTGTCGATGCCCCAGCGGAAGCCCGCGAGATAGGCGGCGCCGAGGCCCTCCTTGCCCTTGCGGTGCAGTACCTGGACCTGTTCGTCCTCGGCCGCCAGCTCGTCGGCCAGCTTGCCCGTGCCGTCGGGGCTGTTGTCGTCGGCCACGAGGACATGAGCCTCGGGGACCGACTTTCGCACCCGCCCGACGATGGACTTGATGTTCTCCGCCTCGTTGTAGGTCGGGATGATCACCAAGGCCGTGCCTAGCGGGCCGAACTTCCGCCCCTGGGCCTGTGCCGCGAGGGCTCCGTCGCCGTCGTTCACTGCTGCCCCTTCATGTCCGTACGCAGGCGTCCACCATAGTGGCCGCCGCCTGGGATGACGTGCCACGTCGTTCGTACGGTGGTGTCGATTCGACAAGAACGGGGTAAGACTGTGCCTTTTGGGCACTGGTGTGCTGCGGATGGGGGCCCGGCGCCCTTCGGGCCGACCTGGGACCCGCCGGCTGCGGGTCGACCAAAGCCGTTGTCTACTGGACGTCCGGGCCCCACCCGGGTCACACCAGCCGACCGGCCGGAACGTTCCCTCGCCGTGGCGCGGGCGCTGAGCCTGGCTCCCAGTGGCGGTGCCCCGGTGCGGCACACCGTCCCTGACCCAGCGGCGCTTCGGCGATTGTTCGGAGGTTCCCCGGTCGGGCGTCCGGTGGTGGACTCGGACGAACCTACCGGCCCCCTGCGCCCAACTGTCAACAGCCCTCTGATCTGCGCTTTCTCCATCAACTGGCTGGTCAGGGCAGAGGATGCGCAGGTCGCGCGACGCGGCGGCGGGCGTGGATCGGGGGCGCGCCACCCCGGGAGATCACTCGCCCGGCCGTACGAACACCGTCCGTCCGCCCACGACGGTACGCAGACAAACCGGAAGGTCTCCCCCCGGCGTCAGGTCGGGCAGTCCGGGTGTGCCGGAGCGCGGGTCGGTCGACCAGCGTGCGACCCGGTCGTCGGGCGCCTGCACGACCAGGGCGTCGGTCCGCCAGACGGCGTAGTCGGCGGGCGCTCCGGGGACCAGAACACCCGCGTCGTCCCGTCCCACGGCCCGCCAGCCGCCGCGCGTATGTGCGGTGAACGCGGCCCGCGCGGAGACGCGGTGTTCAGCCGTCCGGTGGAACGCGGCGGCGCGGACCGTGCCCCAGGGGTCGACCGGGGTGACCGGGCTGTCGGAGCCGAAGGCGAGCGGCACTCCGGCCCGCAGCAGGGCCGCGAAGGGGTTCAGGGCACGGGCCCGTTCGACGCCCAGGCGCTGGGCGTACATGCCCTCCTCGCCGCCCCACAGCGCGTCGAAGGCGGGCTGCACGGAGGCGGTCAGGCCCAGTTCGGCGAAGGCGGCGATGGTCTCCGGGGTGAGCATCTCGGCGTGTTCGACGCGGTGCCGGGCGGCGCGGACACGGGCCAGGCCGACCTTCTCCGCGGCCGCGCGGACGCCCTCGACCACGGCGGTCACCGCGGCGTCCCCGATGGCGTGGAAGCCCGCTTGGAGGCCCGCCTCGGTGCAGGCCACGACATGGGCGGCGACGGCCTCCGCGTCGAGGTAGGCGATCCCGGTGTGCCCGGCGTCGGCGTACGGCTGATGCAGACACGCGGTGTGCGACCCGAGCGCCCCGTCCACGAAGAGGTCCCCGGCAGCTCCTACGGCGCCCAGGTCCCGCGCTTTCGCCACATCCTGCTCGGCCCAGTAGCCGACGACGCGCGGCCCGGGTTCCTCGGCGGCGAGCCGCAGCAGGCCCGTGAAGTCGTCCTCGGAGGAGATGTCGGGTCCGGCGCACTCGTGGACCGAGCCGACGCCCAAGGAGGCCGCGTGGGCGAGGGCGGTGCGCTGGGCCCCGACGCGCTGTTCCGGCGTGATGGCGGCGAGCGCGGTGGCGCGGACGGTGTGGTGGGCGTCGGCGGTGAGGGGGCCGTCCGGGGCGTCGAAGCCGGGGACCATGTCGAGCAGGGCCGTCGTGACGACCGCGGAGTGGACGTCGATGCGGGAGAGGTAGAGCGGGCGTCCGCCGGTCGCCGCGTCGAGTTCGGCGCGGGTCGGCGGGCGGCCTCCCGGCCAGCGGGCGGCGTCCCAGCCGTGGCCGAGCAGGACGCGGTCGGCCGGGCGGGTGGCGGCGAAGTCCCGGACGAGGGACAGGGCCGTCTCCAGGGAGGGCGCGTCGGAGAGATCGAGGCCGGTGAGCGCGAGGCCGGTGGCCGTGGTGTGCACATGTGCGTCGGTGAACGCCGGGGTGACGAGCGCGCCGTCCAGGTCGACCACCTCGTCGACCCCGTCCGCGAACGCGTCGGCGGCGCCCTCGGAGCCGACCCAGGCGACCTGGCCGCGTTCCACGACCATCGCGGTCGCGAACGGGTCGGCGGGACTGTGGACTTCGCCGCGGCGGAGCAGGACGGTGGCCGGTTCGGGGGTGCGCTCACTCATGGGGAACAGTCTCGCGCCTCGCCCGTGCGGCCCCGCACGCAGGTCGGTCAGATGCGCGGTGGGCGTGCCTCGTAGGGCGTCGAGAGGACCACCGTGGTGCGGGTCGAGACGCCGGCCAGGCCGCGCAGCCGGGCGAGCAGTTCCTCCAGTTCGTGCGGGGTGGACACCCGCACCTTGAGGATGTAGTTCTCCTCGCCCGCGACGCTGTGGCAGGCCTCGATCTCGGGGACGCCGGAGAGGCGGTCCGCGATGTCGTCGGGGGCGCTGGGGTCGAACGGTTTCACCGAGATGAAGGCGGTCATGGGCAGGCCCACCGCCTCCGGGTCGACGACCGCCGCATACCCGCGGATGACGCCACGCTGTTCCAGCCGGCGCACCCGCTGGTGCACGGCCGACGTGGACAGGCCCGTGGCCTTGCCCAGGTCTGTGTAGCTCATCCGCCCGTCCTTGACGAGCAGCTGCACGATTTGTCGGTCCAGCTCCTCCATGGCGCAAGAACTTACATGGCCGCTGATCTCCTCCGATACCTCAGCGGCGCAGGTCATACCCGGTTCGTGATGTGGCGGAGCGCAGCCTGTGAGTCAGCTGGGGACAAATCCGCCGCCCCGGGCATCTGCGGGCGGCATGTGACGAACGCCACAGGCCCTGGACCGTCTCCGTGATGTTCTCGTGATTACCGCGGAGACCGGACGGGAAGTGCTTGCTGTGGTCGAGGCCGCAGCGCCTTCACGGCCCAGCCCAGTAGGGGGAGAAACCCATGCAGAGTCTTAAGCGCCCTGGACGCACCGCGCCCAAGCGGCCGCAGCTCGTCGTCGAGTCCGAGCCGGAGGGCGTCGAACCCGACGGTTTCGAGGCCGACGAACTCGACGAGTACGACACCTTCGAGATGTACCGGGTGATCTGCCCGGACTGCGTGCAGCCCATCGCGCTCCTCGCGGACGAGGAGGTCCTGCCGGAGCACGCGCTGTGCGCCTCGCCGTGGAACCCGTTCGGGCTGACGGTCTGCGCCGGCACAGGCCGCGAGGCGGCCGACGCCCGGTCCGCCGACGAGACCACGGAGCTCCAGGAGCAGGACACCGCGCTGCTGTTGACGCTCCCTCAGGGCCTCGACTGGCGCACGCAGCCCTTCTCGCACGTCGGTGGCCCCAGCTCGCGTCCGATGCGGGTGCCCGACATGCGCCGCGCTGCCTGAGCGCTCTCGCTCAACCCCAGTAACTGCCCTGCACCATGGCCCGCAGGCTGCCGTGGTGCAGGATCAGTGTGTCCGGGTCCGCCGGGACGGCGCTCTCCCCGAAGTGCACCTGCCGGTAGGCGATGCGCAGCATCACGATCGCATGCCGCAGGGCCGCGTAGAGGGTGTAGAAGTCCATGTCGCGCGGGGTGTGGCCGGTGAGTTCGGCGTACCGAGCCTCCACCCGGTCCCGGCGGAAGAACTCCGGCAGGCCCGTCTGGCCGAAGGCGGCCGTGAGGTCCTGGAAGAAGCGGTGCAGATAGACGGTCCAGCCGAGGTCCACCTCGCGCGGGGCCGGTGCCGCCATCTCCCAGTCGAGGACGGCGACGGGGTCGAACCCGTCGTAGACGACGTTCCCGATGCGCGCGTCGCCCCAGTTGAGGACCGTCTCGCCGGGGTCGGCCGGCCAGAGTTCCGTCAGCCGGTCGAAGGCGCTCTCGATGAGCGGCGAGCGGGCGAGTCCGTCAACCACCCAGTCGTAGTAGGCGCGTTGGGAGGCGACATGGCGGCTGAGCGCGTCGCCCTCGCCGGGGAGGGCGAGGAACTCAGCCTCAGGCAAAGGGACTTGGTCGTGCAGGCGGGCGATCAGTCCGACCGAGGCGGCCTCCAGTCGCTCCCGTTCCGCGTCGGTCGCCGCGTGCAGCCAATTGCCCTCGTACGTGTAGGGCATGACGTCCGGCGGTACGCGTCCCTCCACGCGTTCCATCACGAAGAACGGGGCGCCGAGCGGGCCCGGGTCCTCCTCCAGCCAGCGGACTTCCGGTACCGGGAGGTCCGTGCGGTCGGCGACCAGGCGCATGGTGCGGAACTGGCGCGGCAGGTCGTAGACCGGGAAGACGGTGTACGCCGCCGGGTCGGCCGCGAGTCTCAACGCGCAGGCCCGCAGGGGTGGTTCGGGGTGTTCGATGTCGAAGAGCAGGGTCTCGCTGGACATGCCGTTCGACGCGGGGACCCTGATGTCGACGGCCTTGGCGCCGGGCAGGCGGGTGTCGAGCCAGGCGGTGAGGCGGTGGGCGAGTTCCTCGGGGTCGCGGGTGGTCGTGCGCGGGCGGGGTGCCGTGGCCATGCGTCAACTCCCTTGCGGTGCCGCCGCGCCAAAGCCGGTAAGACCGACGGGCGCGGCGCCGGACAAGCGGGAATCACACAACCCCGTCGAACCACAGGCGAGTTCCTCCGGGGCACGGCTGGTCGTGCGCGGGCAGGGTGCCGTCGCCATGTCTCAACTCCCCTACGGAGCAACCGAGTCGAAGCCGGTGAAGCCGCTCGGGTCGTGGCGGCCGAAGGAGCCGTGCTCGAAGATGCCGTGGCCCACCTGGCCGTCGAGGCGGAAGCGGGCCGCGTGGTCGGTGACTCCGTAGGCGGCGAGCGGGTTCGGCCGGGTGAGGTCGTAGGTGCGGGCGTCGGTCCAGCCGCGGCCTCGCCAGGTGCCGTGCTGCCAGTCGTCGGCGGGCGGGTAGCCGGCGCCGATCGCCAGGGGTGAGGAGGTCAGGATCTCGACCTCCAGTTCCTGCGGTTTGCGGGCGTCCCCGAGATGGATGAGGGCGCGCTCGGGCCGGCGGGTGCCGGAGCGGTAGGAGATCTCGGCCTGGGGCCAGCCGAGTTGGCGGTCGCGGTGGCCTTGGCGGACGACGGTCGCCTCGTTCAGGGTGCGGTGGCCGTCGGCGTCCTCCTGGACGATCACCATGAGGAAGCGGTCCTCGAAGCGGACCGGGCACCAGATCCAGTGGAAGCCCTCGGTCGGGTGGTCCGCGGCGAGCCGGCCGCCCTCCTCGCCGGGGATGGGCCGCACGCCCCAACTGCGGTCACGGGTACCGGTCCAGCCGTCGGCGGTGACCCGGAACTCCTCGTCACCGGCGCGGATCACGCCCTCCACACCGCCCGCCTGGACGAAGCGGCGCCCTTCGAGGGTGAGCCGGTCGCCGCGGTACTGGACGTGGTGGGGTTCCCAGAGAGCGGGGAACTCGGCGGTCCAAGTGAGGTCGTACGAGAGGGAGTTGTCGTCGCAGCGCAGGCGCAGACGGTGGAGTGGCTCCTCGACCTCGATGCGCAGCGGGCCGACCGAGAGGTGCATGCGGTCGTCGCCGAGGGCGTCCGAGGCGCGGACGGCGTGCAGGGTGTCGCCGGTGCGGAGGGTGGCGTAGGCGTCGATCACGCCGACGTTGGGGTAGACGCCGAGGCCGAGGATGAGCAGGGCGCGGCCCTCGTGGTCGAGGACGTGGAAGATGCAGCGGTCGTAGGCGTTCCGGTCGCCGGTCGCGACGTGCTTCATCGACAGGGGGACCTGGTGCACGGGGTACTCGTCGAGGGGCACGGGACGGTCGTCTGCCACGGCTAACCTCCCCTGGGGACAGTGGAGGTGACGGTACGTCAGGTGGCGTGCGGTAGCCAGAGGCGAGAGCCGTACGCCGGTGAACTCACGCTCGATTTCCCGCGCCGGTGACCTGTCGGCGGGCTCTTGCGTTGCCCTGGTATGACCCCCACATATGCGCCGACCGGGCGTCAGCGCCGTATCTACGTCCCCGCACCCGCAGAATCGGTTCCGCTGGCGCCGCCGCAGCCGCAGGACCCGCCCATCTACCGTGATCTGATGCGGACTTGGGCCGACCGGGGCCGCACCCTGCCGGGACGGCACGACCCGGAGTGGGTGCGGCTGGCGGCGCCGCCGGTCGGACTCAGCCAGTTCGGCGGGCTTCGGGACCCGCTAGGTGGCGGGCGATGACCATGCGCTGGATCTGGTTGGTGCCCTCGACGATCTGCAGGACCTTGGCCTCGCGCATGTAGCGCTCGACCGGGAAGTCCGCGGTGTAGCCGTATCCGCCGAGCACCTGGACGGCGTCGATGGTGGCCTTCATCGCGGTGTCGGTGCAGTGCAGCTTGGCCATGGCGGCCTGTTTGGCGAACGGCCGGCCCGCGTCGCGCAGCCGGGCCGCCGCGAGGTAGAGCGCCCGGCCCGCCTCGATCTGGGTGGCCATGTCGGCGAGCATGAAGCGCAGCCCCTGGAAGTCGGAGATAGGCCGCCCGAACTGCTGCCGTCCGGTCGCGTACGCCACCGCCTCGTCCAGCGCCGCCTGCGCCAGGCCGATCGCGCAGGCCGCGATGCCGAGCCGGCCGGAGTCCAGCGCGGACAGGGCGATCGCGAAGCCCTGGCCCTCCTCGCCGAGGCGCCGCTCGTCGGAGACCCGGACGCCGTCGAAGTGGACCTGGGCGGTGGGCGAGCCCTTCATGCCCATCTTCTTCTCCGGCACCGCGCCGCTCAGACCGGGCGCGTCACCGGGCACCAGGAAGGCACTGATCCCGCGCGGACCGTCCTCGCCGGTGCGGGCCATGACCGTGTAGAAGTCGGCGATGCCACCGTGCGTGATCCAGGCCTTGGTGCCGTCGATCACCCAGTCGTCACCCTCCCTGACCGCCTTCGTGCGCAGGGAGGCCGCGTCGGAGCCGGAGGACGGCTCGGACAGGCAGTAGGCGCCCAGCAGTCCGCCGCCGAGCATCGCGGGCAGGTACTCGACCTGCTGCTGCTTGGTGCCGTAGTTGGCCAGCGCGTGGCAGGACAGGGAGTGGACGCTGACGCCGAGGCCGACGGTGAGGCGGGCCGCCGCGAGTTCTTCGAGGACCTGGAGGTAGACCTCGTACGGCTGGTCGCCGCCGCCGTACTCGGAGTCGTAGGGCAGGCCGAGCAGTCCGGACTCGGAGAGCAGGGTGAAGACCTCGCGGGGGAAGCGTCCGGCGTCCTCTTCCTCGGCCGCTCTCGGGGCGATCTCACGCTGCGCGATGTCGCGGACCAGCGAGATCAGATCCCGGGCCTCGTCCGTGGGCAGTTGCCGGTCCACCGGCTGCGGGGCGCGGTCGGGCATGGCGACGCTCTCCTCCCTGTCGGGACATCGGCGGGCGTACGCCTGGGGTCGAGGCGCCTGCGCCGGATATCGCACGGGTACGGCCGCTGCTCCCGCTTCCGGGTCTCGGAAGCGGCTGACCAGCGGCTCTGCGCTGTGAGTATGCCCGATCGAAGGTCCGCCGTCACCAGTTAACGACCGCTTACTTCGAGAATAACCCGGTCGTCCGGAACCGGTCGGGAGCGCCTGTTCAGCCGTCCCTGCGGGCCGGGGTCGGCGCCGGGTACGTCGGGTCCAGTTCCTCGATGGCGCGCAGGGTGCCGCCGAGGGTCTTCACGAGGAGCTCGCGCATCGTCTCGCGGGACAGGTCGGGGCCGCTGATCCACTCCAGGGTCGCGCCCTCGACGCTGCACACCCAGCCGAACAGGCCCATGCGCGCGAGGCGGGAGATGTCGCTGCGGCCGTAGGCCCCGGCGGCGATGGTCTCGACGATGGCCGCGCGGACGCCGTCACGGATGGCGTGCACCTCGGTGTCGAAGCCGACGCCGCCGCTGACGATGGTGCGGTACGCGGCCTGGTTGTGCTCGGCCCAGCGGAGATAGCTGTCCATCGTGCGCTGTACGCGGTCCAGTTGGGGCAGTTCGTAGCCGCTCGCCGCGAAGGTCACCAGGTCGGCGACGGAGTCGTTGATGATCGCCAGGTAGTAGCCGCGCTTGGACTGGAAGTAGTAGTAGATCAGCCCCTTGGCGACATGGGCCTGCCGCGCGATGTCGTCCATGGACAGCGCGTCGTAGGACGTGTCGGCGAACAACTTCCGGCCAATGGTGATGAGTTCGGCGCGGCGCGCCAAGGAACGCTCGGTACCGCGCGCCCGGGGACGTGCGACGTCACGCTGCTGACTGATTTCCAATTTCGACTCTGGCTCTCCAACTGGGCTTGGTCAACCGCAGTATGGCAGGTCAAGTATGCGTCAGGTCACAGCAGGCCGATTTGAGTCACGAGCATCGCGATCACCACGACGAGGGTCCAGCCCATGACGTGTTCGACGATCTTCGGGCCGTCGCCCTTGGGGCCGCCGGTGCGGGTGCGGGCGCGCGCGGCGGCGGCCGAGTGTGCGGTCATGGTGGCTCACAGAGGTCGGATGTGCGGTGGACTCCCCCGTTCTGTCCACCTTGCCATCGATATCGCCTCCTGGGCCGGAGACCTTGGTCACAGCCCCATGGTCAGCGCACGCCCACCGCCGCGAGTGCGGTGCGCTGGCGGGCGGTCGGCCGCGCCGGGAAGTAGAGGTAACAGACGCCACCGGTACCGGAGGAGAGCTTGCCGGAGGCGTTGTACCGCTTGGTCCGCAGCCAGATGTTCTCGAACTCACGGCGCTTGTAGACGCGGCGGACGGCCGGATCGCTGGGTGAATTGGGGTCGTTGGCGATCACATCGCCGTCGACGGTGAAGCCGATCACGGTCATCAGATGGCCGGCCGTGCCGTATCCCGCGCCGGTCAGCTCGCTGCTGAGGAACGACTGGGACGTTATGGCCGGGACGCCCGCCGCGATCAGCGTCTCCAGGTCGGTGAGCGAACCGAGCCGGGTGACGACGCCCTGGAGGTCCGGGTACGTCGCCGCGTAGGCGGCGTTGAACGGCCAGTTGCCGCAGCCGTTGTACTGGTAGTCGTAGGTGAAGCGGGCCGCGTTGTCCACCTGCGGGTCGGCGTAGCTCGGGTCGACCCAGGCCAGTTGCTCCGGGGTGAGCCGGCCGCCCCAGTACTCGATGATCATCTGCGAGGAGGTGGGGCTGCACCAGGCCTCGCCGCCGTTGTCGTACTCGGGGTACTGGCCGGTGTGGATCTCCTGCGAGTAGCGCGGGACGATCAGCTCCCCGGCGAGTCCGGGCGTCGAGGCCGGGACGGTGAAGCGGTCGGGGATGTCCGAGCCCATCGCGCCGAGCCGCCACACCGTGGGGGTGAGCTCGGTTCCGGGCTTGCGGTAGAGGGTCAGGCGCAGCCGGTACGACGCCAGGCGCAGGCCCGTGGTCGCGTCGTCGATCGCGAAGGTGTCCGTCCAGACGGCGGACTTGCCGTCCTTCTGGTCGTCGACGGAGGTCCGCTTGATGTCCTGGTCACCGGCGGCCCAGCGGCCCATCACGTACCAGGGGGTGTCCGTGCCGTCGGAGTACGTGCCGCGCATTTCGACCTGGATCCAGGTGCCGGCGGGGGTGTGCGCGTTCCAGGAGGCGATGGCCTCCGTCGCCGGGACCGAGAGCATGTGGACGGGGGACGTCCAGGTCGCGTACTCCCAGCTCGCAGTCGTGCCGGTGTGCGGGTCCGTGTAGTCGACGCTGCCGAGGGCGGTGCCGACGACGAGGCCGGGGCGGGGGCCCGGGACGGCCCGGGTGCCCTTGGCGGTACCGCCGCACCAGTCCTCGTAGGCGGTCCATGCGTGGTAGTCGACCAGGGTCGGGGCCCGGCCCGAGTCGGCTGCGCCGGTGTCGGCGGCAGCGGGGACGGCCCCGCTCACCACGGTCGCGGCGACCGCGGCGGCCAGGACGGCTCGGCGGGACGGCTGTTCGGCTCTGCTCATGGGCGGAAGACCCCCGGGTGTTCCGAATCGGGACAGATCCAATGGACGGATGTGCGCCCACTATGGGCACACGCGGCTCCCCGCTGCCAGCACTTCGAACCTCGCCACACCCACCAATATTGGTATCGACCACTGGCATGACCTGGGGCGGGAGCGACCGCTCCCTAGACTGTCCCGGCGACCTGCGGCATCACCCACGACCTCCCGGGACCAGTCATGCACGACCTCGCCCAACGGCTCCGCCGCCTTCCCCCGTCCTGCGGCCCGGTCCGGCTCGTCGGTGTCGACGGGCACGCGGGGTCGGGGAAGTCGACGTTCGCCGGGCGGCTGGCCGCGGCCCTGGGCGGGGCGCCCGTGCTGCACCTGGACGACCTCGCCACCCACGACGAGCTGTTCGGCTGGACCGACCGGCTGCTGAGCCAGGTGATCACCCCGCTCGGCCGCGGCGGGACCGCGCGCTACGCCCCCTACGACTGGCACGCCCGGCGCTTCGGACCACCCCGCGCGCTGCCGCCCGCGCCCGTGATCCTGATCGAGGGCGTCGGCGCCGGACGCCGGGCGGTACGCCCGTTCCTCGCGCGACTGCTGTGGATGGAACTGCCCCGGGAGGAGTCCTGGGCACGGGGGCGGCTGCGGGACGGGAGTGAGCAACGGGACTTCTGGGACGGGTGGGTCGAGGCGGAACGCGAACACTTCACCGAGGACCCTTCGCGACCGCACGCGAACCTCCTGGTACGGCAGTTGCTGAAGGGGTACGAGGTGCTGCCGGGGCCCTCCGGGACGATTGGACCGGACCACGAAATCACCCACGGTGACGAACCGCCCGCAGTGTGCTGAACTTGTGAAGACCGTCATGCTCGAACTTGCCTGAGTGCCTCAACTCGGCTTGACCCAGGGGCCGTACAGGTCTTACGTTCTGAATGTGCGGCCGTTCGGAGCCGCCCAGAGTCGCGAAGCCCCCGGTTGTTCCCCCGTGATCGGGGGCTTCGTTCTGCTCTCAGCCTCTTTTCCGGCCGCTACGAGCCGTGATTTGCTCACCCTGGGTCACCGTCCCGAGTGCGCCCCATCTGCTCCCACCTCGTCAAACGGCCTGTGCGGCACCCTTCGGTGGGCGACTGCCCCGCAGGTACGATGCCCAGGGTGCGACCAACGGACGGCTGCTTCGCGCACCACGGCAACTCCCGTCCGCGGCACAGCGGTTCGACCCAGACTGCCGACGGGCGCCGGCCCGGCGGTGAATCAACGGGGGCACGGTTTGTGGGGGGACGTGATGGACTTCGGCACGCAGGGCCCCGAGGCCCCGGCCGACCTCGCGTGGCTGCGAGGCGTGGACGCCTACACGATGGGCGCTTATCCGCAGGCTGAGGAGGAGTTCCGCACCGCGGTACGGATGGATCCCGGGATGGCCGACGGCTGGCTCGGACTGCACGCGCTGCGCGTCGACACGACGACCGCGCTGCTGCGGATGTACCGGCACCGGGAACGCTTCGGGGAACAGCGCACCAGACACCGCCGTACGCTCAACTCCTGGTACTGGCTCGGCTGGTGGGTCCAGCCCGTGCTGGAGAGCCCGCGCGATCTGCTGCTCGCGCACGCCTCGCACTGGCTGGACGGCCGCCATGTGCCCGAACTGGACCGCGCGTTGGCCGGACTGCCGCCCGTCGACACCGACCACCAGGTCCGCTTCCTGCACGCCTGCCGCGCCTATCTGGTCAAGGACTGGGAGCAGCTGGTCCGGCACACCGATCCGCTGCTGAACGACCAACTCCTGGGCATCGAGGCGGGGTTGTTCGGCGGGATGGCCCGGGTACGGCTCGAGATGTACGGCCAGGCCGAGCCGCTGCTGTCCTCCGCGCTGATGCGCTGTCGCAGCGAACAGCCGCAGCGCAAGGAGTTGCGGTACTGGCTGGCGCGGGCCCACGAGGGCACCGGCCGCAGCGCCGCCGCGCTGCCCCTCTACCGGGCGGTGCATCGCGTCGACCCCGCGTTCATGGACACCTCGGCGCGGCTCGCCGCGATCACCGACTCCGACGGGTACGACGGCTCCGAGGACGTCACCGACCTCGCCGCGATCACGCTCTCCGGCGGGCAGGACGCGCTGGAGAGCCCCGACGGGCTCGATCCGCTGTTCGGTGCGGAGGGGCGCGATCTGAAGCTGTCGGAGCCCGGTCTGCCGCCGACCGGGCCGCTGCCCTCGGCCGCCGACTCGGTGCGCGAGAAGACCTCGGTGCCCGTTCCGCCGCTGCCCACC
Organism: Streptomyces hokutonensis; assembly: GCF_000376565.1. Classification (GTDB taxonomy): domain Bacteria; phylum Actinomycetota; class Actinomycetes; order Streptomycetales; family Streptomycetaceae; genus Streptomyces; species Streptomyces hokutonensis. The sequence goes on along the minus strand of NZ_BARG01000012.1, from coordinate 41,498 downwards.
GGTCCCACCGACCCCGTCTTACTCGAGGAGGCGCTCAACGAGCTTGAGCGCATGGTGGGGTTGGAGCCGGTCAAGCGACAGGTAAAGGCGTTGTCCGCCCAGTTGAACATGGCCCGACTGCGGGCCGGGCAGGGGCTGCCGGTCCAGCCGCCGAAACGGCACTTCGTCTTCTCCGGTCCCTCGGGCACCGGCAAGACCACCGTGGCCCGCATACTCGGCCGCGTCTTCTACGCCCTCGGGCTGCTCGGCGGCGACCATCTCGTCGAGGCGCAGCGGGCCGATCTCGTCGGCGAGTACCTCGGTCAAACGGCCGTGAAGGCCAACGAGTTGATCGACTCCGCGATCGGTGGCGTCCTCTTCGTCGACGAGGCCTACTCGCTCTCCAACTCCGGTTACGGCAAGGGCGACGCGTACGGCGACGAGGCCTTGCAGGTGCTGCTGAAGCGGGCCGAGGACAACCGCGACCACCTGGTGGTGATACTGGCCGGCTACCCGGAGGGCATGGACCGGCTGCTCGCCGCGAACCCCGGGCTGTCCTCCCGCTTCACCACGCGCGTCGACTTTCCTTCGTACCGGCCTCTTGAACTCACCTCCATCGGTGAGGTGTTGGCCGCGGAGAACGGGGACGTGTGGGACGAGGAGGCGTTGGACGAACTACGGTCCATCGCCGGGCATGTGGTGGATCAGGGGTGGATCGACGAGCTCGGGAACGGGCGGTTCTTGCGGACCCTGTATGAGAAGAGCTGTGCGTATCGGGATCTGCGGTTGTCGGTGTATCCCGGGATGTTGTCTCGGGATGACTTGTCGACTTTGCGGTTGCCGGATCTGATGCAGGCGTATGGAGAGGTGTTGTCGGGGCGGGGACCTGCGGAGGGCTGAGCGGTACGCACTGGCTCGGGTGGCTGTTGTTCGTTCGCGAGTGCGGGTGCGTTGTGGCTGGTCGCGCAGTTCCCCGCGCCCCTGAAAACGGGGCGCAGGGGGACCTGCGTCAGCTCGGAACCGTCTCTTTCACTTCCGCCGTTCGTGGCTGTGCTGGTACCTCTCGATGGGCCGGGTCGTTGACCTCGCCCACCAACAGCTCCAGCACGTCCTCCATCGCCACCAAGCCCAGCACCTTGCCTGACGCGTCCGCCACCTGGGCCAGGTGTGTCGCGGCGCGGCGCATCACCGTCAGGGCGTCGTCCAGGGGGAGTTCGGAGCGGAGGGTCGTCATGGGGCGCCAGATCTGCTGCGGGACCGCCCTTTCGGATTCCTCCAGGTCCAGGACGTCCTTGACGTGGAGGTAGCCCATGAAGGCGCCGGTTTCCGCCGCGATCGGGAAGCGGGAGTAGCCGGTACGGGCGGTGAGGGCGACGATCTCGCCGGGGGTGACCGAGGGGCTGACCGTGACGAGGTTCTCGCGGCGCAGGAGGACGTCGGTGACCGGGCGGGAGCCCAACTCGAGGGCGTCCTCGAGGCGTTCCTGTTCCTCGGGGTCGAGGAGGCCGGCCTGGCCCGAGTCCTCCACCAGGCGGTTGAGCTGTTCGCTGGTGAAGACGGCCTCGACCTCGTCCTTGGGCTCGACGTGGAAGAGCCGCAGGATGGCCTGGGCGACGGCGCCGAGGGCGATGGTGATCGGCTTGCAGACCCTGGCGAAGGCGACCAGCCCGGGGCTGAGCCACATCGCGGCCTTCTCCGGGGCGGCCATCGCGAGGTTCTTCGGGACCATCTCGCCGATGACGAGGTGGAAGAAGACCACGGCGGCGAGCGCGAGGACGTAGCCGAGGGGATGGATCATGCCGTCGGGCAGGTGCATCCACTCGAAGACCGGCTCCAGGACGTGTGCGACCGTCGGCTCGGCGACCGCGCCGAGCGTCAACGAGCAGACGGTGATGCCGAATTGGGCTGCCGCCATCATCTGCGGCAGGCGCTCCAGGCCGTAGAGGACCTGGCGGGCGCGGGCCGTGCCGAGGGGTTCGATCTGGCTGCGGCGGACCGAGACCAGGGCGAACTCGGCGCCGACGAAGAAGCCGTTGGCGAGTACCAGGAGTACGGCGAAGAGGAGTTGGAGGACGGTCATCGGGCCGCCTCCATGACGTTCACGGGGGGAGCGGTGCGGACCAGGCGGACCCGTTCGGCGCGGTAGTGGCCGACCTGGCGTACCGAGAGCCGCCAGCCGGGGAGTTCGGCCTTGTCGCCGGGGGCGGGGATGCGGCCGAGGAGGTCGGCGACCAGGCCGGCGACCGTCTCGTACGGTCCTTCGGGCACGTCCAGGCCTATGCGCTGGAGGATGTCGACGCGGCAGCTGCCGTCGGCGTCCCAGGCGGGTTTGCCGTCCTCGGACGGAGCCGCGGCGAGTTCGGGTACGTCCTGGCCGTCGTGTTCGTCGCGTACCTCGCCGACGAGTTCCTCGACGATGTCCTCCAGGGTGACCACTCCGGCCGTACCGCCGTATTCGTCAACGACGACGGCGATCGGCTGTTCGCTGCGCAGCCGGGCCAGGAGGGGCTGGACGGGCAGGGTCTCGGGGACCAGCACCGGGGACTTGGCGATGCTGGTGACGGGGGTGCGGAGTCTGGCGTGCGAGGGCACGGCCAGGGCGTCCTTGAGGTGGACCATGCCGACGATCTCGTCGATCTTCTCGCGGTAGACGGGGAAGCGGGACAGACCGGTGGCGCGGGTCAGGTTGACCACGTCCTCGGCCGTCGCCGACGACTGGAGCGCGCTGACCTTCACGCGCGGGGTCATGACGTGCTGCGCGGTCAACTCGCCCAGCGACAGGGTCCGTACGAAGAGATCGGCCGTGTCCTGTTCCAGGGCGCCGGCCTGCGCGGAGTGGCGGGCCAGGGAGACCAGCTCGCCGGGGGTGCGGGCGGAGGCCAGCTCGTCGGCGGGCTCGACGCCCAGGGCCCGGACGAGCCGGTTGGCGACCGCGTTGAGCGCGGCGATCACCGGGCGGAACAGACGGGCGAAGGCGTGCTGCGGCGCGGCGACGAAGCGCGCGACCTGAAGGGGCCGCGACACCGCCCAGTTCTTGGGCACGAGTTCGCCGATCACCATCTGCACGGCGGAGGCGAGCAGCATGCCGACGACCACGGCGACACCGGAGACGGCGCCCTCGGGGATGCCGATCGCGCTGAACGGGCCGTGCAGCAGCTGTGCCAGGGCCGGTTCGGCGAGCATGCCGACGACCAGGGAGGTGATGGTGATGCCGAGCTGGGTGCCGGAGAGCTGGAAGGACAGCTCCTTGAGCGACTCGACGACCGTGGCGGCCCGTCGGTCGCCCTCGGCGGCGGCCTTCTCGGCCTCGGGGCGCTCCACGGTGACGAGCCCGAACTCGGCGGCAACGAAGAAGCCGTTGGCCAGAATCAGCAGGATCGCCGCGCCTAGGAGCAGCAGGGGGATGGTCATGCCGCCGCCTCGATATGTCGGGAGGGGGCGGCGCAGGTACTACAGGACGATCCGTCCATCGCTGGAGGGAGTCACTCCTCGGGTAGCAGGGGGCCTCGGAAGACAGGGGGGAACACCGGTGGCGGAGGCGCGAGGAAAAACGCCACCGACAACAGATTAATCAAGACATGGCCATCTACGGCAGATCCCTTGTCGAGTGGGCCTCGGCGAGCGCCCGCAGAGTGCGCGCGTCGGCGATGGCCCGTTCCTTGGCGATGCCCGGCTGGATGCCGAGCACGGGGAGGCTGGTGCCGTCGCTGAGGTTGAGGAAGACCCAGGGGTCGCCGGGCCGCAGGTTCACCTGGAGGATCTCGGCCCACTCCAGACGGCGCCTGCTGGCGATGTTGACGACGGTGACACCGGTCTCGTCGGCGACGACCCTCACCCGGGCGAGCACGGCCAGCACTCCGAAGAGGAGGGCACCGGTGAGGACGAAGCTGAGCTTCTCCCCCGGGCCGAGCTGCTCCAGGAGCAGCGCGACGGTCGTGATGACGACGAAGATCGCGGCGCCCGCGGTGAGCAGTACGGCACGGGTGCGGCCCGGCCGGAACGTGACCGGCAGGGCGGGGAGTTCGGACATGGTCGGTGTGTTCCTCGACGTACTTCTCGACGTGTTCCTCAGAGACGGCAGGCGTGGATGGCCGTCGTCAGGATGGCCCGGGCGCCGATGTCGTACAGGTCGTCCATGATCCGCTGCGCTTCCTTGGCGGGGACCATCGCGCGGACGGCGACCCAGCCCTCGTTGTGCAGCGGGGAGACGGTCGGGGACTCCAGGCCAGGGGTGAGCGCGACGGCCTTCTCCAGCTGCTCGACCCGGCAGTCGTAGTCCATCATCACGTAGGTCCGGGCGACCAGGACGCCCTGGAGGCGGCGCAGAAACTGCTGGACCTTGGGCTCCTCGACCTCGGCGCCCTTGCGGCGGATGACGACGGCCTCGGACTTCATGATGGGCTCGCCGAAGACCTCGAGGCCCGCGTTGCGCAGGCTGGTACCGGTCTCGACGACGTCCGCGATGACCTCGGCGACGCCCAGTTCGATGGCCGTCTCCACGGCGCCGTCGAGGTGGACGACGGACGCGTCGATGCCGTTGTCGGCGAGGTGACCGGCGACGATGCCCTCGTACGAGGTGGCGACCGTCTTGCCCTTGAGGTCTTCGACGCTGCTGGCCGCGCCGGGCTTGGAGGCGAAGCGGAACGTGGAGCGGGCGAAGCCGAGCGGGAGGATCTCCTCGGCGCTCGCGGCGGAGTCGATGAGGAGGTCGCGGCCGGTGATGCCGATGTCGAGGCGGCCCGACGAGACGTAGATCGCGATGTCGCGGGGGCGGAGGTAGAAGAACTCGACCTCGTTGACCGGGTCGACGATCCGCAGTTCCTTGGACTCCCGGCGCTGCTGGTAGCCGGCCTCATGCAGCATGTCCGCCGCAGGTCCTGACAGGGAACCCTTGTTGGGGACGGCGATGCGCAGCATGAGGTCGGCTTCCTTCGCGTGAAATGGGGTGGGGTGTCGGAACTGGGTTTACAGGTGGGCGTAGACGTCGTCCAGCGAGATTCCGCGGGCGACCATCATCACCTGAACGTGGTAGAGCAGCTGCGAGATCTCCTCGGCGGCCGCCTCCTTGCCCTCGTACTCGGCGGCCATCCAGACCTCGGCGGCCTCTTCGACGACCTTCTTGCCGATGGCATGGACGCCCTTGCCGACCAGCTCTGCGGTGCGGGAAGTGGCGGGGTCGCCGGTGGCGGCCTTCTGCTGGAGCTCGGTGAAGAGCTCCTCGAACGTCTTATTGGACATGGTGCTGCCCACCCTATTGCAAACAATCGTGGGCTTAACGCCACGGTTCAGATACTGAGCGGAGGGTGGCCGCCGTCGCCACGGCCGCCGTCACCGCCTCGTGCCCCTTGTCCTCGTTCGAGCCCTCCAGGCCGGCCCGGTCGAGGGCCTGCTCCTCGGTGTCGCAGGTCAGAACGCCCATGCCGACGGGGACGCCGGTCTCGACCGAGACCTGGGTGAGGCCCTGGACGACGCCCTGGCACACGTACTCGAAGTGCGGGGTGCCGCCGCGGATGACGACACCGAGGGCGACGATCGCGTCGTAGCCCCGGCCCGCCAACACCTTTGCCACGACCGGGAGTTCCCAGCTTCCGGGGACCCGGAGCAGGGTCGGCTCGTCGATCCCCAGGTCGTGCAGGGCGCGCAGGGCGCCGTCCACCAGACCGTCCATCACCTTTTCGTGCCACTGCGCCGCGATGACGGCGACCCGCAGGTCTCCGACGTTGCGTACGGACAGTTCCGGTGCGCCCTTGCCGCTCACGTTCTCTTGTCTCCTCGGTGACTTCTGAAGGGGTCTTAGTGGTCGTTCTTACTGGTTGCCGCAGGTGGACACGGGGGCCGGGTCCAGCCAGGGCAGGTCGTGGCCCATCCGGTCCCGCTTGGTGCGCAGGTAGCGGAGGTTGTGCTCGCCCGCCTGTATCGGCATCGGCTCGCGGCCGGTGACCTTGAGGCCGTGCCGGACGAGCGCGTCGGTCTTGTCGGGGTTGTTGGTCATCAGGCGCAGGCTGCGGACGCCGAGGTCCTCCAGGATCTGCGCGCCGGCGCCGTAGTCCCGGGCGTCGGCGGGCAGGCCGAGCTCCAGGTTGGCGTCGAGGGTGTCGCGGCCGCGCTCCTGGAGTTCGTACGCCCGTAGCTTGGAGAGCAGGCCGATGCCGCGCCCCTCGTGGCCGCGCAGGTAGACCACCACTCCCCTGCCCTCCTCCTGGATGCGCTCAAGGGAGGCCTCCAGCTGGGGGCCGCAGTCGCAGCGCAGGGAGTGGAAGACGTCGCCGGTGAGGCATTCGGAGTGGACGCGGACCAGGACGTCCTCGCCCTCGCCGATCTCGCCGTGGACGAGGGCGACGTGCTCGACGCCGTCGACGGTGGAGCGGTAGCCATAGGCCGTGAACTGGCCGTGGCGCGTGGGGAGTTGGACCTCGGCCTCGCGGCGGACGGTGGGTTCGGCGGTCTGCCGGTAGGCGATCAGGTCCTCGATGGAGATGATCGTCAGGCCGTGCTTGCGGGCGAACGGGATCAGTTCGGGGAGGCGGAGCATACGGCCGTCCTCGCCGGCGATCTCGACGATCGCGCCGGCCGGGCGCAGCCCCGCGAGGCGGGCGAGGTCTACGGCGGCCTCGGTGTGGCCGTTGCGGACCAGCACTCCGCCGGACCGGGCGCGCAGCGGGAAGATGTGGCCGGGGCGGACGAAGTCGTCGGCCTCGGTGGTGCCGCTCGCGAGGAGCCGGAGCGTGGTCGCGCGGTCGGAGGCCGAGATTCCGGTGGTCACACCGTGAGCGGCCGAGGCGTCGACCGACACCGTGAACGCGGTCTTCATCGACTCGGTGTTGTCCTCGACCATCTGCGGGAGCCGGAGCCGGTCCAGCTCGTCGCCCTCCATGGGGGCGCAGATGAGGCCTCGGCACTCGCTCATCATGAAGGCGATGATCTCGGGGGTGGCCTTCTCGGCGGCGATGACGAGGTCGCCCTCGTTCTCGCGGTCCTCGTCGTCGACGACCACGACCGGGCGGCCGGCCGCGATGTCGGCGATGGCCTGCTCGACCGGGTCGAGCGAGAAGTCCTCGAAACCGTCTGTGCTGTAGAGGATCGGTGCCGCTGTCATGCCGGCGCTCCTTCCAGGACGGGCTGCGGGGCCTTGCGGGAGCGCAGCCACCAGTCGCGCATGCCCCACAGGACGAGTGCGCCGTAGATGACGTAGACGAAGCCGGAGAAGGCGAAGCCGTTGGCGAAGTTGAGGGGGACGCCGACGAGGTCGACGAGGAGCCAGGCGAACCAGAACTCGACCATGCCGCGGGCCTGGGCGTACATCGCGACGATCGTGCCGACGAAGATGTAGGCGTCGGGCCACGGGTCCCAGGAAAGGGACGGGTACGCCTTGAAGAGGGCGGCCACCGCGACCGTTCCTACGGCTGCTGCGCCGACCAGGATCGCGCGCTCGCGCCAGGTGGCGAAGCGGGGGGTGATGTGGCCGTCGGCGGAGCCACCCCTGCCGCGGTTCCACTGCCACCAGCCGTAGACCGCGACGACCATGACGACGATCTGCTTGCCGGCGCTGCCGGAGAGGTGGGCGGTGGCGAACGCGGCGAACAGGATGACGCCGGAGACGAACTGGGTGGGCCAGCTCCAGATCGAGCGCCGCCAGCCGAAGGCCAGGGCGATCAGGCCGACGACGTTGCCGATCATGTCCGACCACTTGATGTGCTGGCCGAACAGGACGAAGGCCTCGGAGTTGAGCCAGTTCACGGGGTCACCTCGCGGTCGCCCATGAGCCGCTCGACGTACTTGGCGATGACGTCCACTTCGAGGTTGACCGGGTCACCGGGCTGCTTGAGGCCGAGCGTGGTCAGGTCGAGGGTGGTGGGGATGAGGCTGACCGTGAAGTAGTCGGGGCCCGCGTCGACGACGGTGAGGCTGATGCCGTCGACGGTGATGGAGCCCTTCTCGACGACGTAGCGCCTGAGGTCGGCGGGGAGCGAGACCTTGACGAGCTCCCAGTTCTCGGACGGCTTGCGCTCCAACACCGCGCCGGTGCCGTCGACATGGCCCTGCACGATGTGTCCGCCGAGGCGGGCGCCGAGGGCCATGGGGCGTTCGAGGTTGACGCGGGAGCCGACGGCGAGGGCGCCGAGGCTGGAGCGGTTCAGGGTCTCGGCCATGACGTCGGCGGTGAACTCGTCACCCTCGTGCTCGACGACGGTGAGACAGACGCCGTTCACGGCGATGGAGTCGCCGTGCTTCGCGCCCTCGGTGACGATCGGGCCGCGCAGACGGAAGCGGGAGGCGTCGTCGAGACTCTCGACGGCGGTGACCTCACCCAGCTCTTCGACGATTCCGGTGAACACTTCCCGGGTCCTCCTGCCACATCGGGGCACGGACTCCGGGGCCTGTCGAAGACGACAGAATGAAACGAACGGAAGCACCGAGGACGACGCCGGACAGAACCCGTCCACACAGGACGAGCCGATACGGCGGCGCGCACGAATGCCCGCCCGCCGCGCACTGCCTCCCATCCGGACTTTAACCGTCGGTCCAGGAATTCCACCTGGTCAACCGGCCGCTGAACTACACGGACGGGTCGCGGACTATAACCGCCGGTTCGGACTTTCACCGACCCCGGAGTGCGCTGCTTCTGGTACACGGCAAGTGTGCCACGCCTGGCAAGGGTCCATCCAGGTGAAGTGTGTGGGGTGGCTCACAGAGGGTGTCGATGGACTTCTCAAGCAGCCCTCACCTGCTGGATCATCTGGTCTAGTCCTTTTCCGGATCACCGGACAGGACACCTCTGGACCGGTCCGGCGGTGGTGACGACGGCCCTTGCCCACCGCCGGGCCTCTCAGCCGAGCAGGCCCGGGCCCCAGCCGAACAGGCCGGGGCCTCTCAGCCGAACAGGTCGTCCTGCGCGCCGTCCTGGGCCGTCAGCAGCGCGCCGCGCAGCACGGCCGTATCGCCGAGGACGCTGGGGCGCACCTCCACGGGCAGCGGTGACATACCGGCGATCCGTTCGGCCACGCGTACGGCGAGCTCCTCACCGCCGGCCTGCCCGACCTCGCCGCCGAGGACCACGCATCCGGGGTCCAGCAGCGCGACGACGGACGCGACACCGAGGGCGAGGCGATCGGCGAGGGTGTCGAGGAAACGGGCGGCGCGGACATCGGCCGCCGTGGCGACCGCCCATCGCACGACCTGCGCCGCGGTCGCCGGCTCCCCCGCGCCGCCGATGTCCAACACCCCGCATTCCCGGGCCAGTTCGAGCACCGCCGTCGCACCGGCCAGTGAATGGAAGCCCCCTTCGCAGTCCGTCGCCGAAGGGAGTCCCCGCGTGCCCGGCACCGGCAGGAAGCCGAGCTCGCCCGCGCCGCCGGACGCTCCCCGGCGCAGTGCGCCGTCCAGGACGACCGCGGCGCCGATGCCCATGTCCAGCCAGAGGAGGACGAAGGTGTCCCGGTCCCGGGCCGCGCCGTCGCGCATCTCCGCCAGGGCCGCGAGGTTGGTCTCGTTCTCGACGACGACGCGGGCGTCGGGCAGCCGTTCCTGGAGGGCGCCCACCAGGCTGCGGTGCCAGGCGGGCAGGCCGGTGGTGTTGCGGAGTTCGCCCGTGGCCGGGTCGATCAGACCGGGGGCGCCGATGCCGACGGTGTGCAGACTGCCCCACTCGCGTACGGACTCGGGTCCCCGAACTCCCGTCGCCTCAGGCCCGGTTGGCCCGGTCCCCGCCTCCTTCACCGCCCGCTCCACCAGCGCGACGGCCTGCTCCACCGCCGGTCCCGTCCCCGCGTCGGCGTCGATCGGCACGGACGCCTCAGCGAGGACCCGGCCGACCAGGTCGGAGACGAGCACGGAGACGCTCTCCAGGCGGACGTCCAGCGCGGCGAGATGGGCGCGGTCGCCGACGATGCCGTACAACCGGGCGTTCGGGCCCCGCCGTTGGGCCCCCGACTCGCCGACCATCTCGATCAGCCCGGAGGCCGTGAGGCGTTCGACGAGGTCGGCGACGGTGGGCCGGGACAGTCCGGTGAGCTGCTTCAACTGCCCTGCCGTCAGCGGGCCTTCGCGCTGCAGGAGACGCAGGGCGAGCCGGTCGTTGATGGCCCGGGCGGTGCTCGGGGATGCGGGCATGCCGGGAATCCTCCCAGATCGAGGGGGTGCGGCCGGCGGCCGGTAATTCTCTATCTATCAGGCAGGGTTCCTGATAGTTTACGCGACGCAGCTGAGGGCGGGGACGGAATCCGAACAGCAGGAGGGGTCGGACAATGAGCGAAGTGGTCTACGACCGACACGAGGTGAAGCGCGCCCGGTATGCCGTGGCGGCCGTCTTCACCGTGCACGGCGCGGTCACCGGCTCCTTCGCGACCCGGGTGCCGTGGATCCAGGAGCACGCGCATGTCGCCGCCGGCTGGCTCGGTTTCGCGCTCGCCTTCGGCGCGTTCGGTGCCTCCTGCTCGATGCCGCTGGCCGGTTGGATCACCCACCGCTTCGGCAGCCGTACGGCGCTGCGCGGGCTGATCTCGATGTGGACGATGTCCCTGATCCTGCCGTCCCTCGCGCCGAACCTCGTCACGCTGTGCCTGGCGATGTTCACGTACGGGGCGAGCGCGGGCATGGCCGACGTCGCGATGAACGCGCTCGGCGTCGAGATCGAGCGCCTCATGGACAAGTCGATCATGTCGAGTCTGCACGGCATGTGGAGCGCGGGCGCGCTGATCGGTTCGGCGGGCGGCACGCTGGCCGCGCACCTCGGCTCGGACGCGCGCGTGCACCATCTCATCGCGGCCCTGATCCTCACGCTGCTCGGTGTGACCGCCTGTCGCTGGGTGCTCGACATCCAGCCGGGGGTGGAGGAGGAGGCTCCACCGCGGTTCACGCTGCCGCCCCGGTCGGCGCTGCTCATCGGTGCGGTGGGCTTCTGCGCGGTGTTCGCGGAGGGGGCCAGCCTGGACTGGTCGGCGGTGTATCTGCACGACCAGTTGGGCACGTCCGCCGGGCTCGCGGCGGCCTCGACGACCGGGTTCATGCTGACGATGGCGGTGGCCCGGCTGGTGGGCGACACGGTGGTGAACCGCTTCGGCTCGGTGCGTACGGTCCGCGCGGGCGGGCTCCTGGCCGTGTGCGGCGGCCTGCTGATCGTCGTCGCGGACAGCCCGGCGCTGGCGATGGGCGGCTTCGCGCTGCTCGGTCTGGGCATCGCCGTGGTCGTACCGCTGTGCTTCGCGGCGGCGGGCCACAGCGGGCCGAACCCGAGTCAGGCGATCGCCGGCGTGGCGACGATCACCTACACCTCGGGGCTGATCGCGCCGAGCCTGATCGGCGGGGTCGCGCAGGCGACGAGCCTGATGGTGTCGTTCTGCCTGGTCACGGCGTTGGCGGGCGGGCTCGCAGTCTTCGCGGGCGTGCTGCGCGCCGGGGACCGGGACCGCCCGAAGGTCAGCGCTCCGAGCGCAGCAGTGCCCGACCGACAGCTCTGAAGCCCTCGCTCCATGGCGCGGGGCGCAGCGTCCCGGCGTCCAGCCGGACCAGCACGCGGGTGCCGGTCGCGTACGTCACCGAGCCGTCGGCGGAGCAGAGTCGGAACCCGTACGTCAGGCCGGTCGTGCCGAGCCGGTCCAGCCACAGGTGGACGGCGTAGGTGCCGGGCCTGGTGACCGGCGCCTCGTAGCTGATCAGCAGTTCCTTCACGACATTGCAGGCGTCACCGGCACTCGCCCAGTCGCCGTCGAAGCGGACTCCGTGCTCCTGCCACAGCTCGGTCCAGGCCCGCTCGACGAGGAGCGGATACCGGGCGTTGTGCAGCATGCCGAGCGCGTCGAGATCGTCGAAGTGAACGGTGACGGGGATGAGCCGGCCGTGAGCGAGGGCGCTGGCGCTGGCGGACGGGGATTCGACGGTCACGGCGGGGCTCCCGAGCGGTGCTGAGTGGGGCGGAGGAGACTGTGGGGACGCCCCATTCTAAGCAACCGCTCAGGAACCCCTGTTCGAGAGGGCCGGGGCGGGAGGGCGGTGCGGGTCGGGTGGCGGGCGGGCTTGTGCGGGCGGCCGGCCGACGACCGGCGGGCGTGTGCAGGCCGGTCGGTCGAGGGCAGGCAGGCCTGTACGAGCTGGTCGGCCCACGATCGGCGAGCCTGAGCGGGCCCGTCGGCCGAGGGCAGGCAGGCCTGCGCGGGCCGGTCGGCCAACGCCAGGCAAGCCTGTACGAGCTGGTCGGCCGACGGCAGGTGCGCCGCTTCGCGGCCAGTCACCTGGCGATAGGCGAGCTCTCGCGGATTGGCCAGCCCACGGCCAGCAGGTCCTCGCACGCCGGTCAGCCCGCGATCGAATCCAGCTTCCCGGCCGCCGGACGCAGCGCCCACAAGTCACCGCCCGACCGCACCTCCACCTTCGGCACGGCGGCTCTGGCCCGTGCGTCGCCGGGCGGCAACCGGCGGGCCTGTACGAGCTGGTCGACCGACGGCAAGTGCGCCCCTTCGCGGCCAGTCACCTGGCGATGGGCGAGCCCTCGCGGATTGGCCAGCCCACGGCCAGCAAGACGTCGCATCCCGGTCAGCCCGCGATCGAATCCAACTGCCCGGCCGCCGGACAGAGCGCCCACAAGTCACCGCCCGACCGCACCTCCACCTTCGGCACGGCGGCCCTGGCACGAGCGTCGCCGGGCGGCAACCGGCGAGCCTGTACGAGCTGGTCGACCGACGGCAAGTGCGCCCCTTCGCGGCCAGTCACCTGGCGATGGGCGAGCCCTCGCGGATTGGCCAGCCCACGGCCAGCAAGACGTCGCATCCCGGTCAGCCCGCGATCGAGTCCAGTTGCTCGGCCGCCGGGCGCAGTGCCCACAAGTCGCCGCCGGGCGGTGTCTGTAGTTTCGGTACGGCGGTCTTGGCCTGCGTGTCGCCCGCGTCGGCCGCCGCGTGGACGATGTCGCTTGCTGCGTAGCGGTAGAACTCCAGTTCCGGGTGCGGCCATGCGGCGGCTCCGGTCGCGGCGGGGAGCAGATAGTCGACGGCCTTCAACAGGCCCTGGCCGTCCGGGCCTTGATAGGTCCAGAGGTTCACGCCGACGTGCCGGCCGATGGCCGCGAGGCGGGTGTAGGCGACCAGGTCGAAGGTCGAGTAGTGCCAGCTCCGGGTCCGTGCCAGCTCCTGCGGCTGGCTGCCGTCGCCCGCGATCTGAGGGTCGATGCGCTTGGCGCGCGCGTCCAGCACGGTCCGCTTCGCCAGCGCCTTGTCGCCGGTCGCGTAGGCGAGGGCGGCGAGCTGCATGTCGTAGAAGGTGCCGTGGTTGTTGGCGGCGGCGCCCTCCTCCTTGCCGAAGGTGCTGTTCTTCAGCCAGCCGAGGAAGTCGGAGTTCCACTTGGTCATCGCCGTGCGGTCGGTCTTCGTCCAGCCGGGGGCGCCCGTGCCGAGGATCGCGATGGCGTCGACGACGCTGGTGTACGACTGGGAGAAGTCGATGATGCCGATGGCGCGGCCGTCGTACTTGCAGGGGATGAACTGGGCGTGGTTCAGGTTGGGGTTCATCCTCGTGGCCGGGTCGAGGAACCAGGTGCGCAGGACCTGGCCGGCCTTCCGCGCGTAGCGCTTGTCGCCGGTGTAGTACCAGGCGAGCGCGAGGTCGTACGTCGAGTCGAAGACCTTCTCGACGTCCTGGCGGTCGGTGCCCGTGTCGACCTCGGGGTTGCGCTGGCCGTCGCGCTGGACGTACGGGCAGCCCCAGGGGTTGTCGGCGGTCGGTGTGGTCGTGGGCCACCAGTACGGTGCCTGGCTCAGGTAGTCGTGAACATCGCCGCCGGGCGCGAGTTTTGGTTTGTCCACGACCGTCCAGGGGCCCTGGTCAAGCCAGTTGTCGGCACGGTTCGTCAAGTTGCCTAGGGCGTGCCGGAGTTGGGGGTCGCCGCGGTCCAGGCGGAGCTTGGTCTGCTGGAGGCGGGCACCGTCGAGGACGGCGGTGTCGGGGGCGGCCGACAACGGGTGCGCGGCGGCGGAGGGGACGAACACGGCGGTCAGCGTGGCCACCGCCGCGAGCAGGACACCCAGTCGGGGTCTCGCACTCACCAGGGATCTCATCGGTGCACTCACCAGGCGACTCCGATCATAAATGTGAACGCAGTTCATGAGTGGGACCGTGTGAGCGTAGAACCGCCAGGTACACGTGGCAATGGTCCGGACCGTCTTCATGTACGGGGACGATGAGTCTCACGATGGGGCGTGCGCCCCCAGCGGTGCCGCCCCGTTTTCGCGTCGGCGCACAGTTCTTTCCGACGGACGTGGTGTCGGGCCCGAACCGCCCGGACAGCCGCACGGCGCCGCACGGGCATCTGATATATCGCTGGTATGCGTACTGAATTCAACCCGGCCCAGCTCGAACCCGTCGCGGTTTATCGACTGCTCACGTCGACCGTCGTTCCGCGCCCCATCGCCTGGGTTTCGACCGTCTCCGCCGACGGCGTCGACAATCTCGCCCCGCACTCATTTTTCACCGTCTCGTCGGTCACCCCGCCCATCGTGCAGTTCACGTCGGTCGGCCGTAAGGACTCACTGCGCAATGTCGAGGCCACCGGGCAGTTCGTGGTCAACCTCGCTCCGGAACCGCTTGTCGACGAGGTGAACAGGACCGCCACCGACTTCCCGCACGGCGTCAGCGAGTTCGACGCCGTGGGAGTGGCGCGCGAGGCCAGTGCACGGGTGAAGGCACCACGCGTCGCCGGCTCCCCCGTGGCACTGGAATGCGAACTCCACAGCACCCTTCGGCTGGGTGACTCCACGGTGGTATTCGGACGGGTGGTACATATCGCGGTCGACGAAACCGTGCTGGAGAACGGCCATCCGGAAATCACGCGCCTACGACCCCTGGCACGCCTCGGAAAAGACGAGTGGAGCACCATCGGCGACGTTCTCGACCTGCGCCGTATTCGGTACGCCGACTGGCCGGCGTCGAGTTAGGAGTCCGAATTCCGCCGTGGTAGTTGCCCGTCCCGCTCTCCCCCACACCGCCGAACGGCAGATCCGGGACAGCGAGATGGGCGATCGGGAGGTCGTGGCCGAGGCCGCCCGGAGGCGGTGGCGGCCATCGAATATGGGTCGGCGATGCGCAGGCCCGGCAGACGCATTCCGCCGGACCCCGCGTACTAGTCGAGCCGTCCCCACGCGGCGACCAGCTCCGACAGGTAGACGATCGCCTGCGCCTGCTCGCACGCTTGCGACAGGCGGCCGCGCAGCGTCTCGATGTCCACGGCGTGGGCGTCGGCGACGCCGCCGCGCTCGAGCAGCGGCAGGAGACTGCGCACGGTTTCGGCGATGAGGGACATCGCCGGCGAGTCCGCGCCTCCCGTCGGGACGGCGACGGCGACCTCGGGTCGGGCCAGCCCCGCGGATCGCAGTACCTGGGCCAGTTGTTCGCCCATGTCGGGATTGCTGCCCGCCTCGCGCTGCGCCGCGCAGATCCACTCACGGCAGGTCGTCACCAGGGGCACCTCCGGAATGGCGCGTGCCCGCGAGATATTGATCTCCTGGAATGTCACGAGACCTCCGGGACGGACAGACCTGGTCAGCCCTTTCACTACCGCCACGGGGTCCGCGAGATGCATCAGGATCAGTCGGCCCACCAACGCGTCGACGGGTTCCGCAAGTTCGACATCGGGCAGCACATGGTGCTCGAAGCTGACGTTATCCATCGCCGCCGCGGCGGCATTGGCGCGCGCGGTCTCCAGCACCTCCGGATTCATGTCCACGCCCACAACACGCCCCTGCGGGCCGACAATTCGCGCGGCGGCGAGAGACACCCCGCCCGTGCCGCAGCCGACGTCGAGGACGCTCATTCCCTCCCGCAGGCCGGCGGCCCGCAAGAGGTATTCGGTGAACCCTCCGTACAGCGCGTCCTGGACATCAAGTCTGGCCGTTTCCGCGGAGGTTCGCCCCATCGCGTACGTGCTGCCGCCCGCCTCTGACATGTTCGTTCCGCCACCGTTCACGAGTACCGACCGAGACACCCCGACGGTGACTCGCGCACGACTCTGCCAAGGCGTGCCGGAGCCGTCTTTCGTGTCGGCGCACAGTCCTTTCCCGTGGACGAGCGGATCAGTTGATCAGCGGATCAGCGGGCCAAGTCGTAGGCGTACGACGCCGTGAACGTGCCGGCCGCGCCCTTGCAGCCGTCCGACTCCCCCGGCAGTTTCACCCACAGATAGCCGTCGATCCGGGCCTCCCCCGTGTTCAGCGTCGGTGCCCGGCCGATCTTCCGGCCGGCCGGGTCGCACCACTGGCCGTCGGCCGGGGCGCCGTTGCCGTTGCGGCTGGTGTCGATGACGGCGCCGAGACCCGCCGGGCCGCCCAGGGCGTCGAGGACCTGGCGGTCGTAGGCGATCTCCGCCGAAGTGGTGTGGAAATTCGAGACGTTGCTGAAGATCCCGTCGGAGGAGTCGGCGGAGGCCGCGCCCGCCTGCTTGAGCAGCGCCGCCTGCTGCCCGGCCGGGTTCCAGTCGGAGTGGCCGGCGTCGTAGTACACGCGGGCCTGCGGGTCGGCGGCCTTCAGGACGCGGCCCGCGCGGGCCAACGCCTCGAAGCGTTCGGCGCGTTGGGTGTCGTCGAGGCAGTCGGCCTGGGCTATGGAGTCGGGTTCCAGTATCACGACGACCTCATGGGAGCCCAGGCCCGCCGCGAAGTTGTCGATCCAGTCGTCGTAGGCGGCGAAGTCGTCCGCACCACCCTCGGAGGCTCCGCCGCAGTCGCGGTCCGGGATCGCGTACGGCACGACGACCGGCACCCTGCCCTGCGCGGCGGCGCCCGAAGTGACCGCGCGGACGCGGGAGGTGATGGTCGACGGAGTGAAGTCGGCGAACCACACGGCCGCGGGCTGGTCGGCGATCCGGTCCGCTATGACCTCAGTACGGGGGTCGTCGGGGTGGTCGCGGACCCAGTCGAGGACCTGGGACTCGGGGTGACGGTAGAGGCGTGGGGAGACGGTGGCGGTCCGCTGCGGCTTGCGCGTGGTGCCGGTCGTGGCGGTCCTCTTCGGGCGGGCGGACGAACTCGCCTTCGCGGACGGGGAGTTCGACGCCGACGGCACTTCGGGCAGCGGTACCAGCAGCGTCGCCCCGGTCGCGTCGGGCCGCGCCGAGTCCGCACCGCTGCCGTCGTCCAGCGCTCTGATCATCCCGGTCACCGTGCCGACCGCGACCACGACCGACGCGGCCACGACCAGCACGCTCCGCCGGGCGGACCGCCCGCGTCGCCGGCCACGCGAACCCGCCACGCTGCCGCCCCCTCCCGTGCGCCGCGCCCGTTCCCCCGTTCTGGGGAAGTGTCGGGCCCGCCGGCACCTCGGCCAGCCTAGGACTGGGACGCTGCCCCCATGGGGCAATTGGCACACTTCACCACACCCGTGGACAAGGTCGTCTCCCGGCTGCGCGCGCTCGACGAGGAACTGCCCGCCCGGGACGGGATCGCGGTGTTCAACCGCGTCTACCTCGCCGTCACGGAGGCGGTCGACCGGAGCGTCGACGCCGGGCGGTTCAGGGACCCGCGGGCCGCGATCACGCTGGACGTACGGTTCGCGGAACGCTATCTGGCGGCCGTGGACGCGGCCACCAACGGGCGGCGCGCACCTGCCTGTTGGCGCCCGCTGTTCCAGTTGCGCCGGCATCCGGGCGTACGACCGCTGCAGTTCGCGTTGTCGGGCATCAACGCGCACATCGGCCACGACCTCGCGCTCGCCGTGGTGGACGCCTGTCGTACGCTCGACTGCGAACCGGCCGATCTGGAGGACGAGTTCGACCGCGTGGGCGATCTCCTCGTGTCGTTGGAGGAGCGCATCCGCGAAGAGCTGATGCCGGGTCCCGACCTGTTCCAGATCGCCGATCCGCTCACCCATCTGCTCGGCTCGTGGAGCCTGGAACGCGCCCGGGACGCCACCTGGACGGCGGCCCGGGCCCTGTGGGCGCTGCGCGGACTGCCCGATGTCGCCGAGGAGTTCACCGAACGGCTGGACGCGGCGGTGGGGCTCGCGGGGCGCATGATGCTGACACCGCTGCCCGACTGAGGTGGCCTGATCCGATCGGCGTGCGAGCCGCTTCGGAATCTCCCGGTGATCGCCCTACGTTGACGGCACGCACCCGACTGCGAAGGAGCACCGGTATGACTCGGCTCGGCCTCAGCCTTCCCCAGATGCGGCAGTACAGCATCGGCGCGGACGTTCCCGACGTGGCCCGCACGGCCGAACAGATCGGCTACGACAGCCTGTGGGTCTTCGAGCGGGCCCTCTTCCCCGAGCCCGCCACCCAGGGCCTGTACGGCGTCCCGGGTCTGCCCTGGCCGGACGCGTACAGGAACGTGGCCGAGCCGCTGGTCACGCTGACCCTCGCGGCGGCGGCCACCGAGCGGGCGCGGCTGGGCAGCAGCGTGCTGGTGGCTCCGCTGCACACGCCCTTCCAACTGGCCAAGTCCCTGGCCTCGTTGGACGCGGCGAGCGGCGGCCGGGTGATCGCGGGTCTGGGCACCGGCTGGTCGCTCGACGAGTACGCGGCCTCCGGAATCCGGCCGTTCGAGGACCGCGGCACGGTGCTCGACGAGCTGATCGAGGTGTGCCGGGCGATATGGGGCCCCGACCCGGTGAAGTACGACGGGCAGCTGACGAAGATCGCCTCCGCCGTGGTCGGTCCCAAGCCCGTCCGGCCGATCCCGATCATGCTGGCCGCGACCAACAAGAAGGCCCAGCGGCGGCTGGTCGACCACGCCGACGGCTGGCTGCCGGTGGGCATGGGCGCCGAGCAACTGGCCGCCCAGTGGCGGGAGTTGCAGGACCTGGCGGCCGAACGCGGGCGCACCGAACCGATTCAGACGGTCGTGCGGGTCAACACCGTGTACACGGCCAAGCCCTATGACGGACCCGACCGCCAGCCCTTCCAGGGCAGCGCCGACCAGATCGTCGAGGACCTGGTGGCCCACGCGGAGGTCGGCCTGGAGGAGATCCTGATCGACCTCCAGACCACCCCTCGGGACGCCCAGGAACTCAAGGCGGTCGCCGCCGAGGTGTACGAGAAGGCGCGGGCGGCCGGGGTCTGAACTCCCGTCAGTCCTCAGGAAGTTCGACCGGCGCGATCGCGTCGTAGACGTCCCCGGGCCCCGGGTTGGTCGGGTCGGTCGCGCCGCCGAACAGATGCATGACGCCCCAGACCGCGTTCAGCGCGGTCTGGACGGCGCCCTCGGCCCAGCCGGCCGTCCAGGAGATGTCGTCGCCCGCGAGGAACACACCTCGCTTGTCCGCGGGCAGCCGGTCCTGCATGAAGTGGGTGAACAGGCGCCGCTGGTAGCGGTAGTGGCCGGGCAGGTTGGCCTTGAACGCGCCCATGAAGTAGGGCTCGTTCTCCCAGGAGACGGTCACCGGGTTGCCGATGACGTGCTTCCTGATGTCGACCTTCGGATAGATCTCGCCGAGCGACTTCAGCATGACCTCCATCCGCTCGTTGGCCGACAGCGGCAGCCACTTGAGGCTGTCGTCGCACCAGGTGTACGAGAGGCAGATGACAGCCGGCTTGTCCGGGCCGTCGTCGAGGAGGTAGGTCCCGCGCGTCATACGGTCGGTGAGAGTCATCGACATGACGTCCCTGCCCGTCTCCTCGTCCTTGTCGAGCCAGAAGGGGCGGTCGACCGGGACGAAGAGCTTGGAGCTCTCCATGTAGTGGGTGCGCTCGATCGCCGTCCAGTGGTCGATCGGGAAGAGCGAGTCGTCGCAGGCGATCTTGGAGAGCAGCATCCAGGACTGGGCGGTGAAGATCGCCGCCCGGTAGGTGCGGATGTCGCCGTTCGCGTCCGTCACGGTGATCCGGTTGCCGGCCGTACGGTGCAGCCGGGTCACGGCGGGGCGGGGTTCGCCGTTCACGTGCAGGGACGCGAGCGAGGTGCCGTAGGGCCAGTGGACGACCTTCTGGGGCTCGCGGTCCCAGAGGCGGAGCGGGAGTTGCTGGGAGCCGCCGACGATGCCGCGGTGGTGGTCGTCGGCCTCGGTGTAGACGACGCGCAGGATCTCGAGGATCGAGTTCGGGAAGTCGGTGTCCCAGCCGCCCGTTCCGAAGCCGACCTGGCCGAAGATCTCGCGGTGCCGGAAGGATTTGAAGGACTCGGAGTCGCAGAGGAAGCCGTAGAAGGTCTGGTTGTCGAGCTTCTCGACGAGCCTCGACCAGATCTCGCGGATGCGCGGGACGTCGCGTTCGCGCATGGCGCGGTTCATGTCGGAGAAGTCGGCGCCCTCTTCGAGACAGGCGTTCCAGGCGTGCATGACGTCGCGGTAGACCTGCGGGAGGTCGTCGACCGTGGTCGCGTAGTGGGACTCGCCCTTGAGGTCGACGACGGTCGAAGGGGTCGCCTCCGCAAGGGGGTTGGGGAACGGGCGGGTCTCGAGTCCGACCAGGTCGATGTAGTGCTGGAGGGCGGTGGAGGAGGGCGGGAAGCGCATCGCGCCCATCTCGGCGGTCAGTTCCTCGGTGCCGGGGCCCTCGAAGCCGACCGTGCGCAGTCGGCCGCCGATCCGGTCGGCTTCGTAGACGACGGGCTTGAGGCCCATCTTCATCAGTTCGTAGGCGGCGACGATGCCGGACAACCCGCCCCCGATGACGGCGACTTCGGTGCCGTGCTCGGTCGCGGGTATCTGGCCGAGGCCCGCCGGGTGGGCGAGGAAGTCGTCGTAGGCGTAGGGGAAGTCCGGCCCGAACATGGTGATCGGCGGCTGCCGCTCGTCGGCGTGCTGGACGGCGTTGGGCACCGTGGACGTCATGAGGTAGGGACTCCTAGCGGAACAAGAACAAGTTCAAGTGCGGGAAGGGCAGGGGGGATTCAGGCCAGGGACCCGTAGAGGCCGGGGCGGCGGTCCGTCAGATACGGGTTCGCGGCACGGGAGTTGGCGAGGAGAACGGGGTCGACGTCGCCGAGGAGCAGTTCCTCGCCCCGGCCGGCCTTGGTGCGGGCGACTCCGTCCGGACCGGCGAGCGTGGAGAGACCGAAGAAGTCGAACTCCCCTTCCTGGCCGATGCGGTTGATGTACGCCACGTACATCTGGTTCTCCCAGGCCCGCACCGGGACCACGGACTCGGCGACCAGCTGGAACGGGACCATGTTCGCCGTCGGGACGAGCAGCAGGTCGGTGCCGGCGAGGGCGTGGGCGCGGACGGGCTCCGGGAACTCGACGTCGTAGCAGATCATCAGGCCGATGGTCAGGCCGTTCAACTCGGCCTGGACGACGGGCTGTTCGCCGGGGGTGAAGTGGGCGCGCTCGAAGTCGCCGAAGAGGTGGGTCTTGCGGTAGTTCGCGAGGCGGTCGCCGTCGGCGGAGATCAGCTGGGCGGAGTTGTGGACGGCGTCGCCGTCGCGCTCCGGGTAGCCGTAGGTGATGGCGAGCCCGTGCCGGCCGGCGATCTCGGCGATCGTGTCGGCGGAGTCGCCGTCGGCGGGTTCGGCGAGGCGGTCGATGTCGTCGCCGATCGCGTATCCGGTGAGGAACATCTCCGGCGCGGCGAGCAGCGCGGCACCGCCGGCGGCGGCCCGGCCGGCGGCCTCGTCGAGGACCTTGAGGTTCTCGACGACGGAGCCGGGGCGGCCGGAGCTCTGGAGCAGGGCGGTGCGCATGCGTGGTCCTCACCGGTACGAAAAGACTGAAGAGTCCCTTTATTGGGGCCCCCTAGACGGTACGGCCGAGGGGCTGGGCCGGACAAGAAGGAGCCGTTGCGCGCCGGTGAGCGTTTTGTTGCGTGCGGGCGGGGTGGGGCGGCGATTCGTTGCGCACCGGTCGTTCCGGTGCGGCGGACCCGTTGTCAGTGGTGGGGCATAGGTTTCCGCCCATGAATCCTGAACTGGTCAACCGGCTCGAACCGTTCCGTGCGGAGGCGCTGCGGCGCGGGATACCGCCCCAGGACGTCGAGGGGTGGATCGCCGCCGCCCGTCCCCGCGCGACCCTCGTCACCCGTGGGAAGGGGCCGGTCGTCGGCAGGTTCGGCGGGCCGCTGCTGTTGCCGGCCGACGTCCCCGACCCCTGGTTCCCGTTACTCGCCACCCTCGACTGCGCGGCCCTGCCGGAGGAGGTGACGGGCCTTCCGCTGCCTGTCGACGGCCGCCTGCTGCTCTTCGGCTTTCCCGAGCTGCCGGACTACAGCGCACCGGCCGGAGAGGTCGTGTACATCCCCGAGGGGACACCCGTCGAGGAGCGGATCACGAAGAACAACTACGCCTACGAAGACCTCATATGCGAGCAGTTCCCGCAGGAGGAGCTGCGGCTGGCGCCCGATGTCTCCATGGCGTCCCACTTCCTGGCCCGGTCCGAGGAGCGCGGCGGGGAGGTCGTCACGCTCCCCGGCCATCCCCATGCCGGGGAGCTGGCCGAGACGTGGGAGCAGACGTACGGCGACATCGTCGTCGACGGACCGCTGCACTCGGCGGGTACGCCTCCCACGAGTGCACGGAGACGGACCCCGTCATGGACGCCGCCGACGAGGCGAAGGACGCGCGACGGTTCCGGGGCGACGCCACGGAGCTGCCCGCCCCCGAGGAGTGGGTGCTGCTCGCCCAGTGGGACATCGGTCTCGACGGCCGGGAGGGTTCCACCCTGCACTGGGTGATCCCGCGGCAGGACCTGGCCGACCGCCGCTTCGACCGTGCCCACGTGTCGTTCTTCTGGAACCCGTGACGACAGCGCCCCAAAGGGGCGCGGGGAACTGCGCGACCAGCCACGACGGACCCGCAGCCGACCCACGGGCCTTCCAGCGGAGCACTTAACCGCGTGGCACCGCAAACACCGTGAGGACGGCCGCGTGGTCCGAGGGCCAGCAGTTGGCGGACACGTCCGGCCAGGGGCTCGGCGTGCCGGTGACGAAGGCGCGGGAGTCGAGCACGGTCAGGCCCCGGTGCAGGACGTAGTCGATGCGGTCCTGGGGTTCGGGACGTCCGCTGCCGTCCTCGTGCAGCGGGTGGATCGGCGACCAGGTGTGGCCGGGGTCGGCGACCGGGTCCGGGTAGGCCTCCCGGTAGCTGTCGCGCAGGCCCGCGTCCGCCGCCGCCTTGGTGACCGGCCACTCGACGTCCGGCCAGTCCAGGTGCGAGGGACTGTTGAAGTCGCCGACCAGGACCACGGGTACGGCGTCCTCGGCCGCGTCCGCGATCCGGTCGAGGGTGTCCCGCATCTGGGCGAGCCGTACGTCCTCGTGGGCGATCAGGTCGGCGGCCGGGAGCCCGTCGAAGGCGGACTCGTAGGGGCCGTAGGGCGTGTAGTCGAGGTGGCAGGTCCACAGGTCGATCTCGCGGCCTTCGGCTACGGCGATCCGTACCCCGGCGGCTCCGTAGAAGCCGACGTCCGGGTCGCCGAAGCGGGCGGTGATCGGGTGGCGGCTGATCACGCCGAGGTTCTCGCCTGCCCGGTGGTGGTGCCAGCCGAGCGCCTCGGCCAGTTCCGCGGCCGCGGTGCCGCCGGTCTCCTGGAGGCCGACCACGTCCGCGCCGGTCTCCGCGATGACCTTCAGCTGCTTGGCGCGGTGGTCGTCGACCTTGCTGCCGCCGAGCCAGAGGTTCCAGGTCAACACGCGTAGCTCGTGGGCCGTGCCCGGTGTCACCATCGCGCGCAGGTCCGCCGGGGTGATCCCGGTGAGGCTGGCCCGTACGGTCCGGCCGGGGGCCGTGTCGATCGGGGCCAGCGACGGTACGGCGAGGACCGCGCAGCCGGCCGCCTCGGCGGAGCTGACGCCGGTCTGGGTGTCCTCGACGGCCACGCAGGCCGCCGGGTCGACGCCGAGGGCCCGGCAGGCGGCGAGGTAGGGGTCGGGGGCGGGCTTGGTGGCCCCGGTGTCGTCGGCGGTGACGGAGACGGCGAAGCGGCTCGCGCCGAGGGCGTCGAGGACGGTGTCGGCGACCGCGCGGGGGGACGCGGTGACCAGGGCCGTGGGGACGCCGTCGCGGGCGAGGGCGTCGAGGAGGTCGAGCGCGCCGGGGCGGGGCACGATGCCGGTGCGGACGCGGGCGGCGAACTCCCGGTGCAGTTCGGCCGCGAGGTCCGTCGCCGACGCGCCCGTGGCGGTGGCGAGCCAGTCGGCGGTGTGCTCGACCGGACGGCCGAGCACCTCCGACTGGTCCGCGTCGGTGAGGGTTCTGCCCGCGACCTGCTCCACCGCCTCCCACCACAGCCGCTCGGTGTCGACGAGCGTTCCGTCCATGTCGAACAGGACGGCCTGGAGCGGGAGTTGGGTGTGGGGGGTCACGTCTCTCTCTTTCACTGCGGGTTCACTGCGGGCTTGTGGGCCCTACGGGTTGACGCGTTCTGCCACGAGTACCGGCCGCTCCGGCAGCGACACGCGTACGGCGACTCCGGCGCCCAGGGTGGTGGCCTCGTGCGTGGGCAGGTCGGCCTTGACCTCGGTGCCGTCGCCGAGCCGAACGCTGACACGGACGACCGCGCCGAGGAAGGCGGTACCGACGACACGCGCGTCTCCGGCGTCGTCGGCGTTCACGTGGATCGCCTCGGGCCGTACGAGCACGTCGACTTCGGGTCCTGCCGGTGCCTCGCCGTCGACCGGCAGCCGCTGGCCGAGCACCTCCACGGTGCCGTCCGTGAGGTGCCCCGGGAGCCGGCTCATCGTGCCGACGAACTCGGCGACGAACGCGGTCGTGGGCCGGCCGTACAACTCGGCCGGTGCGGCGCACTGTTCGAGCTTTCCGGCGCGCATGACGGCGACCCGGTCGGCGATGGACAGGGCCTCTTCCTGATCGTGTGTCACGAAGAGGGTGGTGATGCCGAGTTCCTGCTGGAGGCGGCGGATCTCCTCGCGCAGGGACAGCCGCACTTTGGCGTCGAGCGCCGACAGCGGCTCGTCCAGGAGCAGCACGCGCGGACGCAGGGCGAGCGCGCGGGCCAGCGCGATGCGCTGCTGCTGGCCGCCGGAGAGCTGGTGCGGGAAGCGCTCGCCCTTGTCGCCGAGCCCGACAAGATCGAGCAACTCGCCCGCACGGGAGCGTCGTTCGGCCGTACGCACCTTGCGCATGCGCAGTCCGAAGGCGACGTTGTCGAGTGTGTTGAGATGCGGGAAGAGGCTGTACGACTGGAAGACCATCCCGGCGTCACGGCGGTGCGCCGGCACGTCCGTGACGTCCTTGCCGTCCACCAACACCTCGCCGGAGGTGGGGTGTTCGAACCCGGCGAGCATGCGCAGGGCGGTGGTCTTGCCGCAGCCGGAGGGGCCGAGCAGGGCCAGGAACTCGCCGGGCTCGACGGTCAGGTCGAGGCCGTCGAGGGCGACCGTGGGGCCGAACTCCCGGCGCAGGCCCCGGAATTCGACGGTGGCGGCGTTCTCCGTCGTGGTTTTCTCAAGCGTGGTGGCGGTCATGGTTCATCCCCGGGACTTGGCGGTTTTGTCGCGCCCGCCGACACCGGCGAGCGTGAGGAGGAGTGCCCAGGTGACGACCAGGCTGAGCACGGAGACGGCGACGGAGAGCTGGGCGTTGGACCCGCCGACGCTGTAGATCCACACGGCGAAGGGCTGGAAGCCGAGCAGCTGGGCCACGGTGAACTCGCCGAGCACGAGCGCCAGCGTGAGGAAGGACGCGTTGAGCAACGCCCCGCGCAGATTGGGCAGTACGGCCCGCACGAGGGCCTGCGGCCAGCCCGCGCCGCAGCTGCGGGCGGCCTCGACGAGGGTCTTCACGTCGATCGCGCGCAGCCCGGAGTCCAGCGCCCGGTACACGAACGGCAGCGCCATCACGACGTAGGCGAGGACGAGGATGAACGGGAAGCTCGGGTTCTGGATGGCGACGAAGGTCTCGAACAGCGGGGTCCGGGACAGGTAGTCGGGGCCCCACTTGAGGACCGTTGCGATACCGGCGACGAACGCGATGGGCGGCACCACCAGCGGCAGCGAGCAGATCACCTCGACGACCGGGCGCAGCCGGGGCGCGCCGAGCCGTAGCGCGACCATGGCCGGGACCATCAGGAGCAGGACGACGGCGATGGTGGCGGCGGCGAGTTCCAGCGAGAGCACCAGGCTGGAGGTGAAGCCGTCGGCGGAGACGATCTGGGTGTAGGCGTCGAAGGTGACGCCCTCCCCCGGCACGTCGACCGTGAAGATCACGGAGGCGGCGAGCGGCACCAGGAAGTACAGGGCGGCGAGGCCGAGGACGACCCACCGCCAGATGTTCAGGCGTCCAGCCATCGCGCGCTCCGTCGTTGCAGGGGCAGGTACACGGCCATGACCAGGCCCGCGACCAGGACCATGTCGAGGCTGAGGGCGAGGGCCACGTTCTCCTGGCCGACCAGCACATTGCCGGAGATGGCGTCGGCGATCTGCAGGGTGACCAGCGGGATGGAACTGCCCACCATGGCCGCGGCGGTGGCGTACGCGGCGAAGGCGCTGCCGAAGAGGAGGACGAATCCGCCGAGCAGCGAGGGCAGCAGCACCGGCAGGGCCACGTGCCGCCAGTACTGCACGCCGGTGGCGCCGTTGTTCGCGGCGGCCTCGCGCCACTGGGTGCGCAGGCCCTCCAGGGCGGGGGTGATGGTGAGGACCATCAGCGGGATGAGGAAGTACAGGTAGACGAGGACCAGGCCGGAGAAGCTGTAGAGGTCCCAGCCCTTGTCCTTGAGGCCCAAGTGGGTCGTCAGCACACCGGCGTTGCCGAGGGTGGCGACGAACGCGAAGGCCAGGGGGACACCGCCGAAGTTGGCGAGGACCCCGGAGGCGGTGAGGACGGCCTCGCGCAGCGCGCGGAAGCGGGAGGTGATGACGACCTGCGCGAGCGGGAGACCGAGCAGGGTGCCGAGGGCGGCCGAGAGGGCGGACAGCTTGACGCTGCCGACCAGCGCGGTGAAGTAGGCACCCTGGAGCGAGTCGGTGAGGTTGACGGTGCTGTACGAAGTGGCGCCCGTCGTCTGGTTCTTGACGGTGAAGGCGCCGTTCAGCATCGCGATGGCGGGCACCCCGAAGGCGACCGCGACGAACACGAGCAGCGGGACCACGGCGATCCAGCCGGGGACGCGGCGCCGCCGCTTCGAGGAAGCGGCGGCGACCACGTCGGCCCGCGTGAGCGTGGCCGTCATCCGGAGACGGCCTTCGCCCAGCCGGACGCGATGACCGTCTTGGCCTTGCTCTGCTGGGCCTCGGTCGGGAAGGACGGCGTGCCGGTGACCTGCGGGAGCTTGGCGGCGGCGGTCTTGTCGAGCGTGCCGGCCGACTCCATGGAGGTCATCAGCACCGGACGCGCGTACCCCTTGAGCCACAGGTTCTGGCCCTCGGCGCTGTACAGGTACTCCTGCCACAGGCGGGCGGCCGCCGGGTGCGGGGCGTCCTTGTTGATGGCCTGCGAGTAGTACTGCGCGTACTGGCCGTCGGTCGGGATGGTGACCTTCCAGTCGACGCCCTTGGACTTGAACTCGTCGGCGTAACCAGCGTTGAGGTAGTCCCAGTCGATGGAGATGGGCGTCTCGCCCTTCTCGACGGTGGCCGGGGTGGACTCGACGGGCGTGTAGTTGCCGTTCTTCTTCAGCTTGCCGAAGAAGTCCAGGCCGGGCTGGATGTCGTCGAAGGAGCCCTTGTTGGCGAGCGCCGCCGCGTAGACGCCACCGAAGGCCGAACCCGACTTGGTGGGGTTGCCGTTGAGGGCGACCTGGCCCTTGTACTGCGGCTTGAGCAGATCCGCGAAGGTGGTCGGACAGGTCTTCACGCGCTTGGCGTCGCAGCCGATGGAGATGTAGCCGCCGTAGTCGTTGAACCACTGCCCCTTCGGGTCCTTCTGCCCCTCGGGGATCTGGTCGAAGGAGGCGACCTTGTACGGCGCGAGCAGACCCTGCTGGGCGGCGCTGAGCGCGAAGGAGGAGCCGAGGTCGAGGACGTCGGGCGCACGGTTCTGGCCCTTGCGCGAGGTCACGGCGTTGATCTCGTCCTGGCTGGAGCCGTCCGGGTTCTCGTCCGTGATCTTGATGCCGTACTTCTTGGTGAAGCCGTCGATGATGGCGCCGTAGTTGGCCCAGTCACGGGGCACCGCGATGATGTGCAGCGTGCCCTCCTTCTTGGCGGCCTTGACCAGGGCGTCCACGCCGCCGAAGTCGGCGGCGGAGGTGGCGGTGGCGGCGTTCTTGCCGTCGGCGGTGGTCGACGAGTTGGTGGGAGCGGCGCCGCAGGCGCTCAGGGCGAGCGCGGCGACGACGGCGAGGGAACCACCCAGGACGGCGTTTCTCGGCGGGGACACGGTCACGGTCTCTCCAGGGGTGCGCACGAGGGTCAGAGCAGAGCGGAGAACTTGTCTGAACAAGTTGGCCTCAGTACGCCCGGCGATGGTGTCTTGTTCGTAAACATTGGCGAAACCGTGACCCCTTCTTCTCTGCACACTCCTGGCTGACACGGATCACCGAGTGAACTCGACTACGCTGCTCACGCTGTGCACAGTGGTCGATTCGGAGGGGAAGCATGACGGCGCGACACGAGGAGATCGCCGACGAGCTGCGAAAAGCCATCGACCGCGAGGAGTACACAGTCGGCAGCCGGCTGCCCGCGGAGACGGACCTCGCCGCGCAGTACGGCGTCTCGCGCGGCACGGTCCGCCAGGCCGTCGCGGCCCTCACCGCCGAAGGCCTGATCGGCTCCCGCCAGGGCGCCCGCCGGGTGGTGCTGGCCAGCCGCCGCAGCCAGAGCTTCGCGGAGCTGCGCAGTTTCGCCGAGTGGGCGCGCGCGATGGAGCGCGAGGCGACCGGGCACGTGGTCGAGCAGGAGTACCGCCCGGCCACCGCCGAGGACGCCGTACGCCTCCAACTCCCGGAGAAGACCCCGGTGTTGCACGTCCTGCGGGTGCGCGGCCTGGACGGCGAACCGGTCCTCCTCGAGCGGACGGTGTACGCCGACTGGATCTCCCCGGCCGTCGAGGCGATCGAGCCCGACTGCCCGTCAGTGACCCAACGCCTCTACGACGACACGGGGTTGGTCTTCGCCTACGGCGAGCACGTGATCGACGCGGTGGCGGCGGGCGCGCAGGACGCGGAGCTGCTGGGCATCCGCCGGACCAGCCCACTGCTGCGGGTCCGGCGGGTCACAACCACCCGCGAGGGACGGCCTGTCGAGTGGTCGGACGACCGCTACCGCTCGGACGCGGTGAGCTTCAGCGTGCACAACTCGATAGGGAACAACGCGCTGGCCCGCAAGACGGCGGAGTGAACCCGGGGGGCTGAGGGCTCAACCCGCCGCCACGCAGAACTCGTTGCCCTCGGGGTCGGCCATCACCACATGGTGTCCGTCGAACTCCGTGAGCACCCGGCCGCCCGCGTCCACGAGCCGCTCGGCCTCGGCTCTGATCGCCGCCCATCTCTCGTCAGGGCCGCCCCGCACCGGGACCCGGATGTCGAGGTGGAGCCGGTTCTTGGCGGTCTTGGGCTCGGGGACCTTGAGGATGGACAGGCGCGGACCGACGCCGTCGGGGTCGCACAGCCAGGCGCCGTCGTCCTCGCCCCCGTCGTCCTCCGGGTCGTAGTGCGCGATCCACTCGGCGCGCGTGGCGAAGGGAGCGGGCGGTGGCTCGTCGACGTAGCCGAGGGCCGTCTTCCAGAACGCGGCGAGGAGTTGGGCGTCGTCGCAGTCGAGGGTGAGATCGATTCGTGCTGCCATGCCCTCGACCGTACGACCAGGCACTGACAGTCGACCTGTTGCGCCTGCGTCGCACCTACGTGGGCGAGCCGGACGAGAAGCGGCGCAGCAGCGGGGACAGGACCAGCACGGACTTCGTCCGTTCCACGAACGGCTCCCCCGCGATCCGCTCCAGCACCCGCTCGAAGTGGCGCATGTCGGCGGCGAAGACCTGGACGACCGCGTCGGCGTCGCCGGTGACCGTGGACGCGGCGACCACCTCCTGGTAGCGCTCCAGACCCCGTCGGATGGTGTCGGGGGAGGTGTTGTGGCGGCAGTAGATCTCGACGAACCCCTCGGTCTGCCAGCCGAGCGCCGCCGGGTCCACCCGTACGGTGAAGCCGGTGATGGCGCCGGTGGCCCGCAGCCGGTCCACGCGCCGTTTCACGGCGGGCGCGGAGAGGCCGACGAGTTGCCCGATGTCCGCGAAGGAGCGGCGGGCGTCCTCGGCGAGGGCGTGCACGATGCGTTCGTCGAGTTCGTTCAGCACGGGGGATCGATCACTTCTCGGGTGGTGCGGGTGGTGCCGATGGTGCCGGTCGGGAGCGGCGACGGCCGTATACGAAGTAGAACACGAGCCGGACGGCGATACCGATCGCCCCGTTCAGCCCTCGTCCGGGTCCCCCGCGAGGGCCCGCGCCTTCGCCAGGTCCTCTTCGTCGAACCCCATCCGTCCGGGCTGTCCGTGCACCTCCGCCTGCGTGTCGATCCAGCGCGTGTGCGCCTCCCAGGCGGCCTGCTTGCTCATGCCGAGCGCGGCCCCGATCTGCGTCCAGGAGGCACCGGCCTCGCGGGCCGCGCGGACGGTGAGCTGACGGCCGTAGGCGGCCTTGCGGGCGACGACCTCGCTCAGGGCGAGCAGTTCCAGCGTCTCGGCCTTGTCGAGGGCCTCGGCGTCGCTGCCGAAGCCGGCGAGGGACTCGCGGGTGCGGAGGTCGTCGAGGCGCGCGACTGCGGTGAGGAGGGTGTGCTCGGGTTCGATGCCCTGGGGTGTGGTCATGGGTTCAGCGTTGCGTCAAGACTGCTTGACGTCAAGAGGGCCTGACGGAAACTTCTTGACCAGGAACACGCACGGCTCGGCGTACTCGTGCCGTACGCCCTCGGCGTCGAGGTGCGCGTAGCGGTCGACGTACGTGACCGTGGGCCGGTAGCCGAGCCGTGCGTAGAGCGCCGCGGCACGGTGGTTGCCGTCGCGGACGCCCAGTCCCATGACGCCGATGCCGCGCTCGCCGGCCAGCCGCTCGGCCCCGCGGACCAGCGCCGCGCCGATACCCCGTGAGCGAAGCGACTCGGGCCACACGAAGAGTCCGTTGATCTCCGGACAGTCCGACGGCACCTCGAGAGCCGCGCACCCGGTCCAGCGGACCTCCGCGTGCCCGACGGGACGGCCGTCGAGCCAGGGGATCAGATAGCTGCTTCCGCCGGCCTCCTGACGGGCGAACCTCGTCCGGTGGTTCCCGTCGACGCTGTACGACGGCATGAAGTGCTCCAGTACGGCGATGTCCTCGGCCCGGCACACGGCGATCTCCATGCTGTCGACGGTAGGCCCCCGGGCATGCCGACGGCCCCTGGTTTTCCCGGTGACGGGACAACAGGGGCCGCAGGAAAGGGAGTTGGTCAGCTCCAGCTGGCGTGCAGCGGCTTGCCCTCCGCGTAGCCGGCCGCGCTCTGGATGCCGACGACGGCCCGCTCGGCGAACTCCTCCAGAGAGGCGGCGCCGGCGTAGGTGCAGGAGGAGCGGACGCCCGCGATGATCGAGTCGATCAGATCCTCGACGCCCGGGCGGGCCGGGTCGAGGAACATGCGGGAGGTGGAGATGCCCTCCTCGAACAGCGCCTTGCGGGCGCGGTCGTAGGCCGACTCGTCGGACGTGCGGTTGCGGACCGCGCGGGCGGACGCCATGCCGAACGACTCCTTGTAGAGGCGGCCGTTGGCGTCCTGCTGGAGGTCGCCCGGGGACTCGTACGTGCCGGCGAACCACGAGCCGATCATCACGTTCGACGCGCCGGCCGCGAGCGCCATGGCGACATCGCGCGGGTGGCGGACACCGCCGTCGGCCCACACGTGCTTGCCGTACTTCTTCGCCTCGGCGGCGCACTCCTTGACGGCCGAGAACTGCGGGCGGCCGACGCCGGTCATCATGCGGGTGGTGCACATCGCGCCGGGGCCGACGCCGACCTTGATGATGTCGGCGCCCGCCTCGATCAGGTCCTTGACGCCTTCGGCGGCGACGATGTTGCCGGCCACGATCGGGACCTGCGGGT
The DNA here is from genome assembly GCF_000376565.1 of Streptomyces hokutonensis. Lineage (GTDB taxonomy): Bacteria > Actinomycetota > Actinomycetes > Streptomycetales > Streptomycetaceae > Streptomyces > Streptomyces hokutonensis. The sequence continues at coordinate 9,647 of NZ_BARG01000012.1, read as the reverse complement.
CGAGGGCCCGCACCTGCTTGATCGCGCTGATCATCGACTCCTGGTGGCCGTGGGCCGTGTCGATGACGAGCGTGTCGACGCCCGCGTCCAGCAGCTGCTTGGCCTTCTGCACGAAGTCGCCGTTGATGCCGACGGCGGCGGCGATCCGCAGCTTGCCGTCCGCGTCCACGGCCGGCGAGTACAGCGTGGCGCGCAGGGCGCCCTTGCGGGTGAGGATGCCGGCGAGCCTGCCGTCCTTGTCGACGGCGGGCGCGTAGCGGCGGTTGGCGCCGTCCAGCCGGTTGAACGCCTCGCGCGGGTCGATGTCCGCGTCGAGCAGCAGCAGGTCCCGGGACATGACCTCGGCGAGCTGCGTGAAGCGGTCCACGCCGTTCAGGTCGGCGTCGGTGACGACACCGACCGGGCGCTGGTCCTCGTCCACGACGACACCGGCGTTGTGCGCGCGCTTGGGCAGCAGGGCCAGCGCGTCGGCGACGGTCTGGTGCGGGGCCAGCCGGATCGGGGTGTCCAGGACGAGGTGGCGGCTCTTCACCCAGGACACGACCTCGGTGACGACCTCGATCGGGATGTCCTGCGGGATGACCACGAGCCCGCCGCGCCGGGCCACGGTCTCGGCCATCCGCCGGCCCGCGATGGCGGTCATGTTGGCGACGACCAGCGGGATCGTGGTGCCCGTGCCGTCCGGGGAGCTGAGGTCCACACCCTGCCGCGAGCCGACCGCGCTGCGGCTCGGCACCATGAAGACGTCGTCGTACGTCAGGTCGTACGGGGGCTGGATGTCGTTGAGGAAACGCACGTGCCGCACATCCCAGTCGATCGAGGTGACCCCCGGACAGGTCAGCCAGGGGGAAGAGCACGTACTTCATTGTCCCATGTCAGCCGGAATGCCATACCTCGGATCATCGTCCAGGCAGGTCACGGGGGGCTCTGGAGGAACGTCCAAGTACGCCCCGCCGGGACAAGGGATCAGTACAGGAACCGGTGCAGCGGAGCCGACTCGGTGAGCAGCATGGTCAGCCGGTGGGCTAGGCGCTGCCAAGCCTCGTCCTGCCCGTAGGTGAGTCTCACGTCCTCGTCGCCGTCGGCCGCCTCGATCGCCGCGAAGAGGGTGGCCGTGTCGGCGTCGGGCGTGAGGTCCACCAGGGACAGCACCCGCGCCAGCGCGCCGACCAGGCCGACGGCGGTCTTCTCGGGCGTCAGGACGGTGCCGCGGACCGCGGCCACGACGCCCGAGGGGTCGGGCAGGTCCGGCGGCGCCACCAGGAGCCCGGACAGCTCGCGCAGCAGCGCGTACAGCAAGTCCGTGTCGTCGGTGGGCAGTTCGACGATACGAAGACCCTCGTGCTCCCAACGGCCGTTCGGCGTCCACACCTTGGGGCCGCGGGCCACCGCCTCGGCGAGTGTCTCCCGCACCCGCCGGAAGACCACCGGCCCGTCCGCGAAAAGCGCGTGCCCACCGGCTCCCCGCGCGGACTCGGCCAGCGGCGCCAGCAAGTGTTCCTCGACCCGGTCGCACTGCGCGTCGAGATCCGGATCCACGACCACGAGACGCACCGACGTGCGCTCCTCCTGTTGCTCCATACCGACCACTCTGCCAGCCGCCTCGGACAATGGGCCCAGGGCCCAGGGCCTTCCGGCGGATCATGCCGCAGACGCGGGGTGTGGCACGCACATCTGCCGCGTTGTCGTCACTCACCGGCGCTGATCAGGCGCCGAAGCTTTCCTGCGGCCCGCTCCGCCGGACAGGCCCTAGCGCCCGGCCCCGCCCAGCGCGAGCACCACGGACAGCGTCGGCGTCCGGTCGACCGCGTCGCCGAAGACGTCGACCGCCGTCTCCCACTCCCCCGGCCTCGCCTTCGCGTACGCCCGCCAGTTCCGTACGACGACCAACAGGCCCTGTTCCACGGCCTCTTCGGGCCACACGGTGTGGTCGCCGAGGCTGTCGGCGAGGGCGTCCCAGTTGCGGCCGAACCAGTCGGGGAGCTGGAGGGCGCGGGCGACACCGTCCATCAGGCCGGCCTTGTCCGTGACCCCGTCGAGGTCGAGGGTGACCGCGAGCTGCGTCATCTCAGTACCGTCCTGAACGACTTGTAGTGATCATCGGTGTAGTAGATCTCGCCGCCCTGCCCGGTGACAATGCGCCGGGCCCCGCGATCGCGCGAGCCCGGCGTCCGGACGGTGTATTCGTGGTAATAGCCGCGCTTCTGCTCCGGCAGCAGCTTCTCGTAGTTCCCGAAGACGACCCCGTCCTTCGCGTACGGGAAGGGGCCACCCTGGTCGATGAGGGTGATGGTCTGCCGTGCCTCGGCGGGGAGTTGGGAGACTTTGACGGTCCCCGTGCCGCCAGTGGTGGCCGTGGACGAACAACCGACCGGAAGCAGCACGGCCAGACAGACGAGAAAGACCCGGGAGACGAACCGCAGCAGCATGCGCCCGATGCTGCCACGGCCGTCCCTGTAGGAGTCGCTGTCAGGGCCCGTCAGATCCCGTCGGGGTCCGTCCGGCCGAGTGCCGACTTCGGTGGTGTGCCGGCCGTCATCAGATAGTCCGCGGCGGCGGTGTCCGTCACCAGGCTGGTGACGAGCCCGGACCGCAGCACCGCGTCGATCGCCGCCGCCTTCCGCTGCCCGCCCGCGATCGCGACGACCTCGGGGATACGGCGCAGCTGGTCCGCCTTGACGGTGATGCACCGCTCGCCCAGGTCCCGGCCGACCCGGCGGCCCTCGGCGTCGAAGAGGTGCGCGGAGGTCTCGGCGGCGACACCGAGGGACGAGTAGTGGGCCCGCTCCTCGTCGCTGAGCATGTCGTACACCGTCGAGATGCCCGACTCCCAGGAGCCGATGGAGACACACGCGACGGTGACCTTGTCGAAGTACTCGAAGGCCCGGGCGATCCCCGTCTGGTGGCGCAGCGCCTCCGCGGTGGCCGCGTCCGGGAGCAGCATCGGCGCGTAGATCGGGTGGGCGTCGCCGCCCGACACCTGCGCGGCGCGCCGGACCGCCTCGACCGAGCCGCGCTCGGCGGTCCCGGCGTCGTACACGCCCGTCAGCTGGACCACCGTGCAGGGCGGCAGCCGGTCGAGGGCCGCCGCCATGTGGATGGTGGACCGGCCCCAGGCGAGGCCGAGCACATCGCCCTCGTTGACCAGTTCGCCGAGCAGGTCGGCCGCGACCTCCCCGAGGTTCTCGGGGTCGGGCGACTCCTCGCTGACCTCGGCCGGGGACTCGACCACGACGGCGTGCCTCAGGCCGTACCGGGCGCGCAGCGCGTCCGAGCGCTCCGCGTCCAGTTCGGCCGGTACTCGGATCTCGATGCGTACGAGATCCCGTTCGAGGGCGGTCTCCAGGACCCGGGCCACCTTGAAGCGGCTGACGCCGAACTCCTCCGCGATCTGGATCTTGGACTTGCCCTCGAGGTAGAAGCGGCGGGCCATGGCCGCCGCCTGCACCAGCTCTGCGGGTCCCATCCGCATGGCTGACCGGCCCGCCGACATACCCGACACGGCGATCTCCTCACTGCTGTTCACACTCTGGATTCGCCGTTCATCCTTGCAGATCCGGCGCTGTTGATCAGCCTTGATGGCCGCCGTTCACATACCTGCCGCTCAGTGGTCGCACGCCCAGGATGCCTTGCTCACGACCCCTTCGGCCTGCGTGCGCAATGCACGTACCGCCGCTGCCGGGTCGGATGCCCCGTAGACCGCCGAACCGGCGACGAACACATCGGCTCCGGCCTCCGCGCAGCGCTCGATCGTCGAGGCCGAAACTCCTCCGTCGACCTGCAGCCACAGCTCCAGTCCGTGCTTCCTGATCAGCTCACGGGTGCGGCGGATCTTCGGCAGCATGATGTCGAGGAACGACTGGCCACCGAAGCCCGGCTCCACGGTCATGATCAGCAGCATGTCCAGCTCGGGCAGCAGATCCTCGTACGGCTCGATGGGCGTCGCCGGCTTGAGCGCCATGGAGGCGCGGGCGCCCTTGGCCCGAATCTCCCGGGCGAGCCGCACCGGAGCCGCGGCCGCCTCGACATGGAAGGTGACGGAGGAGGCACCCGCCTCGACGTACTGCGGGGCCCAGCGATCGGCGTTCTCGATCATCAGATGGCAGTCCAGCGGGGTGTCCGTCGCCCGGGCCAGTGACTCTACGACCGGCACGCCGAGCGTGAGGTTCGGGACGAAGTGGTTGTCCATGACGTCGACGTGGAGCCAGTCGGCGCCCTCGACCGCCTTGGCCTCCTCGGCGAGGCGGGCGAAGTCGGCGGACAGGATGCTGGGGTTGATCTGCACGGCCATGCCCCAAGCCTGCCATGTCCCGCGGGGGTTAGCGGCATCGGTCGGTGGCGGGAGAGGCCGGGTGCGGGGTACGGGGCCGCCGCGCCCACTGCGAGAATCCCTCCCTGAGCGAAGAGGGAGATGGCATGGGACAGCCGTTCGGCTCCTATCAGAACGAGATCTACTTCAACGGGCTCGGCGGCATCCTGCCGTCCTACCCCATGGCTTTCGCGGAACTGGAGGAGCGGGCGAGCGCGGCCCTGCCCCCCTCCGTCTGGTCCTACGTCGCGGGCGGCGCCGGCGACGAACGCACCCAGCGCGCCAATGTGACCGCCTTCGACCACTGGGGCCTCGTCCCCCGCATGTTCGTCGGCGCGGCCCAACGCGACCTGTCCGTCGACCTGTTCGGGCTCAAGCTGCCCTCCCCCGTCTTCATGGCACCGATCGGCGTCCTCGGTCTGTGCGCCCAGGACGGACACGGCGACCTGGCGACCGCGCGGGCCGCCGCGCGCACCGGCGTGCCGATGGTCGCCTCCACGCTCGCGGTCGACCCGCTGGAGGAGGTCGCAGCGGAGTTCGGCGACACCCCGGGCCTCTTCCAGCTCTACACCCCGACCGACCGCGACCTCGCCGCAAGCCTCGTCCACCGCGCCGAACAGGCCGGTTACAAGGCCATCGTGGTCACCCTGGACACCTGGATCACAGGCTGGCGCCCCCGCGACCTCTCCACCGCCAACTTCCCCCAACTACGCGGCCATTGCCTGGCCAACTACACCACCGACCCGGTCTTCCGGTCCCGCCTCACCCGCACCCCGGAGGAGGACCCCCAGTCCGCGGTCCTCCTCTGGACCCAGCTCTTCGGCAACCCCCTCACCTGGGACGACCTCCCCTGGCTACGCTCCCTCACGGACCTCCCCCTGATCATCAAGGGCATCAGCCACCCCGAGGACGTACGCCGGGCCAAGGACGGCGGCGTGGACGCCGTCTACTGCTCCAACCACGGCGGCCGCCAGGCCAACGGCGGACTCCCCGCCCTCGACACCCTCCCGTCCGTGGTCGAGGCGGCGGACGGCCTCCCGGTCCTCTTCGACTCCGGCGTCCGCACCGGCGCCGACATCGTCAAGGCCCTCGCCCTGGGCGCCACCGCCGTCGGCATCGGCCGCCCCTACGCCTACGGCCTCGCCCTCGGCGGCACGGACGGCATCGTCCACGTCCTCCGCTCCCTCCTGGCGGAGACCGACCTGATCATGGCGGTCGACGGGTATCCGACGCTGGCCGACCTCACTCGGGAGGCGCTCCAGCGCGTCGTATGAGGCACGGCACGCGTCAACTGGCCCTGCGGATGGGCGCGTTCGGTGATCCGCGGGTCGGGCGGTCTCGCGGAAGGGCGTTCCACGATCCGCGGGTCGGCCAGTCCTGCCGATGACGTCATCCGGTGACTCGCGGATCAACCAGTCCTGCCGATGAGGGCGCCCTGTGACCCGCAGATCAGTCGGCTCTACGGACAAAGGCGTTCCATGATCCGGGCGTCAGCCGGTTCTGCCGATGAAGGCACTCTGTAACCCGCAGGTCAACCGGCCCTACGGACAAAGGCGTTTCATGGTCCGGGCGTCAGCCGGTTCTGCCGATGACGGCACCGTGTGACCCGCAGATCAGTCGACCCTGCGGACGAGCGCCTTCCGTGATCCGCGCGTGAGCCGGTCCCGCAGCCAAGCCGCCCTGTGACCGGCGCGTCAGCCGATGCTGCGAACGCCTCTGTGATCCACGCGTCAACCCGTCCTGCCGATGACGGCGCCCTGCGACCCACGGATCAGCCGATCCCGCAGCCAAGCCCGCCCTGCGACCGGCGCGTCAGCCGACGCCGCGGTTGAACGTCTCGGTGATCCACGCGCCAACCGGCCCTGCCGATGACGGCGCCCTATGACCGGCCCGTCACCCGGTCCTGCGGATCAGCGCCAGATACATCGCATCCGTCCCGTGCAAATGCGGCCACAGCTGTACGTCAGGACCGTCACCGAGAGCCGGGACGCCCGGCAGCAGCGGGCGGGCGTCGATCAGTTCGGTGTGTGGGTACTGCTTGAGGAGGTCGTCGACGACGGCGCGGGTCTCGGCGAGGTGGGGTGAGCAGGTCGCGTAGCCGACGACTCCGCCGACGCGGACGGATTCCAGGGCGGTGCGCAGCAGCCCGCGCTGGAGGGGTGCGAAGCCGTCGAGGTCCTCGGGGCGGCGCCGCCAGCGGGCCTCGGGGCGGCGGCGCAGCGCGCCCAGGCCGGTGCAGGGCACGTCCATCAGGACACGGTCGAAGCTGTCGGGCCGCCACGGCGGCCGGGTGCCGTCGGCGGCGATGACCTGGTAGGGCCCGGGGTTCCCGGCGAGCGCCTTCGCCACCAGGCCCGCGCGGTGCGGCTGCTTCTCGGAGGCGAGGAGCGTCGCCCCGCGCTCGGCGGCCACCGCGGCGAGCAGCGCGGCCTTGCCGCCGGGCCCGGCACACCCGTCGAGCCACTTCTCGTCCGGCCCGTCGAGCGGCGCGTTGGCCAGCGCGAGGGCGACCAGCTGACTGCCCTCGTCCTGCACCCCCGCCCTGCCCTCCTTCACGGCCGCCACGGCCCCGGGCTCCCCGCCCTCGCTGAGCCGCACGGCGTACGGCGACCAGCGCCCCGGCAGCGCGGCCTCCTCGCGCAGCAGCTCGTCGGTGGTGGACCGGCCGGGCCGGGCCACGAGGGTGACCTCGGGCCGTTCGTTGTCGGCCTCCAGCAGGTCCTCGATCCCGGCGCGGGGGCCACCGAGCGAGTCCCACAGCGCGGAGACGACCCAGCGCGGATGCGAGTGCACGATGGCGAGGTTGTCCTCGGGATCGTCGTCGTAGGGCGGCGCGACCCGTTCGACCCACGTGTCGAAGTCGTCCTGCGCGACCTTCCGCAGCACGGCGTTGACGAACTTGGCCCGCCCGTCGCCGAGGACGACCCGGGCGAGTTCGACGGAGGCGGACACGGCCGCGTGGGTCGGGATCCGCGTCCCGAGCAGCTGGTGCACCCCGAGGCTCAGCACGTCCAGCACCGGCGGGTCGACCTCGCGCAGCGGCCGGTCGACGCACGAGGCGATGATCGCGTCGTACGTCCCCTGCCGGCGCAGCGTCCCGTAGACCAGCTCGGTGGCGAGCGCCGCGTCCCGCGCGTCGAAGTCGCCCTTGTCGCGCGCCTTCCGGAGCAGCGGCGGCAGCACGAGGTTGGCGTACGCGTCCCGCTCGTCGACGGCCCTCAGCGCCTCGAAGGCGAGGATGCGGACGGGGTCCTTCTGCGGCCGACGGTAGGGCTTGCCGGGCTTACGGGGTCGCGGGGACTGCTCACTCACGAAAAAGGTGCTCCGGATTTCTGGCCGAGATGTGCGTCCAGCCTACGTCGCACCGGCCCGACCGCGCGCGGGACGTCACGCCCGGGAAGCCGCGGGACGTCACGCCCGGGAAGTTCAGAGGGTCCCGACCGTCTCCCCCGCCCCGATCCGCGCCCCGCGCGCCCAGTCCGCCGCCCGCATCGGCTTCTTGCCCTGCGCCTGCACCCACAGCAGCTCGACGGCGTACGACCCGGTGCCCACGTACACGTTGTTCTTGCCCACGGAGAGCTCACCGGGCGCGAGGTCGGTCCGCTCCGGCACGGGCACGGCCTGCACGATCTTCAGCCGCTCACCCCGGAAGCCGGTCCAGGCGCCGGGCGCCGGGGTGCACCCGCGCACCACCCGGTCCACCCGCAGCGCCGGAGCCGCCCACTCCACCTGCGCGTCCTCGACGTTGATCTTCGGAGCGAGGGTGATGCCTTCGCCAGGCTGCGGTACGGCTTTCAATGTCCCGTCCTCGATCCCGTCCATGGTCGCCGCAAGCAGGCCCGAGCCGGCGAACGCGAGCCGGGTCAGCAGGTCGCCGCTGGTGTCGGTGGGCCGGATCTCCTCGGTCACGGTGCCGTAGACGGGCCCGGAGTCGAGTCCCTCCTCGATCAGGAAGGTGGAGGCGCCGGTGATCTCGTCGCCGGACATGATGGAGTGCTGCACGGGAGCGGCGCCGCGCCAGGCGGGGAGCAGCGAGAAGTGCAGGTTGACCCAGCCGTGGGCCGGGATGTCGAGGGCGACACGGGGCAACAGGGCGCCGTAGGCGACGACGGGACAGCAGTCGGGCGCGATCTCCCGCAGCCGCTCCAGGAACTCCGGGTCGCGCGGCTTGACGGGCTTCAGCACCTCGATCCCCGCCTCCTCGGCCCGCTCGGCGACGGGACTCGCCACGAGCCTGCGCCCACGCCCGGCCGGCGCGTCGGGCCGCGTGACGACGGCGGCCACCTCGTGCCGCCCGGAGGCGATCAGGGCGTCCAGTGCGGGAACGGCGACCTCGGGGGTACCGGCGAAGACGAGCTTCATGGGTGCGTTCGGGCCTCTCGGGCGGGAGTGTGCGGGCAGCGCACCAGTCTATGGCGCGCGGGCCCAGGGGCCCACGTCGGCGGACGCACGGACGCCCGCAGCGCACACCGGTTCACCGGGGGCGTACGCATATGCCCTTACGCCCCCGTTGCGTGACCAGCGGAGCGCACACGCGTTGGTCAAGAAAGAGTTGACCACTATGGGCCGCATTCACGCGGCCCGATCCTTTTCAACGCCGGTTCGAGAGGCTTGTTCATGGCCGACCACGCAACCCACGACGCCCAGGCTCGGGCCAGCCTGCACTTGCTGGTGCGGGACATCGAGCGGGTCCGCCGGCAGGTGGACGCACTGCGCACGCTCACCGCCCAGCTGGGCAACGTCTACCGCCCGCGCCGCTCCGGCCCGTCCACGGGCTTCGTCGTCTACGGGCGCGCTCCCGCCCCGACGGTCCGTCTCGCGCAGGAACTGCGGGACAGTGTCGAGACCCTGGTCACGGCCGCCGTGGACTTCGACCGCTCGCTCGGTTTCTCGTGGGACGCGGTGGGCTCGGCCCTCGGGGTCACCAAGCAGGCGGTACACCGCCGCTACGGCGCCCGCCGCGCCGCGACCCAGGCGGCGGCCGACGCCGAACGCACGACGGAGGCGGCGACGGCCCGCCCGGTCACGGTGAACACGGGCCTCCCCCCGATGCCCGCGCTCCCGACGGTCCCCGCCGCCCGCTCCATGCCGACCCAGCCCACAGCCGGCAGCCCCACCCTCCGAGACGAGGCCAGGCCCACAGCCTTCCCGGGCCCGCGCAACGGCTGACCCGACGCCCGAACCTTGCCTGCCTCCCGGACAACAACCGGGAGGCAGCTGCATGCCGGACGCACGGACGGAAGGAGGCACGGACGGTCGGACGGTCGGACGGTCGGACGGTCGGACGGTCGGACGGTCGGACGGTCGGACGGTCGGACGGTCGGACGGTCGGACGGTC